>NZ_JBIONV010000002.1:0-79436 GCF_051711925.1 Enterococcus sp. DIV2385 | reverse complement strand
ATATAGGATTTAGCTATCGGAATTTGCCTTTTCGCTATATTGCTCATTTTAAAGATGGAAAATGGGGTAATGGAAAACTAACAGGAGATAATAAACTTCATATCAGTGAATCTTCGCCTGCTTTGAATTATGGACAACAAGGTTTTGAAGGATTAAAGGCATATCGAACAAAAGAAGGTTCAACTTTTTCGTCCTGATCAAAATGCCATTCGTTTACAAAAAACAGCACGTCGTCTTTGTATGGCAGAAGTTTCAACTGAAATGTTTATTGATGCAGTTAAACAAGTTGTAAAAGCTAACGAGGCGTTTGTTCCTCCTTATGGAAAAGGCGCAACTTTATATCTTCGTCCGCTTTTGCTTGGAATTGGTGATGTTATTGGTGTAAAACCTGCTGAAGAATATATTTTCACTGTTTTTGCTATGCCTGTTGGTTCTTACTTTAAAGATGGATTGACTCCTTCAAAATTTGTTATATCAAGAGATTATGATAGAGCAGCTCCTCTTGGTACGGGGGGAGCCAAAGTTGGTGGAAACTATGCTGCTTCTTTGCAAGCGGAAGTTGTTGCTAAATCTTCAGGTTATGCAGATGCGATTTATCTTGATCCAAGTACACATACTAAAATTGAAGAAGTTGGTGCTGCAAATTTCTTCGGAATTACATCTGAAAATGAGTTTATTACACCATTGAGTCCGTCTATACTACCCTCAATTACTAAATACTCTCTTCTATATTTAGCAGAGCATCGATTAGGACTCAAAGCAATTGAGTGCGAAGTTTATGCTAAAGATTTGGATAAATTTATTGAAGCAGGAGCTTGTGGAACAGCAGCAGTTATATCGCCTATTGGACGAATTGATGACGGAAAAGATTCATATATATTTTATTCAGAAACAGAAGTAGGTCCAACAATTAAACGTTTGTATAATGAGTTGATTGGAATCCAGTTTGGCGATATTGAAGCACCGGAAGGTTGGATTGTTAAAGTTGAGTAATTGGTAAGGGGAAAGTAATAGTGGTATCTCTTAGTAAGCCTTTATACCTTAGGAACAAAATAACAGGCAAGAACATTACAAGAAAACTAAATACAAATAAATTATCTTTTATCTTTATGTTTTGAGAAAGAATGTGCTTAAAAATGTTTAATACATTTACCCCCACAAGTGGGGAAGAAAAAAAGGGTGGCATAAAAATTTATGCTACCCTTTTTTTGTACTTTAAACATATTATTTTTAGTATTTTTAACTTGCCATTTGGGGGGCCAACCGGAATTTGATATTTTTGTAAGGTAGCAAAAAATTGTGAATTTTTCATATTTATTTTTCTACTTTTTTATGTTAACCTTTCCTAAAAATATCGTTTACGGGAAATGTGCGAAATAAAATAGAAGGGAGTATTTTAAATGGAAAATCAGTTTCTTAACTCGTTCCTAAATGAACTTTTCTCTATTTTCTTTCGACTAGTTGCGCCTAGGGACTTAGTGAAACTATCACAAATTAAACATAGATTCTCAAGAGATTTGAAAAGGCTCGCACATCAGTATTTGTGGGGCAAACCGTACAAAAATTTCGAAATTCTGCCGCTACTCCATTTATTAAATTTGGTACAAAGTATGTTGATAGAGAAAGGAAAAATGAATATGCCTTTTATGGTACTATGATAAGTCAAATAACGGATTAGTCCATTATTTTAAGGAGGAGCCTCAGAATGGATATGTAGGTGTTTTCTTTGTGCTAGAATTATCTTCGTCGTATTTACTTCTAGCTATAACAGAAAGAATTCAGTTACGGATAAACTTCAAGTAAACTGCTTTGAAATATTAGAAGGACCATTCCTGCATGTTATATGTATCTCATACAAGAATGGATTCTTATTTTAGAAAATTCTAAGTATCGTGATATCTTATCTATTTATCAGAAAAATAAATTAGATTTAAAAGACTATCACCCTGATATTTAAATTGGAGTAGCTTTTTGTGAAATCCACTAGAATCAGGTGTTAGTAAGAAATGTCTGCTGAAAATCAACTGTAGAATTGGATAGATGTCAATTAAGTAGACATAAAAAGAGAATACTTTTAGTGGGGCTGCCAATAAATTTCTTCTTTCAAATTTAGAGAAAGCATATCGATTACTGAATGAGGTCTTCTAGGATTATAACAACCATAGATATATTTAAAACAAGCAAGTTTGACATCTTCTAATGAATATAATGTATAGCGTTTTAACTCTTCATGTTTCATCCATTTGAAGAAAGACACGGCTACAGCGTTGTCCCATGGATAAGCTATTTTTGAGTAGGGTGGAACAATCGTCAGTTTTTCTTGAATCTGTCGAAGTTGGGTTGAAAGATATTGTGATCCTCTATTAGAGTGGAGTATAACTGAGGAGGTAGTTTTTCTTTTACTGACAGCTTTTTCTAAGATGTCACAAACAATACTAGCCGTCATTTTATTATAGACATTCCAAGCAATCACTTTCCTAGAAAAAAATCCAAAATAATACAAATATAAACGAATCCATTTTTTTCTGTAATATAGGAAATATCACTTGTCCATACTTTATTAGGCTGACTTGTTTCAAATTGTTGTTGTAATAAGTTGGGGCAAGTCAAAGAAACCGCAGATTTCTGATAGCGGAATTTTGGTTTCACAGTTGCCATTTTTGGTAAATTCATTGATTTCATTAGACGGTACACTCAACCGTTTTAATTCTTGATTTTCAAGAAAACGATTGGAAGGGGTTCTATTGACATATTTATAAAACATACTACGATTGACTTTTAACACACGACATAACTAAGGCATAGTGTGTTCTGATTGAAGTAAGGAAATAGCCTTTAGTCGTTGGTGGAGTGTGGCGTGAATATGCAATTGCTTTTTTTAGGATAAGATTGTCCTCTTCTAAAGCAGCTTTTTATTTTTGAAGTTCTCTTATTTGTTTAGCAGTAAGAAGATTTCCTCATTCTATTTAAACTTCAGAATAGAGTTTGATCCATCATGAGATTACTGTTTGAGAAACGCCATACTCTTTGCATAAACTAGATTGAGTTTTCCCGCCATGATAAAGATTGACTAGGCTTTTTTTGAAATCTTCATCATATTTTTTGTAGTTAGACATATGTATTTTTCCTTTCATTTTTATGTCTAATTATAGACAGTATACCATTTACAAATCAGTCTACTTTATTAGTCTATATCCAATTTTTACTAGATTTATTGATCGTGAGGAACGATTTGTATCATTTTATAAAGTTTGTATTAAAGATAATCTGAATAAAGTAAAAGGAGAACATAGTATTAAATAAATAGACTTATAAATGTTTGTTTTCAATCCATTAATAGACAATAAAGAAGTAAAAAAAAGATTTGAACAATTAGTTCAAATCTTTTTTATTTACAAATGAATTGATTAACAGCAGTACTAACGATAAAAGAGATCCTATTAAAAAAGTACCAGTAGATATAGGAAGTTGTAATAATTTTCTGAAAAAATCTATAAAAAATGGGGATACAAATTGTCCTAAAAATAAGAGAGAAGTTCCTATTTCTATAGTCTTCGATTCATTCTGACCTTTAGAGTATTGAATTATTTTTTTGTTAAAGTAAGGAATTCCAATTCCTAGAGAAAACCCACTTATTGGCAGTGCGATAAGTAAAAAATAGATATTGAAGTGGAAGTAAATAATTAACATTGATAGAAAAAAAGATAAGAAGAGTACCGAACTAATTCTTTCTTTTAGAATATCGTAAATCTTACTAAAAAAAACCCCGCTGATAACCCCCGCTCCAGATGTTATTGCCATAAGTACTCCAGTTATTGTTGTTATATTATGATCAGTAATAGTAGAAATATAAAAAGATAGATTCGTTGGAATAATAAAATAAATGATAGTAATTAAAAATAATGTTAAATAGATAGAGATTAAACCAGCATTTAGTGACATATTTTTAGGTACAACTGTATGATTAGATTTTGAACTTTCTTTTGGGAAATATATCAATAATAATATGAATGCAATAACAGAAATCCAGTAAATCCAGAGACCATTTTTCCAATTATAAGTCCCTAAGAAACCTGAAAATAAAACTGCTGTAATAGTTCCTAAATTATTCATTGCACCAGCATAGCCTAGCATCTTTTCTTTTTCCTTACCTTCATAAATGGTATTAATAGAGGATACTGCTCTGGGGGCAATCAATCCTAATCCAATTCCTAAAATAATTCTACAAAACATAAAACTTGAAAACGATATTTTAAAAAGAGAAGGAATTAATCCACCAATTGAATACAAAAGGAGACCTATCAAAAGTATTGTTTTATTAGAATAAAAATTAATAAATTTTTGAGGTAGTAAAAAAGGTAGCAAAAAAACCAATAGTGAGGGTATAGTTACTAAAGATTTTATAAAAACTGGGCTAACAGTAGAGTATTCGTTGGAAATACCTGACAGCAATGGGGAAAGTACAGCTCCTGCCATCAAAGTTAATAATGATAAAATTAGTACAGAAATTTTTTTCATTTACAGCTCCTCCAAAATATTTAATAATTTCTCTAATTTAATTATTAAGTCTTCATATTCTTCATCAGAATAATTACTTACTATAAATTCGTTTAAATCATAAATTACCTTGTTAAAATTGTTAACAAGATTTTTACCAGACTCTGTCAAATATATAGAATATGCACTTTTATTGGATTCACTAGGAATTTTTTTTAACAAATCCTGTTTTTCATATTTATTTACTATTCTAGTCACATAAGATTTATTGACATTTCTTTTTTTAGCTATAAAATTTTGGTTACAGCCAGGATACTCTGAAATTGTTAAAAAATAGTTATAGTCATTTGGGTTTATATTTAAATTTTTAATTTCTTTACTACGGAATGCTAACATTTTTTCGTATATTTTTGATATTTTTTTACCGATTATAATGTTTTTTTCTTTAGTCATAAATACTACCTCCTATTAATAAATGAAGTATAACTCAATGTGTTTACTCGGTCAACTGTTTTCGTTCGCAAATTAAATGAAAACTATAAAGAAATAGAATCTATTCTTTAAAATAGAAAAAGCATGGGGTACACGGAAACATAGAAACAGAATAGTTCAATATAAAAGCGAATGAATATAGTATAATTCTATAAATCATTCGGTAATGATCAGGCGTTACCTAGATACTATGTTTGTAGAGATCAAGTAGAATTAGTACTGAAGGAATTGTCCAAGCAGGTAGCAACTAGGTGAAGAAATGCAAACTGTCAAACTGAATGTGTTTAAATTTTTATTGTCTATTCTAAAGATCAAGTTGATGGGGGATAGACAGGTCTGGTTGGTGAAAATCGCTCGAGGCAACAACACAAAAATGTTAACTGAACATATTCTGAAGCTTTTTCGATAAAACTTCATTCCAGTAATAGCCATTCGGAATTTAGGTGTATCTTTTGGTAAGCTTTTTTGGGATACCACATTTCAATAGATATATTCCCCAGTTCTGTTGCAAACTTTTATAAATAAAATATAAGTCTATGTATTTCTAACTAAATTAAGCTGGAATTCCCAATAATATCTTACTTTCAGTACAGACTGAAAAGCTGAAGTTAGTTCCTTTTTTTGGGCTTTTTCGTATATTCCTCGAATCGCTTCCATGCCTTTAATCGTAACTAAGGTAGTTCGTAAACGTTGATAAAATTTATGTTGACTTTAATTGGCTAGTGATTTTGTTCAATTATATTGTTGAAATATTTCACTGTTTTTGCGCTTGGTCTGCGTATAAAGTTTATTTTTTGAAGTTTTTTAAACGCATTACCAATCGATGCTCCATATCCGTCATCAGAACCTTCGCTTCTTCAATAAACGGAGTTTAGAAATAACAAATAGTGGTAAAATAGTCATTGGAGACGATCATAAAAAAGGAGAGAATGATTAATATGGAAATTTATGCTAATGAAAGAGGAAATTCTTATGGATGTACGTATTTTATAAGTTTATGTGAAGAAGAATTAGTAATAACGCTGGTATGGCAAGATAACTTTTTTGCTTATAACAAGGAAGAGGTAGAGAGTAAATTAAATAAAATGAAGTGTATAAGCACTTCGATAAAATTGGCAATCTATCAATTTATTGAGAAGACAAATTATTTATTGTATTTATCTTACAAGGAATTACACTAAAATTAAGAACAAAAATGCAATTGACCATAGTGCGCTTCAAAAGTTAGTTTTTTTGGTCTACCACTGGGGGAGCATTTAAATTTGAAAAATATGATTATGAATTCAAGAAAAAAGTAGTAGAAGTTTATCAAAATGGATCAGGAGATTATTGGACTCTAGCGAATCAGTTTGACATTACTTCGTTCTAAACTGTTCTTAAATTGGTTAAAGCAGTTGGAAAATTTGGGTTTAACGAACTTCATCGAAGCGTAAATAACCAATATTACTCTTCCGTCACTATTCCAATTTCAAGCAGGATATCATACATACATTATTATTTAACGAGTGGTGACTCTTATCTGACTGTTGCGTTGAAATATGGTCTGCCAAATGATACCTTAGTCTTGGCTTGGCATCAGAAATTTCTCCAAAAAGGCATACAAGACCTTTCATCAAAACCGAAAAGAAGACCTTCTATGTCAAAAAAAACTCGTTCAAGTGAAAAAACACGGATACGTGAACAAGAATTGGAACATGAGAATGAACTGTTGCGAGCGGAGCTATCTTTCATGAAAAGCTCCGCACTTTAATTCATGGAACTTCAATACTTTTGTTACAGTTTTTACTTTAATGGATTATCAGAAAAAGAACCAACAAGGTACAACTGTTGGTTCTTTTTCAGGCTATAATATATTGAAGCTGGTACCTGTACTATTGGTACTAAGCAAGAGGTGACCAATTTTAAAAATAAAGGACATTATTGTTAGTAGGTCCTGTTAAGAAAAACTCTCATGTAATTACAGATACAAGTCTTTGTAAATCTCAGTTAACTCTTGAAATAATCTGTAACCGTAGTCAAAGAAATTTCGGGTCGTGAGGTTAGTGCCGCTAAACCAATTAGATGGATTTCTTCACTAGCGCTTGACGTTGCATCCGTAAGGATACTTACTTTGTATTTCTCAGCTGATTTTGATATAGCAGTATGGGTTACACAGTTTTGCGTCATCATCCCTGTAAGAACAATTTCTTTAACCCCATAATTACTCAAAATGGATTCCAAGTTTGTTTTATAAAAACCATCCGCGTACGCTTTAGTTACTACAATTGGATCTGGGACTTTTTCAATAATTTCTTTTCTAAGTTCTACACCGTTTGTACCTTCAATAAAAAATGGGGCTATCCCTAGTGAAGGGTCAGCTACGTGTTTAATTAAAATAATCGGAATATTTACATTCAATGAATTGATTGTTGCACGTTCAATATTCTCTAGTGTTTTTATAGTATTCCATAATGGAAATTTTCCTCCTTCAAAATAATCATTTTGGGCATCAATTATCAATAAAGCTTTTTGCATTTCTATTCCTCCATTCTTTTGCTATTATATATAATACTTCCTAGAAAAAGAAAGTTTTTCTTGCTCAAAATACAAAATTAAAAAAATTGATACCGCGAAATTTATTGTGAATTAGATTAAAATAATATTTGTATTGGATAAAAAAGTTGTTGAAAGTCATTAATGTTTTCGATATACTAATAAATATATATAGTTTTAAAGTATTTCATGCAATTAAAATTGTGAATTATATTTGAAAGGAGTATTTTTAATGAAAAAAATAACAAATGTTATCTCAATAGGGGTGCTAATATCCTCCATCATTCTACCAAGTTATGCTAGCGCTGTTACTGTAGATAGTCAACCACAATCTAGTATTTCTGATAGAGATAACGATAATGTAATTAAAGATAGTAGTGATGCTTCCATTGAGGATACTAAAGATATGGATGGAAATCCTGATAAAGGAAATGATACAACAAAAAATCCCGAAGAAATAGGAACAACAACTTCAAAGTCATTATTCAATAAAGAAGAAAGTAATAATATAGAAGAAAAGACCGAAAAAAGCACATTTAGTAGTACTGCAAATAACCTAGATAGTACTAATAATAATCTTTCTAGTGAAGAGGATATAAGTAATAGTATTAAATACGCTACTAAAGATGTTGACTCTGACTATGCTCAAATGCCTGAGATTTCAATATCTAGAAAATCAAATAGTCAATACTCGGGTATTAGTCTGTGGGTTTCTGCTAAAATTACAAATGTTGAAAACAATATCATCAAAAAAGGGACTAAAATAATCATCTCAGGTGTTTCAGGAGAGTATTTTGACTTTGATAATTGGAGTTTTGTTGACGGTTCCGCATATGGTGAATACTCTGTAGACCCAGGAAAAGGTCAACTTATTTATACAATTAATACAGATATAGACTTCTCTGGAAGCTTTACATTAAACTGGTTTGTCCCAACAAAAGCAGTTCAACAAACTTCTGAAGTTCAAATTCTTACAGGCCAATATATTGATGATAAAAACTCTACAGATATAGATATTGAAAATGCTAAATTTCAGGTCACTAAAGCTCCTGGAGGCGGGGGAGTAGAAACAAGAGTACAAGCTAATGCTGGTAACCAAGGAAATATAGCTGTTGACAATAATGCTAAAGGAGTTTCAATTGATGGGTATAGTATTTATGATCCAAACCAAAAATACTTACCTGTAACATACATTTTAGATCCAGGAAATTTGACTTCATCTCAAACTAATCGAACATATACAATTTCAGGAACGGGCCCTGGTTCTGAAATAATTCCATCTTTAATTCGCGTGTCTATAGATGATGGTCTAGGGAGTATTAATTATTTAACATTGGATCAAGCAACAAGTGATGGATATATAAAGTACAAAATTAACGATGATAATTCTGTTAGTATTACTTGGGAAAATGGTATAAAAATAAACTATAATAGGATAAACGTTCCCTTATATGCTCCCGATGTTACTGGACAATATACAGTAACATCGACATATACAGCAGACACTTATTATCCTGGAATCTCTGTAACTAACTTGACCAATAAGGTGGCATATGTTCCGGGAAGTAGTGGATTTATCCCCAAGATTTTGGGTGCTACAGATAAGGTACTAAAACAAGGAGCTGATGTTGGCGACCTTGATGATTGGCTACTTAAAGGTGTAACAGCAACAGACTTGACTGATGGGAATCTTACTAATCAAATTGAAATTTTAGATTTTAACGAGTTAAAGAATGCATGGGAAAAACATATTAATGGAGAATTTAAAGTAACATATAGCGTCAAAAATAGTCAAAATCAGATAGCTACAAAGCAAGTAAAAGTTACAATTTACTCGGATATTACAATTCATTATCAAGATGATTCAGGTAATAAAATAAGAGAAGACCTAACTCTTACTGGAAATCCTGGAGATAGCTATGTGATTGATAATAGTGATATTACCGTTAATAATCAGAAGTATTATTTCTCTGTAGCAAAACCTACAACGCTTACAGGTAAATATGGTGATAATGGTCAACCAACTGAGGTGTTTTTAACTTATATGTATAACAAACAGTCTATCAATGGCGCAGACTTTAGCATGTATGTAGGAGATAAAACACCAACTGTATCAGATTTCAAAGCTACTGCAACAGATAAAGACGGCAAAGAGCTTGAAGTAACAGCAGACTTCTCAAAAGTAGACTTCTCAAAAGCAGGAACCTATGAAGTTACACTACAAACAACAGATGGTCAAACCAAAACAGTTAAATTAGTAATTAAAGAAAACAAACAGTCTATCAATGGCGCAGACTTTAGCATGTATGTAGGAGATAAAACACCAACTGTATCAGATTTCAAAGCTACTGCAACAGATAAAGACGGCAAAGAGCTTGAAGTAACAGCAGACTTCTCAAAAGTAGACTTCTCAAAAGCAGGAACCTATGAAGTTACACTACAAACAACAGATGGTCAAACCAAAACAGTTAAATTAGTAATTAAAGAAAACAAACAGTCTATCAATGGCGCAGACTTTAGCATGTATGTAGGAGATAAAACACCAACTGTATCAGATTTCAAAGCTACTGCAACAGATAAAGATGGCAAAGAGCTTGAAGTAACAGCAGACTTCTCAAAAGTAGACTTCTCAAAAGCAGGAACCTATGAAGTTACATTACAAACAACAGATGGTCAAACCAAAACAGTTAAATTAGTAATCAAAGAAAACAAACAATCCATCAGTGGCTCAGACTTTAGCATGTATGTAGGAGATAAAACACCAACTGTATCAGATTTTAAAGCTACTGCAACAGATAAAGATGGCAAAGAGCTTGAAGTAACAGCAGACTTCTCAAAAGTAGACTTCTCAAAAGCAGGAACCTATGAAGTTACATTACAAACAACAGATGGTCAAACCAAAACAGTTAAATTAGTAATCAAAGAAAACAAACAATCCATCAGTGGCTCAGACTTTAGCATGTATGTAGGAGATAAAACACCAACTGTATCAGACTTCAAAGCTACTGCAACAGATAAAGATGGCAAAGAGCTTGAAGTAACAGCAGACTTCTCAAAAGTAGACTTCTCAAAAGCAGGAACCTATGAAGTTACATTACAAACAACAGATGGTCAAACCAAAACAGTTAAATTAGTAATCAAAGAAAACAAACAATCCATCAGTGGCTCAGACTTTAGCATGTATGTAGGAGATAAAACACCAACTGTATCAGACTTCAAAGCTACTGCAACAGATAAAGATGGCAAAGAGCTTGAAGTAACAGCAGACTTCTCAAAAGTAGACTTCTCAAAAGCAGGAACCTATGAAGTTACATTACAAACAACAGATGGTCAAACCAAAACAGTTAAATTAGTAATTAAAGAGAAAAACAAAGTTATTAACCAAAACATTGATAAAAATAATCATTCGTCTCGTCAAAGTAAACAAACAAATAATTTTAAAGCAAATTTACCAAGTACGGGAGAACAAAAATCAAATCTATTTTATGTTATAGGAACAATATTAATATTTTTAGCTCTTGCTGTATTTGGTGGATTAAAAAAATATAGAAGACGCAATTAATTAAATGGCTATATGTTTATACAAATAGATAAAAAGCAATAAACAATTATTTTATAGTGATAAGTTAGAAAGAACCAATTAAGGTATCCCTTGTTGGTTCTTTTATCTAGCTATATTAGTAATGATTGAAATTATAAGAGGCTAACAGAGTTAGACAGCAAATTTTTTTGAAATGATTAGTATTCTTAATGCAAAAACAAACTACGTACGTGGAGGGTCAATAATTCTCTAGTTAACATAAGATGTATTATTCAAAGTGGGATAATAAGGTTGAAAGTTAAGATTAACCGAAACTTTTATGTTTAAAAGGAGTATTTCGTTCGTATTTTTTGTTATTACTGGTATTTCAAAGAGTAAATAACTTGTATTATTCGTGTTGGAACTTTTCTTATTCAAGATATTTAAATTTGTTCTTTTCGATTTTAACCATTTTTATATGAAAAAATAAGTATGAAAAGGATTTTTTCTATTCTAAAAAGTAGATTTTTAGAATTATTGGATATTCAATCATTAAGGATAGTTTCTATTTCTTTTTGGAACGAAAGTTTTCCATAAAAGTCATCTTGTATTAGTTCTGGAAAAATATTTTTAAAAAAATATTGGACACTACTTAGCTCTCTGTATTGTTTTACTGTTATTACTGCATCGAAAAACATATCCTTAAATACATTATCTGGATTTGATTTAGAAATTTCCTCGTATGATTCATACATTAAATCTATTTTGTCTGAAACAGATAAAATTTGACCTTCCAAAGTATCATCTTTTCCTTCTGAAAGTCTTCTTTGATAAATTGTTTGAAACTCATTAGGGATTTCTTGATTTATAAAAGCTTCTGTCATGCTTTCTTCAACAGAAGCTAACATGCTGCGTAATTCTTTATTAGCATATTTCACTGGTGTTTTTATATCACCAATAAATCTTTCCGTATAATCATGATTTAGACTTTTTTCATATAGAGTTTGCCAATTAATTTTATTACCGGATACCTCTTCTATATCAGCTAAAGTTTGAGCAATCATTGCTACTCTAAATGAATGGGCAGCTACTGTGTGTTCAGTATATTTAAAAAAACCTGGAGCTCTCCTTATTTTTTCTAAATTGGCTAATCCTGTTAAAAATGCATTTAATCCCATTACTAAATCATCTCCTGAAATGTATATTCACTTTTACGCCTATTATAGCACAAGAGAACATACAGTTATTATCCACCAACTGCTTTTACACTAAAAAATTCGACTAGATTTTTCTAGTCGAATTTTTATTTTTTGTCTGTTATATTGCTATTACGTTTGTTTATTTGTTTTTAGCCTAAGTAACTTGTCAATTTCTGTGATAATAAGAATGACAATACCCGATGCAATCGAAATACCCCAGGGAATTATTGACATCCCAGAAGTGTAAAACAAAGATTGCATAAATGGGACATAGGTCAAAATTAGCTGAAGAACAATCATAATCAAAATTATTACAAAGGCTTTTGGATTACTAAAGAAACTTTTTGATATTACCGGTTGACTAGTACGAATATTGAATAAGTAGAATATCTTACTCAATACCACAACATTAATCATCATAGTACTAGCAACTGCTTGGCTAACACCTTCTGCCAATAACCATTCATATGAAATAATACTTATCAGAGCCATCAAAACCGATACGTAAGCCATTTGCCATATATCATGATTATTTAACAAACGATTCCCATTTTTACGTGGTTTTCTATGCATAATCCCCTTTTCAGCAGGCTCAAAAATAAAAGCAAACTGAATTGTAATTGCTGATACCATATTAATCCATAATAATTGTGTTGGTTGTAATGGCATTTCTTTTTGCGTCAAAATTGTAAAAGCAATGATTAAACCTTCAGCGAAAGATGTTGGCAGAAGGAATAATATGCTCTTCTTGATATTATCGTAAATTCTTCTACCTTCTCTGATGGCTACAGACATTGTTCCAAAATTATCATCTGTTAGAATCATATCCGCAGAATCTTTTGCAACATCAGTTCCGTTCATTCCCATGGCTACACCAATATCTGCTTTCTTTAGAGCGGGAGCATCATTGACACCATCACCCGTCATTGCAGTTACTTTTCCACTTTCTTGTAAAGCTTCCACAATATCCATTTTATTTTTTGGTGTGGTTCTTGCAAATACTTGATTATACAACACTGCATTCTTAAACTCATCGTGTGACATACTGTCAAGTTCTGCACCAGTGACCACGTTTATCTTAGGAGCTAAACAAAGTTTTTCACCTATTGCTTTGGCTGTTAAAGGATGGTCACCCGTTATCATCTTGACATGCACACCCGCACGATTCATTTCTTTTAAGGCATGAATAACTTCTTCTCTTGGAGGGTCAATGATTCCTGCAATTCCCAGTAAATCTATACCCTGACTAAGTAATTCATGTGTCACTTCCTCAATATCTGAAGAGACTTTTTTGAATCCAACAGCAACAACTCTTTTTCCTTCCTCAGAAAGTTCTGTTACTTGTTGAAACCAATATTTCTCGTCAAATGAAGAATCAAAAGATTGTGCCATTGGAAAAAGTTTATCGGGAGAACCTTTTATAAAAATAATCCGTTCTTTGTGACTATTTTCAACAAGCTTTGCCATGTATCGATAGTCTGAGTCAAATGGTAACATGTCTATTTCTTCATAGTCTGGTTTCTCAGGATAAGAATATTGCTTATAAAACAACGTTAAGAAAGAACCATCTGTAGGCTCTCCATTAATTGTCCAACGGTCCTCTTCTTTCACCAGCACCGTATCATTAGCTTCAAACCCAGCTTCTAAAAACAATTCAAGTTGGTTATCGACTACAACTGGAGAATCATTATGAAGAATCTCTCCTTTGGGTTTGTATCCATCTCCTGTAACTTGAAGATATTTTTTGTAAAAAATAATATCTTTAACAGTCATTTCATTTTTAGTTAAAGTTCCTGTTTTATCTGTAGCTACAACATCTACAGAGCCTAATGTTTCTACAGCAGGCAAGGTCTTAACTATTGTATTCTTGTTCTTAGCCATATCACTCACACCCATTGCTAGAACAACGGAAGTTGTGGCTGGTAATCCCTCAGGGATAGACCCCACAATCATTGTAACTACGGCAAGAGATAGCACTGACAAAGAATAAGTCTCTAAAATCAAACTAAAAACAAACAAAGCTATTGCTACCGCCATGATGACATAAGTAATTCCTTTACCTAAGCCATCTATCTCTTTCATGAGTGGAGTTTTTCTAGTTTCCGTATTATTAACATCAGTTGATATTTTTCCTATTTCAGTCTTTTCACCAATTGAAGTTACAACTCCTATGCCACTACCAGAAGTAACAGAAGTTGAAGCAAAAGCTAAATTAACTCTTTCAGCAAGTGGTATGTCTGTCGTTTCTAAAGATTCTTCAGTCTTCTCTACAGAATCAGGTTCACCAGTCAGAGCAGATTCTTGGATCCTCAAATTATCGGCTTCAACGATTCTCAAATCCGCTGGAACATTATCACCAGCTTCTAAAAAGACAACATCACCAACAACCACTTCTTCGGAAAGAATATCTTTTCTGATCCCGTCTCTATACACAGTTGCCTCAGAAGATAGCATTTCTTGGATTCGCTCTAAAGCGTCTGAGGCACTTGCCTCTTGATAATAGCCAATCAGTGCATTGACAATAACCACTAATGCAATAATAAGGGCATCTGAGATATGTCCCATTATCAATGTAAGCAATGCCGAAAACAATAAAATATAGATTATCATGTTATTAAATTGTCTAAGAAGTAGTTTCCATTTTGGTATCTTCTTTGACTCTAATTTATTTAATCCGTACATTAACAAACTTTCTTTAACTTGTTTATCTGTTAAACCGTTTTCTAAATCTGATATATTGTATTTTCTTAATACTTCATTAATATTTAATTGGTATATATTTTTTTCTTCCATAAATTATTTTAAACCCCTATCTTAATATAGTTAAACACAAAAAAGCCCATCTATTACTATCCTGGTAATGAAAAGTAATTTTTGATGCACTACTGTATTCTTATTCAATTAAGAAATAGGATAAACATACTAAAGTTCTCTGCTCACCTTCTATCGAATCACTTGTCAATTAAACCACCTCCTTTAATATAAATATAAGAATACAGAATCATGAATAACTTTGCAAGCTTTTACTTGAAACTAACAAACAAAAACCTGCGTTGAATAATTTACATTTAAATATATAACATAATAACTAATGTTTATTCAGTGGTCGATTAGACAGAAAAAAAAGCGATTCTAAAAAGAATCGCTCTTTTTTAGTTAGTAGTAAAGCGTCCTAGGTAATCTACGTTGAAGTCAAAGTTAGATCCAGGAATGAAATCAAAAGAACCTTGACTACTCCATTGCCAAGCAGCTGTATCTGTGTGCAATAAATTATTAGCACTTGGGTTCGCCGGCCATTCTGCTACCCAACTATTTTCTTTACCTAAAACGTCATATTCCATCCAATTATTATTGAACCAACTAGCGCTAGAATAATGGACAACATTTTTGAAGCCACGTTTTGCTAATTGATCTCTAAAGTAGACAGAAACTTTTGTGGCGTCTGCGTTAATCATTGGTGTTGTTTCTGCATCATTAACCATGACACTATTTTGGGATAGCCCTAATTCTTCTGCGTAATCCGCATAGTAATTGGCTTGATCAATTGCTTCTTGTTGATTTTCAAACCAAGAAAAATGATATGTTGAAACAGTTAGACCTGCTTTTTTGGCATTGGTAATTTGACTAGGGGCTAACGGGTTTTTGTAGGTTGTTCCTTCAGTTAATTTGACTACTACGCCTTTAATTCCCATGTTTTTCATCTTTTGAAATTGTTCTACAGAAATCTCTCCATTATGAGAGGAAATATCGATAAAATCCACTCTAGGAGGTGTTTCACTGAGGCTGCGTTTACTTCTTAGTAAGGAATAATTGACAGGGTCATTTTGAGCAAAACTTCCTAATTCATAGTTACTCGTCACAATATTTTTTGCTTCTGCTGGAACACTTGTTATAAGACCTCCAAAAGTTAAGCCTATTCCTAAAACAAATAATTTAGCTGAAATTTTCATTTAACCATTCCCTTCTTCTTCTGTTGTATGGTACATTAACAGGATAGATCATTAATGAAAAATAATAAATGTTTTTTATTATTACATATAAAAGGTTAAGTTAAACGGTTTTAACAATGAACGCTTGTAAGACATATAAACTACTAATCTCATTGGTAAGTGCTGCATGCGTAACAACTTGAATTTTTCTTTAAATTGAAGCCTTTAATTTATAAGTCCTCAACATTGTATTCGGTGTACCCTTCATAATAATAGCTAATATCAATACCCTTCATGAAGATTTCTCTATCATTAATTTTATCAGTTAAAGCATTTGAGATTAAATATTTAATTTCCAAATCTTTGACTGGACTTCTTTCCATTGCAGATAAATAATCTTCTTTATCAATTAAGTTCCAATCTACAACCTGCTTTAATTCTTTTTTCGAAATTAAGTCTAACCATATTCTCGTTGCTCTACCATTGCCCTCACGAAAAGGATGTGCAATGTTCATTTCAACATATTTGGCTACAATTTCATCTAAATTTCTTTGGGGCATTTTATCTATATGTTCTAAAGCGATTTCTAGGTACATTACTGGTGCAAAGCGAAAATTTCCTTTAGAAATATTTTGACTTCTAACTTTACCTGCAAATTCATAAATATCTTCAAACAAATAATTATGAATATATGATAGCCCCTTGAATGTTCCAATTTCTACTCTGTCAATATCTCCAGAGTCATATAATTGTTTTGCCTTTTCTTTACTGACACGTTCCTCAACTCTGTTTAACTCAAGTTGGTTAATAATACCTAATTTGTTTTCTAACAACTGAATTCACCGCCTATTAATTATTAATCCTTTTTTTTCAATAACTTTTTCAACTTTCATGCTAAGTTTTTCAATGTATTTTAGCACGAAATCCACATAACAATCAAAAATATAAAGACACTTGCTATTCCCATTTTTTCATATGGTAAAAATAAACTCAATGCCATTTTTGAGATATGCTGCATCGTCATGATAGATTATTGATGATGTATAATAAACACTTTTTTTCTACATATAAGATATTAATTTATATAGTTTTAACGATGAATGCTTGTAAAATATCTAATTTACTAGTTTCGTTAGTAAGTGCTGCATTCCTAACAACTTGTATTATTCTTTTAGATGAAATTTTTAATAATCCTATTTCTTTAGGAAGCTGTTTAAGTGCAATGAGTGAGATATCTTCAGGAACAACGACCCAGCTATAATTAGTTTTAGTATTTAAAATTATATTGTTAAGTTTGTTATCCGAAAAAACTATTTCGATGCTATGTGTATTTAATTCTTGTGTGTATTTACTAGACACGTTTTCTAGCAATAAAAAATCTAAAGTAACAGATCTCATCAATAACGAAGAATAAAAGGAAAAATTGGGAATTAGCTTATAAACTGATTTTCCTTTGTGATATGAATTCTTAGCAATTTGTAACCACGAACTTTCTGACAATGCAAACGAAAAATCAGATATAGTAAATATTTGTTCGTCACTACTATCAATTTTAGAGTATCTATTCTTTTTAACGATTCCTCCACCCTCTTTAGCTTGAATCGTTTTAATAGTTGACCAAGTGTTTACTAAATCAGATCGCTTAATATCTTTTACTAAAACTTGTTGCATTAATTCATCTTTTATTTGGCTGTTTCCTTGGCTAATTTTTTCTACTAATTCAAAGTTATCTGGACTGACTTCTACGTCCTCTATGTTAGGAACACTAACTCCCCTATTTCTTGCTCGTTGTTGGTAGTCAAAGTATATTTTTCCTGCTTTTTTTCTTTTCCATATTAGAGATTCAGTTACTCCTGTTACATATGCTAAATGTTTAATCCACTGTGTAAAAGAACTATACTCATTACGCCATAATTTACTATATTCTACTTCTCTTATTAGCTCGTATAGACGCACCCATGAATGAGTATCCTTAGACAATATTTCTTCAATTTCATGTTCTATTTTTCTTAGGTTCAATTTATCCTCCTTTCTGTCTATTTACTATAATACGTTATAGTAAATAGACGTTATAAAAAGAAAGAATTCATGAACATTAAATATTATATGTATTCTTTCTTCCTATTATAATTAAAAAATGTATTCAATGATTTGATCTATTTTAGCCATATCCTTTAATGGTAAATGTTCTATTTGGCTTAACTTTCTTTCTGTAAAATCTAAAGATTTTAATTGGGAAATAACGACTTGTCCATGAGTTTCCATTTCATCAGGTAATGTATAACGAGTGGGCATATTTTTAATTGTAGAAGTTATGGGACAAATTACTGCAAACATTGTCTTTCTATTAAACTCATATCTAGAAACTACTAGACCTGGACGTCTTTTCTGTATTTCTTTTCCAGCTGAAGGATCGAAATCTATCCATACAATATCGCCCTTTTTAGGAATATATTTCTTTTCGTCACTCATTAAAATAATTCTCTCCCTCCAGGTTCAATGTCATACCATTCATCTTTTTCGTAGTACTCCCCTTCTGATCCACCACTAAATGGATCTTGTAATTTAGGGACTAACGTAATTGTCCCATCATCAGAATACATCACTATATATTCTTGGTCTGCTTTTGGTTTCTGTCCGTTATTAGATGGTAATGTCAATACTACAGAACTTCCTTGTTTTCTAGATTTTGTGGTTAACATACAATCACCTCTTGTCTTTCATTATACTAAATAATTAATTAGTTTTAAATGATTATATACTACATTTAATTAACTTAGTGTAATTTAGTTAGGTAATCGAGATTAGATGTTTTAGAATTAATTCGTCGGGTTCAGATACTTAAAAGTTTTTGACCTCTTTGTTTTTTCGTGCTATACTTGGAATTATAAAGTGTCAAAAACTTATGTTCAGAAAAGGTGATGAAATTTTGGCCATTTATGGTTATTCAAGAGTGAGTACTAGTAATCAAGATTACAAAACCCAGATTCAAAAACTAGAAAAAGCCGGAGCAGAAAAAATATTCAGTGAAAAATATACGGGAACAAAAAAAGAAGGAAGAAAAGAATTAGAAGAGCTGCTTTCGATTGTAAAAATTGGCGATAAAGTTTTAGTGACGAAAATTGATCGGCTGGCCAGAAGTATTGTTGATTTAAATTCGATTATCTCTTCTTTAAATAATTCAGGAGTGACTATCACCTTCTTAGATAATGCTCTAACCTTTGAACCAAATAAAAGTGATTCTATGCAAACATTAATGATGAACATGTTAGGGAGCTTTGCGCAATTTGAAAGAGATTTAATCGTGACACGAACCCAAGAAGGAAAACAGTGGCATAGAGCAAATAATAAAAACTATCGAGAAGGACGTCCGAAAAGAGTTCTGAATGATAAATATAAACATGCACTCGAGTTAATGGAAACAAACAGTATGCGGGAAGTAGAAAAGAAAACAGGAATTTCGTTATCTACACTCAAACGAATCAAGAAACAAGCAAAGGAAGAACAGTTACTTAGTGAGAAATAATTCAGGAGTGGTTAACATAGAGAATAGAGAAAAGATTATTCAGTTGTTGAAAAATTCTTTAGTAACAGGTTATGGGATAGAGATAATGTCAAATGGGCGCCTCTATTCAGCAAACTTCCAAAGATATAAGAATCGAGTAAAGAAAGAAGAGAACCCGTTGATTATTTTTGAGAGCATGACAGAAAAAGTTGAGCAGGTATTTTTAGAATTAGCTGAAGAAGTCATACGAACGAACCCTAAAACAAAACAAGAATTCAAGGAAATGATTAAAGAATATAGTTATAAGGAGGATAACAAATGGTAGTTCGAAAAATATATGATCATTGGGGGATCGAAATCAGCACATGGAACAAAAGTAATATAGTTACTTTTATTGATTGTGACTGCGGTCAATTAGCTAAAAGAGAACTAGGAAAGTATAATCAGTTTAAATGTGATAGATGCAATAAAGATTACAAATTGTATCAAGGCAACTATATCGCAATTGATGAAAAAATAAATGAAGTAGCTCAAAACGATTGAAAAAGTAAAAAAGATTGTTTGATTGTGTACTTTCAATAATTTAAAAAAGGTGGAGAGTTTAATGAATTTTGGGTATTTGAATTTTGGAACAAAAGACGCCGTTTTAGTGATCGCAATATTTATTATCTTAATTTTAACGGTACTGTTTCGTTGGTCAGCTTTAGAATTTGTCTTTTCTTCAGGTGCAGTAGGAATTGCTTTTTTTGCTGGAAATATGAAACAAGACAAAAGGATATCAGACAGGCAAAACAAAAAGATAGATAAGAGGTAAATGAAATAATAGCGAAAACGATGCACGACTCCAATAGGGATTTTAACTATTTCTTGAAGGTGTACCAGATAAAGAAGTTGAAGAAAGAAAGGTATTAACAGACGAGACGGACTCTTAAAAGGTATCGTCAGCATTACGGAGTTACTGCAGAAAAGAGAAAGAAGGAAAAATAAAGTAGAGAAAAATTCTACTCCATAAAAAATACTTGTTTGATTCTGTATTACGTTAACCGACAAATTGTTATAATTTGATTAAAATATTAAATATGATATAATTTTTTATAATTTAGTCTGAATTACAATTAGTTGATTAGCATTATTTCTACAGAGGAGATGATAAAATGAGTATATTTACTAATTTTTCTGATTTTTTAGAAGAAAGAAGAAAAAAGAAACATGATAAAATAAGAAAAAAAGCTGAAGCTATGAAGCGTCAAGGTAAAAGCCCAGTAAAGAAGGGCTGGGGAACAATGGTCGATACTGGATCAGGTGGAATAAACAAAAACCCAATTGATAGAGTTTACGATATAGGACAACAACAGAAAAATTTATCTTCTAAAAGTGATGAAAAAAATAAATTTTCAGAAGACTAAAAAATAAAGAAAAGAAGTTAAAAATCTTCTTTTCTTTATTTTTTGGACTTAAATTAATTTTCTTGCTTGACTAATAAGTCTGTAGCTTTTAAAGATGATGGAATAGGATAAGGTCCTCCTTGAAGATAGAGAGTTCCTGCGTAGGTTCTCCAATTTCCTGGAGCATAGCCTGTAGAAATTAGTGTCAAATATCCGTGGTATCGACGCTTAACTGCTGTATTTTCGACTGAAACATAAATTGTTGCAGGCGGGTATCCAACGTACGAACGGTAAGTTGTGTAATACCAAGTGCTAGGAGCATATGCTGCACTTTGTTGGACAGCGTCGGTAGTAGATAAGCTAGACGATAATTGTTCATTTAAAACATCGGGTGCATAAGATTCTTGTGCTGGAGTAACATTTGACTCTTGTGATTCTGCATTTGTCTGTTGGGAAAATCCGAATAGAATGATACTAGCAAGAAATAAAAATAAAACACTTTTAAATTTCATAATTAACTCCCCTTTTTATAATTAAATGTTAATTAATATTTAATTATAAGTCAAGAATTTATAAAATTAAAATAATAAAGGAGGTTTAAACATGAAAAAAAATATTCTAGAAGAATATAGAGCTACTAAAAACAAAGGAGAAGATTTTTTACATTGGTTATTAATTAGGAAAGTGAATACCTTTGGAAAAGTAGTTATCGCGATTATATTATGGCTTTTGTGGTTAAAATACGCATTCAATCTAGTATTTATGGTGAACTTTCTAAAAATAACAGTATTAATTACAATTATTTACTGGCTGACTGATATCTACTTGCGCGTTAAAAACAAACTAAAAAAATAATGACTGTAGATTTCTGAGCTACTTTAAATTCAAGATAATTCGGAAAACTGAAATTTTGCTGTTGCAAAACAGAACGTTAGTTCGTATAATGTAACTCGAAAGGACGGTTTTTTGCATGAAATTTGATTATTCCAAAGAACCCCGGAGAGATGTTTTATGTATCGATGTAAAATCCTTTTACGCGAGCGTAGAATGTGTAGAACGTGGCTTAGATCCCCTCAAGACAATGCTTATAGTAATGAGTGGTGCGGATAATGCAGGCGGATTAGTGCTTGCTGCTTCGCCAATGGCAAAAAAAGTCCTGGGAATTTCTAATGTGACTCGTAAAGATGAAGTGCCTGATCACCCAGAATTGCTTATTGTTCCACCAAGAATGAATTTATATATGAAGAGAAATAGTGAAATTAATAATCTGCTCAAACGGTTTGTGGCAGATGAAGACCATTCTGTTTTTAGTGTGGATGAAAGCTTCATTGATATAACTGCTTCGTTGAGATATTTTAATTGTGATACGGCCTATCGATTGGCCAGAATTATTCAGCGTGTCATTTATAATCATATGGGATTATACGTTACAATTGGCATTGGTGATAATCCATTATTGGCCAAACTAGCTTTAGATAATGAAGCAAAAAATACACCAGGTTTTGTTGCAGAATGGAGATATGAAGATGTACAAGAAAAAGTTTGGGCTATCTCCCCTATCACTGAATTTTGCGGGATTGGCAAGCGTATGGCAGCTCGTTTAAAGATGTCAGGAATTGAGTCGATTTATGATTTAGCACATGCAGATCCCTATCTATTAAAACACCGCTTTGGTGTCATGGGATTACAACTGTTCGCACATGCTTGGGGCATTGATCGTAGTTTTTTAGGAGAAAAAAGGCAGGTGGCCAAAGAAAAATCATTCGGTAATAGTCAAGTATTACCTAGAGACTATGCTCGAAAGGATCAAATTGAATTAGTGCTGAAGGAACTTTCAGACCAGGTAGCAACCAGGTTAAGAAATTCAAACTGTCAAACTGAATGTGTGTCAATTTTTGTTGGTTATTCTAAAGGACAAGTTGATGGACTGGGCAGGTCTGGTTGGCGAAAACAGCTTAAAATCGCTCGTAGCAACAACACAAAAGTGTTAACCGAGCATGTTTTGAAACTTTTTCGAGAAAACTATGTTCATGGTATGGATATTCGAAATTTAGGAGTCTCCTTTGGAAAGCTGGTTTGGGATACTACACTTCAAATAGATCTCTTCTCCCCTCCTGAAGAACAAATAATAAACAATCAGTTAGACTTTCTAATTGATAAAATCCGTCAGAAATTTGGTTTTAAAGCATTGATTCATGCGTCCTCACTTCTTGAAGGGGCGACAGCTGTGAATCGTTCGGGCTTAGTTGGTGGTCATGCAGGTGGCAACGTCGGTCTTGGAGGTTAACAAATGAAGAAAACTAAAAAGGAATTTACACCTTATAACGATTATGTAGACCGCTCTTTTAATTTGAAGTGGCCAACTGCTTTCCCTTTAGGAGAGTTGCAAGCAGCAATCAAAGAAACTAATGAATTCAATGCACGAGAGATTGAAAGGCTTCCACAACAATCTCAAGTACAAATAGAATACTTATTAGATCGCTCAATTAAACAAAATAAAGTGCTAGAAATTCAATTAAATTCGTTAGACGAATATGGTCGTGTAAAACCTCATGTTTTCGGAGTTTTTCGTGGCATGGCTGAATTTGATGTTGTTTTAATTGGAGATTTTCAAATTGATTTTTATGACATACGCTATATTAAAACTCATAACTTTTTGAAGTGGTCTGCAGTAGATACATTGGAAAATCCTTTTGCGGACGTCGTACTTCCAGAATTATCAGATGAAGAACAAGAATCAATCGATGCTTTTATGAAAGATTATTACGATGATGGAGAATTTTATGAAGAAATTTAACTACCAGGGTGCAGTGATTAAAGACAACAATAAAATAAGTAGCGTTGCATACGTACAGTGTGCGTGTGGGTGTCTTGCGAGCAGAGTGTCAAGTGATTCAGTTAAGTACAAATGCTCGTTATGTAAACGAGTATACGTACTAAAAAGAGAGCTAAAAGTTGAAGTAAAACACTGAAGGTTTACTACTGTATAGGTATATTCGAATTTATGTTATAATTATTGTGCAACTTGCCTCCGATTGGGGGTGCTGTTTATGTACGAACTTATGTCTTTGGTTATTGCCCCACTTTTTGTGGGTCTAGTAATCTTACTAGTTGACCATTGGTTAGATGATTAGCAGATAACCATGCAAGTTGTCCTAGCCCACACGTCTATCCGCAAGACGAAAAAAATAGCCCAAACCTGTGACGAGGTTTGGGCTATTGTGCTGTTCATATCGAACTTATGTCTTCCGCATTATTAGTATAACACATTATTAAAGAAGGTCAACAAAAAAGAAGCAGCTACGCCCTTCCCTTATTGCATGTTTTTTAGTACAATATTACTGCAAACGCATTAATAATCTAAGAAAGGAAACTTACCCACCATGTCTAGAAAAACCTTTGTGTATCCGCACCCTATCAACACATACATTATCAAGCAACTAGGGATTACTGTTGAAGAATTTTGTGAATTACACGCTTTCTCTCAAGGAACTGTTTCTTCTTGGATTACTCGCAACAAAAAAATTGAAACACTTCCTATCTCATTTATTTATTCTCTTTCTCTGTCTGCCAGCAAAACTATGGATCAGGTTTATTCAGACCTTTTAAAACTGCAAGACGATTATTTGCTGCACCTGGAACGTTACAGACGTACTAAAAAAATTATTGATGATGAAGTTTAGTGTAACACGGGTTAACAATATTTCTATTTTTTTGTTCAATCAAAACCAAGTAACAGCAATTCTTATTTTTAGATTATTACACCTTAGGATTATCTGTACAAACCTATCTATAAATAACAAGTCGGTGAAAAATGCCTAGCTATTTATCCATTTCAACTTCTACATTTTGTTTCTTTCTATTACTTATATATCAATATTTATTATGTATTACTTACCACTTTTAATACATTTAGTTACTACCTTAAATCGTTTTATCTAGTACTTTTTCCCTATACTTATAACGTAAATAACGTTTTTATTTAGCTACTACCTATCAATATTTAGTTACTACTTTAATAGAATTTATCTACCACCTTGAATTGTTTTAATTAGTTACTACTTTAATAGAATTTATCTACCACCTTCTATTAAAATTCATTACTTATACATCAGTATTTAATATATATTACTTCTTATTACCTGCCACTTTTATTGTATTTAATTACCACCTTAAATATATTTAAACATACGTAAGAAAGTGTGAAATTCAAAACTTATACTTTTCCTTATAGACTTAAAAAAAATCATTAAGTAATAAAAAAATACCTACCACTTTAAATAAATATGGTAGGTATTTTTTTATTTTCTTATTTTATCGTTGATTCCCCATTGTTTCTTTATATCAGTAAAAGTTTCTTGCTTTATTTCTTCAGACGAACGTATCACATTATTGTCTATATCTACATCAGGAATAATAGGATGGGCTTCTCTAAACAAATCTAGTTCAAGGGCAACAGAATTAAGTAAATCATTTTTATCTTCTTGAGAAAGATTTAATCGAATATATTCATTTAAAGCTTTTCGCAATAATTCGTCTTTTTTCATATTTGTTTCATACTTTTCAACCATGATGCTTGCTGTAGCATTAGTAAGGGCAGATAATTTAACGGATTGCATTGCAGCGTAAACTTTATCAAATTTTGTTATTGGGGCACCTTTTCTTTTCTTTCGAATAGGTACTTCATGAGTTACAGAGCTTGTTTTCTGGCTTCTGAAGGTACTATGAGTCTTAGGAATATTACTTATAGTTGTTTCTTTTGACTTCTCCTTTGATCGCTGCTTTATTTTATCTAGTCCTTTATTACTACTACCAAAGATACCTAAGTTTTTAATCTCAGCCATTCTTTAAACCTACCCTTCATACCAATGTTCATGTTCTTCTAATTCGTCCAAAATGTTGATAAATAATTCATGGCATTTCTTATCCCATTGCTTTAATTTTCCTTTTTTAGTTAATTCAGTAGTGATACCTGATCCATCATATCTTTTAAGTCGTGCATTTTTTAACACAACGTTTTTAATTAAGTGCTCTCCATAGATTTCCTGTGCTTGTTGATACATTTCTTTATCTACGGAATCACCGCTTTCTAACATAAATGGAACAACACCAGCAACTTTTAAATTTGTATCAAATTCATTAGTAAAGAAGTCCATATATTCCAAATACTGCATAGCATTACGCATAGATTTGACTTGAGTTTGTAACACAACAATAGCCCAATCAGCTATATACATAGCAGATTTACTATAAATAGAAATTGATGGAGGTACATCCAAATAAATGACATCAAAATCATTAAATAGAGGGGATAATTTTTCTTCCATGTATTTAAACTTATCAATTGAATTAGGAAATCTATCTTTAATCCAATCATCGTATAATTCAAACGACATATCCGCAGGTAATATATACAGATTTTCAATAATCTTATAAATAGCGTCATGTGGATCAACATTTGAAATAAGTACGTCAGTAATTGTATTTGTATATTCGATTAATTCGCCTTCCCCCCCGCCCTCATCTTTAGAAAAATTCATATGCGTTAAGTTCATAACATCAGAAGTATTTCCTTGCATATCTAAATCAATGATTAATGTTTTTAATTCCTTGAATTTTGCTGACTCAAATCCAAACATTTGAGCACAAGTACTTTTACCGACGCCACCTTTAAAGTTACCAATTACATATTTTTTTGCTACCATACATGCAACTTCCTCTCTAAGTACAATTTTACAAATATTATAACATACCACCTAAAATATAACTAGTTTAAATACCACCAAAAATATTTAAGGTAGTAATTAATTTCAATTAAATAATAATTACTGTGGTACTCAATTTATTTTAAGGTGGTAATTAATTATTTTACCTTTATATTTAAAGTGGTAGATAATTTGTTTTATTCTACAATAAGGTGGTAACTAATTATAATTGCTGTAGTAGGTAATACACATATTTTTATATTTAAAGGGGTAATTAAATAAATTAAAAGTGGTAACTAATTCATTTAATAACTTCCGTTATTACCAATAATTATACATTCACATACAAAAATAAGTGGTAATTAAATAAATTAAAAGTGGTAACTAATCATTCATTAAAAGTAGTAGGTAATTCACTTTATAGTAGAAGACAATTATACATTCAGGTAGTAACTAAATAAATTATTTTTATATTAATGGTGGTATGCAAATACTTATTTCATAAAATTGAGGTGGTAACTAAATAGTTTCTTTTTATAATTAAAGTGGTAACTAATTGAAATAGCTATAATTATTGCTTGCCAACGCCTTTTGTCTTTGATATTTTTAAATTGCTTACTATGTGATTAAAGTATATCTAATAAAGGAGTATCTAAAATAATGACGAATATTAAAGAACGGGGGTATAGTTATCAAAACAGCTACTCAGAGCTATTTTGGAAATTCCCACAGTTTCTGTTGAAAAATGAAAAATACAAATCTATGAAAGATAGTTCTAAGATTGCTTATATGCTTTTTAAAGACAAAATTTCTCTTGCTCTTACAAATAACTGGATTGACGAAAATGGAATGATTTATTTGATTTTTCAACAAAAGGATCTCATGGAAATGCTGAATTGCTATCAAGGAAAAGTTAAATCTACCCTAGACGAACTAGAAAAGTATGGCTTATTGGAAGTTGTCAGAGGAGGTTTTGATGCGAAAGCTGGAAAAAACATAGCAAACAAATATTATCTCTTACAGCCAGAGTTAAAAAAAGAAGATTTATACCTGTCAGCAAACACAAATACTGAACCCCTTGATAGTAATGGATATGCTGAAATCGCACGTCGTGAAAAAAACTCTGAACCCCTTGATAGTAGTGGATATGCTGAAATCGCACGTCGTGAAAAAAACTCTGAACCCCTTGATAGTAGTGGATATGCTGAAATCGCACAAGTAAAAGATAATATCTATATAAATAATTTTTTAGATACAATAGACACAAGAGATACGAAAAAAGAACGATTGCAACAACAATTATTGCTCGATCAATTTTCAGAAGTTCAAGAGAACACTTTCCTAAACAAAGATAGCTTAAAATTTATTGCTGCCTTTGCAAACACTATTCAAGAAGCCCATGAACAAGTAGGAACAATTATACGTGCAAAAACCAAAGTAGAAAAAGAATACAACATTGTTTTGATTGGAGAGGATTATCAAGAAGAAATTGACAAATGTTTGCGTCGTGTGATGCACAAAATCAAAACAGATTCTACTGTGAAAAGTCCAAAAGGTCTATTTTACATGTCTTTTTACAACTTATTTGTTGAATGTGCATTAGAGAAAAAAAGTCAGTTGAGCAAAAAAAGTAATTCCGACACACCAGGAGTAATGACTCATAATTGGGTGGAAAATCAATAAAACACCTTGTGTAGCAAGGTGTTTTACTTTAAATATTACGTTCTACAGTTTTGGGATAGTCTCCTGATGTTTTTTTATCTTCACTTCCTTCTGTGAGCATTTTTACTTCGCGACTCATTTGTTCTGCTAAATCCTTGTGACCATAGATGTTGATTGCATTGATTAATTCATCTATTTTAGCTAGTTTTTTTGGTGTTTGTTTTTTAATATAGTCTAAAAGTAGTTCTAAATAAGTTAATTGTAAATTAATAAGATATTGATTTTTTGGAATATTTTGTTTCCGAGCTTGTTTCAAATAAGCCTGAGCTTTTTCATATTTCTCTTCGTAAATTAATCTTGAAATGAAGTTAGGGTATGCTAGAAAAGCAACGTATAGAGTTTTTTTATCACGTGCTAAACTATGTTTTAAAGGAAATACATGTTGAAATATATTTTCCGTTTTGGATAATTCTGAAACTGGCAATTCAAATACAATATTGGAAAATACTCGGTAATCATAATAGGTGTAAAACTCTTGTGTTTCAAATTTTTTAGTAAACAATTTGTAAAAGTACTTATAATCTTCGTAAGTGAGAGGTGAAATTTCGTCATAAATATCACAAAAATAAATTTTGATATCTATGTACAAGCTAAATTCAGCTGTACTTTTATTTTCTTTATTGTCAAGAATAGAGTAGTATTCAATTATTTTCCGTTTATTGAAAATAAATTCTGGATCATCAAACGCATTACTAAGTAAACGCTCAACTTCCAAAATAAAGTTGTTTTGACCTTCTTGTAACTCCATAAATTTTAAAAATTCAGTTGGCGTTACTTCTAATTTTTCCAAGTAAGTTAACCATTCATTGAATCGAATGTTTCCTGTTGCTTCAATTTTGGCATATCTTGTTGGGCTTTCTCCCAATTCTTGTTGTGTTACTTTCCGGTTCTGTCTAAAGGCTTTTATTGCAGCAATTAATGCAGTGTTTTTCTCCAATACAATCACTCCCATGTTTTATACAAGTAAATAATATTACTGAATTTCATTTATTATTTTTTTTACAATATTTCCCCCCTTTTCCTAAAGATAAATTCTTTTTATACCAAGGTCGGTTAGCTATTAAACAGATTAATATTACATAGATAATATAAAAAACCTTATTTGAACGGTTAATAGTTCTTTATTTGGTTGATTTGACGCTATTTCTGCTTGATTTCATTGTACTTGATTACCTATAATTAAAGCAAGCAACAGCTTAAAATAAAAAAAGGAGGGAAAAAGATGTTTGGTTTGTTCATTACATCTATTAAGCCTTATGTAAATATTATTGGTGGATAGAATTGATTGGAAAAATATTCAAAATTATATTTGTTATAATTTATAAATTACAAATAATAGCATATATGATTTTATGCTATGGTAGAGCCGTGAGAAATTCAGTGAAATAGCGTGGTTTCTGGCATTAAACCATGCAACATAAAAAGTGAAATTAAATGAGTTATAAAAAATATTATTAAAAAACCTTGTAATGAATTTAAGGGTGTGCTATGATTTTTTTGTAAAAAAGAAAAAAACAAATCATACATACTTAGAAAGTACATTACAGGCTTCTACGCTTGATCTAAGGTGAGAAGTTAGCAGATAAAAAAAAAAAGAACCTCTTCCATAGGGCTGGTAACCCTAGAGGGAAGTAAAACAATTCATATGCTTTAACCGGCATGAACTGTAAGGCTCTTTTTGTTGTAACTAATGTCACAACAAGTTGTATTATAGCAATTTTTTGCTAAAAAGAAAACGACTTTCGTTCGATTTTTAGTGATTCATATGGATTTCCTAAGATTAATTTTATAAATTTTTCAAAAAGAGATTCATAATTAGTTATAATAGGCTCAGGTGATATAGTGCTTCAAAGAGGATATTACGCAGTTCACGCGTAGTATCCTCTTTTTTTATCTGTTAACTTGTCAGAAATTTGAATGGAGGTGATGAAAGTTGCGAAAGAAATATTTAAAAACTTGCTCAAAAGATTTTATTTACAAAACTCATACGGTTAAAACGTTTGACAATGAGATTTATGTGAATGCCTGGAATGGTGATTTTATTTCAAGGAATGATCCAATGAAAACCGTAGCGGCTAAGGACTTATATTTCTTAGCAAAGAACTTAGAAAAAGACGGAATGATTGTTGCTTCACGCAAAAACGAGTTAGAGCCGCTTAGATTCTTAGAGAAGCCGGTTAAAATCAAACAACATGTTTAAAAATCTTTGTTACTAGGTTTCATTGATTAGTGAAACTTTCTTGTCTTGGAATTACTGCTCCTTGAAAAATAAATACACAAATGCAGAAATAAAAAGTAACTTGGTAACTGTCGCTGATTGCTCTCTGCACTAAAAAAGACAGTGGAGTAGCTTATGACAAGAGAGGCTATTCTAATTCTAGTAATCAAACCAGGTAAGCAGTAGTGGGGATTGATCGCTTGTTCCGGCAAGCCAGTTTCCTTTGCGGATGAAATAAACTGATACTTTTTTACTTATCGTGTCAAAAGTTTTGGCTTTAGGTTATGAACTAGAAGGAGGCTCCATTCCTGAAGTTGAGCGAGGTACGCTTTACCTGAAAGCGATATTCACTAATGAATGAAATTTAGTAACAAAAAAGGAGAAATTAATCATGGCATATATTACGAAACAAATGATTGTTGAACTAATTGACTACATGAAAGAGAACGGTAAAAAGAAATTATTGGTTGAGGATTACATTAAACAAACACAAAATGTGAAACATTGGACAACACAACGAAAAATAACATTGTATAAAGCGGTACATGAAACGAAAGCTTTATACAAAGATTATTGTCCCATCAAGAGGGAAGAGAAAGAAACACCTGAACTATATATGCGTGTCAGTTTAATCGGATAAAAAACATGTGACGAAAAGAACAAGCTATTGCTTGCGATAATAGATACATTTAGGTACGCTAAAATTACAAATCTTAGGAGGAAGAAGAAATGAGTGAAAAGCAAGGGTTTAAATTAAAGAAAAATCAAATTATTGGGGTATCAGTTGTAGCACTACTTTTAATTGGTGGTGGCTCTGTTTATGCAGTGAATAGCCAAAAGAAAGCACAAGCAGAAAAAATCGAGTTAGCAGAAAAGAAAGAAAAAGAGGACTACAAAAAATTATCGTTACAAGTCGACGACTCAGTGAAAAAAGCATATGACACGCGAAGTGCTAAAGACATTGAAATGGCTGAAACCATTATTAAAAAATTAAAAGAACAGGACCAAAAAGACCCAAAAGCGAAAATGACAAAACTTCATTCGTTTTTAGACTTGATTAAGAAAACAGATCAATTGTTAGCGACTGCTGAAAAATCTAAAAAAGATAGTGACATTAAAGCAGCTCAAAACAGCATTAACGAAGAAAAAGACGAATACTTGAAGAAAGATAAAGAAGCACACCAAAAACGCTTAGACAAGCTTAAACAAGGAATTAACGAGCAAAAAGACAAAGAAGCAAAAGAGAAATCTGAAAAAGAAAAAGCGCAAAAGGCTGAAGAACAAAAACAACAGGCTGCAGCTGGAAACAATAAAGAAAATGCAACTAATCCGGCACAAGAAAACAAAGCTCAAAATGAAGCAGCAAACGGAACACCAGCTAACAATACAACTGGCCAAACAGAACAACCACAAGCACCAGCGGTAGAACAGCCAGTAGAACAACCGCAAGCACCTGCTGATAATGGCGGAGGGTATACACCAGCACCACCTGCAGGAAATGGTGGTGGCGCTGTAACACCGGAACAACCAAGCCCAACACCTCCACCAAGTAATGAATACGATCCAATGACACCAGTTGGTTCGGGTGGATTATTTGGAAGTGCAGCTGAAGCGACAGCTGCTGGACAAGCAAAAGCTTTAGAACTTAAGAAGCAAGGAAAAGGTGATTTTAACGTAATTACTTGGGATGTAAAATATACCGATGGTAGATTAGCTGGTTGGACATATGAATTAGCATAAACTTAAAAAATATATGAAAAGTAACGATTGGAATTAATCAATCGTTACTTTTTTTTTGTTAGGAGTGATGAAAAATGCTCTTTCCGAGAGATCCACCTTCAGAAGAAGTACAAATATAAAAATTAAAATTTTGAGGTGGGAAAATAATGAAAGAAAGATTAAGTAAAGTAAAAAATAAGTTCCTTGTTCTGTTAGCTATGCTCACCATTGCAGGAGCGAATGTTGTCCCTTCGACAATCGCTATGGCCGAAAGCTTGGATAATACTGAACAAGTGGATTCTTCTAGTGAGATAGAAGAGAAAAAGACACCTGAAGAATCGACAGAATCTTCTAGTAAAGTTAATGAATCAACAACGGTAGAAAGTACACAGAACACTCAGAAGGAGCTAGATAAAACGATAGGGGAAAGCATGAATAGTAATGACAGTCCTATTGATTCTACAACTAATTCAAGCGAAACTACTAACACTGAAGCAACTTCTACAACTGAAGTAACGGAAGAAACACATGAAAAAGCCGAAAGAACAGGAGAAGAATTAGCCAATCGAGATAATCCAACGGACGTACAAGGCTTGACAGATAACGAAATTATCTCATTAGCTAAATATTTATATGGTGATTATGCAAAAAAAGACTCTTCTTTTGGTATGTCAGTTAAAAATGACAAAGGAGAAAGTATTGAAATTCCTTTTGAACGACGTACTCGTCTTGCACGTTCTATCGGTACTGAAGGCAATCCAATTTATGTAAGATACGATGTTAGTAAAGGTGCATGGACAGCATGGGGTGAATTTTATCAGCCTATGTATATTGATGGAAAATTAGCCTATTGTGTACAACCGGGAGTTGTATTTGTTCCAGGAGCAGGGTTTACACAACAAACAGAATTTGCTGGAATTACTCCACTACAAAGAGCATCGATTAATTACATCATGAACTTTGGTGCTAAAGACGGCGATAGTGTAGAGTACATTATGGCTACAAATATGTATATTTGGGAAAAATTAGGTTGGTCAGTTTCAACTTCGTTACCTGGCTATGCTAATTACAAACAACAAATTGAAAACAATATTGCTAACTTTAAAATAAAACCTAGTTTTGACACAAAAACTTACAATGTTAAAGTTGGTGAAACACTAAAAATTACAGATACAAATGGTGTATTAAACAATTTTTCAATTAAGAACAATCTTAATGCAAAAGTTGAGAAAAAAGGAAACGTACTAGAAATTACGCCAAATGCTAATTCAAAAAATGGTGATTTAGATTTATTCAGGAATACATTTTACACAGACAGTCAATTTTTCTGGGTAAAACCGGGATCTCAATCAGTGACCACCGGAGGAGCAGGAGACCCTACTGTAGGTTTTGTTAAAATTAACGTAATTAAAAATGGTAAAGCTAAAATTAAGAAAGTGGATGATAACGGAAAACCAGTGGCTGGTGCTAAATTTGAATTGAAAAATCTAGCGGACGGCTCTAAAAAAACAGCTACTACAAACAAAAATGGGGAATTTGAATCTGTAGAATATGCAGCAGATACTCAATTAGAAATTCGAGAAATTGAAGCGCCAATCGGATACCTATTAGATACAAGTGTTAAGAAAGTAACGATTAAAGCAGCACAAACTACTACAGTGAACTTTACAAATCCTAAAATGACCTTGAAAACAACAGCGACAGACAAAGAAGATAGTGACAAAGTGCTTTCCCCAGAAAAGAATGTCACAATTAAAGATAAAGTGAATTACACAAATCTTTATACTGACGGCCGCGAGTACGTTGTTAAAGGAAAATTAATGGATAAAGCAACAAACAAACCGTTACTAGTAAATGGAAAAGAAGTGACTTCAGAGAAGAAATTCAAACCAACGACTAAAAATGGCTTTGTTGAAGTAAGCTTCACCTTTGACGCGTCAGCTCTTGCTGGTAAAACAGTGGTTGTATTTCAAACATTGTATCAAAATAGCAAAGAAATTGTTGTCCACGCGGATATTAACGATGTGCCACAAACTGTCACCTTTGACAATCCTAAAATTACAACAACTGCAGTCAATGAAGAAAATAATGGAAAAGAATTTGATCCCGAAGAAAAAGTCGTATTAAAAGATACAGTTGCTTATGAAGGTTTACAACCAAACAAGTTATACAAATTGAATGGTAAATTGATGGATAAAGCAACAAATAAACCGCTGTTAATTGATGGGGAAGAAGTAATCAGTGAAGCAACATTCAAACCCACAAAGGCTAAAGGAACAATTGATGTTACTTTTGAATTTGACGCACGCGAATTGAAAGGAAAAGAACTAGTTGTTTTTGAATATCTAAGCCGTCAACGCATCGATTCAAAAGAATGGTATGACGTTGTTAAACATGCAGATATCAATGATAAAGGCCAAACTGTGAAAGTAAATAATCCTCAAATTCAAACAGAAGCGCATTTTGAAGAAGACGGTTCAAAAGTTTCTGATCCTTTAGCAGAAGTTACTATTGTTGACGTGGTATCTTTCAAAAATTTAATTCCAGGAAATACCTATGAATTAAAAGGTAAATTGATGGATAAAGCAACAAACAAACCATTGTTAATCGATGGGGAAGAAGTGACCGCCAGCAAACGTTTTACACCAACAACGTCTGAAGGTAGCGAAACGATTGAATTTAAAGTAAATGCGAAAGATTTACAAGGAAAAACAGTCGTTGTATTTGAAAATCTGTACAAAAATGACACAGAAATTGCGATCCATGCAGATATTGAAGACGAAGGACAAACCGTTGAATTTACAGAGCCAAAACTAAAAACAACGGCGTTGGACAATGATTCTAACAGCCATTCTGCTGAAGCGTTAAAGGAAGTAACAATCACTGATACTGTTTCTTATTCAGATTTATTAGACGGAAAAGTGTACAACATTTCTGGTGTGGTAATGGATAAGAAAACAAACACTCCACTATTAATCGACGGAAAAGAAGTGCGAAATGAAGTGAATTTCATTGCTCGTGATGGAAAAGCAGAAATCATTGAAGACCAAAACGACGCAACAGATTCTGAACAACCAAGTGACATGGATAAACCAGCACTGAGAGCTGCTGCCGTACAAATTAACCGCGTTTCAGGAACGGTTGAAGTGACATTCACAATGAATGCTGAACAGTTAAAAGGAAAGTCAGTTGTTATTTTTGAAACATTAACACGTGAAAACACTGAAATTGCTGTCCATCACGACATTGACGATGAAGGACAAACTGTTACATTCACTGAACCAAAACTAAAAACAACAGCGATTAACAAAGATTCAGGTGATCACAAAGCGGATGCTTTAGAAAAAGTGACAATCACTGATACTGTTTCTTACACTGATTTAATCGAAGGTAAAACTTATGAATTAGCAGGTGTTTTAATGGATAAGGCGACAAACAAACCATTGTTAGTCAACGGAAAAGAAGTCCGTAACTCATTGAAATTTATCGCACGTAATGGAAAAGCAGAAATTGTCACCACTGAAGCAAAAGTGAAAACTGCAGAAAAACAAAAATCACCATTAGTAACTGGAACAGTGGATCTTTCATTTGAATTAAACGCGAAAGACTTACAAGGAAAAGAAACTGTTGTTTTTGAAACCTTGACACGAAATGAAACTGAAGTCGCAGTTCATGCAGACATTCACGACAAAGACCAAACCATCGAATTTAACAAACCGACATTAAAAACCACGGCTACAATCAACAATGGCAAGCTAGGTGTTTCTGGCGGACAAATGACTATTAATGATAAAGTGAAATACACGAATTTAACACCAGGTAAAACTTACACAGTTAAAGGTAAATTGATGGATAAAACGACGAATAAACCATTTGTCGTTAATGGTAAAGAAGTGCAAGCAGTTAAAACGTTTGTACCAAAAACCGCAAATGGCGAAGTAATTGTTCCATTTACGTTTGATTCTAAAGGAATTACTTCAGAAGTTCACGTGGTTGTTTTTGAAGACCTATATCGTGACAATTTAAAATTAACAACACACGCAGATATTAATGATTTAGCTCAAACAGTTCGTATTGTACCACCAACTAAATTCTTGCCAAAAACGGGCGAACAAAAAGAAATTCTATTTACTATTCTAGGATTCATTTTATTAGCAGGCGCAGCATATCTTGTAACAACAAAAAGAAAACAGAATAACTAACCACAGACAGAAAAGCTCTCTTTTGTGTCTTTTTTTGTGTCAAAAAGTGAACGTCAAAAACAGGAGGAGGTGATACAGTGGATTTATTTTTATATACACCGGAACTAAAGGAATACTTTTTGTTTGATCAAACAGGTCGTGCAAGTGAAATCATTATCCCAAAAGGAAAACTACAAGAGTTAAAAGGAAATAAAATTTTTAATGAAGAGAATCTAAGTGAATACACGCGTATTATTTTAACTTTTGGGAAACAAAAAGTTCCTGTAAAGTTAGAAAAAGGCTCAGGAGAGATTGTAAGAAATCTACCTATAAAAGGCAACAAACAATTAAAAAATCAAGCAGTATTGAAGTTTAAAATTTCAGACGAATCACATTTTTCAATTGCAAAACTAAATTACTTTGCTAAAAAAGAATCAGATTGGAAAGAACGATTTATAGACAGCATTGAGTTTAGTTAAATACAAAATTAGGAGGGGAATCAGTGAGGAAACTAATTACTATTTATTCGACGATTCTTTTAATTTCTACTGCAGTTCCAATCACTGCTTTTGCAGACGAAACGAGCAATGAAACGGAAACAATGGAATCTAGTCAAGTAGTAGACGAAATGAAACCAAGTGAAACGATGGAAGCAACAAGTGAGACACAGCAAACTGAAACGTCGGAAACCTCTGGTAGTACTGAAAAGACAGTTGAAACAACGGAGAGTTCAGAACAATCAACAAGTACAACTGAAACTGTTTCAGACAGTTCCAAAGAACAACCTGTTGCAACCGATGAAACACAACCACCGATAATTGTTCCAGAAACCACGCCTAGTGTTTCAATGGAACAAGAAATCGTTTCAAGTGAAACACCCAATGAAATAGTCGAACAAGAACCAGTTGTAACAATCCCTTACAACACAGAAACTATTCATTTTGAAAAAGTGAAAAGCACAGAAGAGTTTGTTTTACAGATCGGTGAAACGGCAAGGAAGGTCGCAAAAGACAACGATTTGTTCGCAAGTGTCATGATTGCGCAAGCCATTTTAGAAAGTGGTAGTGGTAGCAGTGAATTAAGCCGTGAACCAAATTACAATTTGTTTGGAATTAAGGGCGATTTTAACGGCCAATCTGTTTCGTTTCTGACAGCTGAAGACGATGGAACAGGGCAGCTATATTCTATTCAATCAAACTTTAGAAAATATCCGAGTTATAAAGAATCATTCGAGGATTACGCAAAGCTCTTAAAAGACGGTGTGAGCTGGAACACAGCGATTTACACAGGAACTCATAAAAGTGTAGCGAAAACATACGAAAACGCCACACAGGCGTTAACAGGAACGTATGCGACCGATACTCAATACAATCAAAAATTAAACGGTTTGATTGAAACGTACCATTTGACTGAATTTGACCAGGAGAAAACAATTACTTCGAGTGAATCAGATTTTCCTGGTTACAACGGTGTAAATTACGATTCAGGAAATAGCTATGCCTGGGGGAATTGTACGCAATATGTATACAACCGAATCACTCAATTAGGAAAACATATCGATCTAACAATGGGCAATGGCCAAGATTGGGCAGAAACAGGACGTGCGCGTGGCTATGAAGTCACAAGAACACCAAAAGCCGGCACAGCTGTTTCATTTCCTGCAGGTATTTTAGACGCAGACAGTACTTATGGTCACGTCGCATTTGTGGAGAAAGTGAACAAGGACGGTAGTATCTTAATTTCTGAAATGAACGTAAAAGGGTTAAACGTGGTTTCTACACGAACAATTGCAGCAGAAAATACAAGCTTGTTGTCCTATGTACAACCTAAATAAGGGAAGGAAATGATCCATGAAGACAGTAATGTTTTACATTTTAGCACCCATGATACTTCCTTTTTTTCTTTTAGGCTCAATAGGAGTTGAAATTATTTTCAGGTTCAGAGTAATTCAAGAGAAACTTATGTGAGGTGATGTTTTTAATGATCCAAAAGAAAATTGAACAATTGACTAAGAATAGAATTGTTCATGTTATTAACTTTATCGTGTTATTTATGGTGATTAGTACTTATGTCATGTTTAGTGTTTTACTAACTATTCAATATGCAGCTGTTTTGTACAAAGAACAGCCCACCACTCTTGGTGACGTAAAAAATATTTCTATTATGATTGGAAGTTTACTAGCTCTAATGAATATTCTAGCGGGAGTATTACTTACTTGTTTTATAAGTGTAGCTAAAAAACAATGGAACAAATTTTTCAGAAAAAATAAATGATAAAACATTGAAATGAAGAAATTTTTTAGAAATGAGGTAACTATGAAGAGAGGACTATTAATTTCAATTGGAAGTGTTTCAACAACGTTATTAGTGAATAAATTGTATAAACAGTACAAGAAAAAGAAACAAAAACGAATTCTTGAAGAAGAACCATTCCAAATATTAGACCCATTTGTGAATTATTATTACTGGTCGACAGACATTGACGAGCACTTCAAGAAAGTTATTAGTGAAAGAATGACACTCGATGAGGTAAAAATATTAAAAGCAGTTTTTAAAAATCGTGAAGAATCATTAAGGGGGGAAGAAAAAATTGCTTACTACCACTTCTTGAGAATTATTGACCAGTATTTACCTGTAGAATCCAGTTTAAAAAGTCTTGAAGAATTAAATCAGAAAAACATTCCAAGAAATATGACAGAAGAAGATTTACGAGAGTTAGATTATTTATTAGAGGAAACGGAATGAGGGAGGAATTAAAAATATGTATTATGCGTTAAGTTTTTTTGCAGGGATAATTATTGCTGTTGCTTCTTATGAAAATGTAATAAAGCTGTTTAAAGTCCACGAAAATCGTCAAGAAAAAGCTATTTGCAAAGAGTTTAATTGCAATAAAAATGATTTTACTTATTTTTGGAGTGGCGAAGACGATTTTTACATTGTAACGGTACATGGAAAGGAATATCATGTTAAGTTTTCTCAAAATAATCCCATTAAAGTTGTCTATAGACAAGAATTGGAAATGATCCATCAAAATCAATAAGGGGGGGAGCGAATGACTACTTTTAGTTTTTTAGAAGCAAAAGTAATGGAAGTACCAATCAATCGTGAAATCCCACTGGAACGAGCAGAGCTATTATTAAAAAAGCAGAATAAGATCGCTAACCAAGAAAAACAGGAAATGAGTTGTATTTACGACTTACGTATTGATGGACAAGTTGTTTATGAATCAAGCTTAGTATTTCCGGTAGAAGATTTTTCTTTATATGGGACAATTGTTAAAGAAGTAGAAGAGCAAGAGTTTAACAGTGAAGAAGAAAAAGAAGCTTTTTTAGAATGGCTATCTAAAACTTTTAACGTAAAAAAAGAAAAAAAGAAAGCAACAAATAGACCTAAAAAAGAAAAAATAAAAAAAGAAAAACAACGGCAAATTCCAAGAATGAACAAACGGATTGCGATTGTTTTTTTTGTGGTACTATTTTTTATTTGTTCAGCAGTAGGAATATTTGTCTATGCGACAACTCCTGAAAAGCGGGTATCGTATGAAGAACTAGTAAGACAAGAGAAGTTTATCGAAGCTGGAAAAGAATACCCAGATAAGCAACAAGAAGTTGAGAATTTAATTTTTAAAAAGATTCAGTCTGAAGAAAAACCAGAATTAGGACAACTTAGAGCTTACAACAAAGAGATACCTACTACACAAGGAGATTTTGACCTGGCAATGTTGACGTATGACTACGGTAAATCTACAGGGATTTACGAGAAAGAGAAAGATCAATTTAAAAATGATCATTCAAGATTACCACTTGTAGGATATGCCTATTTGAAAGAGCAAAAATTAAAGGCTGCAAAAGAAATTTCTGAACAAACAACAAGTCCAGAACTTGAAAAATACATTTTAGAGTATGAACAGTTTCAATTAATTATCCAAGAAAAAGAAAAACAAATTAAGGAATTACAGAAGAAACCTACTGAAAACAAGAAAAAAATCGAACAAGCGATTAATGAACTGTACGAAGCAAAAGAAAAATTAAATAAACTATGAAGGAGCATTCAAAATGAAAAAAATTAGCATTAAGAAAGAAGTCATTGCCAGTATTTCTATTTGTGCTGTTATTCTTGCCGGAGGGATAGGATACAGTGCGTACAACAATAACAAGGTGCAACCTCAAACAACTATTGAAGAAAAAAGTGAAAACAAGATTCCCAAAAAAGATTCTAATAATTCTTTTTTTCCAAAGAAACAGGAAAAGAAGGAAGCTGGAAGTATTAAGAAGACGGTGAAAAAGGAGACAGAAGATAGTAATTTGGCAGCTTTTCAATCTGAAACACTCAACGATTTAGCTCAAGAAAAACAACAAGCATTTGAAATGCTGAACAATCAAGTAAAAAAAGAGCAGCAAGAAGCAAAACCTGCAAAAGTACCAACAGACGACAATATATTGAATCTAGTCAATCCAATTAGACCACAATTACCTGAAACACCAGAAAAAAATGATAACGGTAATGATAAAGGTAAAGAAAATCCGGTGAAGCCAGAACCGAAACCAACGCCAAATCCGACACCAGAACCAGAGCCAAACCCAACACCAACACCAGACCCAACACCTGATCCAGAACCGACACCACCGCCTGTTGCTGAGACAGATTTTTCTGTTCTATCAACTCTTACAGAACAAGCATCAGGACTTGATCTATCTTTGTATCTATCTTCTAGTATCGAGCAATTCAAGCTTGAATTGCTTGTGTCTCAGCGGATGTTGGAAGAACACACAAGCACACAAGAAGCCGTAAATAATCAAGTGGCGCGTCTTCAAGCAGCAATTGATAATTTAGTGTTAAAAGGAAATAAACAAGGTTTACAGGCGGCTTATTCGCTTAGCTTGCTAATCAAGACAGACATTTTCACAGAAGAAAGTGTCGAACCTTTTGAAACAGCCAAATCTAATGCTAAAAAAATTCTTGAAAATCCTGAAGTTAGTCAAGAACAAGTAGACGAAGCAAAACAACAATTACAAACTGCAATTGATGGGTTAAAAGAAAAAGAAGAACCGAATTTAAGTCTGGTTTACCTACAAAGATTATTAGATCAAGCATTAACTATTGACACAACGGTTTACACAGAAGCCACGGTAACCGTATTTAACGAAAAAGTTTCTGAAGTGCAAGCATACATTTTTGCAAATGATATTACGAAAGAAAACAACGAACGATTACTTGAAGAATTGCAGCAAGCAATGGATCAATTACAGAAAAAAGCGGATACTTCAAAAATTAAAGAGTTGTTAACTACTATTGAATCGATTGATCGTAGTATTTACACAGAAGAGAGCTTACAAGCTTTAGATACGATAGTTACAGAAGCCCAAGCTCTTTTACAAGAAGAGAATTTGTCTCAAGAACAAGTGGATAATTGTTTCAATAGCTTGCAGCTTGCTTTCCAACAGTTACAAGAAAAAGAATCTTCTGTAGAAGAGTAACTGTATGAAAAAGAAAGTTATTGCATGGTTAGTAGTAACCTGTGGACCGCTTTTTATTGTTTTTGGTTTTATTGGCTTAATTATATTTATGACGGTAGATAGCCAACAAATTAACAATGAAACAGGGTGTAACATTACAGGAAGTTATGACACAGGAAAAGTAGATAAATTCCTCGAAAAAGCAGGTGTATTTGCAGGAAAAAGAGAGGTATTCGAGCGAGTAGCTGCAAAATATCATGTCGATCCAGTTTTGATGATTGCTATTTGTATTCAAGAAACAGGATGGGGAAAATCAGATGCTGTGGTCAACTACAATAATCCAAGTGGACAAATGACAAGTGAAGGATTGATTCATTTTGGAAGCTTAGAAGAAGGATTAGAACTAACTGGAAAAACGTTAAATAACCTAGTCAATGAACGTGGGTTAAGTACCGTAGAAAAACTGCAAACAGCCTATGCGCCATCAGGTGCATTAAATGATCCTACTGGTTTAAACAATTTTTGGGTTATAAATATTAACAACTTCATTGAACAATTAGGAGGCCTTTCTTCAGGAGTAAGTTCTTGTGAAAATCCAAGTCAATTGCCAACTGTCAATCCAACACAGGTCGGCGTAATATTAATGGAAATTCCCAATGAGTACAAAGATAAACTTCCTTACCCACCTTATAATAAGGTGAATTACAACACGTCAGGTAGTTATCCAGTCGGACAATGTACATGGTACGCTTATAATCGTATTAGACAATTAGGTGGGCAAATGGACGATTACATGGGCAATGGAGGACAATGGGGGATTTCAGGGACTATGAAAGGTTATCCAGTAACTAGTTATCCAAGATTGGGAAGTGCCGTTTCGTTTCCTGCAGGTATTGCAAATGCAGACCCCACATATGGCCATGTTGCGTTTGTCGAGTATGTCCATTCTGACGGAAGTATTCTTGTTTCAGAATCAAATGTAGTTAATGATCAAACGATTTCTTATCGGATTATCGATAGTCAAACAGCAAAACTCTTGAAATATGTAGGGAGTGTAAAAAAATAAAAGGAAGTGTGTATCAGTGAAAAGAAAAAAATTCTATTGCTGGTGTTTCGTTTGTGCAAGTATTCTTGTTCTTTCTTCATGTGGAAATAAAGAAAAAACAAAAGAAAGTAAGTCGGAGATTACCACAGAAACTGTCAAAAAAGTAGAAAAATCAAAACAAGAGAATTCCTCTTTTGACAAGAAGTATTCCAATCAAGACATTCGTAAAATGGAAAATTTTTTAGCCATTAATCAATTAGTCGATAACTTTTTAAAAGAATACTACACGTATGAAAAGTTCGGCAGTAATTTTGACAGTTACAAAGAGTATTTATTACCTTCAGTAAGAGATCAACGAAAAAAAGACCTGGAACAACAAGTCAAGGCTAACAATATGGCAGGATTCATGCGAAGTGAGTTTATAAGTGCAGATTTGTATGTAAATCAGCCAGAATACAGTGGAAGTGACGTTATTTGCCGCGTAAGTAACTATTTTGACGAATTGGACGCAGAAGGAAACTTTACAGGGACAGCAGAAAACAAGCAAGACGTAGTAGTCACTGTGATACAGCATGAGGGCCAGTACTATGTAAAAGCTATTAGAGGAATACAAATTACAGAATAAATGTACTTTAGGAGGAAATTATGGAACAATACACCAACAAACCACAAGAACCATCAAGAATGAGCATGAAAAAGATTAGTTCTGTTTCAGCAAATTACAAGACACATGAAAAAATTCAATTATTCGTTATGTGGCAAATTCTAAATAAGCGGTATACTGTAGGCTCAAAATTATTTTATGATGATATTAACGCCAAGGTGGGCGCAAATAAACAGGCGTATGCAAAAGCTCGCATGTTTTTAGAAGGGGCAGGATTAATTGTGGACGAAGTTGTGATCGCAACCACCGTTCCTAAAAACTTAGTAGAAAGATTTGGACTTATTCATGACCAAGAAAAGTCCAACGATTAATTTTGATGCCCTTTCGCAACAAAAGCCCACCGAGAAGCCGAAGAAACAAAAAAAGCGAAAGAAAAAAGAAAAACCAACTGAAAATACAAGAGATTTACGATTTGAGCAAAGAAAGTTAGGAAATTACCTAACTTTCTTCTTTTTTTCATTATTTTTCGCAATGGCCGTTGTCTTGCTGATGGTGAATAGCCGTTTAGGGGAAATAACCAAAGTAGCGCATACTAAAGCGGTAAACACGGAAGAAATTGCTTTAAAAGTTCAAGAAGAAACCAGTCAGGTAGATTCTATTGTTTACCAGGGTGAGCAACTACTTAACTTACTCTTTTCTTTTGAAACAGGCGAACAAGCACAACAAAAAAGAAAAGAAAACATTCAACCCTATTTAGCAAAAAACCTAAGTAGTGATACGTTGCTGTTTTCTCAAAGCAACACATTTAGAGAAGTCAAACAAATAGCGTTTATCCAATCAAAGGCATTAGGAAACAAGAAATATTCGTTACTATATGCTGTTGGATACACAGAAAAAGAAAAGCCATACAATGTGAATGTTGAATTGGTTGTGTCTTACAAGAAAAAACAGTTTCAATTAATCAACAAACCAATTATTACCACATTGAAGAAACCGCAAAAAGAAGCGACTGACTATTACGAGGAAGGGAATTTTTATCAGAAAGGCGAAGAGGTTTCGTCAAAAGAAGAGGAAAGTATTCAAGCTTTCTTACAATCTTATTTTGAAATGTATGTGTCAAATGATGAGCGATTAAGTCTTATTTCCAATGTTTCAGGATTAGGAACAGGGAAATTTAACGGTTTCACGATGAACAATCTTGTGAAGGTAGGAAAGGAAACCTATTCTGTTCAAGGCGAATTTTCCTTTATCAATGGAACAAGTCAATTAAGTTCGCCGTTTAGCCTACAACTAAAAGTCAACAAAGACAGTTATTTTGTTGAAAAATTTAATGCAATGGAGGAATAGAAAATGATGGAAGCAAAACAGATTTTGTTAAGTATTGGTAGTAATTTTAAAGGGGCATTTCTAGGAGAGGCTGTTCCTTTTAGTTTTGAAGATATGGCAAAAGGGATGTTACAACAAGCAGTATGGATTTTAGTTATTGTTGCAGTAGCTGTAGCAGTAATTGGTTATGTATCACAAGGGGTAGGGAGTGCAATTGCGAAAGTGGCAGGAGCAATTGCTATTATTGCTCTTTTAGTTGCTTTAATCAAAGGAAAAGAAATCGGCGAATGGTTAGTCGACCACATTTTGAAGCTAGGAATGATTTATCCAATGAATCCAGTATTACGAGGTGTTTCTGATGGAATACGATTATTCACAAGAATTTAATCAAAAACATAAAATTTACACCTTGCCTAATGGAAAAGCAATCCCATATGCAAAAGATGGAATAAAATTGAGTTCCATTGTCATGTTTTGTACAATTGTCTCTATTTTCGGAATCATGGCGATTATCGCCTTTGTTAAAAAAATTACGTTTCTGCAGTCACTTTTCACTAATGCATATTTGATCATTCTCTTTTTCATCGGTATTCTAGTATGGTTTTTATTCTCTTTGAAATATGATAATAAAAACTTTTTCAGTTTTTTATCAGGACGGTTAAAGTTTCTAAAAACACAGAAATTACGAGTGGAACATGGACACAAAACTGTTTTTTACAAAGAACAAGTAATGTATCAACGTAAAAAAGGAAGGAGACGATAATTTGTGCTAAAAAACTCAAAAGCAAAAGCAGTCATTTATCCGGTGGAAAATTACGTAGGAAATTTTTATTTTTCCTACACTAAGAATCCACTAACGAATGATAATGATATTTGGGTAGGGTATCACATTGGACAAGAGAATTATCCGTTAAATGATCTTTCTTTTTTTAGAGATTATATTGAAGATGGAAAAGGTTTGTTAGAAGACGACAAATTAGAGTACCAGTTTATGAACATACCTACTCGTTTTGGCATTAAGGAACACATACAAAAAACAAAAGAAAATCTCGTGAAAGGGAAGTTCAAAGATCTAGGGGATATTTACTTTGAAGAAGCAGGAGAAATTCTTCAAGATGAAATTCAAATCAATAAATATGATACGTATTTGTTTGTAAAGATAACCACTGCTGTACAAGTAGTAAATCCAGTAGAATACCTTTCTTTATTTAAACAATTACTCGGACAAACATTTCGTAATATTGCAGGTCAAGACAGTAACGTTCAAACGTTACTGTCTTATTACATTCAGAAAGAAAAGCAAGTTTTCGGTAATTTGTTAAACTACAAAAAAATTCGTCGTTTAACAGAACAAGACTTTGAACGAATTACTTATTATCAGTTTCATAGAGCAAACGATCAACACCCAAACAGACAGCTATTTCAAGAGGAATTAACAGAAGGCATTGTGACAAATGAAAATGGCTATTTAACCATTGAACAACTGGACAAAACACACTATGTATCGTTTATTAATCTAATTGGTTTGCCACCAAGTGTTTTAGGCAGCGCCATTGTTCAGAGTGTACAAGATAGTGTCAGTTTTCCTATTGAAACACAGATACGTATACGATTTGAACACGAAAAAAAAGATACCGCCAAATTATATAAAATGCGAAAACGTATCCTGGAACAAAATAAAGATATGGATATGAGCGACGCAATCTTAGATGATGATGAAGTACTGCTTTTTGGTGAAGAACGATTGCGGGAATTAAACAATGATTTGAAAGAAAAAACACGGCGATTGTGTCGAATGACTGCTTGTTTCGTATTAAGTGCAACCTCTTTAGACGAATTAGAGGAGCGTATAAAAGATTTAGAATTTGTCTTAGATGGAACGAAATACAAAATTTATCGGTCAATAGCCGACCAATTAACACAATTCAATCAAACTTTGATAGGTAGTAAGTATGCGTTCAAATCCTTTGAGAAGGTCGTTACCACTGGATATATTGCTGATCTAGGTTTGAACTTAAACAAGCGAGTGGGAAATGCCTATGGAATGCCTTTAGGGCGTGTCATTACTTCCCAAAAGTTTAGAACGGTACAAGATGCTTTAAAGTATAGCACCAACATTGTGTGGTTTTATCCAAACTTAACCAAAAAAGCTATAGAGGGAGCTATGCACACAAACGGTAACACTCTTATTACTGGTCCACCAGGTATGGGTAAATCAGTTTTAGTAAAAAATATCTTTTTATGGTTGACCTTTTTAGGACAAAAGATTTTATACGTTGATCCAAAAAATGAAACGAAAGTCTTTTTTGAAAAAGCCCTAGAAAAATACGGACACATTTCTCATTTTAGAGAAATGTATAACCGGATTAACTTTATTTCTCTTTCAGACGATGAAAAATATCGAGGAATTTTAGACCCCTTAATCTTTTTACCAAGAGAACAAGCCATTATTATGGCACGTAGGGTATTAGAAAGTTTAGGACAAATTCAAAAAAATCAAGAGACTTACAGTAAAAAGAAAACCATTATAAACAAAGCTGTAATGACTGTAATTGATGGTACCGGCTTTAAGAATTTGACACGAGTAATAGCTTGTATTGAAAAAGAAGACGAAGAATTAGCAAGCCTGATTAAAGGATTCAACATTGGTCTATCAAAAGTGTTAATTGGAAACGATCAATCAAAAGCTATCAAATTTGACAACCAAATCAACGTGTTAGGAATTCAAGGGTTAAACTTACCTAGTGAAAATGAACTCATGGCCGACCGGCTAAATGATGAACAAATCGCTAGTAGCGCCATTATGGAAGTTATTATGAAAATGACTTACATTTTTTCAACGGATAAAACAGAGGATGCAGCGATTATCTATGATGAAGCAGGTGCAATGGAAAAAACCTCTCAGGGGCAATTTCTGATTGAAGATAGTTTGCGTAAAGGACGTGCCAACATGACCGATATTTACCTTGTGACACAAGCTTTCATGGATTACGACAGTGAAGATAAAAAAGAATTGATCTCGTACAAATTTGCGTTTAAACCAAAGCAAGAAGAAGCACAAAGGAAAATTCTTCATTTTTTCGACATGCTAGATAACAAGAGCAATCTCAAATTAATCAACAATCTAGTGTCAGGAACTTGCTTATTCCAAGACCATTTAGGACGCAATCAAGCAATTGCTATCGATGTGATGTTCGATTCATGGCTAACGGCTATTTCTTCTACTGAAAAAGATTCAGCAGACATACAGTTGGCGTTACAAATGGAGCAAGGGGAGGTTTTCTAATATGAAAAAAAGAGTAGTCGTGTTTTTTTCTTTGCTTCTAACGATGATTAGCCTTTCCTTTTCAATGAATGTTCAGGCTGAAAATATGGATGATACTATGCCAAATCAGGTGGTAACTGAAGATAAAAAGAAAGAAGATACAAATGTTTCTATTAATGACAAAACGCCCCCAGCAAGTGATACGGAGCTTTACAGCCGATACAAAGATAATTCTTTTCAGCTCATGACAAAAGAAGCCACAAGTTTGACAGGTTTAAAAGCCTCTATTCAAAACTTGTCGGGTGGCTTAAAGGAATTTATATGGGCAGGTATTGCGAATACTGGACGTTTTAATACTGCAATGGTGGGTATGCTTTTTAGTTTTGATTTAGATACTAAAATTAAGCAGCCTATTTTAAACATAACCGCAAGCATGGCTTCAGGTATGTTGTCTATTGCTAGTTCAATAGGGATCATAGCAGTAACATTAATAATGGTATTCAAATACATTGCGGAACAAAAAGTACGTAGTGCCTTTTTTGTCTTTTTAACGACAATTGGTATTTTTACTACACTTGTTTGTTTTTCCAGTAGCACAAGGAATGAGTCTATTTCTTCCTACGTAGTGGATATTGATAACAAAGTTGAATCAACGTTCGTAACGGTTAATCCAACGTTTAGTGAAGAAACAAAGATAGATACGACGAATAAGAATAGCGAGCAGTCATTAAAAAGTGCAAGCGATCTAATTAAAGCAAAAGTTTTTCGGACAAGTATTTATGAACCGTACTTGATTTTTAACTATGGTACGTCAAATGAAAAGAAAATACGAGAGAAAAAAGTAGAAATTAGTGGAAGTGAATACGATAGGATCGGTGTTTTATTAGATAATGATGGAGATACAAAAAACAATCAAGAAATTCACGAAAAAACAGTTCAGTATGAATCAGATAAACTAAAAAACAAAGTTATTTCATACAAGAACAATTTCAGTTTAGTTGGACAAGGGATTTTCTATCTTGTTTTAAACATTATTCAGATGGTTATTTATTTTGTATTGTGTATTTTACGTCTGATTTTAGTTCTTTTACGCTGGTTGTTATTCCCATTAGTTCCTGTGGTACTGTTATTAGGAATGTTTAACACAGGGATTAATGTATTCAAAAATAGTGCCAAAGGGTTTATTACAGTAATAGGCTTAAAAGCAGTGGTCTCTTTTGCGATGATGTTTGTTGCAAGCTACATGAGTTTTGGCTACAGTATGGCTTCTGAAATAAATAATCCCTACGAGAAGATAATCACTATTTGTATCTATCTCATTACACCAATAGGGTTGTATTTCTTCCGTTCAATCATTGGGAAAATGTTGACAGGAACGCTGAAAGCTTCAGACTTAAACGCTGTTGTTCGTCATCCGATACGTACCGCAAATCGAATGAACCGAGCAAGTAAAGAACAAGCGAAACTAGCGAAAGAACGACGAAAAGACCTCAAAGAACAAGCGAAGAAACGGAAAAAAGAAGAAGAGGAACGAAAAGAAAAAGACGGAAAAAGCGGAGAAGATACTAAACAGCCGAAGAGTTCGGAATCTAAATTCTCTAACCGTAGAAATGAAGACCGTTCTTCTAATCCAAAATCAGAGAATGCTCAAGAACAAAACGAAAAACAGCCAGAACAACCAAAAGATATTGGTGCAATGCGACGAACAAGAAAAGAAAAAGACCCAAGTATCAAAGAAGCACAGAAACAAGAAAAACAAGAAGCAAGAAGACAACGTGCAGAAAAACGGTTTAGTTCTTTACGTCGAGAAATGCCTTCAAAAGAGAATCAAGAGGGTACAACAAACAACACTATTCTAGGGCAGAAGTTCCAAAAGGCACATGAAGAAAGTCGTTATCAAGACATGAAGCATAAGAGAGAACAACCAGAACGTCAGCGAATTAAAAAGCATTCGAAACAACGTGCAGAACGAAGAATACAAGAACAGCAACGACTTACTTCCACAGGAAGATCACCAAGACGTGAAGGTCAATCTACTCAGCGGCCAAAAGGTGAAGTGAAACAACAAACGATCAACACTAGACCTAGAACAGGTAAAAAATTCACACCACGTTCCCAACAACAGCCAATTATTCAACCAAAAGCGAAATGGAAAAAAACTGGAAGTAACCAGGTTAATACTCCGGTAAGAAAAGTACCAAACAGAAAAAATCAAGGACAAGAAGTACCTGTAAAAAGTCAAAGACAAAAAAGTCAATCACCTAAAGGAAGACAATCAAAACGAACTGTAGAAATGAAAAAAACACTTGAAGTAAAGCAACCAAAAGGAGTGAGACGTAGACGTGTTTAATGAAAATAACCCGAACAGTCCATTCAATCAATTATTTAACAATCGGCAATTAAACCAGCCTAAAGAACGATCCAAAGGACAACAATTAGCACTTATCTTGACGATAGGTGCTTTTATCTTTTATCCGTTTGTCGTTGTAGGCTTACCATTATTTTTTTTGATTGAGTGGTTAGACAAAAAAGATCAAATGGATCACATTGAGGATATGGATTATAAAAGTTTTATTCCAAGGAACACATTTACATTCGGTTTAACAAGTTTCTTATTGTTTTGTGTAAATGCTTTTTTATTCGTCGTTGTAATGCCTAGAGGGTATTTTTCAGCGTATCTTTTGTTTCCATTTAATTTAATCAAAACAACGCTTGTATTTAATCATACAACGATACTTTCGTTGCTTTTTGGAAGCCTTACAATGAGTAGTTGCTTATTAACGATTCGTTCCTTTTCTGTTAAAAGAAAGGTTCAATCAAAAGAAGTGAAGCGATTAGAAATACAAAATTCTAAAGCCTACAAACGACGTTTAGAAAATAAATTCATGATTAGCAAAGAAGAAACAGACAAATACAACGCAATCTATGAAGAAGCCAAACGAACCAATGATATACGAACACTAGAAGCGCTAAAAAATACAATTTACTTAGGGCAAGACGAGTACGGTAAGCCTTATTTTATGACACTCAAAGAGTTTAATCAGCATGCGGGTATTATTGGTACAACAGGAAGTGGGAAAACGACTGCATTAGAAATTTTAATCGAACATTGCACGAAATTTGATATCCCTTGTTTAATTTTAGACGGAAAAGGAGCAAAAGATACACTAGTTGCTGCACAAAAGATTGCTGCATTACGTGATAAAAAAGTAAAAACTTTTTCTGATACTGGCGACGTTTCCTACAATCCAATCAAATACGGTGGCGCAACTTCGATTAAAGATAAGTTAGTTAGTTTAGCTGAAACAGAGAGTGTCTATTATTCAGGAGCGAGTGAATTATTAATCGTAGGTACGGTTAACTTGATGGACAATTACGATATTAAAAGAACGTTCCAAAACTTTTCAACGTATCTTTTACCGCGGAATGTTTTAGACTTATTTGCAAAAGAAATTGAAGAAGAAAATCCTGATTTGTTTACTTTTAAAGTTGAACCAGAGCCTAAAAAGAAACCAAAAAAGAAAGAGAAAAAGAAAAAAAAGGAAGAACAAACAGAAGCATTGGACGATGATTTAGAACAATTAGATGAAGATATTCAGCAAGTAGAAGAAGAGGTATTGGCACATGAAGAAGTTCAATATGTAACGTTAGAACCGTCTGAAATAAGCTTAGAACAGTACTACGGTATTCTCAATCACAACAAAGATTATCTATGCCAAGATAGTTTAGAGATATTCCATCAGTTGTTTACTCGATATGAACATAAGTCAAATGTGTTTTATTTGTATGCAACTTCTGAAAACCTGCAAACACAAATGAATATCCTAATGGATAGTGAGCTAGGACATTTATTTGATACAGAAAGTAACACAAATGAATTAGATTTGTTGGAATCAACGCGTAATGGTGAAGTAATGTATGTCTCATTAAATGGGCTTGTGTACACCAAATTTATTCGGACACTGGCACAATTTATTGTTTCGGATATTAATTACTTAGCCGCCGAACGATACGAAATTTCCGAAGATTTTCCGTTTATGATACTTTTTGATGAACCTTCTTCTTATCTTACAGATAATTTTATTGATACTGCAAATAAGACAAGAGGTGCAGGAGTACACGCTGTCTTTTCACCACAAACGCTAGCGGATATTGATAAAATTGATCCACTTATTCGTAAACAATTAATCGGAAACTTGAACACTTATTTTGTTGGACAGACTAATGAACCAACTGAAATAGATTATTGGCTGAAACTTTTTGGCACATATAATGATGTAGAAGTAACGTCTATGATTGAACAGCAAAGTGGTTATTCAGACGTCAATCGTACCGATTGGCAAGCAGAAAGAGGGACACAAAGACGTGTCGAAAACTTCATTGTGACAGGTCAAATGTTGCGTGACTTGCGCACAGGTGAGTTTATAATTTATCGTAAAGGAGCGAACACTCGTGAACCCATACGGAAAGTTTATCTCCGAAAAGTATCTTAAAAGAAGGAAAATCGTAATGATTTTTCTTCTTTTATTGTGTCTTGTTTTCGTTTCTTCTTGTACTAAAAGAAAGCAAATGAATACTTTTACAGAAACTAATCTTGATACTGCATTAGCGAACACAGAGCAACCAAAAATCATTTATTTTTCAAAGGAAGGTTGTCCTGACTGTGACAAAATGAATAAGTTTTTGACAGAAAATGAAACCATGTTAACTTATCCAGTACAAAAAATAGAACTAACGAAAGAAAAAAATCAAACAAAATTAAAACAACTACTTTCTCAACATAATATTAAAACTGTTCCTAGTTTTTTATTAATAAAAAACCAAAAGCGACAGAAAGTTGAACTAAAAAAGACAAAAAATAGTATTCAATTTTTGAGATTGAACCAAGATTGAACAGAGATTAAGTAGAGATTGAGTTAAGATTGAAAATTGGGGAGGTCATGCCCCTAGCCCTTGGTACAAAAGCATTTCTTCGCCTGACTGGATTTTGACCATTTTCTCTCAACGTAGGTTAAAACCTACTTATGAGAGAAAATGGTCAAAATCCAGTCAACTACGAAATAAATACCAAGGGCTAGGGGCATGACAACAGATGAAGTAAAAAATTAATAATAGTGAGAGAAGAAGAGAAGGAGAAGAGTGTAAGAGAAGAAGAGCATGTGTGTTGTGTGTGGGCTTGAAAAATGGGTCCCCCACACACAACACACACAGAACTCAACTACCTTCCGTCCTTCAATCTTGAAGGAAACTTCTAACCTCTCTAATCTCCTACTGTTCATAGGAGAGGAATCAACCCCTTGCGCCTGCGCCCCAATGTTCTTGGGGCTGTCGCTCACACACGTAAACTATTTATTTTTTACCACAAACTAAAAATACTAGTAGGAAAGGAGCTAACACATTGCACTTACTCATGGAACACTACTACATTGGCAAGTATAATTCTAAAAACACCGAGTTTATCATTTTGTGTTTATTACACGAGTTACGAATTATGACTGCCAAGCAGCTATTGAAACTACTAAATTTTGAGTTTCAAATTTCTAATCCGACTTTACAGCGGAAATTGGTCGAATTAACTAGAAATGAATTAATCGGGCGGATTAAATCAGGAACAGATAACAAAACGTATTGTTATTACCTTACCAAACAAGGTCACAATAATATTGGTGGCACGTATTCTTTTCCAAAAGTACCAGAATACAATTTAAACCACCATTTATTATTGACTGACTACCTCATTAAATTGTTTGAGCTGGTAGGGAATCACCCGCATTTGATTGTCGTTCAAACCGAACGTAAGCAAGCTTACGAAAAAAAAGATTTTAATAAAGAGCTTAAAGGCAGAACGTTTAGTGTATCTGACTTTTTATTTCGTTTTCGCTCTGAAAAAGGACGAGATATCAATTGGTATTTTGAAATTGAGTTATCTTCAAAAACTAAGCGACGATACATTAAAGGGATATTTCCAAAATACATTAAAGACTTAGAAAAAAATTATGATGCACATTTATTTTATGTGACACCAAGTAACTATATTTATGAAGAATTGAGTCGGTACAAGAAATACTTTTTAGCAAAGTATGGCAAAGAAAAAGAAGAAGTATTTGATCGGCTTCACATTATTCCTGCCAATCGTTTTACAATGGAATTAAATAACATTGTAACAAATGATCCATACATTAATTGGTAGTTATTTAATCTGACAAAACATTAAAATGCTTTTCTTCTTTCAGAAGAACACCAATAAATTGGTTGAGTTCGCATACGCTCACCTAAAAGAAGAAAAGAACGAAGTCAAGCTTCGTTCTTTTTTCTACGTCAGAGAACCGACGTAGTGATTCAGACGCCAAAACCATGCGTCTGAATCAGGCCCGTTTTTAGGAAGGGCTAGTGTGTTTGATTTATCAGTTCTCACAGCCGTGTAATTTCTAAGATTCCCTAATCGTCTATCAGTAACTCGGCGAGTATAACCTAAAACATAACCTGTCGGGGGGCAAGGGCAAGTGGCATCGGCAAGCCGACCCTTGCCCCCCGACAGAACATGTTTTCTAGTCGGTTATGCCGAACGACCGATATACGAAAAGGGAATCTAACCAGAATTTCCCCTCTGATCTTTGAAAACTGAAAAGCGAAATCAAACAAACAGGCCTTCGTCTAAAAACGAGCCTAATCAAGACCTTAGGGGTTGCACCCCTAACACCCGGCGCCTCACTCCCTCAACCGAAAAGGTTGGTTGGAAAGGCGTTGACAAAAAAATAGTTATTTATTGGTTGTTTGAAAATAAAAATCGAAAGAAGGAAAGCAAAATGCTAACAACAAAAGAAAAAAACAGACTTAAAAAAATGGTAGAAGGAAACAAAACGTTTCATTATTCTTATGTCGATAGACTTAGACAAGATGTAAGATATTACGTTAATCAATGTGAATCAGCTGTTAAAGCTAGAGAAAGCATGGAAATCTTAGAATTTATCTACAGTCTATTTTCTGATAAAGAGTTACCAACATGGTACACAAAAGACAACCTTGAAAATGATAAAAAATCAATTGAAAAATTGGAACGCTGGGCAGCTTAGCTGCTCAGCAACAACCAGAAAGGGCGATTAACATGAAATTTATCAAAGATGTAACGACATTAGAAGAATTGAAACGCGTATATAAAAAGTTAGCTTTAAAGTACCACCCGGATATGGGCGGTACTGATAAAGAAATGGCGCAAATAAATAACGAGTATGAAGCGTTGTTCGATAAGCTTAAAAATACACACAAAAATAAAGAAGGTGAGTACTACCAAAAAGAAACGACAGAAACACCGCAAGAATGGCAAGAAATCATACACAAGTTGTTAACGCTAAAAATGGAAAATGTTTCAATTGAAGTGATAGGCTCATTCTTATGGGTATCAGGGAACACAAAGTCTTATAAAGAAGAGTTAAAAGCTTTAAATATGCGTTGGAGTAACAATAAAAAGTCCTGGTATTTAGCCCCTGAAGGATATAAAAAACGTAGTAAGAAAAAATACGATATGACCGATATTCGCAATATGTATGGCTCGCAGGTAGTGAAAGAAGAGCAATCTAAACCAAAGACATTAACAGCGTAACTAGGAATTGAATTACATTAGGAAAAAATTAGGTTCTACGTCCAAAGAGGTAAGACCTCTTTGGACGACAAAATAAAAAAATGAAAAGAGGAAATTATTATGATGAACATTACATTAACTGGAAGATTAGCAAAGGAAGCAGCAATTAAAACGATCCAAACACAACAAGGTGAGTTGAAGGTTGTTAAAACGACATTAGCAGTAAAACGAAGCCGTTATAACAAAACAAAAGAAGAACTTGAAACAACATTTATCAACATTGAAGCATGGGGGAAACGTGCCGAACTATTAGCGAAACATACAACCAAAGGCTCATTAATTCAGGTTTCAGGTGATTTAGTAAATAACAATTACACAGATAGAGAAGGAGTAAAACGCTATGAAATGAGCTTTCTAGTTGATAATATTGAGCTGTTAGAATCAAAAAAAGCGACGGAAGAACGTGCGACAAGTCATATTATGAATGAACAAAGTCAACAAATGCCGCCAAGTGAACCGTTTCACGGTTTAGAAAATACAGAACCGCCTGCTTATCATTAAAATTTATCTGAAGGAGGGAGAAAATGAAAAAGTTAATCGGTAAAAAGTGGCTGCTGCTTACAGCAGTAGCCACTTTACTATTGTCGGGCTGTACAAGTCTTGAACAAAAAGCACACGATATTTCAAACGATATTAATGAAAAATTCACTCAAACCATTTCAAACGATCAACGTATACCAGCTGATTTTGTTAGGCACGTGGATGGCGATACCACAGTATTAAAAATTGACGGAAAAGAACAAAAAGTTCGGTTTTTATTAATTGACACACCCGAGACTGTGAAACCGAAAACAAAAGTTCAGCCGTTCGGATTGGAAGCTAGCAAACACACAAAAGAGCTTTTGTCTACTGCTTCAGAAATTACGTTTGAATATGATAAGGGCGATAAAACAGATCCTTACGGACGAGCGTTGGGCTACATATTCGTAGATGGAACATTACTACAAAAAACGCTTGTAAGTGAAGGATTAGCTCGTGTTGCCTATGTAAAAGAGCCTAACACTAAGTATTTGGCAGAACTAGAGCAAGCCCAAGAACAGGCTAAAAATGAGGCACTCGGAATCTGGAGCATACCAGGTTATGTGACACAACGGGGGTTTAGTAAATAAATAAGAAATCGCTATGAATTATTGAAAGCTTTTGGCGAGAAATTATAACACAATATGTTGTCGATAACAACATATTGTGTTATAATTATATACATAAAGGAGGGGTAAAGGTGGCTACTACAAAAAAGAAACCTATACATGTAAATGTTGATGAAAATTTAAAAGAAGAAGCAGAACAATTATTTGATGATTTAGGGTTAAATATGACAAGTGCAATTACGATTTTCTTAAAACAGTCTATTAATGAGCAAGCAATTCCTTTTATGATTAATAAGGGAAACAAAGAGACTCTACAAGCATTAAAAGACATTAAAGAAGGAAATGTTCATGGTGGATTTTCTTCCGTGGAGGATTTAATGGAGGATTTAAATGCTTGAAATATTTTACACGAACCAATTCAAAAAAGACTTTAAGAAAGCAAAGAAACAAGGAAAGAATTTAGAGAAGTTAAAAGAAGTATTAGTACTTTTACAAGAACAGCAAACATTGCCGCCAAAGTATAAAGACCACGCACTAACAGGAAATTATATAGGTACAAGAGAGTGCCATATTGAACCAGATTGGTTACTGATTTATAAAATTGACGGTGATAAATTGATCCTAACTTTAGCTCGAATAGGCTCACATAGTGAATTATTTCGATGAATCGGAAAGATATTACAAATCAATAAAAAACACTACTAAACGACCAGACGAATAGTAGTGTTTTTTTGATTATTCGATTGTACTAAGTAATTTTAACACAATAAAAAATATTCATGCAAGACCAGGGCGCAACGATCTATACAGACGTGCACCTTTTTTAGTTCGGGAAAAGGGAATGAATCCGTTGTTCCGCGGCGGTGCGGTAGCCCTTGCTCCAAAACCAACGGATTAACTGCTGCACTCAACACGAGTCAATTAAACGTTCTATTCCCATTCGTTCCGACTGGTGAACGTTTCCTTTTCCTACTCGTTCCTCGCTTAACGGAAAAGGCCATTGACACGAGTTGTTCCTTGTGGGATCACAAGGAAGCGTTCCGCAGTGATTAACATTTCTAGTAGGTATTTCATACCTACTAGAAAACAAAATCAAGGGCGTTCCGGTCAAAAATCCCTTTTCTGATGTCAGAACAGTGTCACGCGACCTTTTTCGTTTTCAGGACGTTCATTTTGCAGTGTGTAACGTGCTGCTCACTGTTTGCTACAGTACCACAGCCAGTCGAAAAAACAAGGGTATATAAACGAGCAAGCTCGCCCTTGTTTTTTCTTTATGTCTATGGTCCTTCCACGGCACAGCGAGCGACACGAACACACTGGCGAAAATGAACAACCTAAACAAAAACGAAAAAGGGGGTAGACTACACCGTTTGACGAAAAGGAATTTTTGACCGTCCAGCTTCACTTCCTCAAACGCCTAACAAAAATGGTTGTTCAAAACCCAAAAACCTGAAAGGAGGTGGTTAAAATGAATGAGCCACAATTAAAACTTGACCTAGAAAAGGCACAATTGGAATACCAAAAATTAAGCCAAGCAATCAATGAAAATGATACAGTCACGCTGTTGTTAAATTATGGTTGTTTAAAAAATGCCAATGACCGTTTAAACCAACTATCATTTTTATTGAACCATATTGAATGGAAGGACGTGTAAGAATGGCAAAAAAAAAGAAAAAATACTGTGTGACAATTGTTGAAACTTTAGAGGTAGCTGTATATGTTTATGCAGAAAGCGAAGAACAAGCACATGAATTAGTTTCTAACATGTATTACGACCAAGAAATAATCTTAACAGAAGAAAATCACGAAACAACAGAATTTATCATTTAAAACAACGAAAGAGGTGAAAAAGATATTTTAGAGGTATTGAATTATATCCACGAAAAAAGCACAAAAAAAGAAACCTTTTGCCACTAACAAAAGATTTCTAAAACGTTATGCATGTTTAATACTGTAAAACAAGTATAACGTATCTCATGACCTTTGACAAGTGAATTTGCCCCAACCTCTTATGAATAAGAGGTTGGGCTAACAAAAGAAACGAGGGAACGTTATGGACTTTCAAAATATACAAACCGTAAAAGAATTGATACACGCACTTAAACAATACAATCAAAATCTAGCAACCACTATTTTTGATGATACACAAGGTTATATCAGTGTAGCTTTCAGAAAAGAAAGTATTGAAAGAAACGGAAAAAACTTCCAGTTTTTATGTTTCTATCCCAATTTTGATGTCTCCCTTTATCCAGTCGAAACGTTGCTTTCTTACCTTGAAAAGCTACCAGAACAAGCAACCGTTACGATTAAAGACCCAGACGAAAACTATTCTTCCCTTTATCTAACAATTGACGAAACAATAGACCAAGGGAATAAATACAAGTGGCTAGTAATTAGTGACAAACTTTCTTATGAACGCTTTTTCCTAACAAGTACATCGACTGCACAAGAACAAGCACTCGAAAAAATGCTAAAAGAACTAGAAACCGAGCATGACGATACAGTCGAATATATCCATAATTGGCTATGCAAACAAAATGATGAATCCCTTTTTCAAGGTATTCTAAAGGAAGATAGAACCATAAAAGGCTCTGTCACTTATTGCATGGGAAAAGCCCAAGAACAAGCCGAAAAACGACCAAATGCTATGGTAATGGTCACAGACGAGGTGGCGTTTGGTTGGATAAAGGAATATTTCATACTTGAAAAACTACCCGAAATGAAAGTCATCGGAAAAGTAATGACGACTACCAAAAAGCAACCGGCAAAAAAAGAAGAGCCTAAACCACAAAGAAAAGAGGTGGACGAACAAATTAAATTGTTCGAGTTGTAATGAATATGAATCGGGAAATACAAAAACCACTAGCCCCACCCAAGGCATTTTTTGATTGGTGTACGTCACAAATACCCACGTATGAATGGAAAAACAAAAAGGAGACAATTCTTGCGAGTTCTCGCAAGAATTGTCCGATTATCAAAAAGCGATTAACAAAGGCCTCAAGGCTCTCTTATCCTACAAAATTTTATTCATTCGGTATTATCCTTATCAGTAAAAAACGAATAGAAATTCAAACGTATAGCTATTGGCACACGATAAAGGACGGTAAAGAAACGCTTATTTATGAACAGTCAAACTTTGAGCGTTTTTCAAACGATACCCACCTCAAAGCCCATTACAACTATGGTGACTGGTATGAGGGCTTGTTGTCAAATTATGGTTTTATGAGTAGTGCTTATACAAATACGGTATTTTATCCAAATAACTGGCAAGAAAAACTAACCACTGTATCGGAATTAAAGTACTTACAGTTACCTGAAATAGAGCGCCATGAACTGGCACATATTTATAAATACCGAAACGAAATTGAGTTTTTACAAAAGATAGGCGCAACAACTCTTGCGAATGAAATCATTTTTGACGACTATCGCAACGTTTTTGGACTGTATTTTCATAAAGCAGATATGAGAGTAATTACTAAGAAATGGCTAAAAGCGAATAAACAAAAATTAAAAACAAGAAATCCAACCTTTCATGAATTCATGTTAGAAAAAACGTTAAAAGAGCGAAATGCGCCTATGATAAACGAAATAGAAAAGTACGTACATTATTCGCAAATCAAGCAATTACCGAAAGAGGTGAATTTAACCAAGTTTCAAAAATGGTTTATGCGAAAAGGGGAACGTTTTGACTACTATATGGACTATTTACACATGCTAGAAGAGTTGAACACCCCACTTAATAACGATAGTGTATTGTATCCAGAAAACTTACAAGTAGCTCACGATAACGCTATGAACACGCTAAACCTTTTGAAAAGTGAGATTGAAGAAAAGCAGTATCAAGAACGGAAAAACCAAATTAAAGCGTTAGAAGCTGAAATTGACGACTTGCTTTTTCTCACACCACATTCATTACAAGAAATCATTCAAGAAGGAAGTATTCTACGCCATTGTGTGGGCAGTCAACATTATATCGAACGACATACACAAGGAAAAACAACGATTGTTTTTATCCGAAGAAAAGAAAAGCCAGATATGCCTTACTTCACATTAGAATATCGAAATCAACAGGTTATACAAATACAAGGAAAATGTAACCGTCAGGAAGTACCAGAAAAGATAAAACAAGCAGTTGAACGTTGGAAACAAGTCGCTCAAACAGCCATATCTTCCTAAACAAACGAAAACAAGCGGTAGAGAAAAGAGGTAAAGATTAAACGTTAGGAATGCTAAGAAAAGAGTTTTCTTAGCATTCCTAACCGAAATCTAGGACAAAATCCATTGTTCCGCTGCGGTGCAGTTGCCCTTGCTCCAAAACCAATGGATTTTCTGCTGCACTCAACACGAGTCAATTAAACGTTCTATTCCCATTCGTTCCGACTGGTGAACGTTTCTCTTTTCCTACTCGTTCCTCGCTTAACGGAAAAGGACATTGACACGAGTTGTTCCTTGTGAGACCACAAGGAAGCGTTCCGCAGATTTAAGTTTTTTCTGAAGCAGTTTCACTGCTACAGAAAAAAGGCGTTGGTTCTATGGCATTTTTCTGTCACTCGTCACTCTGTTGCGGTTATCATTTCTTCAGTGAGCCGGCCTTGTGTACTTGCGAATCATACAACAGCCAGTCGAAAACACAAGGGTAAAATACACGAGCAAGCTCGCCCTTGTGTTTTCTTTGTGTCTGATGTCTGTTCTCTGCGCACCCAAAACCTCAAACTCACTGAAGAAATGGATCATAACAGCAAACAAAGAAAGGAGAGGACCACAGAAAAATACCGAACCAACGAAGTTCAAAAGAAGCACCCCTTCCTAAATCTTCAAAAAAATGAGTTTTGAAAAAAATAAAAAACAGAAAGAAGCGAGTAAGAATGACTAGACTTGAACAAGCACAAGGAAAATTGAAACGACTAAAAAGAGAAAGCGAAGAAATGCACCACTTAATCAGGGCGGAACATGACCGTATCCCTTTTGGACAGCCTAACATTATTGGTCGTGGGGACATTTATAAGAAAGTAAATGGCTATCATGACCGTGCAATTAAATTACTGAAGGAACAAGAAAAACAAGAAAAAAGAGTGGAAATGCTGGAAAAGGTAGAAGATTTTAAGGAAAAAAACGAGCTAATCAAAGATGTTCATGTTGTCGGTAAATCAAGTTATGCGACGGTTGGCGCAAAAACAAGTGTCAATAACATTGATTACTTTAAAAATGAACTAAAAGAGCTTGAAAAGGCTAACGAAAAAGCAAAAGCCTATAACAAGACAAAACCAGCAATTAAGGCGAGAACTTACGGCGCAGCAATCACGAAACTAAAAAATAAAATTGCGACCCTGGAACAAATGAAAGAAGCGGATGAAAATAAGGTGATGAGTGAGAAAACAAAAGAACTGATAGAAAGCGGTGCAGTAACACAATGGAAGAAAAAACCAATATTCTATTTCGTTAAAGGGTTGCGAAAAGTAGCACTAGAAATTGACGAAAATGGAGATTTCTTCATTTCTAACTATTATCCGGCTTGTACAGATGCAGATAAGGAATTTATCAAGAGGTTATTAGATCCTGCAGCTGAAAGCACAAAAAAAGAAACCTTTTGCTGAAGACAAAAGATTTCTAGGACGTTAACTATTTATAGTCATGAATAAGTATAGCGTACCTTAGAAAAATATTCAATGGGTTCCTGCCATAACGATGGAGTTATGGCAAGGATTCATTGCCACTCATAGAATGGAACAATTATCTAACAGTAACGAATTAAAAAATATTGCTTTTGGAGGAATACAAATGAGAAGATTAAGTAATACGACAATGGCCAACGAAACTCTAAAAAAAGAAGCATGGTATAGAATGATGCTTACCGACCTATCAAGTTCTGTCATTGATGAGTTCATGGAAACAGGGAAATGCCATTACACCAGCAATTACTTTCAAGGTGAAAATATTTTAGTCACTGAAGAAATAGAGGCAATCATAAAGACGGCCGAAAAGAAGTATGGCTTCCTGGTGTACTATGTAACTGAAAATAAAACAGCGGATGGCCAGAGATTTTTATCATTATTCTACGTTGGACGCGATACTAGTGATTGGCTTTACTGTCACAGGGATTTAGAATCTTATAGGCAATATGTGTATGTAGTTAATACGACGAACCCTGCATTTTCTGAATTTGGAATGATTCAATTTGATCCAATACTAGGCAGTCTTTTACGAACTGCATAGATAAAAAAATATATTTTATGGTATCAGTTGGGCTTTTTGGCCCAGCTGAAGCCTAACGTAAGGAATTATAAGAAAGGTGGGAAATGAGTATGGAAATACGGGAATTAACCATAATAGAAGATCCTTGCTTTTATCAATATACGACGATAAAAGAACTTGAATCGTTCAATACGTCTGAATTGACGATTGCACTTAGCGTAGTTAGAAAAGAGCAGCGTCGCTTGAAAGAAAAAGTGTATCATTCTGGATCTGGCGATCAAGTGGATAAAAATAACGTTAAATTAATCAACAAGTACAGAGCCAATCTTGAAAAACTGCTGTTTATTAAGCAAGGGTATATTCCGGATGCAATCACGCAAAACATGATTGATACATTAATCAAAAACAATAAAAAATCCATACAGAAGATTCAAAAAGGTTGAGTTTAGCAAGGTAACAACAGACATTTAATAAAAGAAAGGATGTAAAACATGACTGAAAAAATCGATTTGAAAAAGTTATATCATGAAAGTAAAAAGGAAAGATCCGAAAAACAAACGAAAATGGAACGAGCGTTAGAAGGAGTCGTGTGTGGTTTTCCAAGAGCGATAGATGATGTTTTGACTGTAAAGAATAAAACGGACTCTAAGAAAACAAAATTGTAAATAAGTAGATTACTCTGGATGATAAAAAAATTTTGAATGACGTCAAATTTTCTTGATGTGTACTATATTATAGTACAGAAAGGAAGTGATTTCATGATTAAAACAACAGTAGAAGCAAATGACGTTTTAAGAAAAATTATTTTACGAACATTTTATAATGGAAAATTAATATCTGTTCAAACTGTGGATTATAATGAAAGAAATAAACAAACTAATATGTAAAAACAAAAGTACCAACAGGGTATACCCTGTTGGTTCTTGTTTGTGTGTACAGAATAGTTAATTACTAGGGGACAATCAAGTTGTGCAAAATAGTTCTATTTAGCCACAATGCTTTAAATATTTAAAGCGTTTAAATCATGTTTAAGCATATCTAATGAATATCTATGAGAATATAATTTAGCTTGTGCATATATGAAATTAAAAGAACTAGAATTATTATTTGTTGAGTTTCTGTGCAATATCAATTGGTTATGGTTGTTTTTATATTTACAATACAGATCAAAATTATCCATAAAATATAGAAGATTGATAATGCTATATACGTCTGTATAATAACTTATATTCAATTGTTGTGTATTATAGAATCCAGGGGTACCCATAATAATGGAAGGTGGATTCCACTGCTTCAGATCGTAAGAAAATTCAAAATCAATCAAAGAAATTTCCATTTTATCATCAATTAAAACATTATTGAATGATATATCTCTATGAATGATATCATATTTTTCATGGAGTATTTTTATTATTTCAATTAACTTCAAAATAACAACCATTATTTCTTTAGAGGATAAAATTTCTTTGTTCATATACTGGAATAGAGACATCTTGTTTAAATATTTTATCTCCAAAAAATAAGAATTATCTAAATAAAAATCGTCGAAAAACTTTGGAAAATGGTTTTCTGCACTGATTTTTAAAAGACTCCTCTTTTCTAAAGATAAAAGATTTATCGTATCTACATTATAAATCGTTAAATCTCCTTGATTCATACCTTGTTTTAATAATACTAATTCGTTTCTTTTTAAGTCAAGACATTGATATATTCCCCCTTTACCTGTTTTTTTTATAACTTTCAATAGTAGTAAGTGTTTAGGGAGTTCTTTTAACCTAGGAATATAGTAATCCTCTACAGGTATATTTACATCATTTGGAATAGTTTTATCTCTAGGATCAATATAATTAGAATCTGTAACTATTTCTCCATACCTGTAATTAACTACAGAACTTAACATATATCTGAAATCTGAAGGTATCTCAGGAGATAAGTCTGATTTAAAAATTAATTCTAACTCATTAAGTATACAAAGAAATTCAGTATTGTTGTTTGGATAGATAGTAATAAGTTTTCCAACTTGAGAATATCCCAATGCACCAGTATTTTGGATGTCGAATTTGGCTAAAGTAGAAACAATTTTAAAATCAATTTTTTTAATTTCATTATATTTAAAGAATTTTTCAGCTATATTTACGGCATTATTAGTATTTGCACTTAAATGAATCTTGAAACCTTGCTTTTTTATGTCTTTTTTTGGGGAGTATTTATAGATCCAATGATCTGTACCAGATGACTGTAATCCATATTTACGTAATAAATTCAAATAAGATTCATGTTGCTTTTTTACTCGACTTAAATAATTCATATTAGAAATCCTTTGCCATATATTTTCTTATTATCGTTTAATGCCAATACATAGAGTGAATGAGCATATACATTTATTAATAATTTCACTTCAATCCCTTCCTGTAATAATAATTCTGATAACATGGAGATACTATAACGTTTTTCTCTTTTACTATGGTATGATAAAATTATAAAATCATAAAATAATTGGGAGGTTTGAGGTGTGAGATTGCGACTATCCTTATAGGACTCAATAAAACTTTTTAAAATATTCTGAATTTTCTTGTCAATATTTCTTTCAGTCATTTTGTGTTCCTCTCCTTTAAGTAAGATTTATTTAATTATACATTAGAATAGAGGTTTAGTAATGAAAAAAAATATATTAGAAATAAAAGATGTAAGCCTTAAGTATAGAGAAGCATTCGCGATAAAAGATATTAATCTTTCCATTTCTACAGAAGAAATAGTAGCGTTAGTTGGGCATAATGGAGCAGGTAAATCAAGCTTGTTCAATATTATCGCGGGGATTCAGGATCCAACGAATGGTTCTGTTAGTTTTAATCAAGATTTTATAAAAAAACGCTTGTTTGCAACTATAGGTTTTTCACCACAGTCTCAAGTAATGGATTGGTATACAAATGTTTGGGATAATGTTTATTTAGGTAGTCAACTGGCTGGAATAGACACTAAAGCAGGGAAGAGATTGACTGAAGAAGCACTAGATTTATTAAATATCTTGGAGTTAAAAGACAAACCTGTAGATGCGTTGTCTGGTGGACAACAACAGCGTGTACAAATCGCACGTGCCATTGTCCACCAACCTGATTTCTATTTGTTAGATGAACCCACAACAGGATTAGATGCAGAAACTTCAAATCGCTTATTGTTATTTTTAAAAGGAGAAGCAGCTAGGGGCAAATCAGTTTTTATATCGTCGCATGACTTACACTTATTAGAAGAATTTTGTAATAAACTAGTACTAATTGACAAAGGAAAAATTTTGTATGAAGGAGGTTTAAAAGAATTCTTAATCGAAAATGCTCCTAAAAAGAGTTACAAGATTACTATTGATAGATTACTTAATAAGGAGGTAATTGATCAGTTGAAAAGAGAAGGTATTTCTATATCTGGATTAGAAGACTATCAATATAGATTTATTTTAAATCAGAGCAGTGATTTAACACAATTGTTTATGGATACAAAAGAATATTTTAGAATAGAAGAAATTGTTAAAGAGACAATGTCATTAAGAGATTTGTACATTCATTATAGAGAAGGGGGTCTTTAAAATTGATGCCAAATCAATTTAGGAAACAGCATTATTTAGGGATAAAAGGATTAAAAATTATCATAAGAAACGAGCTAAACGCTTTTTTAAGAAATAAAGGGTTGATCATTTCACAATTAGTTCAACCAATCTTGTACTACATTTTTATTGTTTTAGGAATCAATAATTTCGTGACTAAAATAGAATATGAGGGAAAGACAATTTCTTATGCTGATTATGCTTTAACTGGTATTTTGGGTATATTGATTATTTCACAGATGACACAAACAATTTATCGGATTACTATAGATAAAAGATATGGGTTGTTGGCTTTGAAACGTCAAAGTGGGGTCTCTCCGTTTTATTATATTATAGGAATGAGTATGTATCCTACTATTGGAATATGTATTCAATCTATTGTGTTGTATATAATTGCTACTTTATTTGGGAGCTCAATAGGTTTAATCAATTACTTAGAAGGGATAATAGTTGTACTAATTGTTTTGTATTTTTGGACGTCTATTGCAGCATTGATTACTATGAAAATTAATGATTATCAACGACGAGATTCAATTATTTCATTTATTATTACTCCATTAGGTTTCACAGCTCCTGCGTTTTATTTAATCACAAATGTTCCAACATTTATTAAAGTTATTGGTTATTTTAATCCGCTAACTTATCAATTATATGCAATAAGATCTGTAATATTTGCTACAACTACGAATAGTTCTTTTAGTGTTATGTTGGTATTTGTGACTACGTTGATTATGATAAGTATTTCATCATTCGCTGTATCTAAGATGAATTTAGTTCTAACAGAACGATAGAAGGTGATTGTTTGAGAATCTTACGAATCTTTTTAACCAATGATCGAAATTGTATAATCATAACTGCACTAAGTGAGACAGGAACGTATTCTCTATATTATTCGTTGTATCCGTTTGAAAAGGAAACTTTAATATATGAAAGCTCTTCTATGTTAGTTCCATTAGGTATAAAGAAAGGAAGGCTTATTTATAAAGAGAAGAATCAAGGGGGTAGTTTTAATGTACCTAATTGCAATGCTACTGGTTTTCTAGATAACGTAAAATCACTTGACTACAATACTTTGCTATACGATACCTATAAAGAATCAATTTTGTCTGTTGTGGAGGAAAAGGGAGGGAATGTAGCGTTTGTCAATCAAGAAAAGTTAAATATTCCAGATCATTTTATTATAAAAGACGCTTATTTTCTTGATCAAAAAACATTGATTATTTTATGTAGTACAACATTGAACAGTTCAATGTTCCTTTTTTATAGTATTACTGAAAGAGAATTAAATTATTCAAAGATAAGCAATCAGTGCGTTTTCCCTCTTCCTTTATTTAAACATCAAATTATTGGTGAAAAAAAAGTTCCTTGTTTAACTCATACTAATAGAGAAGACAACACGATTCTTATATGTTTGCATGGAGGACCAAAATATCATTACAATCATGAATATTTGGATATACTTTTTGATTTCTATAGTAATTTCAATAACATATGTTTAGTGAACTTTCCTGGAAGTACGGGTTATAATCAAAAATATGAGAATGAATTAATAGGTCAAGGAGGGGTTGTTGATATTGAAGCTGTAAAATCAGTTATTAGTTATTATGACTCTCATGGATTTAAGATAAAAATATACGGCGAAAGCTATGGAGCGTACGTTGCAATCTGTCTCTCTCAGTATATTCATTTTAATATAACAAGAATAGTATCTGTTAGTGGGTTTACAAATTTATTTTATATGTATTTGTTTTCAGATTCGAGGAAACTTATTGAACAATATTTCTCTGATTACAAGAAGTTTTCTCCAGAAATAAGTCTAAAAGCAAAGGAATTGATTCCAATTAGGTTTCTTCATGGAGATAAAGATACAACATGTCCAATTTCACAAGTGGAATATTTTATAAAAAAGTACGAGAAGATGCAATTAAGTGTTTTAGAGGATTTTTCTCATTATGAAGTGAACTTTGAAAAAGAAAAAATCAGAAATAAAAAAATAATCAGACTATTGAAATAATTAAATAAAAATGTTAACATATAATTATAAAAATTATGGAGGTGCAGTGTTATGTCTAAAGAATTGATGAAATTGGTTGCGGATTTACAGGGAAATATGGATATTGTTGGAGATTTTATGGATAGTCCTGAAAGCGTTTTGGACAAATACAATGTACAAGGAAAAGAAAGAACTGTGATGTTAGCAAAAGATAGCGAAGGGTTGAACAAGTTAGGATTTTCTGCACAATTAGTTGAAGGAGCATTGTCTGGCGCTCACAGTCAACGATGCAACGGAAGTCTATAAAGAATTATATTGTTCATATTTCCGCAAACTTATACAGTTACTACAATTTCAATTATGATGTGAATACTGATGGAATAACTAGCTATGTATTGTCAAATAAGAATTTGTGGTAGAACAACCAAATGAACAAAAAGGAGAATAAATCTATGAAATTACGTGATGTGCTTTTGAGTAGTTAATTAAATAAAATCAAAAGTCTAGAAAAGAGCGATTTCAATGGATTGATGTGTATTTTTCCTGAATTTAGAAATCAGAGGATAGTCCTAGACTATCCTTTTCGTATGCTCTTTTATTGGGAAGAGAGAAGGAAAACAATGGAAAATTTAGCCATTAAACTTACAAATGTTCGAAAAAACTTCGGTGTAAAAGAAGTAATAAATGTACAAGAATTAACAGCTTACGAAAACAATCGTATTGGTATTATTGGAGATAATGGAACAGGCAAGTCGACCTTATTAAAGATAATACAAGGAGAAATAGAACCGGAAACAGGGAATATTCAACGAGAAATATCCTTCAGTTACTTTTCACAAATTTCAAGTGTAATCAATACCAGTGATTTAGAGAGTGTGGATTGGGAATTAGCCAGTCGTTTTAACGTACCGAATAATGAAACGAGTACATTGAGTGGTGGGGAAGAAACTAAGTTTCGTTTAGCCCAAGTCCTATCAACATACAAAATGGGTTTGCTTCTGGATGAGCCAACAACTCATTTAGACCGCAATGGAGTTAATTATTTAATAGAAGAATTGAGATATTATTATGGTACACTTATTTTTGTTAGTCATGATCGTTACTTCCTCAATAAATTAGCAACAAAGATTTGGGAGGTGAAAGATGGTCAAATTACTGAATACATTGGAAATTATGATGCGTACAAACAGCAAAAAGAAATTGAAGAATTAGAGCAAGATCGATTAAATGAAAAACATATAAAGGAAAGAAACAAGTTAGAAGTTGCTATTTCAAAAAAAAAGGAGCAGGCAGCTAAATCTGAAAAAGTATCATCCAAGAAGAAAAAACAGAATGTTCGTCCTGACCGTTTGTCTTCCTCGAAACAAAAGGACACAGTACAAAAAAGTCTTAATAAATCTGCAAAAGCAATGGAGTCCCGTTTAGCTAAGCTAGCTGAACCTATTCAACGCAAAAATAAAAAACAAATTCTATTTCCGAAAGTTAAATCAGTGGAAATCCATAATAAGTTTCCTATACGTGGAGAGGGGATTTCTTTAAAAAAAGGTGAAAAATGTTTACTTGAAAATTGTGACTTTCAATTTTCGTTGAATAAGAAGATTGCTATCGTTGGAAATAATGGTGTTGGAAAAACAACGCTTTTAAATCATATAGTATCAAATGGTAAAGGAATTATTCTTTCACCTAAAGTTGTCTTTTCAGTGTATCGTCAGATGGATTATAAGTATGATGAGTCAGAAAACGTTATTAATTACTTAAAAGAAAAAACTTCTTATTCAGAATCAGTTATTCGAAGTATTTTAAGTAATTTGGGATTTTCTCAAGAAGAAATCGGCAAACCAGTGAACGTTCTAAGTGGAGGTGAATCAACAAGACTTTCTTTAGCTTTAGCCTTTGTCAAACCTTCAAATATTCTAGTTTTGGATGAACCAACCAATTTTATAGATTTGACAACGATTGAGGCACTGGAAGAATTGATTGATGCATACACAGGAACCGTTATATTTACTTCTCACGATTCATATTTTGTTGGGAAACTAGCCGATGAAGTATATTTACTAGATCATAAACAACTGAGATTGAAATGATATAATTATTGTTAATTTAAAAATACTGATATTCCTATTTTGGTTCAATTGTGAATGATAGGGCATTAGGAGAATTAAAAGAAGTGCATCATATATGATTGATGATAAAAAATTCAAGAAAGAAAAATGTTGCAAGGATGAGTGTGATAACTAGCGCAATAATCAAGTAGAGGCATGCCCAATTTTTGGCTGCATTTTTTCTCACCATTTTACATTTGTTAATCTTTTGTATATCAATATTTTCTGCTACAAAATTAACATGTAAAATAAAGAAAAAATAGGTACTAGTTTCTACTGAACGGAAAAGAGATGGATTTGTAAAGAAGTGATTTGTGCTTCCTACAATTCCTTTATATCATGTACGTCACCAGTATTAAGTAAAAAAAGACGAATGTAAATTTAAAGTAGATTCTGAATATGTAGAAGGCAAGGAAAAATTAATGTTTGTTACGGCAGGTGCATATTATACTACAACTAAAAGAGAGCTTCATGGATACAGTTTTCCAAAAGAATATTATTATAAAGATCAAAAAATAGCGGGAATAAAAAATAGGGAAAAGAATTGAGGATATATAATGGTTAAGAATATAATAGAAGGCAATTTTATAAAACTAGGGAATTTTGAGGAAGAATTTTTTAAAATAATTGTAGAAAATCAATGGGACATCAAATTTTTTAGACCATTAAGTTGGGATACTTTTCATCCTTATACCATTGAAGATTGGAAGAATTTTGTAGGTGATTCGGATACTAATTCTAGATTTCTATTTGCCATTATTAATAAAGAAAGTAAAGAGTTTATAGGATGGACATCTCTTTCAGATATACAATTTAAGAATAGAGTTGCTGATTTATCTATGGCTATTCTTAAAGAAGATAATAGGAATAGAGGCCTTGGAAAAGATGCATTGAATGTTATTTTAAACTTTGCATTTTATGAATTAGGATTGCATAAAGTGAAATTATCAGTTCATAGCAACAACATTCCGGCAATTAAGTTGTATAGTTCAGCAGGTTTTGTGAAAGAAGGAACGGACAGAGAAGCGTTATTTCAAGATGGAAATTGGCTAGATGTGTACTATTATGGAATTATAGACTCAGAATGGGTGAATAAAACACAAATATTTAAACAATAAAATTTTTTTACATTTCTTTTCTATACTTTAAATTCATGGAATTTCAATGCTTTTGTTACAATGTTTACTTTAATTGATTAGTCGACATAATCTCGATTTTATACCAAGTAAAAGCATTTATTGATATATATCACTCACTGTACTCACTTTTTTAAAAGTACTAGTCTTAATTGTTGAAAAAATGGATTATTTTTAATTACTCTAGAAAAATATTTTAAGGTGGTAAAATTATGGAAAATATTTTAAGTAACACTGGACAATATAGTGGAAAACGACATAAGAATGTGCAATCTTTTTTAGGTATTCCTTACGCCGAACCACCTATTGGAAAACTAAGATTTAAAGATCCCCAAAAAAAGAATTCTTCCTCAATTATACCATTGAGGGCTGAGGAATACCCACCAAACCCTATTCAAAAAGGAAATATACAAATAAATGAAGACTGTTTGTATTTGAATATATGGAAACCTGCTGAGATAAACAATAATGTTCCAGTGATGGTTTGGATTTATGGAGGAAGTTTTGAAACTGGCGGAATTGGAGAAAAGGGAGCTGGGCTGGGTCTGACATACGATGGAACTCAGTTAGCCAAAGATACAGGATGCATCATTGTAACGGTTAATTACCGCTTGAATGTTTTTGGTTTCTTAGATTTTTCTGAATTTAGTGATAAATTTGATAGTAATCTTGGAATCAAAGATGTCATTTGCGCTTTAGAATGGATAAAAACAAATATTCATGAGTTTGGTGGTAACTCTCAAAATGTAACCTTATTTGGCCAATCAGCTGGGGGAATGTTAATTGCTACGCTGAACAAAGTACCTACTGCGCAACATCTCTATCATAAAATAATTATTGAGAGCGCTTGTATTGAATCACTTTATACTAAAGAAGAGGCTAGAGAATTAGCACTTACTTATTTAAAACTATTAAATTTAACAGAGAAATCTGTTGATGAACTACTCACTCTATCTCCAGATAGATTACTATCAGTAATTAAAAAATTAGAAGAGCATGTCAGGTCGAAAATGTTAGGTATAACCACTTTTTGTCCCGTAATTGATAAAAAATTTTTAACTGGTGTGGTTTACAAAGGTAATTTTAAATCAAACAAACCAATGATTATTGGAAGTACAAAAAATGAAGCTAGGCTTTTTGTAAAATTTTCAAAAGACATTTCGGAAGAAAAAGGTGAAAGATTTTTTCCTTATAGTAGTAAAGAAACTAGGGAAGAAATTATTTCAAAGTACCCTAACTTCCCTAATTTTATTGAAAATAGTCAACTAGCAACAGATATTATGTATACAATTCCTAAATATTGGTTAGCTGATACCTACTCTAAAAACAACGATGTCTATGTATATAGATTCGATTTTTCTTCTGGTTTTTTTAAGTTTTTAAATTTAAGGGCCTCGCATATTGTTGATGTTCCAATTCAATTTGGGATAGGGAGTTATCTATATATAGGGAACATCCACACTGCTAAAAGGATTGGAAAAAAAATTAGGACATCATTGGGGCTATTTGCCAAAACAGGAAACCCAAACGATGGAGATTCTCTGTGGAAAAAGTACTCAGAGGCCCAGCCAAATGTTGTTTTAATAAATAAGGATATACATTTAGAAAATGATCCAGATAGAAGCACTAAACAACTCTACAAAAATTTTAATAGTTTCTTTCATGAAAGTTGAGTAATAGTCAATTTTCATGAAACGATGTTAAGGAACTATTCTTATTTTAGTTATGCTTTATTAGAATTAATTAAAATTATACTAGCATTAAAATCGATAATTACATCTATAGAACTTAACAATTTTATATTCAATTGTCATTTAACTTCATAGTTCACATAATCCCGATGGTTGTGTTGCAAAGTTTCAAAAGAATACAGACTGTTCCAATTTTTTGATTCTTGTCTATGCTACTTTCAATAGTTGTTCAATTTCTTTCCATGGAGAAAAGTCGAAGAGGTTAATTTCTCTTCGACTTTCTTTGTATAAGGCTGAGACCACTTCGATCCCTTTAGTTGTGGTTGCTGCTGTGTAAGTCGATTGGAAGCTATTCCCATAAGGGAGCTTGCCTTTCACCTGACGGTGATCCTGCTCCAGAATATTATTGAGGTATTTCGACTTCCAGTGATGAACCTTTAGGTTCATCAACCCTTCTTCCTTCAGCTCTTTGATAGCTTTTAGTGAAGGTGCATACTTATCTGTTACGATAGCACGCGGTTGCCCATAATCACGGAGTAAACGCTTTTGTAGAGAACGTATCCCGATGGTTTCGTAACCACATGTCCAAGGTGCTTCCATTGGAATCAATGGCTCGGTACAGATACCGATCTTTGCCTTTAAACTTGATGTAGGTTTCATCAATCCGCCAGGATTTAGATAATGATCGCCGTTTATTACGTTTTTTCCATAGATGATAAAGTACTTTCCCGTTTAGCTGGCACCAACGATAGATCGTAGTGTGGTGAACACTAATAACTAAATTGTCTCATGATTTTGGCACAATCACGGTAACTCAAGGAAAAGTGACAGTATAAGCCTACGGCTTCAATAATAATTCGATAGTCATACTGTTTTCCTTTGAAGTGGTTTTTCATGATTGCGCCTCCAGATTGGTAGATTTACTTAAAATTATAGCGTAAAATTGATCCCAGAAAAACTTTGCAACACAACCCAACGATTGATTAAGATGGATTAAAATGAAAACAATAAGAGCAATGCTTTATTAATTCTTTAAAATTTGCTTTTAGATAAACAATGGGAATTCGGATTATTAAATTTTGAGGAGTGATATCGTGAAAAAAATAGTAATTTGTGTAGTACTATTTGCAACCCAATCTTTTGCGGAAAGTCAGGAGCAAGAACTAGCGAATATAAGTGATCAAGTATCTACAGTATTTGATACTGATGAAGTATAGATTATACAGGTATCAAAAGGTGAGCAGAGAGCTACTCAGATTATTGAATGTAAAAAATATGGGCAGTGTCAGGGTCCTTGGACTCAATTGTATCACCGTATATTTGGATAAAAAAGTAGGTTGATTATATGAATAAAGTTAATAAAAAAGATTTAAAAAAAGTACAAAAAAAGATAAAGAGAGACTCTATTTTAACTAGTATTATTAGTGTCATCTTATCAACATTACTTTAAGAATAAATATTTAATATTTGAATTCTCATTGTTTATCTAAAAAAGCGAAAATCAGTAAATATTAATAAATCAAGAAACCAACTTGATAAAAGATACGAAAAGAGCTATTTTATTTCTTATTTTTGCAGTATTAATATTACTTGTAACTATTTGGGTGAAGTTACTTCATATAGATAACAGCTTTATTTCTTCATTTTTGCCAAGTTTGTTAGGCTTTTTTTGTTGATAGTAGAAACACTTCTTGAATATAAAACAAACGTATTTAGAAATAGTAAAAAAATCTGAGAATTATATATTGGGCTACTGTATTTGTAACTTGGGCAGTAATAATTATCTTTTAACTATCACAAAGTTGCAAATGTTGTTGAAGATTTAAAAGAAAAACTAGATAAATAAGTTCTTTAAAGCCAGAAATATGTGGTCTGGCTTTTTTCGTAATTTTACCGAAACAAACATAGACACTTGGGATTGTTTAATACAATTTTTTTATCGGATAAAGTCAATAGCAAATTAGAAGTGTAAACTTGTTGTTTCAAAAAGCATACGTTCTGACACATGATGAAGCCCTTGATTTCATTTGTCAGAATCCCCACTTTACATTTTTTGCACGTCCCAAAAAGAACCGAGGATTTATGATAGCGTTTCTATCGGTTGTATCTTATTCGAGAAATTAAGAAAAACTAGACGGCTCTATGGCGCAAGTTGCTTTTTGTTAGAGCCTTTTAGTTATAGTTTATTTGAATATGACTTAGGACATGCTAAAATAGGGTATCACGTCCTTCTTGAACATAGAAAAAAGCAGTTAGTTATAGTTAGATATCAAACCGCTTTTAAAGAATATTATTTTTTTAAAAAGCAATAATCCATATGGTCATCAACCATACCGATAGATTGCATAAAAGCATAAACGCTTGTTGTGCCTAAAAACTTAAATCCGTGTCTCTTCAAGTCTTTACTAATTTCATCTGACAAGGAAGTCGAAGCTGGAACATCTTTAATATCTTCCCAATGATTAATAATAGGTTTATTCTTCACGAAAGCCCATATATATGTATCAAAACTCCCATAAATTTCTTGAATTTTCATGAATGCTTTCGCATTTGAGATCACGGAATTAATTTTAAGTTTATTTCGTATAACACCTTCATCTAAAAGCAATTCATCAATCTTTTCTTGACCGTAATCAGAAATGATTTTGTAATTAAATTTATCATAGGATTTTTTTAAAGTCTCTCGCTTTGTAAGAATAGTAGCCCAACTCAAGCCAGCCTGCATACTTTCTAATATTAATATTTCAAATAATTTTTCGTCATTGTGAAGCTCTTTTCCCCACTCATTATCATGATATATAGTTTCCAATTTATTAACATTTGCCCAATCACATCTTTTTTTCATTTATTAAAACTCCTTTTTTTATAGTATTATACCCGAATTGCTAGTTAATTTTAAAAACGACCAAGTGAATATCTAAGTGTACCATGAATCTTCGTTTGTGCCTTTTCAAGCATAAAGCTATAGGTCAGTAAAAAAATTCAAAACGTGATTCAAATTCAAATATAGAGCGGTTTTTAAAGTGTTGTGCATCAAGTAAACTTAAGCTGAAAATAAATATATTCAATTATTTGATCTATTTTAGCCATATCCTTTAATGGTAAATGTTCTATTTGGTTTAACCATCTTTCTGTATTTTAATTGGGAAATATCGACTTGTCCATAAGTTTCCATTCATCAGGTAATGTATAACGAGTTGGTATATTTTTAATTGTAGAAGTTATGGGACAAATTACTGCAAACATCGTCTTTCTATTAAATTCGTATCTAGAAACTACTAGACCTGGACATCTTTTCTGTATTTCTTTTCCAGCTGAAGAATCTAAATTTATCCATACAATATCGCCCTTTTTAGGAATATATTTCTTTTCTTCACTCATTAGAATAATTCTCTCCCTCCAGGTTCAATGTCATACCATTCATCTTTTTCGTAATATTCCCCTTCTGACCCACCACTAAATGGATCTTGTAATTTAGGGACTAACGTAATTGTCCCATCATTAGAATACATCACTGTATATTCTTGGTCTGCCTTAGGTTTCTGTCCGTTATTAGATGGTAATGTCAATACTACAGAACTTCCTTGTTTTCTAGATTTTGTGGTTAACATACAATATCCTCTTATTGTTTATTATACTAAATAAGTAAATAGTTTTAAAAGATTATATACTATATTTAGTTAAATTAGTGTAATTTAATTAAATAGTAGAGATTAGATTGTTATTTTTTATCATTGGTTATGGTTGCTTTTGCAACGTTTGGATTTGGAACAACGAGTCATGCTGATAAGTTAGACGGTCAAAATAATGTTATTACCAGTGGAAGAGGAATAACTTCTACTATGGTTGGCGGACGATTATTTAATCAGTACAAGTACCAATCAGGGACAGGATACGTTGACGTCACAGTCATTAACTATTTTAATCGTTCAACTGGGACTGGACCAGTAACTGTTAATAGGGTAGAAGTCAAATACAATAACACTTCTAATAGTACACCTTATTTTTCAGAGTTTTTTTAGATATACGTGCAGGAAGCACGACATATCTAAAAATTCCTGCTGAGCATAAGATGATGAAAAGAGGAGCAAACAGCTTTACTGTAAATGTAAAAGCTCAGTCAGTACAACTGCTTGATGAAACTGGTAAAGTTGGACCGCCAAAATTAGTAAATAAATAACCCAACACCGCTGAAAATCTATTTTTTTGGTTACTCTATATTAAATTATTAATGATAATAGTGATGAGAGAGAAATTCTAAGTCATTTTAAAAAAATCAACTAGCAATTTAGATTAATATGTTATACGAACCAATTCGATGGAGCGTCGTTCTTAAAATTTAGAATTTTCGCTATTTTCTAAAAAAATCTTGATTTACATAATAAAATCTAATACAATGTTTAAAATAACTTTGATGAATCAATAAGAATTATGAAACTTCATAGATTATAGAAGAAAAGGTGCGTGCTTAAAAAATAGAATATGGAAAGAAGGATGTACTATTATTATGAAAAAAAATTCCAAAAATTTTTTGAATAAAGTTCTAGCTGGAACAGCAACGGGTATTATTATTGGCCTTATTCCAAACGCAGTGTTAGCTGCTATTTTAAAATTATTTGGTGATAATTCACTTGCCGTAACTATTGGACAATCTGCTATTATTTTTCAATTAGCCACTCCTTTAATTATTGGTACTCTTATTGCTCAACAGTTTGAATTTAAATCTATGCCGATGATGGTTGTAGGTGGTGCTGCTTTTGTTGGATCAGGTGTAGTAAAATTTATCCCTTCTGTAGGGGGAAAAGGAGCGTATGTAGGAGTGGGGACGGGTGATATTATCAATATCATGCTTACCTCAGCTATTGCTGTTTTATTGATTCAACTCATTGGTGATAGATTCGGTTCTGTTGCGGTTGTCTTAACTCCTATGTTTGCTGGAATAGGAGCAGGAACGATAGGCTTTTATTTATACCCTTATATCACGAAATTTACTTTAGCGATTGGAGAGGGAATTAATACTTTTACTACATTTCAGCCAATAGTAATGAGTATTCTTATTAGTTGCTCATTTGCACTTTTAATTATTTCACCTATTTCAACAGTTGCTATTGGAATGGCTATCCAATTAAATGGAATTTCTGCGGGTGCAGCTGCAATGGGAGTTGCTGCAACGACTGTTGTTCTCGTTGTAAACTCTATTAAAATAAATAAATCAGGAGTAACTTTTGCAATTGCTTTAGGTGCGATGAAAATGATGATGCCTAATTTGTTTAGAACGCCAATCATATTACTTCCTTGTTTATTTACAGCATTTATTTCGGCAATTCCTGTAGCTTTATTCTCTATATCAGGAACACCATCTTCTGCCGGATTTGGATTAGTAGGAATCGTTGGTCCACTTGTTTCTTTAGAACATGGATTAAGTGGAGGACTAGCTTTGTTGTGTTGGTTGGTGATTCCAGTTGCGTGTACACTTGTATCTCAAACTCTTTTTGAAAAAGTTCTGAAATTGTATCATCGTAAAGATGTATTTGAATTTTTAAGTTAAACAATTTATGTGAATTAATAGAAGAGTTAGTTACTATTTTTTTATTTAAATTAAAAAAAGATTTAGAGGTATTTTTGACTAAGAATTCGTGTATCTATTATAATAAAATTTGAGAGGGATTGCTATGAAGACTAATTTATATTGGAAAA
>NZ_JBIONV010000001.1:2315000-2800089 GCF_051711925.1 Enterococcus sp. DIV2385 | reverse complement strand
ACAGTGACCTCCTATATGTTTAAATTTTGGTTATCTAAAAAATGTGGATAACTTAAAAGAATGAGCATAGTCGATTTTAGCATTTTTTTAAAACTTTTTCCACAAGCAATTGTTCAATGTGGAAAAAAAGTACACAAGGGTGAAAAAAGTTTTCCACAGGGTGTCGACACTTGCGGAAGAAAGTGGTTGTTGAATGAGTTATCCACAAAAAGTTGAGAATAATTAAGCTTGACACAATCATGTTTCAAGAACTTATCAACAGCTAAAAAAACATCTGTGCAAAACTTTTTAACAGGCTGTTTTTTTGTGTAAAACTAGTGGAAAAATGGCTGTGAACAGAAAAAAATGTGGAAAACTATCCACAAGCTACTCACAGGAAAATTTAATTTGTGGATAATTGAAACGAATCTTTCTCAGGAAATATTTCTTAAATTTTATTGACAAAAGACCCTATTACTCGTTATACTATCAAAGTATGTCTATATATTGATGGATAGTTACAATTTCAGGAGGTGTAATTGCATGAAAAGAACGTATCAACCAAACAAACGTAAACGCCAAAAAGTTCACGGATTCCGTAAACGTATGAGCACTAAAAATGGCCGTCGCGTATTAGCAAGCCGTCGTCGTAAAGGTAGAAAAGTTATTTCTGCTTAATGATGGTCTGGTCTTTTAAACAGTCAATTTCTAAGAACCCTTAGTTATCTCCATAATTTTTTGGAAGATGTGAAGATAACTAAGGGTTCTTTTTCTGTTTTCAATAAAAGAAAGCAGGATTCTATAGAAAAGGCTACTAAAAAAGAGCGGAAATATGCTATTATTATTAAGAAGTAAAAAAATATAGAAACAAAGGGATGCCGATGAAAAAGTCCTACCGTGTCAAGAAAGAAAAAGAATTTCAACAGGTGTTTAATAAAAAACAATCTTGTGCAAATCGTCGTTTCGTGGTGTACGTTTTAGAGAAACCACAACAAGCCCATTTTCGAGTGGGGATTTCTGTTGGGAAGAAAATTGGAAACGCGGTCACAAGAAATGCTGTGAAGCGGAAAATCCGCGCGAGTTTATTTCAATTAAAAGACCGTATCTCTCCAGAAATTGATTTTATCGTGATTGCACGTCCAGGATTGGAAAAGTTATCGTCTGAAGAAGTGAAAGCTAATTTAACACATGTGTTAAATTTAGCTAAAATATTAGATGTAAGAGAGGGAATTGAGTAGTGAAGAAGTATAAGCGCTTATTATTAATGGCTGGGTTAGTGACCTTAGTCTTTGTTTTATCCGCCTGCGGAACCGCGCCCGTAAGTGAAAGTAGTACAGGAATTTGGGATCGATACATTGTTTATTATTTTGCCCAAGCGATTAAGTTCCTATCATTAGGCGGCAGTGTCGGAATTGGGATTATCCTATTTACGTTAGTCATCCGGATTATTTTATTGCCGTTGATGCATTTCCAAACGAAGAGTATGCGTAAAACACAAGAGTTGCAACCGCAATTAAAGGCCTTGCAACAAAAATATTCTTCAAAAGATCCTGAAACACAACGCTTATTCCGAGAAGAACAGCAACGTTTGTATGCAGAGAATAATGTGAATCCTTACATTGGCTGTTTACCATTGTTGGTTCAACTACCAATCATGATGGCTTTGTATCAAGCCATTTCACGCGTGCCTGAGTTAAAAGAAGGAACGTTCTTGTGGTTAAGCCTCGATAAGCCGGATCCGTATTTAATTTTACCGATTTTAGCGGCTGTCTTTACGTTTGCTAGTACGTATCTTTCAAGTATGAGCCAACTAGAAACAAATGCCTCACTAAAAATTATGAATTACGTTATGCCAGCGATGATCTTCTTTATGGGGATTTCATTAGCCAGCAGTTTATCTCTTTACTGGGTGGTCTCAAATGCCTTCCAAACAGGGCAAACATTGTTATTAAACAATCCATTCAAAATCCGTAAAGAGCGGGAGGAAGCAGCACGTCAAGCCAAAGCACGGGAGCGAGCGCTTGAACGAGCAAAAAGTCCTAAGAAAAAAGGGAAGAAAAAATAAAGGAGGTCGTTCAGATGCCGATTTATGAAGGAAATACAATCGAAGAAGCAACGCAGAAAGGCTTACAAGCACTTGGTTTAACCAAAGAGGATGTTACAATTGATGTGTTAGACGAAGGAAAAAAAGGATTTTTAGGTCTAGGAAAAAAACTTGCCCAAATTTCAATGGAACCAACGATTAGTGAGCAAGTCACAGAAGCGGTCGAAGAAACAGTGGAAGATATTGTTGTTGCCGATGAAGCAACAGCAGTGGAAGAAGCAGTTGAGGAATTAACCGAAGCAATTCCTAGTCTCTCAGAGGAATCAACACATTCTTTAGAAAATCTGGAAGACGAAGCTGCTATTACTGAATTAGCGATGTATTTAACGAATATTTCAAATGAACTGAACGCCCCTGCCATGGTTCGCATAGCGCGCGAGAATGGCAATATTATCTTCCATTTAGAAACAGAAAAACAAGGTATCTTAATTGGAAAACACGGAAAAGTGTTAAATGCGTTACAGTATTTAGCGCAAGTCTTTATTCACCGCATTGCAAGCAATAAGCTATCGATTATTGTGAATGTCGGAAATTATCGTGAAAAACGTCATGAAATTTTGGAACGTTTAGCGAAACGCACCGCGGAAAAAGCCAAACGCACTGGGCGGCCAGTCTTCTTGGAACCAATGCCGGCTTTTGAAAGAAAACAAATCCATCACACGCTAAGTAAAGATGAGCAAATCAAAACCCATTCTGAAGGGGATGAACCTTATCGGTATTTAGTGGTTGAACCAGTTAAGAAGTATTTTTAAACAAACAAAGAAACGTTGGCAACTCTCAGCAGGGACTGAATAGTTGCCAACGTTTCTTTGTTAAATGATTTTTTAGCCGTCTCCGTTTCTTTTTTTATGTTATGATAATCAGTAATTACTCCAGTAGTAAATTCAAATGAAAAAGTTTTGTAAAGAGACGTAGGGGGAGCAACAGGTATGCGTACGGAGAAAATACTGGTTGTAGATGATGATGCAGCAGTTCGTCGCTTGATTTGGAAAGCATTACAATCAACAGGTATTCTTATTTACCAAAGTGAATCAATTGAAAAAACAAAAGATATTGTGTCCAGAGTTACCTTTGATTTGTTCATTTTAGATGATAACTTGGAACATGACAGCGATGGTTACTACTTAGTCCAAATGATTAGAGAGAAATATCCACTAGTGCCAATTATCTTTTTTAGTAGCAAAAAAGAAGAAGAGGATATCATTGCAGCCTTGGAAATGGGCGTGGATAGTTATATAACGAAACCTTTTTCCTTGAATGTTTTTAAGGCTCAGGTGATTGCTTCGTTGAATCGAGCTCGAATGATTCGAAAACAATTGAATGTTTATAAAAAAGAAGAGCTACAGGTAGGCGATTTCCGTTTTGATTATGGTCGTTATCAACTATTTAAAAAGGATTTACCTATTTCATTGTCTTCGAAAGAAGTTCAATTAATTCAATTTTTTCTGGAGAATCCCGAGCAAGTATTCTCTAAAGAACAAATTTACAGCAGTGTTTGGGGTACTGGGGATGTCGATGCGAATACGATTATGGTTTTTATTAATCGTTTACGAAGTAAATTAGAAGAAAACCCGAAAGAACCTTGTTACCTTCGGACCGTTTGGGGCATTGGTTATACCTTTACGCCAGATGGTTGCGTACAAAAAAAATGAAAAAAGGCCCGCAGTTGCACGAGCGACTGCGGGTCTTTTTTGATTATTCAATTTGTCGACGTTCCATTTCTTTCAAAATAAATTGAAGCGAACGATTTAGATGTTCATGGGTTAAAAGTGTGATCTGGTCAATATTCTTTGTTTTCATTCCGCGGAAAATTAACCAATGTTCTTCTAGGGCAATACTACGACGTTCTGAGGCACGAATCGCAATATCTCTGAAATAGATTAAGTAAGCATGGAGATCAGTCACAATTTTTTTTAAACGTAGCATCTGACTCTTAGTATAAATAAAGGAATTAAAATCTGAAAAGTTCTGTAGTAAGTCATCTACTTGGTTATTTTTATTGTATTGTTCTCCTTCGAGAAGTAAGGCTTCCAATTCATCAAAATCTTCTGGTGTCATGAGTTCCATGGCTTTAATGGTTGCTAAAGTGTCCAAAGATTTACGAATATCATAAATTTCATAAGCATCTTTCATACTAATCCCTTTAACCACGATACCCACCATAGGTATATGTTCCACCAATTGTTCTTTGACCAATTCTTGTAAAGCAAAGCGAATGGGCGTCCGACTAATGTTTAATTGCTCGGAAAATTCTTTTTCGTTAATCCGTTCACCCGCAGGAATATCCCCTAAAATAATGGTTTTTTTAAAGGCTTCGTAGGTACAAATTTTTAGAGGTTTACTGCTGGTTAAATCTAAGTTCCGTTTTACTGCTTCAACCGTTGGATTCATATGAGGCACCTCCCTATAGATTATTTTTATAGATAATAAATATAATATTAAAAATGAAAATATAACGCAAGAAAAGACAAAATGAAAAGAAAACCGAGGAGAAAAGGCACTCCTACGGTTTCAGCGACGACGTTTAATTTTGTGGAATAAATAAAGGCATGTGACCTAAAGCAACAATTGTAACAACGAAAATAACGAAAATTCCTAAGGCATATTTTGCCGATTCTTTTTGCCATTGGCCCATATCTAAACCAGTTAAACGTAATAGCAAGTAAATAAATGCCACTAATGGACTTAATAAGTGGAACGCTTGCCCCATTAAGGAAGCTAAAGCCATAGACATATTGTCAAATCCATAAGAACGTCCAGCTTCTGCTAGGACTGGTAAGACACCGAAATAGAAACCGTCGTTTGAAATAAAGAATGTTCCTGGTGCTGAAATGAACGCAATCACTAAGCCCCAAGCGCCGGCTAATTGTTTTGGAATAATATTAACAAAGCTATTTGCTAAGGCATTGGCCATACCAGAACCTTGGAATAAGCCCATGAAGACGCCAGCAGCAAAAACTAAGATAACTACTTGCACAGCATCACCAGCATTTGCACTGATACGGCTGCTTTGATCTTTTAATTTTGGATAGTTAATCATTAAAGCGATACAAGTACCAACTAGGAATAATAATAACGGTGGCATTTCAATCCACGAAGGCAAACCTAATTGACCAACGAATGAACTTAGGACTAACCAACCGATTAAGACAATCGTTAAAATACCATTGAACGCAAAATTCTTTGGACGACGAATTTCTAATAACTCAGGATCATTAACAATAGTCATTTCTTCCAATTCTTTATCAGTAAGCGTTGTCACGCCTAAGCGAGCACGTTCTTTTTTCCCCATGCGATAAGCAACAAAGAAGATAACATACAATACAGATAAAATCATACCAGGTGCTAAATAAGAAAGAATGTCGGCATCAACTTCTAGTACGGCCATGGCACGAGCTGTTGGACCGCCCCAAGGTAATAAGTTCATAATGGTGTTTTGTAAGATAACAAGCACACCTAAATTCATCAATTTCATATTAAGTTTTTTGTAGATGGGAATAAACGCAGAACAGCAAATCAAGGTCGTAGTTGTTCCATCTCCGTTTAAGGAAACAGCAGCAGCAACTACCGCAGTAGCCATCAAGACTTTCATTGGATCGCCTTTAGCAAAGTAAATCATTTTTTTAGTGATTGGGTCAAACAAACCAGCATCCAACATAATAGAGAAGTAAAGAATGGCAAATAATAACATAATACCAGTTTTTGAAGTAGTTGAAATCCCATCTAAGACGAAATTCCCAATGTTGACTTCAGGGACAACACCGTCAGCACCAGGTGGCGGACTCGCTACTCCAGTTGCAATTGCAATCAAAGTAAAAATAAGAGGAATAATTACTAAAGATGTAAACGGTGACAATTTCTTTTTCATGATTACATACATAAAGATGATAATCATACCATAAGCTAAAATAGTGAGTAACATGTTTTTCTTCCTTTCTTTTTTAGAACTTTTTTGTAAGCGTTAACAACCGGTGTTAATAAAAAAGAATAGCCATGAGAAATGTTTCACAGTATTCTGGTTTACAACAAAAAATATTTTTTGTGTTTGTCTATAGTGTGAGAATATACAAACTTTCGCAGAGAATAAATAGCCTAAAACAAAAAGAACATCAAAAAAACAATTCAACAATCAAATTCTTATTAATAACTTAATATAATATTAATAGAATCTTAACGTCTAATAAATGCTTATATACCAATGTTTACAGAGTTTTTTTCACAAAATAAACAATAAAAGAACAATCTGAGCTAGTGTTTTCACTAGGTTTTTTAACGGTTTTTTCTATAATGAACGTATACCAAGAATTAGTGAAAGGAGAGACAATATGGGCCTATTTAAGTCCTTATTCAAGAAAGAGCAACACACGCAGGATACCGAGATTAATGAAAGCGTTATCCAACGTGAAGCGGATAACTTGGAAAAGCGATGGATAGATATACCAGCATATATTCCTGCTGAGCCAAAAGAATATCAATTGGTAAGTATTGTGGCCACTGCCATCGCAGCAGGAGAGTTTCCAGAAAGTCGTTTTGTTATCAAAAAAATCGCAAAACGAAATCCAGAAGCAAAAGAAGTTGCCATTATTGCAGCCAGTATAGCTGCAGAGCTTTCAGAAGAGTCTCAGCTAGTTGTCAAAAGAATTTCAAAACAAAACCTTGAGGAGGATCATTATGTTACGCAAATTTAAAATTTCAATTGATGGGAAAGAATATTTAGTCGAGATGGAAGAAATCGGTGGCGTCCCACAACCAGCACCTGTTGCGCCACAACCAACAGCGCCAGTTGCTACGACAGAAACACTAGCCCCTGCTGTTGAAGAAACCCCAGCGCCAGCAGCACAGCCAGCCGCCCCAGCAGGAGCAGATGCAATGCCTGCGCCAATGCCAGGAACTGTGTTAAAAGTATTAGTCAATGTTGGTGATACGGTGTCCGAGAACCAACCATTGTTAATTTTAGAAGCAATGAAGATGGAAAATGAAATCGTTGCAGGAAAAGCAGGTACGGTAACAGGAATTCATGTTACCCAAGGCCAAATTGTGAATCCAGGGGAACCATTAATAACAATTAACTAGAATTAATTTAAGAAGAGGAAGTGATTTGTGTGGAGACACTGATTCAAGGTGTTATAGGAATGGGCCAAGAACCAGGACGCATTGTGATGATGCTGATTGGTGGACTATTAATGTATTTAGGAATAAAAAAAGAGTATGAACCAACACTTTTAGTGCCGATGGGTTTAGGAACGATTTTAGTGAACTTTCCTAATTCCGGCGTATTGAGCGCTGGCGGCGAGCCAGGTCCGTTTAATGTTCTTTTTGATTTTGGAATAAAAACAGAATTATTCCCGTTATTATTATTTATTGGGATTGGGGCAATGATTGATTTCGGGCCATTGTTACAAAATCCGTTTATGTTGATGTTTGGTGCCGCTGCACAGTTTGGGATTTTCTTTACAGTTATTATGGCTGTTTTATTAGGTTTTGATTTAAACGATGCTGCTTCGATTGGGATTATTGGTGCCGCTGATGGTCCAACGTCTATTTTCGTAGCAAATACCTTACATTCAAAATACATGGGGGCCATAATGGTTGCCGCTTACTCCTACATGGCGTTAGTTCCGATTATTCAACCAGTAGCGATTAAAGCAGTGACGACGAAAGCCGAACGTCGTATCCGTATGACTTATCGGGCCGGTGAAGTTTCTCAAACAGCAAAAATTCTTTTCCCGGTTGTTATTACGATTGTCGCAGGGTTAATTGCGCCGGTGTCATTACCATTAGTTGGTTTCTTAATGTTTGGGAACTTATTAAGAGAATGTGGCGTTTTGGACCGCTTATCCATTACAGCTCAAAATGAATTGGTAAATATTATTAGTATCTTGCTAGGACTATCTATTTCCGTTAGCATGAACTATGCAGAGTTCTTAAAAGTCGATACGTTGATGGTTATTGGCTTAGGGTTAGTCGCCTTTATTATGGACTCAGTCGGCGGCGTGCTTTTTGCTAAATTCTTGAATTTATTTAGAAAAGAAAAAATCAATCCAATGATTGGTGCTGCGGGTATTTCCGCTTTCCCAATGTCTAGTCGGGTCATTCAAAAAATGGCTACAGATGAAGACCCACAAAACTTTATTTTAATGCATGCTGCTGGTGCCAACGTTTCAGGACAAATCGCTTCTGTAATTGCTGGCGGCTTACTATTAGCCTTTTTAACATAGGACAGAAAGGAGAACGAATACATGTCTGTTAACATGGAAGATTTAAAAATTGCTTTTGAACTGTTAGGTTTTGGTTGGGGCGGCGTTTTCGTTGTTTTATTTATCATTTATCTAGCATCTAAATTACTAACAAAATTATTTCCAATTAAAAAATAAAGGAGGTTATTGCTGTGAGCAGCGTATATACAATGAAAAGAATCTGGTTGCAAAAAGATAAAAAAGCTTATCAAGCTTGGCGCGAATTAATGGAAAAAGCCGAATTGCAAACGACAGAAGCACTTGATTACACCGTTGGCATATATGATGACACAGCATTAATCGCCTCTGGCTCGCTTTCAGGCAAAACGATTAAGTGCGTGGCCGTTTGTAAAAAATATCAATCTGAAAATTTGTTAACCCAATTGGTGGTTCATCTACTTGAAAAACTGAGAGAAGAAAACCAATTACACAGTTTTTTGTATACAAAACCAAAAAATGAACAAATTTTTCAGTCGCTAGGCTTTCAAAAAGTGGTTGCGAATCAAGAGGTGCTATTTATGGAGCAAGGCAAACCAGATTTTGCCGATTATCTTGATTACCTGACACAGCATAAAAAAGCAGGGCCAGCCAGTAGCATTGTCATGAATGCAAATCCTTTTACGAAAGGCCATCAGTACTTAGTCGAAAAAGCAGCCAAAGAAAGTCCGCACGTTTATGTGTTTGTTTTATCTGAAGATAAATCGCTGTTTTCAAAAGAAGCACGTTTCGCAATGGTGCAAAAAGGGGTCGCCCATTTACCCAATGTGACAGTCCTATCTACAGAAGATTACTTAGTTTCGTCTGCGACTTTTCCTACCTATTTTTTGAAAGAAAAAGCGCCATTAGAGGTAGCTGCAATTCAAGCAACGCTTGATGCAACGTTATTTAAAGAAAGAATTGCGCCAATACTTGAAATTCAGCAACGTTATGTGGGAGAAGAGCCTTATTCAGAAGTGACCGATGTCTACAATCAAGCAATGCAACAAGTTTTCGGACAAACGATAACGCTAACCATTGTCCCGCGATTAGCGAGTGATGGAGAGCTGATTAGTGCGACGAAAGTTCGCAAAGCGATGGCTGAAGGCGACAAAGAGACACTCAAGAAGTTTTTACCAGCAACAAGTTATCAATACTTAGTAGAACACAAGAAACTAATGAGGTGAAGAAAGTGAAGATTATCAAAAATGCTACTGCAGGGACAGTAGAATCAAGTGATATTATGATTACCGTCCAACCCATTGAATCAACAGAAAATACCATTGAATTAGAAAGTAGTGTCGAAAAACAATTTGGCAATCAAATTCGTCAGGTGATTACGACAACTTTGGAACATTTAGATGTCCAAGGCGTTGCGGTCAAGGCGATTGATAAAGGGGCATTAGATTGTACAATCAAAGCTCGGATGATTACAGTTTTACATCGAGGCGCTGAAAAAGAAACGTATGATTGGAAGGAGTTGGACTCATGGAACGTTTAAGAAGAACAATGATGTTTGTCCCTGGAGCGAACGCGGCAATGCTAAGAGATGCACCTTTGTATGGGGCAGATTCAATCATGTTTGATTTAGAAGATGCAGTTTCATTAAAAGAAAAAGACTCTGCCCGTGTTTTAGTCCATTCTGCTTTGAAAACTTTCGATTATGGCAATATTGAAATTGTTGTTCGGATCAATGCTTTAGATGCCGGTGGCGCAGAAGATATTGAAGCAATGGTCTTAGCTGGTGTCGATGTGATTCGTTTACCAAAAACAGAAACAGCCCAAGATATCATTGATGTCGAGGCAGTCATTACAGAAGTAGAACAGCAAAATGACATTCCCGTAGGAACAACGAAAATGATGGCTGCTATCGAATCGGCTGAAGGTGTTCTAAATGCGCCCGCGATTGCCAAAAGTTCAACTCGCTTGATTGGCATCGCGTTAGGCGCCGAAGACTATGTTACCAATATGAAAACACGGCGCCATCCAGATGGCCAAGAACTATTCTTTGCTCGTAGCATGATTTTACATGCCGCTCGAGCAGCTGGGATTGCAGCTATTGATACGGTCTATTCAGATGTAGACAATACGGAAGGCTTTGAAGCCGAAGTTCGTTTGATTAAACAGCTAGGTTTCGATGGGAAATCGGTGATTAACCCTCGTCAAATCCCATTAGTTAATACTATTTATGCGCCAACAGAAAAAGAAATCCAGAATGCTAAGGAAGTAATCTGGGGCATTCGGGAAGCCGAAGCAAAAGGTTCCGGTGTTATCTCCGTAAATGGAAAAATGGTTGATAAACCAATTGTTGAACGAGCTGAACGGGTCATTGCGTTAGCATTGGCGGCTAAATTAATTACCGAGGAGGAAATATAGACATGGTAGTAAATAAAGTAGGCAAAGACATTCCTCAATCTTATGCAGAGCAATACGGCATTTATGAAGGAGAATTAGCACACATTGATGCTTATCAAGAAGCGAGCCGAGCAATTAAACCAGTGAAACCTCGGGAGACAAAACTTTTAGGAAGTATTCGTGAAGCAATTGAAAAAACAGGTTTAAAAGATGGCATGACCATCTCTTTCCATCACCATTTCCGTGAAGGAGACTATGTGATGAATTTAGTTTTAGCCGAGATTGCCGCCATGGGGCTGAAAAACATTTCGATTGCACCTAGTTCAATTGCAAATGTTCATGAACCTTTGATCGAACACATTAAAAATGGAGTAGTCACCAACATTACTTCTTCAGGTTTGAGAGATAAAGTAGGCGCCGCTATTTCAGCAGGTATCATGGAAAATCCTGTGGTGATTCGTTCACATGGTGGCCGGGCACGGGCAGTAGCAGCAGGCGATATCCATATTGATGTAGCTTTCTTAGGTGCACCAAGTTCAGACGCTTATGGAAATGCGAATGGAACCAAAGGAAAAGCCACCTGTGGTTCTCTTGGATATGCGATGGTCGATGCAAAATATGCGGATCAAGTGGTCATCATTACTGACACATTAGTACCATATCCTAATACCCCTATTAGTATTCCACAAACAGATGTTGATTATGTGGTAGAAATTGATGCAATTGGTGATCCAGATGGAATTGCCAAAGGCGCGACACGTTTTACAAAGAATCCTAAAGAATTATTGATTGCTGAATATGCCGCAAAAATAATTACACATTCTCCTTACTACAAAGAAGGCTTCTCATTCCAAACAGGAACAGGTGGCTCTTCACTAGCAGTTACGCGGTTCATGAGAGAACAAATGCTTAAAGATGGCATTAAAGCAAGTTTCGCTTTAGGCGGAATTACGAATGCAATGGTGGAACTTTTGGAAGAAGGCTTAGTAGAAAAAATTATTGACGTCCAAGACTTTGATCATCCATCAGCTATTTCTTTAGGGGAAAATGCCAATCATTATGAAATTGATGCCAATATGTATGCTTCACCGCTTAGCAAAGGGGCGGTTATTAATCAATTAGACACAGCTATTTTATCTGCTTTAGAAGTGGACACAGATTTTAATGTAAATGTCATTACTGGTTCAGATGGTGTCATCCGTGGTGCTTCTGGCGGACATTCCGATACAAGTATGGCTTGTAAAATGAGTCTAGTGATTGCACCAATTGTTCGTGGACGGATCCCAACAATCGTTGAGCAAGTAAATACAGTCGTTACACCAGGTACGAGTGTCGATGTCGTAGTAACGGAAGTCGGCATTGCAATCAATCCAAAAAGAACAGACTTAATTGATTGTTTTAAAACCTTAGATGTTCCTCAGTTTACGTTAGAAGAGTTGAAAGACAAAGCCTACAACATTGTTGGCACCCCGGAACCAATTAAATATGGAGACAAAGTTGTTGCGTTAATTGAATACCGAGATGGTAGTCTAATTGATGTGGTACGCAATGTTTAATGGGGAAAAAGTAACACTTTTAGAGATGTTGGATGCTCGCGAACAAAGAGCTGCCACACAGAAGGAGTTGTTAGAAACAGCACCAGAAGCTAGCCTCTTATCTGCCACAATGAATATTCCTGGAGAAGTAAAAAATTCGCCCACCTTAACGGCTGTTTTTTTAGAAGTAATTGACGAAGTCGAGCAACAATTGCTGGATCAAGTACCGATTGTTAATTTTTACCGGAATGAAAAGACAGGGCCTGAATATTATTTGGCGGTTTCGTTAGCCCCACAAGAATTAAAACAAAGAATGGTCAAAATTGAAGAAACACATCCTTATGGTCGTTTAGTGGACCTAGATGTTTTATGGGGAAATGAGGAACTAAAAAGCCTTCATCGAGGAGATTTAGGCTTGCCACCACGGCGCTGTTTTATGTGCCAAGAAGAGGCGAAAGTCTGTGGACGAAATCGACGTCACAGTCTTGAAGCAATGCAAGAAAAAATAACAGAAATAATTTTGACACGAAAGGAGCAGCCAAGTGAGTAAAAAAATTCGTTTTACAGAAACGGTGCTACGGGATGGACAACAAAGTTTAATTGCAACACGGATGCCAACCTCAGATATGCTGCCGATTATTAAAACAATGGACGAGGCAGGATTTCATGCATTAGAAATGTGGGGCGGGGCAACGTTTGATTCCTGTGTCCGCTATTTAAACGAGGATCCTTGGGAACGTCTTCGCCAAATTCGCAAAGAAGTTAAAAATACCAAACTTCAAATGTTATTACGAGGACAAAATTTACTAGGATATCGTCATTACGCTGATGATGTGGTGCGGGCCTTTGTCGAAAAATCAGTTGAAAATGGGATTGATATTATTCGTATTTTCGATGCCTTGAATGATGTCCGTAATTTACAAACAGCAATTCAAACAACAAAAGAAGCTGGCGGACACTGTCAAGCAGCGATTTCTTATACCACGAGTGAAATTCATACCATCGATTACTTTGTAAAATTAGCCAAAGAATTAAGTCAAACAGGAGCGGATTCCATTTGTATTAAGGATATGGCAGGCGTTTTGACGCCACAAACTGGTTTTGAATTAGTGAGCAAAATGAAAGATGCCATTGATTTACCTTTAGAGGTGCATACGCATGCGACTAGTGGTATTTCTGAGATGACCTATTTAAAAGTTGCTGAAGCAGGTGCGGATATCATCGATACAGCTATCTCTTCTTTCGCTGGCGGTACGAGTCAACCAGCCACAGAATCTGTAGCCATTGCGTTAGAAGATTTAGGCTTTGAAACAGGTTTAAATATGGAAAAAGTAACAGAGATTGCTGACTATTTCAATCCGATTCGTGATCGCTTTAGAAGTGAAGGCATTTTAAACCCTAAAGTTAAAGATACGGAACCGAAAACCTTGATTTATCAAGTGCCTGGTGGTATGTTATCAAACTTATTAAGTCAATTAACGGAGCAAGGTTTACAAGACAAATATGAAGAAGTTTTAGCTGAAGTACCTAAAGTAAGAGCGGATTTAGGGTACCCACCACTAGTTACGCCGCTTTCACAAATGGTTGGAACACAAGCCTTAATGAATGTGATTTCTGGGGAAAGATATTCCTTAATACCGAATGAAATCAAAGATTATGTGCGCGGAGAATATGGCAAATCACCAGCACCTATCGCAGAAGAGATTAAGCAAAAAATCATTGGGGATGAAGAGGTAATCACTTGTCGACCAGCGGATTTATTGAAACCAGAGTTGCATAGTTTAGAAAATGAAATCCAACAATATGCAAAATCTGAAGAGGATGTCCTATTATATGCGATGTTCCCACAACAAGGAAAAGACTTTTTAGGACGTCGCGAAGATCCTTTTTACGATGTACCGTTACAGAAAGTGACAGTCAAACTTGACTTGCCAGAATAGAACGGGCAAGTGCTCCGCAAATGTATAAAGAAGCAAGGGTTTGAGCGACGATAACGGTTGTTCAAACCCTTGCTTCATCAAATAGAAAAAAGGCAGCCCGTGAAAGGAAGTGACAATGTGTTAGAAGAAGTTCTAGCAATTCATCAAAAAAATATTGGTGTACTAAGTCTTGAAGCAACAGAAGCGGTGTTAAACCATCATGATTTAGCCAAAATGTATACACCTGGTGTCGCAGAATTGAGTTTAATGATTGCCCAAAATCATGAATTAGCGCGCGAGTGGACCATTAGTGGTAAGTTAATTGCGGTTATTACAGATGGATCAGCTGTTCTGGGTCTCGGCAATATGGGCACGCAAGCGGGCTTGCCAATTGTTGAAGGCAAAGCTTTACTTTATAAAAATTTGGCGGGGGTCGATGCTATTCCTTTAGCACTGGAACAAAAATCAGTTGACGAGATGGTTCAAACAATTGAAAATTTACAAAATAGTTTTGCAGGAATCCATTTAGAAGATATTTCTGCACCAAAATGTTTTGAAATTGAAGAAAAACTTCAACAACGTTTGAACATTCCTGTGTATCATGATGACCAAGAAGGAACAGCCATCGTCGTTTTAGCTGGGCTAATTAACGCAGCTAAAATTAAAGGAAAACCTTTAAATGAATTGCGTGTGGTGATTAACGGAGTTGGTGCTTCTGGTGTAGCGACCGCTAAGTTATGTATTCAAGCGGGAATTACGCATCTCACCTTAGTAGATCGCCAAGGTGTTTTAAGAGAAGAAGACCCGACATTGAATCCTTACCAACGTGCTTTGCTTCGACAGGTAATAAAACCATCAGTAGAAAACAAAGATTTAGCCACCGCTGTCGTCAATCAGGATGTTTTTTTAGGCTTATCAGAAGCGGATGTGCTAACGCCAGCCCTGATTAAATCAATGAACCAAGACCCAATTATCTTTGCTTTAGCAAATCCTAAACCAGAAATTGAACCAGCCCTCGCCCAAGCCAATGGTGTCCGTTTATTAGCAACTGGTTCTTCCAAATATCCGAATCAAGTGAACAACATTTTAGCTTTTCCAGGTCTTTTTAAAGGGTTATTGGCAGCGAAAGGCAGAAAAGTCGATGTCGGTTTGCAAATGACAGTAGCACGAAGCTTGGCCGCTATGATTTCAGAACCCACAGCAGAAAAATTCATACCTAATGTATTTGATGGCGGCGTAGTTGACACGGTTTTTAATGCTGTACTAGACTATATAAAACAAGAAAAGGCCACGGCAGAAGAAGGGACGTAAAAGGCAATGACAAAGCAAGCAAGGAGTAAATTAGCGCAGCAAGCACAATTGGCACTACTCTATGAAGTGACCTGTTTAAATAAACCAGGCTTGGTGGATCCAGTCGATGCAGGCGCCCATCAAGATATGGATGTTTTCACTTTTTTAGAAAGTAGTGTGGTTTTGACTCCTTATTTTGAAACCTTCGTTCAAGCTGGGACAGAGCTACGTCATTTGCCGATTGAGGCAACATTTCGCGCGATTCGACAAGTTGGTTTAGAAGCAGAACGAGCAATGTTTGAGGCAACAGAAGGTATCAATACACATAAAGGAGCGATTTTTTCTCTAGGTATTTTTTTAGCTGTCTGTGGTCGTCTAATGATTTGGGAGACCCCTTGCACCTTACAATTGTTTCAACAAACGCTTCAAACAATGACGCAAGACTTACTGGCCGATTTTGAAAATCTCGCTACGAATGAGCTAGAAAAACTAACTTGGGGCGAACGATTATTTGTTCAGCATGGCTTGACTGGAATCCGTGGTGAGGCGCAACAAGGTTATCCCGCTGTCTTTGAACAGGGAGTGCCTTATTATCAAAAACATCAAGGCACACAACAACAAAAACTCATTGATACGCTCCTTTATTTATCGCTCTATGTTGAGGATACGAATTTGATTAAACGAAGTCAAAATGTCCAAATTTTTGAAATATATCAACCGTTAATCCAGGAATATTTTGCTTTAGGGGGGACACAAACGTTACGGGGAACCCTTTGCTTAGAAAGATTGAATCACTTATTCAAAGAAAAAAATTGGAGTATTGGTGGCAGTGCAGATGCTTTAATTTTGGTGGTGTTTTTAGATAAACTAATGAAATTAAATTGGCTGACGCCTTAATTAAAAAGATAGTTACAACGCTGATTTGGTCAGTTATTTTGACCTTATATGCCTATGGAAAGGTCTCAAGAGAATTCAAGAAAGCGATTGACAAATACCACGAAACACAGTATATTTTATTACGAAATCATTCTTATCAGAGTATACAAATACGATGATAAACAGTTGAAGCGAATCTTGATTTGCTTTTCCTAAACCTGATTCTTTTAGAATCAGGTTTTTGTTTATCTAAAAGGCGGCATTCGTTCAAAAACGGCTGTCGCCTTTTTTTATGAAATTTTTTTAATATAAAAAATTTCATAAAAAAATCTTAAAAACAGAAAAAATTGTTATAGATTAGAGTCATTTTTTTGATGTAAAGTTTTTATAACTTATGTCTATAAAATTGATAAAAACAGTCAAAGTAGTAGAAAAAATAATAGTGGAATTTCTCAAAAAAATAAAAAAATTTTCCGTTATTTAATTATCGATTTATCAAACGATAAGTTATAATAAAATAATTTATTTATCTTTAATGATTGAGGAGAAATGTATAAACTTCCTCATTTTCCTCTCATTGTATAATAACTCACTAATGAATTAGTGAGTTTTTTAACATATCCAGGATGTTTGTTATCAAATGAATTTTTATATAAAAATTCACAGCATTATATTTTGAAAAGCTGAGGAAATGTACTAAACTGCAGGTGTTAAATCCATTTAAATCGCTAAAGGGGGAGATGAACAACTAGGGGAAGCTAATGATCTTGGTATTTATCGTTTATTTTAAAGAAAAGAGGGACGATCAGATGAAAAAGAAAATTGTTGAGGATTTTAATCGGAAAAGTCAGCATAAAAAATGGACAAAACGCAAGATGCTTAATTTAGCAATATCAAGTGGTTTATTATTTACGTCATTAGCAATCCCTGTAAGTATAGCTGTTACCTCTGGCACAATCAGTGCATCAGCAGCGGTCTTGGATATCGAACTATTATCAAATGTTACGTCAAATAATGACAGTGGCACTTCAACGAGTAATCGTTGGACAGCCGCAAACCAAAATCAACCAGTTAATTTCACGGTTTCTGGTGGCGCTTTAGCAGATGCTTCCGCTGTGTTTAGTGGACAAAAACAAGCGGTGTTAGTGGTTCCTCCTGAGTTAAGAGGAAATGTAGCTGCAGCAGGCAGCGCAGCAATCAATACCAATGTCACGATTGATCTTTCAAAAGTTACTTTTTTGACCGCCGTTTTGAATGCAGCCAATGATTTAACCAATGTGATTACTCAAATTACCAGTGGGGCTTTAGGGAATTTAACTGGTGTTGATATTGATTTGACGGAAGTGAATCGTCAGTTGGAATTAGTGAATAACATTGAAAACTTAGGTGCTGCTTCATTTACTGCTCCGGAAACGTTAGCAGCTGACGGCTCATACATTAGCGCACCAATTAGTGATGGTTTAGGGTTAGTTTTAGCCCAAAATGTTTCAAACATCTTACAAGATTTGAATGCGGCAGTTCAAGCTTTGGAGGCAAAAGGAACCAGTCTCCCAAGTAATCTTGTCGCCACAGCCATAAATACAGCCTTGCTTCCTGTCAAAGGCACGGTAAACGTGGCTGTTTCAGGTGCTTTGCCTTTATTAGCGGTTGGTGGTTCAGGTGTAAATGAGTTAGTGGATGCTTCTTTACTAGGCGCAACCACGGTTACTTTACCAACTACCGTTTCAACACCTCAAAATTTATCCAATAATTTAGATGCTCGTTTTGTAGGAACAGTCGTTCAAACAGATCTTTTAGACGTTAATTTATTAGCAACAGCAGACGGTGTATCCAACATTTATTTTGCTGCAGGTACTACTAGTGAAGTAACCGCACCTACCGTAACAGGAGTAACAGGCAATTCAACAGCAGGTTACGAAGTTAAAGGAACTGCCGATGCCAATGCCACGGTTGAAATCCGAAATGCAGGAGGCACCGTGATAGGCACAGGTACTGCTGATGGGACAGGGGCATTTACAGTTACCATTCCCGCAGGTGAAGCAGGCGCCAATGAAACATTAACGGCTGTAGCGAAAAACGCCAGCGGCACAGAAAGTACGCCAACAACGTTCCAAACACCAGCGGATCCTAATACGCCCGTGGCGACGCCAATTGTTGAGACTGTAACAGGTAGTACAACAAAAGGCTATGAGGTCAAAGGGACTGCTGAAGTTGGCACCACCATTGAGGTTCGCGATGCAGCTGGCACGGTCCTTGGTACTGCAACAACTGAAACTGACGGAAAATATACAGTGACTTTAGATTCAGGAACAGCAACAGCAAATCAAACGCTGAGCGTTGTAGCGAAAAACGCTAGTGGCACGGAAAGTCAACCAGCAACGGCGACAACACCAGATGATGTCGCTGCACCAACAGTTGATAACATCACAGGCAACTCTGGTTCGGGTTATGAAATTACAGGAACAGCAGACCCTAACACAACAATCGAAGTTCGTGATCCATCTGGGGCAGTCATTGGTACAGGTACCTCTGATGCGAATGGTGATTTTACTGTAACGCTACCAACGGGAACGACCAATCCTGGGGATACGTTAACAGTGATTGGAAAGGATAACGCGGGAAATGAAAGTCAACCGACTGAAGTCCTTGTTCCTGCTGATGCCACGGTTACAGCACCAACTGTAACAGGAGTAACAGGTAATTCAGTTGCTGGTTATCAGGTGACAGGCACCGCTGATCCGAATGCTACCATCGAAATTCGTGATGCAGATGGGAACATTATTGCAACAGGGACTGCCGATGGGACTGGTTCCTTTGCCGTGAACCTTCCAGCTGGGACGGCAAATGCGAATGAAACATTGACAGCGTTAGCCAAAGATCCTGCTGGCAATACAAGTACACCGACAACCTTCCAAACACCAGCAGATGAAGTAGTGGCACCGCCAAGTGTCGACAAAGTAACCGGGAATACAACACAAGGATATCAAGTGACAGGTACCGCTGAACTTGGCACCACCATTGAAGTTCGTGCAACAGACGGAACAGTTTTAGGCACCGCAACAACTGGACCGACTGGCCAATATACTGTGACGTTAGCTTCAGGAAAAGCAACAGCTAAACAAACAGTGAATGTAGTTGCTAAAAATGATACTGGACTTGAGAGTCAACCAACTACAGCTATGACACCCGCTGATGTTACCACACCAACAATTGGTGACATTACTGGAGATTCAACAACTGGTTATGAAATCACTGGGACGGCGGACCCTAATACCACCATTGAAGTACGGAACCCAGATGGAACAATTATTGGTACAACGACAACGGATGATCAAGGAAACTTTACTGTGGACCTTCCAGCGGGAGCCGCTAATCCTGGTGATACATTAACAGTTGTTGGAAAAGACGGTGACGGCAATGAAAGTCAACCAACGGAAGTGACGGTCCCTGAAGATGCAACCGTAGCAGCACCAACTGTGACGACTGTTACAGGAACAACTGCCACTGGGTATCAAGTAACCGGCACGGCAGAGCCAAATGTCACCATTGAGATTCACAATGAAGCAGGTTTAGTTATTGCTACGGGAACGACTGATGGTGCTGGCGCCTTTACAATCACTCTTCCGACGGGCACAGCAACAGCTAACGAAGCCTTAACTGCCATTGCGAAAGATGCTGCTGGGAAAGAAAGTAATCCGACTGCTTTCAAAACACCTGCTGATCCAGATGCACCAGTCACGACACCTACTGTTGACAAAATCACTGGTAGCACGACAAAAGGCTATCAAGTAGTAGGAGCAGCAGAAGTTGGTACAACAGTTGAGGTGCGTGACGCCGATGGCACAGTCCTTGGCATGGCAACTACTGGAACTGATGGCAAATACACAGTGACTTTAGAGCCAGGGAAGGCCTCAGCTAACGAAACAATAACTGTCGTAGCGAAAAATGCAACAGGGAAAGAAAGTCAGCCGGCTACAGCAACTACACCAGCCGACTTAGCCACACCAACCATTGATTCTATTACCGGAAATTCTAGTAAAGGTTACGAAATCACTGGAACGGCGGAGCCAAAAACCACTATTGATGTCCGTGACGCAGACGGAACCATCATTGCTGCTACCACTGCTAACGAAACCGGCCAATATACGGTGACTCTACCAGCTGGCGTAGTGACACCAGAAGAAACGATTACGATTATTAGCAAAGATGGCGCTGGTAATGAAAGTCAACCAGCTACAGCCGTTATTCCAGCGGATGTTGTTTTAGCGGCGCCAACTATTACGAAGGTTGAAGGAAACAAAGCCAATGGCTATACAGTCACTGGAACTGCTGATCCAAATGTCACGGTTCAATTTTACAATAGCAGTGAAAAATTATTGGCAAGTGGCAGTACAACTACTGGAGGCACCTTCTCCGTTCATATTGCAGCAAGGTTAGCAACAGAAAAAGAAACGTTAACCGCACTAACCACAGATACACAAGGAAATGTGAGTCCTAAAACCACATTTATGACGCCAGCCGATATTACGGGAGAACCAGAAATTAAAATTGCGGCACCAACTGTTTCTTCAGTTTTAGGAACGTCTAAAGCCGGCTACCTCATCAAAGGAACAGCTGAACCAAACCGAATCATTCAAATTAGTAACCGACTATTAAGAAGTGTGATTGCTGTAGGTGCCACCGATGCTGAAGGCAACTTCGCTATCCAATTAACAGCGGGACAAGCGACTGCTCAACAAAGTTTACTTGCGACAGCTACCGATGGCACAGGACATTACAGTACGGCTACAACCTTCATGACACCAGCCGACCCAACGAATCCTGGAGGAGGCAATGGTAACACTGGCGGAAATAACGGCAATACAGGAAACAATGGCGCAACTGGCGGGAATAATGGGAATGGTTCAAACACAGGTTCAAATCCAAATGGGGGTTCTGGTTTAGGCACAACAGGTTCTGGCTTAGGTTCACTAGGCAATGGCCTCGGTACAAATGGTAGTGGCTACAATCCGAAACTAAGTACCATCAGTTATGGCACTGGAAATCACGGGAAAACAGGCTACTTACCTAGCACAGGTGAAAAAGAGTCTTCAGCCGTGACAACAAGTTTGTTTGGCGCCTTTGTCGCACTCCTTGCGAGCATGGGAATCATCAAACGCAAACGTAAAAACTAGCTCTCTCCTTTAATTCCTATAGATGAGAAAACGTATTGTTGAGAATTCCCCACTCAATGATACGTTTTTTCGTTCCATTTAATGAAGAAAAATTGCCAAATAGAATAAAATGTGCTATTCTATTTTCAGAAAATCGAAGGAACAAGCAGTGAAAGTGCTAAATCCAACCTGAATTTTTTAATGCAGGAGGAGTGGGCGCTTTTTTTGTTGTTATGAAGAAAGGAAGCTAATTATGCAATCAGCTACAATGGAATTTGATACAATTGCGGCGATTTCTACGCCGCCAGGTGAAGGTGCGATTAGTATTGTTCGTTTAAGTGGCGAGCAAGCAGTTGCTATTGCAAACAAAGTTTATCGGTCAGGCACTAAAGATTTAGCTAAAGTCCCCACGCACACGATTCATTATGGTCATATTGTTGATCCGCAAAACGATCAATTGATTGATGAAGTCATGCTTTCTGTGATGCGGGCACCGAAAACATTTACTCGAGAAGACGTGGTAGAAATTAACTGTCATGGCGGCATTGTCGTGGTGAACCAACTACTGCAATTACTGTTACGTGAAGGCGCACGAATGGCCGAACCTGGGGAATTTACAAAACGTGCTTTTCTAAATGGCCGAATGGATCTTTCACAAGCAGAAGCAGTGATGGACTTAATCCGTGCTAAAACAGATAAAGCGATGAATGTTGCATTGAATCAATTGGATGGTAACTTGTCGGCGTTAATTCGTTCATTAAGACAAGAAATTTTAAATACTTTAGCACAAGTAGAAGTTAATATCGATTATCCAGAGTATGATGATGTCGAAGAATTAACCACGAAATTACTTTTAGAAAAAGCCGAATTTGTGAAAGCGCAGATTCAACAATTATTAACGACCGCTAAACAAGGAAAAATTTTGCGAGAAGGTCTAAGTACAGCAATTATTGGCCGACCAAATGTCGGGAAATCCAGTTTGTTAAACCATCTGTTACGAGAAGAAAAAGCCATCGTTACAGATATTGCTGGAACGACACGTGATGTCATTGAAGAATACGTTAACGTTCGCGGCGTTCCTTTAAAATTAATTGATACAGCGGGGATTCGCGAAACAGAAGACATTGTGGAACGAATTGGTGTCGAACGCAGCCGCAAAGCGTTAGCAGATTCGGATTTAATTTTGTTAGTCTTAAATCAAAGCGAAGAATTGACAGAGGAAGATCGTCAACTGTTGGAAGCAACGAAAGGCTTAAAACGCGTTATTCTTTTAAATAAAATGGACTTACCGACAAAACTAGATCCTAACGAATTACAAGAATTAGTCCCTGCAGAAGAAATTTTATCCGTTTCGGTGTTGTCAAACACAGGCTTAGACCAGTTAGAAGCGAAAATTGCTGATCTTTTCTTTGGCGGCCAAACAGGCGAAAAAGATGCTACCTATATTTCTAATACACGTCATATTGCTTTGCTGGATCAAGCAGCGCTTTCGTTACAAGAAGTGATTAACGGCATCGAAGCAGGTATGCCAGTCGATTTAGTTCAAATTGATATGACCCGTTGTTGGGATTATTTAGGGGAAATCGTCGGCGATAGTGTCCAAGATGAATTAATTACACAGTTATTTAGTCAATTTTGTTTAGGAAAATAAGACAAGAGAGGAATTTTTTATGAATCAATATCAAGCAGAATCATATGATGTTATTGTCGTCGGTGCTGGACATGCTGGCTCTGAAGCAGCCTTAGCAGCCGCACGAATGGGCGTTAAAACGTTACTTTTAACGATTAATTTAGATATGGTTGCTTTTATGCCATGTAACCCTTCTGTTGGTGGACCTGCCAAAGGAGTCGTTGTCCGAGAAATTGATGCATTAGGCGGCGAAATGGGTAAAAACATTGATAAAACCTACATCCAAATGCGGATGCTAAATACTGGTAAAGGTCCAGCAGTGCGTGCGTTGCGCGCGCAAGCTGACAAACATGCCTATGCGACAGAAATGAAACATACCATTGAAAAAGAAGAAAATTTAACCCTTCGTCAAGGGATTGTTGAAGAATTAATCGTGGAAGATGGCGTTTGTCGTGGTGTTGTAACTTCAACAGGTGCCGCATACCGTAGTCAAGCAGTGGTGATTACTGCCGGTACTGCCTTGCGTGGCGAAATTATTATTGGTGAATTAAAATATTCTTCAGGACCAAACAATTCGCAACCTTCCGTTGGTTTAGCCAATCATTTAAAAGAATTAGGTTTAGAAATCGATCGCTTTAAAACAGGAACGCCGCCACGAGTAAAATCAAGTACGATTGATTATTCTGTGACAGAGGAACAACCAGGCGATAAAGAACCCAACCACTTTAGTTACAGCACGCCAGATAGTGCCTACAATCAAAACCAAGAACCTTGTTGGTTAACTTATACGAATGAAACAACGCATGAAATTATTCAAAAAAATCTACACCGCGCCCCAATGTTTACTGGGATTGTGGAAGGTGTGGGCGCTCGGTATTGCCCATCCATCGAGGACAAAATTGTTCGTTTTGCAGACAAACCAAGACACCAATTGTTCTTGGAACCAGAAGGGTTGAATACCGAAGAAGTTTACGTCCAAGGCTTATCTACTTCTTTACCAGAAGATGTCCAAACAGAAATGCTTCATTCTATTGAAGGATTAGAAAAAGTAGAAATGATGCGTACAGGTTACGCCATTGAATACGATGTGGTAGTCCCTCACCAATTACGCCCAACATTAGAAACAAAGGTCATTGAAAATCTTTATACAGCAGGTCAAACGAACGGAACTAGTGGCTACGAAGAAGCTGCTGGTCAAGGCTTGATGGCAGGAATTAATGCTGCATTGAAAATTCAAGGCAAAGAGCCTCTTGTTTTAAAACGTAGTGATGGCTATATTGGCGTCATGATTGACGATTTAGTTACAAAAGGCACTAACGAACCTTATCGCTTATTAACGTCACGTGCGGAGTATCGTTTGATTTTACGACATGACAATGCGGACTTACGTTTAACAGAAATGGGTCATGAAATTGGCTTAGTCAAAGAAGAACAATATGCCGCCTATCTAGTCAAAAAAGCGGCTGTTGAAGCGGAAATTGCCCGCTTAGGCAAACATCGGATTAAACCAACCAAAGAAGTGCAAGCATTTTTGGAAACCAAAGGCGCTGCTGGCTTAAAAGATGGTATTTTAGCTAGAGATTTTCTGAAACGCCCAGAAATCAGTTATCAAGAAGTCGCTCAATTTATTCCCGCACCTGAAGAGGCGCTCGATCCGAAAGTAATTGAACAAGTAGAAATTCAAATCAAGTACGAAGGCTACATTAAAAAAGCCATGGAAAAAGTTGAGAAACTAAAACGCATGGAAGCAAAACGCATTCCAGAAAACATTGATTACCAAGCGATTAACGGCTTGGCTACAGAAGCAAAACAAAAACTACAAAAAATCCAACCAGAAACGATTGCCCAAGCAAGCCGTATCAGCGGTGTGAACCCCGCTGACATTAGCATTTTGATGGTTTACATCGAACAAGGAAAAATCGCGAAAGTGCAAGGATAATAAAAATTTGAAGCAGTTGCTTCTTCACGGATGATTGATTGTGAAGAAGCAACTGCTTTTTTGTTTTGAATTAGTCTACTTTTTTTTCTAAACTGCAAAAAAAGACTGTCTTAAATAATTTCACAAACTGACCTATACTGAAAGCGCAAACAAATGATAGGAGTGGAACAAATGACAGATTGGTTAGGAATTAAAGGAAAAGTAGTGATTGTTACAGGAGGCTCATCTGGTATTGGTCGCAGCATTGTTGAAAGCTTGTTAGCACAAGAGGTCTATGTCGCTAATTTTGATATTTCAGCATCAGAAACGCAACATGAGCATTTACTCTTTGTGAAAGTCGATGTAACTTCTCGAGCAGAAGTAGAAGCGGGTGTCGCTCAAGTGGTGGAAAAATTTGGAACCGTAGATGGCCTAGTAAATAATGCCGGAATCAATATTCCTCGTCTATTGGTGGATAAAAATCATCCTCATGGGCCTTATGAATTATCGGATGAGGTATTCGACAAAATTGTAGCCATCAATCAAAAAGGGCTCTACCTAATGAGCCAAGCAGTGGGCTGGATTCTTGTACAAAAACAAGCAGGTGTCATTATTAATATGTCTTCAGAAGCTGGATTAGAAGGCTCCGAAGGGCAAAGCGCCTACGCTGCAACGAAAGCAGCGGTCAGCAGTTATACACGTTCATGGGCTAAAGAGTTAGGAAAATCAAACGTCCGTGTCGTGGGGATTGCGCCAGGCATTATGGAAGAAACGGGCTTGCGCACTTTAGCATACGAAGAAGCATTGGCTTATACACGAAACATTTCTGTGGAGCAATTGCGAGCAGGTTATTCAAAAACAAGTACGATTCCATTAGGTCGTAGCGGAAAACTCCATGAAGTCGCTGACTTAGTATGCTATTATTTATCAGACCGTTCAAGCTATATTACAGGCATCACCACAAACGTAGCTGGAGGTAAAACAAGAGGATAGAGGTGGGAAAACTAAATGACGCTAGTAAATAGATGGTACCAAGTAATAAAATTACTAGTTGATCACAAAGGAATGAGCTTACAGGAATTGCAAGAAAAATTAGCCGCAAGTCCTCAAACAGTTCGTAAAAACATTGATACATTGAATGATGAATTAATCGGTATCGCCCAAATTATTCAGAAGGAAAATCTCTTTCAGTTAGAAATCAATAACTTTGAAGGTTTTGAAGAGGTTTTGTCTGGACGGCTAAAAAGGGAATCTGATTTTAATTCTTCAAGCAAGCGTGTTTCCTACATTATCAAACGATTAATAGAAGAAGATCAATTTATTTCAACTTATGATTTATCCGAAGAACTCGCCGTTAGTCGCGGCACAGTTAATAAAGACATTAAGCGCATGAAAGAGCTGATTGCTCCTTGGCAGGTTGCGGTTGTAGGCACGCCAAACCGTGGCATTCATTTAGAAGGAAAAGAGTTTGATTTACGCTTACTTCATGTGAATTACGTCCAAGAATATTTTGAAGAACAGTTTCTTCATGAAACTACCAAACAAATGATACAAAAAATAATCAAAGAAACAAGACTAGCGAAACAAGATAGTTTTCTTTTACGAAGAGTGGTTTCAATTGTTTTGCAGCGTGTTTTAGCTGGAAAACTCATTACGGAACTACCACCAGAATATGTTGATTATGTTCGTCATAACGAGCAGATTGAAGAACTGATGTATCACTTGGAAATAACCTATAATGTAACGTTAAGCCAATGGGAACGTTCCTTTATCAGCTTTCCTTTTAACATCAACACAAACCATATTCGTAATTCTTTATTGGCTGATGAAGGACTCTTAGCTGACTATTTTCAAAAAATGATGAAAAAAATTCATCATTCAGTTGTTGTTGAATTTGATGAGGACTTCTTGTTTTCAGAAATGAAAGATCATTTAAGAAACGTGATGAATCGACTCGTTTTTCATGTGGAATGTCACGATTTATTTTATGGAGAAATTGAACGACAATATCCTTTGGCCTATGAATTAGCCAAGATTGGCTTGCAAGAATTGGGCCGTTTGTTGAATCGTTGTGTGCCGACGGTTGAATTTGGGTATCTCGCTTTGTATTTTGAACTAGCATTGAGAGGGAACTATGAAGCGGGAGCCAAAAAAGAAATCGCTGTAATCTGCAGTACAGGTCATGGAACGGCCTTGATCATTCAGCGGCAATTGGAAAAAGTTTTGGGTCCAGACGTCCAGATTGCCCATTTTTCTGAAGAAGAGGCAGAGAGAAGAGAATTGAATCAATATTTTGCTATTTTTACAACTATTCCCTTAAAAAATATTCGACCACAAACACCGATGATCCATTTAACTAATTTATTTAACGATACTTGGCTCAGAAATGAGTGGCAGAGAGCAAAAGAAATTCGTTCCGTGGAATCTCAAAATATTCATATGACCTATCAATTATTAGAGAATACTCAAGGTTACCGAGCGAATATCCAGAAAATGATTGCTGATTTAGAAGCAGAAAAATTAGTAGATCCCCAATTTATCGAACGAATTTTTACTAGAGAAGATCAACAAACAACTATTTTTGAATCGGGGATTGCCTTTCCCCATACAATTAATCAAGCCTTACCAACGATTATTTTATCGATTGGGGTTTTTGAAGAATCACTGGTTACACCAGAAGGTAAAGTTGATGTTATTTTGCTGTTGGGTATTCCAGAAGAGCTGACGGCCACTGTTGAAGCAGAGTTACTACAACTATATGACCGCTTGTTTACAATCGCAGGAGACGAACGTTTACGTAATGAGTTACGGAAGCAACGAGATGTTTTAGCGGTTAAAGAGTGGATGCAAAGGAAGGGGATTATCATATGAGTTTTATCTACGTATTCGGGGCGCTTTTTTTAACAGCTTACTTCGTTCAGATAGCTATGGGAATGAAACAGATTAAACACTTTAATCAAAACTACCAAGAATTGCGACAATTAGGGAAAGTCGCGATTGGTCGACGTGCAGGGAAGTTAAAAGCAGGCACGATTATCTTGTTTGCTGTGGATTCACAAGGGAAAATCTTAGCCGCTAGAAAGATGCAAGGTGTCACCGTTCTAGCTAAATTTCATCCCTTACCTCAGTACGTGAACGAGGATATTCATTATATGGATCATTACCATCCACTCGTACAAAAGGAAAATAAATTAACCCAACAAGCGATGGAAAATGCACGAGAAATTTACTTACGTGTTGAGCTTGGCAATTATCAAGAAACACAACCATTAACGCCGCTTAATGGAGCCAAAATTCAATGGCAATTATGGAAAAATAAAGTACAAACAAAATTGAAAGGAAGTGTCGAGTAATGTCTTATATTACAAAATTTGCGGAAGGATTTATGCACCTTTTCCAAACAGGAGCAGAAACATTTATTTCTTGGATGACAGGCATCGTACCTGTTGTTTTGATGTTAATGGTAGCTATGAATACCTTAATTGCTTTTCTAGGAGAAGAAAGAGTAACCAAGGTAGCCAAACTTTCTGCCAAAAATCCTGTTACGCGGTATTTAGTGCTGCCTTTTTTATCCGCTTTTATGTTAGGCAATCCAATGTCCTTTACGATGGCACGATTTTTACCAGAATACTATAAACCTAGCTATTATGCTGCACAAGCGCAATTTTGTCATACCAGTAATGGAGTTTTCCCTCATATTAATCCTGGTGAATTGTTCGTTTGGTTAGGGATTGCGCAAGGGATTGATACGTTAGGACTAAATTCGATGGACCTAGCGATTCGATATATGTTTGTAGGGATATTAATGAATTTTATTGGCGGTTGGGTTACCGATTTCACTACCGCCTATGTTTGCAAACAACAAGGAATTACCCTTAGTAAAACAGTAGAGATTGCTGTGGATTAGAAAGGAGCAAGGTGAGATGACGTACAATAGTATTAAGGTAGTTAAAGGAAATGGCGGTTATGGTGGGCCCTTAGTGATTACACCGACAGAAGAAAAACATAAATTTATTTACATTACAGGTGGCGGCGAGAAACCCGCAATCGTTGATAAAATCGTAGAATTGACAGGAATGGAAGCGGTCAATGGTTTTAAGACATCGATTCCAGATGATGAAATCGCATTAGCCATTATTGATTGTGGAGGCACTCTTCGTTGCGGGATTTATCCTAAAAAAGGAATTCCTACTATTAACGTTGTTCCAACTGGCAAAAGTGGTCCCTTAGCACAATACATTAATGAGACAATTTATGTTTCCGCTGTAGGCCCGAAACAGATTACATTGACATCAGAAGAAGCTGCTGCTGATACAGAAAAGCCCACCTCGAAAAAAACAGAATTTAAATATGATACAAGTAAAAAAATTACTGAACAAAAAGCGGAACAACAAAGTTTTGTTGCGAAAATTGGTATGGGTGCAGGAAAAGTTGTAGCGACATTCAACCAATCAGCCCGTGAAGGCGTACAAACGATGATCAACACAGTGATTCCGTTTATGGCATTTGTTTCTTTATTAATTGGTGTGATTCAAGGTTCAGGAATTGGTGAATTTTTTGCCAATATCATGGCGCCATTGGCAGGAAACATTGTGGGGTTAACAATTATTGGTTTTATTTGTTCTCTGCCGTTTCTTTCTCCTTTATTAGGTCCTGGAGCAGTAATCAGTCAAGTAATTGGTACGTTAATTGGTGTGGAAATTGGGAAAGGCAACATTCCGCCACAACTAGCCTTACCAGCATTGTTTGCTATTAATACACAAAACGCGTGCGACTTTATTCCCGTGGGTTTAGGCTTGGAAGAAGCTGAAGCTGAAACCGTTGAAGTCGGGGTCCCTTCTGTTTTATATTCTCGTTTCTTAAATGGTGCCCCTCGAGTACTAGTTGCTTGGTTAGCAAGTTTTGGATTGTATAGTTAAAAAATTTTTTTGGAGGATGGGAAATGTCAGTATTTACAACAAAGGTTCAGTCTATTGGACCAGAAGCCGAATTATTTAAAGAAGAAAAAATGGTCATCTTATTTGGAAAAGATGCACCAGATGCTTTAGCAGATTATTGTTATAACATTGAGGTTCAGCCAGTCACAGAAGCGATTACGGACAAGCAAACGTTAGTGATTGATGAACAAACTTACCAGATTACCGCTGTAGGCGAGGTAGTATTAACTAATTTAGACACATTGGGTCACATTACTATTAAATTTGATGGCGCAACAACACCTGAATTACCAGGTACATTATATGTTGAAGAAAAAGCTATTCCTGAAATAACTGTTGGTACAACAATCACTATTCTATAATTATCGTTTAAGGGAGGAACGTAAAAGATGGAATTTATGCTAGATACAATTAATCTTGAGGCTATTCGAAAGTATCAGAAAATTTTACCACTGGCAGGCGTAACGTCTAATCCCAGTATTGTTAAACAAGCAGGAAAAATTGACTTCTTTGCGCAGATGAAAGAAATCAAAAAAACGATTGGACAAGCGAGTTTGCACGTCCAAGTGGTCGGTCAAACGACAGAAGAGATGCTAGAAGATGCCCAAACCATTGTACAACAATTAGGCCAAGAAACATTCATTAAAATCCCAGTCAATGAAGCAGGCTTGGCAGCCATCAAACAACTAAAGCAGGCAAATTATCGGATAACAGCAACCGCTATTTATACAGAATTTCAAGGCTACCTAGCGATTGCGGCAGGTGCAGATTATTTAGCGCCATATTATAATAGGATGGAGAATTTAACAATTGATTCTCAAAAGGTTATTGAGCATTTAGCTGCAGAAATTAAACGGACGAACGCAAAGAGTAAGATCTTAGCTGCTAGTTTTAAAAACGTGGCACAAGTTAATCAAGCCTGTCAAATGGGGGCGCAAGCGGTCACTATCGCACCAGAACTCGTGACACAAGGCTTGGCAATGCCCGCCATTCAAAAAGCAGTAACTGATTTTCAGGAAGATTGGGTTGCTGTTTTTGGAGTAGAAACGGTAAAAGAATTAACATAAAAAGAACGAGAAGAAAAAGCGGTCATTTTTCTTCTCGTTCTTTTTTTGTTTCACATGAAACATCTACGATTGTTCACTTGCTCAAAAATTAGACAATTTTCTTTATTTGTCAAAGAATTTCTTAAAAAAAAGGGTTATCTTTTGGGTATTTTTTTTGGTAGCAGTATGATGAGGGTATCAAATGATAGGAGGAAACGAGAATGAGATACACAAATGGAAATTATGAAGCATTTGCTCGACCAAGAAAACCAAAAGGTGTAGATGACAAGAGTGCCTATATCGTTGGTGGTGGCCTAGCAGGTTTAGCAACGGCTGTTTTCTTAATTCGTGACGGTCAAATGAAGGGCGAAAATATTCACATTTTTGAAGAACTCACGCTGTCTGGCGGTTCTTTAGATGGTAAATTTATTCCCCATGATGGCTTTGTCACTCGCGGCGGACGCGAAATGGAAAACCATTTCGAGTGTTTGTGGGATCTATTTCGTTCGGTACCATCATTAGAAGTAGAAGATGCCTCTGTCCTAGATGAGTTTTACCGTTTAGATTTAGATGATCCGAATTCTTCAAATTGCCGCATTATTCATAACCGTGGCGAACGTGTCCCAGATGATGGACAATTTACTTTATCCAAAAAAGCACAAAAAGAAATCGTTGATTTATTTATGACTTCTGAAGATCAATTAATTGGCAAAAAAATTGAAGATGTTTTCGGCGAAGAATTTTTTGAATCCAACTTTTGGATCTATTGGTGTTCAATGTTTGCTTTTGAAAAATGGCACTCTGCCATTGAAATGCGCCGCTACATCATGCGCTTTATCCACCACATCAAAGGTTTGCCTGACTTTACAGCCTTGAAGTTTACCAAATACAATCAATACGAATCGTTAGTGAAACCATTACTAAGCTTTTTAACCAATCAAGGGGTAGACTTTCAATATGAAACAACGATCAATGATATCCAAGTCGACATCAAAGGAGCTACTAAAGTTGCTCGGCGATTATTGTTGACACAAGCGGGCAAAACCAAAGAAATTCCTTTAACTGAAAATGATTTAGTCTTCGTAACGAATGGCTCAATTACTGAAAGTTCGACGCAAGGAGATCATCATACACCAGCACCAATTACTCATGAACTAGGGGGAAGTTGGAATCTCTGGAAAAACTTAGCAAAACAATCCCCAGAATTTGGGCACCCAGAAGTTTTCTGTGAAAATTTACCAGATGAAAGTTGGTTTGTCTCAGCAACGATTACGTGGGAAAATTTCGATATTGAACCGTATCTTTCTCGGTTAACACATCGTAAATTACGCACAGGAAAAATTGTCACAGGTGGTATTATTACTATCAAAGACTCTAATTGGATGATGAGTTTCGCTATGCATAGACAACCGCATTTTAAAGAACAAAATGATCAACAATCTATAACTTGGGTATATGGATTGCTTTCTAATAAACCAGGAAATTATATCAAAAAACCAATCGAACAATGTACAGGCCAAGAAATTACGCAAGAGTTACTTTATCATTTAGGGGTCCCAGAAGGGGAAATTGAACGTATTTCAGAAGAATCGGCTACCACTATTCCGGTTTATATGCCGTTTATCACTTCTTACTTTATGTTAAGAGAACCAGGCGATCGACCATTAGTTGTACCAAACGGCTCTAAAAATCTTGCTTTCATTGGGAACTTCGCAGATACTGAACGAGATACGGTGTTTACAACAGAGTATTCTGTACGGACAGCGATGGAAGCTGTTTATCAATTGCTAGAGGTTGAACGCGGAGTACCAGAAGTGTTTGCTTCTGCATACGACTTGCGCGTCTTAGCAAACTCTGTTTATTATTTATCTGACAAGAAAAAATTAACAGAAATGGATATGCCTTTCGTAGAACGCAAAATGGTTGAACACTTTGTGAAGAAATTTGAGGATACGTATATTGGTGATATTTTAAGAGAAAATCATTTAATTTAGTTGAAAAAGCGAGTGTAAATCACTCGCTTTTTTGGTTGTTTTATTAACCGTTGAATAAATATTCATTATTGTGTATATTTCTTTTATTATTTTATGAATATTAAATATATAATATATTGAACGGGAGTGGCCAGTGGGCAACTTCGCAAAAAAATCTTAATTTCTGAAGAGACTTTTTCAAAATTTTGTTGAAAAGAAGGCGCATTTTTACCATAGTTTCTTCACATTTAACGGCTATTATTTAAACATACCCGATAAACAAAACCCTAACAAAACACTTTTTCATTTTTTAACTCCTCCGCCCGCCCTTCCCCAAAGGGCGGGTTGTTTTTTTGCGTTAAAGCAGTTGGCATTTTGCGGGGAAAGGATTATCATTATAGAAGAAGTATATAGAAAAAGGCGGCGAGAAGATGGGACGTTGGCAAGAATTACAACAAGCAATGAGTGCTGGTGTAGAGGCGGCGATTGACGCTGGCTGGGACCGCCAAGCTGTTTATGGTTTAGTGGAAAGCGCCATAAAAGACACGCGTTTCTTGCCACTTGAGCAAGCGAAAACAGCAGTTGCGGAACTGTTTTCTGAAGTGGAAGAAGTGGGCTCTTCAGCGTATGAGCGATTATTTCGCTTTTCGGCTTATCGTCCGCAAGAAAAGCTCTCGTTACTGTTATGGCAATTAGGTGCAGTGTTGGATCAGCATGGCATGTTGCAATTAGTAGGACCTTATCGTTTCTCGAAGACGGTTGCACCGCATGCGACGTTTTGGGATTTGTTGGCAAAAACAGTTCAAAAAGCCTATCCGTTAGGTCTTCTTGGGAGCTTTAATCAAGAGAAAGCGAAAAAGATACATCAATTAAGAATGTATATTGATCGTCAAAATATCACGTATATCCGCGATTTTTTTAAACAAGAAGGGGACACCGATGAACAGGCATTAAAACGCTATGTTTTTGCGGCCAAGCCGCAAGGGATGGGCGGGCGGAAGCTGAAAAAAAGCTCTGCTCGTTTGCACAACAAATACCCTGAGGGGGCATCTTATTCTTTAATTAATAAGAAACGATTGACGCCTAATTTTCACAGTGAGTTTATTTTGAATGAAGAAGGGACCTTTGTAACCCAGTGGGATGTGTTAGTTGAAGACTGGCGAGGCAGATTAATTAGTAATCCAGCCTATTATCAAGCGGCTAAAAACAGTGAATACCAGGAAAAAGTCTTGAATGGTGAATCGTTTAATTATGCAAATCGGAATAATCGTACCCATGAATTACTAGATAGTTCACCACCAGGGAGATTTGATCATCAATTACGAAAAACAGCCAAAAAAGGTTGGTTAAGTCCCCGTATCCAAGAATACGACTACCGCAGAGAACGACAAATAAAGTGCGATGATTATAGTAAGTAAAACAAGCCAATGTTTCACATGAAACATTGGCTTGTTTTACTCTTAGAGAAAGGCGGTTCTCGTTGCCGCCAATTGAACATTTTGGCCCGTGGCTAGAGACTTTTTACTACATAAAAAGGCGGGTTTTTCTTTTATCATTCAGGCAAAAATCTTCCGAAAAGCATTGCAAGAAATTGCTATTTGCGTTAAAGTAGGAAAAGATGATTGTGAAACATTTTTCTGTTTCACAAAAAAGGAAGGAGTCTTTATGCTACCCGAAGAATTTAGACAACTATTAGCCGCAAAAGGCATTGAATTGACAGACCAACAGATGACACAATTTGACCAATATTTCCATTTATTAGTAGAATGGAATGAAAAAATGAATTTAACAGCCATTACAGAAGAAAAAGAAGTTTATTTGAAACATTTCTATGATTCTGTTTCGTTGGCATTCTTTGAAGACTTTGCCAGCGATAAAGCCATTTGTGATGTTGGCGCAGGCGCAGGATTTCCAAGTATTCCTTTGAAAATTGTTTTTCCTTCATTAAATGTCACAATTGTTGACTCTTTAAATAAACGAATTACTTTCCTAACAGAGTTGGTGAATCAACTAGGTTTGGCTAATGTTTCTTTGTATCATGATCGTGCAGAAACATTTGGTCAAAAAGCAGAATTTCGTGGCGCGTTTGATTACGTTACAGCGCGAGCAGTTGCACGATTAAATGTTTTAAGTGAACTGTGTTTACCCTTAGTTAAAAAAGAAGGCTATTTTTTAGCCTTAAAAGCATCGAAAAGTGAAGAAGAAATTAATGAAGCAAAACCTGCAATCGCTACATTAGGCGGTCAATTTCAAAAAGAAGTTGGTTTTACTTTGCCGATTACGGCAGACGAACGCCACATTGTCGTGATTCAAAAGAAAAAAGAAACCCCTAAAAAATATCCCAGAAAACCTGGATTACCAAATAAACAACCGATTAAATAAGATGGAGGCACACACATGACACGAATTATTTCTGTAGCGAACCAAAAAGGCGGCGTTGGTAAAACAACGACCACTGTAAATTTAGGCGCATGTTTAGCAAACTTAGGCAAAAAAGTCTTACTGATCGACATTGATGCACAAGGAAATGCTACCAGTGGCATGGGTGTCCCTAAACCAGATGTCGCACACGATGTGTATGATGTCCTTGTAAATGAAGAACCAATCACTAGCGTGGTTCAACATACCAGCCGTGAAAATTTAGATATTGTCCCTGCAACTATTCAATTAGCAGGCGCCGAAATTGAATTAACTTCAATGATGGCTCGAGAATCGCGCTTGAAATTAGCAATTGATGAAGTAAGAGACATGTATGATTTCGTTTTAATTGATTGCCCGCCTTCTCTAGGGCATTTAACAATCAATGCTTTTACAGCAAGTGATTCGATTCTAATTCCTGTTCAATGTGAATATTACGCATTAGAAGGCTTGAGTCAATTGCTAAATACGATTCGCTTGGTTCAAAAACATTTTAACCCTGAATTGAAAATTGAAGGAGTCTTGTTAACCATGTACGATGCTCGGACCAATTTAGGTGCCGAAGTCGTGGAAGAAGTCCGTAAATATTTCCGTGAAAAAGTCTATGACACGATTATTCCAAGAAATGTCCGTTTATCCGAAGCACCAAGTCATGGTTTACCAATCATTGACTATGATATTCGCTCAAAAGGTGCCGAAGTGTATCAAGCACTAGCAAAGGAAGTGTTGGAGAATGAATAAAGGCAAAGGTTTAGGCAGAGGCATCGATGCCTTGTTTCAAGATATCGCAAAGCTAGAAGATGTCGACGTTAAGAACGAACAAGTGACAGAAATTCTATTAAACGAACTTCGTCCCAATCCTTACCAACCGCGGAAAACATTTGATGAAACCTCTTTACAAGAACTTGCAAACTCGATTCTACATTCCGGTGTGTTTCAACCGATTATTGTTCGTAAATCGGCAGTTAAAGGCTATGAAATTATTGCAGGTGAGCGTCGGTTCCGGGCTTCTAAATTAGCCGGCAAAGAAAAAATTCCCGCAATTATTCGCGAATTTGATGAAGAATCCATGATGCAAGTTGCTGTTTTGGAAAACTTACAAAGGGAAGATTTAAATCCGCTAGAAGAAGCAGAAGCCTATGAAATGCTAATGAAAAATTTGAAATTAACACAAGCGGAAGTCGCAGAACGTTTGGGAAAAAGTCGCCCGTATATTGCCAATTATTTACGGTTGCTAACCTTACCAGATGCGGTCAAAGCAATGGTTCAAAAACAAAGCATGTCAATGGGTCAAGCACGGACGTTATTAGGCTTGAAGAACAAAGAACAGCTATTGCCATTAGCTAATCGTTGTATTAAAGACAATTTAACGGTTCGACAATTAGAACAACTTGTCGCTGAATTAAACGAAACACAAGGCAAAAAGGGCAAAAAAGCGAAAAAAGCCATCAAGGAAAAACCCATTTATATTCGAGAAAGTGAAGACCGCTTAATGGATAAATTTGGGACAACCGTAGCGATTCAAGAAAAAGAAGGCAAAGGAAAAATTGAAATTGAGTACTTGTCCTCTTCGGATTTGGCTAGAATTTTAGATATTTTAGATATTCATTTTGACGAGGAATAAAAAGCAAAGTGAGAAAGTAAGACAGAAAGTCACAAATCCTTTTGCTAGTTTCGGTAAAAAATGGTATTGTAATCATGGTATTTTTATATAAGTAAGAGAAGAAAGAAGGCTTGGAACATGTATGATTTAGGCGATATTGTCGAGATGAAAAAGCCGCATGCTTGCCAAGCAAATCGTTGGCAAATCATTCGCATGGGCGCTGATATCAAAATCAAGTGCACGAATTGCGGGCATATTGTCATGATGCCGCGTCGTGATTTTACTAAAAAATTAAAAAAAGTAATCGAGAAAAAAGCAGACTAATGCTTTGATGCCTCTAATAGAAAAGAGAATAGACTGAGAGAAAGAGTGGAAAACAAATGGCACTAACAGCTGGAATTGTCGGCTTACCAAACGTTGGTAAATCGACCCTATTTAACGCAATTACAAAAGCAGGAGCAGAAGCTGCAAATTATCCCTTTGCAACGATTGATCCGAACGTCGGCATGGTTGAAGTACCAGATGCCCGTTTACAACGCTTGACAGAACTAGTAAAACCGAAAAAAACAGTTCCCACAACGTTTGAATTTACAGACATCGCCGGAATTGTTAAAGGTGCCAGCAAAGGAGAAGGGCTGGGAAATCAGTTTTTAAGTCACATTCGTCAAGTAGATGCAATCTGTCACGTGGTTCGTTGTTTTGATGACGAAAATATCATGCGTGAACAAAATCGAGATGCGGATTTCGTTGATCCTTTAGCAGACATTGATACAATTAATTTAGAGCTAATTTTAGCAGATTTAGATTCAATCAATAAGCGCTATACTCGCGTGGCTAAAATGGCGAAAGCAAAAGATAAAGAAGCGGTGGAAGAATTAGCTGTTTTAGACAAAATTAAACCAGTTTTAGAAGAAGGTTTATCTGCTCGTACGATTGAATTTACGCCAGAAGAAGAGAAAATTGTTAAATCTCTTTTCTTATTAACCACAAAGCCGGTCCTTTATGTAGCAAATGTTTCAGAAGATGAAGTGGCGGATCCAGACAACAATGAGTATGTACAACAAGTTCGTAATTTTGCAACCAGCGAAAATGCGGAAGTAATCGTGGTTAGTGCGCGAGCAGAAGAAGAAATTGCTGAATTAGATTCTGAAGAAGACAAGGCTGAATTTTTAGAAGCAATGGGCATTGAACAATCTGGCTTAGATCAATTGATTCGTGCGGCGTACGATTTGTTAGGCTTAGCTACCTACTTTACAGCTGGTGAACAAGAAGTTCGTGCGTGGACGTTCCGTAAGGGAATCAAGGCACCTCAAGCAGCTGGGATTATCCACAGTGACTTTGAACGAGGCTTCATTCGTGCGGAAACAGTTTCTTATGAAGACCTAGATAAATATGGCAATATGCAAGCTGCCAAAGAAGCGGGCCGTGTTCGTTTAGAAGGAAAAGACTACGTCGTTCAAGATGGCGATGTTATGTTGTTCCGTTTTAACGTTTAAAAAAATGTGCCCAACAAGCAATTTGTTTTGGGCTAAGCCCACATATTTAAGGCCATTCAGCCGTTTAGAAAGAGGTTCCCTCTACATGAGGGTGAGGAGGATACAACTATGGAAGCAGAAGCATTACGAGCAATCGTGGCTGAGAATCGTCAATTAGAACAGAATTTGACTAAAAGAAATGAACAATACATTTTTGACTTAAAAAAATCATTAAAAGCGGCTAATTTATCTGAAGAAGAACTAGCATTGGCTCTACACGGTATTTTACCAGAATTAGTAGCCGGTCAAAAAACAGGCAAAACAGCCCGTCAGTTATTTGGCACTGTTTCAGAACGGACGGAAGCAATTTTAAATAAACCAGCAGAAGTCAAAGAACCAGCGGGCTGGATGATTTGGCTCGACAATACCTTACTATTACTTGGTTTATTAACAATCATGTTAGCGGCGATGTCTCTATTTTCAAAAGGAACCGCACAACCTCTCGGATTAACCACATATATCTTAGGTGCGATGGCTGGGGGTTATGTTTTCTATCTAATGCACAAATATGTTTACCGTTTTGATCGTCAAGGTGGCGACAAAAGCAAACGTCCTGGTTGGTTAAAAACGACCGCCATTCTATTTGGTGGGATGTTCTTGTGGATTGCAGTTTTCGCTGGTTCAGCGATGCTGCCACCAGTGATCAATCCCATTTTAGATCCGATGATTGCTTTAGTAATCGGTGCGTTAGCCTTTGTAGCACGCTATTTCTTCAAGAAAAAATACAATATTCAAGGTAGTTTCATGACACGTCAATAAACGGCGCGCGCTCAATTGTGAATGCGCTCGGCTGACGCAGAAACTGCAACAAACAAAGTTGCTCTCTCAATAGAGCGTTTTAACAGTTAAAGCCTGGGGGATTAGTCGAAAGAACTAGTGTCCCAGGCTTCTGTTTTCAGAAGTTTGCTAAAGAAAGGAGCCTCTTATGGGACAACAAGTGAAGTCTTGGTGCCGTCAACACGAGCGGCTACTCATTTTTATTAGTTTTCTCTTATTAAGTGGACTTTCTCTCTATTTTGTCTATTTTCAAGAGAATTTTTTACGAGCAAGTGATTTCCGCTTTCATCAAAATCGGGTGGAAGGTCTCGCATTAGCAATTAAAAACAACGACTGGTTTCCTAAAATCAATTATTTTTTCTTGGGAGGCTATGGCTATGCCTCTAGTTTGTTTTATCCAGATGCGTATCTTTATTTACCTGCGCTTTTGCGTGTTCTGGGGATTTCCTTTGTCGCTAGTATGGCGATTTTTGTTTTTGCGGTAAACTTGGCAACATTTAGTCTTACTTATTATGCAGGCCGATTAATGGCGCTCTCTAAAAAAAGAAGCTATCTCTTTGCCATCTTGTATGGCTTATCTATTTACCGCATGCAAGACTTGTTTAATCGCCAAGCGTTAGGAGAATTTTTGGCGCTAAGTTTTTTTCCGTTGGTCTTAGCGAGCCTGTTTTTATTACGAAAGGGAACCACGAAATGTTGGCCGTTGTTAACGTTGGCGATGACTGGGATTGGGTTGGCTCACTTTATTTCTATTGAAATGGTTTCTATTTGGGTTGGGTTATACATTCTGTTTTATTGGCAGCAGTTTTTTAAAAAGGAGGTCCTGTTGGCATTAGCGAAGGCTGCAGGTCTGACATTGCTTTGGCTGGCCTTTTATCTTTTACCAGTTGCTGAACAAATGAAAAATCAAGTGTTTAAAGTTACATCCAATCCACTCACTTATATTTCCGAAAGAAGTTATCCCATTGATTCTCTTTTCATTAATAGTTTAAAGAGCAGTGTTTTTCACGCAAAAACAGCGAATCTAGGAACCCTTTTGTTTGTGGGACTTGTTGTAGCAGTGGTTTCGCTTGCCAGCAAAAAAATTCAGAACAAACGGTTTATTGGTTTGACGCTGGTACTCTTATTGATGGTTACCACGCTTTTTCCTTGGCACTGGCTGAACCACACGCCTTTAAATACGATTCAGTTTCCTTGGCGGTTTTTAGGGATTCTTTCTGTAATGCTCGCTTTTTTCATTGCACAAGACGAATGGGGTGTTTTCCGTAAATCTTGGACCGTGGCTTTGTTGGTTTTCCTTGCCATCAGCAATTTAGGCATTTATCAATATCAAAGTATTCAGTCACAACAAGGCCGCCTGTTAACAAAAGCTGAGTATGAGCAACCAACGCCTTTTTATATCGGTGCGGGCCATGAATATTTGCCAGATGAAATCAATTATCAGGAATTATTGAAACAAAAAAAACGACAACTTGATTATTCGGCAGAACAAGTAACCATTACAAATGTTAGAATGCCTTATGGGAAAATTTCATTTGACTACCAAGTGGTGAATCAATCAGCGAAGGTGACCGTTCCTTTTATTTATTACTTAGGCTATCAAGCCACGATTCAAATGAAAAACCAAACGGGCGCTAAAAAAATGAGCCTAACCAATCAAGGAGGCTTAGCCGCTCTTTCTTTATCTGGTACAGGACATGTCGACATCCGTTACCAAAGAACAAAAGTGCAAAAAATAGGGACAATGATGACCTTGCTTTCTGTTGGTGGTTTTGGATTTAGCCGATTTTTACAACAAAAAAAGAAACACAAGATAAAAGAACAACGATGAAAGTAGGACCTTAATTAGGAAGAGTTGAATAAAGGACAAACCGATTTCGGCGTTTTGTCCTTTATTCCTCATTGATTATTTAAACAAATCTAGTTGACTTCCTTAGTATTATCTGTTATTTTCATATATAAAATTAAGTCGAGGAGTGGACAAAAAATGTCAAATTGGGAAACAAAATTTGCGAAAAAAGGTCTTACATTTGATGATGTGCTATTAATCCCTGCAGAAAGCCATGTCTTACCAAATGATGTAGACATGAGTGTACAATTAGCTAAAAATATCAAGTTAAATATTCCATTGATGAGTGCCAGTATGGATACTGTTACAGATAGTAATATGGCAATTGCGATGGCTCGTCAAGGTGGACTAGGTGTCGTACATAAAAATATGACTGTCGCCCAACAAGCAGACGAAGTACGTAAAGTCAAACGTTCTGAAAGCGGCGTTATCATTGATCCATTCTTTCTAACACCAACAAACTTAGTAGCGGATGCAGAAGAATTAATGAGTCGTTACCGTATTAGCGGTGTGCCGATTGTAGAAACAATGGAAAACCGTAAATTAGTCGGAATTATTACAAACCGTGATATGCGTTTTGTAACGGACTACCAAATCAAAATTGAAGAAGTCATGACAAAAGATCATTTAGTCACTGCGCCAGTTGGCACATCTTTAAAAGATGCAGAAAAAATCTTACAAAAACATAAAATCGAAAAATTACCAATCGTTGATGAAGCAGGTCGCTTAAGTGGCTTAATTACAATTAAAGACATTGAAAAAGTGATTGAATTCCCAAATGCTGCCAAAGACGAACACGGTCGTTTACTTGTGGCGGCAGCAGTCGGTGTCACTAGTGATACGTTCGAACGTGCGGAAGCATTATTAGAAGCAGGTGCCGATGCGATTGTTATCGATACTGCACATGGCCATAGTGCCGGCGTTATTCGCAAAATTAAAGAAATTCGTGAAACGTTCCCTGAAGCAACATTAATTGCTGGTAATGTTGCCACTGCTGAAGCAACCAAAGCATTGTATGATGTCGGCGTTGACGTTGTCAAAGTTGGTATTGGACCTGGTTCAATTTGTACAACACGTGTCGTTGCAGGTGTTGGTGTTCCTCAATTAACAGCGATTTATGATGCTGCTTCTGTAGCTAGAGAATATGGTAAAGCAATTATCGCTGATGGCGGTATTAAATATTCTGGTGATATCGTGAAAGCCTTAGCTGCTGGTGGACATGCTGTAATGCTAGGAAGTATGTTAGCAGGTACAGATGAATCTCCAGGCGAATTTGAAATTTATCAAGGCCGTCGTTTCAAAACTTACCGTGGCATGGGCTCATTAGGTGCAATGGAAAAAGGATCAAGTGATCGTTACTTCCAAGGAAGTGTCAATGAAGCAAACAAATTAGTGCCAGAAGGAATCGAAGGACGTGTTGCTTACAAAGGAAGCGTTTCTGATATTGTCTTCCAATTAATCGGTGGCTTGAAATCAGGGATGGGTTACGTCGGTGCAGCAGACCTGAAAGCGTTGCGTGAAGAAGCACAATTTGTTCAAATGAGTGGTAACGGATTGAAAGAATCACATCCACATGACGTTCAAATCACAAAAGAAGCACCAAACTATTCTGTTCAATAAAATAAAAGCTGATTTTTTTGAAATTTAAAAGAGGCAGACGTCATTTCGACGTCTGCCTCTTTTTCTGTAGAATGAAGGATTTGCTTCTGTTTCCGCCGTTTATCAATTTTTAAGCCTGTAACAAAAATCCAAAGTGATTTTTGTTACAGGCTCCTTTTCCTATAGAATAAAAGCCGTTATCTGATATCAGACAACGACCTTCATCTTCCCTTTATTTAATAACTGTTAGGTTACCCATGTAAGGAACTAGGACTTCTGGTACAGTCACAGAGCCATCTTCGTTTTGGTAGTTTTCTAAAATAGCAGCGACTGTCCGTCCTACGGCTAAACCAGAACCATTGAGTGTATGCGCATATTGGACTTTATCATTTTCATCACGGTAACGAATCATCGCACGGCGCGCTTGGAAATCTTCACAGTTTGAGCATGAACTGATTTCACGGTATGTCTCTTGAGCGGGAATCCAAACTTCCAAGTCATAAGTTTTCGCAGCTGAGAAGCCCATGTCACCTGTTGAAAGAGCCATGACACGGTAAGGTAATCCCAGTTTTTGCAGAATTTCTTCGGCATTATTCGTCATTTTTTCTAATTCCTCATAAGAATGCTCTGCATCACTAAATTTAACCATTTCGACTTTATTAAATTGGTGTAAACGAATTAATCCTCGTGTGTCACGACCAGCGCTACCAGCTTCAGAACGGAAAGAAGGGCTCAAGGCCGTAAAGTAAATCGGTAAATCCTTTCCATCTAAAATTTCATTGTTGTAGTAATTAGTTAACGGGACTTCTGCCGTTGGGATTAACGTTAAATCTGTATCTTGTAATTGGAAGACATCTTCTTTAAATTTAGGAAATTGGCCAGTTCCGAACATGGCGGTGTCATTAACGATATAAGGCGTAATCATTTCTGTATAGCCATGTTCATAAACATGTAAATCTAACATGAAGTTGTATAACGCACGTTCTAAGCGAGCACCTAAGCCTTTGTAATAAACAAAACGGCTACCAGCTACTTTGGCACCACGTTCAAAATCTAGAATGCCTAAGTTTTCAGCGACTTCCCAGTGTGGTTTTGGTTCAAAAGCAAAAGTTCTTGGTTCACTCCAACGACGTACTTCTACATTTTCTTCTTCACCAGCACCAACAGGCACAGAATCATCTGGCAAATTCGGTAAAGTAGTTGTGATCCCACGTAGCTCTTCGTCAATAGCGTTAATTTCTGCATCTAATGCTTTAATATTGCCGCCGACTTCTTTCATTTCCGCGATTTTGGCCGTTGCATCTTCTTTGTTTCGTTTTAATTGAGCAATTTCAGCAGACACATCATTCCGGTATTTTTTCATTTCTTCGACTTTGACTAATAAATCACGGCGACTTTCATCTAAACGCAGAAATTCCACTAAGATTTCTTCTTTCACGCCACGGGTTTGTAGCTTTGCTTTTACTTCGTCAAAATTTTGACGCATCATTTTTACATCTAACATATTTTTTCCTCCTTAAAATTAGTACATAATCAATAATAACTGTTGTAGAAAACAACAAAAAAGCCATCTCACCCCAAAAATAAATATTCTTGGGACGAAATGACTGGAAATCTCGCGGTACCACCCAAGTTCAGTAATGTTACTGCCCTTGATTTGCAGATAACGGCTGCAGACCGTTCCAACTTATTTCGCTGGACACCTGGAAGAGACGGACTTCTTTATAGATGAATGTTTGCTCGCACCCCCGCAAACTCTCTGGAATTCAGTGCCATAAATACTTTTTCTCTTAGTTTTCTCTTTTCTATAGAATACCGAAAAAGTTCAGGGATGTCAATTAACTCTCTGATTTCTTGTTGGTACGCTGTAAGGGTAGATGAATAATAAAGGAAGTCCACTTTTGATCAGACTTCGCATAAATATATCCACCATGTAAAGCAACAATACTTTGTGCAATAGCCAGACCTAAACCAGTACCTCCCGTTTCTTGTGATCGGGATTCTTCGACACGATAGAAGCGGTCAAACAACTGATCTAAAGAATGTTTAGGGATAGCTGGTCCATCATTGCGAACAGCAATAATTGCTTCGGTGCCGACTTTGTCTACTTCCATCACAATATGATGGCCGCCTTTGCCATATTTCAAAGCGTTTGAAAGAAGGTTGTTAAAGACTCGGACTAGTTTTTCTGTATCGCCTTCCATCATTAAAGAAGCTGGATTGGCTTTTACTTGGATTTGCATATTAATCTTTTTCGCTTCCAATTCAAAATCGGCAGCAAGCTGTTCAATTAATTGTGCCATATCAAAAGTCGTCGTATGAATCGGTACACTTGGTTGACGGACTTTTGTATATTCAAAAAGATCATCAACTAATAATTTCATTTGTTTCGCTTTGACGTAAGCGGTATGCGTATATTTCAGTAAATCTTCTTGGCTATGAAATTGACGATCTTCAATCAATCCCAGATAACCAATAATAGAAGTTAACGGTGTCCGAATATCATGACTGACATTCGTAATTAATTCATCTTTTGATTTTTCAATTCGCCGTTCATCTTCAATGGCTGCGACAGTACTATCCACTAGACCGTTAATACTCGTCACGACTTTTGCTAAATCACCACTTAATTCAAACGGAATGCGGTGATTGTAATTACCATCAGCGATGTAATGTAACTCACTGATAATATGACGCAATTGCATTTGATGGTAGCGACGAATTAAGCGCCAATAGAGAACAGCTGCATCTACTAAAAAGAAAATGGGTAAGACAAATTTATTCCAGCTCCAAAACAAATCAGTATTTAATTCTTTAGCGACCGCATCCTTAGTGGCCCAGATGACACCAGCTAAGGGCGAGTTTTCACTAAGTAGTTGTCCTAAGAGGAACATAATTGAGACATTTAATAGTAGTAATAAAACAATTGTCACAATTGCTTCTGCTAATAACTCGCTGATTTCTTTAGAAGTTAAGGTAATTCGTTTTTGTTTTTCAATCTTTTTAGGTTTAACGAGCATCGATCTTATATCCAACTCCCCACACTGTTTGAATGACTTTTTCTCCACCAGTTGCTTCTTCAATCTTATCTCTTAAATGACTGACGTGAACCATCACGGTTTTAGCAGAAACAATACTTTCTTGTTGCCACACACGCTCAAAAATTTCATCCGCACTAAACACACGATTTGGATGACTAGCTAATAGATAGAGGATACCAAACTCAAGAGCGGTTAATTGAATTTCTTTTCCTTCTATTGTTTTGACTTCGTGAGAGTCCTTATTAATCATTAATGGGCCGACTTCTAATTCATCGGGTTCTTCTTTGGTTAATTGCATTTGGCTTCTACGTAAAATAGACTTTACCCGAGCCATTACTTCTAAAGGATTAAAAGGCTTGGTGACATAATCGTCTGCACCTGCAACTAAGCCTTTGATTTTATCCATATCGGTTGTTTTTGCTGTTAACATAATAATTGGAATTTGCGATTCTTTTCGAAGTTCTTTCACTACTTCCATTCCATCCATGATTGGCATCATAATGTCCAAGATTAATAAATCGATATCTGGTGTTGTGTGCAATTTGGATAACGCTTCTTTTCCATCATAAGCTTTCACGACTTCGTATCCTTCATTATGAATATAAATACTCAATAGTTCTACAATTTCTTTATCATCATCTGCAACTAAAATTTTCATAAGCGTTCATTTCCTCCATATATAAAAAATCTCTTTTCCATATTTTAACAAATAATTGCTAAAAAGGACAAAATCCTTGATATATTACGATAAATTTAGAAGATTTTGCTAAAAGTTAATAAACTATAGTCAAAAAAGGATGAAAGGAGGTAAAAAACGAACAAAAATACCTAGACCAATCATAATAATCGGTATTGAAAAAAAGTTTAAAAAAAGTGAAAATAATGATTGACCAATGCTTGAAATCTTGGTATATTATTACATGTCGCAAGGCGAGTCACACAGCTGAGCGATTCAGAAATCAATAATTAAATAACAATTCTTGATTTCAAATCTCTCGAAAAAAGTTTGAAAAAACAACAAAAAAGTTGTTGACAAATAACAAACGAGATGATAAGATATAGAAGTTGTCACAACAGACAACAACAACCGAGCAAAACAACTTAAAAAAACTTTTTTAAAAAAGTTCTTGACATTCAAACGAAAGTTTGTTATGATATAAAAGTTGCTGCGAGGTAACGTAGGCCTTTGAAAACTGAACAAAGAATAGACGAACCAAATGTGTAGGGCGTCTTGATTCAATTCAAGACAACAAACATTTTTAACAAGCAAGCAATATGCTAGCAAACAAATTGAGCTTAACAATCGTAAGATTGTTCTAACTTTTATTATGAGAGTTTGATCCTGGCTCAGGACGAACGCTGGCGGCGTGCCTAATACATGCAAGTCGAACGCTTCTTTCCTCCCGAGTGCTTGCACTCAATTGGAAAGAGGAGTGGCGGACGGGTGAGTAACACGTGGGTAACCTACCCATCAGAGGGGGATAACACTTGGAAACAGGTGCTAATACCGCATAACAGTTTATGCCGCATGGCATAAGAGTGAAAGGCGCTTTCGGGTGTCGCTGATGGATGGACCCGCGGTGCATTAGCTAGTTGGTGAGGTAACGGCTCACCAAGGCCACGATGCATAGCCGACCTGAGAGGGTGATCGGCCACACTGGGACTGAGACACGGCCCAGACTCCTACGGGAGGCAGCAGTAGGGAATCTTCGGCAATGGACGAAAGTCTGACCGAGCAACGCCGCGTGAGTGAAGAAGGTTTTCGGATCGTAAAACTCTGTTGTTAGAGAAGAACAAGGACGTTAGTAACTGAACGTCCCCTGACGGTATCTAACCAGAAAGCCACGGCTAACTACGTGCCAGCAGCCGCGGTAATACGTAGGTGGCAAGCGTTGTCCGGATTTATTGGGCGTAAAGCGAGCGCAGGCGGTTTCTTAAGTCTGATGTGAAAGCCCCCGGCTCAACCGGGGAGGGTCATTGGAAACTGGGAGACTTGAGTGCAGAAGAGGAGAGTGGAATTCCATGTGTAGCGGTGAAATGCGTAGATATATGGAGGAACACCAGTGGCGAAGGCGGCTCTCTGGTCTGTAACTGACGCTGAGGCTCGAAAGCGTGGGGAGCAAACAGGATTAGATACCCTGGTAGTCCACGCCGTAAACGATGAGTGCTAAGTGTTGGAGGGTTTCCGCCCTTCAGTGCTGCAGCAAACGCATTAAGCACTCCGCCTGGGGAGTACGACCGCAAGGTTGAAACTCAAAGGAATTGACGGGGGCCCGCACAAGCGGTGGAGCATGTGGTTTAATTCGAAGCAACGCGAAGAACCTTACCAGGTCTTGACATCCTTTGACCACTCTAGAGATAGAGCTTTCCCTTCGGGGACAAAGTGACAGGTGGTGCATGGTTGTCGTCAGCTCGTGTCGTGAGATGTTGGGTTAAGTCCCGCAACGAGCGCAACCCTTATTGTTAGTTGCCATCATTCAGTTGGGCACTCTAGCGAGACTGCCGGTGACAAACCGGAGGAAGGTGGGGATGACGTCAAATCATCATGCCCCTTATGACCTGGGCTACACACGTGCTACAATGGGAAGTACAACGAGTCGCTAGACCGCGAGGTCATGCAAATCTCTTAAAGCTTCTCTCAGTTCGGATTGCAGGCTGCAACTCGCCTGCATGAAGCCGGAATCGCTAGTAATCGCGGATCAGCACGCCGCGGTGAATACGTTCCCGGGCCTTGTACACACCGCCCGTCACACCACGAGAGTTTGTAACACCCGAAGTCGGTGAGGTAACCTTTTTGGAGCCAGCCGCCTAAGGTGGGATAGATGATTGGGGTGAAGTCGTAACAAGGTAGCCGTATCGGAAGGTGCGGCTGGATCACCTCCTTTCTAAGGAATATTACGGAAATACACATTTCGTCTTTACTTTGTTCAGTTTTGAGAGGTCTACTCTCAAAACATTCGTTCATTGAAAACTGGATATTGAAGTAAAAAGAATCAAAACAAACCGAGAACACCGCGTTGAATGAGTTTTTTAATAAGTTCAATTGCTTATTTATTGATTAACCTTCTATCGCTAGAAGAAGTGATCAAGACCCAACCGTAAGGTTGATAAGGTTAAGTGAATAAGGGCGCACGGTGGATGCCTTGGCACTAGGAGCCGATGAAGGACGGGACTAACACCGATATGCTTTGGGGAGCTGTAAGTAAGCTATGATCCAGAGATTTCCGAATGGGGGAACCCAATATCTTTTATAGGATATTACTTTTCAGTGAATACATAGCTGATTAGAGGTAGACGCAGAGAACTGAAACATCTTAGTACCTGCAGGAAGAGAAAGAAAATTCGATTCCCTGAGTAGCGGCGAGCGAAACGGGAAGAGCCCAAACCAACAAGCTTGCTTGTTGGGGTTGTAGGACTCCAATATGGTAGTCTGTTAGTATAGTTGAAGGATTTGGAAAATTCCGCTAAAAAGGGTGAAAGCCCCGTAGACGAAATGCTAACAACACCTAGGAGGATCCTGAGTACGGCGGAACACGAGAAATTCCGTCGGAATCCGCGGGGACCATCCCGCAAGGCTAAATACTCCCTAGTGACCGATAGTGAACCAGTACCGTGAGGGAAAGGTGAAAAGCACCCCGGAAGGGGAGTGAAATAGATCCTGAAACCGTGTGCCTACAACAAGTCAAAGCTCGTTAATGAGTGATGGCGTGCCTTTTGTAGAATGAACCGGCGAGTTACGATTGCATGCGAGGTTAAGTCGAAGAGACGGAGCCGCAGCGAAAGCGAGTCTGAATAGGGCGAATGAGTATGTAGTCGTAGACCCGAAACCATGTGATCTACCCATGTCCAGGTTGAAGGTGCGGTAAAACGCACTGGAGGACCGAACCCACGTACGTTGAAAAGTGCGGGGATGAGGTGTGGGTAGCGGAGAAATTCCAAACGAACTTGGAGATAGCTGGTTCTCTCCGAAATAGCTTTAGGGCTAGCCTCGGAATTGAGAATGATGGAGGTAGAGCACTGTTTGGACTAGGGGCCCATCTCGGGTTACCGAATTCAGATAAACTCCGAATGCCATTCATTTATATCCGGGAGTCAGACTGCGAGTGATAAGATCCGTAGTCGAAAGGGAAACAGCCCAGACCACCAGCTAAGGTCCCAAAATATATGTTAAGTGGAAAAGGATGTGGGGTTGCACAGACAACTAGGATGTTGGCTTAGAAGCAGCCACCATTTAAAGAGTGCGTAATAGCTCACTAGTCGAGTGACCCTGCGCCGAAAATGTACCGGGGCTAAACATATTACCGAAGCTGTGGACTACACCATTAGGTGTAGTGGTAGGAGAGCGTTCTAAGGGCGTTGAAGGTCGATCGTGAGGACGGCTGGAGCGCTTAGAAGTGAGAATGCCGGTATGAGTAGCGAAAGACAGGTGAGAATCCTGTCCACCGTATGACTAAGGTTTCCTGGGGAAGGCTCGTCCGCCCAGGGTTAGTCGGGACCTAAGCCGAGGCCGATAGGCGTAGGCGATGGACAACAGGTTGATATTCCTGTACCAGTTGTTTTTGTTTGAGCAATGGAGGGACGCAGTAGGCTAAGGAATGCATGCGATTGGAAGTGCATGTCCAAGCAATGAGTCTTGAGTAGAGTTAAATGCTTTACTCTTTAAGGACAAGTTGTGACGGGGAGCGAAATAATAGTAGCGAAGTTCCTGATGTCACACTGCCAAGAAAAGCTTCTAGTGAGAAAACAACTGCCCGTACCGTAAACCGACACAGGTAGTCGAGGAGAGTATCCTAAGGTGAGCGAGCGAACTCTCGTTAAGGAACTCGGCAAAATGACCCCGTAACTTCGGGAGAAGGGGTGCTGACTTCGGTCAGCCGCAGTGAATAGGCCCAAGCGACTGTTTATCAAAAACACAGGTCTCTGCAAAATCGTAAGATGAAGTATAGGGGCTGACGCCTGCCCGGTGCTGGAAGGTTAAGAGGATGGGTTAGCTTCGGCGAAGCTCAGAATTGAAGCCCCAGTAAACGGCGGCCGTAACTATAACGGTCCTAAGGTAGCGAAATTCCTTGTCGGGTAAGTTCCGACCCGCACGAAAGGCGTAACGATTTGGGCACTGTCTCAACGAGAGACTCGGTGAAATTTTAGTACCTGTGAAGATGCAGGTTACCCGCGACAGGACGGAAAGACCCCATGGAGCTTTACTGTAGTTTGATATTGAGTGTTTGTACCACATGTACAGGATAGGTAGGAGCCGATGAGACCGGAACGCTAGTTTCGGAGGAGGCGCTGGTGGGATACTACCCTTGTGTTATGAACCCTCTAACCCGCACCACTAATCGTGGTGGGAGACAGTGTCAGATGGGCAGTTTGACTGGGGCGGTCGCCTCCTAAAAGGTAACGGAGGCGCCCAAAGGTTCCCTCAGAATGGTTGGAAATCATTCGAAGAGTGTAAAGGCAGAAGGGAGCTTGACTGCGAGACCTACAAGTCGAGCAGGGACGAAAGTCGGGCTTAGTGATCCGGTGGTTCCGCATGGAAGGGCCATCGCTCAACGGATAAAAGCTACCCTGGGGATAACAGGCTTATCTCCCCCAAGAGTCCACATCGACGGGGAGGTTTGGCACCTCGATGTCGGCTCGTCGCATCCTGGGGCTGTAGTCGGTCCCAAGGGTTGGGCTGTTCGCCCATTAAAGCGGCACGCGAGCTGGGTTCAGAACGTCGTGAGACAGTTCGGTCCCTATCCGTCGCGGGCGTTGGAAATTTGAGAGGAGCTGTCCTTAGTACGAGAGGACCGGGATGGACTTACCGCTGGTGTACCAGTTGTTCTGCCAAGGGCATTGCTGGGTAGCTATGTAGGGAAGGGATAAACGCTGAAAGCATCTAAGTGTGAAGCCCACCTCAAGATGAGATTTCCCATTTCTTTAAGAAAGTAAGACCCCTGAGAGATGATCAGGTAGATAGGTTGGAAGTGGAAGGCTAGTGATAGTTGGAGCGGACCAATACTAATCGGTCGAGGACTTAACCAAAGAATGGATAAGTAAAAGCAACTTGGTTATTTTGATTCAAACTTCAATCCAGTTTTGAGTGAATGAAGATTCAACTCAATAAGAAACAACACCCAGTGTGGTGGCGATAGCGAGAAGGATACACCTGTTCCCATGCCGAACACAGAAGTTAAGCTTCTTAGCGCCGATTGTAGTGAAGGGTTTCCCTTTGTGAGAGTAGGACGTCGCCACGCGAATTGTTGTTTTTGGAGGTTTAGCTCAGCTGGGAGAGCACCTGCCTTACAAGCAGGGGGTCAGCGGTTCGATCCCGTTAACCTCCATTTTTTGAGCCGTTAGCTCAGTTGGTAGAGCATCTGACTTTTAATCAGAGGGTCACAGGTTCGAGCCCTGTACGGCTCATATTCATATTTCATTTGCGGGTGTGGCGGAATTGGCAGACGCACTAGATTTAGGATCTAGCGCCGCAAGGCGTGGGGGTTCAAGTCCCTTCACCCGCATATTTAGCCGGCTTAGCTCAGTTGGTAGAGCATCTGATTTGTAATCAGAGGGTCGAGGGTTCAAGTCCTTTAGCCGGCACCATTTTGCGGAAATAGCTCAGTGGTAGAGCACCACCTTGCCAAGGTGGGGGTCGCGGGTTCGAACCCCGTTTTCCGCTTAGCCAATTCATTACGCCGGGGTGGCGGAACTGGCAGACGCACAGGACTTAAAATCCTGCGGTGAGTGATCACCGTACCGGTTCGATTCCGGTCCTCGGCATTGTTTTATATTTAGCACCCATAGCTCAACTGGATAGAGTGTTTGACTACGAATCAAAAGGTTAGGGGTTCGACTCCCTTTGGGTGCATAGTTGAGTGATTGACTAAGTTTTAAAAAGGTGCACGTGAGTTTCTTTTTAATTCGATAGTCTTTTTTTATTACTTTAACTTCATAGCCCGGGAAGTAGCTCAGCTTGGTAGAGCACTTGGTTTGGGACCAAGGGGTCGCAGGTTCGAATCCTGTCTTCCCGATTGTGAAAAACAGTACTGATCATCAGTACTGTTTTTTTGTTTTGTTTAAAATTTAAGTATCGAAGTAGGTGTATTTTTTTGTGATGTGTAATTCTTATCGAAATTGCGTCTAAAAATACAGGAATAAAGGACATTGAGGATATATTCGATGGCTAGTTGAGAGGAAAAAGTCGAGACTTTGAAATCTGCATGTTCAACGTTAGGAATGGGCAAAATCACTGTGGCGTATTTAGCTAATTGGCTGTTCAAGTCTGAAGTAATGGCAATAATCGGAGTGCCTCCTTCTGCAAAAATCCGTGCTTCATTTACGATTTCTGCAGTGTTACCACTGTAAGAGACGAGGATGGCTACGTCATTTTTGGTGGCATTGATGGCTAAATAAAATTGTTCAGCTTGATAAGGGATTAAATGGATAAATAGCTGAATGCGTAATAACTTTGTTTGAAAATCCGTTAAGCGAATGTAGGAGTTACTGACACCCACTGCTAAAATATTTTCAGCGGTTAAAAGTAAATCAATGCTTTTATTTAACATGGCCTCGGTTAATAACTGTTGAGTGGATTGAACGGTTTCAGTCGTTAACTGCGCAATTTTCTTGGCAATTAGTAAATCAGAATCTTGCGCTAAAAAAGGCATATTCGCATCAACATTCCGGATTGCTTGGTAGTGAATTTCTAAGTCGCGGGACAAGCGGATTTTAAATTCTTTGAAACCGCTAGTTTCTGTTTTTTTACACAAACGAACAATCGTGGAAGTTGAAGAGTTGGTGGCTTCTGCTAGTTCATAAATCGACATATGCAGGACTCGTTCAGTATGAGATAAAATAAAATCAATAATTAGCCCTTCGTTATATGTATAGCGTTCTTTTTGTTCTAAACATTCGATTAGATTCAATGGGTTCACCTCTCTGTGGTACTTTGTTTCGCTTTCAGTATACCTTAAGCGTATGAATTATGAAACATAGTTACAGAATCAGTTAGTTGTATTTACATCAGAAAGCGGTTTCTTTATGATGAGGATATCACAAAGGATTAAGGAGAGAAGTGAAATGGATAAGTTAACAAACTGGGTGGAGCAAGCCGTAGTGCCTAAAGTTTCAAGGATTACAAGTTTACGTTATTTTCAAGCCTTAAGAAATGGTTTTTTTGCAATTATGCCGTTAACAATTATTGGGTCGATTTTTATGTTGATTACAGATTTTCCAGTAGCAGGGTATGGCGATTTTATGGCTGGAATTTTCGGTGCAGGTTGGGCGGATATGATTTCACCAGCTTATCGAGCGACTTTCAACATGATGGGAATTATTTTTGCTGGGACGATGTCCTATAAATTGGCGGAAAGTTACGAAATGGATCGTTTAACTTCATTAATTTTAGGAATTGTTGCTTACGTAGTCGTTTTACCGAAAACGGTGATCACAGAATCAGGCGAAGTTGTGACGAAAGTTTTATCGTTTGATTGGTTAGGAACGCAAGGGGTGATTACGGCCATTATTATGTCAATTCTTTCGGTTGAGTTGACTCGTTTCTGTATTAAGAAAAAATTAGTCATCAAAATGCCTGACAGCGTGCCTGCTATGGTGAGCCAAGCTTTTAGTGCATTGATTCCTGGGATTTTTGTGGTAGCGGTGGCTTTATTGATTAATGGGATTGGGCTTTCGTTTGCGGATTCCTTCCCGCAATTAATTTATGCGGTGATTCAAGCGACACTGCAAGGTTTAATCGGAACCCCTTTTGCAATTATTATTGTGGCTGGCTTAAATGGACTGTTCTGGTGGTTTGGAATTCATCCAACTGTCATCAATTCCATGCTATATCCTATTTTATATGCGAATGCAGACAAAAACCAAAGCTTAGCGGAATTAGGACAATTAACTGCTCAAAGTGGCAACTTTGGCACGGTCCAAATGCTCGATCAATTTGCCACAATTGGAGGCGCTGGTTGCACGGTTGGCTTGGCTATTGCAATGGCCATCGTCGGACATTCATCTAGAATGAAAGCCATGTCGAAAATTTCGTTTGTTCCAGCATTTTTCAACATTAATGAACCCTTGATTTTTGGACTCCCAGTTATTTTTAACCCTTTATTATTGATTCCGATTGCGGTCGCGCCGATTGTATCGGTCTTGATTGCCTTTCTGTCAATGAAAATTGGGTTCATGCCAATGTTTACAAACATTCAAGCACCATGGGCTACGCCCTTTCTGTTTTCGGGCTTTTTAGTGGGAAAATGGCAAGGTGCAGTGACGCAAGTTTTAGCTGTTGCCGCTAGTGTTGTTATTTATTATCCATTTGTAAAAGCCTTAGATCGACAATATCAAAAAGAAGAAGCCCATGAAGTACCAGAAACATTGTAGAGAAAGAGGAGTGAAGGAAATGCATGTTGAGAATGATGAAAATATTTGCTGTGAAGTGGAAAAAGGAATGGAAAAAATGTATCATCCGATGGTGCCCGAGTTGGTTCAAACCTCTTCCTTTTATTTTCCAACTTACGAAGAATTTATGGCAGCGAGTATAGATGAAAAAAATAATTATGTTTACACACGTGGCACCAACCCCACAACAGAAATTTTAGAGAAAAAAATTGCTCGTTTGGAACGTGGAGAAAAATGTAAAGTTTTTGCCTCAGGAATGGGCGCTATTTCGGCAACGCTGTTTACGTTGCTCCAACAAGGTGATCATGTTTTAATGGTCAATACAATTTATGGAGAATCTGTTTCATTTGTGCAATATTTAGAGAAATTTGGCGTATCCTTGACCAAAGTAGACGTTGCAGAAACAGAAGAACTTTTTCAATTTGTTCAGGAAAACACCAAAGTCATTTACTTTGAAAGTCCGTCCTCACAAAAGTTTGAACTGCTAGATTTAGAAAAAATAACTGCGTTAGCACAAAAAATTGGCGCATACACTGTCATTGATAACACGTGGGCGTCACCGTTATTTCAGCATCCTTTATGCCATAATGTGGACCTGGTGATTCATTCTTGTTCCAAATATATTGGTGGTCATTCGGATATTGTAGCAGGGGCTGTCATTGGCAAAGCAGCGCTTGTAGATCAAATTTTTGAACATGGTCATCAAGCTTTAGGAGCAGTCAATAGTCCCTTCAATTCTTGGTTAGCGTTACGAGGTATTCGTACCATGCCCGTTCGGTTGGCGCATCAGTCTCAAGCCATCCAAACGGTGCTGTCGGCTTTGCAAAAGGATCCGCGAATCAGTCGATTATATCATCCTTTTGTAGGAAATCAACAACAACAAGCGTTAGCAGAAAAATATTTAACAGGTTATGGCTCATTGTTTGCGATTGATTTAAAAGATACCGATTTTGAACGTTTGAAAACATTTGTGAACGCATTGACGCTGGTCACAATTGGGGTCAGTTGGGGTGGCTTTGAAAGTTTGGCCTTGCCTGTATTCAAAGGCAATAACTTGGCGGCTGTTCAGAAAAGAGGCTTGTCGCCAGCGCACATTCGCATGTACGTTGGTTTGGAAGAGCCAACATCTATTATCGAAGATATTCAACAAGCCTTGGATCAAGCCTATGGCGAAGAATCGCTTTTGTGAGACATTAAGATAATCAGCTGAACAAAAGCAACTCCTTCGGAAATAAGCCGAAATTCTCCAAAAATTAAAGAACAATTTTCGGAAATTTCTTCTTATTTCTTGGAGCTAAACACTTTTGTCTCAGCCTCTGTGATTCAATAACATATTTTCAATTTTAGGAGGGGAACTTAAGTCAGTTTGACTGAGGTTGCTCCTCCTGTTTTGCATTTTTTTATTAAAGTCAAAGCGTTCCTCTTTATTTAATAGGCAAAGTTCGATATAATAATGGTCAATATTAGTCAAGAGAGAAGAAGGATGGAAGACTATGAGTAATCAAAATACGTCAGATTTAATCGAGGCTTATTTAAAAAAGATTTTAGAAGAAAGTAATAAAATTGAAATCCGTCGGGCGGAAATGGCTAATTTATTTAATTGCGTTCCTTCACAAATTAACTATGTAATTAATACACGTTTTACCATCCAACGAGGCTACGCAGTTGAAAGTAAACGTGGTGGAGGCGGCTATATTCGCATTGTCAAAGTACAAATTTCAGATAACGATCAATTACTAAAACAAATGGATCAATTGATTGGCGCAACCTTAACAGAAAAAGATGCGCTAACATTTATTCAAACATTGTATGAAGAAGAAGTGATTACGAAAAAGGAAGGCAATTTAATGCTAGCTGCTTTAAGTAAAAGCACATTGAATGGTCTGGGGAATCACGAAGATTTTCTAAGAGCTCAAATAATGCGTTCATTTTTAGAGCGCTTGAGCTATGAGGAGGAATAACTATGGATGAACTATTTACAGAAAGTGCGAAAGCCGTACTGGCGATTGCCCAAGAAGAAGCGAAGTATTTTCGTCATCAATCCGTCGGTTCTGAGCATTTATTATTAGCACTCGTTTTAGAACCAAATGGGATTGCCGGAAAAACATTACGACAATTGAATACTGACACAGAAGACATCCGTGAAGAAATTGAGCATTTAAGTGGCTATGGCACCATGCAAAGTCCAATGGGGAATAACAACTTATACTTACCTTATTCACCAAGAGCCAAACAAATCTTTGCCTATGCGGGAGATGAAGCGAAGCGCTTAGGGGCTCAAAAGATTGGTACCGAGCATTTATTATTAGGCTTGTTAAGAGACGAAGAAATTTTAGCGTCTAGAATTTTAGTGAATTTAGGATTAAGCTTATCCAAAATGCGTCAATTATTATTGAAAAAAATGGGCGTTTCCGAACCCAATGGCGCACAACGTCGTCGGAATGGTCAAAATAAAAATGCGCCACAAGGGACGCCAACATTGGATTCTTTAGCAAGAGATTTAACCAAGTTAGCACGAGAACAAAGCTTGGATCCAGTAGTTGGTCGCGGGACCGAAGTCCGTCGTTTAATCCAAATTTTGAGTCGCCGTACCAAAAACAATCCTGTCTTAGTCGGTGAACCAGGTGTTGGGAAAACAGCGATAGCAGAAGGCTTAGCCCAGAAAATTGTCAACCGGGAAGTCCCTGAAGATATGCAAGGCAAACGTTTAATGATGCTAGACATGGGTGCCTTGGTTGCTGGAACCAAATATCGAGGTGAGTTCGAAGATCGCTTGAAAAAAGTTGTCGATGAAATCTATCAAGATGGACAAGTCATTTTATTTATCGACGAATTGCATACCTTGATCGGTGCTGGCGGTGCAGAAGGGGCGATTGATGCTTCAAATATTTTAAAACCTGCTTTAGCACGTGGCGAGTTGCAAACCATTGGTGCGACAACTCTGGATGAATACCAAAAATATATTGAAAAAGATGCCGCTTTGGAACGTCGTTTTGCCCGTATTCAAGTAGCAGAACCAACCCCAGAAGAAGCAGAAGAAATTCTAAAAGGCTTGCGTTCCCGCTATGAAAACCATCATGGCGTAGAAATTACAGATGAAGCTCTACATGCAGCGGTTCAATTATCGATTCGCTATTTAAATGACCGCCAATTACCAGATAAAGCAATTGATTTAATGGACGAATCTGCAGCAAAAGTTCGTTTAGATAAGGCAGATCAACCTTCAGAAATTAATGAATTGCGTACCGAAATTTCTCAATTAATTACGGAAAAAGAAGAGGCCATTCAAAACCAATCATTTGAAAGTGCTGCTCGGATTCGTCAAAAAGAAAAACAAGTGATGGAAAAACTAGAAGAATTGATTGCAGTGAAAGAAAAAAGTCTGTCTGGTTACAGTACACAAGTAACAGAAGAAGACGTGGCTGGGGTTGTTTCACAATGGACAGGCGTTCCTTTGCAGCAGCTAGAGAAGAAAGAAAGCGAACGATTGATGGAATTAGAAACCATTTTACATCAACGGGTCGTTGGCCAAAATGAAGCAGTTGAAGCTGTTTCACGCGCTATCCGTCGTGCGCGTAGTGGCTTGAAAGACCCAGCAAGACCGATTGGTTCCTTCATGTTCTTAGGACCAACTGGGGTTGGGAAAACAGAACTTGCCAAAGCCTTAGCCGAAGCGATGTTTGGCAGCGAAGAAGCTTTGATTCGCGTGGACATGTCTGAGTTTATGGAAAAATACAGCACTAGCCGTTTAATCGGTTCTCCTCCAGGTTATGTCGGCTACGAAGAAGGCGGCCAACTAACTGAAAAAATTCGTCAACGTCCTTATTCCGTTATTTTGCTAGATGAAGTAGAAAAAGCCCATCCAGATGTCTTTAATATTTTATTACAAGTCTTAGATGATGGCCATTTAACGGATGCCAAAGGACGAAAAGTCGATTTCCGTAACACGATTTTAATCATGACCTCCAACTTAGGAGCAACAGCGATTCGTGAAGAAAAACATGTTGGCTTCAATGTGAAAGACATTTCTAAAAATCATGAATTAATGCAAAAACGAATCATGGAAGAATTGAAAAAAGCCTTCCGTCCAGAATTCTTAAACCGAATTGATGAAACGGTTGTCTTCCATTCCTTGAAACAAGAGGAAATTCATGAAATCGTAAAAATTATGAGTCAATCTGTCGTGAAACGGATGGCCGAACAAGAGGTTAAAGTGAAAATCACACCAGCTGCAATTGAAGTTATTGGTAAAGTCGGGTTTGATCCAGAATATGGCGCACGTCCAATTCGTCGGGCCTTGCAAAAAGAAGTGGAAGATCGTTTAAGTGAAGCCCTTCTTTCTGGTCAAATTCAGTTAGGGGATAAAGTAACTTTAGGCGCTAGCAAAGGCAAAATTACGTTAAATGTGCGGGCACCAAAAGCACCAAAGACAGAAGCGAAAGAATTACAAACTGTATAGATGAGATGCGAAGTCTGGTACAAAAACCATTTAGGGTTTTTATGCCAGGCTTTTCTATTTTCCAGTGGCGATTTCTTTTTGAGAATTGCCAGATTGATTTTTCTGTGCTACGTTAATAAGGAGGGGTGATGGAATGGAACAATCTTTTTTTCGAGAATTACTACATTATCAGCGTCCAAAGGATAATCCTTTTCGACTAGTGTTTGCTGGCTTGGTTATGTTCAGCATTCTTTTTTTGGGCTATATCAATCATCAATTATTGATTTCAAGCTTTGGCTCGTTAGGTATTTTTACTTTTTTATATTATCAGCCGCTACCATTAAAACAGTTAATGACTCGTTTATCTGTGGTCGGTAGTTACCTTTTTTTAGGAAATTTGTTAGGCATGTTATCGACCCATATTGCATGGCTCATTCCCATTGTTGTTGCCCTGGTCGGTTTTGGTGGCCGCTTTTTCTTTGAAGTCTACGATATTTCAAAACCAGGGGCCTTCTTTGGTGTGATGGTGACAGCGATGGGTGCCAGTACGAGTATTCCGTTAGCAAAAATTCCGTTCATGAGTGGCTGTATGTTATTAGGCATTGGCTTTTCCATTTTGTTTGCACTAGTGTTGCATTTTACAGAGAAGGAAATCAGTGCCCCGCTAGCTAAGCGATCATTACGGGAACGAATTTATCGGCATCCAGAAGCGCCATTAGATAGCATATATTATAGCTTTGTCTTATTTTTTGCTGTATATATCAGCGAAAGTTTACATTTACAGAATCCGTATTGGTTAGTCGTTTCCTGTGCATCCATTTTACAAGGAGACAATTTACGTGCGATTAAGCAGCGAAATATTCAGCGAATTTTTGGCACAACGATTGGATTGGTTATTTCCGCTTTTCTGCTTAATTTAGCTTTGACAACTTTTGAATCGATTGTCGTGATTACAATCTTATTTGTGACCGTTGAGTATTTTATTCGTCGTAATTATGGATTGGCGCAATTTTTCACAACGCCTATGGCTCTGATGCTTTCATTGCTCGTTCGTCAGCAGTACGTGATAACGTTGATTCAATTCCGCTTTTTGGGGATTGTTTTAGGTAGCTTGTTAGGCTTAGCGGCAGCGTGGCTATTCACCGTTGTAGTAACGTTTTATGAACGAAAATATCACTTGAACGAGTGACCAAAGAACAGATGACCAGTAATTAAAAAAAGAGCATTTGGTAGGTAAGCGGATGGCGCTTTTCTACCAAAATTTTTTCGGAAACATTGTGAAAAATGTACGTTTAATACAGATAGGCTCTTTTAAAGTTTGTGAACGTATGATACTATTAAACGGTCATAAAGAAGGAGGCTATATTTATGATTGAACTGATTGCAACTGCAGAATCTGTTGAGCAGGCTGTAGAATTACTCGCAACAGGTGTGGATACATTATATATTGGAGAAGAAACATTCGGGTTACGTTTGCCCGTATCTTTTACACGAGATGAACAACGAGAGATTGTGAAACGTGCACATGAAATGGGCAAACAAGTGCTAGTTGCAGTAAATGGCATTATGCACCCTGAAAAAATGAAATTAGTCCCAGAGTATCTGACATTTTTAAAAGAAATCAACGTCGATAAAATTACTTTGGGTGATCCGGGTATTGTGTTTATTATGCAACGAGATGGATTAGAAATTCCTTACGTTTATGATGGCGAAACCTTGGTAACGAGCTCATGTCAAATCAATTTTTGGAGTAAACGAGGAGCCATCGGAGCTGTCCTAGCTCGGGAAGTACCTTTTGAAGAAATGGTCGCAATGGAAGAAAACTTAGCAGTTCCAGCTGAAATTCTTGTCTATGGGGCGACCTGTATTCATCAATCGAAACGCCCATTAATTCAAAATTACTACAATTACACAAAGAACGACAAAGGGGTTACGAAAGACGAAGGGCTGTTTATTTCTGAACCCAAAAAACCAGAAACCCACTATTCCATTTATGAAGATAGTCATGGTACGCATATTTTTGCCAATAACGATGTGAACTTGATGAATGAGTTAACAAACTTGTATGACCATCACTATCGTACATGGAAGCTCGATGGCCTTTACACGCCAGGTGAAAATTTTGTCGCGATTGCTCGCTTATTTGCTGAAGCGAAAGCAGCACTTGAAGCGGGAACTTGGTCAGAAGATCAAGCAGCTCATGCAACAGCTGAAATTGAAAAATTACATCCAACAGGTCGTGGCTTAGACAATGGTTTCTTTGATTTAAGTGCCGATGCAATAAAATAAATTGATTCATTTAAGGGGAAGAAGAACATGAAAGTAATGACAGAACGAACATTGAAGCGTCCCGAGGTGTTGGCTCCAGCCGGGACGCTAGAAAAACTAAAAGTCGCAATTCGTTACGGTGCCGATGCCGTTTATATCGGAGGGAATGCCTACGGTCTGCGTAGCCGCGCAGGAAATTTCACGCCAGAAGAAATGGCGGAAGGCGTAGCCTTTGCCCGCGAACATAATGCGAAAGTTTATGTCGCTGCCAATATGGTCACTCATGAAGGAAACCAGGAAGGGGCAGGAGCGTTTTTCAGAGAATTGCGAGACATCGGAATTTCAGCTGTGATTGTTTCCGATCCAGCTTTAATCGAAATTTGTGCGACAGAAGCACCAGGTTTACCCATCCATTTATCGACACAAGCTTCAGCAACCAACTATGAAACATTAGAATTTTGGAAAAATGAAGGCTTAGAACGTGTGGTTTTAGCGCGCGAAGTTTCAATGGAGGAAGTTGCAGCGATTCGTGAAAATACGGACATTGAAATTGAAGCCTTTATTCATGGAGCAATGTGTATTTCATATTCAGGACGTTGTACTTTATCCAACCATATGTCGATGCGGGATGCCAATCGTGGCGGTTGCTCTCAATCTTGTCGTTGGAAATACGAGTTATTTGATATGCCTTTTGGGACAGAACGTCGGAGCAAAACCAGCGAAGGGGAAGTTGAAGAAGAGTTTTCAATGAGCGCCGTAGATATGTCTATGATTGAACATATTCCAGAATTAATTGAAAATGGTGTCGATAGTTTTAAAATTGAAGGCCGCATGAAATCCATTCACTATGTTTCGACAGTCGCTAATGTGTATAAAAAAGCCGTCGATTCTTACATGGAAGACCCTGAAAACTATGTCTGCCAACAAGAGTGGATTGATGAATTATGGAAAGTAGCACAACGTGAATTAGCAACTGGTTTTTATTACAATACACCAAGTGAAAATGAACAATTATTCGGCGAACGTCGTAAAATTCCACAATATAAATTTGTTGGTGAAGTGATTGCGTACAACGAAAAGACGCAAGTCGCAACGATTCGTCAACGGAACCTTTTCAGTGTCGGCGATGAAATTGAATTTTATGGTCCCGGGTTTACCCATTTCCACCAAACCGTTAAAGAGATGTATAATGAAGACGGTGAAGCGATCGATCGGGCACCTAATCCCATGATGTTATTAACAATGGAAGTGACGCAACCTGTTGCAGTCGGCGATATGATTCGTAAGAAAAAATAAACCAGCCAAAAGGAGGAGTAATTATGAGTGTCCGCGTGAATGATTTATTAAAATTACCGTCTTTGCGAGAAGCAACGGTACTTTCTGGTAAAAACCAATTGGACACATCTGTTGCTTCTCTTTCTTTTTTAGAAGTCTCTGATATGTCTTTGTTTTCGGAAAAACTTCACAAAACAAATGAATACCATGCTGGCGAAATTTTGATTGGTTCATTTTGTGCCATTCGTCATGATGTGGTGAAGCAATGCGAAACGATTCGGCATCTCCATGAATTAGGCGAAGTAGGCCTAATCTTGTACTACGTTGGGATTATCGTACCGAAAGTTGCAGAGGAAGTGATTCAATTAGCGGATTCTTTAGGTTTCATTTTAATCCAAATGCCTAAAAATGATCCCACATTACGCTACAACGAAGTCATTTATGAAGTCATGAAATTGTTAGTCAATAAAAATAAAATGGCTTCTTTTGCAACGGACCTCTTGGAAAAAGTTTCCCTTTTGCCTGAACAAAACCGCAGTGTGGAAATGACCTTGAAAATCCTATCCGATTTTTTAAAAGTCAATATTGCGTTAACCACCTATACCAATGAAATCATCAGCACCATCAATTGGCCGCGAAGCACGAAATTACCCTTAACCAAGTTACTTTATCAATCACAAGAGAAAGTAGCGCTGGGAGAAACGACCTACTTCATTACCTCGCAAAAACTTCCTCAGAAAGATGGACAAACATTGAAGCTTTACTTCATTCGAGAAGAAGAGCAGTTAACCTCTTTTGAGATGAATCAAGCGGTGGAAGTCGTTCAGATGGCTCTGAATTTATGGGGGAAAAACTATGACGAAGTCAGTGAGTATGCCTTAGTCCAAGCAATCATTAACGATGAAAGTGATAAGATGTACCAATTAGCCAAAAAATTAATGATTGATATTTCTTCTGTCGAAACGATGTGGCTTTTGCCTATTTGGCAACAAGGACAAGAAATCCACGCTATTCAGCAAGATTTGAAAGATTTCCTACGTTACTATTACCAAACAACGATTGTCCAGCAAACAGAAAATTACCTGATTGTTCTCTTAGGTAATTATTTACACAAACAGCCTGAAGCCACGATTAGTAAAGAATACTTGCAAGCCACAGACTATCAGGACTATTTAGGTGAAATCATCCTTTGTCCGAAAGTTCGTAACACGACTGAAGTGCGTGTCAGCTACCAAACCGCTAATCAAGTCGCGCCGTTTTTAAAGCGCGTCTATCCACAAAGAAAAGTGTTATCAATCGCGGAAATTCGTACAGTTCAACAAATGATGACGTGTCTCCAAGCAGGAGAAGAAGCAATCCAACAACGCTTAGCAGTTATCCAACCTCTCTTAAAAGAATCAGAGCAGTTAATGACATTAGGAACGTTTTTACTAGATGCAAGTAGTGATTTTAAAGAATGCGGCGAACGCCTATTTGTTCATAAAAATACGGTCAAATATCGTATCAGTAAAATTAATGAAGCGCTCGGCTATGATATGACCAACGCCGCCGAAGCCTATGAAGTCTATTTGGCGATGATCTTATATCGCTTGGTCACGAATGAATGAAAAAAGCAGACAGAGGTCGGGACAGAAGTGTTTAACTCCGAGAACCAAGTAGGTACTGTTCAACATCTATTTACTTTGCAAATAGTGTTTCTCAGCAATAAGAAGGAATTTCCGAAAATTGTCATAAAACACAACGAGGAACGAGTTGATGTTGCATGATACCTACCCGGTGTTCTTTAATTTTTGGAGAATTTCGGCTTATTTCCGAAGGAGTTGCTTCTGTTTCCGCCGTTTATCAATTTTTAAGCCTGGGACAAAAATCCAAAGTGATTTTTGTCCCAGGTTCTTGTCTCTTTTTTATTTTAAGCCAAAACTTCCTCGATATTTTTTTCAATTTGAAAAAGACCTATGACTGATTTTTCGTTATAATTGAAAAAATAATTAAGGAGGAATGAGAATGAAATTAAAAAACGAGCAACAACAATCGTGGCTTAGCTTAGCATTTGTTTGGGCGGGCGCAATGATTAGCGTGCCAGGATTAATTATTGGAGGAACGTTAGTTGCAGGCATGCCTTTATGGGAAGCTTTGTTAACAGGATTTATTGGTTACGGTATTATTGTTATTTTAATGATTTTACAAGGAATTCAAAGTTCCGACTTACAAGAACCTTCTGTCAAAGTCGCTTCTCAAGTGTTTGGCATTCAAGGCTCGCAAAAGATTATTTCCATTATTCTAGCGATTGCTTGCTTAGGTTGGTTTGGCTTGCAAGCCAATGTCAGCGGTGGCGCCTTCACAAACTTTTTAAAAATTTACGGCATTGATTTACCTGTGTCGCTTTCTTCCTTAATCTGGGGAATTATCATGCTTATTTCGGCTCTTTATGGCATAAAAATATTGAAAATTCTGAATTATTTTGCGGTTCCTGTGTTAGTTCTGGTTTGTCTTTATGGCTTGGTGGCTTCGTTAAGAAACAACGGTTGGGAAGCTGTTAGTCAATATACACCTCAAACAGCAGGAAGCTTTATGTCAGGTCTTTCAATGACTGTCGGTTCTTTTGCATTAGGCGCAGTAATTGCTGGAGATTACTCTCAGTATGTTTCTTCTCGTAAAGATGTGGTTAAAGCGGCCACCTTAGGGATTTTACCGACAGGATTGTTGATGATTGGCGTTGGTGCGGTCTTGACCATTGCTTCGAACACCGCAGATATCACGGAAGTTTTTATGAATCTCGGTTTTCCAGTTTTAGGAATTATTGCGCTAATTTTAGCAACTTGGACCACGAATGCCGTGAATGCTTTTTCTGGCGGACTGGCCTTGATTAATGTCTTTGATATTCCAAAAGAAAAAGAAAAAGTCGCTGTCGGTGCGGCCGGCGCCATTGGAACCTTATTAGCAGTTGTGGGGATTTTAAATTACTTTACGCCGATTATGTCCGTCCTTTCTGCGATGGTTCCACCAGTGGCTGGTGTAATGATTGCTGCCTATTGGTTGATTAACAAAGGCGATCGAACCAAATGGCAGCCAACGCCTGGCGTGAATAAATTAGGTGTTTTTTCATGGCTAATTGGTGCTGCAGTGGGGGGTATTCCGGTGATTATGAGTTTCTTTCCCAATGCCCCTCAATTGCCTAACCAACCGCTAATTGGCATTGTTTTATCGTTTGTTATTTATTATTTCGGTGCAAAACGTCAACAGACGAACACCGAATCATTAGAAATGGAATGAAGAAGAGGAGTGTCGGAGAATGCGTTATTTAGATGCAGAAGCAATTGAGAATATAGCCACAGGAGCAGCTTTTTTAGGGACAGGAGGTGGCGGTGATCCCTACATTGGTAAAATGATGGCTTTGTCCGCCATCGAAGAAAACGGACCTGTCAAACTGGTTTCTCCAGAAGAAATTGCCGCGGAGGATTTTTTCCTACCAGCCGCAATGATGGGTGCCCCATCTGTCGCAATTGAAAAATTTCCCAAAGGCGACGAATTCGTCCGTGTCTTTGAGAAGTTAGGAAAATATTTAGACCAAGAAACGATTGCGGGGACCTTTCCAATGGAAGCTGGGGGCGTCAATTCAATGATTCCAATTGTTGTTGCAGCGAAGCTAGGCATTCCCTTGGTGGATTGTGATGGTATGGGTCGGGCCTTTCCAGAATTGCCTATGGTAACGTTCCATTTGAATGGGATGTCAGCGACCCCTATGGCAATTACCGATGAAAAAGGAAATATTGGCATTATGGAAACGATTGATAATACTTGGACAGAACGTCTTGCTCGTGTTCAAACGGTTGAAATGGGCGCTAGTGCTTTAGTGAGCATTTATCCCGCGACAGGCAAACAATTACAAGACTATGGTATTCACAACATCGTGACATTATCAGAAGAAATTGGCAAAGTGATTCGAGGTACCTATGCAGATGAACAAGAAAAACGCCAAGCATTAGTAGAAGTTACGGATGGCTTTGAATTGTTCCAAGGAAAAATTCTAGATGTAGAACGAGAAGTAAAAGGTGGCTTCAATTTGGGACGTGTCAAATTGAGTGGCTTAAACAGTGACGCTGGTTCAGAAGCAGTCGTCCATTTTCAAAATGAAAATTTAATTGCCGAGAAAGATGGTCAGGTGATTGCGATGACGCCTGATTTGATTTGTATGGTAGATTTAGAAACTTTAACGCCTGTGACAACAGAAAGCTTGAAATACGGCAAACGTGTCCAAGTAATGGGCTTGAAAGCGAATGCCGCTTGGCGAACGAAAAAAGGTATCGAAACAGTGGGTCCTCGGTATTTCGGCTACGAAATGGATTATCAACCACTAGAAAACTTAGTAGCGAAGGAGGACAAATAAATGTATAAAATTGGTATCGATGTCGGTGGCACAAATACAGATGCTGTTATTTTAGATCATCAATTAAACTTGATTCATTCAGTGAAAGTTCCAACAACCGATGATATTCAAACAGGGATTGCCGGTGCCTTAAATAAAGTCTTGGCAGAATCAGCAGTGGACCCAACCAAAGTCACACATGCAATGTTGGGCACGACCCAATGTACAAATGCCATTGTTGAGCGAAAAAAATTAGCAAAAGTTGGGGTCCTTCGTTTGGGCTATCCAGCAACCGCTTCGGTCTTGCCTTACACAGCTTGGCCCAAGGATTTAGTGGCTACTCTTTCAGAAACGTATGCTTTAGCACATGGCGGCTACGAATATGATGGACAACCATTGACTGCACTGGACGAAGAAGAATTACGTGGGATTTTGGCGTCTTGGCGAGGAGAAGTAGAGGCAATCGCAGTAATTGGCGTTTTTTCTTCTTTAAAAAATGACCAAGAATTGTTTGTTCAAGCGCTTGCGAAGGAAGTGTTAGGGGCAGATGTTCCTGTATCTTGCTCCTCAATGATTGGGTCTGTCGGTTTAATTGAACGGGAAAATGCGACAATTTTGAATGCTGCGTTGCACAAAGTAATTAAAGTGACCAGCGAAGGCTTTGAACAAGCCTTAGAACAAGAAAAAATTCATCATGCCCAAGTGTACTTATGTCAAAATGATGGTACGTTAATGTCGTTAACTTATGCCAAACAGTTTCCTATTTTAACCATTGCTTGTGGACCAACCAATAGTATTCGTGGCGCTTCATACTTAGCTGGCTTGAAAGATGCGGTTGTTTTAGATGTTGGTGGCACAACGTCCGACATTGGCGTGTTAGTGGATGGCTTTCCAAGAGAATCTTCACTGGCCGTTGATGTTGGCGGGGTACGGACCAATTTTAGAATGCCAGATATCGTGTCAATTGGTGTCGGCGGTGGCAGTCTAGTGCGTGAACAACCAGATGGTTCTGTGACAGTTGGCCCCGACAGTGTCGGCTACCGTATTACACAAGAGGCCCTTGTTTTTGGCGGCACACAATTAACGACCACTGATATTGCGGTTCGCTTAGGCCATGCCCAAGTTGGTGATCCTAGCAAAGTGGCTCATTTAGACCAAGCGTTTGCGGAAAAAGTGTACCAAAAAATTGGCGAATTGGTCAGTGAAGCGATTGATCGCATGAAGACCAGTTCCGCAGACGTGACGGTCGTTTTAGTTGGTGGTGGGAGTATTATCATCCCCGAAGAATTGACAGGCGTTAAAGCGCTAATTCGCAACGAAAACGGGGCAGTGGCGAATGCCATCGGTGCCTCTATCGCTCAGATTAGCGGACAATACGAACAAATTTATGTCTATTCAAAAATCCAACGGGACGCGGCGTTGGCCGATGCCCAAGAAAAAGCCGTCCAACAAGCCGAACTTGCGGGTGCAGTCCCTGGCACAATCGAGTTAGTCGAGGTGGAAGAAACACCACTCGCCTATCATCCAGAAAATGCAACCCGCTTACGAGTAAAAGTGGTTGGGAACATGTATTGAGGACCAGTGCAAAGCAAAAGTTATAAGAAGAGTTATTTGAAATATGAGGTCGGGCTAGGGCTGTCGATTGAAGTTTTATCCTGAAGAGTACAGAAGAAGCTATATCTGTCTCGCCGTTTATTTTAAAATTCAGAGTTAGGAAGGTAAGTCGAAATGACTTACCTTCCTAAGTTCATTTTTTTGTGTTGACATATTTTTTTAGAAAAGGCAAAATGTTAACATGGTATGTTGTTGGGGTGTTATGAAAAAAGGAGAGAAAATAATGAGTATTTTAAAAGAACATTTAAAAAGAAATTGTGATGCACGAATGGTTGGTGTTTTATCGTTAAGCATAAGAGAAGCATATCGCTACTTAATGGAGCTAACAGAAAGAGAATCTATTTTTCAACGAGCAGAAATGAAAAAAGTTTGGGGACACGTTCGGCATGGATTGGTTGATGTTGGTTTAAAACAAGTGTTAACTTCATCAGCAATCCCACATGAAATAGCTGACAAAGCTAGTAGTCGATATGTCAATGGCCATACGTACTTAATGATTGAAACCAAAGGCGCAATTTTAACGCCAGCGAAAGTTTTATCAGAAGCTTCAGTTCCTAAAAAGGCATTATTTAGAAATCGTGGGAGCTTATTAAATAAGCAGTATAATTTATTTGACAAACCAGAAGATTTAAATGAGTATTATGATGCCAATCAACCGCCATTCTTATTACTAACTTATGGCGGATCGAATCATCAATTACGTTTTGTTCGATTAGGGTTACCAGATATTGGAGTTGGTCGTTGGATTGACCAAATTGATATTACGCAGGCACCAGTTCTTTTAAAAAATCCAGAGGAAGTTCGTAAGGACCTACATTTGACTTTTACGTCAACCGCTGACGAACTGATAAGGAGAGGACTAGAAAATGAACGAGAGGTTGATTTTTAATCCAAAGCAATTAACTTCGGCTCGCATTGCACGAGGATTAACAATGAAAGAATTAGCCGAAAAAGCAGAGCTATCTAGGCAAATGATTTCGAATTACGAATCGGGAAAAACAATTCCTAAAGCAGATAGCATATTAAAACTAATTTCTGTTTTACAATTTCCCCGTAGTTTCTTTTCAGCAGATACATTTGAATTGTATTCAGGCGCAACTTTTTTTAGAAGCCGAAGTGCGGCAACGAAGAAAGTAAGAGATATGCAAAAAGAGCGGTTAAAATATGTGCAAGAAGTGTATAAAGTATTAGCAACATATGTGAACTTTCCCAAAGTTTGTTTACCAGAATTAATTGAAAAGAGTATTTATGAAATCACAGAAGAAGAAATTGTGAAAAAGGCTGAGGAATTACGGAAAATTTGGGGCTTAGACTTGATTTCGCCAGTCCCTAATCTCATTCAGTTGGCTGAACAAAATGGTGTGATTATTTCAGAAGCCAACATGTCCAATCCAACACTAGATGCGGTTTCGCGTTGGATGATTGGTCGGCCGTTTATTATGCTCACAGATAATCATGAATCTGCTGTCCGTCGTCGTTTTAACGTGGCGCATGAACTAGGACATATTTTATTACACAACGGTGTTGAAAGTATTCATGAGTATTCGCAAACAGAATTAAAGAACATTATTGAGTATCAAGCAAATCTATTTGCTGCGCATTTTCTCCTTCCTTCAGCGGCTTTTTCTGATTCGCTCTTGTCTATTTCGTTAGAATACTATATTGATTTGAAAAAGTATTGGAAAGTTTCTCTTCAATCAATGATTCAAAAAACATACACATTAGCGTTAATTAATGATGATCAACGTCTCTATTTAAATAAAAGAATTGCTAAAAATAAATGGAAAACGAAAGAGCCTTACGATGAACAACTGACTATCGAACAGCCAGAAGTTTTCCAAAAAGTTTATCACATGATTTTAGAGCACCAAGTCATTCCTGCAAGTCAACTAAATCAAGCTTTTAAATTACCTAAAGAAGAAATAGAAAAGATATTAGGAACAGCTGTTCAAACGGAGCAGGACAAAACAGAAATTGTTCTTGAATTATTACGTTCTAACGAGTAATCAAAAAGAAGGAGGAATAACTATGGCTAAATTATTCGCCTACCAAATTGGTCAAAACCCTCGTATTCAAACGGACCTTTTGGTAGATCCTCAGCTGTTTGAAGATGAGCATGGCTGTATGGGTGCAGTGGGCTTCGGGTTAGCAGATTGTGTTCAAACCGGAATGTTTACAGATATTGAAGTGATAAAACGGTATCTTCACGAAGCAACCTACGTTTTTATTAATGGTGACTTTGACCGACTAAGTTATTTAGAAATTGGGATTGCACTTTCCTTAGGCAAAACACTTTACGTCATTACAATGAACCCAAACGTAACGAAAGAAGATTTAGGAATTCCCTTCGACAATGCTACGATTGAATTCCTTTCCCCCAGCGCTTTTATGGAACGAATCCATAAAACAGAAGCAGCAGAAAACTAAACAAAAGTAAGTAATACGACTGTCTTTTTTTGCTATTTTTTGCGATAATAAAGGAGAAAGTTCAAATTGAAAGGGAGCCAGAATAAATGAAAACCTATGATTATATTGTTATTGGTGGCGGTAGTGGCGGGATTGCTTCTGCTAACCGCGCAGGAATGCACGGAGCCAACGTCCTTTTAATTGAGGGCAACGAAATTGGTGGGACCTGTGTCAACGTTGGTTGTGTGCCTAAAAAAGTCATGTGGCAAGCCAGCAGCATGATGGAAATGATGGAAAGAGACACAGCAGGCTATGGGTTTGATGTTGAAATCAAAAATTTTAGCTTTAAACAATTAGTTGAAAATCGTGAAAAATATATTGACTTCTTACATGGTGCGTATAATCGTGGTTTAGACAGTAACAACATTGAACGTATCCATGGTTACGCTACGTTTACTGGGGAGCAAACAATTGAAGTCAATGGGACAGAATATACGGCGCCGCACATTCTAATTGCGACAGGTGGTCGTCCGAAAAAACTAGGTATTCCAGGAGAAGAATATGCCTTAGATTCAAACGGCTTCTTTGCATTAGAAGAAATGCCAAAACGTGTGGTCTTTGTCGGTGCGGGTTACATCGCAGCCGAATTAGCAGGAACCTTACATGGCTTAGGCGCAGAAACACATTGGGCCTTCCGTCATGAACGACCATTACGAAGCTTTGATGACATGCTTTCTGAAAAAGTCGTAGAACGCTATCAAGAAATGGGCATGCAAATTCATCCGAATGCAACACCAGCTAAAATTGAAAAAACGGCGCAGAATGAGTACGTTATTACATTTGAAAATGGTGAATCAATCACGACAGATGCCGTGATTTTCGGGACAGGCCGTCAGCCGAACACGGATCAATTAGGCTTAGAAAATACGAAAGTAGCACTTGATGAAAAAGGCTACGTCAAAGTAGATAAATTCCAAAATACCACGCAAAATGGCATCTACGCAGTCGGCGATGTCATTGGTAAAATCGACTTAACGCCAGTCGCGATTGCCGCTGGTCGGCGCCTGTCTGAACGCTTATTTAACGGACAAACCGATTTATATCTGGATTATAACTTGGTGCCAACGGTGGTCTTTACCCATCCACCAGTTGCGACAATTGGCTTGACGGAAAAAGCAGCGCTTGAAGAATATGGTGAAGACCAAGTGAAAATCTATCGCTCTAGCTTTACGCCAATGTACTTCGCTTTAGGAGAATATCGTCAAAAATGCGACATGAAATTAATCTGTGTCGGCAAAGAAGAAAAAATTGTCGGTTTGCATGGCATCGGCATCGGTGTTGACGAAATGCTACAAGGCTTTGCAGTCGCTATTAAAATGGGCGCGACCAAAGCAGATTTTGATAATACTGTTGCGATTCATCCAACAGGCTCAGAAGAATTTGTAACAATGCGATAAAAGGCGAATAAACCCCAAAAAAGAGCGTTGCTGATGCAACGCTCTTTTTTGAATACACAAGTTATACTATTGGATTCATAAAAAGTAATTTTTTATATCATACTAATAACCACTTTTCCATCTTTTAACTACTGACTTTTCCAAGAAATATGCTATGATTAAAAAAATTAGCAAAACAGAGGGTAGGGAGTTAGAGGATGGATAAAATTAGAATCAACAACTTGAAATTTTTCACAAAAAATGGTGTTTTGGCAGAAGAAAAACGTCTAGGACAGCAAGTAGAAATCGACCTTGAAATGCAGTTGTCGTTAGCTGAGGCAGGGCGAACAGATGATGTCACCCAAACCGTCAATTATGCCGAAGTGAATGAATTGATTGCCCAACGAGTAAACAATCACTCGTACGATTTAATCGAAGGTTTAGCGAGTGCTATTTTAGATGATATTTCCGCAGATTATCAAGAACAATTGAACAAAATTATCATTAAAATTAGAAAATATAGTGTGCCGATGCCCGGCCTTTTTGACAATATTGAAATTGAAATGGAGCGAGAAGTATAGATGATTGGCTATGTAGCATTAGGTAGTAACGTCGGCGATCCGTACGCAAATTTAGTGAAAGCCCGCAATTATTTAAACGAAGACCCGCAGATTCAGGTCGTGGCTTCTTCAAAACTTTATGAAACGGATCCTTACGGCTATACAGACCAAGATGATTTTTTGAACGCCGTATTGAAAATTGATACTAGCTATACCGTTGAAGAGTTATTGGCTGTTACCCAAGGGATTGAGCAAGTAATGAAACGTAAAAAATTAATTCACTGGGGTCCGCGGATTATTGATATTGATATTTTATTATTAGGGGAACAGTCAGTCGCGTTGCCCCACTTACAAGTTCCTCATCAAGAATTAACAAAACGGTCATTTGTTTTGATTCCCTTAAGTGATGTTTACGCAGAGGAACAATTATTGGGTACGCCAATAGCTACGTGGATTCAGCGCAGTGGCAATCAAGAAGAAGTGCGAGTAAGCGAAAAGGAATGGTAGAGATGGAGCAGGAAAAACAAGCGCAAATTGAGCAGGCAGTTACCACAATCTTAGAAGCAGTGGGGGAAGATACTCAACGGGCAGGACTCATTGATACACCCAAACGCGTAGCTAAAATGTATGCAGAAGTTTTTAGTGGATTAACCGAACCTGAATTTGATGATTATAAATTATTTGATAGCTTAAATGAAGGCGAAATGGTTCTAGTAAAAGATATTGCCTTTTATTCAATGTGTGAACACCATTTATTGCCATTTTATGGAAAAGTACATGTCGCTTATCTGCCAGAAGGTGGCAAAGTATTGGGACTAAGCAAGTTACCAAGATTAGTAGAACATTGTGCCAAACGTCCCACAGTTCAAGAAGATTTAACAGTGACAATTGCCCGCAAACTCCAAGAAAATATTCCCGTCAAAGGCATTGCAGTAGCCATTGAAGCGGAACATATGTGTATGACGATGCGCGGAGTGAAAACACCACAAAGTAGCACCAAAACATTTCAATTTACCGGACTATTTAAAGAACAAGAGTGGAAAAATCAATTTTTAATGGAGATACGTTAGAAAATGGAAATCATTGTTGGCACGAATAACCAAGGTAAGTTAAAAGAAATGCAATCAGGACTTAAGGACCCCGCTATTCAACTTGTCTCTTATCGAAAGTATACAACCAGTCAAGAACAACCTGCAGAAACTGGCACTACGTATGCTGAAAATGCTTATCTAAAAGCTCGCTTTTTCCAACAATTAATCGGATGCCCAGTGTTAGGTGATGATGGCGGCTTAACATTAACTGCTTTTCCTGATTTATTAGGTATTCATACAAGCCGCTTTTTCCATTCAGCCAATCCGGAAGAACAGAACCGCGAACTGTTGCACTTATTTGAAGGGCAACAGTCGACCCGAGAGTTAACCTTATCAGCCACGTTGGTCTATGTACTCGATGACGACAAACTGTTGCAAACGGAAGCCACTTTGACTGGTGAATTAGTTGAACCGCGCGGTACAGGCGGTTATGGCTTTGATCCGATTATTTATTTACCAGACCGAGGCAAAACCTTAGCGGAGTTGTCCACGAGTGAACGAATGAAGATAAGTCCTAGAATGCGGGCTTTACGAAAGATGATTCAGCAGATAAAGGAGCAATGTGACAATGATTGATTTAAAAAAGAATTACCAAATTATGGGAATTGTCAACACGACTCCCGACTCTTTTTCTGATGGCGGTAGCTACACAACGGTTGACGTGGCCTATCAACATGCGCTTCATCTACTAGAAGCGGGGGCCGATATTTTAGACATTGGCGGCCAATCCACACGTCCTGGCTACGAAGAAGTTTCTCCACAAGTTGAGGCAGACCGAGTATTACCATTAATAAAAAAAATACGTGAGACTTCTCTAGCGCCGATTTCTGTGGATACCTACTATCCCGAAGTAGCGGAAGCCGCGATCCAAGCTGGCGCCACAATGATTAATGACATCAAAGGATTAGACACTCTGGGGATGGCAGAAGTCCTCGCACAATATCCTGAAATCCAAGTTGTGATTATGCATTCCAGAAAACACCAATCCCTTTCTTTAAAAGAAGAGTTGCACCAATTTTATACAGAAAAAATTGAACAATGCCAAAAATACGGCCTTTCCTTAGAAAAAATTTGTTTCGATCCAGGGATTGGCTTTCATAAAACTGTCGCAGAGAACCTTCAACTGTTAAAAGATCCTAACGCCTTTCGCTACCAAGATTATCCGTTACTATACGGCGTTTCTCGCAAACGAACCATTGGCGCTTTAACGAACGAACCAGAACCAGCCAACCGTGATTTTGGTTCAGCCGCTGCTTCCTTGTATGCAGCACAACAAGGCGTAGAAATTTTACGTGTTCATAATGTCCAAGGCTTAAAACAAACATTTGATGTCTGGCGAGCATTGTCGGAGAAGGAGTAAGGGCAGAACAATAAACTAAACAGACCGACCATCTTTTTTGATGGTCGGTCTGTTTAGTCTATTGCTAAAATCAGTAATAAAAAATAAACCTGTCATAACTTTTACCGAAGGTTGATTATAATTAAAGATGACGTCTTAAACGTTCGCAACCTAATAAACGGCAGAAACAGAACCAACGCCTTCGGAACTAATTGGTTCTGTCCTGACCTCTTCATGTTTATCGTGTTTATTATGCTAAGTTGAAACGGGAAAGTCGATTGTTAAATAAGCTTTCGTTTTTTAGGTATTTTTAAGAAATATTTTAGAGTAGATACAGCATAGAAATTCTATTACAATTGTCTTTGGATCTTCAAATAATATCAATTGTTATTTAATATTTATTTTATTTTTTACAAGTAAAAGTAAGGAGGTTGTAATCTCAATTGAAAAAACATAACTATTTATTGATTTTATTGTGGATATTGGAGGGATCTTTTTAGGAGTTGAAAAAGTAGAGGCTGCTCCTAGACCATTAACAGAACTGGGCTATTTCCATTGGGCAAATCAATCGATTACACCAGCGGCAAACACATTTATTATGCATTACGGCGAAAATACATCCGTCGAACCAATTGAAGGCGAAGTGTATTCAAACTACATGGCAGTTAGTCGAACGACAAATAAAAGTAAAGCATTAGTAAAAAATGTGGGGTTCTATGAAGGAAAAGCAGTTAATTTATTAGTTACATTACAACGGAATAAAAGTAATTTGGATGGAGGATCAATTAGTTTTACTGAAAGCTATTTTTTAGGAATTACGATTAAAGGCGAAATGCTGGTTACCTATGATTTTGTTGATAATGATGGTCAGCCCTTAACGATAAAAACAGCATTTAATTACTATGGGTTAAATTCAAACAAATATGTTGGCTATAAAAACCCTGGAACGATAATTGATGCCTTATATGCGGAAAATCCTACACATATTCTTTACGATACGTGGGATGGCGGAGACGATGATTATTGGTTATATCTAAAAAACGTTACTGCAGGGGTACCTTGGCGGGACCCTCGCCAGCGTTTTGAAATGACGACCAAAAGTATTTCTACTGTTACGTTTGTAGTCCACAACAATGACACAACGCCGTCATCCATTGTTTACTTTACGGATTTTTTGGCAAAACCAGAATTTCCACCAGCCTACGCAATGGATACTTATTTTGAAAATGCAGAGACGGCTGTTTGTTTAAATGTGCAACAGACCATTCCCAATATTGATCAGTGGACAAAACCTAGTCAAATGGTTGTAAACGTTAACCTGAACCAAGTAAATCAAACAAAGCAATATCAATTTGACAAAGTCTTAGTTACAGACTTTAAAGGAGAAGATTTAACGGATTTATTTACTAGCCAAACAGATGGTGAAAATGTCCAAATTATGACAAAAAATCTGTCAGATAGTCGTCTCTACGATACCGTATTACAATATAAAGTTTACTTGAAATGGCAAGGGACTCAAAATCCAGTCGATACGGCGCTCATTTCAAATGGAAAATTAGACTTGCCGTTTAGTGCAAGAACTCTTTTAGATGGAGAAAATTTAGAGGAAACGACTGCTACATCCAGTGTGAATTATGTGGGGAAAGCAACGACTGTGTTTTTAAATGAACAAGATAATGCTATTCATGAACCAGTCACAAAAGAAGGGATTTTAACCACGCCTTTTGACTTGTCTAATCAGTATCCCAAAATAGCTGGCTATGAACCAATTAAGACCCAACAAGATCAAGGAATGTTTCTTCCAGAGGAGCAAACAATTATTCATCGTTATCGTGAAAAGAAGTTATTACAATTCAAATTGATGGATGAAGAAAATCCGCTATTGGTCTCACGTTTTACAAATCAGCGAGAAGTTACTTTTTCATTTTCTCATGATCCATCAACCAACATAACTTTAATAGCGAAGTGTGGCACAGAAGAAAAAGAATTAAAAAAATATGTAGATGCGCCAGAATCGGTTGTTGATAAAGTTACGTATACTTTTCCTGAACATTGGTTGAATCGAGAGGTTTTCTTTTATATAAAAGATGAGAACAATCAAGAGTCAGAAAAAGACAGTCGGACTCTTCAAAAAGAAGCTGGGCCCAAGCTCATTTTACCTGATACAATCAATTTTGGTGTGAATGAAATTCCCGCAACAGAGACAATGATTCCTTCTATTACAAATAAAGAAATCCGCATTGAAGATACAAGCAAACTTGATAAAAGTCGGTGGACAATTAAAGTAAAAGAAGAACAACCGTTAAAGAACGAAAACGGTGAGTTACTCGACAAAAGAATAAGTTATGGTGAGAAGAATCAGCGTGTTCTAATTAATGCAGATAGCCAACCTATTTTGCAAGGAAGCGGCAACGCTACCGCTAATTTGACCAAACAACTTCAGTTGACGATTTTTCCTTCTGATCCAGTCGGAAGGTATAGTGGAGTATTGCGATGGTCTCTGGAAGATGCGCCAGAATAAAACCTTTTTTCTAGATCTCTCTGGGGCTCCTACTTTTTTAAAGAGAGCGCCTTCTAACAAAGTGCAAATGTGTTATACTACACAAGTAGGAAGTTTATGACGGTGGCAATTTCTCAAAAAAGGGGGACTGCCAATGTTTTTGCTTGTTCGCTTTTTCCCTAGAAAGGAATAGCAGTGACTGTCTTTGAAGCATTGATGCTTGCGATCGCTTTCGCAACGTTAATTGTCAAAATCAGTAATAAAAACGACAAAAAATAAACCCGTCATAATCTTTAGCCAGGATTAACGGGTTTATTTTCTAATTAATTCAGCTACCGTCTTAAACGGTCTACCAGAGAGCGTATGTCTAGTACGCTCTCTTCGTGTTTATTATAGCAAGTTGAAACGGAAAAGTCGAATAGTAAATAAAAAAAGTAAACGTATTCCAGTAAGGGATAAATGTGTTATACTACACAAGTAGGAAGTTTATGACGGTGGCAATTTCTCAAAAAAGGGGGACTGCCAATGTTTTTGCTTGTTCGCTTTTTCCCTAGAAAGGAATAGCAGTGACTGTCTTTGAAGCATTGATGCTTGCGATCGCTTTCGCAACGTTAATTGTTAAAATCAGTAATAAAAACGACAAAAAATAAACCCGTCATAACTTTTAGCGAAGATTGACGGGTTTATTAACCAATAAATTAAAGCTACCGTCTTAAACGGTCTACCAGAGAGCGTATGTCTAGTACGCTCTCTTCGTGTTTATTATAGCAAGTTGAAACGGAAAAGTCGAATAGTAAATAAAAAAAGTAAACGTATTCCAGTAAGGGATAAATGTGTTATACTACACAAGTAGGAAGTTTATGACGGTGGCAATTTCTCAAAAAAGGGGGACTGCCAATGTTTTTGCTTGTTCGCTTTTTCCCTAGAAAGGAATAGCAGTGACTGTCTTTGAAGCATTGATGCTTGCGATCGCTTTCGCAACGTTAATTGTTAAAATCAGTAATAAAAACGACAAAAAATAAACCCGTCATAACTTTTAGCGAAGATTGACGGGTTTATTAACCAATAAATTAAAGCTACCGTCTTAAACGGTCTACCCGAGAGCGTATGTCTAGTACGCTCTCTTCGTGTTTATTATAGCAAGTTGAAACGGAAAAGTCGAATAGTAAATAAAAAAGTAAGCGTATTCTAGGAAGGTATAAATGTGTTATACTACACAAGTAGGAAGTTTATGACGGTGGCAATTTCTCAAAAAAAGGGGGACTGCCAATGTTTTTGCTTGTTTGCTCTTTCCCTAGAAAGGAATAGTAGTGACTGTCTTTGAAGCATTGATGCTTGCGATTGCTTTCGCAACGTTAATTGTCAAAATCAGTAATAAAAACGACAAAAAATAAACCCGTCATAACCTTTAGCGAAGATTGACGGGTTTATTTCCGTATTAAAATCAAGCTACCGTCTTAAACGGTCTACCCGAGAGCGTATGTCTAGTACGCTCTCTTCGTGTTTATTATACCAAGGTATCACCTAAAAAGCTAGCCGCTAAATCCTCAATAGGATCCAGCGGCTTTTTTAATTTTCTCTTGTCAAAATCGTTTGTGTAATTTCATACAATTGTTCTTTCGCTTGGGCCTTTGTTTCAGGAAGTTTGCTGATTTCTTTCAGCGCTTTTTCTGTGTAATGAGTGGCTAATTGTTGGGCCTTTTCTACGCCACCTAGTTCATGGACAAGACGATAAATTTCCTGTGTTTCTTCATCGGTCAAGGCTTCTTTTTTCATTAAAAGTGGCAACAAGACTTCACGATTGGCTTCAAGTGCATAAATCAAGGGCAAAGAATACACGCCTTGACGTACGTCTTCTAAGACGGGTTTGCCGATAGCATCGGCAGTTTGTGTATAGTCCAAAATATCATCAATAATTTGAAAAGCCAGTCCGATATTTTCGCCGATTTCACCACAACGTTTGGCAAAACGTTGGGAGGTGCCACTTTCATAGGCACCGACAAAACAACTTAGCGCAAACAATTCCGCTGTTTTCCCGGAAATATTTTTTAAATATTGGTCAATCGTTACCTCGAAATTATAGCGATTGTCCATTTGACCAAGCTCACCAGTCAGGACTTTTTCCATACTGCGCGAATTTAATTGAATGCTTTTTAATGAAGAAGAATAATCAGATAAGAGCTTGAAGCAGCAAACAAAAAGATAATCGCCTGTATACACGGCTGTGCTATTTCCAAAGCGCGAACGCAATGTTGGCAAGCCACGACGCGTATCGGCTTCGTCGACAATATCGTCGTGAACTAACGTGGCGGTATGCAGTAATTCAATGGAAGCCGCTAACGCTGTCGCCTTTTTAGGGTCCCGCTGTTCACCAAAATAAGAGAACAACAGTTGGTAGGCTGGACGTAGCAATTTGCCGCCAGAATGAATCATGTCATGGACAGCAGCTTGAATCTCTTGATTATCGATTTGAACCGCTTGTTCCATCAAGCGAAGAGTAGTTGTTAATTCTTTTGATAACGTAGGATAGGTATTCCACATAGGATGTATATTCATAAGATGACTCCTTTAATTGTGGCGGACAGGTTTTCAATTAGAAAAATTGACTCCACTTATGTTTCGTTGTTTGTTCATAATTCAGTTGGAATTTTCGTAACGTCTGGACATGTTGTAGTAAATAATTAGCGGCAATCCCAATGGCAATCCCCGAGAGTAACCCAAACAGAGATAAAAATGGTAAGTACAGCATCGGCGCCCACGAATGAGCAAAGAAAGAGGTCGTTAGCAACTGACCAACGTTGTGTAAGAAACCACCAACGGCACTAATCCCAATAATGCTGACCCGTTTTGGCCCCAGCTGCTTGACAAGCAACATGCCGAAATAACTTAATAAGGCACCACTGGCACTATAGAAAAAGGTCGAAAGTGTGCCGCCCAGTAATGTCGTTAAAATCAAACGTAAACAGACCAGGAAAAAACTATCACGCTTACGCATGGTGAAAATCGCAATAATGGTAATTAAATTTGCTAGACCGAGCTTTGCCCCAGGAGCAAATGCGAAAGGGTAAGGAATCATATTTTCGATTAAACCAATAATGACCCCTTGGGCAACGAGCATAGCAATATAAATATTCTTGTGTAATTTGCTCATAGTTGTCGTGCTTAATAAATTAAGCTACCGTCTTCACTCCCATCAGAAGCTTCCACGGTGATAAACAAATTGTGGGGCAGACAGGCAATCGGGGTTTCACCAGGTTTGGAAATCCAGCCTCGTCGAACATCCACTAAGTCAGCACAGTTGGCTTCCTTCACGCGGATACGATCACCATCTACTTCAATCAGGTTGTAATCACCGTCTTTTGCTTCGTATTTATATGTATAATGCGGGCCGTCCTTTTTTAAGTCAAAGACTTTGATTACTTTGTTGTCTACTTTCAAGACTGCTTGATACGTAGCCGCTTCTTGACCACGGTTTTGCATGGCAAAAACAACAAGGGGCAGAAAAGAACCAAGAACTAAAATAGCAATAATAATAACGTCCCATGTTTTCAAGCGACTTTTCTTAATGAATTCTTTGATCGTCATTTTCTTCTCTCTCCTTTGGTGTTTTTTTCTTGTCTATCATAACACAGTGAACGGAAAAGAAGTATTCTTTTCCAGTTGAGCCACCATATTATATAAAAGAAAATATGTGGGACAAAAGTCATGCTTGACTGCTGTCCCACATACTAAATCCTATGATAGTCAGCTGGAGACATGTGTCTCAGCTTTTGCTCGTAGTTGTCAATCGATTATCGATTGCTTACTTACCGCCGTATCTAGCTTTCGGGGTACCATACCACGCTTTACCAAGTTTGCGTTGAATCCATGGAATTACCCAGCGGTCTAAACCGACAGCACGGCCTGAACCGTTCATCAAAGCAAAAGCGACAAAGATAAACCAGATATTTACCCAATAGAACATGCCAGATAAACAGAAGGCAATTGTTAAACCAATTGTAGCAGCACTTGATAACCAAGTGAATAAACCAGCAATCAATGCTAAAGCAATACATACTTCAACGATTGTCATGAATTTTTGCATGAACAAAGCAACTTCTTGGTTTGGCATCATAAATTTCATTACGCTTTCGAACCATTTAGGCATGTGATCAAACACTTGCATTGGTGTTTCGCCGTAAGCGTAGCTTAAACCAAAGTGCGCTGCTTGTGTTGCCGCATCGGCACCACCGCTTGCCGCCGCATCCGCCGCACCACTTGCAGCAGTTGTTGCTGTTTCAGTTGCTTGAGAAGCACCTGTTGTTACTTGTTCTTGTAACCAAGGGAATGGGAAAACGACTTTATCTGTGAACCAAGAACCATCACCAAACCAAGTGCTTGGTTTCAAGTAATCGCCGTTGCCGACAATTTTCTTCATTGATTCGACTAACCAAACCATACCATAGAAGACACGTAGCGGAACACTCCACAAGACATTGCCGTAACGAGACGTATGTCCGCGAGCAACAGAACGATCATCTTTAATATGGAAGATTTCGTGCATAATGTATTGGAACATATAGTAACCAGAACGAATATCAAAGAAGTATTTCAAGTTAACGATATGTTTCATAATGATGGCTAAGAAACCACTCAAATGAATTTTATCGAATAAGTTGGCAACGCCCCATTTCGCGCCGATGGAAACCATGAATCCTTGGTAGTTTCCTTTAAAGGCGTGTTTTTCGCCGCCTTTAATATCTGCAACGATGTTGGCAGCCGCAGTATGACCTGTTTGTTCAGCTGCTTGAACGATTTGAGGAGTTGGTGTATTTGGTGTTTCTTCGTAATAAACCAAGTCACCAATGATATAAATGTTTTTGTCTTCGTAACCTTTTGCTTGCATGTATTCATTCGCAACTAAACGACTACCACGTGCTGCTTCTAAACCAAAGTCAGCGGCATCAGAAGTTGCTTTCACACCAGCTGTCCAGATTAACGTATGCGTTGGTACTTCAGAACCATCTTTTAATTTAATGTGATCTGCTGCAACTTCAACGATTGGTGAGTTCAATAATAATTGAACATTTTTCTTTTCTAGATAACGTTCTGCTTTGGCAGCATCGTTACGAGATAACATGTTTAAGATGGTTGGCATTGCTTCAACAACCATTAATGTAATTTCGTCTGGATCAATTTTGGCATCTTTTGCTAAACGATCTTTCCAGTCGATTAATTCGCCGACCATTTCGATCCCAGTAAAACCAGAACCACAGACAACGAATGTTAACATTGCTTTGCGTACTTCAGCATCTGGTTCGATGGCTGCTTTAGCAACGGTTGCTTCAATGTGATGACGAATTTTCACTGCATCATCAAATGACCATAAGGTGAAACCATTTTCTTTCACGCCTGGTGTTCCAAAGTCGTTCGGTTCGCCACCCATACCCAGAATTAACTGGTCAAATGGATAAGAACCTGCTAAAGTTTTCACAACTTTGTTTTCTTTGTCGATTCCAGTAACAGTATCTGTTACCAATTTTACGTTTTTCTTGCGTGAGAACAAACGTTGTAAGTCGTATTGAATTGCTTCTGGTTCAACACGTCCGCCTGCTACTTCATGCAATTCGGTCATCATAGTGTGGTAAGAATGGCGATCAATCAATGTGATTGTTACGTCCGTATCTTTTTTAAATTTCTTTGCTAGAAATTTAGTAGCTGAAACGCCAGCATACCCAGCACCTACAACGACAATATTTTGCTTTGTCATTGACAATCCGCTCCTTAATATTGTAAGTAGTAAAATAGTGATAATGATTAATAAGTACACAATCGACTAACATTATATAAGTATTTCACGAATTTGTCTAATATAAATTTTAATTGTCAACAAATTTACTCCAACGATGAGTTTTTGATGAAAAAAAGACCGAAATGTAAATATTTTTAGGGGATGGTCTTGACAACGTTTTTAAAACCATTATAATGTGTAATGTATCACAAACTTTTAATGTTTGTGAAAATCATGAAAGAAAAGGTGACTATCAATGAAAGTGAATAAATTTGTTAAAGGTTTTGCGGCAATTGCATTATTTAGTTTAGTATTAGCAGGCTGTGGCGCAGACAAGAAAGACAACACAACGAACTCTTCTAGCGCAGCATCTTCAGAAACGAAAAAATCAACTGAATCATCAGCACCAGCGAAAAAAGTTGCCGGTGGCGATTTAAAAGATGGTACGTATAAATTAGAAGAAAAAAATGAAAAAAATGGTTACCGTGCAGTCTTTGAAATGACTGTAAAAGACGGAAAAATCACTGAATCTAAATATGACAACATCAATGCTGACGGCAAATCTAAAACAGAAGACACTAAGTATGAAGAAAGCATGAAAGCAAAATCTGGTGTTGGACCAAAAGAATACATCAAACAATTAAACGATTCTTTTGTTAAAGCACAAAGCGCAAGCGGTGTGGAAGTAGTAACTGGTGCGACTCATTCATCTGAATCATTCCAAAACTACGCACAACAATTAATCCAAGCAGCACAAGCTGGTAACACAGACACAATCGAAATCGACAATGGGGCAACATTGAAAGATGGTACGTACTCATTGAAAGAAAAAAATGACTCAAACGGCTACCACACAACATTCTCAATGACTGTAAAAGATGGTAAAGTGACTGAATCTAACTACGATAACGTGAACGCTGACGGCAAATCTAAAAAAGATGACACTGAATACGAAAGCAAAATGAAAGACGTTGCTGGCGTTGGACCAAAAGAATATATCGAAACATTAAACAAAGAATTTGTTAAAGCAATGGGCGAAGAAGACGGCTCACCTGCAGGTGTTGAAGTAGTAACTGGTGCAACACACAGCACACATTCATTCATCAACTACGCACAACAATTAGTGAACGCTGCTGAAAAAGGCGACACAACTGAAATCGTTGTTGACAACATCGTAACAAAATAAGTAATAATAAATGAATCGTGAAGTAGTTCCTGAAATGCTTTTCAGCAATTACTTGACACCATTGAGGGGTTGGGAAAAAGTCGGTTGGCTGACTTTCCCGCCCCTTTTTCTTCGCTAGTTCTGTCCATCATTTCACAAATTTTTTCACAGAAATTTGTGAATTTCCAAGAGAAAGACTTTTCATTTTTTCCAAAAAAGGCTACTATGCAAGAGAACTTATTTTTTAATTAAAGAAGGAAAGAAGAGGGAATCCTATGAAAAAGAAACTTCTGCTCATGGTGAGTGTTCTAGCAGTGCTGTTTGTGGCAGCTGCTTGTTCCTCAAAACCAGAAGCGAAAATTAATACAGAACCATACTCTGACCGTCAAACAATGCTTGGTACCTACGTTCAAATTCGCATCTACGATGATGGCAAAGAAGACGTCTTACCGAAAGCCTTTGCCCGTGTCAAAGAACTAGGCGATAAAATCACAGTCAACCAACCAGGTTCAGAAATTGATGAAATCAACCAAGAAGCAGGCGTGAAACCGGTCAAAGTCTCAGATGACCTGTATCCTTTGTTGAAAAAAGCCTATGAATACAGCAAAGACTCCCGCGGCGGCTTCGACATGGCAATTGGCCCAATCACCTCTATGTGGCACATTGGCTTCGATGATGCCCGCAAACCAAGCCAAGCCGAAATTGATCAAGCCTTGAAACTTGTCGATTACACGAAAGTCAAATTCAACGACAAAGAGCAAACCGTTTACCTTGAAGAAAAAGGCATGCAATTGGATTTAGGCGCAATTGCCAAAGGCTTCATTACCGATGAAGTTGTGAAAGTTCTGAAAGACAACGGCGTCACCACCGCTATCGTCGATTTAGGCGGGAATGTTTACGTCTTAGGACACAGCCCACGTGGCAAAGACATGGACTGGACAGTCGGCATTCAAGACCCGAATAAAGCCCGCAACACTGTTTTAGGTCAAGTCAAAGAAAGCAACAAAACCTTAGTCACATCAGGAATTTATGAACGCTACTTAAAAGTCGATGGCAAAACCTACCACCATCTCTTTGATCGTGAAACTGGCTATCCGTTTGATAACGACATCGCGGGTGTCACCATTATCACCGACAAATCCATCGATGGTGATGGTCTCTCAACAGCCGTCTTCTCAATGGGCGTCAAAAAAGGACTAGAATATGTCGAAAGTCTGAAAGGAACCGATGCCATTTTCGTCACAAAAGACGACAAAGTCTACATCAGCAAAGATATCGAAGGCAACTTTGAAATCGGCAAAGACTCTGGCTATACGATGGGGAATCGGGCCGATTTGAAATAAGGAGCGACTAAAAATGTCTTTAAATGTGTTTTTAAAAGTAGTGGAAATTCAGACGAAGCTTGCCAGTCTCTTTCCCTTTATTATCGGGGTCTTGTTTTCAATGACCTATTTCGGGGAAGTTCAGTGGGGCAACACGCTGGTTTTCTTCATTGGCATGGTGGTCTTTGATATGGCCACCACCGCCATTAACAATTACATGGACTTCAAAAAAGCCAAATCTGACGTCTATAAATATGAAGAAAATATTATCGGACAATCAGGCGTTTCACCACAACTGGTCCGCAACATGATTTTTGCCATGATTGCCTTCACTGCCGTTGTGGGTGCGTACTTAACGGTTCAAACAGGCTGGCTCTTCCTCGTATTAGGGGGGATTTGCTGCTTCATCGGTATTTTCTACACGTATGGACCGATTCCGTTATCCCGCATGCCCTTGGGGGAAATTTTCAGTGGCTTCACGATGGGCTTAGGCATCTTCGTCTTAACCGTTTACTTGAACGTCGTCACCAATCCGCCGTTTTACTTAACGGTTGATTTCGCCAGTGGCACCTTTCGCTTAGACGGCAATCTCTGGGCGGTGCTTGCGATTGTTGTGGCGTCCTTGCCCTTGGTCTGTTCGATTGCTAACATCATGCTCGCCAACAATTTACGGGACTTAGACACGGATATTGAGAACCACCGTTATACGTTAGTCTATTATATCGGGCGCCCAGCAGGGATTGTGCTGTTTCAAGTGTTAGCGCTAGCTGGTTATCTGGTGATTTTATTCGGCTTCATTAGTGGTATTTATCAATGGCCTGTGTTAATCACGTTTGCCACTTTGCCTGTCATTTGGAAAAATATTCAAACGTTTAAACAAGAATTGCCGCAGCCGAAAAGTTTCCGTCATTCCATTAAAAACTTAATGGTTTTCAATGGCACCTATGCCTTAGGGCTATTCATTAGCGCCTTACTTGGTTAGTCTTGCGGAAAAATAGCGGGCTGGGCGAAAAAAATACTGTTTTTTTTCAGAGGCCTGCGTCAAAACAATCAAACAAAGCTCAAAATGTTAGTATTCGTTGCTAACATTTTGAGCTTTTCTTGTTAAAAAGAGCGGAATCTTAAAATTTTGTCAGGGGATTTTGGTAAAAATTTGCCGAAATCGCTCTTTTTTTGAGCCGATTATTAAATAACAGCTGTTGTAACCCTTGTCAGAATAGGAACCTTCAAAATTTTCGCATGGGGTGCGAAAAAATCGTCAATTTCTGCTGGGGGTTTCTTTGTTATTATAGAGGAGTAACAAAAGGTTGTTTCGTCTTTCTTGTGTAAAAGGGCAAGAAAGATCGGTAAGTTAAAAGGAGGTTTTAAAATGAAAAAAAAGCGTTATTTAATGATTGTGTGTCTACTATCTTCTCCTAGTTTTTTTATAAATGTTGAAGCGTCTGATGGTGGTTCTAGTTCGGTGGGGATTGAATTTTACCAAAATCCGAGAACACCCGCTCCTAAAGATCCCCCACCGAAAACAGATGCGCCAGCTGCTGATCCCAAGGAACCAGCTGGTCCTCCGCAAGGAGATCAACGAAGTGGTGGTTCGACACAGACCACCACAACTGGCTCAACGCTCCCTCGTACAGGGAGCAAGAGTCAGGCAAATTTGAGCATTCTCGGCTTCGCCTTAATCGGTTTGGCGGGAATCGTACATAGAAAGAAGGGACGACATGAAGCGAAATAAATGGCAACGATTAGCAACCATTGGCTTGTGTAGTTCTTTAGTAATGAACGCCTTTTCGGGCGTGACGGCAGTTGCGGAAACCGTGACGATTGAAAGTAGTCCGACCGCCGAAAGTAGTGCCCAGGAAGAGACACAAGCAAGTAGCGTTAAGGAAGAAACAACGAAAGCCAGCACGGAAAATAGTCAAGAGACGACTGACACAAGTCAGGAAGAAGTAGAGCAAACAGAAAAAACAGAGACGACAGAATCTGCCAATGTAGCCGCAGATTCTGTCGGTGAGCAAGAGAATGAAGTAACTAGTATTCCTGAGTTAAAAAGCATTCAACCGAAAGCGGCTGTAGCCTTTCCTGCAAGAACTTACCAATTCGGCTTTGTGAATGAAGCGGGACAATTGATAAACCCAGCGAACATTCCAATTACGTATAGTTATGCAAAAGGTTCACAATTAACGAATACGTCACCTCTTAAATGGAGCATGACAGCAGGTAGTGCTACAAATACAGGGAATCTGAAAAGTGTCACTATGCCTGCCACGACAATCAATGATCCAGTAGCATCAGGCGGTAATGAAGAAGTGTATGCCAATTTCTCAATGAAGATTCCTAGGTACTATGCATCGATGAGTCTGTATAATAGAGCGGGAAGAATTGATTCAAATTATCCATTACCTTCAATTGTAAGATCAAGGACTGAAGGTGTTGCTACCACTCCTACGTTGTATACTTTTCCGCAAGCAGATTTGCTTGAATATTTAGGTTTGATAAATAAAGGAAACAATAGTTACTCGCCAAAAGATATAGCGATGTCTGATGACCCAGCAAAGTTGAGATATCCATTGTTTATGCATCGTGCGAATCGTGTCGATTACGGCAAAAACCGGGTTGATAGATTGTACTATACGATGAATCGACCAGCCTACTATCACTTAACCAACCGCCGTGTCATCGAAAATTTTGTTAATACCAACGGGACTAAAATCACACCGCCAACAGGTTTCACCCAAGGGAGACAAACGGTCATTAACAGTGACCCTTACACGTTCCAACAACGTGGTTTTTTACCCGAGACGTACAAAGTTGGCACGAAAACCTATCGATTCAAAGGTTGGTACAAAGGTAAATCTAAACCAAGCACCTTGACCACTACTAAAACACCAAGCTATAGGGTTACGTATAATGGAAATGATGACTTGAATGTAGTCTATGAGGAATTTTCAGGATACGAACTGCCCGCTTCGACCAATCAATTTGGCTTTGTGGATGAAGCGACGAACCAACTAATTGCCCCCGACCAAGTGCAGATGAAGTATAATCTTACTTTAAATGAAAATAATAAAAAAACAGTAATGAGCAGTAGCTTAACGGGGACAGATACAGCGACACTGAAAAACTTGTCCGTGCCTGTCAACTATTTTGAACAATATCGAGTCAATACGTTTTATGGAGCGAGTGACATTACGTTTACATTGCCCAAACGGTATAAATCAATCAATATTACCAAATCAGATGGCAAAACCGACCCAGCTTTTCCTATTCCGAAAATCTATAATAAAGATCAAGTAGAAATGTCACACATGCCTGTGACCACTTATAACAAGTTGAAACAGCTATCGGGTCAAACGTTTGGCTTTAATGCTTTAGCCGATCAACCTGAATTTTATACGAAAATGTTATTTGGGACAGAGTCTGGCATCGATGATCCAATCAATTATTATACAATGAGTGGCCCTGTTTACTATTATTTAGAAAACCGCAAAGTCACCGAGAACTTCGTAGACACCAACGGCGCTAAAATCACGGCACCTAGTGGTTTCACGCAAGGCAAACAAACGGTAATCACAAGTGATGCCTATAAATACACAACGGCAAAAGCCTTACCACAAAGCTATAAAGTTGGCACGAAAACCTATACTTTCCAAGGTTGGTACAAAGGGAAAACCAAGCCCAACCCGTTAACCACAAGTACGACACCAACATATAACACAACGTATGATGACAATGACGATATGACGGCGGTATATAAAGAATCGATAGCTGTGCCATTTAGTTTTCCAAGTAAAACAGTGAATTTCCAATTTGTGAATGAAGCAGGGGAAATTACTTCGCCAACACCATTTACCATCACAACTGATTTACAAAGAGAAATTAACTCTGCGTATTTGAAACTAGGTACGGTGAGTGGTACTAATTCAGGAATGACGAAACAAGTGAGCATTCCTGCTAGAACGATTTCAGCGGATATTAGTTTAGGCGGTGTGAATGATTATGGAACGACCAACACTCAAGTAACGATTCCGAAATATTATGAAAATTTGGCTGTTTACAAAGGCAGTAAGTATACACAAGCTACATTGAATAGATACAAGACAGGGGATAACACATTACTAAATGGAACAGACAGTCCAGCGACATTCTATGGATTGAAAAAAGTGACAAATACGCAGTTTAAGATGGCCGAATTTAATCCAACTTCGAACATGACGGAAAAATCAGATTATATGTATAGTCGCTTATTTGTAACAAGTGCAGAAAATGAATTTGGCAGTTATTTCGTACCAGTAGGTACGATTTACTACCAATTAACCAATCGAAAGGTTACTGAAAACTTCGTGGATACCAACGGTGCCAAAATCACACCGCCAACAGGTTTCACCCAAGGCAAAAAAACGGCAATCACAAGCGATGCCTACACCTTCAAACAAGCAGGCACCTTACCAGACACCTATACAACAGGTGGTAAGACCTACAAGTTCAAAGGTTGGTACAAAGGCAAGTCCATGCTCAACACATTGACAACTACCAAAGCGCCAAGTTATCAAGTGACCTACGATGACAATGACGATTTGAATGTAGTGTATGAGGAGGAGACAGTTACAACCTTTTATCCATCATTAGATGTCAACTTTGTGAATGAAAAAGGTGGGGCTTTCACACCAGCGTTAACCTTTAGTGGTAAGTATTATGTACAAAGAGCTAGTGACAAGGTAATTACCAATTTATATGACGTGACCTCAAAAAGTAAGGGTAATGGACAATACACGGTAAGTATTAACAATGGTAGTGTCCCGTTATCCCAAGAGTTATTTAAAAAGTATACGAATGGCTATCTGCCAATCAGCTCAAATGCACTTAGTTTTAAACTAGACAAGTTGGCAATTGATCAACAATTGAAATATGTTGATAGCATTCAAGTAGAAACTGCTCAAAGTAGCAATTTGAATCAGTATCGCTATGAGTATACATCTGGTAGCTCAACGATAATCGATTCGAGTAAAGCGCCTATGGTGATTAATCTGTCTACAGCAGATATTAATGGACTAAACTTTAGTAAAGACGGAACCAATTTTTCCAATACTAGTTTTAGATTTTTAGGCATGACCATAGGCGGTAGCGTGAGTTCTACTGGAATTTATCTTTTTCATACGAACCTTTTCAGTAACAATCCTACCAATGATTCGAAGTTAGTCTACAAAGTCACACGGAAACAAGTCACTGAAAACTTCGTGGATGCCAACGGTGCCAAAATCACCGCACCAACAGGCTTCACCCAAGGTAACCAAATACCGATGACTAGCAATACCTTCAAGTACACAGCGGCGAAAGCTTTACCAGCGACTTATACTGCAGGTGGCAAAGTCTATACGTTCCAAGGGTGGTATAAAGGGAAAACCAAGCCAAGTACGTTGAACAAAACAACAACACCAACGTTCAATGCTACTTTTGATGGCAATGATGATATGACAGCGATGTATAAGGAAGAGACAATTACAACCTTTTATCCATCAGTCAATATGAACTTTGTGAATGAAAAAGGCGGAGCTTTCACACCAGCGTTAACCTTTAGTGGTAAGTACTATGCGCAAAGTACGAGTGCGTCCTTAAGAACTGATTTATATGACGTAACATCAAAAAATAATGGCAGTGGGCAATATACGGTAAGTATTAATAATGGCAGTATCCCATTGTCCCATGAGTTGTTGAAAAAGTATAATAATGGCCAGCCAATTAGTACAACGAACAGGCTTCAATTTAAGCTAGACAAGTTGGCAATTGATCAACAGTTAAAATATGTTGATAGCATTCGAGTAGAAACAGCTCAAAGTAGCGGTTTGAATGTTTATAGCTATGATTATCGATCTGATCTTTCAACAGTGATAGACTCGAACAAGGCGCCGATACCATCGAGTATATCTACAACAGAGATTAATGGGCTAAACTTCAAGACAGATGGAACGAATTTTTCTAATGTTGATGGTAGATTTTTGGGCATGCTTGTAGGTCATAGTCTTAGTTCTTCTGACGCAAGGTATTATCGATTTGTTACAGAGTTGTTCAGTAACAATCCCACCAATGATGCGAAATTAGTCTACAAAGTCACACGGAAACAAGTTACCGAAAACTTCGTGGATGCCAACGGTGCCAAGATTACTGCACCAACAGGCTTCACCCAAGGCAACCAAGTACCAATGAACAGTAACACCTTCAAGTACACAGCTGCAAAAGCTTTACCAGCGACGTATACTGCAGGTGGCAAAGTCTATACCTTCCAAGGGTGGTACAAAGGGAAAACCAAGCCAAGTACGTTGAACAAAACCACAACACCAACGTTCAATGCGACTTTTGATGGCAATGATGATATGACCGCCATGTATAAGGAAGAAATACCAACGGCTAGTGTCACATTAACTCGACCAAAAGAAGTGATCGATACGAATACCAATGTAATCTGGACAACAACGATCACGAATACCAGCAAAGCACCCTTACAGAATCTTACCTTGAAAAAAGGGCCCAATTGGTCAGCTGGTCTGACGATCCCGACCTTCATGGAAGTGACACCAGAAGGAGAAACGACAAAATCAATCCCAGTAAATAGTACACTTTGGACAAATGGGGTTTCTTTACCAAATGCCGTTCCTATCGGCAAAAAAGTTTCAGTTGCTTTCACAACTCGCGCAACAGGGAAACCAAACACTGTTTTGAAAGCAGAAGTTGTAGTATTTGGTGGTATTAAAGATCGTGCAGTGGATAACTTCGTGAGAATTCGTCCAAATGATCAAGAAGTAGTCACACCAACGACCGAAGGCTTCATTAGTGTACCAACCTTTGATTTCGGTCAAGTGGGCGTTGCAGGAAGTAAGCAACAACACAGCTTGAAAAAAGCCGCGGATTACTACGGCAACGGCACACGCAATCCGTATGTCCGAATTAAGAAAACTCAACCAAATTGGAGCTTAACAGCGCAACTGTCACAACCAAAATCAGCGACAGACAGCTTGCCTACAGCGACCCGCTTATTATTAGGGGCGGCGCCTGTCTCTAGCTTTACCAATTACAATCAACCAACCGAGTTGAAAAATACGGTCGGTACCACGAGTGCCATTAGCTTAACAGCCAACAACACAGCAACGAGTATTATTGCCAACAAGCAATTCACAGGTAGTAATGTTTACCAGTTGGACTTCACCTTCAATAATGTCAAACTTGAAGTGCCAGCCAATCAAGGTGTTAAAGGGCAACAATACAAGGCCGCAGTTACATGGAACCTAGTTACAGGTCCTTAAAATAGTTAAGTTATCGTGAGAAAAGCTCAAAATGTTAGTGGTTATCACTAACATTTTGAGCTTTTTGGTTTAAATATTAAGGAAAAAGCAGTTGGGGTTCATCAAAAGAGCGTTTAAATCCTTGATTTTCGCTAAAATAACACTTGTTTTCAAAGAGAACAGAGGCGCTCAGCCTTGAAAGGATAGGAATCACTAAAAAACGGCACTCAATATGTCAAAATTTGAAATTTCAAGCGGTGTGTTCTTTGGTAAAATAAATAAAAATGCTAGTTATCAGTATCGATAATAACAGGATACTGATTAAGAAAGGACTTTATAGAGACTATAGATTGAATTTTTACATAGAAAGAAGGAGCAAGATGAAGCGAGTAAATTGGAAAAGATGGCTAGTTGTTGGGTTAAGTTGTTCTTTGTTCATGGATTCAGTGGTTGGTGTGACTGTGTTAGCGGAAACGATTACTGGGGCGACGGAGCAAGGAGTAGCAACATCTCAGTCTAGTGACGAAGCGAGCCAGACGACGCAAACAACCGAAGAGTCACAGGCAACGGTCGCTAGTGAAGCGAAAACAGTGCCGCCACAGGAAACGGCGAGAATTGCTTCTCGAGCGATTGGTTATTCTTCTGTGGAAGGGCGCGAGATTCCCTTTTTCTTTGTGGAGGAAGACGGGACGTTGTTTGATCCCGACCGAATTACGATGGCGGTCAATCTTTCTTCGTTTTCGTTTTATGAAGAGAAATTACAACGAACCCCCCTTGAGCCCACCACTGTGAATGGCGGAAAGTTACTGTCTATTCCAACGTCACCAGCTTTTAAATATGATACCAACAATCGGGATCCAAGTAACATTTATGGCGTTTCTGAAGTGTCGTTTACTATTCCTAAGGAGTATCAAAGCCTGGACATTCGACCAAGTACGTTTTATACAGGAGACACTACGCAATATCCAGTGCCAACGGTTTTTGCGAACGTTGGGGGCAAAGTGACGAACTATGTGGGCGCCAATGCGGAGACGGAATTAGAGTTAACCAATGAAAAAATGCCCAATAAGCTGACGTTTGGTCCTAAAAAGACGTTTAAATATACGGTAGCTACGGCACCAGGAGGCGTTACGTATGCGCTGACCTATTTTTATGGAGATGTCGGCGGTCCAACTAGTTCGCACCAAAGACGAGGAACAGCGGGTCCTGTGTATTATTATTTAACCAAGCGGCGTGTCACGGAAAAATTTGAGAATCCCGCAGGCGGGGCGATTCCTGTGCCAGAAGGTTTTACGCAGGATAAGAAAACCATTGTGACGGGGGAGGATTTTACTTTTACCCAAGAAGGCACCTTGCCTGAGCGTTACACAGGCAGTGATGGGAAGACGTATTTATTTAAAGGCTGGTACAAAGGGAATGCGAAACCTAGCACGTTGGAAACCACCAAAACGCCTAGTTATGCGGTGACCTATGATGACAATGACGATTTGCATGTGGTCTATGAAGAAGCAGTGATGAAAACCTATACGTTGCCAGCGAGAGAAGCTTTGTTCGGCTATGTTGATGAGCAAGGAAACTTGATTAATCCCGCCAAGTTTAAGCTAAGTGCGACCATGGGTGAAAGTGACGGAGCCACAGGGGAAATGACGACTTTTCCCACAATTGATGGAATCGATATGCCAGCAAGTCAATTAAAGAAATTAGCCATCCCGCAAAAAGTCTACACACGCCCAGACGATGGGACAATCGTAACTTATGGCCCGCAAGAAGTGAGTGTTGAAATTCCTAAGTATTACCAGACGATTTCGATTAAACCAACTACTGCGTATACAGGGGATAAAACCAAGTATCCAGTGCCAAATGAAGTGCGCCGTGGCATCGAAAACCCCGACAATATTGTTAGTAGTTTAGTGGGGACCACTGCGTATAACTTGACCCAAAAAAGTGCTACGCGCTATACTGCCCGCCGTTCTTATTGGACGTGGGACACCACGAAGACACTTTACTCAATGAGTATCTATTCAGGAACTGCTGGGGGCAACTATAATTTATCGACCCCCGATGGCACCATTTATTATTACTTAGAAAATCGGCGGGTCACAGAACATTTTGTAGATGATAGTGGTGCAAAAATCACGCCACCAACTGGCTTTACACAAGGAAACCAGCTAGTGATGGACAGTGAAAACTATGTCTACACCGCCACGAAAGCTTTACCGAAGATCTACCAAGCTGGTGAAAAAACCTATATCTTCCAAGGCTGGTTTAAAGGCAAAACCAAGCCAGCAACATTAAAGACGACAACGACCCCAAGTTTTACACCAACTTTTAATGATGAGGACGACATGACCGCTGTGTACCAAGAAGCGATTCCCACCGCGGAACTAACGTTAACAGGTGCCGTTGACATAATCGAAAATGGCGCCACAATGGACTACTGGGAAGCACTACTGAAGAACACAGGCGAAGCGCCGTTAACCACCATTAAAATCAAGCCAACGGCAACTTGGGCGGCTGGCATCGGCGCACCCAACACGATATTTGTACAAGGAACGGGTCAAAACACCAAAGCCTTTCCTGTCACCAAAGAACAATGGACGACCGGTGCAGGAGTGTCCATCACGTTGGATCAGCCTTTACCAGCTGGCGGTCAATTAAAAATGAACATATTAGGAACCACCGTGACCGGTCAACCTGGTCAAGTTTTAACCGCTGATGTTGAGGTAACGGGCAACTTTGGCAGCTTAACCGCCAAAGATACGGTCCGTATTAAAGATTTAGATCAAGAAATTACGAGCCCTGACGGCGACGGCTTTATTAGTACCCCGACATTTGATTTTGGTAAACTAGCAATTTCAGGAAGTAAGCAACAATATGGTTTGAAGAAGGCCGCAGATTACTACGGCAATGGCACTCGCAACCCTTATTTACGCCTGAATACTAGCCAAGCCAATTGGAGTTTAACGGCGCAGCTGTCACAACCGAAATCAGCCACAGACAGCCTGCCAACAACGACTCGCTTGTTGCTAGGAACGGCCACTGCTGCCAGCTTTACCGATTACAACCAACCAACAGAAACCAGGACACCACTTGGCAAGACCAGCACCGTGACTTTAACCGCCGACAATACCGCAACAGCGGTGGTCGCAAACCAACAGTTCACAGGCAGTGACGTTTACCAACTAGACTTCACGTTTGCTAACATCAAACTAGAAGTGCCAGCCAACCAAGGCATGGCAGGCCAACAATACCAAGCCGCAGTCACGTGGAATTTAGTGACTGGCCCCTAAAATAAAAATGCCCGAGCCTCTTATTTTTCTAAGGCTCGGGCATTTTTATTGATGGTCTTTTGATGGTCGTTGTGCTATAATAGCATTGAAAAGAGAAATATGCTGTAACATACCTCTCTAGTGTAGAGCCGTTTAAGACGGTGACTTTTTGGATTATTTAAAAATAACCGTACTGGTCAAAGTAAACGGTTATTTTTTATTGTCATTTTTAAGCAATTTCACAATCAGTGCAATCAAAGCAATGGTAAACATACCAAACCCAAGAATTGTCTGAATTGTTTCATATGCTGACAAAAGGCCTCTCCTTTCTGTAAATTTTGGAAGTACGCTCATACGCACCACCTCACTTTCAGATTAGATAGCCACCGTGTTAACTTCTCTACTCTTAGATTATACCATGCAAAACTAAAAAATAATTAGTTTCCAATATATTTTTTTAGGAAGTTGTGCTATAATGATAATGAAAAGAGAGATATGCGCTAACATACCTCTCTAGTGTAGAGCCGTTTAAGACGGTGACCATGTTAATTATTTAAAAATAACCGTACTTGGTCAAAGTAGACGGTTATTTTTTCTTGTCTTCTTTAACAACCTTTAGGATTCCGAAGATTAACGATAAATTTATTCGTACTTTTCGGGAAAATGTGCTATAATGAAAAGGAAAAGAGAGATATGCTTCAACATACCTCTCTGATGTAGAGCCGTTTAAGACGGTGACCTTTTTAGTTACAAAAAATAACCGTACTTGGTCAAAGTAGACGGTTATTTTTTCTTGTCATTTTTAAGCAATTTCACAATCAGCGCAATCAAAGCAATGGTAAACATACCAAACCCTAGGATCGTCTGAATTGTTTCATATGCTGACAAAAGGCCTCTCCTTTCTCTAAATTTCGGAAATACGTGCATACGCATCACCTCTCTTTCAGATTGGATAGCCACCGCCATAACTTCTCTACACATAGATTATACCATGCGAAACAAAAAAATAATTAGTTTCCAATATATTTTTTTAGGAAATTGTGCTATAATGATAATGAAAAGAGAGCTATGCGCTAACATACCTCTCTGATGTAGAGCCGTTTAAGACGGTGACCATGTTAATTATTTAAAAATAACCGTACTCGGTCAAAGTAGACGGTTATTTTTTCTTGTCATTTTTAAGCTTTAAAAGATTTTCCTGTTCCCTAATTGTTAAGAATAGAGAAGAAAAGCTCAAAATGTTAGTTCTTATTACTAACATTTTGAGTTTTTTTCAATAAATATCAAGAAAAATCAGCAGAAATTAGAGAGAAAATGGTGAATTCCACTGATTTCCAGGCTGTTTTTTACCAAAATACAGCCGCTCCTCCTTGGTATGAAAGGAATCATTGAAAATATCAAGTTGTCGTATCAAAATTTGAAATTTCAGCGGGGACTTTTTTTGATAAAATGAAAATCATACAAAAAATCATACATAGGACAATAAAAATAACAATAAAAAGTTACATAAAAAAGGAGAATGGCATGAATCAAAAAAGAAACCGTTTATTTGCAATCGCTTTGTGTGGTTCTTTACTAATCAGTTCATTAAATGGCATCCCAGCAGTTGCTGAAACCATAAACGCACCAAATATCACTCAAGAAAAACCACAAGAAGAACCGCAAACTGATGCACCACCAGAAAGTTCAGAGAGCGGAGCACCTCTTCGAGGACTACCAGTGATTCCACCAATTACAACAACGGTGGCAGAAGCGCAACCAGAAGAACCGCCAGTGGCAGAAGTTTCTGAAAACGTTCAACTGGATCAGCCTGTTCCGCTTATGCCTGACTCACAGCAAGGGAGCAAACGAGAAAATCGGGCAGGTACTGTTGCTGTTCCCGCCAAAACGTATAAATTAGCGTTTATTGATGAAGCGGGTAATTATATTGATCCCGCTAAAGTCACGATTACTGGCGATGTAATGAAGGTTGAAGCGCAAGGTACTTCTGGCAAAGTTGGTGAGGTTGTCACAAGCAATGTCGGTAATCTTAAAGAAATGACGGTGCCGACAGTGATGTTGGCTGATGATGATAGTACGGGAAATACGGGGTATTCGGGGGTTCAGAATAGTCAGATTCGTTTACCTGATTACTATGATTTACCTCAAATATCCCCCACTAGTTATCATACAGGCACGACATTTCCAATCGCTCAATCTAAGAGAGTTAGCGTCCCAAACAATGAAGTAACAGAAATAGATGAGAGTGGTATACGCTTTAAGTTGGCTAGAACTATTCCGAAGCAATACGAGTTTACTACAACTGCTTGGAACAGTGATGTATCAAAGACTAAGTTTGCTTATGGCTTTAGTCTGGCCACGACAAGTGGTGTCAATGCTTATTATACGACGGATGACACGGTTTACTATTATGTACCCAACAGACGGGTTAATATTTATTATAGTACCATGGTACCAAGCGCTTTACCTGCCTATCCTACAGGGTATAATGCCAGTCTTTCAAAAACAGTGGTTGATTCAGACAATTTTCACTATAAAGCACCAAAGGCGTTTCCAGCAAGTTACTCTTCTGGGAATCGTCATTTCCAGTTTAAAGGCTGGTACAAAGGGTCAGCAAGACCAGCGGACCCGAAAGCCGTTAAGTTAGAAACCTCATTGACGCCAGAGTTCGATGTCACTTATGATAATGCCGACAATTTATATGTTTTTTATGATGAAGTCGATGAAATGACCACTACTATTCCAGAAGTTACCTATAAGTTTGGCTTTGTTGATGAAAAAGGGGCGCTTGTTGCGCCAACGAATGTAGACATTCAGGCGAACTTAACAACTGTCGAGGATAAGGTGGTCCAGAAGGTGGGGGCTATTACAGGCGCTAATGTAGGCAATTTAAAACAGTTAACCGTTCCTAGCCAAACACTAACCTATGTACCTAAAATTAAAGTTGCTTCTTCTGGGGTAACCGATTTTCGGTTGACTATTCCCAAGCGCTATAAAATTCCAACAGTCACACCTGGTTCATTCTACACTGGCTCAACGACCGCCTATCCTTTGGCGACAACGCTGTTAAGGCATATTAGTGGTCAGGCAGATGAACGGATAACAACGGATGGCACTCGCTATAGTTTATATAATTTACCGACGCCTCATAGCTATCGTATGTACAGAAGTAGTTGGCAACCTGACGTTACCAACACGGGATTTAGTGCAACTTTAAACATGGCGACGACCGAGATTTATCCAGCTTATTTCACGACCGATAACACGATGTACTATTTCTTAGAAAACCGCCGCGTCACTGAACACTATGTTGATGAAGCAGGTGCTGAGGTACCGATGCCTACAGGCTTCACGCAAGGGAATCAAACGGTGATTGACAGTGATACTTATCATTTTAAATTGGCAAAGGAATTGCCGTTTAGTTATTTTTTAAACAATAAAGCTTACCGATTTAAAGGCTGGTATAAAGGCAAAACCAAGCCTAAGGTGTTAGAAACGAGTCGAACGCCTGAGTATGATACAACGTTTGACGATAACGATGATTTAACCGTTGTTTACGAAGAAATTAAATACGGCGGAAACACGGTGACATTTGGTTTTGTTGGGGAAGATGGGCAATTGCTTCAGCCGACAGGGTTTCAGGTGACTACTGATATTGTTGAAACAATCGATGGGCTGAGTACGGTTTTAAGTAATGTTTCAGCTGTCGACAGTACAGGCAACGTTAAAACTTTGACGATCCCGCAAAAGGAATATGTATTGACTCCCCAGATGAATTTCTATGGAACAAAAAATTCATTGATTACGATTCCAAGACAATACCAAGAAATTTCTTTTACCAAACCTGCCAACTACCAAGGACTAGATTATCCAGTTGCAGGGCGTGTTGAGAATATGTTTAGTGGTAATCCGTATGATGCGGGGGCACAACCACCTTACTTTTCTGCTTCGAAAGTCAAAGCCAATCAATACAAAATAATTGAGTTTCATTGGAAAGAAGAGCCTACACAAAGTTTCTCTAGTTTGTACAAAGCTACGTTAATTCGAAGTAGCGTGGCACCAACAGGCGTAGAAATGTATCCTAATAAGCCAATCTATTACTATGCGACCAATCGCCGAGTGACTGAAAACTTTGTAGATAAATCTGGCGCAAAAATCACGCCACCTCAAGGATTTACGCAAGGGAATCAAGTCACGATCACCAGTGATCCGTTTACTTACACTGCTTCAAAAGCTTTACCAAGCGTTTATGCGGCTGGGGCAAAAACCTATAAGTTTGTTGGTTGGTATAAAGGAACCACCAAGCCAACGACCTTAAAAACAACGGCTACTCCTAATTATTTGGTGGATTTTGATGATAATGACGATATGACGGCGGTCTATGAAGAAGAAACGCCGACTGCTGCTTTAACTTTGACCAGCACCAACCGTGTTGTGAATAATGGCGATAGTGTAGATTGGGTGGCAACACTGAAAAATACCAGCCTGGCACCACTTAAAACGCTGACAGTGAAACCAGCGACTACTTGGCCTGCAGGAATTGGTACGCCGACGTCACTTTCTGTCCAATTGGACGGACAAGCACCGAAAATTTATCCAGTAACGGCGACTACTTGGTCTGAAGGAATCAGCTTAACAGGTCTTGAAATACCGGCAGGTCAAACAGCCAACGTGACGCTTGTTGGCACCGAAATTTCAGGAACATCAGACCAACGCTTGACGGCAACCCTTGATGTTACAGGCAATTTTGCGACAGTGAGCGCCGCGGATGCGGTACGTCTGACAGATACAACCCAAGGAACAATTACACCAACAGCAGAAGGCTTTATCAGCGTGCCAACCTTTGATTTTGGAAAAATGAATATTGCTAGTAAAACGCAACAATCAGGCTTGAAAAAAGCGGCCGATTACTACGAAAATGGTACACGCAATCCTTACTTACGAATTAAGAAAAATCAACCGAATTGGCAGATGACAGCGCAACTATCTCAACCGAAAGCAACCACAGATAGTCTGCCAACAGCGACTCGTTTATTGTTAGGTCCAGCGAATGTTTCAAGTTTTACAAATTATAACGAAGCAACCGAACAAATCAAAGCAGTTGGTAAGACTAGTTCTTTGAGCTTAACGGCGAATAATGTGGCAACCAGTGTTGTCGCAAACCAACAGTTCACAGGTAGTGACGTCTACCAACTGGATTTTACGTTTGAGAACATTAAATTAGAAGTGCCAGCCAATCAAGGAACCAAAGGACAACAGTACAATGCTGCGGTCACTTGGAATTTAGTGACTGGTCCCTAAAATAAAAATGCCCGAGCCTTTAATAGGAGGCTTGGGCATTTTTTATTGATGGTCTTTTTAGGGTTGTTGTGCTATAATGATAAAGAAAAGAGAGATATGCTTCCAACATATCTCTCTGATGTAGAGCCGTTTAAGACGGTGACCAATTTTATTATTTAAAAATAACCGTGCTTGGTCAAAGTAGACGGTTATTTTTTATTGTCATTTTTAAGCAATTTCACAATCAGCGCAATCAAAGCAATGGTAAACATACCAAACCCAAGAATTGTCTGAATTGTTTCATATGCTGACAAAAGGCCTCTCCTTTCTGTGAATTTCGGAAATACGTGCATACGCATCACCTCTCTTTCAGATTGGATAGCCACCGCCATAACTTCTCTACACATAGATTATACCATGTGGTGCTAAAAAATAATTAGTTTACAATATATTTTTTTAGGTAATTGTGCTATAATAGCAATGAAAAGAGAGGTATGCGCCAACATACCTCTCTAGTGTAGAGCCGTTTCAGACGGTAGCGATTTTTAGTGATTTATAAAAAATAACCGTACTCGCTAAAGTTGACGGTTATTTTTTATTGTCTTCTTTAACAGCTTTTAGGATTCCGAAGATTAACGTTGCGATAAAAGAGCCGAAACTAATCATCAGAGCTAAAGCTTCTGCGATAGACAAAAGGCCTACTCCTTTCATAGATTTTAGCACTTACATTCATAAGCACCACCACCGAAAGGGGAAAGTCTCTGCTCCTACGCTTCTCACTTCGTTGCGATTCTCGTCGCAAAGCGCATGTTCTTGTGCGCTTGCCTCCACCATAACTTCTCTACACATAGATTATACCATGTAGGACTGAAAAATAATTAGTTTACAATATATTTTTTAGGCAATTGTACTATAATGGTAATGAAAAGAGAGCTATGCGCTAACATACCTCTCTGATGTAGAGCCGTTACTAACGGTGACAAAAATTAATATTTTTGAAATGACCGTCTAACTAGGCAAAGTTAAGCAGCGCCCCTTTCATTAAGGGGCGCTGCTTTTTAGTCGTTATTGCGATTGTTCAGTGTCTTTCGTAGAGAGGTTCATTTGTTCTTTGATGGCATTTTCGACACGTTGGCGTTCACTCTCTTCCACAAGTTGATAAGAAATACCTTCAATCCCTGTCACGCCATCGCCAGTGTAATCGTAGCCTTTTAATTGATCGGTTTCAATCGTTTTTAGTGCGGGGGTGTATTTTTTTAGCATCGCCATCATTTGGTCAAAGGACAAGTCGGTTTCTCCATGTTCGCCGATTACGTCCAGAATTTCTTGATATTTTAGCAAGCTGTTAAAAGAAAGTAGCTTGTTGGTTAATTCGATTAAAACTTCTCGTTGGCGGCGTTGACGACCATAGTCGCCTTCAGGGTCTTCGTAACGCATGCGCGCGTATTGTAAAGCTTCCCAGCCACCTAAATGCTGTTTGCCTTTCGGATAATGAATCCCTTCAGCGTCAAAAGCAAAGGCATTGTCAACAGTGACGCCGCCCACCGCATCGCCAAGGTCCTTCATAGCATCCATATCAATTGAAAAGTAATGATTGATTGGGATGTGCAAGACATTTTCAACCGTTTTGATTTGCATATCGGCACCACCGAAAACGTGGGCCGCATTGATTTTATTGTATTCGCCATTGGTGCCAGCCATTTCCACATAGTAGTCGCGCGGGATGCTGGTGATGGTAGTTTTTTGTAATTGATTATTCACTGTAACCACCATTAAGGCGTTGGAGCGGTAATCGGTTTTGCGTTTTGAGTCATTCGCAATTCCCATAATTAAGAAACTAACCGGTTCTCCTTTGGCTAAATCGGGACTCTTCGTGGAAGATTTTCTTGGTTTATACATGGTGTTCGCCGTTTTTTGCAAATTGCGATACATGCTGACGCCGTAAGCCGAAACAGAAAGTGTGCCTAAAAATAAAAGGGTTAAACTGAAGACCACGAATAAACTTTTTCTTTTACGAGAATGGCGGCGCCGGCGTTGTGTCGGTACTTCTGCTTCCTCTGGTTCAGGTGTCGGCAAATAACGTTGAACAATTTGAAATGAAAAGTTGATCCAGCTATAACTTAGGAGCATACCAGCGATGACATCACTAGGATAATGAACGCGTAAGATTAAGCGACCTAACACAATCAAAACTAAATAAGTGAGTAAGAAAATTTTGATGCCTTTGGTTTTTTCGACATGAAGATAGGCCAAAACGATCAAAATCGTACAGACTAGCGCCATTGCTAATAATGAATGTCCGCTGGGAAAGCTAGCAGAGCTCCGGTCAGCTAAAGCGCCTAGGTTTGGTCGAGCCCGACCCACCACATGTTTAAAAACGCTCCCTAAAAAGCCGACAGCTAATAGGTTACTGACAGCCCAAAAGGCTAGGATTTTTTCTTTTTTGCGTAAAAGGTATACCATCAATAATAAGAAGAATAGCAGCATTGGTCCAATCGTGGCTGTTTTTGCTAACAGATTGACTGCTGTTAAAAGTGGGGCATTTAATTGCCATTTGATGTGATAGATAGCTTCGTCCATTTGTTGAAACCAATTTGGACTAGCCGCCACTAACAAAGTGAGGAAAGTAAAACCAAGCGTTGTTAGGGCATAAAGTGGAAATTTTTTATTCGATGTTTGCATGAGAATCCCTTTCTTTTTCCCTTGAAAGAGTAGACTAAGCCAGCATCGATCGTAAATAAGCGCTTGTGACTAAACAGGACACAGCAAGCCAATCGGTTCTCATCGTCTGAGCTTTAGCACTATCCAACGTAAAGATTTCTCTTAGCTATTTTTAGAAGAGCCTTAATTCGACCATTCCTGTTTTACACATTGGTGTCTTTCGACATTTCTGCGCAATAGCCTATGTTTGGATAGGAGCCTCACCTAACAAGGTTATTTTATCTAACGCTAGAAGTATAGAATTTATGCAGCGGTTCTCACAATGAAGTTTAAGAAAATTTATTGTTTTTTAAATAAATTTAAAGGTGTGGGGGAAAAGCGTTATTTCGGGAAATTTATTTTAAAAACGGAAAAACGTTTTACAGCATCAGTCTTTAACGATATAATAAAAGAATAGATGAAAAAACGAGGAGGTGAACAGCATGCTAGTTAATTTTACAGTCAAAAATCTTCTATCTTTTAAAGAGGAACAAACACTTTCCCTACAAACAGGTGCGTATTTACGAAAGTATGTCAATAATCGTTTCGAAGTGAAACCTAAAAATTACCCAGAAAAACTAAGGTTACTGAAGAGTGCCATTGTTTTTGGGGGAAATGGTTCAGGAAAATCAAATTTAGTGAGTGGGTTAAATGCATTAAAAACATTAGTTTTAAGAGAACAAGCTTCGATTAATGATGCTTTATTATATGAACCTTTTGCGTTAGACCCTCTCACTAAACAGAGCCCATCTGTTATGACCATTGAATTTATTAATGACAGTGTCTTGTATCGCTATTCGTTAGCTAACACAGCGCGCGAAGTAGTTAAGGAATCTTTAGAGATTTATGACAAAACGCAGGATGATTTTGTTTATTATTTTAAGAGAGACGGTGCGGAATCTTCCGTTTTTCCAGAAAAATATCAAGAATACCAAACACAAATTAAGTCTAATTCGTTAGTTATCCATACGTTGGAATCAAAAAATGATCAGCACGCTACGAATGTCGTTCGTTGGTTTGCCAATCAGTTAGTTATTTTTGATGGGTCTTTATGGAATATTGAACGGCTGAGCAATGAAAAAGACAAAGAGAAAGTCTTGAACTTTTTGAAACTTGCGGATATGAACATGGTTGATCTGGTTCCTGTGAAAGACAAAGAGGAAGATTACTCGAAACAAGAAAAATTAGCCGCTGTTTTAGAACGAATTATCCAAGAAAAAGACCCGACCATTGAAATCGGTCGAGTCAAGAAAAGTCTGTATTCGCTGTACTCTGTTTATAACCAATATGACGAAATGAATCAAGTGGTCGGACAAGAACGTATTCATTATGATTTGGAATCTTCTGGGACGAAAAAATTAATTGGCTTAGCGCTAAATATTTTATTTAATCCAGAAGAAAAAGTTTTTGTTTTTGATGAATTTGATGATGCATTTCATCAAGAGTTGTCAGGAACATTGTTAGAAGCGTTCAATGCCATAGAGACGAATACACAATTTATCTTGACCTCCCATGAACTTCATTTGATGGATAATCAATTGAGAAAGGATCAAATTTACTTCACAGATAAGAATTATCGTGGCGCCAGCGAATTATACGCTTTGTATGACTTTGAAGCAGACCCAAAAAAAGGTCGCGGAGATATCACATATTATCGCCGTTATTTAAATGGTCTGTTCGGTGGTGTTCCTCATATTGATCGAAGTGAAATCGTTCAGGCAGTGAAGGTAAAGGAGTAGAAGTTGGTATGCCAAAAATAAAAAGGGTAAAAAAAGGAAAGAAATTAAAACCAAATGTCATGATTTTTTGCGAAGGAGAAACAGAAGAAGCTTACCTTAGATTGATTAAACGAAAATATTCTGCAGTCAATATTAAAAGTAAACTCAAAGTAAAAACATGTAGACGTCAAGGAGAGGCGTTGGTCGAATACGCCGTTTCCTGTATTCGGAGTATGGGAAAAGCGGAGCGAGACAATTATGATTTGTTTTATGTTATGTATGACAAGGACGAACAAACCACAGAATCGATTGAAAACGCGGTAAGATGTGCGCAACGACATCGTCCTGAAATCAAGATAATTTTTTCAAATGAATGCTTTGAACTCTGGTTATTACTTCACTTTGAGGAAGTCAATCGATACATGACTAGAGAAAATTTATATGGGAGATTAGAGAAAGTTCTGCATTTAAAAGACAGTTATCGAAATTTTAAAGGCGCAGAAGTATGTAAGTATCTTGAAGAAAAAGTAGCTATTGCTTTTCAGAATACGAATAAAAACTGGTTGTCTCCTTTAGAAGAAATGAAAATCAATGAAAATCCCTATACGAATTTCCCAAAAGAATTGTGCGAAATGTTAGCACAAAAAGAAGTTGATTTTTAAAGAGCAAGAAAGCATCTGTTTAAATTTAGACAGATGCTTTCTTGCTCTTTTTCTAAACTTCCCCACTTATCCTCGACGCCATTCACCAATCTGGTCCAAACTAATTTCCCCAGAAGACAACGTTTTGGCCGTGCCATCAGGCAACTGGACAATCAATTCTCCATTTCCATTAATGGTTGTCGCAACGCCGCGGAAGTCTTGCCCGTTTTGGGTAAAAGCGACGTCTTTGCCAATCACAAAGGAGCGTTGTCGGTATTCTTCTAAAAAGTCTTTCGTTGAACGTTCGTCTAAAATTTGATAAAAATGATTCCAAATGTTGGCGACTAATTCATTTCGCGTCGCTGTCGGTTCACCATCTGGGAAAAGAGAAGTCACTTTCTGCCGAATGTCCTCAGGAAATTCGGTTTCTGTAATTGAAAAATTAATCCCCATGCCGATGATAACATTAGAAATCTGCCCTGTTTCCACATTGCTCATGGCTTCCGACAAAATCCCGCAAACTTTTTTGCCGTTTAAATAAAGATCATTGACCCATTTAATTTCTGTGTGAACGCCTGCCAGAGCATCCATTGCTCGAGCGACCGCTACGGCCATAATCACAGTATATTGGGCGATTTCTTCAAAATTTTGGTTCGGTTGAAGCACCATGCTCATGTAAATCCCTTTACCTGGCGTAGCGAAAAACGGTCGGCCGAACCTGCCCCGCGGCATTTCTTGCATGTCAGCAACAATCAATGTATTGTCGGGCGTCTGGTCTAAAATCGCCCGCTTAGCATCGGTCATGGTAGATTCAGATGTTTCTAGGACGGTAATTGTTAAAGGCGGTGTTTGTGGCCATAATGCCAACTGAATGCCTTCTGCAGAAAGGACATCTGATTTCTCAAGGCGATACCCCTTATTTTGCACGCTAGTAATTTGATAGCCATCTTTTTTCAATTCATTAATTGCTTTCCAAATAGCTGTGCGAGATAAGGACAGACGTTGTGCCATCTCTTCGCCCGAAAGGAATGCGGGCGTTTGTTTCATCAATAAAGTTAGGACTTGGCTTTTTGTCGACATATTTTTTCCTCCGATTCGTTATGCTTATTGTAGCGGAAAGGAAAAGGCTTGGTCAACTAGTGAAAAAATCCATCTTAGGATGGAGGAAAATGAAGCAGGCGTTTGCTATACTTGTTTTATTGAGAAGGAGTGAGGGGAATGGAAAAGCAACAATATGTTTGTGAGAAATGTGGCAACATGCACTATGTGTCGGACCAATTTCAAGCAACAGGTGGGAACTTTGCGAAAATTTTTGATGTTCAAAATAAAAAATTTATTACAATTAGCTGTACCCAATGCGGCTACACCGAACTTTACCGCAGCCAAACAAGCGGCGGCATGAATGTCCTAGACTTTTTATTAGGTGGCGGTTAGTCAAAAACGAATGCATCTTTGCATTCGTTTTTTTGTGTGAATAGAAGATAGGGGAAAAGGAGGTCGGGCCAGAAGCGTTTAACTCCGAGAACCAAGTAGGTACGATGATTTCATCTGTTCATGCTTCACAGTGAAACATCGCAACTCTTAGAGCTGTAGCTCTTTTGAAGGCTGTACTGTGACGAGACGCATGTCGAGAAAACACCTTAGAAGTTGTTGAGATCGGAGCAACGCGTAGTGTTGCTTCTGTTCCCGCCGTTTATCAGTTTTTGAGCGTGGAGCAAAAATCCAAAGTGATTTTTGTCCCACACGCATTATATAGTAAACTCAGTCACATTAAGTGTGATTTAAAATTCTTTCCATCATTGCAAAGGCATAGTATAATGAAGCGAAGGGAGTGATTTCATGCTAACAACTAAATCAAGAAGACAAGGAAGCTCGGTCGTTTTAACTTTACCCACTGATAATGGTAAAAAACCAAAAGTCGACCAAGAATATATTGTGATGTATTCTGACGACGGTACAATTACATTAGTCCCTAAAATTCAGGATCCATTTAGTGAAGGTCCAGAAGGTGAGTATTATGAAAAAGATGAGTGGCATGATCTTGCACCTGAGGGGAGAGAACTTTTTTAATGAACGTTGAAAAGAAGTACATTCCCAAAAAAGGAGATATTGTATGGATTGATTTTGATCCTGCTGCAGGTAAAGAAATTCAGAAGAGACGCCCTGGTTTAGTCGTGTCAAGATATGAATTTAATCGGAAAACCATGTTTGCTGTGATTTGCCCGATTACTTCCACCATTAAAAATATTCCCACTCGATATACGTTGCCCGATGACATAGAAACCCAAGGACAAGTAGTGATCTCACAACTGAAGTCTTTGGACTTCACTGAAAGAAAATTAAGTCAAATTGAGCATTTGCCATTAAAAGATATGGCGAAAATTGACCAAATAATTGAATATATTTTCTAGTTGTTGAAAAAATGCGTAATTATTTATTACGCATTTTTTCATTAAAACCCTTTACAAAAAAACTCCTTTTTATGAAAAAGAAAACCTTAAAGAAACCCTTGACTTTTCTAGACAAAGGTAGTAGAATCTATAGAGCAAAAACTATCTGAAAGTGACGAAGCAGGAGCGAAATATTGTCCGTTCCGGTTTTTTATAGGAAAACAAAAGTAGAAACGCCAGAAAATTTTTCGGAAGCATGTTCTATTTTTGGTTTTTTTTTGCTTAAAAACTGCAAAAAATGCTTTTTGTTACATATATTTAATATATGTAACGTAAATGTAATTTTTCGGATCGGTGTTTTGATAGACTTATAACTAGAGGGGTGAAGAGCTTGGCTGGACACGTAGTAAAATACGGAAAGCATCGCGAACGTAGAAGTTTCGCACGTATCAGTGAAGTATTGGAATTACCAAATTTAATTGAAATCCAAACAGACTCTTATCAATGGTTTTTAGATGAGGGACTTCGTGAAATGTTTGAAGACATTTTACCAATTGATGATTTCCAAGGAAACTTATCCTTAGAATTTGTTGACTATGAATTAAAAGAACCAAAGTACACAGTAGAAGAAGCCCGCGCACATGATGCCAACTATTCTGCGCCATTACATGTAACATTACGTTTAACCAACCGTGAAACAGGTGAAATTAAATCCCAAGAAGTCTTCTTCGGCGATTTCCCATTAATGACAGAAATGGGTACCTTCATCATCAACGGGGCAGAACGTGTTATCGTTTCCCAATTAGTTCGTTCTCCAGGTGTTTACTTCCATGGAAAAGTGGACAAAAACGGCAAAGAAGGTTTTGGCTCAACAGTCATTCCTAACCGTGGTGCATGGTTAGAAATGGAAACAGATGCGAAAGACATTTCTTATGTTCGGATTGACCGCACACGTAAAATTCCTTTAACTGTGTTAGTTCGTGCTTTAGGTTTCGGTTCAGATGATACCATCTTCGAAATTTTCGGCGACAGCGAAAGCTTACGCAACACAATTGAAAAAGATTTACACAAAAACGCAAGTGATTCTCGTACAGAAGAAGGCTTGAAAGACATTTATGAACGTCTTCGCCCAGGCGAACCAAAAACAGCAGATAGCTCACGTAGCTTGTTAACTGCACGTTTCTTTGATCCAAAACGTTATGATTTGGCAAACGTTGGTCGCTACAAAGTTAACAAAAAATTAGACTTAAAAACACGTCTATTAAACTTAACCTTAGCTGAAACGCTAGTTGATCCAGAAACTGGTGAAATCATTGTCGAAAAAGGCACGGTTTTAACACACCAAATCATGGAAACATTAGGCGAATACATTGACAACGGCTTAAACAGCGTAACTTACTATCCAAGTGAAGATGCGGTAGTAACCGAACCAATGACGATCCAAGTGATTCAAGTTCTTTCACCAAAAGATCCTGAACGTATCGTAAATGTGATTGGTAACGGCTATCCAGACGACAGCGTCAAAACAGTTCGTCCAGCAGATATCGTTGCTTCAATGAGCTACTTCTTCAACTTAATGGAAGATATCGGCAATGTCGATGACATCGACCACTTAGGTAATCGTCGTATCCGTTCAGTAGGCGAATTATTACAAAACCAATTCCGTATTGGCTTAGCCCGTATGGAACGTGTGGTCCGTGAAAGAATGTCTATCCAAGACACAGAAACATTGACACCACAACAATTAATCAACATCCGTCCAGTGGTAGCAAGTATCAAAGAATTCTTTGGTTCTTCACAGTTATCACAGTTCATGGACCAAACAAACCCATTAGGTGAGTTAACCCATAAACGTCGTCTATCAGCCTTAGGGCCTGGTGGTTTGACTCGTGACCGTGCCGGTTATGAAGTTCGTGACGTTCACTACTCTCACTATGGTCGTATGTGTCCAATTGAAACGCCTGAGGGACCAAATATCGGGTTGATCAATAGCTTATCTAGTTATGCGAAAGTGAATAAATTTGGTTTCATCGAAACGCCTTATCGCCGTGTTGATCGTGCGACAGGCCGTGTTACTGATCAAGTAGATTACTTAACAGCAGACATCGAAGACCATTATATCGTAGCGCAAGCGAACTCACTTTTAAATGAAGATGGCACATTTGCCAATGATGTTGTTATGGCGCGTCTACAAAGTGAAAACTTAGAAGTTTCCGTAGACAAAGTTGACTACATGGACGTTTCACCAAAACAAGTAGTCGCAGTCGCAACAGCATGTATTCCTTTCTTAGAAAACGATGACTCCAACCGTGCCTTGATGGGTGCCAACATGCAGCGTCAAGCGGTGCCGTTAATTCAACCACGCTCTCCGTGGGTAGGTACAGGTATGGAATATAAATCAGCCCATGACTCAGGTGCTGCTTTACTATGTAAACATGACGGTGTCGTAGAATTCGTCGATGCAAAAGAAATTCGCGTTCGTCGCGACAATGGCGCATTAGACAAATATATGGTTACAAAATTCCGTCGTTCTAACTCAGGAACAAGCTACAACCAACGCCCAATTGTTCACTTAGGTGAAAAAGTTGAAAAAGGCGATACTTTAGCGGATGGACCTTCTATGGAAGAAGGCGAAATGGCTTTAGGGCAAAACGTCTTAGTTGCCTTCATGACATGGGAAGGTTACAACTACGAGGATGCCATTATCATGAGCCGTCGTTTAGTTAAAGACGATGTCTACACTTCTGTGCATATTGAAGAATATGAATCAGAAGCACGTGATACAAAATTAGGACCTGAAGAAATTACCCGTGAGATTCCAAACGTTGGGGAAGACGCGTTGAAAGACTTAGACGAAATGGGGATTATCCGTATTGGTGCTGAAGTTCAAGATGGCGACTTACTAGTTGGGAAAGTCACACCTAAAGGGGTTACAGAATTATCTGCAGAAGAACGTTTATTACACGCAATCTTCGGGGAAAAAGCCCGCGAAGTTCGTGATACGTCTCTCCGTGTACCTCACGGTGGCGGCGGTATCGTTCATGATGTGAAAATCTTTACTCGTGAAGCTGGCGATGAATTATCACCAGGTGTCAACATGTTAGTTCGTGTCTATATCGTTCAAAAACGTAAAATTCACGAAGGAGATAAAATGGCGGGACGTCACGGAAATAAAGGGGTTGTTTCCCGTATTATGCCGGAAGAAGATATGCCATTCTTACCTGACGGAACACCTGTTGATATCATGTTGAACCCATTAGGGGTACCTTCTCGTATGAATATCGGACAAGTACTTGAATTACACTTAGGTATGGCTGCTCGCCAATTAGGTATTCACGTCGCAACACCTGTTTTCGATGGGGCAACCGATGAAGACGTTTGGGAAACTGTTCGTGAAGCTGGTATGGCTAGCGATGCTAAAACAGTTCTTTACGATGGACGTACAGGTGAACCATTTGATAACCGTATTTCCGTTGGTGTCATGTATATGATTAAATTAGCCCACATGGTTGATGACAAATTGCATGCTCGTTCAATCGGACCTTACTCTCTTGTTACGCAACAACCGTTGGGTGGTAAAGCTCAATTCGGTGGACAACGTTTCGGGGAAATGGAAGTTTGGGCACTGGAAGCTTACGGTGCTGCTTACACATTACAAGAAATCTTAACTTACAAATCTGATGACGTTGTCGGACGTGTGAAAACATACGAAGCCATCGTTAAAGGTGAACCAATTCCAAAACCAGGTGTGCCTGAATCATTCCGAGTATTAGTGAAAGAATTACAATCACTTGGTTTAGACATGCGTGTCTTGGACATTGAGGAAGCTGAGATTGAGTTACGCGATATGGACGATGACGATGATGATTTAATCACCGTTGACGCACTAACCAAATTTGCGGAACAACAATCAGCGAAACAGCTGGAAAAAGAAGCAGAATCAGTCGTGAAAGAAGAAGCACAAGACGTTGTTCAAGAAATTGAAACAGCCGAAGACAGAGACTAATTTGTCGCTACCACTCTGATGAGTTGATTCAACTGCGACTTTGTTGCAACTGCGCAAGCCATTACTTGTTCCAAGTGTCGTCAGACCTTCTTTCAAGTGATGCTTGCCATTTGCTAACAAGTTGCTGACTCAGCTTCTCTAAATAAGGAAATGGAGGGAATTCCTTTTGATCGATGTAAATAAATTCGAAAGTATGCAAATAGGGCTTGCTTCACCAGAAAAGATCAGAAGTTGGTCTTATGGGGAAGTTAAAAAACCCGAAACAATTAACTACCGTACATTAAAACCCGAACGTGAAGGGTTATTCTGTGAACGCATTTTTGGTCCAACCAAAGACTGGGAATGTGCTTGTGGTAAATATAAACGTATCCGTTATAAAGGTATTGTCTGTGACCGTTGTGGCGTTGAAGTCACTCGTTCAAAAGTACGTCGTGAACGTATGGGACATATTGAATTAGCCGCACCAGTTTCACATATCTGGTACTTTAAAGGAATTCCATCTCGGATGGGTCTTGTTTTAGACATGAGCCCTCGTGCATTGGAAGAAGTCATTTATTTTGCTTCATACGTTGTCATCGAACCAGGTGACACAACATTAGAGAAAAAACAATTGTTAACGGAACGCGAATATCGTGAAAAACGTGAACAATATGGCCAAGCCTTCAAAGCTGCTATGGGTGCCGAAGCCGTGAAACAATTATTAGATAACGTCGATTTAGATGGCGAAGTTGCGCAATTAAAAGAAGAATTAAAAACAGCTTCTGGTCAAAAACGGACACGTGCCATCCGTCGTTTAGACATCTTAGAAGCCTTCCGTGCTTCTGGTAACCAACCAAGCTGGATGGTAATGGATGTTATCCCAGTTATTCCACCAGATTTACGTCCGATGGTTCAATTGGAAGGTGGTCGTTTTGCAACAAGTGACTTAAACGACTTATACCGCCGTGTTATCAACCGTAACAACCGTCTAAAACGTTTATTAGACTTAAATGCGCCAAGCATCATTGTTCAAAACGAAAAACGGATGTTACAAGAAGCGGTCGATGCTTTAATCGATAATGGTCGTCGTGGCCGTCCAGTTACTGGACCAGGTAACCGTCCATTGAAATCTCTTTCTCACATGTTGAAAGGGAAACAAGGTCGTTTCCGTCAAAACTTACTAGGTAAACGTGTTGACTATTCTGGTCGTTCCGTAATCGTCGTTGGTCCGTTCTTAAAAATGTACCAATGTGGTTTACCAAAAGAAATGGCGATTGAATTATTCAAACCATTTGTAATGCGTGAATTAGTACAACGTGAAATTGCGACAAACATTAAAAATGCGAAACGTAAAATCGAACGTGGCGAAGATGAAGTTTGGGATATCTTAGAAGAAGTTATCCAAGAACACCCAGTTTTACTTAACCGGGCACCTACGTTGCATAGATTAGGGATCCAAGCTTTCGAACCTGTTCTTGTTGAAGGTCGTGCGATTCGTCTTCACCCATTAGTTTGTGAAGCCTACAATGCCGATTTCGATGGAGACCAAATGGCGGTTCACGTGCCTCTAAATGAAGAAGCACAAGCAGAAGCTCGTATGTTAATGCTTGCTGCCCAAAATATCTTGAACCCGAAAGATGGTAAACCAGTTGTTACACCATCTCAAGATATGGTCTTAGGTAACTACTACCTAACAATGGAAGAAGAAGGCCGTGAAGGGGAAGGCATGATCTTCCGCGACATGAACGAAGCTGTTTTAGCATGGCAAAATGGCTACGTGCATTTACACTCACGGATTGGGGTTCAAACAACACTTTTAGGTGACAAACCATTTACTGATTGGCAAAAAGAACGAATCTTAATCACCACAGTTGGTAAGATCATCTTTAACGAAATCATGCCTGTTGAGTTCCCTTACTTGAACGAACCAACAGACTATAACTTAACTGTTCAAACACCAGATAAATACTTCGTAGAAGCTGGTACAGACATTCCTGCACACATTAAAGAGCAAGAATTAGTTTTACCATTCAAGAAGAAAAATCTTGGAAATATCATTGCTGAAGTCTTCAAGAGATTCCACATTACGGAAACCTCTAAAATGCTTGACCGCATGAAAGACTTAGGTTACAAACACTCAACTTATGCTGGGATGACGGTAGGGATTGCCGATATCATGGTTCTTCATGAAAAACAAGCAATCATTGATGCTGCCCACAAACAAGTTGAAACAATTACTAAACAATTCCGTCGTGGTTTAATTACTGATGACGAACGTTATGAACGTGTAATCGGCGTTTGGAACGGTGCCAAAGACGAAATCCAACAAAAACTGATCGAAAGTATGGAAGCTCGTAACCCAATCTTCATGATGTCTGACTCTGGAGCCCGTGGTAACATCTCCAACTTTACACAGTTAGCTGGTATGCGTGGTTTGATGGCCGCTCCGAATGGACGAATCATGGAATTACCAATCATCTCAAACTTCCGTGAAGGACTTTCTGTCTTAGAAATGTTTATCTCAACTCACGGGGCTCGTAAAGGGATGACCGATACGGCCTTGAAGACAGCCGATTCAGGTTACTTAACACGTCGTTTAGTTGACGTTGCCCAAGACGTAATCATTCGTGAAGACGACTGTGGCACTGACCGTGGTCTTGAAATCGAAGCAATTCGTGAAGGTAACGAAATTATCGAACCATTAGACGAACGTCTATTAGGTCGTTATACACGTAAATCAGTTGTTCATCCAGAAACTGGTGCAATCATCATTGGTGCGGATCAATTAATCACTGAAGATCTTGCCAGAGAAATCGTGGACGCTGGTATTGAAAAAGTAACCATCCGTTCTGTCTTTACATGTAACACAAAACATGGTGTATGTAAGCACTGTTACGGACGTAACTTGGCAACTGGTTCTGACGTTGAAGTCGGAGAAGCAGTTGGTACAATCGCCGCTCAATCTATCGGGGAACCTGGTACACAGTTAACCATGCGTACGTTCCATACCGGTGGGGTTGCCGGTGACGATATCACTCAAGGTTTACCTCGTATCCAAGAAATCTTTGAAGCACGTAATCCGAAAGGACAAGCAGTGATTACAGAAGTAACCGGTGAAGTTATCGATATTTCTGAAGATCCTGCCACACGTCAAAAAGAAGTAACCATCAAAGGAAAAACAGATACACGTACCTATACTGTCCCTTACACTGCACGTATGAAAGTTGCTGAAGGCGACATCATCCACCGTGGTGCACCGTTGACAGAAGGTTCAATCGATCCAAAACAATTATTACAAGTTCGTGATGTTTTATCTGTTGAAAACTACCTATTACGTGAAGTACAACGTGTTTACCGTATGCAAGGGGTAGAAATCGGCGACAAACATATCGAAGTAATGGTTCGTCAAATGTTACGTAAAATCCGCGTAATGGATCCAGGTGACACTGAAATCCTTCCAGGAACATTAATGGACATCGCAGAATTTAAAGACCGTAACTACGACACATTAGTTGCTGGTGGCGTCCCTGCTACTAGTCGTCCAGTCTTACTTGGTATTACCAAAGCGTCATTGGAAACAAACAGCTTCTTATCTGCTGCATCCTTCCAAGAAACAACACGCGTGTTAACAGATGCTGCTATCCGTGGCAAAAAAGATCCATTACTTGGATTGAAAGAAAATGTTATCATTGGTAAAATCATCCCAGCTGGTACTGGTATGGCGCGTTACCGTAACATGGAACCAAAAGAAGTTGGCGTAGCTAGCGAAAACGTTTATAGTATTTCAGACATTGAAGCACAAATGGCTGCTGAAGATGCGATGAAAAACATCAATAAATAAACCCTAAAAAGCCGTAAGGAGCATGCTCCTTACGGCTTTTTTTATTTGCTATAACCAACTGATTGTGAGTAAACCCAAACTTAAAAAGGGGACAAAAGGAAGTTTCTGTTCAACTGGATACCCCAAAAATTTACAACTGTAGCCATAGATTAGGCCATAACTACTGGCAAAAAATAGTAGCATCAGCAACTGAGATACCTGTAAAAAACAGCCCCACAAACCCAGTAACAAAAGATCCCCTCGCCCCATGGCTTCCGGAAAATAATGTAAGACGGCTCGGAAAAAACAAAAACAAAAAAGACCAGTCAGTAAGTAAAACGAATGCTGACCCGCAATTTTCAGCAAGCAAAGTACAAAAAAACTAGGATAAAGAATCTTCGGTTCAACCACTAAATACCAGTAATCAATCAAGGATAATGTGAAAGCACTCGTCAGCCACCACCAGAGAATCAAAGCATCAATCGTCAGGCCAGCTGAAAAACAGCTTGCGGTTAACCCGCCCATGACAAGTTCTGCTAAAAGATAACTCTTAGCCACTGGCTGTTGACACTTTCGACAACGAAAGCGCTGCAGCAAAATCGAAACAACTGGAATTAATTCATAGAGTTGTAGAGGCTGGTGGCAACCTTGACAGTGGGAAGGGGGCCACCACAGAGAACGCCCTACTGGTAAGCGCTCCGCCACTAAGCATAAAAAAGAACCGAAACAGGCACCAATCAAAAAGAGACTCAAGAAAAACATAGGTTACCTCCTTAAAAATAAACTACGCTTTTTTTAAACTTTTTCATTTGACTAGACAAATCTTTTTTTGTTAGGAATAATAAAAGAAACAAGAAATGAGGGAATCAAATGGAAAAATTAGCGATTGGTGTCGACGTTGGCACCACGCAAGCCAAAGCAGTGGCTTTTCAACCCAATGGCACAGTCGTAGCTTCTAGCTATGTGCGTTATCCATTAATTCAAGAGACTGAAGGAATGGCGGAGCAAGACCCAGAAACGCTGTTCCAAGCTGTGGTGAACTGTATTCGAACCGTCACACAACAAGTGAAGAATCAACCAATTGGGCTCATTTCTTTTGCTTCAGCGATGCATGGCTTAATTGCCATGGATGCGCAAGGACGCCCATTGACCCAAGTGATTACTTGGGCTGACACACGAGCATCTGATTATGCGGAAGCGTTAAAAGAAACGCCAGCGGCCCAATTGTTTTATCAATTGACAGGCATGCCAGTTCATCCAATGGCGCCTTTGTACAAGATTCGCTGGCTGCAGGAAAATCAGCCAGCCGTTGCGCAGAGCGCGGCCAAGTTTATTGGGATTAAGGACTACATTTTTTACCGTTTCTTTGGCGAATACTGGACAGATTATAGTAGTGCTTCAGGAATGGGTTTATTTAATATTCACACGCGACAATGGGAAACGTCGATTTTAGCGTATTTATCTATTGAGGAGGAACAGTTGCCAAAAGTTGCCCCGTCAACGTTCATTTTTCCAGCGTTAGCGCCTTCTTGGCAAGAGATGCTTGGTGTTGAGGAGGAAACGGTTTTAGTTCTTGGTGGTGCGGATGGCCCGTTGTCTAATTTAGGTTTGGGAGCGCTAGGAATGGGTGTAGCGACTTTGACCGTTGGTACGAGCGGCGCACTTCGGTATATTGTCGAAGAACCTTTTTTGCATCCGCAAGGTGAAACGTTTTGTTTCGCTCTAGATGAACAGCACTGGGTGATTGGTGGCGCAAGTAGTAATGGTGCAGTTGCGTTAGATTGGGCGAGCCAAACGATTTTTGCAGAAGAACGTCAGCAAGCTATCCAAAACGGGACCAATCTCTATGACCCAATTATGGCCAAAATTGCAACCGTGCCAGCTGGGGCAAATGGCTTACTGTTTCATCCTTATTTGCTAGGTGAACGAGCACCGCTGTGGAATGCAGAGGCGAGCGCAAGTTTTATTGGCTTGCGCAAAAATCACCACGCCGGACATTTAGCTCGAGCGGTGGTGGAAGGAATCTGTTTCAATTTAAAAACTATTTTAGAAGATTTGAAACAACTCGGTGGACCCGTTCAGGAGATTCGGGCGACAGGCGGCTTTGCTGATTCCCCTGTGTTCCGTCAAATCATGGCTGATGTGCTGGGAGAAACGTTATCGTTCACTGATAGCACCGAAGCTTCGGCATTAGGCGCTGTTTTGCTAGGCTGGCAAGGCTTAGGGCAATTACCAAATTTGCAAGCAGCGGCGCAACAGGTGCTGATTCATGAAACGGTCACGCCACGAGCGGATCAATTGCTAGTTTATCAAGAACTGTATCCTGTTTTTCAAGAAACCCAACAAATTTTAGCACAAAGTTATCAAAAATTAGCAGAATTCCGAAAATAATTGATAGTAAATAGCTTTGACAAATGGCTGAGAAGTTGCTTAACTAGAAGAGAGACAAAGACTTGAGGAAATGAGGATGAGAAATGAAGAAGCAGCTACTACCACTATTTCTGTTATTCATTGGGGCGTTAGCAAGTTGCAGTGCACCGTCTCATTCCGGCGAAAAAGCAGCGCAACAGTTGGTAGATTACTTTATTTATCAAGAAAAGACAGCGACATTCTCTCAAACTTTTCGTGAACCGAAAGTCTTAGTGGAGCATTTGCAGACGAGCCGTCAACAGTTCCAGAAGCAGTTTTTCAATAGCTTAAAAGAAATGAACGCTGAAGTCACCGAGACCGAAGCCCAGAAGCTTAGCGCAGAATTACTGGCTCAAGTGAAGAAAAAAGCGTCATATCAACTAGTAGCCACGAAAGAATTGAATGGGCAAGCGACAATCACCTTTCAGATTAAGGGCTTAGATTTTGTGACGGCGATTGAAGATACAACCACTGCTCTTCTTCAGCAAACGCAACAGGCAACACAAGCGCTAGACATGCAGCACACGTTAGCCGTTTTAAAAAAAGAAATCCAACAAATCAATGTCAGCCATGAGCCAGTTGAACTGCCATTAACGGTTAAGCAAGTAGAAGGGCAATGGTACTTGCCGGCAGCGGAGCAACTGAGACTGAATCAGTTTTTTTTAGCTTTCGTCACAGGAAAAGAAGATACTGACCAGTTGACGGAGGCACTCGACACGATCCTCACTCAAGCGGAACAAAAAGTCGTCACTGCGGATGAAAAAACAGCGATTTCAGGAAATTAATTAGATTCTTAATTGTAATTATTATAATTTGATAACAATTTTAAAAAAGAAAGGTTTTCAGTGTACTTTTTTCACAATTCATATTACACTAAGAGTGTAGAAATAATATTTAGGAGGATGACAAAGAATGAAATTTGAAAAAACAAAAGAAATTTTGAACCAACTCGTTGCAGATTTAAGCCAATTTTCCGTGGTAATTCATCAAACACATTGGTATATGCGTGGACCTGAATTTTTAACACTTCACCCACAAATGGATGAATACATGGATCAAATCAATGAGCAATTAGATGTTGTTTCAGAACGTTTAATCACATTGGACGGCTCTCCATTCTCAACATTGCGTGAATTCGCAGAAAATACAAAAATTGAAGATGAAATTGGTAACTGGGACCGCACCATTCCAGAACGTATGGAAAAATTAGTAGCAGGCTACCGTTACTTAGCAGACCTTTACGCAAAAGGAATCGAAGTTTCTGGTGAAGAAGGCGACGACTGCACACAAGACATTTTCATCGCAAACAAAACAGACATCGAAAAAAATATTTGGATGTTACAAGCCAAACTTGGCAAAGCGCCTGGTATTGACGCATAATTTAAAACAACTCCCAAAGCCGCTGACGTTGACGTTGGCGGTTTTTTTCTGTTTAAAAGGCACAAAAAAATAAGTGAAAATCTATTTTCTGAAAGCGCAGAAAAACATTGACTTTATCAGTGATTGAAGGTAAAATATTAAATGGTATTGTTTGCCCCACAATGAGCCCCGGAAACTCAAGTGTATGTCAAACATCGAAAACAAAATTGGAGGAAAGAAACGTGCGTACAACATATATGGCCAAAGCTGGCGAAGTAGAACGTAAATGGTACGTAGTAGATGCAACAGATGTTCCTTTAGGACGTCTATCAGCAGTTGTTGCTTCTGTACTACGTGGTAAAAATAAACCAACATTCACACCACATGTGGATACTGGAGATTTCGTAATCGTAATTAACGCTGATAAAGTAAAATTAACAGGTAAAAAAGCTACAGACAAAATTTACTACCGTCACTCAATGTATCCTGGAGGATTAAAATCAGTGACTGCTGGTGAATTACGCGACAAAAACTCTCGCCGTCTTATCGAAACTTCTGTAAAAGGTATGCTACCTAAAAACACTTTAGGACGTAAACAATTTACTAAATTGAACGTATACGGTGGAGCTGAGCATCCACATGCTGCACAACAACCAGAAGTATTAGATATCACGAACTTAATTTAAGGAGGGAAATTCATTGGCACAAGTACAATATAGCGGCACAGGCCGTCGTAAAAATGCAGTTGCCCGCGTACGCTTAGTACCAGGTACTGGTAAAATTACTGTAAACAAAAAAGACGTAGAAGAATATATTCCACATGCTGACTTGCGTGAAGTTATCAACCAACCATTTGGCGTAACTGAAACAAAAGGCGCTTACGATGTAATCGTAAACGTAAACGGTGGTGGCTATGCTGGACAATCAGGAGCTATCCGTCACGGAATCGCTCGTGCATTGTTACAAGTAGATCCTGACTTCCGTTCTGCTTTAAAACGCGCTGGGTTACTTACTCGTGACGCACGTATGGTTGAACGTAAAAAACCAGGTCTTAAAAAAGCTCGTAAAGCTTCACAGTTCTCAAAACGTTAATTATTTGGAATCGTTGCGAACGTGTTCGCTTACGAAAACAATCTGGGACGAAGATTTCCTTGGAAATCGAGTGCCACTCAATTATCATTTTGAAAGACACTTTCTCGTTGCGAGAAAGTGTCTTTTTTTGTTGTAGTAATTACAGTGTTATTTCTGCTATACAAGTCTTATAGGCTGATTACACGCTTATCTTTATTACCAATAGAATGACGGAACCTGATTTCAAAATTATACGTCTCCTAAAAACACACTTATGCAGAGGATAAATTTCTTTTTAGTTAATTTTATAATTTTGTTCACCTACATATTTTTCTGTTTAACTTTCCTTAACAACGAATATATCCTCAATCCTCACATGGAAAAATTTAGCAATCCTAAAAGCTAATAATAAAGAAGGATTATAGCGGTTTTTTTCTAACTGAAGAATGGTTTGTCTCGAAACACCGACCTTTTCTGCAAGTTCTTGTTGAGTCATGCGATGAATTGCTCTATATACATGGATAGAACTGACGAAATTTGCTTTTTCTACTTTACTCATAAATACACTCCTTTTTTATAAAACGCATGTCTATACGAACAACACTATAAAAATAGTTTACTATACGATGTTTATATAGACAACAGTTGAAAAGGAGAAAATGACTATGAGTCAAGAAAAAACATCGGTTAAAGTAGAATTATTGATTAATGACTTACTAGCTGAAAGAAATATGTCTCTGAGAGAACTAGCGAGATTGTCAGGTATTGAACCATCTAATCTCAGTAATCTTGCGAATGGCAAGCGAAAAAGAATCTATTTGGAACACATTGAACGTATTGCAGATGCTTTGGAGATTGAAGATATATCCCGTATTATGAGGTTGAACAAAACTAGAAATATATTATAATTTCTTATTAATAAATATTATCTTCACTATTTTGAACATACGTTCTTTTTTGTATATTTTAGCTCTCAGATATGCTATAATATCAGAATACTAAAAGATGTGGTGATGAATAATGACTTTAAAAATGATAGATTTATGTGCGGGCATCGGAGGAATACGACGAGGGTTTGAACTAACAGGGAGATTTACTAACGTATGTTCTGCTGAAATAGATCCATTTGCTATAAAAACCTATAAACATATATTTAATGAAGACCCCACAGGCGATGTCACTTCTCGAGAATTTAAAAATAAATTACTTAGTGAAGAGTTTGACGTATTATTAGCGGGATTTCCTTGTCAATCTTTCAGTAGAGCGGGCCAACAAAAAGGTTTCTTAGATTCTACACGAGGCACTATTTTCTTTGATATTGCGGAAATAATAAAAGAAAACAAACCTTCTGTATTTTTGTTAGAAAATGTGGATAATCTCTTTTCTCATGATAAGGGAAATACTATCTCTACTATTATGGAAGTTTTAGTTCATGAATTGAATTACTCTATAATTGGTGTTCATGAAGACGACTATGGAAATTTGACTTGGGAGCGTAATCAATTTATAAGAAATTCAAGGAATTTTGGAGTTCCTCAAAATCGCCCGAGAGTATATATAGTCGGTTTTAGCAACGAAAAGTTTGGTAAAGATGCTCTATTAGAAACTTTAGAAGAGTTACCTAATGGTAGAAATGACTTAAATTTATATAATGATTTAAACGATTTACTTGAAGTCAATGCTCCTGCTAAATATTATTTAGCAGAAGGTATGCTAAATACCTTAGAAAATCATAAAAAAAGACATTCTACTAAAGGTAATGGGTTTGGTTTTATGGTTGTAAATGATCCAGCTAGAAAGAGACCATTAATTTCAAATGCAGTTTTAGCAACTGGTGGTTCAGGTAAAGAAAGAAACTTAGTTATAGACAGTACAGAATTTGCTGGACAGATCGTTAGTAATAAGCATACTCCAATTAATAATAAAGGTATTAGAAATATGACGCCTAAAGAGTGGGGAAAGTTGCAAGGATTTATAAACTATGCTTTCGTTGATAATTCTGGGGTTGATCATTTTGAATTTCCAGATAATCTTTCTGATACTCAAAAGTATAAACAATTTGGAAATGCAGTAACAATTCCTGTAATTGAGAGCATTGCTCAGCATATAATAAAAATGTTGCAAGCATTGGGAGAGATAGATTAGATGAGCGAAATAAGAGGGAACAAAGGTGAGTGGAGTGAACTATATGTTTTTCTAAAGGTATTAGCAGAAGGGAAATTATATGGTTCAGACGAATTTTTAAATTTGAATGAAGATATATTTTATAATATTTTAAAAGTCATACGTACAGAGAAATTTAATGGTACATATGATTACAATAGATCTGGTGCTGTTATATGTATAGTTGATATGGACAAATCTTTTCAGTTAGAGATTGATGTATCTGAGTTTATTTATTATTCTAATTTTTTATTAAAGCATATTAAGGAAATTCAAGGAAGAGGTAATAATCGTATTCCTGAAATAGAAAGCTTTTTAAAAAGTATAAAAATAAAAAAATTAACCGCAGATAATGATACAAAGAGCGATATAACTATTCAAGTACGAGACTCGTTTACAAGTTCCGAACCAGTATTAGATTTTAGTATAAAATCTCAGCTAGGGTCTGCTCCGACTTTGTTAAATGCTAGTGGAGCAACTAATTTTAGATATGAATTATCAAAACGACTAGATCCTGAAGAAGTTAACAGGATAAATCAGTTAAAAGGAGGGCCTTCGGTAAGGCTAAAAGAGTTAATAGATAAGGGTATAACTCTAAATTTTAAAGAATGTGTAAATGATAATTTTAAGTTTAACTTACAGATGATAGACTATAAAATGCCTAATATTATAGCAGATTTATTATTATATTCAAATATCAATCAAATTACAAAATTAGACGAAGTCTACAAAACCAGTTACATACCTGATAATGATATGCTGGATTTGACAATTCATAAGGTTAAGCAATTATTAATGAATGCTGCGTTAGGCATGATGCCTAGCAAGCGCTGGGATGGAGATGACGAAGCAACAGGAGGGTATATTGTAGTGAAAAAAGATGGGGAGTTAGCTTGTTTTCATATATACAATCGCAATGCATTAAAAAAATATTTATTTTTAAATACAAAACTTGAAAATGGATCACAAGGAAGACATGGTTTTGGTAAGATATACACAGAACATAACAAAAATTATTTTAATTTAAATTTGCAGATTAGGTTCATTAAATAATGAAACAGATTTCTATTATCTAGGCGAAGTAGCCCCTCTTCAAGAAACTATCCAACAAGTCGAAAAACAAGACAAAGAGGGTAAGAAAAAAAGCGTCGTTAAACTAGACTTTACCTTAGAAACACCTGTAGAACCTAATATGTATGAATTTTTAACGCAGAACACAAACTAAAAAAGCCACTTTCCTCTGGAAAGTGGCTTTTCCCATCTCCCCCCTCACCGAGAAGACAAAATTTCATAAATCACATAGAGTTCCCAGTTGGAAATCTCTATTCGATAAAACTGTTCTAGAGTATAGAAAATGTTTTTAGCATTTTGGAAAAATGGTTTTTGGTTAATGGTTAGTTCCTCGAGGTTAGCAGGGATTTCATAGTCTTCAACGCCGAGCATGGTTCGCTCTACCATGAGCGCGTTGTGCATCATTAAGTTAAATTTCATTTTGCCGCTGAGTGTGAGGTCGAAACGTTTTTCAATGTTTTTTGTAACGTTTTCGACTTGTTTAATAATGACGTCAGGATTTAGAAATTCTAGTTTTTCTGACAAGCCTTCTTTCGAGAAGAAGTGAACAAATTCGTTAATCATGCTATCAATGTTATTGGGATGCATCAAGTTTTGGAAAGGTTCCATCAACTGGGTTCCTGCATCTTCGTCTAACATGTCTAAGAGATTCACGCTAGCAACATTCGTATGATTGTCTAAGTAGGACGTCGTCAAAATGAGCGAGGTTTCTTTTAAATAATTTTCTTCGGCGTTGGCAATGTCTAACGTGTTTACCAAATCTTTGTATTTTAGGGTAATGACTTTAATGTCAGTATACAGGTATTTTTGACAGATTTGTTTGATTTGCTTGGCAATATCCAGACCTGAAATACTAGAGACAATGATATTTTTTTCCACTGAAAAGCCTTCAAAGTACTGTACATCGGTTTTAAATTTTTTTTCAGCGGTTTTAGCAATACCATAGAAAAGTTGTTCGTTCATTAATTGATGACCAATTTCCAACGCATAGGCAGTGGTCAGGTTATTGATCACCAAAAGTTCTCCAAGAATTTGCGGTTTCAAACTTTTATAAAGTTGTGTCAGGGAACCCATATCGACGAGCATAATGACGCCTTGTGATGTGTCCCGCTGAGAAAGCCAGTCTTTAACTTCGGCGACGATATCTCGGACGGAAGAGGTTAAGGGCATGTTAATCGCATCGAAAATATAGGTACCACATAATTTGTTGGCAACGGCTTGAATACTTGTGGCAGTCGATTCACCATGCGCCACGAGGAGCGCTTGGTAAGGAATCGTTTCAGAAATTTCTCCGCTAAGTAATACAGATAAGAGTACCTCTGTCAAGAAACGGTATTCTTCTGGCAGCGGACTGACTAAGTTTTTCACGAGGGAAACCGTTCGCGGATAGTGTTCTTTTAACTGTGTTTGGACTGGAAGGAGCACTGTTTCGTTAAATGTTGGCGGTAAAATTTTCAGCAATTTGGCAACATCTTTCATCGGTTTTTCAGTTTGCTCAGGTTGGTTAATAATTAGTTTGTTTTTGGTTTGGACTTCCGTGACTAGGTTTTGTAAAAAATAATCATTTTCCAAGGTTATTTCATCGTCTAAACAATATTTAATGAATTGTGTCAGTTCAGTTTTTAAGTGGGCCAGTGTTTTTTCTTTTGTAAACAAGGCTTCAAATGTTGCGAAAATATCGGAAGAAAGTGTGTCTTCTTCTAACACTTCTTTGTCTAAAGGAATCGCAATCATTGGTTGAGTCGCATCGCCAATGACGACAGGTTGATTGGGCAAAGTTTTTCGTAATTGCGACGCGCAAAGGAGCTGCACTTTGTTGGATAAACTCCCCACGTTGCCAGGTTCGTCATTTTCTAATAATGCCGTAAAGATTTCTTCGTCCACGTTGATGTCTTTGGTCATTCGTTTCGCTTCTCGGTGGAATAAGTTTTTTAAAATCGCAATCCGTTCTCGAATGGGGCGCTCTTTGAAGTTCGGAAGTGAGACGATTACGGAAATTCGGCGATAAAAGGTTGGTAATAAGACTTTTTTCGGGTTTTCGGTGGTTGCAAATAGTAGCCGGACCTTGGAATGCACCATTTTTCCTTCTTCACCAATGGGGCGGAAGGTTCCTGTATCCATAAACTGAAAGAGTTTTTCTTGGTTTTCGTTGGATAATCGATGTACTTCATCTAAAAAGAGTACGGAATTATTGGCTTGGGCCAAGAGTCCTTGCTTTTCTGATTCAGCTCCAGTAAATGCGCCTTTGGTATGGCCGAAGAGAATGGATGACAGTAATTCGGGATTGTTGGCATAATCGGCACAGTTAAAGGTGTAGAATTTTTCCAGGCCAATGATTTGTTCGTTTTTTAGATACTCATAAATCAGCTTTGCCAAAAAGCTTTTGCCGACGCCACTGGCTCCATGGATTAATAAAGGCATACCCAATGGGGGATACAACATAGCGGCTTTGCATTGTTCAATGGCTTTTTTGGCGCTGCCTTGGCTACCGATGTATTGTCGAAACACATCGGTCGTGGGGGTTGTTGCACGGGTTAATTGCCAATAAACGGGTTTTTTTCCCGTTTGTTGGACTTCACCTTTTTCCAATAATTTATTTAAGTATAAGCTGGTTACCGAGCGGCTTAATTGAATTTTTGTGGCAATTTCTTGTGTGCTCATCGGGGTGTTGCTGGTTTCTAAAATATCAACTAAGTGTTGGTAGGTCTCCAAGCGCATGATTCATCGTCCTTCCAAAAGAGAGGTCGGGACAGGGGTTGCTTCTGTTCCCGCCGTTTATCAGCTTTTAAGCCTGAGATAAAAATCACTTTGGATTTTTGTCTCAGGCTCTAAGTGTTTAATAATTAAATGTTTATTGTTTCAATTTTAACAGATGCCTAGTAATCCTAGCAAGATGCCTAAGAACATGATACCAAACATCACCACGTTAACATTGACTTTTTTGCGTAATAGCCAGAAAGCAAGTAACGTCACGGCTAATGGTACGATACCGACGAATAGTTGATCCAAATAGTCTTGGATTTTAACTACGTCTTTGCTTCCTTTAACGGAAACTTCAAGAATCGTTTTGAATTTTACATTTGAAGCAGTCATACTGCCCATCATCATTAAGCCTAGCATACTTGATACTTTTGTGAGTATCTTCATTCCGCCTGATTCGTACATTTTTTGGATAAAACTTTCACCGATTGAGTAGCCGCTATACAACGCATAATAGTGAATCAGGAACGCAGGAACGTTGTATAAAAGTAAGAAGACAATCGCCCCTAATGGCGAACCAGTGCTGGCTAATGAAATCCCAATACTGGCAGCAATGACACGCAAGATGCCCCAGAAGAAGGAATCACCGATGCCTGAAAGTGGCCCCATTAGTGAGGCTTTAACTGCTGTAATAGAGCTAGCATCAAAGTTTTCGTCTTCACTGTTTTGTTTTTCCATCGAAGCAACGAGCCCCATGATGAAGTTATTGATATGCATGGTTGCATTGAACCAAGTGGTGTGACGCACCAATGCCTCGGCCCGTTCTTCCTTGGTTTTATAAAAACGATTGATAACTGGGAGTAAAGTGTACATGACACCCACTGCGTGGTATTGTGTAGCTCCTGTCCGGCTAGCATTCATCGTCCAAGAACGCCAGAAAACAGAGCGCATCATTTTTTTCTCTTCTTTAGATAAATTCTCTTTTAACTTCATGCGAAAAAGTCCTCCTCTTCGATTTCTTTCGCGCTGCCTTCAACCGCAGAAGACGCCGCAGGTTTTCTTTTTAGAATGTCGCGAAATTCTACATCCCGTTGGGCACTCACGACACAAATTACTGTCCCGATGACCGCCACCGCAACGGCTGGTAATTGTAGGTACGCGGTTAAAACAAAGCCTAAAATGTAAAAGACGGCTAATTTATTATCCCATAACAGTTTCATTAACATAGCAAACCCAACGGCAGGTAAAAGTCCGCCAGCTGCGCTTAAGCCGTTCATCAAATTTTGTGGAATACTTTCAACAAACAGATTTACTGGCCCGCTTCCTGCTAAAATTCCGATAAATGAAATCGAAGCGATGATTAAATAATAAATAATCCACGTTCCGTAATGCAGTGTCACAACCATTTTTTGGTTGCCTTCACGTGCTGCTTTGTCAAGAGAAGGAGCAAAGATATTCATAAAGACATTTTTTAAAAACATCACCACGAAAGCGGCTAACATCCCAATTGGTACGGCTAACGTCATGGCGGCTTTTTGTTCGACATTTGAAATAATTGCAAACGTTGTGGCTAAAGTAGTCGCAGTTACAGGTTCCGCTGCGATAACACCACCGATATTAACATTTCCTAAGAAAATTGCTTCCAAAGAGGCCCCCATTAAGACCCCTGTTTTCATGTCGCCCATTAAAATTCCTGTGACTAATCCAACGACTAAGGGACGTTCCATCATACTTTGACCAGTTAAATAATTCCCAGCAAAACAGATAAATACAGCTAAGGCTGCCATTGTTGCATGCATAAGCATTGTTCATTTCCTCCTTTTAATTGACGGCTTGTTTTAGACTTAATTTTGAGTTGGTTGGCAGTACTTGGTTATAGCTTTCCACGTGAGTCAAACTGGCTAATTCTTTGGCAGCTTCTAACTCTTCAGGGTTTAATTGGACACTCGGGAAAACCATTGTTTTGGTGGCTGGATCTGATTTATCAAAGCGGCCAGCGTTGGCAACATTCACACTTTCAATATCTGTCACGTTTTTCGCAATTTTAGTAGCATCCGCTACACTGTTCACAATTACAAAAATTCGTTTGTCTTTGCCACGAGGATCATTAAAGACATCAATCGCATCATCAACTGAGCGAATTAATAGTTTCATGCCATTAGGGACAGCCATTTTTAACGTCATTTGCATTACTTCGTTTTTGGCTGCTTCATCATTCGCTACAACTAATAAGGGGGCATTCAATTCTTTGGTCCAAACTACGGCTACTTGGCCGTGAATTAATCTGTCGTCTACTCGTACTTGTGTAATCATTTTAATTTCCTCCTAAAAAAAGTTTTCTTCTTCATTTGATGGGTTTAATTCAACGAATTGAATTTGTGCTTCAGCAATTGCTGCTTGAATATCTTCTTTGGTTAGCTTTTCGCCTTCTTTTAAGAAAATCAGCGACAAGGCAATGGCTAAGTTGGCATTGGAAATGATAAAAACATTGTCTGGTTTTGTCGTCATGACTTCTTGAACAATTTTTTGATTGACACTACCACCATATAAATCTGTTAAAATAATAGCTTGTTCTTCTGCGCCAAGGGACTGAAGAAACGTTTGAATAATTGGCGTGTAGTCCTCAGGAGTCACATAGGCATTGATGACCGCCAGCTCTTTTCCTTTGTCTGCGAGAATATCCAAGGAACTTTGGAAGCCTTTCGCTAAGTTTCCATGACTAGCAATTAAAAATTTTCTTTTCATTCTTTTCACCTCACTTTTATATAAAGCAAGTTCTGTGCCAAAAAAAGAGAACTCTAAATCCTTGATTTGAAAAGGTTTTGACGCTCTTGAAACTGTTTAAACAGTTTCAAGTCAAAATAAACACGTTATTCGTTGGCTAGTTTGTTGTTGAAAAATAGCTAAGCAAAACTGTGAAATTTAATCAAAATAACCCCCGTTTTTATCGAGAAGTGTTACAATAATACTCATGAATATTTATACATTAAGGAGAGTTACGAATGACTGATGCTCTTGTGATACAAGATTTACGCAAAGTGTACGCTTCAGGTGTTGAAGCGTTGCGAGGGATTGATTTAACAGTCGAAGAAGGCGATTTTTATGCTCTTTTGGGACCGAATGGCGCAGGAAAATCAACGACGATTGGGATTGTGACCTCGTTAGTTAATAAGACTTCGGGGAAAGTCAAAATTTTTGGGTATGATTTAGATACGGAGATGGTGCGGGCGAAGCAACAGATTGGGTTAGTGCCGCAGGAGTTTAACTTCAATCCGTTTGAAACGGTCCAGCAGATTGTGGTCAATCAAGCGGGCTATTATGGGGTGTCTCGTAAAGAAGCCATGAAACGGAGTGAAAAGTATTTAAAACAATCCAATTTATGGGAAAAACGGAACGAACGGGCTCGGATGCTTTCTGGCGGAATGAAACGTCGCTTGATGATTGCTCGCGCGCTGATGCATGAGCCGAAGTTATTGATTTTAGATGAACCAACTGCAGGTGTCGATATTGAATTGCGCCGTGAAATGTGGGCCTTTTTACAAGAGTTAAATGCGCAGGGAACCACGATTATTTTGACGACCCATTACTTAGAAGAAGCTGAGATGTTGTGTCGCAACATTGGGATTATTCAGTCTGGTGAATTGATTGAAAACACCAGCATGAAGCACTTGTTAGCAAAATTACAATTTGAAACGTTTATTTTTGATTTAGCACCTTATACGCAGGCACCAGTTATTGAAGGCTATCAAAGCGTATTTGAGGACGAGTTAACGTTAGCGGTGGAAGTAGAACGAAACCAAGGAGTCAATCACTTGTTTGAACAGCTAAGTCAACAAGGAATCAAAGTATTGTCAATGCGGAATAAGTCCAACCGTTTGGAAGAGCTCTTCTTGAAGATTACCGAGGATACGTACCAAAGGGAGGATCAACATGTTTAGTCTGTATTTTACTGCTTTAAAAAGTTTAGCTGTGAAGGAAACCAACCGTTATTTACGGATTTGGGTCCAAACACTGGTACCGCCAGTGATTACGACGTCCTTATATTTTGTGATTTTTGGGAAAATGATTGGCGGGCGAATTGGCGACATGGGCGGTTTTTCTTATATGGAATTTATCGTGCCAGGTTTAATTATGATGTCAGCCATTACAAGCTCGTACGCCAATGTTTCATCTTCCTTTTTCTCACAAAAATTCCAGAAAAATATCGAAGAAATTCTCGTGGCGCCAGTTCCAACTCATGTGATTATTTGGGGATTTGTGATTGGTGGCGTTGGTCGTAGTATTTTGGTCGGTGCGTTAGTCACCATCATTTCTCTATTTTTTGTGCCATTGCACGTTGTTTCTTGGCTGATGGTCATCATGACTTTATTGATGACAGCGATTCTCTTTTCTTTAGCTGGTTTGTTAAATGGTATTTTTGCGCAATCCTATGATGATGTATCGATTGTGCCGACCTTTGTGTTACAGCCTTTAACCTATTTGGGTGGGGTTTTCTATGCCATTTCCATGTTGCCGCCATTTTGGCAAGCTGTCTCAAAAGTTAATCCGATTGTTTACATGATTTCTGGGTTCCGCTACGGTTTCCTAGGGGTTCAAGATGTGCCAATTGGTATTTCTATGACCATTTTAATCTTATTTATTGTCGTTTTATATGGCATTTGTTGGTACCTTGTAGAAACAGGACGTGGCTTACGTAGTTAAGCCGTAAAAAGATTAAACTGTCTGAATCACTCATTCTAGCGAGCAGATTCAGACAGTTTTCTTGTTTCTAAGTATGCCTTTTTTGATTCTTCGTGCATTTCCCTGTATAATAGCAATGTTTCGCACCAGAATATGTCGACAAGTTGTCGTTGAAAATAAAGAAAAAATCAGAAACGGAGTATATGAAGATGAGCAAGAATTTTTGGGCAACATTGCCAAAGCCCTTTTTTGTTTTAGCACCGATGGAAGACGTCACTGATGTGGTCTTTCGTCATGTCGTGAAAGAAGCTGGGGCGCCAGATGTGTTTTTTACAGAGTTTACTAATTCAGATAGTTATTGTCATCCTGAAGGAAAAGACAGTGTGCGCGGGCGCCTCGTTTTTACAGAAGATGAACAGCCGATGGTGGCACATATTTGGGGGGATAAACCGGAATTTTTCCGTGAAATGAGTATCGGCGTAGCGGAGATGGGCTTTCAAGGATTAGATATAAATATGGGCTGTCCTGTGCCCAACGTGGCTGAGCGTGGAAAAGGCAGCGGGCTAATTTTGCGCCCAGAAGTCGCGGCTGAATTGATTGACGCTGCCAAAGCAGGTGGCTTACCTGTTAGTGTCAAAACACGCATTGGGTTTACTGAAATGGCGGAAATGGAGGCGTGGATCACGCATTTATTAGAGCAAGACATTGCGAATCTATCCATTCATTTGCGAACACGAAAAGAGATGAGCAAAGTGGATGCCCATTGGGAGGTCATTCCGCAAATTATGGCTATTCGGGACCGTGTCGCACCGCAAACGACAATTACGATTAATGGGGATATTCCCGATCGTCAAAAGGGCCTAGAATTAGCAGAACAATATGGTGTAGATGGCATCATGATTGGTCGGGGGATTTTTAAAAATCCTTATGCCTTTGAAAAAGAACCCAAAACACATACACCACAAGAATTGCTGGGCTTGCTACGTTTACAATTGGATTTGCAAGACAAATATGCGGAATTGGTGCCTCGCTCCATTGTTGGGTTGCATCGCTTCTTTAAAATTTATGTCAAAGGCTTTCCAGGTGCCAGTGATTTAAGAGCACAATTAATGAATACAAAATCAACGGATGAAGTGCGCCAGTTGTTAGCGACGTTTGAAGCAGAACATGGTGTGCTTGACTAAATAAAAAAAGAGAGGAGGTAGCATTTTAGCTAATGCTACCTCCTCTCTTTTGAATGCTTAATGCGCAATCATTTCTTGGGCAATTTCTTGTTTGCTTAAGTCGTTTGGATAATACGTTGGCCAGTTGTCCATTTCATTGAACAGACTTTCTTGGCTATCGCCGCCGAAGAAGATGTGGAAATGAGCGGCTTTCGTTGGTGCGATGTTGTGGTCGCTAAATTGGACGTATTTAAACCGCCCAGCATTGGCATCGTCTGTTTCAAAAAGGAAACGGACGCCACGGTTGCCTTTTGCATAGTTTAAAATTTTATAACCGGCTGCTTTATAGGTGAATTTTTGTGGTTTGCCATCGACCAGAAACTCGATGGTGGAATCAGTGATGTTGATGTGGTCGACATCGGTTTGATAGCCGGCATCATAGTAGGTTTTGTATTCGGCTGGTGTTTTATCTTTTTTCAGTTTCGCTTTGTAATCGAAGACTTGGTCTAATGTGCCATCTTTTAATAAAGGATAGACGGATTGCCAATTTCCAGCGTAATCTGTCAGTGTTCTCTCAGCCACCTCACTGTCTTTGAAATAGCCGTTAGCCACGGTTTTTTCTGTTTTTTCAGAGGTTTCTGGCTGAACCTCTTTCCCAGCTGTATCTGTTGTTTTTTTCAAAGCAGTTAAGTTTTCTTTCATTACAGAAAGATAATCTTCGCCATTGTCCATTTGTTTTTGTGTCAAACTTTCTAGCGGGTTTAGGACTTCCAATTGAACATTCGCTTCGTCAGCTAACGTTTTAGCAATTTTATCGTTGGCATTTTTTTCAAAATAAATATAGCGAATTTGGTTGTCTGTGACATATTTTTTCAACTCTGCCAAGCGCCCTGCGGTTGGCTCTTGTTCAGGTGTTAAACCAGCTATTGGCACTTGTTTTAAGCCGTAATCTAAGGCAAGATAACCAAATGCAGCATGTTGGGTAACAAAACTTTTTTGCTTAGCGTCTTTCAAAGCTGTTTGGAACTCTTTGTCTAAGGCCGTTAATTTTGTTAAGTATTTTTCTGCGTTTGTTTCAAATGTTTTGGCTTTTTTAGGGTAAAGTTTGACTAATTGTTCTTTGATGTTTGTAACTTCTTGGATGGCACGATGGGGTGAAACCCAAGTATGCGGATCTAATTCATGGTGGTGGCCTTCTTCGCCATGTTCGTGGTCATGGTCGTGTCCGTCTTCGTCACTGCCAGGAAGTAAGACCATGTTTTCGGTACCTTTAATGACGTTCGGGGCTCCTTTTTTCCAGCCTTTAGCAGCTTTGGGTACCCAAGATTCCATATTTTCATTGTGGTAAACGAAAACATCCGCATCATGGATGGTAGCCATATCTTTGGCGGATGGTTCATAATCGTGTGGTTCAGAACCAGCAGGGATTAACAATTTGACGTCTCCTTCATCGCCTACAATATTTTTAGTGAAATCGTACATAGGATAAAAAGTCGTGACAATGGATAGTTTTTCTTTACCGTCAGCGGTTTTATCAGAGGTGTTTGTTTTGCCGCAAGCGCCGAAAAGGATTAGCGATAAGGCGGCTAACAGGGGAAGAGTAAATTTTTTCATAGGTGTGCTCCTTTAGTGAATTACGCAATTTTCTTTTGTTTATTGCGCTTATGTTCTTTAATGATTTTAAGTGCGCGTTTTCGTGTTTTGATGTTGGGACTTTTCAGTCGACGATAAGCGCTAGATAAGTCAGTTTTTTCCATTATATATAGGACCTCCATTTCGTAAAAAATAATTTACGGAGTAGCTATTTTGTTGAGGGTTTGAAAGGTTTCTTGAATTTTTTTTGTCTCTAATTCTTTGCCAATCAGAACAATTGTCGTTTCTTGAGGGGGTTGATTCGTCATTTGAAAGGCCACTTGCTGGTTGACGCCTTGCATGGCAATGGCCAAGTCATGCTCCTGTAAGGCGAGAATCCCTTTGAAACGGTATAACTTTTCCTGATGTGTATACATTAACCAATCAAGCCAACGAGTGAAAAGAGGTTCGTTGAGGGCTGAGGACGCCGTTAACGTAAGGGAGTGAAAGGTATGGTGATGATGCTCGTGGGCGTGCTCATGCGGGGAATGAGTCATTTCGTGTTCTGTAAGTGTTGCCGTAAACTTATTTAATTGAAAAAAGTCACTAGCCAAAAGAGGCTCGTTGGCTTGAAAGGATAAAATATCAGCAAAAGGATTAATGGTACGAAGGGTTTCTTGGAACGTTGGTAGCTGAGTGATGTCTGCTGGTTCCTTGACAGAAAAAAAGAGGCGATCTGCTAAGGCCAGTTGTTTGATGGCTTCGGCTTCTTGAAGCTGCTGTTGCCAATGATGCCCATCAACGACCGTTAAGAGACTGTCTATATAGAAATGATTTTTGATGTGCGGGGTCGTTAAAATTGTTTGAATGATTGGTTGCGGATCAGCAATGCCCGTTGTTTCTAAAATGACTTGGGCAATGGGTTGTTGTTCTTCTTGGTACACTTCTAAGATTGCTGATAAAGAGGCAAGAAGATCTCCTCGTAAGCTGCAACACATGCAACCGTTATTTAATTGAATAATTCGTTCCGTGGTTTGTAAAAGTAATGCGTGATCAACGCCTGTTTGACCAAATTCATTTTCAATAATAATAATTTCTTCTTTAGGAAACGGTGACTGCGCAAGCGCATGGTTAATTAAGGTTGTTTTTCCTGCGCCTAAAAAGCCAGAAACAATGGTGATTGGAATGCCCATCAAGTTTTCCTCCTGTTATTTGACTTCAGTGAAAAGTGCGCGGCGCCGTAGTTTTGGTGAATATTTTTTCAGCTGTAATTTTTCTGGTGTATTTCGTTTGTTTTTACTTGTTAAGTAAAGGCGCTCGCCAGTTTCAGCGCAAGCTAACGTAATGGTTTGGCGCATAGTGCCGTCCTCCAATTTGATTTTTTTAATTGCGTATAAAGATAAAGGGGGCTGCGAGGTCAGCCCAAATGCGACTGTCCTCGCTAGTTGTCTTTATCGAAATAATGAGTTACCAGCTTGCTTTTTTGACGCCAGGAATCAAGCCTTGGTGAGCCAATTCACGGAAACGAATCCGCGACATGCCAAATTTACGCATGTAGCCACGTGGGCGCCCATCTGTTTGATCGCGGAGTTTTAAGCGACTTGGATGAGCATCTTTTGGCAATTTGCTAAGACCTTCATAATCGCCAGCTTCTTTTAAGGCTTGGCGAATAGGCGCATATTTTGCAATCATTGCTTGTTGTTTTTTTGCTTTAGCAATTTTTGATTTTTTAGCCATAAGGCACTTCCTTTCTTTTTGGATTTATAAAATATAAATCGTAACGGTTACGATTTGAACGGAAGTATATTATCAGGTGTTGCGTTGTTTGTCAAGTGAGAATTTCGTTTTTTTAAGACTTGCTAAGTTGAGAAGTTAGAAATGTTTGTTTTAGCGCTGTTTTGTAGTATCTTTTAAGAAAGAGTAAAAAGGAGTGAAGATGGCAATGGTAGAACGTTTGACGATTATTCGTGGTGTGGAAAAATTTGAATTACAAACGAAAACAGCGCGCTGGGTGTTAGCAAAAGAAGAGGGCTATTCGCCAGTTCAAATGCTCGTTTCGGCAATTGGCGCTTGTGGGGGGTACGTGTATCAATCCGTTTTGGAAAATTCGCACATTCCCTTTGAGTTTGAAAAAATAGAAGTCACGTATTCAAGAGAAGTAGAGAGACGCGCACAACCATTAAAACAGGTAACGATTCTCTTTTATGTGACTGTTCCAGAAGCCTTTCAAGCACGGGCGACAAGGTGTTTGAAGCTTGTCTCCCCAAACTGTCCAGTGATTCAATCATTGGCTGAAAGAATTACTGTCGAAGAAACAGTTGTATTTAAAAAGTAAACCATTAGAGACATTATCGTTACGAGCGCTTTTCCCTTTTTGGATGCCTCGTTTCTGAGAATGTCTTTTTTTAGAGGAGCGTGGGGAAATAGCTGTAGAAACAGGAAATTTTTAATTCATTTGTACAAAATAATACAGACAAAAAACAGATAGTGCTTTTTTCACAAATAAAAAGGTTGCTTTTTTTTCTGTTTTAGTAGATGATGTAAGTAGTTACATCTCTGATATAACGCTGTTTTTCGAAACGTGTGTTATTTTTTGATTCGTAATAGTTTTTTTAAATCGTTTCACAGAATTACTTTAATTGTTATACAGTTTTTTTAGTTGTTATAGTTTGTTTTTCGGCCTTTAGGAGGTAATCATGATTGAGTTAGTGAATGTGTCGAAAGTCTATCAAGAGACACACGCGTTAAAAAATATTCACTTTTCTGTCCAACCAGGAGAAATCGTTGGGATTGTTGGGAAAAGTGGCTCTGGCAAGTCCACGTTGTTACGTTTGTTGAATTTAATGGAACAACCGAGTGAAGGGGAGATTCGCATTGATGGCAGAAATGTTCAAACCTTCTCTAAAAAAGAAGTTCGCCAGCAGCAACAACAAATGGGGATGGTGTTTCAGCATTACAATTTGTTAGAAAATTTGAAAATTTATGATAATGTTGCGTTGCCTTTGAAACTTTTAAAAGAGAAACAGCCTGAAAAAATTGAGCGTTTATTAACGTTTGTTGATATGGACCATAAGGCAGAAGCGTATCCTGCTCAGCTTTCTGGTGGGGAAAAACAGCGTGTCTCTATTGCTCGAGCGTTGAGCCGTAATCCAAAATGGTTATTATGTGACGAGGCAACGAGTTCATTAGATGAAGAAAATACAGAAAGTGTCGTTCGACTATTACATAAGACGCATCAGGAATTCCGACCGACTATTTTCTTTGTTAGTCACGAATTAGAAACCGTGAAGCGCTTATGTAATCGTATCTTAGTGATGGAAAAAGGTCAGTTAATTGGCGAATTTCTGAATAATCCTCAACAATATGAGGAAGAACCGCTTTCCTATTTAGAAAAAGTGGAAAGGAGTTTGCGTCCATGACTTTTTCAGAAACCTTTGCCGAATATTGGCCATCTATGCTGATTGGTTTAAAAGAAACAGGGATTATGATGTCGATTTCGATGGCTATCTGTTTGCTTGTTGGCTTGCCTTTAGGCTTAGGACTATTTTTGGCTAATCCGAAAGTCAAAGGGCATCAACCTTGGCTGTACTGGGTTTTAAATTTCATTGTAACTGTTATTCGCTCGTTTCCTTATTTATTATTTGTGATTGCGTTGATTCCAGTCACTCGTTCTGTTTTAGGAAAGGCATTTGGCCCAATTCCTTCATCTGTGCCATTGAGTATTGTTGCGATCGCGATTTTTGCTCGCTTGGTTGAACAAGTGCTGTTGGATGTTCCAGAAGAAATTTATTTTTTAGCTAATTCGTTAGGCACCTCGAAAGTCCAATACATTTGGCACTTTTTATTGGTGGAAGCACGTAGCGGATTAGTCCTTGCTTACACAACCACGACAGTGAGTATGGTTTCATATTCCACGGTGATGGGTGTTGTTGGTGGCGGCGGGATTGGCGATTTTGCAGTTCGTGTCGGGTATCAACGGTATGAATACGGTATTATGTATGTTGCCATTGTAATTATGATTGCACTGGTCTTCATTTTACAAATGCTTGGGAACTTCATTGCCCAAAAACTAGACAAAAGAAAGTAGGAGGACAAAAGAATGAAGAAGTTTTATTTAGCAACATTCGCTGTTATTGCAACAGTTATTTTAGCTGCCTGTGGGGGAAATAAACAAGCAGACCAGAAAGAAGACAAGGAGATTACCGTGGCCGTGCAATTGGAATCTTCAAAAGATATCTTGGAGATTGCCAAGAAAGAAGCTGAGAAAAAAGGGTACAAAATTAACATTATGGAAGTGAGCGACAATGTTGCCTACAACGATGCCGTGCAACATGACGAAGCGGATGCTAATTTTGCGCAACATCAACCCTTCATGGAAATGTTTAACAAAGAGAAAAAAGCTGATTTAGTGGCTGTTCAACCGATTTATTATTTTGCTGGTGGTTTCTATTCAAAAGAATACCAAGATGCGAAAGATTTACCTGAAAATGCCAAAGTGGGGATTCCTAGCGATCCAACCAATGAAGGTCGTGCTTTAGCAATTTTAAATGCAAACGGCGTGATTAAATTAAAAGAAGGTGTCGGCTTTAATGGCACGGTGGCAGATGTCGTGGAAAATCCTAAAAACATCACTTTTGAAAGCATTGATTTACTGAATTTAGCTAAAGCCTATGATGAAAAAGACATCGCTATGGTGTTCTGCTACCCAGCCTACTTAGAACCTGCTGGTTTAACAACGAAAGATGCGATCTTGTTAGAAGATGAAGAAGCAAGTAAACATTACGCATTGCAAGTTGTGACACGCAAAGGCGAAAAAGATAGCGAAAAAATCAAGGTTTTAAAAGAAGCGATGACAACAAAAGAAGTTGCTGAATACATCAAGAAAAATTCTAAAGGCGCCAATATTCCTGCGTTTTAATGAATAGAAAAAATGAAGCCTCTTTTTGAGAAGCTTCATTTTTTTCTTTTCCTTGATTTATAGTATAGTTAATAGGAAGGAGGTGCCGGTGTGGTCGAATTATTTATTTTAATGATGGAACGGGTGGGCTTAATTATTTTACTGGCCTTTCTTTTAGTGAATGTGCCTTATTTTAAGCGTGTTTTATTAAGTCGTGAAAAAATGTCTTCAAAAGTTCAATTGATTTTGATTTTTGGTTTATTTGCTATTATTTCTAATTTTACAGGTATCGAAATCGCTAAGAATCAGATTGTTCCCAATAATTTACTAACCTATTTAAGCAGCAATGCTTCCATTGCGAATACGCGTACGTTAGTAATTGGCGTTTCTGGATTAGTGGGTGGTCCGATTGTCGGCAGTGCGGTTGGTTTAATTGCTGGCTTTCATCGGGTTATTCAAGGCGGGGGGCATAGTTTCTTTTATGTGCCTGCTTCTTTAATTGTTGGCTTAATTGCCGGTTTTTTAGGGAGCCGCATGGCAAAGCAAACTGTTTTTCCGTCTGCCGGCTTTTCTGCCATTGTCGGAGCGTGCATGGAAATGATTCAGATGATTTTTATTTTCTTTTTCAGCGGTGATCTAGCGGACGGAGCCACGTTGGTTCGTTTTATTGCGCTGCCAATGATTTTGTTAAATAGCGTAGGAACGTTCATTTTTATGTCGATTCTAACGACGACATTGAAACAAGAAGAGCAGGCCAAAGCGGTTCAGACGCACGATGTTTTGGAATTAGCAGCGGAAACACTGCCATATTTTCGAGAAGGACTCAATAAAAATTCCAGCAAAAAAGTTGCGGAGATTATTAAGCATTATACAAAAGTCAGTGCGATTAGCATGACAAACAGTCATCAAATTTTAGCTCATGTTGGTGCAGGTAGCGACCATCATATTCCAGAGCTAGAAGTCATCACGGAACTTTCTCGGGAAGTGTTACGGACGGGCCAAATGACCATCGCGCATGCCAAAGAAGAAGTTGGTTGTTCGGACCCTAATTGTCCGTTGCAAGCGGCGATTGTGATTCCATTATTTTCCCATCAGCAAATTGTTGGCACCTTAAAAATGTACTTTACGGATCCAGCGCAGTTAACGCATGTCGAGGAACAGTTAGCAGAAGGTCTTGGGACAATTTTTTCTTCACAAATTGAATTAGGTGAAGCGGAAGTACAATCAAAATTACTTAAAGAAGCTGAAATTAAATCCTTGCAAGCGCAAGTGAACCCGCATTTCTTCTTTAATGCCATCAATACTATTTCCGCATTAATGCGGAAAGACAGTGAAAAAGCGCGGAAACTATTGCTTCAATTAAGTAAATACTTTCGAGGCAACTTGCAAGGAGCCGTGCAAACTACGATTCCAGTTTCACAAGAACTAGAACAAGTAAAAGCCTATTTGTCATTAGAACAAGCACGGTTTCCGAATCGTTATCAAGTAACATTTGACGTAGAAGAAGCGGTTGCTTCAGAAAAAGTACCGCCGTATGCGATTCAGGTGTTAGTGGAAAATACCATCAAGCATGCATTTGGCAGCCGGAAGGAGAACAATCAAGTTCGGGTAGTGGTCAAAGCAAAACAACATAAATTACATGTGGATGTGTATGACAATGGGCAAGGGATTCCTGAAGAACGCCGCTTGCTATTAGGAAAGACGACAGTGACTTCGGAAAAAGGCACCGGCACGGCACTGGAAAACTTGTCCCGCAGAATGGCGAACCTTTATGGATCAGAAGGTTGTTTTTTAATTGAAAATTTAGAGACAGGCGGGAGCCATGTTCATTTAGAAATCCCGATGGAACAGGAGGAATTAGATGCACGTATTAATCGTTGATGATGAGCCCTTAGCACGAGAAGAATTGAGCTATCTTGTTTCCCAACATCCGCAAGTGACGAGCGTTGCAGAAGCGGATTCTGTGGCGGAGGCAATGGAAGAGATGATGGATCAAAAGCCAGATTTGTTATTTTTAGATATTCATTTGACCGATGAAAGTGGGTTTGATTTAGCGGAAAAATTAACCCATCTTAAAAAAGCGCCCTACTTGGTCTTTGCAACCGCCTATGATCAATATGCGTTAAAGGCCTTTCAAGTGAATGCAAAAGATTATATTTTGAAACCTTTTGAAGAAGAAAAAATAACACAAGTCATTGAAAAAGCATCGAAAGAAATGGCTCAAGCTGTCCCAGAAAACACTGCCGAAAAAGGACCAAAATCTGAAGCAATACCTATTCAAGGGGAAGACCGCATTTATCTTGTGGCGCCAGAAGATATTTACCTCGTTTCTGTCGAAGAACGGCAACTGAGCATTTTTGTAGATCAACAGGTCTACAAGATGACAGGGACCCTCAACAGTATCGAACAGAAATTACCTGCCGCGCTCTTTATTAAAACGCACCGAAGTTTCATCTTGAATCGAACAAAAATTCAAGAAATTCAGCCGTGGTTTAATAACACGTTGCAAGTAATTTTAACCAACGGATCAAAAGTACCTGTTAGCCGTTCATACGTCAAAGAATTTAAAGAAAAACTTGGCTTAAGTTAAAAAATCACCACTTGAAATGTCGAATGCATTTCAAGTGGTGATTTTTGCATTTGGTGAAGAAATTCTGGCATTTCATGAAAAAAAGCCCTTAAAAAAACGTTTTCTTTATATACTTAACCCATAGAAAACAGACAAAAGGGAGCGAAGAAGAATGGAAAAGAAAGTATATTCATTTTTACAACAAGCAGCAGTTTTTGCCATTATTATGTTAATCGCCAACGGCTTGGCGTTCATTTCCCCAATACCAATGCCTGCTTCAGTAATTGGCATGGTGTTATTGTTCATTGGTTTATGTACAAAAGTTGTTAAATTGGAGCAAGTGGAAGGGCTAGGTAACAGCTTATCAACGGTTATTACATTTTTATTTGTTCCTTCAGGGATTTCCTTAGTTAATTCTTTAGGGATTATGCAACAATTTGGCGTTCAAATTGTTTTTGTTATTTTAGTAGCAACATTAGCGTTACTAGCAACGACTGGTTGGACGGGCGCCTTTTTATTGCATATGAAAGATGCTCGAAAAGAAAAAGAACCCGCAGCAACGAAGAAAGCGAAAGGAGAGGTTCGCGCATGAATCCGTATGTTGGCATTATTATTTCATTAGCTGTATTTGGCATAGGTACTTGGTTGTTTAAAAAAAGTAAAGGTTTCTTCTTATTTACGCCATTATTCGTTGCGATGATTTTAGGCGTTGTCGTTTTAAAAGTGACAGGAATTAGTTACGAGCAATACAATGAAGGTGGCAAATATATCAGCTTCTTTTTAGAACCTGCGACAGTAGCGTTTGCGATTCCTTTATATAAAAAGAGAGACGTGTTGAAAAAATATTGGTTAGAAATTTTAACGGCGTTAACAATTGGTTCTTTTGGTTCGCTAGTGGCTGTTTATTTTGCAGGAAAAGTAATTGGCATGGATAATCATTTAGTGGCCTCAATCTTACCACAAGCAGCTACAACAGCGATTGCCGTACCTATTTCTCAAACTGTTGGCGGCATTGCTTCCATTACGGCGTTTACTGTAATCTTCAATGGTGTACTAACCTATGCCTTGGGCCGAATTGCATTGAAATGGTTTAAAATTAACAATCCAATCGCCAAAGGTTTAGCTTTAGGTGCGGCCGGACATGCCCTAGGTGTGGCAGTAGGCATGGAAATGGGCGAAACAGAGGCTGCTATGGCTAGTATTTCTGTCGTAGTGGTTGGTGTAGTTACTGTTTTAGTAGTTCCTTTCTTTGCAACGGTCATTGGTCTATAAAAAAGTGGGCTTCCTCACTTTTTTATGAGTAGCTAATTTCTATCAGCTAGCAGTCTCTGCTTATTCTGTTCCCGCCGTTTATCAATTTTTAAGCCTGGGACAAAAATCCAAAGTGATTTTTGTCCCAGGCTCTTTTGTGTTGTTTACACGATTTTTTGAGTATAGATAGGGCGCATGGAAGGATTGACCAGTCTTTTTATAGAATGGTTGCTCCTAAAGTTTGTTTAAAGTGGCGTAATGCCCATTCGTGTCCTTGTTCATCAAAACTAGCAACGGCATGCTCGGGAATCATTAATTGATAGCCTAAATTATAGGCATCGACAGCCGTATGCAACACGCAAATATCTGTACAAACACCAGTTAAACAAAGCTCTGTAATTCCTCGTTCTCGTAATCGAATGTCCAAATCTGTACCACTAAAAGCAGAATAGTGCCGTTTGTCCATCCAATAAACGCTTGCCTCATTTTTGTGAGCTTGATAAAAATCAGCTAGCGAGCCAAACAGATTACGCCCGTCAGTTCCTAAGACATTGTGGGGCGGGAAAAGTTTATTTTCAGGATGATAGCGATCTAGGGGGTCATGCCCATCAATGGCAAAAACCACAAAATCGCCATTGTCAAAATAGTGCTTTGTTTGTTGAACAAGGGCCGTTTCAATGGCTTGTCCAGCGGCACCAGTGGTTAGTTTTCCGTCTGTGGCGACAAAATCATTCGTATAATCAATGGAAATCAGAGCTTTCATTTGGCAACCTCCTAAAGGTTAAAGTCATTTTGTTCATTTTACAGCTTTTAAGAAAGCATTTCAAATGATAAAAGTACATCAAATTCTAAAAAAGCTGTTTCAAAATAAACGCTTTGGCTAAAAAACATGCTATAATTTTGCTACAAATTAAAGCAGGTGAATAGAGTGAAAAGAAAAATCGTACGTTTTATCCTTTGGTTGTTAGGAATCATTGTGGTTATTTGCTTAGGTGTGTTTCTCGCCTTTCAATTATCCCCTAAGCCAGGCGCTTGGGTCATCAACCAGTTATTCGCAGGCGAAGTTGAAATAAAAGATTCAGCTTCCTATGATAAAGCATTACCCAATGTCCAATTGCAAGAAAATCAAACATACCCTTCTTCAAGAAAAAAGAATACCTTTGATTTGTATTATCCCCAAACGTCAAAACAAGCGGTACCAGTCGTTTTATGGGTCCATGGTGGTGGCTATGTGGGAGGAGATAAGTCTGGGATGAAAGAGTTTGCGACACGTTTAGTGGCTGATTCCTCAGTTGCCTTTATTTCAATGAATTATGAATTAGCACCAGATGCACCTTATCCAAGCCAGCTCCAGCAGGTCAATGAACTTGTTCAATTTTTATTAGAAAAGAAACAAGCGTATCCCATGTTAGATTTATCTAAGCTTTTTATTGGCGGGGACAGTGCGGGTGCACAGATTGCTCTACAATATGCAACAGTTCAAACCAATGCCAACTATGCCAAAGAACTAGGGATGACTGCAGCATTGCCGGCTAGCCATTTAAAAGGCACACTCTCGTATTGTGGTCCGGTGGATTTGAAACAAATGGCCAACCAACAAAGTGATAATCGTTTTATGAAATTTTTCGTTAAAACAGTGGCTTGGTCCTTGCTCGGCACTAAAGACTGGCAGACGAGCGCGGAACTGCAAGAAGTGAGTTTAGTGGATAAAGTCACCAAAGAATTTCCCCCGACGTATCTAACGGATGGCAATAGTTTTTCATTCCAAGAGCAAGGACTAGCCTTGGTTCAGCGGTTAAAAACTTTAAATGTTCCAGTTTCAGCTCTCTTTTTCAAAGATAAGAAAGCAACGATCACCCATGAATATCAATTCGACTATCAAACAAAAGAAGCTAAACAATGTTACCAAGAAACAGTCCAGTTTGTGAATACGTATAAATAAACAGAGGCCTTAGAAATATTTCTAAGGCCTCTGTTTATTTATTTTGTTATTTTTCAGCAGGGAAATATGTATAAATTAAACAAAAATGTTTATTTAATGATGTTTACATGAGAAAAAATCCGTGCTATACTACGAACTCGTTTGTTAATTTTAATGTTAAAAACAACGTTTTTGTTATTTTTGTGAACAAATTAACATTTTTATCTTACAAAAACAGCAAAAAATTCGTTTAGTTAACAAAAAGAAAATTAAAAAATAAATTTTTTTTTTGAAATTAAGAAAATATCTTTAAAAAAATCAGAAGAAAACTTCGTATACTTGAGCCATAGGTTGGTTGTGGAAAGTTTACTTCGAGGGAGGAGTGATGAAGTTAATGAAAAAGAAAATCGCTGTTTTATTGGCAACTTGTTTACTTGTACAACCATTTTTATCTGTTTCAGTGTGGGCGATTGAAGGGGAGCAACAAACGGAACGTACGCAGACACAGCCAAAAACAGCAGAAACCAGTACAAGTGAAGCAACAAAAGAAAGCAGCGCACATTCTATAGAACAGTCATCAATGACGGAATCTAGTGCTATCACAGAAAAAGTAACCACCTCTTCCACAGAAACAAAACCAAGCGAAGAGCAGAAGCAAATCACCTTGACCTTTGAAACAACGGATCAAGCTTTGTTTCAAAATGATGCCAAAAGTTATCAAGTGGTAAAAGAAAAAAATCAGCTACTTCGGACAGAAGAATTACCAAAATGGGCGAATAGTGAGGAAAATGCGACTTTCGTTGGCTGGTCTTACCAAGGAAAAACATATACAAATGAAGAACTTCTTCAATTAGAGTTTTCAGAAGATACACAACTTACGGCTGTCTTTAAACAGAAACTGACACGCATGGCCAGAGCTGTTTCAGTTGATCAGTCCATTGCGGACACAATTGCTCCTGCAGATAAAACAAAAGTGATTGTTGTGCCAAGTCCTGCAGGAGATGGAGCAGCGTACAAAGAATATGCATCGACAGAGGCTGGCTTGAAAGAAGCCTTGTTTGATTTGTATCAACAGGGGAACAATGGCGATTTCACTCTTTATATAGGAAACAATATTACGACGAGTGCGGCGACCACCGCTAAAGTGATTCCTGACACCGTTACGGCAAGTAATATGACCTTTTACGCCTTGCAAGGTAAGGTCAATCATTTAGTGATTACTGGAAACAGCGCGGATCCGATTAGTATGGATCAAACGGCGCCAACGGGTTCTAAGACGTTAGGATTTAATCAAAATATCTTTTTTGGATCAAACATCACTTTGAGAAATCTAAACTATACAGGTACGAATATGTATTTAAATGGTTACAGTTTGAACTTGAATGGCGGCTCTAGTGGAAACGGTCTGACCGTATACGGTGGAACGGATACAGGAGATGTTTCAGGAAACCCAACTTTAACAGTAAATAGTACAGGTACAGGGACATGGAATTTCTATGGCGGAAACCAAAATGGTGGTAATTTAGCTGGAAATCCTACGATTGTTATTAACAATACACGGAGCGGACTAAATACATTAAGTGGGGGCGCCAATATTGGGACAGTGACTGGGAATACTTCATTGGTTGTCAATGATTCTGGTGGCAGAATTGCTTCAATTTATGGGGGCGGTTATGGGACCAACGCAACCAACACAGCGAATGTTACTGGTAACGTCTCAACAAAGGTTGCGATTACGAATGCTGCTACAGGTTTCCAATTAAGTACGTATTATGGCGGTGTTCAATACGGAAATATTGGTGGAAAAGTAACAAACGATATTTCTGGATATGGCCGTTGGTATACAGCGGGTCAACGTTTTATTGGGGGCTCTTCCCGTGGCGATATAGGAACGAATCGTACGACTGATGGAATTACTACAAATTTAAATACACAGTTGTATAGTGCGGGTCGTGCAGATTTTGAAGGAGGCAACCAATATTCTGGAACGATCATCGGAGATATTACGAATGTGGTTACAGCAGGAACGAATTCCGCTGGTGGTATTAATGATTTTAACGGCGGTGCTGGTAACAATGTTTCGAAATTTAACAAGAGTCAAATTGGGGCCTCAAATGAAGCAACGTATGATGCTTATACACCACAACAAAGAGCAGAATTAGCCAAATCAGCAGCAGCTTTTAAAGTTTTTGGAAATATTTCTTCTAAATTAGTCAGCGGTTCGTTTAATAATGGTGCAATTTACTCAACTGCAGCTGGCCGCGGCGGTTATATCGAAGGAAATACAACAATTGAAGTGGGAACAGCGAATGGTGATGGGTCTTTAGGTGGCGATGGTATGGCTTATTCAGGCGCAAAACCGACGAGTTTAGATTATTCAACGACCAATAAAAGTCGTGGTAATAATTCAGGTTGGGATATTGTTGGTGGCGGCGGCTATCCTGCTAGTAATGATACTTGGGATATCTATATAAAAGGAGATACTAAGACTGTTTTAAATAATACCATTGCTCGCTGGACATATGGTGGCTCTTTTTCAGGTGTCGTTGAAGGAAATACTTCTAACACATTGAATGGCGGGATTGCTGACACATTAGAAGGAACAGGCTATCAAGCAGCTCGAGTTTATGGAAACGGTCAAACAATCGTTAATAATGGTCAAGTCGATTGGTTTCTTTCAGGCGGTGGCTGGAATGATGCCAAAAATGTTGGGAATGTCGGTGTAACGGTTTATGAAGGAGTAATTAATGCTTCGATGGGCGCTTCTTATGGAGCAAGCGGTGGCCATACAATTACTGGTAATTCAGACAATCGCATCTACGGAGGAAATTTCTCAGGAACTCCTCGGACAGGCGCGAACGGTTTTTCAGGTGGGATTACCAATGCGGGCTCACTTCTTGGAAATGCCAAACTCTTAATTGATTTAAGAAACTACAACGGAGAGTTTAAGTTGCCTGGTAATACCTACATTACTGGTGGTCGGCCCTATGGTCAAAATACGACACTAGGAACGGATGAATCAAACACAATTACTTTAAATATTTTCACTAAAACAGGTGTGGAATCTTTAAATGGGGCCAGCATTTACGGTGATGGTGGAACCAATGCTGCGTATACTAAGAACGGCAAGATTACAATGAATATTCAAGCAGCGGGTTCTAGTATTGGAAATTTATATGCGACACAGTATTCCAATATCAGTGGCGGAAAAATCTTACGTGATGTTACCGCAAATGTTCAAGGTGCAGTTAGTATTAACGGTTTATCCGGTGGTTCATCAACAGATAATTTCACTAATGCAATTGTGAATGCTAGTTCAAATAAAGTGGCCTTTAACTTTGGGACTAACGTTGACGGCACCAATAACTATCAAACAGAACCACTAAATGCGACAGGCTTAGGCGTTGTCAACTTTACGGAATTAAATGTCACCAATGGCATTAAATTAATGGCTAATGGTGGGAACATCAAAAATGGCGTTTCTGCTACTGCCGCGAATCATAGTACGACTTACAATGAATTCGGATCAATTCATCTATCTAAAAACGCTGGAATTGGGATCACCAACACAGCCAATTTAATTTCAGCTAGCAAACTAACGGTTCAGGATCATGCAACATTAGAAACAATTCCTGGTACAGGTAAAGTAAACATTGCGGATTTTGAAGCTGTCGATCCAACAAAAGATGAACTTTTATGGATTAAACCAACGACAGATACAACTGCTTTGGTGGATAGCACAGGGACTTGGTTTGGAAATGTCAAAGCCTATCAGGTCTTGACGATTAATCCAACGGTCAATAATGCTACAAAACTTACGCCAACAACGTTTCATGGGATTGAAAAAGCGACTGGAAAAACATTTATTGGCGATAACGATGTGACTAAGGGTGCCAATGGCTATGGGATAGCAATTCCTGGCTCCATCATCGATTACGAAGTGGAAACGCCTGGAATTGTGGCAGGTGCAGGTACTATTTCTCATGATGTAAAAGAGGTCAAAGCTGGCAATGCGCCATTAACCTTACAAGCGTGGGGCACAGAAGTAGCTGGACAAAAAGTTCAAAAAGGACGTTTGATGATTCCGACCTCAAGTGCTTTAACACCAACCCTAAGCTTCCTTCCTGACGAAGTAACAGGTTCTTGGTTGCACCAAGGAACGGTTAAGTCTAGTGAAGTTGGGAGCGCGATAGAGCAAATTCCAGAGCAGAAAGATACCACCCCGCTTTCATGGAAAGCGACGAATATGAACTACAGTTATCAGGTGAAAGTTCAATTTTCAAATAAAGTGGAACTTTCAGGGCAATCGGTGATTGTCACAGAAGATGAGGCAGCGCAACTAACGACTGTCGATAAAGTAATAGAAATGCTTGGCGCAAAAGGTCGGCCGTTTTTCAAGACCTCATTAAAAGAGACGGATTTACCACAAATTCAAGCGCCGTTAGCAGAAAAAACTGTATCGCGGACACATGATATTCAATTAGAAGCAGGGACGTCAGGGGATAATTTGCAAAACAAAACGGTTCATTTAGTTGTTGTGAAAAATGAAAGTGTCCTTGCCAAAGATCGTTCGTTTGCCTTGTATGCGACAAGTGCGCATTTGAAATTAAAAGAAGCAAATGGCTTAACGAATTCAGACGAGTTGGCAAAATGGACACAAGCAACGGTGATTTTCGCAGATGGTCGGGCCAATCAAACACCAAGTCTTGATGCCGCAACCTTCCAAGCCATTCAGCAAGCGAAACCAGAAGAATTAGCCAAAACGGTGCCAGCCAATTATCAATTTACAGAAGCTGGTGAAACGTTAAATAAAAAAGTCAATGTGTCTATTTCAGGTGAATTAACGTTAGAAAAAGTACCTAAAACAATTGATTTTGGCAAACAAAAAATTTCTGCCAAGCCAGAAGTTTACTGGCCAACTCTTTCAGATGATTTAGTCGTTCAAGACACACGCGGGACAGAAAGTACGCCTTGGAAACTGAATGTTCAGGTAACGAATCCCTTAACGAACGGCACAGATCAATTGGAAGATTTGTCATTGGTTACAGACAAAGGAGAATTTTTACTCAATAAGGGAGATACGGTTGTTACAGAAAATGAAGGCTCCGGTTCAGGTAGTTATACAATTAACCAAGGTTGGGGTGCGGCAAACCAACGGGGGCTTAAACTATCTGTGCCAGTCGAGAAACAAAAAGTTGGCGAATTCAAAGGGACATTGTCATGGTCATTAGTCATGGCACCATAACAAGGAGGAGAGAAGTGAGATGAAAAAATACCTTTTGCTTAGTTGTTTTTTAGGTCTTTTCAGCTTCTGTCATTCAGACACTGCGTTTGGGGAAGCAGCTTATGAAAATAGTGGTGTTGTCTCCTTTTATGGAACGTATGAATATCCCACAGAAGAGTCGACAACAGCGACTAGTAATTCTTCCACAACGACCGAACCCACCAAGCCAGCTGACGGAGGCGCTTCATCCGTCCTTTCTTCTGGCGTATATGGGTCGCGACAAGGAAGATTACCAGCGACAGGTACCACCAATCAAGCACCATTTATTTATTTGGGAATCAGCCTTATCACTATAGGCATATTATTTATTAAAAGGAGAAGAGAAGATGAAAAAAACAGTATTAGCAGTAGTAGGGATTGTAGGATTTAGCGGTGTCCTAGCGACACAACAAGCATTTGCGGAAGACATTAACGTGAACTATACAAGTAATGGCGCCATTACATTTGAACCAGATACAGATCCAACGAAGCCAGTTAACCCAACCAATCCAGATGAAAAAGTTGAACCAGAAGATCCAACTGACCCAACTGGACCAAAACCAGGGACTGCAGGTCCCTTATCAATTGACTATGCTTCAAGCTTTCAATTTGGCGCCCAAAAAATCACTTCCGACACGAAAGATTATTACGCACAAATTCAAACATTTAAAGATGGGACAACAGGTCCCAACTATGTTCAGGTAACGGATAAACGTGGGACACAAGAAGGCTGGACGTTAAGCGCTGTACAAAATGGGCAATTCAAAACAGCCCAAAATGAAGAATTAGTGGGGGCCGCTTTATCAATTGCCAATGCAGGTGTGACATCGATTGTTGATGCCGCATACGCGCCAACACCAACAGCAGCACATACCTTTGTTCCTGGAACAGAAGTAGAATTAGTCAAAGCAGAAGATGGCAAAGGAATGGGGACTTGGGTCTATCGTTTTGGGAAAGATGCGACAGAAGGTGCTACTGCCGTGAAATTAAATGTCCCAGGTAAAGCGATTAAATTAGCAAAAGAATATCGTACGACCTTAACATGGACATTGAAATCTGTACCAACGAATGTTGGAGGCTAAGTAAATGAAAAAAACAGTCGTCTACTCCTTGTTATTCGGAACAATGTTGCTTGGCGCCACTGTTCCTGCTGAAGCGGCGACGGTCGTTTTTGATAGCGAACAGTCGATTGTTTTTACCCCAAGCACAGATGGGACGGATCCAGTAAATCCAGAAAATCCCGATCCAGAAAAACCAGTTCGACCAGTCGATCCAACGAATCCTGATGGACCTAATCCAGGCACACCTGGGCCACTTTCCATCGATTATGCCTCAAGTTTGGATTTTGGGAGTAATGAGATATCGAATAAGGATCAAACGTATTTTGCCAGAGCGCAAACCTATAAAAACCCAGATGGTTCAGCAAGTGAATTGGCAACTGCTAATTATGTACAAGTAAGTGATTTACGGGGAACCAATGCTGGCTGGGTTTTAAAAGTGAAACAAAATGGTCAATTTCGTAATGCAGAAACATTACACAAAGAATTAACAGGCGCCACCGTCGCCTTTACTGAGCCCAGTGTTCGCTCAAATGCGACGGACGTATTGCCGCCAACTGCTACCGCAAACATTCAATTAGATGCTGCGGGCGCAGAAACTGTTGTCATGCAAGCCCCAGAAAAGACCGGCGCCGGAACGTGGATCACGCTGTGGGGGCAAGCAGAAAAAGTGACCGAAAAAAATCAACAAGGACAGCAAGTAAATGCCACAATTACACGGGCAATCTCACTAACTGTTCCCGGGAAAACCCCTAAGGATGCAGTACAATATAAAACAACATTGACTTGGCTACTTTCAGATGTACCAGTAAATAATGGAGGGAAATAAATGAAAAAGACAAAAGTAATGACATTGATGGCAACCACAACTTTAGGCGCATTGGCACTTGTACCAATGAGTGCATTAGCGGTCGACGGTGGTGAATACCAAACAAACGGAGCGATTCAATTTGCACCAAATACGAACCCAACGAATCCAGTTGATCCGACGAATCCAGATCCGGATAAACCAATTACGCCAGTTGATCCAACTGATCCGACAGGACCTAAGCCAGGGACAGCAGGTCCGTTATCCATTGACTATGCATCTAGTTTATCTTTTGGGGAACAAACGATTACCTCAAAAAATATGACCTACTATGCAGAAACACAAAAATACAAAGATAATGCTGGTGCCGACCAAGAAGGCCCGAACTTTGTTCAAGTCTCAGATAATCGTGGGACTGAAACAGGTTGGACGCTAAAAGTAAAACAAAATGGTCAATTCAAAACTGAAGCCAATCAAGAACTAACAGCGGCCAAAGTAACTTTAAGCAACGGACGCGTGGTTTCAGCTTCACAATCTGCAAAACCAACGACAGCGCCAGCTACGATTGAATTAAACCCAACTGGGGCTGAATCAGTGGTCATGGCTGCTGGCGATAAAGAAGGTGCGGGTACGTACTTAATGAGCTGGGGCGATAGTGTAGATGCCGCTAAAACAAGTATTTCATTAGAAGTACCTGGTTCAACCACAAAATATGCGAAAAAATACACGACAACTTTTACTTGGACTTTGACAGATACACCTGCTAACGCAGGAAACTAAGAACGACAGCATACACGCAAGATCGGGATATAAGTCAAAAATTTTTGGCTTATCTTTCGGTCTTTTGGTGCTTATAATACAACAAAGAATGACAGACATAGGAGAATGAATATGAACAGATGGAAAGTATATGCAACGGTAATCGCTTGTATGTTATTTGGCTGGATTGGCGTGGAGGCGCACGCTTCTGAATTTAATTTTGCGGTCACACCAACAATTCCCGAAAATCAAGTGGATAAATCAAAAACCTACTTTGACTTAAAAATGGCGCCTGGTACCAAACAAACCGTAGAAATTCAGTTACGCAATGATACAGATGAAGACATTACCATTGAAAATACGGTGAACTCAGCGACAACGAATTTAAATGGCGTAGTAGAATATGGCCAAAACGGGATCAAACCTGACAAAACTTTACGCTTTAACTTAAAAGATTATGTGGAAGCACCGAAAGAAATCATCTTGCCGAAGCATTCCCAAAAGACCTTACCTTTAACCATCACGATGCCTAAAGATTCTTTTGATGGCGTGATGGCTGGCGGCATAACACTCAAAGAGAAAAAGAAAGAAACCACGACTTCTGCGGATCAATCAAAAGGGTTAGCTATTAATAATGAATACTCCTATGTTGTGGCTATTATTCTTCAGCAAAATGAGACAAAGGTTCAACCAGATTTAAAATTACTGGGGGTTAAACCAGGACAAGTCAACGCGCGAAACGTCATCAATGTTTCTTTACAAAACCCACAAGCGGCCTATTTAAACCAATTACATTTAATCAACACTGTTTCAAAAGGAGGCGAAACGCTTTACCAATCCGATACTGAGGATATGCAAGTGGCGCCAAACTCTAACTTTAGTTACCCAATTTCTTTAAAAGGGGAACGATTAACGCCAGGAAAATATGTCTTGAAATCAACGGCCTATGGTGTAAAAGATGAAAAGGGTACCTATCAAGTCAAAGGTGCCAATGGTGAAGAACGGTACCTGTACAAATGGGAATTTACAAAAGAATTTACTATTTCTGGGGACGTCGCTAAAGAATTAAATGAAAAAGACGTAACTATTAAAGGAACCAATTGGTGGTTGTATCTACTGATTGCATTAATCATTCTAGCGCTGCTCTTATTGATTTTCTTCTTGTATCGTAAAAAGAAAAAAGAGGAAGAACAACAATCTGAGCAATAAAAAGGGCTATCTATTGACAAAAAGGGTTTTCCTTGTAAAAGTAAAGGTACTTTTACAAGGAATTGCTTCCCATAAAGTAGAGGTAGAGAGAGTGAGAAGCCATGAGAAAAAAGTATCTTTTTTTATTTAGTTCTTTGCTAATTTTTACGGCTGTCGAAATAGAACCAATTCAAACATTGGCGACACCTATTTATAATCCCTTAGAACCAACGGAAGAAATTCAACCAAAACCAGAATCAATCACCCCTCAGGAAAAGTCAGAACCGGAACAACCTGCGCCAGCCCCTCCGGAAGATCAAAAAACTACGGTTCCTTCTGAAGAAAAAAAGCCTTCACCCAAGAAAAAAGACAAACCTGTGGAGAAACCGGCAATGTCAAAAGAAAAAAAGAAACAAACAAAAGAAACAACGGCTCATCCCCTACAAGTGAATAAAGATTTTGTCTTTCCTAACGGACTTGGTGCAGGCGGCGATGAAGAATCTGAAAGCTATTTAGCAGCGGTTGGGTACTTTCTTTCAGGAAATGGATTGTATGGGAAAAAAATGGATGTGAGAGAAGTCTATGATATTGATGATGTTTTTAAATAAAGTGGATAAAAGAAAAATCGCCTTATTTCAGTTACTGGAAAATGCACCGATGTTAACAGAGTCAAAAGAAACCGTAATGCAAGAGTTAGAATTATCTGAATTTATCGTGAACAAAACGGTCGCTGAATTAAATGCCGATTTTATTGAATTTGGTTTATCAGAGGATTTTCAAATTGTGAGCGATGGTATTTTCTTAACGCTTAATGAATCAGGAACGGAAACTTCCGCTACTTTGATTGATTGCTATATTAAAGAGTCGTTACGTTTTGCTATGTTTCAAGATTTCTTTTTTCAGCGTTTTGATTCTGTAAATGAGTTTGCGTTAGAACACTTTGTTAGTCACACATTGGCTTATAAGGAGTTCAAGGAATTAAAGAAAATGCTGGAAAATTATCAAATTACAATTAATAAAGAATTTCACTTGGTGGGAAATGAAACCAATTTACGCGAAGTAACAACACTGGTTTTTTTACAATTATACCAACGTGATTTTTCATTGTACGGTAAAAAAGTTTTAGGGCAGATTCGGAACTTTGAGCTATTTTTTTCTGAGAAGGTTCATCTTAATCAGCGTGCGGGCTATGCACAAGCTAAATGTTTTCATTTTTTGGCGGTTTCTTTAGTACGAACGCAGCAACAGTTTTATGTAGAGAAAAAAGTAGATTCGCAAGTGTTAAAACAATTAGCCGGTGACAATCAGCAGAATGTTTTCAATTGGTTAGAGAGTCTTCAAATCCCAGAACCACAACGAACAAACGAAGGCAATTATTTACTCTTATTTTTAATTGCTGAAGAGTGGCTTCAAGTAGCTTCAGCAGCACTTTGCCAAAGATTTGCAGAAATTCAACAATTGAATCGTGACTTGTTAAGCTATTTAAAAATACAATTTCAGCTTTCCGAGGAAGTCCTGCAAGGTTTTGAACAAAAAGTAACAATCGTACATTTTAAATTGTTCCATTTTCCAATAGAAGCAAACTATAGTTATCGCAAAATGGATATAACCTACTTTGCAGAAACGTATACAGAGTATTTTTCTGCTAGTCGACAATTTATTCAAGAACAAAAAACGAATCCCGCTGTTTGGGATGCCAGACAGTTTTTATTTTATCGGTATCTGTTGTTAATGGTGGATGCGTTACCATTGAAAAAAGTTTTGGCTCCGATTACATTGTGTGTCGACTTTTCCTTTGGTGAAGCCTATAATCGTATGATACAAAAAAATATTGAAAAAATTACGGAATGGAATATCATTTTCAAAGCACATGTAGATGAAAGTGTACAATTAATTTTATCGGATATTCATTTTGTCGATTGGCCTGAGATTACTCAAATTATTTGGCTAGCGCCACCACGTCCTGTTGATTGGTCGCATTTTATTAAAACGCTGAGTGCACTAAGACCGCACTCGGGAGAAGAAAACAAGGTCGGGACAGCACCGCTTAGCTCCGAGAAATAAGAAGAAATTTCCGGAAATTGTTCTTTAATTTTTGGATAATTTCGGCTTATTTCCGAAGGAGCTGGTTCTGTTCCCGTCGTTTATCAGATTTTGAGCGTGAAGCAAAAATCCAAAGTGATTTTTGTACCACGCTTTTTCTTTTAGAATATAAAAATTAAAAATAATAAAAAAGTTGAAACTTTTTATGCTTGTGATTCGTCTATATAAGTGTACAGGAAAGGAGGTTCCAGAAATCGATGGTTTTCGATGGTTGGAAAAGAAAAAAACAAATTCGCGCGTTAGAAACGCTTGTAGATACCAAATATGAAAAAATGTATCGCATTGCCTTTAACTATACACATTCGAAAGAAGATGCCTTGGATGTGATTCAAGAAAGCTTTGAAAAGGCACTGAAGGCCATCCAAAAAGGACCCGATATTAAGGATTTTGAAGCGTGGTTCTTTCGAATTCTGCTTTCTGTAGCGACAGATTATTGGCGTAAAAAGAAACGAGAAGCTGTTCATATTGAAAAAGATGAACAGGTGTTAGCCCTTTTAAATAATCCCCAACGCAGTTTTTTAGAAATTGAAGAAATTATTAATCAATTAGATAGTCCCAATCGTGAAATTATTCTATTAAAATTTTTTGAAGGATTTACGCTAAAAGAAATCGCCTTGATCCTGGATATTAACGAAAACACGATTAAAACGAAGATGTACCGCAGTTTGAATGAACTCCGAAGTCTATTGAATTAGTAAAAGAAAGGAAGCGAAAAAATAATGGAAGATTTTGTAAAAAGTGTTGTTAAAAACTTTTCAAAAGAATACCGCCAACAACCGTTGCCAACGGATCTACAAGCGGAAGTCAAAGCGCGTTTTCATAAAGAGAAAAAGCGGTACACCTGGCTTCGTTTTAGAAACCGCTCACTGCAAAGTAGTGTAGTGGTAGCTTGTGGCTTTGTCTTATCAGTCAATTTGTTTCCAGGTTTTAGTGAAGCAGCCCGCAACATTCCTGTGTTAGATAAAATTGTTCAATTAGTCACCATCAAAACGTTGACAGCGAAAAAACAGGAAAGTGAAGTAAACATCGATGTCCCTAAAATCCAAACATCCCAAGAATCTTCAGTAGCCGACACGCTCAACAAAAAATACTTTAAAGAAGCCCAAACAGAATTTCAACAAGTCAAAGGGCAATTGTTTGATGGTTCTCGTGTTTCAGTCACTGGAGATTATGAAAAAGTCGTGGACGACCGTCGCTTCCTAGTGGTCAAACGAACCTTCACAGAAATTAAAGGCAGCTCTGCGACGACAACAAAATATGACACCATCGACAAACGAGCCAATGTTGTCGTTTCACTCCCCTTAATTTTTAAAAATGATTTTTACATTGATGTCATTAGTAGTGAAATTAAACAACAAATAGCAGACCAAATGAAGAACGATAGCAATAAAATATACTGGTCCGAAAAAGAGGATGCCCCCAGTGAGGTTCAACCCTTCAAAAAAATTAAAAAGGACCAACCTTTCTATATCAATGAAAAACACCAATTAGTGATTGTGTTTCCCCAAGGAGAGATTGCGCCTTACTATATGGGCACTCCTGAATTTGTGATTCCTGATCAAGTCATTGAAAATGAATTGGCAGCGCCTAATTATTTAAAATAAACTCAGCAAAAAACACGCGACAGTTTTAAGAAATGTCGCGTGTTTTTTACTGACCTAACCAAGTCAGTTGCGGTTTTACTGAGAGAAGCGTACACTAGAATTAAGCATAACAAGAAAGGGCGAATGGCAATGGAAAAATCAGAAAAAATTAGTATTTTACAAGATGTGGTTAAAATTAAATCTGTAAATGGAAACGAAGAAGAAGTGGCAATCTATTTACAAAATCTTTTGAAGAAATATGAGATTCCTTCTGAACTTGTTTCTTATGCACCAAATCGTAGTAGTTTGGTTGCTTATTTAGGTGAAAACCGAGAAAAAGTCTTAGGGTTTAGTGGCCACATGGACGTGGTTTCTGAAGGGGACGAAAGTCAATGGACTTTCCCGCCATTTGCGGCCCATATTGAAGGAAATAAATTGTATGGCCGTGGCGCAACGGACATGAAAAGCGGCTTAGTCGCAATGGTTTTAGCAATGATTGAATTAAAAGAAAAGGAAGTTCCATTAAATGGAGCGGTTAAATTTTTAGGTACAGTTGGTGAAGAAGTCGGTGAGCTAGGTGCTGGCCAATTAACTGAAAAAGGCTATGCGGATGATTTAAGTGCCTTAGTCATTGGAGAACCAACCAATTATAACTTGATGTATGCGCACATGGGTTCAATTAACTATTCTGTTGTGTCACACGGAAAAGAAGCCCACAGTTCGATGCCAGAAGAAGGCATTAACGCGATTAATAATTTGAACGAATTTATTACAGAAGCAAACCAACAAATGGCGGAAGTCACAGCAAACTATGAAAATCCTGAATTGGGTCGAACGATTCACAATGTAACCGTCATTAAAGGTGGCACACAAGTGAACAGTATTCCAGGTCAAGCAGCCTTGCAAGGGAATATCCGTTCAATTCCAGAATTCAGCAACGACCAAGTCATTGCATTATTACAAAAAATTGTCGATGAATTGAACAAAAAAGAAAAACATCAGTTAGAATTAACGATTGATTACAATAAAATTCCTGTAAAAGCTGAGAAAGATTCTGCGTTAATTCAAGCCATTCAAGCCCAATTTGATCAACCATTACCATTAGTGACAAGCGCTGGGACTACAGACTTAGCTGAATTTACTAAATCAGACAATACATTTGATTGCGTTGTCTTTGGACCAGGTGTGACCACTACTGCACACCAAGTCGACGAATATGTCGAAATTGATAATTATTTAGATATGATTGATAAGTATCAAGCGATAGCAAAAAGTTATTTAAATTAAAAAAATGTCGCGCCTGAATCATAAAAATCAGGGGCGACATTTTTTATAAGGTTTATTCCACCACAGTCCATTCATTTAAGGTTTTGCCGTTCTCATCAGCTAGCTCTAACCAGCTGTTTGTTCCAGCAAAATAGAGAAACAAGCCGACTTCATTAACGCTTTTTAAGACGATATCTTCCGTTGTGACAAAGTCTTTAAATTGGCCCTTGCGTTCATCACGAAGTTTTTCACCAAATCTAGCGGAGAAACCGACAGACCCGTCTTTATTTAAAGGGGCTTCTGGCATCATTGTTGCGCCAGCTTTAATAAGCATTTCATTGCGCTTTTGCCAAAAAACAGTTGCTTTGCTTTGTCGAGTATCAATATAAAAAGGAATTTGGCTGACTTCTTTTGTCCATTTGTGGCGTGCTTTGGCTGGTCTGGCTTTCTTCGGCGCCGTTTTTTTAAACAGAGAGTAGCCAAAACGTTCCAAGATAAAGGTGACTGTTTCTTTATAGTTAGTCACTGTCGCTACCGCACTTTTCGGAATTTTGACTGTCGTTGGGGTCGCTTCCAATGTTAAACCACTTTCTTTCGCATCATCTAGGAAAGCTTGCGCTAAATAGGCAAGTTCTGTGTCCCAAGTCGATTTCAATAAAATCGAGTGATCAAAAGAAACTTCTTTATATGTAGCTTTTTCTTCAGCAAGTCCTAAAGCAACTAGTTGGTTATCTCTTAGCAAGAAAAGAATCGCTGCCTCTTTTTTCGGTAATTTAGTTGTTTGTTCGATGATTAAGTGGGCCTGATCGGCTAAGTCAATGAGTGTCTTTGTTTTTTTTAGATCAACGGTTAAATGTAAGTCCATGAAGTCTGCTCCTTTATCGTTAGTCTCTTCATTGTATCATGAAATAGCGTCTTCGTCTTTTAACGAGTCAGCGACCTTACAATATTGTTTGAAACAAAAAGAAGCTTTCGTGGTATACTTACTCACATACATAATTTTTAATGAGGAAAGTAGAGGAACAAGAATGAAAACACTTGGCAATATTTTATGGTTCATCTTTGGCGGCTTTTTTGGTGGCTTATCTTGGCTATTCGCAGGAGTGATTTGGTGTATTACAATTATCGGTATTCCGATTGGTTTACAATGTTTTAAATTAGCGGGGTTGAGCTTTTGGCCGTTTAAAAAGCGAGTCGTGTATAGTGATAGCGGCGTATCTTTGGTGGTAAACATTATTTGGCTGATTATCAGTGGACTACCATTAGCAATTGGGCATTGTATTAGTGGCTTGTTGCTTTGTCTGACAATCATCGGTATTCCGTTTGGGCAACAATCCTTTAAATTGGCGAAATTAGCGTTAATGCCGTTTGGGGCCCGTGTTGTTTCAACAAATGATTTTTATTTTGAATAGTCAGAGGTTTCTCATTGACAAATAAAACGAAACAGCGTATTCTGTAAATGTAACAAATAACGTTACATTTAGTTTGGAGTGATTAGACATGGCCATGTCAACGAAATTAAGTGTTGCGATTCATATTTTAAGTTTGATTGAAACAGGTCCTCAAGAACAAGTGACTTCTGAATACATTGCTTCGAGCGTGAATACGAATCCAGTCGTTGTTCGACGACTAATGAGCCAGTTAAAAAAAGCCGGCTTGATTCATTCCATGCGTGGAGCCAATAAAAATACCTTATTAAAGAAACCAGAAGAGATCTCACTGTATGAAATTTACACAGCGGTTGAATTGGAACGAGAGATTTTCAATATTCATCAAAATCCTAATCCAAACTGTTCCGTTGGGGCAAATATCCAATCGGTACTAGAAACTGAATTTACTAAAGTGCAACAAAAAATGGAAGAAGAATTGAAAAGCATCACCTTAGCAGATGTGATTCATGAAATAGAAGTTAAGAGAGATAAGTAATCTCTCTACTTTTAAAGTATTAAATGTAACTATTTTAGTTCTATTTAAAAATGAAAGGATGATTTACATGAAAGTAGCAGTATTAGGAGCAACAGGAAAAGAAGGACAATTACTTTTAGCAGAAGCTAAACGTCGCGGGATGGACGTGACAGCCATCGTTCGTAATGCTTCAAAAATAACAGATGGCACACCGACCATTGAAAAAGATGTTTATCAATTAACAACAGAAGATATTCAAGCGTTTGATGTATTAATTAGTGCCTTAGGATTCCCTGATGTGCAAGATTTCCCAAAATCTACCCAGCATTTGATTGAGATTTTAACCAATCAAAAAACGCGCTTGTTTGTCGTTGGGGGCGCTGGAACCTTGTATGTGGACCCAGAACACACAACTCAATTAAAAGATACACCATCATTCCCAGCAGAAATTCAGCCATTAGCTTCGGCGATGGGCGAAGCTTTAAACTTATTGAAAGAAGCTCAAAACATTCACTGGACCTATATTAGTCCTGCAGCCATGTTTGATGCTGAAGGTCCTGCGACAGGCCATTATGAAGTCGCTGGCGAAGAATTAACAACCAATAGTCAAGGTGACAGCTACATTAGTTACGCAGACTACGCCGTTGCCATGTTAGATGAAGTGGAAAGTAATGCACACCCAAATCAACGAATTAGTGTGTATCAATAAAAAACAAGAAAATGGGGCCTCCGTTAAAACAACGGAGGCCCCATTTTCTTGTTTGATTAATTATTGCTAATGTATTTACTGTTTGGGTGCTCGGTATCCTGCTGCTTCTGCTTCTTCAACAGTAGAGAACCAAGCTACTGGATTCGTAGTTCTATTATAATATCTACTTCCAGGTACATGATAAATTCCATTACGTGACCCTTTAATTAAGGCGTTACCGCTTGGTGCTTCCGCAGCAGCCGTCTCGACTTCCGCCGGCGCCTGTGCGGCTTGTTGCGCCTCTGCTTCAGCTTGCGCTTTTGCTGCCGCTTCGGCTTGTTCTTTTTGCGCTTTTTCAGCGGCTAGTTTCTGAGCTTCTGCTTCTTTTCGTTGTTTTTCTTTGTGGGCATCTAATTGAGTTTTAACAACGGCTACCCGTTTTGTTAAAGCTTGATTTGGGGAGTTTAAAGCGTCAATTTGTTTGATCGCTTCATTATAGTAAGCTTCATTAGTTGGTTCTTGTTCAGCTTTTTCAACAGCGGCAGTTGCACTGGCGACTAATTGTTCATTTTTTTCTTTTTCAGCGATAGCGGTTTGAACAGTCGTTAATCGTTGTTGAAATCCTTCTTTGCCAACTGGGGCAGCAGCTACTAATTTTTCAGCTGCTTGATAATCGCTTTTACTTTTAGATTTTTCAGCAGTTGTAACTGCTTCATCAACAGGTACTGCTTCTTTGATTTTTTCAAGGCGATCATTGTATTCCTCGTATTCTTGACTTAATGAAGATACTAAGGTTGCGGCTTCATCATAGTTTTTCTGAGAAGGTTGTTTTTCAGCGTAAGCTAAAGCTTTTTCTGTTTTGGCTAATTCTTGCTCAGAATCTGTGATGCTCGCAATAAATTCTTTTGACGGTGTGACTTCGACTGATTTTTCAACTTTGGTATCTTTCTTCTCAGCCACAAAGGTGATTTTTTGCGTTTTTTCATCGGACAGTTTTACTTTGTAAGCAAACGTTTTGTCTTTCGTTTTTACTTCCTTGCCATTGGCCGTTAGTTTGCTGTTGCCGTCGTATTCGCCTTTGATGGTGGCTGAGCCATTGGCATCGGTTTCAACACTCTCTGCATCAAGTGAAAGCGTTGGGGAAGAATCTGTCGTGGCAACCCCACCAATAAATAGAGCGGCACTTGCTAATGCGGCATAGCCATATTGTTTTTTCGGTTGTTTCTTAATTAATGCTTTGATAGTCAGTCCCCCGCTGACAAGTAACCCTAATAGACCCAAAAGTCCTAATACTACACTCATTCATTTCTCTCCTTTCGATATAACGTTATTATACAATGTATTGTGAGAAAATGAACATTTTTTTCGTAATAATTAATAAATTTCCTGATAAAAAAATTATTTCCTGAAGCTCAAATTCTTTTGTAAAAATTTTGTTGTGCTAAAATGGAAAGTGAGTTTAACTACGTATGTTATTAGAGAAGGGGAAATCAATGAAAGCAGAAATCATTGCAGTCGGAACAGAGTTATTACTGGGACAAGTAGTGAATACCAACGCCACCTTTTTATCAGAAGAGTTAGCTGCGCTAGGCATCGATGTTTACTATCAGACCGTTGTTGGCGATAACGGCGGCCGCTTAGAAACGCTACTAACAGAAGCAGAAAAAAGAAGTGATTTAATTGTCCTGTGTGGAGGGCTAGGACCTACAGAAGACGATTTAACCAAGCAAGTTGTTGCACAACATCTCCATAAATCATTAGTAGAAGATCAAGAAGGATTGAACCGCTTGCACCAGTTTTTCCAACAGTCTAAGCGGCCAATGACGGAAAATAATTTACGACAAGTGTTAGCCATTGAAGGTGGACAAGTTCTTCAAAACCCGACAGGATTAGCGGTTGGTTCTTTCGTAACAGAAGGCACAACAAGCTATTTGCTCTTACCAGGGCCGCCCAATGAATTAATTCCGATGTTCCAACAAGCGGCACGACCTTTATTGATTGATGCGTTTCCACAAGAAGAACAATTGATTTCAAGAGTCTTGCGTTTTTATGGCATTGGTGAATCACAGCTGGTGACCGAGATTCAATCGTTGATTGCGCACCAAACGAATCCAACCATTGCGCCTTATGCTAAGCCTAATGAAGTGACACTTCGTTTAACAGTTAAAACAAAAGACTTAGTAGCTGGCGAAGAATTATTAACAGCGACGGAAGAAAAGGTTTTAGCTAAAGTGGGAGACTATTTTTATGGGTATGGGGATGACAATAGTTTAGCCAAGGTAACAGTGGATTTGTTATTACAAAACGGACAAACCGTCACGGCTGCTGAGAGCCTCACCGCTGGCCTATTCCAAAGTACACTGGGGGAAATTGCGGGTGCTTCGAAGATTTTTAAGGGAGGCTTCGTGACGTATTCGCAAGAAACAAAAGAGAACTTTTTAGGGATTTCTCATGAACTTTTAGAAGAACATGGCACGGTAAGTGAAGCGTGTGCCAAAGAAATGGCAGAGAAAGCGCGTCAGTTAGCTAAATCTAACTATGGTTTATCATTTACTGGGGTCGCTGGTGACCCAATCGAAGGTCAACCGACAGGCACTGTTTGGATTGGGCTGGCGGAAGAAGGCCAACCAACCGTTGCAGAATGTTTCCATTTTAACCGTGACCGAAATTATATTAGACAGAGTGCGGTTATGCGAGGGTTAGATCTTTTGCGGCGCCGAATCATTAATAAAAAATAAATATGCGAATGTTTGTTCGGTTTTTTCTTGCTTTTTTGGTACAAAAGAGATATGATAGACCTACTAACAGGAAATGAAAAATAAGTTTATATAAATTAAAGGAGGATTATCCATTGGCAGATGATCGTAAAGTGGCTTTAGATGCCGCACTGAAAAAAATTGAAAAGAACTTTGGGAAAGGCTCTATTATGAAATTAGGCGAAAAAGCTGATCAAAAAATTTCAACTATCCCTAGTGGTTCTTTAGCGTTAGATGTTGCATTGGGCGTAGGTGGGTATCCACGTGGCCGAATTATTGAAGTATATGGTCCTGAGAGTTCAGGTAAAACAACTGTTTCTTTACACGCAATTGCAGAAGTGCAACGAAATGGTGGAACAGCCGCTTTTATCGATGCTGAGCATGCATTGGATCCTCAATATGCGGAGAAACTAGGCGTTAACATTGATGAATTACTTTTATCTCAACCAGATACGGGCGAGCAAGGCTTAGAGATTGCCGATGCCTTAGTTTCAAGTGGTGCGATTGACATCGTTGTCATCGACTCGGTTGCTGCGTTAGTTCCTCGTGCAGAGATTGATGGTGAGATGGGAGCGAGCCATGTCGGCTTACAAGCTCGACTAATGTCTCAAGCACTACGTAAATTATCAGGCTCAATTAATAAGACAAAAACAATTGCTATTTTCATTAACCAAATTCGTGAAAAAGTTGGCGTGATGTTCGGAAATCCTGAAACAACTCCTGGTGGACGTGCATTGAAATTCTACGCAACGGTTCGTCTAGAAGTCCGTCGTGCAGAACAGTTAAAACAAGGAACAGACATCGTCGGTAACCGCACAAAAATTAAAGTCGTTAAAAACAAAGTGGCGCCACCATTTAAAGTGGCAGAAGTTGATATCATGTATGGCCAAGGGATTTCCCAAGAAGGCGAATTACTAGATATGGCTGTGGAAAAAGACCTTATCAGCAAAAGTGGTGCTTGGTATGGCTACAAAGAAGAACGAATTGGCCAAGGCCGTGAAAATGCCAAACAATACATGGCGGATCATCCTGAAATGATGGCAGAAGTGTCTAAATTGGTCCGTGATGCATATGGCATCGGTGACGGTTCAACCATTACAGAAGAAGCAGAAGGTCAAGAAGAATTACCCTTAGATGAATAAATAACGAGTGAATACGACTCGTTAAGAAGAAGGACAACACTTACTGAACAGGACAGGTGTTGTCTTTTTTTGTTTAGAACTAAATTGTTAAAGAGACTGTTGTCCATGTCCGAACCCATCCACATCAAGCAGCTTAGTCAAACGGCAGACTATGCGGCGTTTGTTCTAAAATTTAAACAATTCGTGACGGCGGAAACCTAAAAATGTGACGTTGTCTAATATTTGCTGCCCTTTCCAAAAGAAAGGGCTTTTTTAAGTTGACACCTTTCGCGACAAACATTAGAATAAAATTGTGTGTATGCACAAATATGCAAGTAGGCATATTGATAATTGATTTTAGTTTATCAAAAAACTACAAGATATGAATTAACAAAAAGATAGTATGGAGGTGGAAATATGGTTTTAAATATTCTCCTCGCTATCGTCGGTTTGATTGTCGGTCTTGGTTTAGGATTTGTTATTGCAAAGTCACGTCATGATAAAGCAATAAATGGTGCAAAAATTTCAGCGTCGAGTATTCTCGAGAACGCTCGGAAAGAATCAGAAACACTGAAAAAAGAAGCATTGCTAGAAGCTAAGGAAGAGAACCAGAAGTATCGTTCAGAAATTGAAAGTGAGTTGAAAGAAAGCAGATTAGAACTTAAATCTCAAGAAAATCGTTTAATTCAACGGGAACAAACGTTGGATCGTAAAGATGACTCTCTTGAAAAACGTGAAGGCTCACTGGAAGAAAAAGAAGAGAAACTTGGTGCTAGACAGCAATTAATTGATGAGCGAGAAAAAGAAGTAGAAAACTTAATTAATCAGCAACATCAAGAATTAGAACGAATTGCTTCCCTTTCAAAAGAAGAAGCAAAATCGATTATTATGAAGTCAACAGAAGAAGAGTTGAATCATGAACTAACCTTGATGGTCAAGGAGTCAGAACAACGTGCCAAAGAAGAATCTGATCGCAAAGCGAAGAACTTGCTTTCCCTAGCAATTCAACGTTGCGCCGCCGATTCTGTTTCTGAAACAACTGTTTCCGTGGTCACTTTACCAAATGATGAGATGAAAGGTCGCATTATTGGTCGTGAAGGACGTAATATTCGTACATTGGAAACATTAACAGGGATTGACTTAATCATTGATGATACGCCAGAAGCGGTTGTGTTATCCGGATTTGATCCAATCAGACGAGAAATCGCTCGAATGACCTTGGAAAAATTAATCCAAGATGGTCGGATTCATCCCGCTCGCATCGAAGAAATGGTAGAAAAATCACGTAAAGAAATGGATGAACGGATTCGTGAATACGGAGAACAAGCAGCCTTTGAAGTAGGTGCTCATACGTTACATCCTGATTTAATTAAAATTTTAGGCCGTTTACGTTTCAGAACAAGTTATGGTCAAAATGTCTTGAACCATTCAATCGAAGTAGCAAAACTGGCTGGCGTTTTAGCCGCCGAATTAGGCGAAGATGTTCAATTAGCCAAACGTGCAGGTTTACTACATGATATTGGGAAAGCATTAGATCATGAAATTGAAGGTTCTCACGTTGAGATTGGCGCAGAATTAGCTGCGAAATATAAAGAAAATTCAGTAGTTATTAATGCCATTGCCTCGCATCATGGTGATGTGGAAGCAACCTCAGTTATTTCTGTTTTAGTGGCAGCCGCAGATGCGTTATCTGCAGCCCGTCCAGGTGCACGTAGTGAATCGTTAGAAAACTACATTCGCCGCTTAGAAAACTTAGAAAATATTTCTAATAGTTTTGAAGGCGTGGATTCAAGTTTTGCTGTTCAAGCAGGACGTGAAGTTCGTGTCATGGTGAAACCAGAAGAAATTTCTGATTTAGAATCTGTTCGTTTAGTTCGAGACATTCGGAAGAAAATTGAAGATGACTTGGATTATCCAGGACATATCAAAGTAACGGTTATCCGTGAAACACGTGCCGTTGACTATGCGAAATAAAATAAAAAGCGAATAAGTATCGCGTGTAGTGTCTCAACGAACAATTGCAAGGATTGTTCGTTGAGACACTTTTTTTAATCTTTTAAAACCAAAACTTTCTTTTCAAAGCGAAAACAACTATAATAAACAAGAGATGTTAAAAAGAGAAGAGGAACCTTTTTGCGTATATTATTTATAGGAGATGTTGTCGGTTCTTTAGGAAGAGAAGCCTTAGCAACGTATGTCCCTAAATTAAAGAAGAAATATCGTCCACAAGTGACCATTGCCAATGGTGAAAATGCGGCATCTGGTCGAGGAATTACTGGCAAGATTTATAAGAAATTTTTGCAAGATGGTGTCGATGTTGTTACGATGGGTAACCATACGTGGGACAACAAGGATATCTTTGAATTCATTGATGATGCGAAGAAAATGGTTCGTCCAGCGAACTTTCCAGAAGATGTGCCTGGTCAAGGAATGGTTTTTGTGAAAGTCAATCAATTGGAACTAGCGGTGATTAATTTACAGGCCCGCACATTTATGGTGCCATTGGAAGATCCTTTCAAGAAAGCCGCCGAGCTAGTGGCTATCGCTCGCAAACGGACACCGCTCATTTTTGTGGATTTTCATGGCGAAACGACGAGCGAAAAACAAGCCATGAGCTGGTTTTTAGATGGCCAAGTTTCAGCCGTTGTTGGAACACATACGCATGTTCAAACAAATGATGCTCGGATTTTACCGAAAGGGACAGCCTTCTTAAGTGATGTCGGTATGACTGGACCTTATGATGGGATTTTAGGAATGAAGCGTGAACCGATTATTGAGAAGTTTATGACAGCATTGCCGAAGCGCTTTGAGGTAGTCGAAACAGGGCGGACAATTTTATCTGCCTGTATTTTAGAGATTGATGACCAAACGGGCCAAGCGAAGATGATTGAGCCGATTCAGATTAGTGAAGATCGCCCGTTTCAAGAATAATAGAAGAAAAGTTAATCTCGGATCATTAAGAGGTTAACTTTTTCTGCTCTTATAGAAAAAGTGCCGGTGAAAGATGAAGGTGAAAAAAATGGAGCCGTTGAATTTAGATGAACAAAGTAATAAAGAATTAGAAAAATTGTTACATTTAATTGGACAAGATGAAGTCATTCAGCGCTACCAAGCGATTGAAGAAAAGGTAAAGAAAAACAAAAAGCTGACAGAATTAGTGGAAGAAATTAAAGCTGCGCAAAAAGATGCGGTTCAATTTGCTCACTATGGCAAACCAACTGCTGAAAAAGAAGCCATTCAACGAGCTGATGCGAAAACAAAAGAATTTGATGAGCACCCACTCGTTGTAGCCTACCGCGAACAACTGATCGAAGCCAATGACTTAGTCCAACATGTCACGGCGCTCATTCAATACCGCGTGAACGAAGAGCTAGAGAAGGAAGGGAATTAAATGCCACAAAAGACAAAAAATACACCCATGATGGAACAATATTTGTCCATTAAGGCCCAATACAAGGATGCGTTTTTATTTTATCGCTTAGGTGATTTTTATGAATTATTTTATGAAGATGCTATCAATGCAGCGCAAATCTTAGAATTGACGTTAACCAGTCGTAACCGCAATGCGGATGATCCGATTCCTATGTGTGGCGTTCCTTATCATGCCGCGCAAGGCTATATTGATACGTTGATTGAGCAAGGCTATAAAGTAGCGATTTGTGAGCAAGTGGAAGATCCAAAGACTACCAAGGGCATGGTCAAACGAGAAGTGGTCCAGTTGGTAACACCAGGAACGGTGATGAATAGTAAAGGCTTGGAAGCCAAAGACAATAATTACTTAACCGCTGTGCTAACAGATGGTAATCAGTTTGGTTTTGCCTATGTAGATTTGAGTACAGGCGAATTAAAAACAGCAGTCTTGGCTGATGAAGAGGGCGTTTTAAACGAAGCTTCTGCGTTGCAAACAAAAGAAATGGTCCTAGGTTCAGGGATTCCTGAATCGTTAAAAGAGAACTTAAGTTTACGTTTAAACATCATCTTTTCGACACAAGAAACGGTGGAAGAAAATGCCGAGTTTAGTTTTTTAACCAATGAACTGATTAATCCATTAGAAATTGAAATTACAGGCAAATTATTATCTTATTTATCCGTTACCCAAAAGCGGAGCTTGTCCCATATTCAGAAAGCTGTGGAATATCAGCCAGATCATTTCTTGAAAATGGATCATTATTCTAAATTCAATTTAGAATTGAGTCAGTCGATTCGAACAGGACAGAAAAAAGGGACTCTTTTGTGGCTATTAGATGAAACGAAAACAGCTATGGGCGGCCGTTTGTTGAAACAATGGTTGGATCGTCCGCTAATTCAGGAACGTCAAATTAAGGCGCGTCAAGAAATGGTGCAATCCTTATTAAATGCCTATTTTGAACGCTTGGATTTGCAAGCAGCATTGACGAACGTTTATGATTTAGAGCGGTTAGCAGGACGCGTGGCATTCGGCAGTGTGAATGGGCGTGATTTAATTCAATTACGGACCTCTTTAGAACAAGTACCAACGATTCGACAGTTAATTGTCGGGATCAATCAAGGGGAATGGGATGATTTGTTAGTCGACTTAAACCCTGTTGAAGATTTAGTGGCATTGATTGCGACGGCGATTAATGAAGAAGCCCCTTTACAAATTACTGAAGGAAATGTTATTAAAGACGGCTATAACGACCAATTAGATGAATACCGTGATGCCATGCGTAATGGTAAGCAATGGTTAGCGGAGTTAGAAGCGAAAGAACGCCAAGAAACAGGCATTAAAAACTTGAAGATTGGCTACAATCGTGTCTTTGGTTATTTCATTGAAATCACTAAGTCAAATTTAGCGAATTTAGAAGAAGGAAAATACGAGCGGAAGCAAACATTAGCTAATGCGGAGCGCTTTATTACGCCCGAACTAAAAGAATTAGAACGTTTAATCTTAGAAGCCGAAGAAAAATCAGTTGAACTAGAATATCAATTGTTCTTGGCTGTGAGAGAACAAGTGAAAACGAACATTGATCGGTTGCAAACACTGGCTAAAACCATTAGTGCGGTTGATGTTTTACAATCTTTTGCAACAATTAGTGAACGGTATCAATACGTTCGACCAACGTTAAGAAGTAACACGAAAAATTTGGCGATTGTCGAAGGACGACACCCAGTCGTGGAAAAAGTTTTAGGGCACCAAGAATACATTCCAAACAGTATCCGCATGAACCCAGAAACAGATATTCTCTTGATTACTGGACCAAACATGTCAGGGAAAAGTACCTACATGCGTCAATTGGCTTTGACGGTGGTCATGGCGCAAATTGGCTGTTTTGTACCAGCGGAAAGTGCTGAAATGCCAATTTTCGATCAAATTTTTACACGGATTGGGGCCTCTGATGATCTAATTGCAGGGCAAAGTACCTTTATGGTAGAAATGATGGAGGCTAACCAAGCACTGCGGCACGCCACGCCTAACAGCCTAATTTTATTTGATGAATTAGGACGCGGCACGGCAACCTATGATGGAATGGCGCTAGCGCAAGCCATCATTGAATATATCCATCGTGAAGTACAAGCCAAAACGCTATTCTCTACACATTATCATGAACTAACTGTTCTAGATGAAACCTTAAAAGGCTTGAAGAATATTCACGTGGGCGCTGTCGAAAAAGATGGCGAAGTGGTCTTTCTTCATAAAATGATGGAAGGACCTGCTGATAAGAGCTATGGGATACACGTTGCTAAAATCGCTGGTTTACCAAGCCCACTTTTAGAACGAGCAGCCACCATTTTATCCGCTTTAGAAGCGGAAGAAACAACGATTCCAAGTTCAGTTCATCATGAAGAAGTTTCAGAAGTCCATGAAGAAACCGAGCAACTTTCATTATTTAAAGAAGTTTCAACAGAAGAATTAAGTGTCATTGACACATTGAAGAAAATGAATCTATTAGAAATGACACCACTAGATGCGTTAAACATGCTTCATCAATTGCAAAAACGTATCTAATTAGGAACCGAACCGGTTAGGAGGTCGTGAAATGGGGAAAATTCAAGAACTATCCGAACAACTAGCCAACCAGATTGCTGCTGGTGAAGTTGTTGAACGTCCCGCTTCTGTCGTCAAAGAATTGGTGGAAAATGCACTGGATGCAGGAAGCACCCAAATTGATATCTTTATTGAAGAAGCTGGCTTGAAAACCATTCAAATTATTGATAATGGTGAAGGAATTGCCAAAGAAGATGTACTGAATGCCTTCAAACGCCATGCCACAAGCAAAATCCATACAAGAGATGATTTGTTCCGAATTCGCAGCTTGGGGTTCCGAGGCGAAGCCTTACCAAGTATTGCCTCAGTTTCTGAAATGATTGTCGAAACTGCCACAGCTGAGGAAGAAGAAGGCAGCTATGTGATTCTAAAAGGGGGCAAGGTCGAAGAAAACCGACCAGCAGCCCTCCGTAAAGGCACAAAAATGACCGTTTCTAATTTATTTTATAATACGCCCGCTCGTTTGAAATACGTCAAAACGATCCAAACGGAATTGGCCAATATCGGTGACATTGTCAATCGTCTGGCGTTAAGCCACCCTAAAGTCGCTTTTCGCTTAGTTCATGATGGCCACAAAATGATGAGTACAACAGGCAATGGTGATTTAAAACAAACGATTGCGGGGATTTATGGCATTAGCACCGCAAAGAAAATGTTGAAAATTGAAGGAAAAGACCTTGATTTTACTTTGACAGGGTATGTCTCATTGCCAGAAGTCACACGGGCCAGCCGCAACTATTTATCAACGATTATCAATGGTCGCTATATTAAAAATTTCGCGTTAAATAAAGCAATTGTAGCCGGCTATGGTTCGAAACTAATGGTGGGGCGTTTTCCAATTGCTGTGTTAGAAATTGAAATGGATCCGCTGTTAGTCGATGTCAATGTCCATCCTACTAAGCAAGAAGTTCGTTTAAGTAAAGAAAAAGATTTAATGGCATTAATTGAACAGGCGATTCAAGAAGTGTTGAGCCAAGAACAGTTGATTCCCAATGCGGCAGACAATTTGCGTTTTAAAAAGAAACTACCGCCAGAACCTAAAGCCGAACAAATGGAAATTCCTTTATCGACTGAACAACCTGCGGTAAAACAACGACCGGGCAGCTTAAGCTATAATCCCGCAACAGGCCGCTTCTATGCGGAACATGCGACAGACGAAACACCAGCCTCAAGCGCCCCTGAAGCTGTCAACCAGACAGAAAGAGCAGTGGACCCAATGGACGATCCATTTGCGCCGCCAGTGCCAGAATCAACGAGTGTAGCGGAAGAAACGTCAGCTTACGAAACCTCTTCGGCAGCTGCTGATTCCGCAAATCATTGGGAAACAGCTAGTAATGAGCAACAGGTAATAGCCGAAGAAACGAAAATAACTGAAGTGCCTGATTCAGAACCTTCTCTGCCTTCATCAGAGGCTGCTGACGAGGTTTTCCAAGAAGAAATGAAACTTCACCCAGAATTCGATGCCAATAGCGCTGCGAGTCAAAGAGAACTGAAACAAGCCCTGAACAAGTTGGAAGAAGAACGACCGACAGAACGTTTTCCTGAGCTAGAATACTTCGGTCAAATGCACGGAACTTATTTATTCGCACAAAGCAAAGATGGCCTGTTTATTATCGACCAACACGCTGCCCAAGAACGAATTAAATACGAGTACTTCCGTGAAAAAATTGGCGAAGTCAGTGATGATTTACAAGAACTATTGGTACCAATCGTTATTGATTATCCAAATAGCGATGCCTTGAAAATTAAAGAGCAGAAAGAAACCCTTGCGGAAGTCGGCATCCATTTGGAAGACTTTGGACAAAATAGTTTCATTGTGCGTGCGCACCCAACTTGGTATCCTGCAGGCGAAGAGGAAAGCATTGTTCGCGAGATGATTGACATGTTGCTAACAACTGGCTCGGTCAGCGTGAAAAAATTCCGTGAAGCAACCGCCATTATGATGAGCTGTAAGCGATCCATCAAAGCCAATCATTACCTCAACGAGCAACAAGCACGCGTGCTATTAAAAGATTTGGCCTTGTGCGAAAATCCGTTTAATTGTCCGCATGGACGTCCGGTGCTGATTCATTTTACGAATTCAGATATGGAACGAATGTTTAAACGCATTCAAGACCCCCATTAAAAAGAAACGAGGCGTCATCATTTTATGCAAATTATTTTAGCATCCCAATCTCCTCGCCGTCAGGAGTTATTAAAGCGTGTGGTCCCAACTTTTACGATTGCACCAGCCGATATCGATGAAACTGTTGGCAAAGACGGCTTACCAGCAGAATATGTGGCGCAAATGGCTGCCCAAAAAGCAGCGGCTATAGCAGAGCAATCCCCCGAAGCACTAGTCATTGGCTGCGATACAATTGTGGCATTGGCGGGAGAAATCCTCGGCAAACCGACTTCTCGGGAAGACGGCTATCGCATGTTGCGCCTCCTAAGTGGCAAAACACATGACGTGTATACAAGTGTGACGTTGAAACAAGGAGAAAAAGAGCGCTCCGCGACAGTTCATTCAACCGTGACGTTTTATCCACTGACAGACACGGAAATCCATGCTTACTTAGATACCGCAGAATATGCCGACAAAGCAGGCGCTTATGGTATCCAAGGACAAGGGGCATTACTAATTGAAGCAATCGCCGGCGATTATTACGCCATTATGGGCTTACCAATTGCCAAAGTAGCCCGACTACTAAAAGAATTCAACTAATAAAAGACAGTCCTTTTCATTCGTCAAAAAGAGAAAGGACTGTCTTTTACTATGCAAACTATTAGGTGCCTGTTTGGCAAACGTGGTATCATTGAACCCAATAAATTGAACAGAAGAAAAGGAGTGGACAGAATGACAAAACCAACAGAAGAAGAATTAAAACAAACCTTGACGGATCTTCAATATGCCGTCACACAAGAAAACGCAACAGAACGCCCTTTTTCAGGAGAATATGATGACTTTTACCAAGACGGAATCTATGTAGATATTGTTAGTGGCGAACCGTTGTTTAGCTCCCTGGACAAATACGATGCTGGTTGCGGCTGGCCATCCTTTACCAAACCAATTGAAAAACGTGGCGTCAAAGAAAAAGCTGATTTTAGTCACGGCATGCACCGAGTAGAAGTTCGCAGTCAAGAAGCGGATTCACATTTAGGGCATGTTTTCACTGATGGCCCACTCCAAGAAGGCGGCTTACGTTATTGCATTAATGCGGCAGCTTTGAGATTTGTGCCAGTGGCAGATTTAGAAAAAGAAGGCTATGGCGAGTACCTTTCTTTATTCAAATAATCCTCATTTTTTAGACAAATACGATAAAATAGTTAGAAGAAAGCGACTTTTGATGAATATCTTGTATGAAATACAGAAAATCTCTTGATTTATTTGGCTAGGACTACTATTATTTTAGAAGGAAAGTATTGTTCAGTTTTAACGAATTGGCTGAAATAGAAAGTGGAGGTTCTAATGTCGAAACATTATTTTGATCCAAGATTGAAAATCTTTTCTTTGAACTCTAATCGTCCCTTAGCAGAAAAAATTGCGGATGCTGTGGGTGTGGAGCTAGGAAAGTGCTCTGTAACACAATTTAGTGATGGCGAAATTCAAGTGAATATTGAAGAAAGTATTCGTGGTGCACATGTTTACGTCATTCAATCAACAAGTAGTCCTGTTAACGATAACTTAATGGAACTATTAATCATGATTGATGCGTTAAAACGTGCGAGTGCTAAAACAATTAACGTGGTTATGCCTTATTATGGGTATGCACGTCAAGACCGTAAAGCACGTGCCCGGGAACCAATCACTGCTAAACTTGTTGCAAACATGATTGAAAAAGCTGGTGCAACAAGAATGTTGACATTGGACTTACATGCGGTCCAAATTCAAGGATTCTTTGATATTCCAGTGGATCATTTGATGGGTGCACCATTAATTGCCGATTACTTCATCGAACACGGCATTCAAGGCGATGACGTCGTTGTTGTTTCCCCTGACCATGGTGGTGTAACGCGTGCGCGTAAATTGGCAGAATTCTTAAAAGCACCAATTGCGATCATTGACAAACGTCGTCCAAAAGCGAACGTAGCAGAAGTAATGAATATCATTGGTCATGTGGAAGGCAAAACATGTGTCTTAATTGATGACATGATTGACACAGCGGGGACAATTTCTCTTGCTGCAAACGCATTGAAAGAAGCCGGAGCAAAAGACGTTTACGCTTCTTGTACACATCCCGTTTTATCAGGACCAGCCTTACAACGTATTGAAGATTCAGCAATTGAACGCTTAGTTGTAACAGACTCTATTTACCTATCTGATGATCGTAAAATTGCTAAAATTGACGAAGTCAGCGTTGGTGAATTAATCGGAGATGCGATTAAACGTATCCACGAAAACAAACCAGTTAGTCCGTTATTTGAAACAAAAAATAAATAATTACAAAAACCCGCCCACATCATTTTTCTGATGTGGGCGGTTTTTTCTCTAAATCATTTTATCTAAAAAAATATTGCAACCTGAATATTTATTAGGTATTCATGATATACGATAAGTGTAGAGAAGTTAAGGCGGAGGCAAGCGCAAAGGAACATGCGCTTTGCGACGAGCATCGCAACAAAGTGAGAAGCGTAGGAGCAGAGACTTTCCCCTTTCGGTGAGGTGGTGCGTATGAGCGTACTTCCAAAATTTACAGAAAGGAGAGGCCTTTTGTCAGCATATGAAACAATTCAGACGATCCTAGGGTTTGGTATGTTTACCATTGCTTTGATTGCACTGATTGTGAAATTGCTTAAAAATGACAATAAAAAATAACCGTCAACTTTGATCGAGTACGGTTATTTTTTGTAACTAAATCGGTCACCGTCTTAAACGGCTCTACATCAGAGAGGTATGTTGACGCATATCTCTCTTTTCGTTTTCATTATAGCACAATTTCCTAAAAAAATATATTGGAAACTAATTATTTTTTAGCACCACATGGTATAATCTATGTGTAGAGAAGTTATGGCGGTGGCTATCCAATCTGAAAGAGAGGTGATGCGTATGCACGTATTTCCGAAATTTAGAGAAAGGAGAGGCCTTTTGTCAGCATATGAAACAATTCAGACGATCCTAGGGTTTGGTATGTTTACCATTGCTTTGATTGCGCTGATTGTGAAATTGCTTAAAAATGACAAGAAAAAATAACCGTCTACTTTGACCAAGTACGGTTATTTTTTGTAACTAAAAAGGTCACCGTCTTAAACGGCTCTACATCAGAGAGGTATGTTGAAGCATATCTCTCTTTTCCTTTTCATTATAGCACATTTTCCCGAAAAGTACGAATAAATTTATCGTTAATCTTCGGAATCCTAAAGGTTGTTAAAGAAGACAAGAAAAAATAACCGTCTACTTTGACCAAGTACGGTTATTTTTAAATAATTAACATGGTCACCGTCTTAAACGGCTCTACACTAGAGAGGTATGTTGACGCATCTCTCTCTTTTCATCTACATTCTAGCATAGATACAATGTAGATGAAAAGAGGTGCCTGCTGCTAAAGGTTCTTGTCATTCTTTAGCGATTGAGCAGTGCATCAACGCTTAGTTCAGTCATTTCAGAGACTTGCATGTCGGCTCCGATTAAGGGTTGGCTGGCCGACAAGCCGACGGCATAGATGCCCGCGGCTTTCAAGCCGTCAATGCCTGATTGTGCATCCTCAAAGCCAATGGCGTTTTGCGGTAGCACGCCAATACTGTCAGCGGCGGCTAAAAAGATTTCAGGATCAGGTTTGCCTTTGCTTAACGATTCGGGATCGACAATTGTGGCGAAGTACGCGCGCACGCCTAATTTTTCCAAAATCAGGGGCGCGTTTTTTGAAGCCGAAGCCACGGCACAGGGAATGTGACGTGCTTGGGCTTGCTGTAGCAATGGCACGACACCAGGTAAAACATCTTCTGTTGTTAAATGTTCTAATAATTGAACGTAGTGGTCATTTTTTTGCTGAGCTAAGGCTTCTTTTTCTGCTGGAGTAAACGCATTTTCACGGTGGCCATGGGCTAAAATGCGGTCCAAGGAATCCATCCGACTAATGCCTTTTAATGTTTCGTTGAAGGTTTCGTCAATGGGAATGCCTAGCGAATCGGCCAACGCTTTCCAAGCTTGATAATGAAATTTGGCGGTATCAGTAATGACACCATCCAAATCAAAAATAAATCCAATCGTCATTGTGGTTCGCTCCTTTATTGATAATGTACTTCTTTTGGTCGTTCGGCGGTTAACGGAATCAACGCGCCCTGAACCAATAATTGTGTGTCTCTATCTGCTGTAATCGTGACACTGGTTTGTGTTAATGAAAATTGATACGTCACGCCTTGATGAATAAACTGGAACGTCAGCGCTTGCCAATGTTCAGGTAAGTTTGGACAAATTGATAACTCGTTCTGGCGCGTGTCAACGCCTGCATACGTCGCTAAAGTAACGTGGATCGTCGCAGCCATGACCCCTGTATGAATCCCTTCAGCGGTCGTGCCACCTTGAATGTCACGATAATCGGAATACAACGCTTCTTGATAAAGTTGCCAAGATAGCTCATGGAATTGCGCCATTTCTGCCAATTGGGCATGAACAATTCGTGACAAAGTCGAACCATGAGACGTCCGTTTTAGATAATACAAAAGATTTTTTTCCAAATAATCCGCAGGCAATTGATACCCTAAATCTTCTAAAATTTGATCCACCCGAGTTTTGTCTAAGTTGTAGAACAACATTAACGTGTCGGCTTGTTTCGCCACTTTGTAATCATCGGGAGATTCTCCTTCGGCTTTTAAAATTCGATCCATGCGGTAAATATTGCCGTATTTCTCTTTCATCGCTGTCCAGTCAATCTCTTTTAAGCCGAAATACCCTTCATATTGCGCAATAATACCGTCAGAATTAACTTCAATTTCCAGTGAATTTTGAATTTGCTGCATGCGGGCTAGATCAGCCGAAGAGGTCTGCGTTTTGGCAAAAAGTTGTGCCTGTTCTTCCTCAGAGAAAAGTGCCAAAATGTTGGTTAATTCTTCGAATAGCCAAACCACCATCAAATTCGTATAGGCGTTGTTTTTCAAGCCGCTTTCCGCTTGGTCTGGATAGCCCTCGTGAAACTCATCAGGTCCCATCACTTTATCAATAAAGAACCGTCCTGTTGCGTCATCTAACGTCGCAGCGCTGTTCCAAAATTGAGCGATTTCTAACAACATTTCGCCGCCATATTGTTTCATAAATTCATGATCCTGTGTACTATGCCAATACAACCAAGCATTGTAAGCAATCGCTAAGGACACATGCCGTTGCAAAATACTATGATCCTCGCCCCAATGTCCATTCAACGGATTTAAGTGAAGTTTTTGCGTGGTTTCACGCCCATCACGCCCTGATTGCCACGGATACATTGCGCCACGATACTGGCTGGCCGCCGCATTTTCCTTCGCTTTCTCTAATCGGTGGTAACGATACAGCAACAATTGTCTCGCTGTGTCAGGATAATGTTGAATATAAAAAGGTAAAATAAAAATTTCATCCCAGAAAATATGTCCACGATACGCTTCACCATGCAAGCCTCGGGCGGTAATCGAGACGTCCAATGCTTGCGCTTGGTTACTAAAAGGCGAAGCCGAAGCCAGCAAGTGATAACTGTGAATCCGTAAAAGTTTTTGAGACATCAAATCGCCTGTCACGGTAATGTTGGCTTGTTGCCAAAGGGTTTGCCAAGCGCGGGCGCTTTCCTGAGCGGCGGCCGCAAAAGAGTCCTTCGGCGTAAACGGTACCTGCCAACTTTGTTCGGCGTGGCTGGCTTGTACAAAGACTTGTTTTTCTAGCGTATAGCGCGTTCCTTGGTGCGCCATCACGGTCACCACTTGGGCGATTTTTTCCGCTTCTTCTTGAATCATAATGGCTTCTTTTTCAAAAAAATCACCAGTTATCAAGGCCGTTTCTCGGACGCTTAAGTTGGATTGATTGGTACAAACCTCAATCACGGTTTTGTTTTCCTGCGCGCTTAATGCTGTCACCTGAAAATGTTTCGCTGTTAAGTTGCGATACCGCGCCACGTTATAGTTGTAGACACTGCCATCCGTGACGGTTTTCAAAGTAATCGGGGCTGAAAAGTTTAACGGCTCAAACGTATATTGCAGATGATAGTCATTCGGCTGTGCCATATTGGCGATTTTTTTCGTCGTTAATTTAATTTGCTGATTGTCCGCATCTTTCAAAATCATTTCTGCGACAAACAACCCCGTTTTCAAGTTCAATTGACGATGTAATTGTTGTAGCGTGTCTGGGGAAATCGTTAACCAGTCAGTGGCATCGCCAATTTTTAAAGCGATGTGTTGGTTGTCAGGAGCATTGACGAAATCTTCATTTTCCACTACTTGACCCGCCACTTCCGAAGCCGCTGTATTATAAAGCCCCGCAATATAGGTCGCTGGATAATGATCATCAGAAATCGTCATCTCAGGTGTCGTGCCGCGCAAGCCTAAAAAGCCATTGCCGACAGTTAACAGGGACTCCACCGCATATTCATTTTTCCCAGGCACGTAGCCATAATAGTCCAAATACCAAGCCAGATACTGCCGTTTTTCTTCAAATGCTGTCAGCAGATTCGGTGCCGCCGCTTGTTCGGCTGCCGTTAAAAGTGGCGTGTTCAACTGTTCCGCGAATGCTTGAATCACCGCTTGCGGAACCAGCGCCAACGTTTCCTCTGGCGAAAAGAAATCCGCTGGGAAATCAGCCACAATCCCCCCCAGAATCGGCGCAGCCTCTGCCAAAATCAATTGGCACAGTTCAGGAACCGTTTCTTCGATAGTAAAGGCTTCAAAAGGGAACGTTTTTTGGTGAAGCGGTTCCAATTTATGGTTAAAAAAAGTCGTCGTTAGTTGGTTCGTTGCGAATGTTAATTCTAAAATGGTCATGTTTGGCGCCTCCTTGTAAACTTGTATAGACATGTTGCGTTTGACTACAGTATAGTATGAACGAATCAGAATTACAAGGATTTTCCCTAGATTCTTGGGAAAACTTTTCCAGAAGGGGGCAGCAACCGACTGCGCTGGGTCCGAAAAAAAGGCGGTCAATCAGTGGTTTGGCTGGGGGAGTCAGTGGCGTAAGCAAGGCAGAAAGTGCGGGGGATTTTTCTGACCAGCTCTAGGTTTTTCGGAGGGAATATGCTATGCTTTTAGAAAAGAAATTGTTGGTAGAGGAGGATCGGCATGAACAAGTTTCATGACATATTTTTAGAATTAGAACAACAAATTGTCCAAGGCGACTATCAGCCAGGCGATTTATTACCTAGTGAAAATCAATTAGTGGAAACTTACAATGTTTCCCGTGAAACAATTCGGAAAGCCTTGAATTTACTGATTAACGCTGGCTACATTCAGAAAAAACAAGGCAAAGGCTCGATTGTGCTCAACTTTAAAAAGTTTAATTTTCCTATTTCAGGGGTGACCAGTTACAAGGAGTTACAACAAACGCAACATATTGAAAGTCATACTCATGTGGTTTCCTTAGAAGAAATTCCTGTGGAGCGCAACTTGGCTCAGTTGACTGGTTGGACGGAAGGGGCCCCTGTGTGGCGCTTAGTTCGGCAACGGGAGATTGAAGGGGAAGTCGATATTTTAGATATTGATTACTTGATTAAAGAGATTGTCCCAGAACTGCCGAAGCACCGTGCCGAAGATTCGATTTTCGATTATCTGGAAAACGACCTTGGCTTGGCGATTAGTTATGCCCAGAAAGAAATTACCGTGGAACCGCTCACAGAGATGGACAAGCAGCTGATTGGTGAAGTCGAAGGCAATCATGTCGTCGTGGTTCGTAGTATCATGAACTTGGAAGATACCCGTTGTTTTGGCTATACGGAATCCCGTCACCGCTTAAACAAATTTAAGTTTGTGGAATTCGCCCGTCGCCGTAAATTGTAAGTCTTAGTGACGAACAAATATAAAAACGGCTGTCATTAAATGGAAATTGACGGTTTTTTCGCAAGAACCGCCGGTAAATGTATAAGATTTCAGGAGAAAACGTCAAAAAGTAGAGGTCTAACTCTTACTTTTTGACGTTTTCTCCTTGTTTTTTAAACGAATTTGACGAAAAAATCATTAAATAACATTTATAAATATCAAAAAGTGCTGAAATTAAAGCTTGAAATCAAGAGAAATGCTTGGTTTTAAAGGAATCATCAGTTTTTGTGAATGGCTGTTAAATATTTAAAATTACGAAGAGGGCAGATTCTTGTATAATAAGGCTATAGCTTCGGAAGCGCAGAAAAAAAGAACCACGCGCTCTGGAAATTCAGAACAGTTAAAGGAGATGTACATATTATGATGAAAAAGAAAATGATGGCAAGTTTATTAGTTGGTAGCGCAGTGGTGGGCGCAAGCTTAGCACCACTTTCGGCACAGGCGACTACGACAGGGAATACACCAGTGCAGGTGGAGTTTGGTGGAGGTGTGTTGCCAGATGTTGATGGGGGTGGCAATACTGTAAGACCTAACCCAGATGCTACAAATAGTAATTTTGATTTACTATTTATTCCAAAAGGTTATAATTTCGGGAAATTATCTATTTCCGATGACTTAACGAAGCCTATTCCTTCGACTCCTTCGACAAATCCTGACACTTTTGAAGAAGTTGGTATAGGTGATGTACGAGGTACGAAAGAAGGTTGGCATTTGACTGCGCAAGCAAGTGGTATGAAGTTAGGAAATGAAAGCTTACAGGGAAATATAGAAATTACAGGAGCTATGGGTGTCCAAACCATCTTTTATAATGAAACAACAAATATATATCAAGGTTCGACACAAAATTTACCACCTGAACAGTTGCCACAAATACCTAGTAAAAGCCAAAGAGCAATAAATTTAGAAGGAGATGCAACGCTTATAGCAAATGCTCCTGTAGGTATCGGACAAGGTCTGTATAGAGTCGTGATGGCTGGAACATCTTTAAACATTACTACACCAGCCTACAACATCAAAGCAGGCGCCTACACAGGCAACATCACATGGAACCTCGTCGCAGGACCATCAATCTAAGCACAAGCAACAAAAGAACAGAGGACGGACCAGCAGCTGGTAACTGCTGCTGGTCTGCCCTCTAATAATCATTCAATCGTAAAGGAGAAGAACACAAATGAAAAAGAAAATGATGGCAAGTTTATTAGTTGGTAGCGCAGTTGTTGGCGCAAGTTTAGCACCTCTTTCAGCACAGGCGACTACGACAGGGAATACGCCAGTCACAGCAACATTTGAAGGCGGCACGTTGCCAGACGGCAACGGCGATGCCAATACCGTTGATCCAGACCCGAATGGTTCAAACAGTAACTTTGATTTACTGTTTATTCCTCGCGAATTTAATTTTGGGAAATTATCAATTTCTGATGATTTAACGAAACCAATTCTTAACCAAAGAGACCCAGAAGTCATCAACGGCCATACAGAAATGATTGGTGTCGGTGACGTACGCGGCGGCAAAGAAGGCTGGCATTTAACGGCCCAATCTAATGGCCTAAAATTAGGCACTGAAAGCTTACAAGGCAACATTAAAGTGGCGCTGATTACTCAACTTGATTTGGAATACGAGGCAACAAGCAATCGCTATGTAGCTCTGACGACAGCAGTCTCTGCGCCAGAAGTCAGACCACAACTGGCTGCTCCGCAAAATTGGACCCTTGATTTAGGCGGGGAAGCCCAATTAATGGCTAACGCAGCAGCTGGTCAAGGCCAAGGATTATGGCAATTTTCACTGTTTAATACAGCTTTAAACATCACAACACCAGCCAACAATATTAAAGCAGGGGCCTACACAGGCAGTATCACGTGGAATCTCGTCGCAGGACCATCTGTGTAAGTCCAAACAAAAAAGTCATCCCCTCAGGATGACTTTTTGCTTATTTCTCTGTGAAGGTGCTGTCTGTTTTGACAGTTTCAGCAGGCGGTGTTTGCGCCGCTAATAAGTCGCGAATTTCTTTTAAGTAATCTTCGCTCGTTGGTACCACTTCTTCTTCTGCCGCTTCTTCTTTTTTGCCACGGTTTTTCATTTTGTTCGCCGCTTTGACAATCAAGAAGAGGACGAAGGCCGTAATTAAAAATGTAATAAGTGCACTAATCACGCTACCAATATTGAATTCAACGCCTTCGACTTTATAGACAAGGGCACCCAATGCATCGTCGGCGCTCTTTTTCCCAGTCGTCAAGACAAAAATCAGACTAATTAACGGGGTAATCAAGCCTTCCACCACTTGTGTCACAATCGCTGTAAACGCACTACCAATGACAACACCAACGGCTAGGTCTAAGACACTCCCGCGCATGATAAACTCTTTAAATTCTTTAATCATTCTTTTTTCCCTCCTCACTTTAAAAACAGTATACCGAATCTTCTTGAAAATTTGAACTGAAAAACTCTTATCATTCAGAAAGCACCTGAAGCTGTGTTATAATGGAGCTATTGGAAAAAACATTAAAAAATGCTTTAGAATTTACGCGATACATATATTTCACAGCATTCTTTAGGTAAGATGAAGCAAATGAAGGAGCGATGCGGCAATGTCTGTTCAATTAGTTAAAGGCGTGAATTTACACGTCATTCCTACAGAAAAATATAAAACGGTGCGTCTTTTAGTCCGCTTTAATACACGATTAAATCATGAAACTATTACAAAAAGAACGCTGTTGTCCAGTTTGATGGAAACCAACAGCTTGAATTACCCGAATCAAGTCAAGTTAAGTGAGCGTTTGGCGGAACTTTACGGCGCCAGCTTCGGGATTGGCGTTTCCAAAAAAGGCAATCAACATTGGTTTAATGTTTCTATGAACATTGTCAATGATCATTATTTACAGGATAGTCAGGTTCTCGCCGAAGCGGTGGACTTTTTGAAGGAAATTATTTTTGCCCCCAATATTCAAGCGGGCCAATTTGAGGCGGAAACCTTCCAACGGGAGAAAGAGAACTTGAAAGCGTACTTGGAAAGTATTGTGGAGGATAAGCAAACCTATGCCTCTTTGGCGCTTCAAAGTGTCTATTTTAATCAATCGGAGGATCAAAAAATCCCTAGTTTCGGGACCGTTGCGGCGTTAGCTGAGGAAACTGCGGCGTCATTAGCGGTGTATTATCAAAAAATGCTGGCGGAAGATCAAGTGGATATTTTTGTTTTAGGTGATGTCGATGAGGCGGAGTTAGTGCCATTATTCAAGCAATTACCGTTTACGCCTCGTGAAGAAGGCAAAGCCGCGATTTTCTACAATCAACCAATTCGCAACGTGATTGAAGAGCGGACCGAGCGTGAGGTGTTAGCCCAATCGAAATTAAACTTGGCTTACAACACGGATATTTATTATGGCGATAGCTATTATTTTGCGTTGCAAGTGTTTAATGGGATTTTTGGCGGTTTCCCGCATTCTAAATTATTTATGAATGTCCGTGAAAAAGAGCATTTAGCGTATTATGCTTCTAGTAGTATCGACACTTTCCGTGGCTTCATGACGGTTCAAACAGGGATCGATGGCAAAAATCGGAATCAGGTCTTGCGTTTGATTTCGACAGAATTGGAAAATATTCGCTTAGGTAAGATTAGCGAATTAGAAATTGAACAAACGAAAGCAATGCTAAAAAATCAGTATATCTTAGCGTTAGATAATGCAGGCGCGTGGCTGGAAAAAGAATACTTGAACGAATTAATGCCGCAGACGATGCTGACGGCGGAGGAATGGATTGCGCGGATCAATGCCGTGACTATTCCAGAAATCCAAGAAGTAGCCAAACGCTTGGAACTTCAAGCGATCTTCTTTTTGGAAGGAGAAACGGAAAATGATTAAAAAAGACTATGCACAAATTAAAGAAACATTGTATACAGAAACACTGGAAAATGGTTTAAAGGTTTACCTATTACCGAAAAATGATTTCCAAAAAACGTATGGCTTGTTTACGACCGATTATGGTTCCATTGACAATACGTTCGTGCCAATTGGTCAAGAGGAAATGATTGAAGTACCTGACGGAATCGCCCACTTTTTAGAACATAAAATGTTTGAAAAAGAAGATGGCGATGTCTTCCAAAAATTTGGACAACAAGGAGCTTCAGCGAATGCCTTTACCAGTTTTACGAAAACGAGTTATTTGTTTTCAACGACGGATCAAGTGACACAAAATCTAGAAACGTTGCTTGATTTTGTGCAATCGCCGTATTTCACGAAGGAAACGGTCGAAAAAGAAAAAGGCATCATTGGACAAGAAATTCAAATGTATTTAGATGATCCTAACTGGCGCTTGTTCTTTGGGGTTTTAGGCAACCTTTATCCGAAGCATCCATTGCATATTGATATTGCCGGCACAGTGGCAAGTATTGCGGAGATTACCGCAGAAGATTTGTATACATGCTACAATACGTTTTATCATCCAAGTAATATGACCTTATTCGTGGTAGGGAAAATGGACCCTGAAGCGTTAATGGCGTTCATTCGTGAAAACCAAGCGGCGAAAGAGTTTCCTGCCGCCCAACCTATTCGTCGGCATTTTCCTGAAGAAACAGCTGCTGACATTGTCAAAGAGAGCGCCATTGAAATGGCAGTCACACGGGCAAAAGTGCTTGTTGGCTTGAAAGGCTTAGATGAAGTGCCAACAACAGGTCGTGACTTAATGAAATATCAAGTCACCGTGAACTTGTTGTTACAATTATTGTTTGGTAATACCTCTCAAAACTATTTGGCTCTTTATGATGAAGGTTTGTTAGATGATAGTTTTAGTTATGACTTTAATTTAGATCGCAGTTTCCATTTTGCGGATATTGGCGGCGATAGTGAGCAACCAGAAGTCTTAGCGGAACGAATTGAAGCTATTTTATTATCTGCCACAACAAGTCCAGAATTAACGGAAGAAAATTTGTCCTTATTGAAGAAAAAAATGATTGGTAAATACTTCCAATCCTTAAACTCTTTAGAGTATATCGCCAACCAATTTTCACAATCATTGTTTGGGGAAACCACGCTGTTTGATAAGATTGAAGTCATTGAAAGCATTCAATTAGCCGACATCCACCAAGTAGCAGAGACCTTTATTCGTGAAGAAGGATTGAGCCGTTTCTACATGTATCCTAAAGGAGAAACCGAGCAATAAACCAACTGTTTAAGAAAAAGAAAAATCTTTGAAATCTTTCAATTTTGTTATCCTCAGTTGGCTTCTTTTGTGGTATTCTTAAAGGACGGGAATGTTTTCCTTGGCAATTGAAAAAGACTGATGAGACAATCGATAAATTAACAAAATAGACTGGAGAAGATGGACGAGTGGCCAGCGTAAATATTGGAGAAACACTAAAAGAAGCAAGATTGCAGAAGAACATCTCAATTGATGAACTGCAACAAATGACAAAAATTCAAAAAAGATATTTAGAAATTATTGAACAAAACGATTTTGAGTCCTTACCAGGCACCTTTTATGTGCGGGCGTTTATCCGCCAATATGCAAGTGCGGTCGGCTTAGATGGCAATCAATTGGTAGATATCTATGATGGCAAAGAACCAGCAATTGTCGAAGAACCCAAGCCAGTGTATGAAGAGCTTGAAGGGTCACGTAAGCAATTGCATGACGAAGAAAAGCAATCCAGTTGGTTACTGCGGAACTTACCAGCCATTGCCTTTTCGTTAATTGGTTTAGCCATTGCGGTCGTGGTGCTGTATATTATGTGGCAAGATCAAAAAGCCGAACCGATTATTCAAACACCGGCAACTAGTGCCAGTGTGGAAAAACCTAAAGAATCAAGTCAAGCCCCAGAAAGTAGCACACAAAGTAGTACACCGCCGTCTTCTTCAAGCGAACCAGAGAAGAAAACAGCTGTGGCTGTGGTGAGTGATGCCAACAATCAAGTGACTGCAACGGTTAAAGATGCGAATAGTCCAATCAACATTACCTTTAAAGGGACTGAAGGCTCTTGCTGGATTGGCGTGATGGTCGATGGCAACTATACGTACCAACACACCCTGCAAGCAGGAGAGACCCAAACAACAGCTTTACCTGCGAATGCCGCCAATGCAACACTGATTCTAGGCGCCTCAAATAACGTCGCCATTCAAGTCGATGGCGCCGATTTAACACTGGAAAAAACGCCAGTTTTAATTCGTAAGGATGTTACATTAGGGATTACGTATCGTTAGAAATGGTGTAAGAAGAATCTGGATAAACTGTCAAACGGCAATTATTCCAGATTCTTTTCTTTTATAATTAACAGCGAATGGTTAAAAAGACGACAATAATAATTCAAGAGAGAAGGGGTTATCAATGCTTAAAATAGTTAATAAAAAATTTAATCTTATCACCATATTTTCAATCGCTCTGTTGGTCATGGGCTTCTTGATTGTTGGCTTACAACTGTATTTCTACTTTATCTATGGTTCTAAATTTTTAGACAGTATCACATTGATTGGAATGATTAATTTAAGTTTAGGCTATTACCAGCTCTTTCTAAAAAAAGGCAAGAATATTTCTGAATAAACGGTCAAACGGCAATTATTCCAGATTCTTTTCTTTTTTTCGTGACACTGCCAGCAAGATAACGTAAAATAGAACAGGAGAAGGAAGGGGCAATTGAAGTGAATTTACCAAATAAATTAACAGTTTTAAGAATATTTATGATTCCGATTTTTATTATTATTGTGTCGGTGCCGATGGACTGGGGAACGATTAGTTTTGGCGACACAACGTTAGCCGTTACCCAATTAGTGGGCGCGATTATTTTTGCAGTTGCTAGTTTTACAGACTGGTTGGATGGCAAAATTGCCCGTGCACAAGGCTTGGTGACGAACTTCGGAAAATTTGCGGACCCATTAGCGGACAAAATGCTAGTGATGACCGCTTTTATCGTCTTAGTTGGTCAAGGCAAAGTACCTGCTTGGATTGTAGCAATTATTGTTTGTCGTGAATTGGCAGTAACTGGTTTACGGTTGTTATTAGTCGAACATGGCGAAGTAATGGCAGCAGCTTGGCCAGGAAAAGTAAAAACAGCTACCCAAATGGTTGCAATTATTTTACTATTCATTAACAACATTCCATTTTCAGCACTTCATCTACCACTAGATCAAATCATGCTATATGCCTGCTTGATTTTCACCATTTACTCTGGTGTTGATTATTTTGCTAAGAATAAAGATGTTTTTAAAGGTTCGATGTAAAGAGAGAATCAAAACGCTTGGCTTGTGCCAAGCGTTTTTTAGTATTCATGATTGAATTGGCAAATAGATTTTTAAGTAGAGGAACAGATGAATCGATAAAACAAATCGGCAGTTTCTGTATGCTATTTTTCATTTTGGTTATATCTACATACAAATAATTAGTTTGTTGTTGACAAAGTAAACTAAATAGATTACTATTTAGTTCGTTAGATTATATATAAACTAAATAAATTTTTTGGAGGAAATTATGAAAAAAACAGATATTTTAAATAAACTATTAAAAATTGCTCAACAACCTTACTTAATCTTTGCTTCTAGCATAGAGGAGAAACCAGATAACACTTTTGAAACGTTAAAATTGCTTGCTTCTGAAGAAAATGTAACAGCTGGAAGAATCGCTGAATATTTAGATATAAAACCTTCTAGTGTGACACAAATCATAAAAAAATTAGAGTCTGTTAAAGCAGTTAAACGAGTCAAAAATGAATCAGATGCTCGGGTCACATTCGTTGTATTGACCGATAAGGGACGAGAAAGTTTAAGTACTCAAGGAAATATTTCCAATGGATTTAATGAAGAAATGTTTAAGGGCTTTTCAGAGGAGGAACTAGAGTCTTTAAATAATTATTTAGAACGTATAGAAAAGAATATTTCTAGTGAAGAATTTTTAGATAAAATTGAAACAATTTTTGGCGACGATAAAAATTGGGAACATTTCAGAAAAATATCAGCTAGATATGGTAGAGCTAGAGAACAGATGATGGGACATGATGGCTTTGGTAGATTTGGTGAATTCAATGGTGAATACGGTGGCTTTGAAGGATGGAAGAGAGGTCGGAGAAGATAATGGCAGTAGGTGGAGGCGGCAAAAATAGTCATGATTCTATCCGAGCAGATAAAACAAAATTTTCGTTTAAAGAATTTTTAGACTTAATCAAGATGACAGAGCCTAACTATTTACTGCTTGGCATTGGGATGATATTTCTTGTGATTTCTTCTAGTATCCAAGTGTACGTTCCAAAACTTGCTTCAAGTTTAGTCAATAATTTTCAAAAGGGAGTAGATTATAGTTTATTAGGTAAAGTTGTTGGATTATTTATATTTTCAGCACTCGTTTCTGCATTAGGAGGGACAATTTTAGGTATTTTTGGTGAAAATGTCATCCAAAATATACGTAAACGCTTATGGAATAAATTAACTATTCTAAAAGTTTCTTATTTTGACTCTGTTAAAGCGGGTGAAATATCCAGCCGGGTCGTAAATGATACTAATCAAGTTAAGCAATTGTTAGCCGTTACTTTTCCTCAAACAGTTGCCAGTGTGATTACAGTTATTGGTACGGTATATATGATGATTAAAATGGATTGGCATATGTCGCTTGCTATGGTAATTGCTGTTCCTGTTGTAATCCTTTGTATGATTCCAGTAATGGCATTTGGTTCAAAAGTTAGTCACATTCGCCAAGATGCTATGAGTCAATTTAACGGACTTGCTACTGAAACGTTGAGTGAAATTCGTTTAGTCAAAACTTCTAATGCTGAATCTCAGGCGCAGGTTCGTGCTGCAAATGAAGTGGATCGGTTATTTAATGTAGGGAAAAAAGAAGCAATATTTGATGCATCTATGCAACCAATTATGATGATGGTCTTTATGAGCATGGTATTTGGGCTATTAGCATATGGGATGCATCGAATTGCCATTGGTGTGATGACAATCGGAACATTGATGAGTTTCTTAATGTATCTATTTAATTTTATTGGTGCCATGCCAATCATTGCGACGTTATTTTCTGAAGTAGCTAAAGCAGCAGGATCAACGCGACGAGTGCAAGAATTGTTATCTAGAGAACCTGAAGACTTTGAAAGTGGACAAGATATTGATTTATCGGAAAAGACTTTATCAGTTAAAAATGTAAAATTTTCTTATGAAGATGCACCAGAGGAACCTATCTTAACAGACATTTCTTTTACTGCTCAGCCAAACCAAGTAATTGCTTTTGCAGGCCCATCAGGTGGCGGGAAATCGACGATTTTTAGTTTAATTGAAAGGTTTTATGAACCTACAGAAGGACAAATTAAATTTGGAGATATTGACATAAAAGATATCAAATTATCAGATTATCGTCGTCAAATCGGCTTTGTATCACAGGATTCTGCGATTATGGCAGGGACAATCAGAGATAATCTAACTTATGGCTTAGAAGAAAACTTCTCAGATGAACAACTATGGGATGTCTTGGAACTAGCATATGCGCGAAAATTTGTAGAAGAAATGCCAGATAAATTGAATACGGAAGTCGGTGAACGTGGCGTTAAAATTTCTGGAGGGCAAAGACAGCGTATTGCAATTGCTCGTGCATTCTTGCGGAATCCCAAGATTCTAATGTTAGATGAAGCTACTGCTAGCCTAGATTCAGAATCTGAGATGAAGGTTCAAGAGGCATTGTCCAATTTAATGAAGGGCCGAACAACATTGGTTATTGCCCATAGATTGTCGACAATTGTTGATGCGGATAGCATTTACTTTGTTGAAAAAGGGAAAGTAACTGGTTCAGGAAAACATGATGAGCTAGTAAGTAAACATAAAACTTACGCTAAATATGTGTCCGAACAATTTAAAGTAACGGAATGAACGAAATAAGCAAATTTAAAATGAAGCTAAGACAACACGTGCATTAACTAATTGTCTTAAGATTTAGAAAGAACTTGGACATAACCCCCAAGTTCTTTTTTCTAACTTATTTTTACCCACAAGATAAAAAGCGACCAAAAAATTGGTCGCTTTTGAAATACCTCCATGATAGTTCACTTGCTTCATAAAATGTAGAGTCACGGTATAAAGCCAATTTGCGAGGACCGATATTACAAAAATAAGCACCATTCAGATCTTTACGACAAATAATGCGGATCGGTCTTAGTCGTGCTAATGTTGTCGCGGATTTTTTTCAAGGAATCGGCATTTTGATCAAAATTGTGATACATCGTATTTGTGTATAAAATATCCATTACCGTTAAGTAACTAATCCGTGAAGCCAAGGATTCCGCACGAAACAAGCCTTCTTCGGTGACGACAATAATTGCTTCGTCGGACAAGCCTGCCAACTCTGAACCGCTGTTACCAGTTAACGTAATCATTTTTGCGTTGGTTTTTTTAACTTGTCGTGCTAGGTTGATTGATTCTTTGGTTTTGCCTGAATGGGAAAAAATAAACACGCAATCTTCACTGGTTAATTTTGTGACAAAACTTAACTGCATGTGGTAATCAAAAATGTAGTTACACCGATAGTTGGTCCGAATGAATTTATGGAAACTATCAAAAGCCACAATCGAGGAGCCGCCTTGCCCAAAAAAGTGAAGCGTTTTGGCAGAGTACATCAAAGCCAACACGTTATCTAACAGCTCCTTTGTTAAGAACTGTGTGGCGTTACTGAGGGAATAAATATTGGCTTGTAAGACTTTTTTAGCAATGGTAATACTATCATCATCTGGTGAAATATCATCGGCGCCATTCACGCTATTGACGTTTTGAAAAGTCGGCTGATAATTAGAATTTCTAGCAATATCAATTTTAAATTCTTGGAACCCAGAATAGCCAATCTTTTTTACAAATTGATACACGGAAGATTGGGAGACGCCAATTTCGTTGGCCAGACTTTCTAACGTCATTTGTGTCAATAATGATTCAGAATGAACAAAGTAATCGGAAATTTTCTTTTCTGTGAGGCTCAAATTCGGTTTTTTGATCCGAATCCGTTGATCCAAATAGTGGTTTTTCATTAACACGTTCCTCCAATCTTATTTTTTTTAAAATAGAATGAATGCCTTTTCATTGTTGGTATAGACTGATTATAGTGGAAAAAGAGGACAAATACAATTTCTCTTTTTCTCCACAAAAAAGAAATTCTTTAAAAAAAGCCCAAAAAAAATAAATAATCTTTTTTCTGAAAAATGAAGGGGTCTTGAAAAGACTTCTCTCAACTAAAGAAAGTAGCCAGTAAAAAGAACGTGATACCAAGAGATTTACTTGTGTTTTTTGTATGAAAGCTCCTTAAAAATAAAAACGTTTTACCTTTTGAGTAGGCAAGATTTTTGCTAAAAAATAAAAAATATTTTTTAATTAGTGTAATCGTTTACATTATTTTTTTTATCCTTTATGATTGAAGTATCAAAAGAGGCAGGTGAAAGAAAAATGGACATTGGCTTTATTGGACTTGGGAAAATGGGTTTGAACATGGCGTTAAATGTTCACGAACAAGGCTGGCCCATTATTGGCTTTGATGTGACAAAGGAAGCAAGAGCGACTGCTAGAGAGCAGGGGCTTTCCGTTGTAGATTCGTTGTCAGAATTATTGAAAGCGCTTAAAAAAAGAAGGTGATTTTTTTAAGTACCCCCGCTGGTCAGATTACCAATCAATTAGTGGCAGAATTGGTAGAGCAATTAGCACCAGAGGATATCATTGTGGATAGTGGCAATTCAAATTTTCATGATAGTGTCGCGAATGCTCAGCTTGCTAAGGAAAAAGGAATTTATTTTATTGATTGTGGTACTTCTGGTGGCATCAAAGGAGCGCGGGAAGGAGCGTGTTTAATGGTTGGCGGTGCGCCTGAAGCTGTCAAGGTGTTAACCCCATTTTTTGAAGATTTAGCTTGTGAACAAGGGTATCTTTATGCTGGGAAATCAGGAGCTGGTCACTATTTGAAAATGGTGCATAACGGGATTGAGTACGTCATGATGCAAGCCATGGGCGAAGGATTCAATTTATTAGAAGCTGCTGAATATGATTTTGCGTTGGAGAAAGTAGCCGATGTGTGGAATCACGGCTCGATTATTGAAGCTCGCTTGATGGGCTTAGCGAAAGAGGTTTTTGCGGAAAATCCTACGTTAGCCAATCTAGAAGGGAAAGTGGCAGCAAATGGCGAAGCCAAATGGATGATTGAAGAAGCATTGCGTTTGGAGATGCCCGTCCCAACTACGGCGTTGTCCTTATTTACTCGAAATGAAAGTATGCTAGCAAATCATTTTTCAAACAAAGTGGTCGCTTCTTTGAGACAAGGATTTGGCGGGCATGAAGTCGTAAAAAGTCAGTAAAGGAGTTTAGTCATGTTAAAAAAACAAAAAATTGCCATAGTGAATTCCAGTAGTTTTGGTCAAATTTTTCCTGAACACTTGACGCGCTTAGAAAAAATAGGCACCGTGAAGCATTTTACAGTCGACAGTGAAATTGGTGGCAAAGAGTTAGCGGAACGTTTACAAGGATATACGATTATTATTGCTAGCGTGACGCCATTTTTCACGAAAGAATTTTTTGAACATAAAGATGAATTGTTGCTGATTTCTCGCCACGGCATTGGGTATAACAACATCGATTTAGACGCTGCAAAACAGCATGACACAATTGTTTCCATCATCCCAGCTTTAGTAGAACGAGATGCCGTGGCGGAAAACAATGTCACAAATTTACTAGCTGTTTTACGGCAAACCGTGGCTGCAGATGCCAGCGTTAAAGCAGATCAATGGGAAAAACGAGCGAATTTTGTCGGTCGGACGTTATTTAACAAAACTGTGGGTGTCATTGGTGTTGGGAACACAGGAAGTTGTGTCGTGGAGACGTTACGAAACGGATTTCGCTGTGACGTGTTAGCGTATGATCCCTATAAATCCGCCACTTATCTGCAAAGTTATGGAGCCAAAAAAGTAGACTTAGATACGTTGCTAGCTTCAGCTGACATCATTTGTTTATGTGCCAATTTAACTGAAGAAAGTTATCACATGATTGGCTCGGCGGAAATTGCCAAGATGAAAGACGGCGTCTATCTTTCCAATAGCGCACGAGGCGCCTTGATTGATGAAGAAGCCATGATTGTCGGCTTACAATCGGGCAAAATTGCTGGGCTTGGGACAGATGTTTTAGAAGAGGAACCAGGTCGGAAAAATCATCCTTATCTTGCGTTTGAAAATGTAGTAATGACGCCGCACACCTCCGCTTATACCAGGGAATGCCTGCAAGCGATGGGAGAAAAATGCGTGCAAGATGTGGAAGACGTGATGCAAGGTATTTTACCTCAACGGGCAGTGCAAGAAGTCAGTCGTTACGTTAGTTAAGAAGGAGGAGGAGCATGTTAACTGATTTAAAAGTGAAAGTTGGACCGCAATTTTATCGTTACCACGAAGGCGCCTTAGCTTCGGTGCCGTCACTTTTCAAGGAATATCACGCCCAACGAATTTTGGTGGTGCATGGCACCGTATCCTTTGAAAAAGCTCAGCCATTTTTGCCCTTCTTGGCAGATTCAGAGTATCAATTCTTCTATCACACTTACACAGGAGAATGTAGTTATTTTGGCGCCGAACAAATTTCACAGCAAATAAAGGAACACCAGATTGACTTTCTTCTGGGAGTCGGCGGCGGTAAGTTAGCCGATTTAGTGGGCTACAGCGCCCATTTAAACAATCTGAATTTTGGCTTGGTCCCCACTTTGGCTAGTAACTGTGCGCCGTGGACACCGTTAGCTGTGATGTATCAAGAAAATGGCGCGGCCGAAGGCAAAACGGAACATTTCTTTCGCCAAGCTGCGTTTTTAATCACTGATCCTAAGTTGCTTCTTGATGCGCCCCGTGATTATTTTGTCGCTGGTTTAGCTGATACGTTAGCGAAATGGTATGAATCAGAGACCATTTTACGCCAAGCCCATTTGCAAGGGGAACCCTTTTTACAATTAGCGGGAGCGACCGCCAAGCTTTCGCAAGAAGCGATTATGCGGGACTCAAAAGCAGCCTTAGCAGCGATGGATGAGGGCAAACTCACGCCTGAATTTGTCCATCTTTCAGAAATTGTTTTCGCCGTTTCCGGATTAGTCGGCGGCTTCGGTGACAAATACGCCCGCAATGCAGCAGCACACGCCATGCATGATGCTATGAGTAAATTTTTACCAAAAAGTCATGACTATTTACATGGCGAAAAAGTAGCTTACGGCATCTTCTATCAATTAGCATTGGAAAAAAGGTGGGCCATCATAGACGCATTAATCCCCTTTTATCAAGAGCTAAACTTGCCCATGTCGTTACGACAAATGGGCCTTTACCCAGAAGAAGCAGTACTCGATGCAATGGTTCAATTTATTGATTCAAAAGAAAAGGTTCATTTAATTCCTATTGAGATTTCGGAAGAACGTTTACGTCAAGGGATTGAAGAGCTAGAAAAGTATATCCAAAACCAAGGATAAGAAGGAGGAACTATGGAAACGTTAAGTGTTTTACAAAGTTTGATAATGGCGCTTTGGGTGGCAGCAATTATGTCCAGATGGCTTGGAGGAGGAGCAACGTTAACGTTGCGTTTCTCGCCCTTAATGACAGGGTTAGTAGCAGGTTTAGTGATGGGCGATGTCCCGAAAGCGATGATTGTCACCGCAGCATTACAAATGATTTACATGGGTGTTTTTTCACCAGGTGGCTCTATGCCAGCAGAACCATCAATTGCGGCAGCGATTGCTGTGCCAGTTGCGTTGCTAGGGAATTTGAAGCCGGAAGCGGCTATCGCCGTAGCGGTTCCTGTCGGTCTTTTAGGAAGTTATTTATATCAATTCCGTTTCTTTATTAACACGTTTTTAGGGAAGTATACCGATCGTGCGGTGGCTGAACTAAATTCTAAAAAAATTGCCCGCTCAATTATCTGGTATCCAACGATTGCCTCATTTATTTTATTCGTTCCATTAGTCTTTTTTGCTCTTTATTTAGGGGCACCAGTCATTGCCGATATTATTAAAGCATTAGAAGGAACCGTTGTGATTCACGTGTTAGAAGTAGTCGGTGGTGGTTTAGCCGCAATTGGGATTGCGACAACGGTCTATGTCATTGGTCGAAAAGATTTCTTGGTTTTCTTTTTCCTTGCATACTTCATGAGTATCGTCTTTAAGTCATTGGAAATTACCATGGTAACGTATGCCATCTTTGGCGTAATTATTGCGTTAATTTTTGTGCAAGTCCAAAAAGGCAAACCTGTAGCAGAAAGTGCTGGTTCCGCCAGTGCCACCACTGATTTTGATGATGATGACGATTACGATGACGGGTTTTAAAAGAAAAAGGAGGAACTGAAATGACGGAAACAACAGAAAAAGTCGTGCCGAAAACAACGAATTTAGCACCAGAAGAAATTACCAATAAAGATGTTACAAAAGCCTATCTCCGTTGGCATTTTGCCAATGAAATTCCCCATTCCTTTGAACGTTACTTGGCGCCTTCGTTATTGTACGCAATGATGCCACTTTTAAAGAAATTATATAAAGACGATGAACAATTAAAAGCCGCTTATATGCGTCAACTGCTGTTTTTCAATACGCAATTAAGCTGGGGCGGCGGGGTCATTACTGGGTTGATGGCTTCCATGGAACAAGAGCGGGCCAAAGAAGAACATGAAGGCCGCGAAATCATGATGCAAGATGATTTAATGTATAACACCAAAGCTGGATTGATGGGCGCGTTAGCTGGGATTGGTGATGCGATTGACTCAGGTACGGTTCAATATATTTTTATTGCGATTGCGGTGCCGTGGGCGCAACAAGGTAGCGCATTAGGTGCGATTTTCCCCTTTGTCGCGTTTGCCCTTTATCAAGTACTGTTAGGTGTGTTCTTTGCGAGACAATCCTTCAAAATGGGGCGGAATGCTACAGGCTTAATGCAAAGTGCTGGGATTCAAAAAGCCATTGAAATGTTATCTGTTTTAGGGTTGTTCATGATGGGGATTTTAGCTGGTAATTATGTCAAAGTTTCTTCAACTCTTCAATTTAAACTTTCTGGCCGTGAGTTTGTGGTTCAAGATATCCTTGATCAGATTGTCCCAGGACTCTTGCCGCTAGCTGTCGTAATGGGCGTGTATTGGTTCTATACGAAAAAAGGCTTGAAAGTTACGCAAGCATTATTGTGGTTAACAGGTATTTTAATTGTCTTAGCAACGGTAGGTATTTTATAAAAAGAAAAGGACGTGAATCAGATGGGCGTAGTAAATTTAGCAAGAGTAGATGAACGATTAATTCATGGACAAGTGATGGTGACCTTGTCCCAAAAAAGTGGCGTTAATTCCATTTTCGTTGTCGATGAAGTGGTGGCAAAGGATAAATTTATGCGTGATTTATACAAAAGTGCAGGCAGTCGGACAGGACAAAAAACCATTGTCATTACGCCGGAAAAAGCCAAATTTTATTGGGATGAATACCAATTCAAAGAGTACAACTGTATTTTAATCGCTAAAACCGTCTCTGTAATTTATGACTTAGTAAAACACGGAGTCCCTATGAAGGAGTTAAACATCGGCGGTATTGCACAGAAGAATCCAGAAAAAGATTTATTAGTAACCAAATCAGTTTATTTAAACAAAGAAGATGCCGAAAAATTAAAAGAACTACATGAGGTGTATGGCGTAGAAGATATTTATTTCCAAGCAACGCCTTCTGCACCAAAAACTAGTTTAAAAGAGGTTTTAGGCAAATTTAATTTATAAAAAAGGCCAGTCGCTTGAGTCATTGCATGACTGTTTGAAGTAATGACTCAAGCCACTGAACTGAAGGAGGAACTTTTATGTTAGGGATTGTGATTGCTACACACGGTGCACTAAGTGACGGTGCGAAAGACGCAGCTACCGTGATTATGGGCGCAACCGAAAATATCGAAACCGTTAATCTAAATAGTGGCGACGATGTCCAAGCACTAGGCGGGCAAATTAAAACAGCGATTGAGAACGTCCAACAAGGGGATGGCGTGTTGGTCATGGTTGACTTATTAAGTGCGAGTCCTTACAATCAGGCAGTTTTGGTGATTAACGAACTCGAACCAGCTCTACAAAAGAAAATCTTTGTGGTGAGTGGTACCAACCTACCAATGGTCTTAGAAGCGATAAACCATCAATTATTGGGCACACCGATTGCTGAAGCGGCGCAAGCGATTGTTGCGCAAGGCAAAGAAAGTGTGCAAGCATGGGATATTTCTATGACTTCCTTTGAGGATGAAGAGGATGAGGACGATGATTTTTAAGAATGTAGTAAAGGGTGAAAGCAATGAAATGGGGATTTAGATGGTACGGAGCGGCAGGCGATGCCATTCCATTAAAACACATTCGACAGATTCCAGGAATTACTGGCGTTGTCGGTACCTTGTTAAATAAACTACCAGGCGATGTTTGGACTGTAGCCGAAATTCAGGCACTTAAACAATCGGTAGAACAAGAAGGATTGGCACTTTTAGGAATTGAAAGTGTCGCTATTCATGATGCCATTAAAGCGGGAACGGATCAACGAGACCACTATATTGATAATTATCGCCAGACGTTGCGTAACTTGGGGAAATGCGGAATTTCCTTAGTGTGCTATAGTTTCAAGCCTATTTTTGGTTGGGCTAAAACGGACTTGGCGTATGAGAATGAAGATGGCAGCTTATCGTTGTTATTTGATCAAGCTGTGGTAGAGAACATGCAGCCAGAAGACATGTATCAATTAATTCACAGTCAGTCAAAAGGATTCCGGTTACCAGGTTGGGAAGAGGAGCGTTTGCAACAATTTCAAGAATTGAAAGCCATGTATGCCGGCGTAACGGAAGAAGATTTGGTCGAAAATTTGCGCTACTTTTTAGAACGTGTGATTCCTGTCTGTGAAGAAGAAAATATCAAAATGGGGATTCACCCCGATGATCCACCTTGGGAAATTTTTGGTTTGCCAAGAATCACTAAAAATTTAGCGGATTTAAAACGGATTCTTTCCTTAGTGGACTCACCAGCAAATGGGATTACATTTTGTACAGGTTCCCTTGGTGCGGATCCGACGAATGATTTGCCTGCTATGATTCGTGAAATAGGTCACAGAATTAATTTTGTTCATTTCCGCAATGTGAAGTATTTAGGCGAGCATCGTTTTGAAGAAACGGCGCATCCTAGTGTCGCTGGTTCGTTAGATATGGCGGAATTAATGCAAGCACTGGTAGACGTAGGGTATGAAGGCGTTATTCGCCCTGACCATGGGCGGGCAATTTGGGATGAAAAAGCGATGCCTGGTTATGGTTTATATGATCGAGCAATGGGGTTGACCTATATTCAAGGACTGTACGAAGCAACCAAAGCCAAACAAAATAGGAAGTGACAGAATGGAAACAAAAGTTGAAAAAAATCAACTGTATCAACAATTAGCGACATGTAAACTTTTACCACTATACACTGCAACAGATTTACGCTATTTGCCACAAGTAGAATCAGTCTTAGTAGAAAACGAATTACCGTTTATTGAAGTCACTTTTCGGAGTCAGCTGGCCTTGCCTGCCATCAAACAACTTGCTGCTTCAGGGAATTTAATAGTAGGCGCAGGAACTGTTCGAACCTTGAAAGAAGCACAAGAGGCAGTAGCGAACGGTGCACAGTTCATTGTTTCCCCAGCGATTGTTCCAGAAGTCATTGATTTTTGTCTGGCAAATGAGGTGCCTATTTTTCCAGGAACAGCTACGCCTGGGGAGATTCAGCGAGCGCTGGCGTATGGCTTACGAGTGGTTAAATTTTTCCCAGCCGATATTTACGGTGGGTTAAAAGCCATCAAAAGTTTAAGTGGCCCGTTTTATGATGTTCAATTTTTACCAACTGGTGGGATTGATGAAACAAACTTTATAGAGTATGTGGAAGCAAAAGAAGTATTAGCAGTGGGCGGTTCCTTTATTTTATCGGAAAAGATGCTTCAAGAAGATGAAGCTTCGGCACGCCAGCATGTTCAATCTTTACTTACGAAAATCAAAGAACGACAAGCAAAATAAAAAGATGGGCTAAGTTTTGTTACTTAGTCCTCTTTTTTTTCTGTCCAAATACTACTGACATTATTTTAGTTTTCATTTTGTAAAAATAGTATAGGAGAAAAGCAATCAGTTATGTATAATTAGTGAAAGAAGGTTGCGTGAAGTAAAAATAAAAAGGAGAGCAAAGGATGTTAAAAAATGTAGAAGTGTTCTGGCAAAACTTTTTAGATAAACATGAATTAGATATGTTGATGCCCGATGTGTGGATGTTTGGTGATGGCTCTTCTGAGATGGGTAATCGTTTGGGTCAATTGGTTGTTTCTGGTCGTAAGACAGCGACATGTTCTTCTTTAGATATTTATAAGATGGAAGAAGAACAACTCCCTAAAGCTGGTCAATACGACATAATTTTAGATGGTCAGTCTCAACCGCTGGCTATTATTCGAACAACCAAAGTTGAAATTATGCCCATGAACAAGGTCTCAGAATCTTTTGCGCAAGCGGAAGGTGAAGGAGATTTGACGTTGGATTATTGGTATGAAGAGCATGCGCGGTTCTTTAAAGAAGAACTGGCCCCCTATCAGCTACAATTTTATCCCGACATGTTGTTAGTTTGCCAAAGTTTTGAAGTGGTGGATCTTTATACAGAAAAAGAATAAACAGAGAAGCGGTGACTGACACGATTGAAACGAGCAGTTGTCGCTTTTTTTACTGATTTTTTGAAAAAGTTGCGTATGTTTATATAGACAGGGTGATAGAAAAGAGATGTGTATTTTAAGTGTCGAGGAAAAGATGGTACAATAACCTAAGGAATACTAACAAGGAGTGAATGTTATGAAAGAAGAATTTTCATATGAAATTTTAGAAGAAGTCGCTGTGTTATCTGAGAATGCTCGTGGCTGGCGTAAAGAATTGAATTTAATTAGTTGGAATGGTCGTCCACCAAAATTTGATTTGCGTGAGTGGGCCCCTGATCACGAAAAAATGGGTAAAGGCATCACCTTAACTAACGAAGAATTTGCTGAATTAAGCAAAACAATTAAATCCATGTAAAAGGAGCACCCTGTCAATGAAAAGTATGACTGGATTTGGAAAAAAGACCATTCAAAATGAAAATTATCAATTGGATATCGAAGTCAAAAGTGTCAACCAGCGGTTTTTAGATATTCAATTGCGTATGCCAAAGGAACTGAATGCCTATGAACTGGTGATTCGGCAAGTAATCAAACGCACGTTAAAACGTGGACGTGTGGAAGTCTATGTAAATCTCCAAAAAATCGGCAACAATCAAAAAGAAGTGCGCGTGCAGTGGGACTTAATTGATCAATTATTAACTTCGGTAGATCAACATTTAAAGGAAAACTATCCAGAAGCAACGTTTGATGCAGGGGACACGGTCAACCATTTATTAAAGCAAAATGATTTTGTCGAAATAGTGGAAGCAGAAATCGTTGATCAGACATTTGAACCATTTCTTGTTCAAGCATTTGAAGCAGCCATCGCTAGTCTTGACCAAAGCCGTGTGCAAGAAGGAACGCAAATTAAACAAGTCCTGCTTGACTATGTAGCAGTGTTGACCCAATCAATTCAAGAACTGCAAGCGTTTGTGGGCGTTTTTGAACAAGAATACCGTCAACGTTTTGAAGCGAAATTAAACGAATGGTTAGGTAGCCAAGTGGATGAAACACGCTTATTAACAGAAATGGCCATTTTATTGGAAAAAGGCGATATTCATGAAGAATTAGATCGTTTGGATATCCATATTGATAAGTTGCATCAGTTGCTTGACGAAACAGAACCAGTGGGCCGAGAACTAGATTTCTTAATTCAAGAAATGAACCGTGAAGTCAATACGATTGGTTCGAAATCAAGTTCAATTGAAATAAAAAATAGTGTCGTTCAAATGAAAACAACCTTAGAAAAGATTCGTGAACAAATTCAAAATGTCGAATAGAGAAAATGGTTTCGTGTTTTTCCAGAAAACGCTATAATATAGAAGTAACGAATAAATGACAGAGGTGAAAGCAATGACTAAATTTTATGATGTAACCTTTCAAGAATTAAGTGGTCGTTCTGTGGTAAAAACAGAAGTCGCTTCAGACAGAGAACCATTTGACGTCTGGCAAGATGCTTGTGCAAGCTATTCTGAAACAGAATTAAATATCCAAATTAACGAAGACACGTTTGTTACTTTGAATCGTCACTTTGTTGTTCGCATTGACGTGAAAGAAGTTGACGGCCCTGTCGACAAACAAGTTCGTCGTCGCGATGAATTGATGAACGTGGTCAATACGCTTTCTAATATGGGCTTATAAAAAATACCACCAAGCATTTCACGCTTGGTGGTATTTTTTTTAATTAGAATAAAAGAAACAAGCCAACGGCGCATAGGAAAGAAAGAACTGCGGCACTTAAAAAGATTGTCCGCATGGATGCAGTTTTACTGCTTTCTTTGCCGTGTTTTTTCTGACGTTCTAAACGTTTTTGAAGCTGACGGGTAATTACTGAGAAAATCAGCCCGAAAAGGACTAAAACACTTGTGGCAATCGATTTGGGAATAAAATGATTCGGTTCTGCAACGGTGGTATCCCCAGAATGTTCGTTTGATTCTTCCGCAGCTTCAGCTGTTGTTTGTTTTGGCTTAACTTCTTGGTAAGCCACTTTCGGCGCTTGAACAGTACTATTTAACAATGTCAAAGGCGTGTCGACTTGCACCTGCCCTGCTACTAATTTAAAGGTAGGCTGACTGCCTTTGGGAATGACACCGTATAAATCGTTAGCCAAAGTGACTTTTTTATGATCAATGGTTTGTGGCCCTTTGTCTAAAAGTTTTTTGCGTTCGTATGTCGTATAGGCATAGTCCAGCAAAGCATTCCCAGCCACATGCCGTTCGTATTCACCATCTTGGTTTTGCCAATTACCAACGCCTAAAATGACTTCAATTAAACGGAAATCTCCTTGTTTGACAGTCGCAATATAGTTAAAGCCGCCTGTTGGACTAGAGCCTGTTTTTAAACCATCCACGCCTTGATAACCATACTTAGCGCCTGGTAAAGAATAATTGTACGCTTCAAACGTTTCCTCGTAAGGCGTGCCGACCATTGTTTTCACCACTGGTTTATTGGTGATTTCTAAAATTTCTGGATAATTTTTCAGAAAATGATAGGTTAGTGAAGCTAAATCTCTAGCTGTAGAGACGTTATCGCCATTTGGGTCAATTCCTTGCATTTGATACAGGCCGTTAAAGGCACTTGCTTGCGCCCCACTGCAGTTGTAATAGGTAGTATTTGTCATCCCTAATTCAGCCGCTTTTTGGTTCATTAAATGAACAAAGTCAGTAGGCTGGTTCCCTGAAATTAAATTTGCCAACATGAGAGTCGCCACATTAGAAGAGGGGACAGCAATCATTTTTAACAGTTCACGGACTGGATAAGCAACACCTAACGTAATTTTGTTATTACTAATGGCGTATATTTTAGAAATATCGACATCTTTTTGCGTAGCAGTCACAGTCGTATCCATTGTAAATTTTCCTTGCTCCATTGCTTCAAAGGCCAAGTACATGGTCATCACTTTGGCAATACTGGCAGGATTCCACGCTAAATCTGGTTGCTGCGACCAGAGAATTTCTCCAGAATCAGCATCAACAACGATGGCTGCTTTGGGAATGCCATCCGCTTTCAGGGTTGTCCCCATTTTTTTAGCAATTGCGGTAATATCTTCTTCTGCGTGAGTCACAGTAGGTTGGGCAAAAAAGGCCCCACAACTGACAACTAAGCCTAGCAGAAACAATGTAAATGGTTTAATTCGTGCGATGTTTCTCAGTCCTTTCTTATTCACGTTTTTTTCATCCTAAAGGAGTCATCACTTCATTTTACTTAAAAAATGGCTGCCTGTATAGGAATTCTAGGTAATTTGTTTAAAAAAAGAACAAGTTATGAAAGCCAAATTAAAGAAGAAATGTTATTTTTTCAGTGAATCTCCAAGAAAGTCTTGAAAATTGCAGAAAAAAAGTGCAAAATAGAACTAATACTGTGAAATTATGTTTTGAAAGGAAGTCGTTATGTCAGAGCGCGGGTTATTAATCGTATTGTCAGGTCCTTCAGGAGTGGGGAAAGGGACTGTAAGAAAGGCTATTTTCGACAGTGAAGAAAATGATTTTCAATATTCAATCTCAATGACCACTCGGAAACAGCGAGAAGGCGAAGTGGATGGAGTAGATTACTATTTCCGTTCAAGAGAAGAATTTGAAGCGATGATTGAAGCTGGAGAAATGTTGGAATATGCGGAATATGTTGGTAACTATTATGGGACACCATTAACGTATGTTAACCAGACGCTAGATGAAGGCAAAGACGTCTTTTTAGAAATCGAAGTCCAAGGGGCTAAACAAGTCAAAGACAAAGTGCCTGATGGCGTATTTATCTTTTTGACACCCCCCGATTTAGCGGAATTAAAATCAAGAATTATTGGCCGCGGAACAGACGAAATGTCTGTGATTGAAGAACGAATGGCTGTGGCCAGAGAAGAAATCGAAATGATGGCGCTGTATGATTATGCGGTAGTGAATGATGAAGTTCCTTTAGCCGTGCAACGAATTAAAGACATTATCGCGAGTGAGCACTTCCGTGTTGACCGTGTAATTGGAAAATATATTAAAATGTTAGAGGAGATGTAGCCTTATGATGTTAAAACCGTCAATTGACTCATTATTAAAAGAAGTCCCTTCAAAATATTCTTTGGTTATTTTAGCAAGCAAACGTGCGCATGAATTAGATGAAGGCGTTCAACCAACCGTTGAATCCTTTGATTCTGTAAAAAGTGTGGGTCGTGCGTTAGAAGAAATCGAAGCAGGAACAGTGATCAGTGATCCAAATCCTGAAGAAAAACGCGAACGTCTACGCATTGAACGTGAAGAACGCAAACGCCAACGTGAACAAGAACAAAAAGAATTAGAAAACCGTTTACGTGACGAAAAAAATTAATTGAATGATTGTCAACGAATGGAGAAAGCCGTCTGTCTATTTCAGAGGCTTTCTCTTCGTTTATTCTGAAAGGTGCCAACGAGACACACAAGACAAATCAGTCAATCTTTAGTACAATAGGCAAAGAGAATTTACATAAAAAGGAGGACGCACCATGCAAAAAGTAGCCAAAGTTATTGTGGATGTACCAACGATGCAAACCGATCAACCATTCACTTATTTAGTTCCTGAAAATTTAAATGAGCAATTGGCTGTCGGCATGCGTGTAGAAGTGCCTTTTGGTAACGGTAATCGGCATGTTCAAGGGTTTGTTTTAGCCATTGAACCAATGGCTGCAACGGTTCTTGACGAAGCCAACGTTCAGTTGAAAGAACTAGTGGCGGTATTGGACTTAAAACCTGTCTTAAATACAGAAATGTTGGCTTTAGCTGATTATATGAAGGAAAAAACGTTTGCCTTTAAAATCACTTGTTTGCAAACCATGTTGCCTAGCGTAATGCGTGCCGATTACCAAAAATATATTTATTTAACGGATGAGCTTTCTGAAGAATTACAAGATCAGTTATTTTATGGTTTAGAGGAAATTTCGTGGGACCAAGCGCAAGAACGGGGGATTTTGCCTCAACTAATGGCGTTGCGTAAACAGCAAAAAGTCGATATTCGCTACGAAGTTACGACGAGAAATAAAGTCAAAATGGTCCGCTTTATTCAAGCCGCTAAGGAATTTGAACAATTAGAGGAAATTCGTTTGGGTTTACGCAAGGGAGCCAAGAAGAAAGAGCAACTTCTTTACTATTTACAACGCTTGGGTACTGAAAAAGTCACCGCCGTGAAGGAAATGAAAGAATTAGGTTTCAGTACCGCACTTTTAAATGAAGCGGCCAAAAATGGTTGGTTAACGTTCGTTGAAAAAGAAGCGTATCGTGATCCGTTTGCTAATCAGACGTTTGAAAAAACGACTGCGTTATCTTTGAATGCAGAACAACAGGTGGCTGTGGAAACAATCTTACAATCGGTCCAAGAACAGCAAAGCCAAACCTACTTATTGGAAGGTATTACAGGAAGCGGGAAAACAGAAGTTTATCTACAGGTCATTGCAGAAGTACTTAACCAAGGCAAAACAGCCATTATGCTTGTTCCTGAAATTTCTTTAACTCCGCAAATGGTGCAACGCTTTAAAAGTCGCTTTGGCGAACATGTTGCTGTAATGCACAGTGGCTTATCGCAAGGTGAAAAATATGATGAGTGGCGGAAGATTGAACGAGGAGAAGCGGAAGTTGTGGTTGGTGCGCGTTCTGCCATTTTTGCGCCAATCGAAAACATCGGTGTGATCATTATTGATGAAGAACACGAGGCAAGTTATAAACAAGAAGAAACCCCCCGCTACCACGCGAGAGATTTAGCGATTTGGCGTTCGGAGTACCATCATTGCCCTGTTGTTTTAGGTAGTGCCACGCCGTCCTTGGAATCACGCGCTCGCGCACAAAAAAATGTTTATCAGCGGTTACGATTAACACAGCGTGCCAATCAAGCGGCAACCTTGCCTACGATTGATGTAGTGGATATGCGGCAAGAAGTAGAAAATGGCAATGTCTCTTCTTTTTCCATGTCGTTGCAAGAAAAACTCCAAGAACGCTTAGAGAAAAACGAACAAAGTGTTCTCCTACTTAATCGCCGTGGCTATTCGTCATTTGTGATGTGTCGCGATTGTGGCTATGTGTTGCCGTGTCCGAATTGTGATATTTCCTTAACTTTGCATATGGATAGTAAAACAATGAAATGTCATTATTGTGGGCATGAAGAACGGATTCCTTATCGCTGTCCTAACTGTGGCCAAGATAAAATTCGCTACTACGGAACAGGCACACAAAAAGTAGAAGAAGAATTACAAACGTTATTACCAGAAAGTCGTATTCTCCGAATGGATGTTGATACGACCCGTCGCAAAGGTGCGCATGAAAAGATTTTGCGAACATTTGGTGAAGGACAAGCGGATATCTTATTAGGCACACAAATGATTGCCAAAGGACTGGACTTTCCAAATGTGACGTTAGTCGGTGTCTTAAATGCTGATACCGCCTTGAATTTACCCGATTTTCGTTCTAGTGAACGGACCTTCCAGTTATTGACACAGGTCAGCGGTCGCGCTGGTCGCGCTGAAAAACCGGGGGAAGTCATCATTCAATCTTTTAACCCCGAGCATTATGCGATACAATTGGCAAAAGCCCAAGATTATGAAGATTTTTATACAAAAGAAATGTATATTCGTCATCGTGGGGATTATCCGCCGTACTATTTTACGGTCCAAATTACGGCTAGCCATCCTGAAGAAAATGAAGCAGCGAAACAAATGTTTCAAATCGCGACGAAATTAAAACAAGGCTTATCGCCGCAAGCTATTTTGTTGGGACCAACACCCAACGCAATTATGCGTGTCAATAATCGATACTTTTATCAAGTGATTATCAAGTATAAACAAGAACCAATGCTTCAACCATTATTGAAAGAAATTTTAACCGATACACAACGAGCAACGGCTCGTGGCTTAAAGCTTTCCATTGATGCAGAACCCATGAATTTTATTTAAAAAATACAGCTTTGAAAGGAGCACTTATGCGCTATCCAGTTGTGATTCACCCGAACGAACACTTAAAAATGAAGGCTCAACCTGTGACGATTATTACCGATGAAATTGTGCAGTTACTAGAGGATATGTATGAAACAATGCTGGCCCATGATGGGATTGGCTTAGCAGCCCCGCAAATTGGTAAAAATTTGCAAATGGCAGTGATTGAAATCGATGAAGAATCTGGTCGTTTTGAACTAATTAATCCAGTGATTATTGAAAAAAAGGGAACCAGTATTGATGTGGAAGGCTGTTTAAGTATTCCAGAAACATATGGAACCGTTGAACGAGCAGATGAAGTGACTGTCCGTTATTTTGACCGTGAAGGTGAAGAAATGGAAGTTACGGCTTACGGCTATTTAGCTCGAGCTTTTCAACACGAAATTGATCATTTGAATGGCGAGTTATTTATCGATAAAATGATTGAGAAAATTGCACCAGAAGATTTAGAAGCGTATATGGAGGAACATTTTGATGACTAAAATTGTATTTATGGGCACACCAGCCTTTTCTGTTCCGATTTTAGAAAGTTTAATCGAGGCAGGCTATGACGTTCAAGCGGTTGTCACGCAACCAGATCGACCAGTTGGCCGAAAAAAAGTGATTACCCCAACGCCTGTCAAAGAAGCAGCTTTAAAACATAACTTATTAGTCTTACAACCAGAGAAAATTTCAGGTTCTCCTGAAATGGAAAAAGTGATTGACTTAGCACCAGATTTAATTGTGACAGCAGCCTTTGGACAATTTTTACCAGAGAAAATTTTAAAAGCGCCCAAACTAGGTGCGATTAATGTCCATGCCTCACTTTTACCAAAATATCGTGGCGGCGCACCTGTACATTACTCGATTATTGAAGGAGAAAAAGAAACAGGCGTCACGATTATGGAAATGGTGAAAAAAATGGATGCTGGCGCGATTTTATCACAACGTGCAATTCCGATTACGAAACAAGACGATGTAGGCACTATGTTTGAAAAATTAAGTATTCTAGGAAAAGAACTTTTATTAGAGACGTTACCTAAGCTAATTGCTGGCAAAATTACGCCTATTCCACAAGTGGAAGAAGAGGCTACTTTTTCACCCAATATTACCCGGGAACAAGAACGAATTGACTGGCAAAAAACTGCTGAGGCAATTGATAACCAAGTGCGTGGTATGCGTCCTTGGCCAACAGCGTTCACAACCTATCAAGGGACCAACTGGAAAATTTGGGCAGTGACACCACTGACTGAAACAACAACTAGCGCCCCAGGAACGATTATCCAACGTAGTAAAAAAGCGCTATGGATTGCTTGTGGTGAAGGGACAGTCCTTCAAATTGATCGCCTGCAACCAGCAGGTAAAGGTCAATTAACGATTCAAGAATTTTTAAATGGCGTTGGTCAAAATGTCGCAGAAAAAGATAAGGTGGACTAACAAAAATGGCTGAAAAAATCCCCAAGAAATTAAAACGTTCTGTTCGATACGTTGCTTTAGAAACCATCGAACGTGTGGATAAAGGTGGGGCGTACTCCAATCTTTTACTTAATGAAATGATGACAAAATCAGAACTAAGCGAGAAAGATGGCCGCTTGTTTACAGAACTTGTCTACGGCACAATTAGTCGCAAATTATTGTTGGAATACTACTTAACACCATTTGTTAAGAAACCGCAAAAAGTCGATAATTGGGTGAAAAATTTATTGATTTTATCGTTATATCAATTACTTTATTTAGATAAAGTGCCCGATCATGCAGTCATTAATGAAGCGGTTGAAATTGGCAAACGTCGTGGCAATCCTGGGACTGGTAAATTCGTGAATGGCGTGCTGCGGGCGTTCCAACGAAATGGAGCACCTAGTTTGGCCGCAATTAGCGATCCAGTTGATCGTTTAGCCACGGAAATTAGCATGCCACGTTGGTTAACAGAAAAATTACTTGCCCAATTAGGCGAAGAAGAAACACGGCAGTTGGGTTTGTCATTATTTGAAAAAAGCCATGCGAGTGGCCGAGTAAACACACGGTTTATTTCACGAGAAGAAGCGCTGGAAGAATTACAAGAAACAGGGATTGCCGCGAAGGAAAGTCAACTTTCCCCTTATGGTGTTGTCGCTGAAAAAGGCTACTTAGCTGGCAGTGAACTGTTTATTAACGGTTGTTTAACCATTCAAGATGAAAGCTCTATGCTCGTGGCTCCAGCGATGCAAATTGAACCGCATCATCGTGTCTTGGATGCCTGCGCGGCTCCTGGTGGCAAAACGACTCATATCGCAACTTTTTTAGAGGCTGAAGCAGGTGGTCGTGTGACTTCTTTAGATATTCATGCGCACAAAATTAAGCTAATTAATGAAAATGCGCAGCGCCTCCATGTGGCGGATGTCGTCCAAGCAGAAAAGCTTGATGCGCGACAAGTGGCAGAAGAATTTCCCGCAGAAACCTTTGATCGGATTTTAGTTGATGCGCCATGTTCAGGCTTAGGGCTGATGCGCCGTAAACCAGACATTAAATACCATAAAACGGCCAATGATTTTCAAAATTTACCTAAAATTCAGTTAGAAATCTTAGAAAGTGTTGCCCCAACACTAAAACAATGGGGTATAATGGTCTATAGCACTTGTACTATTACGCCAGAAGAAAATCAGGAAGTGGTGGCAGCCTTTTTAGCCAAACACCCTGAATTTGAAAAAATTGAAATTGTTGCAAATGAAAATGTCCAAGCAGTAGTAAAAGAGCAAGAACTGGTTCTGTATCCCCATCAATACATGACAGATGGCTTCTTTATTTGCTGTATGCGGAAAGTTAGTTCAAATGAGGTGAAATAATTTGGAAATCAACGTTCAATCAGATGTCGGTCGCAAAAGAAATACGAACCAAGATTATGCCAACGTTTTTGAGAACCAACAACACATAACCTTTGCTGTTTTAGCAGATGGCATGGGTGGTCACCAAGCAGGTGATGTCGCTAGCCAAATGGCAGTCAATAATTTAGGTGAGAGTTGGTCCAATGCGTCTGTCGACTCAGCTGAAAAATCTGCACAGTGGTTAATTCAAGCAATTCAAAAGGAAAATGAAAAAATTTATGAACGCGGACAATCGAAACCAGAGTATTTAGGAATGGGGACAACCGTGGTTGGTGCCATCCTTTTACCGGATTCATTTGTCTTAGCAAATGTGGGGGACAGTCGTGCTTATTTAGTTCGTGACCAACACATGTTACAATTAACAGAAGATCATTCTTTAGTGAATGAACTAGTAAAATCAGGGGAGATTACTCGTGAGATGGCTGCAAATCATCCACGAAAAAATGTCCTAACACGTTCTTTGGGAATGCCTGGCACTGTCGAAGTCGATGTAACCAATCATGAATGGCTGCCTAATGACTATTTACTGTTATGTTCGGACGGTTTAACCAATATGGTTCCTGAGACAAAAATTTTAGAAATTTTAGAGACGTCAGATCCCTTAGAATCCAAATTAAGCCAACTCGTTGCCCAAGCAAATGAAGCAGGTGGTTTAGATAACATTACCGTGTTAGTGATACACTTTGACGAACAGAAGGAGGAAAACCAATGATAGAAATCGGCAAGAAGCTGAATGGTCGATATCACATTATTGGCAGCATCGGAAGCGGCGGTATGGCCAACGTCTATTTAGCACACGATTTAATTTTAGACCGAGACGTTGCAGTAAAAGTCTTGCGCTTTGACTTCCAAAACGATCAAGCCGCCATCCGACGTTTTCAGCGTGAAGCACTAGCCGCAACTGAGCTGGTTCACCCGAATATCGTCAGTGTGTACGATGTAGGCGAAGAAGATGGACTACAATATTTAGTCATGGAATATGTGAAAGGAATGGACTTAAAACGGTACATCCAAACGCATTTCCCAATTCCTTATTCCACAGTTGTGGACATTACGCAACAAATTTTATCTGCTGTCGCAATGGCACATGAACATAGAATTATTCACCGGGATTTAAAACCGCAAAACATTCTGATTGACGAACACGGCACAGTCAAAATTACTGACTTTGGGATTGCGATTGCCTTGTCAGAAACGTCAATTACGCAAACGAACACAATGTTAGGTTCGGTGCATTACTTATCGCCAGAACAAGCGCGCGGAAGCATGGCGACCAACCAATCAGATATTTACGCTGTGGGAATTATTCTCTATGAAATGCTAACAGGGAATGTACCTTTTGATGGTGAATCAGCCGTAACGATTGCCTTAAAACATTTTCAAGAAGAAATTCCCTCTGTCAAAATGTTTGATCCAGGGATTCCTCAATCATTGGAAAATGTGGTTCGTCATGCAACCGCAAAAGACCCAAGCGATCGCTACAAAACAGCGAATGAGATGGCAGAAGACTTATACACGTCCTTGTCAGCCAGTCGTTTAAACGAACCTGCGTGGGAACCAACGGCTTTATTAGGAGAAACGAAAGTATTAACTCCGATTCCCGAAGACATCGCTGAACCGGAAGAGACAACGCCTGTCGAAGTCCCAGAAGATATCGCAGATGACATTTTAGCTGAACAACCACCGAAGAAAAACCGTAAAAAATTGTGGATTGGCTTAGCAATTGCGGCATTAATTGCTTTAGCAATAGGTGGCTTAGCCTTTGCTATGTCGGGTGGTAAAGACGTTGAAGTTCCTGATGTTACAAATGAAACGAAAGCGGACGCTTCACAAGCGCTACAAAGTGCCGGGCTGAAAGTCGATAGTGAAACCAAAAAAATTCCCGATGATAAGATTGAAGAAGGCAAGGTGGTCAAAACAGACCCCGAAGCAAAATCATCTGTGAAAAAAGGCCGATCTGTTACTTTATATATCAGCTCTGGAACAGAAAAAATTGAGATGGCCGATTATACAAACGAATCGTATGAATCTGCTGTCGAAGCCTTGAAAAAACTAGGGTTTTCAGAAGACCAAATTACAACGAAAAAAGAATACAGTGATTCTGTGTCTACAGATAACATTATTAAACAAAAACCAGCTGCAGGTAAAAAAGTTGATCCGAAAAAAGACAAAGTCACTTTAACGGTCAGTGAAGGACCAGAAGCGGTTACTTTGCCTAGTTACGCCGGTTATTCTTACACAAATGCAGTAAATGCACTGGCACAGTTAGGCATTTCTGAATCTCAAATTACGCGTGTCGACCAAGCAAGCGATACGGTAGAACCAGGTTTAGTCATTACGCAAGACCCCGCACCAGGTGGCACCGTGACACCTAAAAATGGCCAAGTGACGTTATATGTAAGTAAAGGTAGCGACAAAGTGACACTTTCTGATTATAGCGGAATTTCTTACGATAATGCGGTAAGTCGCTTAATTGCTTTAGGTATTCCAGAATCTCAAATTAAACGAGTGGACGAAGAAAGCGACAAAGTTGAAAAAGATACCGTGATTAGTCAAGAACCAGCTTCTGGTACCGCTGTTGATCCGAAAAATGACACGATTACTTTACATGTCAGCAAAGGCAGTGACTCAGTAACTGTTCCTGATATTTCAGGTTATTCGCCAAAAGCTGCAGAAGACAGCATCAATAACGCTGGCCTTAAAATCAATGAACAAGGATTATCTGGCTCTGGCGATGGCCAAGTCGTTGAACGAACTAGCCCATCCGCTGGCAGCAAAGTCAAAAAAGGCGACTCTGTTACAGTTTATTATTCAAAAGCAAATGATTCAAAAAGCACCACTAGTGAAAGTAGTACGAGTAATTAAGACAAGAGGTTGGGACAGGAGGGTTTAGCTTCAAGAACCAAGTAGGTACTGTTTAACATCTATTTGCTTTTCAAATAGTGTTTCTCAGCAATAAGAAGAAGCTGCTCCTGTCTCGCCATTTATCTTAAGATTTAAGTCTAGGAAGGTAAGTCATTTCGACTTATGTCCTAGGCTCTTTTTAATTAATAGAATCGAGAGGCTCCCTTGATTTCTCTGCCACTATCCTGTATATTCGAAAGTAGTTAGGAGTGGTTTATCTGAAAGGTCAAATCAGAAAAGCGTTAAGCGGTTTTTATTATGTATACGCAGATGGAGAAACATATCAAACAAGAGCGCGAGGGAATTTTCGTAATCGAAAAATTACGCCACTCGTGGGAGATGAAGTACTTTTTGAAAGCGATAATTTAACAGATGGTTATGTGTTGGAAATTTTACCAAGACGAAATGAATTAGTGCGCCCGCCTGTTGCAAATGTGGATCTAGGTGTGGTTGTCATGAGTATGGTTTCGCCAAATTTTTCGTTTAATTTGTTGGATCGTTTCTTAGTCAGCTTAGAGTATAAGGATATAGAACCAGTTATTTATTTAACGAAAGTTGATCTATTAGATGAGCCGCAACGTCAAGAAGTCACTGAAATTAAACAGATTTATGAAGCGTTAGGTTATGCGGTAATCGCTTCGGAAGACGTAGAAGCCACCAAAGAATTAGAACGCTTTTTCCCAGAACGGTTGACTGTTTTTATGGGACAATCAGGCGCTGGAAAATCAACATTGTTGAATCAAATTTCACCAGAATTACAACTAGCAACTGCGGAAATTTCCCAATCTTTAGGACGGGGCAAACATACGACCCGTCACGTGGAATTGATTCCGTTATACGACGGTTTGGTTGCTGATACACCAGGATTTAGTGCCATCGATTTCTTGGAGATGGAAGCAGTGGAATTACCAAAGCAATTTCCTGAATTTGTTGCCGCGGCCTCTCACTGTAAGTTTCGTGAATGTATGCACCACAAAGAACCTGGTTGTGAAGTGAAACGTCAAGTGGAAGCGGGAACCATTGCGACGAGTCGTTACGAAAATTATTTACAGTTTTTAATGGAAATCGAGAATCGACGACCTGTTTATAAGAAAAAATCATAGCAAATATAAAGGGAGCGAGCCAAATGAAACTAGCACCATCCATTTTAAGTGCCGATTTTGCCAATTTAGAAAGAGATATCCGTTTAGTAGAAGAATTAGGAGCAGATTATATTCATGTTGATGTCATGGACGGTCAATTTGTGCCCAACATTACCTTAGGACCGAATATCGTTTCAGCGATTCGTCCAGTGACAAAACTACCATTGGATGTTCATTTGATGATTGTACAACCTGAAAACTATATCAATGCCTTTGCGGAAGCCGGTGCGGATATTATTACTGTCCATCAAGAAGCAACACCCCATATTCATCGTGCCTTACAAATGATTAAAAATGCAGGTGTGAAAGCTGGCGTAACCATCAATCCTGGGACACCACTTTCGATGATTGAAAATGTATTAGACTTGGCAGATCAAGTCTTGGTAATGACTGTCAATCCAGGCTTTGGCGGACAATCATTTATTGAAAACTCACTAGAAAAAATTGCTCAATTAAAAGAATGGAAAGAAACAAAAGGATACACCTATGAAATTGAAGTCGATGGCGGGATTGTTCCTGAAACTGCCGCACGCTGCAAAGAAGCCGGTGCAGAAGTGTTTGTTGCAGGCTCCTACATTTATAATGCTGAAAATCCTCAAGAACGAATCGATGCACTGAGAGCAGTGCTAGACAAATGAGTCGTGTCTTACTGGTAGCTGGCGGCAATCCAAGTGATTGGCCAACCATTGAACCAGCTACGTATGATTATTTCGTAGGTATTGATCGCGGCTGTCTCCATTTATTAGAGGCCGATTTACCGTTACAATTAGCGGTGGGCGATTTTGATTCATTATCACGAGAAGAATACCATTTTGTCCAAGAAACTGCCGAAACACTCATTCAAGCACCTGCTGAAAAAGATGATACAGATACACAATTAGCGCTTCAAGAAGCTTTACAACGATTTCCACAAGCAGAGATGACGATTATCGGTGCGACAGGGGGCAGAATTGACCACCTGTTAGCCAATCTTTGGTTACCCTTTGAACCACGATTTCAAGGCGTACTTCGTCAAATCCGTCTATGCGATCGTCAAAATAGCATCCAGTATTACGCCCCTGGTTCGTATATCGTACCAAAAGAGCCAGATAAAGAATATCTGGCATACTGCTGTTTGACGCCTGTAGAAAACTTGACGCTACGACGCAGTAAATATTTATTAACCAATCAAGATGTTCCTTACCCAACATCGTATGCAAGTAATGAATTTATCGAAGAAGCCGCTGCTTTTTCCTTCGATGCAGGGATGATTGCGGTTATTCAAAGTAAAGACAAGTAAAAAGAGGTTGGACCTTCATCAATGCGATGAAGGTCCAACCTCTTTTTTTATGCAATAAAAAAAGCCGAACAACGAACGTCCAGCTTTGCTTATTTAAGTTTATTAAACACGTTCGATTTTACCAGATTTCAAAGCACGAGTTGACACCCAAACTTTTTTAGGTTTACCATCGATTAATACGCGAACTTTTTGTAAGTTAGGTTTCACAGTGCGTTTTGTTGAGTTCATCGCATGTGAACGGTTATTACCACTTGAAGTCTTACGACCAGTGAAGTAACATACTTTTGCCATTTTAAGTTTCCTCCTTTGCCTTGATCTTGGAGCGATAATATTCAGCTCATACTAACTTAATTTATCATATTAGGCACTGATTTGCAAGAAGATTTTTTTCTATGATTTGACTTTAGCAATCAAAAAGAGTAAATTGAAATCTTGCTAGAATGTTCACTTAGAAGTGGAAGAATGAAAATATCTGACGAACTTCCTTTTAATTAAAGGCTGGATATGATAAAATGTTATGGAAGAAAATAGGGCGAATGTGCTCTTATAAGGAGGCTTTCATCAATGGCTGTAAAAATTCAAACACCCGCAGGTACCATTGAGATTACCAATGATGTGATCGCTACAGTAGTTGGCGGAGCTGCGACAGATATTTACGGAATTGTCGGAATGGCAAGCAAAAATCAAATTAAAGATAACTTAAACGATATTTTACGTCGTGAGAATTACTCACGTGGTGTCGTTGTTCGTCAAGAAGACAACGGAATCGCAGTGGATGTCTACACGATTGTTAGTTATGGTACAAAAATTTCTGAAGTTTCTCGTAACGTCCAAGAAAAAGTAAAATATAATCTTGAAACATTATTAGGTGTCACTGCGAATTCAGTTAACGTTTTTGTTCAAGGAGTTCGTGTATTACCGGATTAGAGGTAGTGTACTGTCAACGATGCAATTGCACAAGGAAGTCGTGTGTTGCCGTTAGCGGTAAATCTGAAGGAGGATTTTTTAGGTGAATGTAACAGAAATCAGCGCAGGTCAGTTCCAGGAAATGGTCCAGGCAGGTGCGACTCGTCTGCACACAAATGCAGAATATGTCAACTCATTAAACGTTTTCCCTGTACCCGATGGTGATACAGGAACAAATATGAACTTATCAATGACCAGTGGTGCAAAGGCTGTGGCCGATTCTCGCTCTGAAAAAGTAGGAGAATTAGCAGGTGCGTTATCCAAAGGGTTATTAATGGGTGCTCGTGGAAACTCTGGGGTTATTTTATCTCAATTATTCCGCGGCTTCTCAAAACAAATTCCTGAGGTTACAACATTAAATGCCAAAGACTTGGCCGCTGCCTTTACACATGGTGTAGAAACAGCGTATAAAGCAGTGATGAAACCCGTTGAAGGAACAATCTTAACTGTTTCTCGTGAAGCGGCGCGTTCTGGTGAACGTAAAGCGAAAGAAACAGATGACTGTATCGAAGTTATGACAGCTGTTGTAGCAGGTGCTAAACGTGCCTTAGCGAAAACACCTGATTTATTACCTGTCCTAAAAGAAGTCGGCGTTGTAGATAGCGGGGGTCAAGGACTACTATTTATCTATGAAGGATTTTTAGAAGCGCTTAGTGGTGAATTTTTACCAACTGAAACGTATGAACCAAGTCCTGCCGAAATGGACGAAATGGTTAATGCTGAACATCACCGTGGTGTTAGTGGCCACGTTGCGACAGAAGACATTAAATTTGGCTATTGTACAGAAATTATGGTTCGTATCGGCGAAGGCCCAACCGTGGACAGCGCTTTTGATTATGAAACATTCAGAAACTACTTAAATGAACTAGGCGATTCTCTATTAGTCGTTAACGATGACGAAATTATCAAAGTTCACGTGCACACTGAGCATCCAGGTGAAGTGATGAACTACGGCCAAAAATTTGGTTCGTTAGTAAAAATAAAAGTAGACAATATGCGTTTACAACATGAAACGTTAGTTGAACGCGATGCTCAGCAAGAAGCGTTGACTGAAAAAGTTCGCGTACCGTTTGCTGTGATTGCTATTGCAGCCGGTGAAGGCGTTCAAGAATTATTCCGAAGTTTAGGTGCAAGCTACATTATTAGTGGTGGCCAAACAATGAACCCAAGTACGGAAGATATTTTAAAAGCAGTCAAAGAAGTGAATGCAGAGCAAGTCATTATTTTACCAAACAACAAAAACATCTTTATGGCGGCTGATCAAGCAGCAGAAGTTGCCGATGTACCAGTAGCGGTTGTTCCATCTAAAACCATTTCTCAAGGAATGACAGCAATGTTAGCTTTCAATGATCAACAATCATTAGAAGAAAACAAAGCAAGTATGACGGAAATGTTAGACAGCGTTGTGAGTGGTCAAGTAACCACAGCTGTTCGTGACACAACCATTGATGACGTTGAAATTAAAAAAGATGACTTCTTAGGAATGATTGATGGTAAAATCGTCGTTTCTGAAGCAGATCGTTTTAATGCATCATTAGACACGTTGAACCGCATGATTGATGAAGACACTGAAATCGTGACAATTATTGTCGGCGAAGATGGTTCGGTTGAAGAAGCTGAAAAGCTAATCGCTATTTTAGTTTCTGAAAACGATGAACTAGAAACAGAACTTCATGAAGGTGGACAACCTGTGTATCCATACTTATTCTCAGCAGAATAGGTTTTCGTGATGGAAAAATAAAAACGAATAGGCTGGTTCATTAGTTAGGGCTAATGAACCAGCCTATTTAATGAATGATCCATTTTTTTGCGTATATTAATGAGGAGGGGATTTTATGGACATCACAGATTTAGTCAGCGTATTACCCGGTGTTGGCCCAAAACGTGCTGAAAATTTACAAGAACTGGGGATTGCTACAATTGAAGACTTATTGACGTATTATCCCTTCCGCTACGATGATATCCAAGAAAAGGATTTAAGCGAGATTCAGGATCAGGAAAAAGTTACGCTAAAAGGGCTAGTGGTTTCGGAAGCAGTCGTTAGTCGGTACGGTTATAAGAAGAGCCGGTTAACGTTTCGAATGATGCAGGAACATGCGGTCATTAATGTTTCCTTCTTCAACCAACCTTTTTTAAAAGACAAAGTAGTTCTTTCCGAAGAAATTGCTGTTTATGGCAAGTGGGATGCCAAGAGAAAATCATTAAATGGCATGAAAATCTTAGCTTCTAAAGGAGACAATGAAGATTTCGCCCCCATTTATCATGTGAATAAAAAAGTCCGCCAAAGCACGTTGGTTCAGTTAATCCGCACTGCTTTTGAAGAGTATGGTTCGCTGATTGAAGAGATTTTACCGAATGATTTATTAGAAAAGTACCGCTTGATGCCTAGAAAAGAAGCAATGTGGGCGATGCATTTTCCCAGTAATCCAGAAGAAAGCCATCAAGCCAAACGGCGAGTAGTCTTTGAAGAGTTTTTCCTTTTCCAACTTAAAATGCAAGGATTGAAGAAACAAGAAAAAGCGGAAAAAAATGGTTTAGCCATTCAATATGACGTGGATCGCTTAAAAACGTTCACCCAAGGACTGCCGTTTGAATTGACAGGCGCCCAAAAAAAAGTGACCAATGAAATTTGTCGAGACTTGCGAAGTCCGAAGCATATGCAACGATTGCTTCAAGGTGACGTGGGGAGTGGGAAAACGGTAGTGGCTGCGATTGCGCTATACGCCACCATGACCGCTGGCTTTCAAGGGGCGTTAATGGTTCCGACTGAAATTTTAGCGCAGCAACACATGGAAAGCTTACAGCAGTTGTTTGATCCATTAGAAGTGCGAACGGCCTTATTAACAGGTTCCACCAAAACGAAAGAACGTCGTCTAATCCTCGAAGAACTGGCCAATGGCGAGATTGACATTGTGGTAGGGACCCATGCTTTGATACAACAAGATGTCAGTTTCCATCAATTAGGTTTGGTAATCACCGATGAGCAACATCGTTTTGGTGTGAACCAGAGAAAAATATTAAGAGAAAAAGGCTTAAAACCAGATGTTTTATTTATGACGGCCACTCCGATTCCTCGAACGCTGGCCATTACAGCCTATGGCGAAATGGATGTATCAATCATCGATGAAATGCCAGCTGGACGGATTCCAATCGAAACACGTTGGATTCGGCCGCCGCAGTTAGATACTGTTTTAGAATGGATGGAAAAAGAGCTAGCTCGAGGACATCAGGCCTATATTATTTGTCCCTTGATTGAAGAATCAGAAGCCTTAGATGTGAAAAACGCAACAGAAATTTTTGAACATATGCAAAGCTTTTATTCCCCAAGATATCAAGTGGGATTACTACATGGTAAAATGAAAAACCAAGAAAAAGATGACATTATGCAGGAGTTCAAAGACAATCAGCTGCAATTATTGGTTTCTACCACCGTTATTGAAGTTGGCGTGAATGTACCAAATGCCACAGTGATGTTAATTATGGATGCGGACCGGTTTGGGTTAGCACAATTACATCAGTTACGGGGACGTGTGGGGCGTGGCTCCAGTGCATCTTATTGTATTTTAGTGGCCAATCCGAAAAATGAAATGGGCGTTGAGCGTATGAAAATCATGACAGAAACCACCAATGGTTTTGTCTTGAGTGAGCGTGATTTGGAACTTCGCGGACCTGGGGAAGTGTTCGGTGCACGGCAATCAGGGGTGCCTCAATTTGCGGTAGGAGATATCGTGACGGACTTTAACATTTTAGAAGTTGCGCGCCAAGAAGCAAGTGCCCTATGGCAAGTGAAAGAGTGGTGGCAATATCCTGCTTATCAAGGCTTAGCCAATCGAGTGAAACCCCAAGATGAGGCAGCCCAATTTTTCGATTAGAAGAGGTAATTTTTGAAGCCAGAAAGTAAAAGCCAATGCGTATTTCTTTGAAAAAAATATGTTATACTTGTTAGGAAACAAAAAAGTAGGAGGGAATCACTCATGAAAATTGCTGTAGATGCAATGGGTGGAGATAACGCCCCACAAGCAATTGTTGAAGGGGTTATGCTAGCCAAACAAGACTTCCCAGACATTGAATTTCAATTATATGGAAAAGAAGCCGAAATAAAAAAATACATCACCGATGAAAAAAACATTACGATTATTCATACCGATGAAAAAATTGCTAGTGACGATGAGCCAGTTAAAGCAATCCGTCGTAAGAAAACTGCCTCCATGGTTTTAGCAGCGCAAGCAGTCAAAAATGGAGAAGCCGATGCGATTTTTTCTGCAGGCAATACTGGAGCGCTATTAGCAGCGGGTCTGTTCATTGTCGGCCGCATCAAAAATGTGGAACGGCCCGGTTTGATGTCAACTTTACCTGTCATGGGAGAACCAGACAAAGGGTTTGACATGTTAGATTTAGGAGCCAATGCAGACAATAAACCAGAACATTTGGTTCAGTATGCCGTTTTAGGTTCATTCTATGCTGAAAAAGTTCGGAACGTTCAGAATCCTCGTGTCGGTCTATTAAATAACGGAACTGAGGAAACAAAGGGCAGTGAATTAACGAAAAAAGCCTTCGAATTGTTAGCAGCAGATGAAACGATTAATTTTGTCGGAAACGTTGAAGCACGAGAATTATTAAATGGCGTAGCTGACGTGGTGGTGACAGATGGCTTCACAGGAAATGCCGTTTTAAAATCCATCGAAGGCACAGCTATGAACATGATGAGCTTGCTGAAAACAGCGATTCTTTCTGAAGGTGTCAAAGGAAAAATGGGCGCCTTATTATTAAAGAATGCGTTGCGTGGCATGAAAGACGAAATGGACTACTCAAAACATGGGGGAGCGGTTTTATTTGGCTTAAAAGCGCCAGTCATTAAAACGCATGGGGCCACGGGTCCTGATGCCGTCCGCTACACCATTCGTCAAATTCATACAATGTTAGAAACCCAAGTTGTCCCACAATTAGTGGAATATTATGAAGGCAAAGCAGAGTAATTTGCAATTGTCTTGACATCAGTTTGTTACTCAAATGAAAAAAAGATGGACAAATACCCAAATTGTGAGTACAATGTATCTTAGCGTTTTAGTAAAAGAAAGAACCTTTTTTCAAAAGCAGTGGAGGTGAATACAGTTGACTCGTGAAGAAGTACTTCAAAAAGTAGCGAAGATTATCTCAAACCACTTTGATATTGAAGCGGATCAAGTAACAGATCAATTAAACATTAAAGATGATTTGAACGCTGACTCAATTAGCGTAATGGAGTTTGTTTTAGAACTTGAAGATGAATTTGGAACAGAGATTTCAGATGAAGATGCAGAAAAAATTGAAACAGTTGGTGCCGCTGTAGATTATATTGTGAGTAATTCATAAAAAATAATAAGACAAAGTCGATTAACATTCCTGTTAATCGACTTTTTTTGCGTACATAATGGTTATTTTATTAAGCAATAAGGCTATTTTTACACATATTTTTGTAAAAAAAATCATACATGTAAAAAAATAACTGCGAAAAAAGTTATTTTATCTTGCTTTTTATGGAATAATTCTATAAAATTATGAAAAAACAATGAGCTGTAAATTAACATTGATAAAAATTAGAAAGTGCTATCATTAAATATTAGTTAATTTATATAATGTTTTTGAAAGGACGTAAGGGGTGCGTATGGATGCAAGGAAATGAACAATTACTAGAGGTTTCAGGATTAGAAACAGCATTTAGAATCAAAGATGATTATTATAATGCCGTCGATGATGTTTCATTTGAATTGAAGAAAAATGAGATTCTGGCAATCGTCGGAGAATCTGGTTGTGGAAAAAGTACCTTAGCAACAACGATTATGGGCTTACATGATCCCAATCATACCAAAATTACTGGGGAAATTTTATACAACAATTTAAACTTAACTACGTTTAATGAAACATTGTACAACAAAGTCAGAGGAAACGATATTGGGATGATTTTCCAAGATCCGTTGTCTGCACTGAATCCGCTCATGCGAATTGAAGACCAAATTAAAGAAAGTCTCACGTATCATACCAAAATGACCGCACAACAAAAACAAGCACGGGCCATTGAACTGTTAGATCAAGTGGGGATTCCCAACCCAGAGCGTGTCGGGAAACAGTATCCTCATGAATTGTCTGGCGGCATGCGCCAACGGGTGATTATTGCCATTGCAATCGCGTGTAAACCACCGATTTTAATTGCAGATGAACCCACAACGGCCTTAGACGTTACCATTCAGGCACAAATTCTCGATTTGTTAAAAGATTTGCAAGAAGAAACAGGGAGCGGCATTATTTTAATTACCCATGACTTAGGTGTAGTTGCGGAAATGGCTGATCGTGTAGCGGTTATGTATGCGGGTCAGTTTGTAGAAGTAGCCACTGCTGAAGAATTGTTTAGTCATCCGAAACATCCATATACACGTTCCTTACTTCAGTCCATTCCCCAAGAGAATTCAGATGAAGAAGAACTTCATGTGATTGAAGGGATTGTTCCTTCGTTAACCAAATTACCTAGAAAAGGTTGTCGGTTTGCTCCACGAATTCCTTGGATTGATGCATCGGAACATGAAGAAAATCCAACATTACATGAAGTTGCACCGAATCATTTTGTTCGTTGTACATGTTATAAACATTTTCATTTTAGAGACGGGGAAGGGGAAGCGTAATGACAGAAATTATTCAAATTAAAGATTTAAAAGTTCATTATCCAATTCGCAGCGGCTTCTTCAATCGAATCACTGATCATGTTTTGGCGGTTGATGGTGTGGATTTCATGATTGAACAAGGTAAAACGTATGGGTTAGTTGGTGAATCGGGTTCTGGAAAATCAACGACAGGAAAAGCAATTATTGGTTTAGAAAAAATTACAAATGGTGAAATTATTTATCAAGGACAAGATGTAACCAAGCCGCGAAGTCGAAAAGCGATCGGATACAACAAAGATGTCCAAATGATTTTCCAAGATTCGATGTCAAGTTTAAACCCTAAAAAACGAGTACTAGATATTATCGCCGAACCAATTCGAAATTTTGAACGGTTAAGTGACCAAGAAGAAAAGAAAAAAGTCAAAAGTTTGTTGGATATTGTGGGGATGCCAGAAGATGCGTTGTACAAATATCCTCATGAATTTTCTGGTGGACAACGCCAACGTTTAGGCGTCGCCCGAGCGGTGGCTACTAGCCCCAAATTAATTATTGCAGATGAACCTGTTTCAGCACTGGACTTATCTGTGCAAGCACAGGTATTGAATTTTATGAAAAACATTCAACAGGAATATGGGTTAAGTTACTTATTTATTTCCCATGATTTGGGCGTAGTTAAACATATGTGTGACAACATTGCCATTATGTACAAAGGCCGTTTTGTAGAAATCGGTACACGCCAAGATATTTACACTAATCCACAACACATTTATACCAAACGCTTACTTTCAGCAATTCCTAAAATTGACGTAGCGAACCGAGAAGCTCACAAAGAAGAACGAAGAAGAGTTGAGCAAGAGTATCGGGAAAATCATAAAGACTATTATGATGAAAATGGGCGGGTTTATAACTTACATGCGATTAGTCCAACCCACCAAGTAGCGTTAAAAAATGGAGGTGCTGAATAATGTGGAAAACAATTTTACGCCGTTTGTTATTGATGATTCCGCAAGTGATTATTTTAAGTGTCTTGATTTTCCTGTTGGCTAAAATGATGCCAGGTGATCCGTTTACAGGATTGATTAATCCGAACCAAGACCCGAAAGTGATTGAAGCCATGCGCGAAGCTTCCGGGTTAAATGATCCTTGGTACGAACAATATTTCCGTTGGATTGGCAATGCCTTACATGGAGATTTTGGGCATAGTTTTATCTTTAAATTACCTGTATCCACGCTCATTGCTGGTCGGGTAGGGAATACGATTGCATTGGCTGCTGTATCAGTCATAATCACGTATTTAATCGCCATTCCTTTCGGTTTAATTGCTGGCCGTTACCAAAATTCATGGTTTGACAAAATGGTGGTTATCTATAACTTCTTCAGTTTTGCCGTGCCATTATTCATCTTTGCCTTGATTATGCTCTTTATTTTTGGGTATCGCTTAGACTGGTTCCCAACGAGTGGAACCGTGACTGTTGGTTTGGCTGAGGGAACGTGGCCGTATTATTTAGATAAACTGAAGCATTTAATTTTACCAGGGGTCACTCAAGCGTTGCTAGGGACAGCGGTCACTATTCAATATTTGCGCAGTGAAGTGATTGATGTTAAAAACATGGACTTTGTTCGTACTGCTCGTTCAAAAGGAGTGCCAACGAATAAAATTTTTAATCGACACATTTTTAGAAATGCAGCATTACCAATTGCCTCTCAATTAGGTTATGAAATTACTGCTTTGATTGCCGGATCAGTCGTTATTGAAAAGATTTTTGCTTTCCCAGGAATTGGAAAATTATTTATTGATAGTATCATTCAACGTGACTATTCCGTTATTACCGCTCTCGTGTTGATTTTGGGATTGGCAACCCTTATCGGAACCTTAATTTCTGATATTGTAATGAGTATTGTTGATCCAAGAATTCGAATTCAGTAGAAAAAACACGAAGAAAGGGTGATAAAAATGGAATTGACAGAAGAAAAAAGAGAAGAAGTCTTACAAGAAAGTATTCCACCAATGGGCTTTCGGATGATTGCGCGAGAATTCGTCAAAGAAAAAATGGCGATGTTTTCTTTAATCCTTTTGGTCATTATCTTATTAGCCGTTTTTATCGGTTCGTTAGTGTTAGACCAAAGTGCCGTTATGCATGTAAGTATTTTAGATAAATATGCGGAACCAGGTACCGTTACAATGAATGGCACCAAGTTCATTTTAGGTGCCGATGAAGGGGGTCGTGATGTTTTAGGACAATTGATTATCGGGGCTAGGAACTCGATTTTAATCGGTTTTGCCATTACGATTATTACGTCTATTATCGGGGTCGGTTTAGGGATTATTTCCGGTTATTATGGAGGTATGATTGATAATATTTTGATGCGTATCGTGGATTTTATTATGATTTTGCCAATTATGTTAATTATTATTGTGTTCGTTTCCGTGATTCCTAAATATAGTATCTGGTCCTTTATTTGGATTATGTGTGCGTTTTATTGGGTTGGAAAAGCGCGGTTGTTCCGCAGTAAAACGTTATCTGAAGGGCGCCGAGATTACGTTAGTGCCTCTAAGACAATGGGAACAAGCGATTTTAAAATTATGTTTCGAGAAATTATGCCGAATTTAAGTTCATTAATTATTACGAACTTAACGATTAATTTCGCGGCCAATATCGGGATCGAAACAACGTTAACTTTCTTAGGCTTCGGGTTACCACAAAGTGTCCCAAGTTTAGGGACCTTAATTGGCTACGCCAGCAGTGGGGATGTATTAGTCAATAAACAATGGGTTTGGTTACCTGCATCAATTCTAATTTTAGTCTTGATGTTAAGTATAAACTATGTTGGACAAGCATTTAAGCGCTCAGCAGATGCACGACAACGATTAGGCTAATTAGCCAAAAAATGAGGGAGGAAAAGAGATGAACAAGAAACGGATTTTAGGTGCAATCACGTTAGCTTCTGTGTTAGTATTCGGGTTAGCTGCATGTGGTGGCGGCAATAAAGGCGGGGGCAATAAAGCAACGGAAACAGAAGACATTTCAAAAATGCCAATCGCTGTTAAAAATGATAAAAAAGCAATTGATGGCGGGACATTAGATGTCGCTGTAGTTATGGATACACAATTCCAAGGACTTTTCCAGCAAGAATTTTATCAAGACAACTATGATGCACAATACATGCTTCCAACAGTACAGCCATTATTTAACAATGATGCAGACTTTAAGATTGTCGATGGGGGTCCTGCGGATCTGAAATTAGATGAAGATGCCAATACAGCAACCATTAAATTACGTGACAATTTGAAATGGTCTGACGGTAAAGATGTGACGGCAGATGACGTGATTTTCTCTTATGAAGTCATTGGTCATAAAGACTATACAGGGATTCGTTATGATGATAACTTTACGAATATTGTTGGCATGGAAGACTACCATGATGGTAAATCGCCAACCATTTCTGGCATAGAAAAAGTCAATGATAAAGAAGTTAAAATCACTTATAAAGAAGTTCACCCAGGAATGCAACAATTAGGTGGCGGTGTTTGGGGCTCAGTTTTACCAAAACATGCCTTTGAAGGAATTGCTGTTAAAGACATGGAATCAAGCGATGCAGTTCGTAAAAACCCTGTGACTATTGGACCATACTACATGAGTAATATTGTGACAGGTGAATCTGTTGAATACCTACCAAATGAGTATTACTACGGTGGCAAACCTAAATTAGATAAATTAGTGTTCAAATCTGTTCCTTCTGCGAGCATTGTAGAAGCGATGAAAGCGAAACAATACGATATTGCATTATCAATGCCAACAGATACGTATCCAACATACAAAGATACTGAAGGGTATCAAATCTTAGGACGTCCCGAACAAGCCTATACGTATATTGGCTTTAAAATGGGTACGTTTGACAAAGAAACCAATACAGTGAAATACAATCCAAAAGCTAAAATGGCAGATAAAAGCTTACGTCAAGCCATGGGCTATGCAATTGACAATGATGCAGTCGGCCAAAAATTCTACAACGGCTTACGAACAGGGGCAACAACGTTAATTCCACCAGTCTTCAAGAGCTTGCATGATAGCGAAGCGAAAGGCTATACGCTTGATTTAGACAAAGCGAAAAAATTATTAGATGATGCTGGCTATAAAGACGTAGACGGCGATGGCATTCGCGAAGACAAAGAAGGCAAACCACTAGAAATCAAGTTTGCTTCAATGTCAGGCGGCGAAACTGCACAACCACTTGCTGATTACTATGTCCAACAATGGAAAGAAATTGGCTTAAACGTAACGTATACAACAGGACGCTTAATTGATTTCCAAGCATTCTATGATAAATTGAAAAATGATGACCCAGAAGTAGATATCTATCAAGGCGCGTGGGGCACAGGTTCAGATCCTTCACCAACCGGCTTATATGGTCCAAACTCAGCCTTTAACTACACACGTTTTGAGTCAGAAGAAAATACTAAATTACTTGACGCGATTGATTCAAAAGCATCATTTGATGAAGAAAAACGTAAAAAAGCCTTCTACGATTGGCAAGAGTATGCCATTGATGAAGCGTTTGTAATCCCAACGCTTTACAGAAATGAAGTCTTGCCTGTCAACGACCGTGTAGTTGACTTTACTTGGGCAGTTGATACGAAAGATAATCCATGGGCAACGGTGGGTGTCACTGCGGAAAAACGTTAAACAACGTTCCGCTGATTTAATAGAGATAGAACGAGGTCGGGACAGAAGTGTTTAACTCCGAGAAATAAGGAGGAGTTGCTTCTGTTCTCGCCATTTATCAGTTTTTGAGCGTGGCGCAAAAATCCAAAGTGATTTTTGTCCCACGCTCTTTCTATCTCTTACGTAAACAAACGCTTTTATCTCAGTCATAGCTCTATTTATTTATTTTTTTCTAAAAAATAATGAGAACACAGTGAATAACAGGCTTTTTCTGAATAGAACCATTTAAAAAAAGTGAAAAAAAAAGTATAATGAAACAAGGTGTAAATAAATGTAAAGGAATGTGGAGAATGGACAATCAGTTAACAACAGAGTTAAAAGAACGTTACGGCATTGTTTTCCATGATGTCAATCTATTAGAGCAAGCTTTTACTCATTCATCCTATGTGAATGAGCATCGCTATTTAAAATTATCCGATAATGAACGTCTTGAATTTTTAGGAGATGCAGTTTTAGAATTAATTGTTTCACAATATTTGTATTTAAAATTCCCAGAACTTCCAGAAGGAAAATTAACGAAGATGCGCGCAGCCATCGTTCGGGAAGATAGTTTAGCCAAATTTGCGAAAGAATGTCACTTCGACAACTACATTTTATTAGGTAAAGGAGAAGAAGCATCGGGCGGACGAACACGTGCATCATTATTATGTGACTTATTTGAAGCCTTTTTAGGTGCCCTCTACTTAGACCAAAAAGTTGGCGCAGCCAAGAAATTTATTGAAGACGTTATTTTTCCGAAAATTGATGCCGGTGCTTTTTCACATGAGATGGATCACAAAACACAATTACAAGAAGTTTTACAACGCAAAGGCGATGTTTCAATTGAATATCGCTTAATTAAAGAAGAAGGCCCTGCTCATGACCGCACCTTTTTCACTGAAGTTTACATGAATGGTGAACTCATTGGGTTAGGCCAAGGAAAATCGAAGAAGTTAGCTGAACAGGATGCCGCTGAGCGGGCACTGAAAAGTATTCCTCAGTAAGGCTGGAAGGAGCAATATTCGTGTATTTAAAACGAATTGAAATTACAGGATTTAAATCATTTGCAGATAAAACCATTATTGAATTTGAAGATGATGTGACAGCAGTGGTTGGTCCGAATGGAAGTGGGAAAAGTAATATCACGGAAGCCGTTCGCTGGGTATTAGGTGAACAATCTGCGAAAAACCTTCGCGGTGGCAAAATGAACGACATTATCTTTGCCGGTTCGGAAGGTCGTAAACCGCTAAATATTGCGGAAGTTACCGTGACGTTAGACAACAGCGACCATTATTTAGCATTGGATTATAGTGAGATTAGTGTCACCCGTCGTTTAAAACGAACGGGCGAAAGTGACTTTTTTATTAATAAACAAGCGTGCCGTTTAAAAGACATTCAAGATTTATTTATGGATTCAGGGTTAGGCAAAGAATCTTTTTCAATTATTTCACAAGGGAAAGTTGAAGCGATTTTTAATAGTAAACCTGAAGACCGTCGTGGGATCTTTGAAGAAGCAGCGGGCGTTTTAAAATACAAACAACGGAAGAAAAAGGCTGAACAAAAGCTTTTCGAAACTGAGGACAACTTAAGCCGTGTCCAAGATATCATTTACGAGTTGGAAGACCAATTAGTTCCTCTAGCCGCCCAAGCAGATGCGGCTAAAAAGTATTTAGCTTTGAAAGAAGAACTTACCGAAATTGATGTCAATTTAACTGTGACCGAAATTCAAGAAGCAAAAGCTATTTGGGAAACGAAAACGCAAGAATTAACAGCCATTGAAGAAAAGTTAGCCGGCGCAAGTAAGCAAGTCCATGACTTAGAAGGCAAATTGGTACGTTTACGAAGCAAGCGCAATCGTTTAGATGAACAAATTGAAACGGAACAACAACAATTATTACAAGTGACAGAAGCGTTGAAACAAGCAGAAGGACAAAAAAATGTTTTAATTGAACGTTCCAAACACACCTCCCAAACGGCAAGCGAATACGAAGAGACATTGGCAGAAACGGCCGAAAAAATTGTTCGTTATCGAGAAGAATTGCAGACGCTGGAAACAGCAATCGCAGAAAAAACGGCACAACGTCAGACGTTAAAAGAAGCATTGGCTTTGGCAACGAAAGATGTGGAAAAATATAGTAAGTCTTCTAAAGAATTGATGGAGGAATTGCGCAGTCAGTATGTGGAAGTCATGCAAGAACAAGCCAATACAGCCAATGACTTAAAATATTTAGAACGACAATATCAACAAGAAACAGCTAAAAATCAACAATCGCTAGCAAAACACGAAGCGCTAGAAGAACAGATGGTTGAAGCTCTTGCAATGAAAGAAACGCTAGAAAAAGAGCAAAAAGTCGCAAAACAAGGCTTACAAGAACAGCTGGAAGAATACACTGCGTTGAAAGCAACGCTTGAAGCCAAACGTGAACGATTAGCACAGCGTCAAAATGATATGTACCAAGCGATGAATCAAGTGCAACAAGCGAAGGCACGCCAAAAAAGTTTGCAAGAAATTCAAGAAAATTACGCTGGCTTCTATCAAGGCGTGAAAGCTGTATTGCGTCACAAAAACCAATTAACTGGGATTGTTGGCGCAGTGGCTGAGTTAATTGAAGTGCCTAAAGAATATACGTTGGCGATTGAAACGGCCTTAGGTGGTGCGGCGCAACATATTGTTGTGGAAAATGAGAAAGATGGTCGAGCAGGCATCACCTTCTTAAAACAACAACACAGTGGCCGAGCAACCTTTTTACCATTGACTACCATTAAGCCGCGCTCTGTATCGTCGATGGTTCAGAATCGTTTGGCTGGTGCACCGGGCTTCGTGGGGATTGCCAGTGAATTAGTTCGTTATCCAGAACAAGTACAAACCGTTATTCAAAATCTCTTAGGCGTCACGATTTTAGCGGCAGATTTAACGAGTGCCAACCAGTTAGCAAAATTAGTCAATTACCAATATCGCGTTGTCTCATTGGAAGGCGATGTGATGAATCCTGGCGGTTCGATGACTGGGGGAGCCAATAAACGTGGCAACCAAGGAAGCCTATTTTCACAAGCGCAAGAACTTCAAACAATCACTGAACAAATGACTCAATTAGAAACACAACTAAGAAGTGTAGAACAAGAAGTCCAAGCGCTCTCGCAAGAAGTGAAAACAGCCACGGAACGTGCAGAAATGTTGCGCTCTGCTGGTGAACAAAATCGCTTAAAACAACAAGAAATTGACAATAAATTAGCCAATCAAACAGAAACGATTACTCGTTTAACAAAAGAAAAACGTCTGTTTGAATATGAATCACGGGAATTGCATCAATTCTTAACCGAATATCAAACGAAAAAAGCCACATTGACAGAGCAACAAGCAAACTTAACGGCAACGAAAGAACGTTTAGATGCTGAAATGAAACAAGTGGAACAAGAAGCTAGCCAAATGGAAACCTTTAAAGCCCAAGCGCAAGAACGCTTGACGACAGTTCAAGCAGAACAAGCAGTAGCGGCGGAACAATGTGCCCATTTTGCTCGTCAAAAGCAAGACAAACAAGAACAATTGGACGAATTGTTGATTCGAGAAACGGCCATCCGTCAACAGCTACAACAACTAAGTAGCCATTCTAGCGATCACCAGTTAACCGAAGAAGGCTTAGCGGCACAAGTCGCGCAATTAGCGGAGAAACAAACAGCATTGCAAACGTCTTTACAAACGGCACGTAGTCAACGACAAGCGTTGCAAGAAGAAGTAGACGAGTTAGATACAAAATTAGCGGAAGAAAACAAACGCCAACAACAGTATTTAGCAGATAAAACACAAATTGAAGTCCTAAAAAATCGTGCAGAGATGCAATTAGATAGCTCATTAAGTTACTTGCAGGAAGAATATAGCTTAACCTTTGAGGCTGCCTATGAAGCGTATTTCCCAATCGATGATTTAGCGCAAGCGCAACAAACAGTGAAGCGCCTAAAACAAGAAATTGAGCGGTTAGGACCTGTTAACTTAAGTGCCATCGAGCAATTTGAACAAGTCGATGAGCGCCATCAATTTTTAGTCAGTCAACGAGATGATTTATTAAATGCGAAAGAACAATTATTTGAAACCATGGATGAAATGGACCAAGAAGTGAAAGAACGGTTTAAAGAAGTCTTTGAAGCAATTCGTGGCCAGTTCAAAGTGGTATTTCCTAATATGTTTGGTGGCGGACGGGCAGAGCTGGTGCTAACCAACCCAGAGGATCTCTTGAATACAGGGATTGAGATTGAGGCGCAACCACCAGGGAAAAAATTACAACATTTAAGCTTGTTGTCTGGAGGCGAACGGGCATTAACGGCGATTGCATTACTCTTTTCAATTATTCGTGTTCGACCAGTTCCGTTCTGTATTTTAGATGAAGTAGAAGCAGCTTTAGATGAAGCCAACGTTGCTCGTTTTGGTCATTATTTAAGCGAATTTGAAGATGGCACACAGTTTATTGTGGTGACACATCGTAAAGGGACAATGGAAGCCGCAGATGTTTTATATGGCGTGACTATGCAAGAATCTGGGGTTTCAAAAATCGTTTCAGTTCGCTTGGAAGAGGTCAAAGAAGGTGGCGCAATTGAAAAAAGCAATTAGCCAGAAGCAAGGAGGAGCGAACGTTTGATAAAATTAGTTGCTATTGATTTAGATGGAACATTATTAAATAGCCAAAAAGAGATTTCTTTACGGAATAAACAAGCACTGATGGCTGCGAAACAAGCAGGCGTGAAAGTTGTTATCTGCACAGGTCGACCTTTGGCAGCTATTGGTCCTTACTTAGAAGAATTAGGTTTACAAGAGGAAGGCGATTATAGCATTACTTTTAACGGCGGATTGGTTCAAAAAAATGATACAGGGGCCATTATTGAGAAAACATTGATGCCCTTGGAAGCGATTCATGAGCTGTACCAATTAGCAACCACACTCAACATGCCGTTTGATGTCTTATCCGATGAGGTCGTGATGCAATTGCCTTCTGCACCTAATTATCCTTCAATTTATAGTTCTCTAAACAAATTATTAACCTTTGAGTCCTACAAATTAGAAGAGTTAACCCCGAACCGAATTTATAACAAAGTTGTTGTTGCGATTGATGAAGCGTATTTAAATGAACGCATCAAGGAAATTCCGGCCTCTTTTTATGAGCGCTTTGAAATTATTAAAACGAGAAATAACTTATTAGAATTTATGCCAAAAGGGATTACGAAAGCCTATGGTATTTCCTTGTTAGCCAAAGATTTAGGAATCCGTGCAGAAGAAATCATGACCCTAGGAGACGAAGAAAATGATTTACCGATGATCGAATACGCTGGCTTAGGTGTCGCCATGGCAAATGCGATTCCATTAGTTAAAGAAGCCGCAGATGTCGTTACAGACACGAATGACCAAGATGGCGTTGCCAAAGCGGTCGAAAAATATATTTTAACGCCGTTGGAAGGAGGCCAATAAGAATGGGATTTTTTGATAAAATTAAAAAAGCTTTTTCCGCTGAAAAAAAGGAAGAAGAAAAACAAGAGATAATTGAAGAAACAGTAGACGAAACACCTAGTGATGAATCAGCGCCTGCTGAATCAAAAGAAACCGCAGCAGAAGAGGCGCAAATAACGCCAGAAACGACAGCGGAAGAAGTCACAGAAACAGCCGATTTAACAGATAACGCTGAAATGGAAAAATTAGCTGATGTAGAAGAAGCGTTAGATGAAGAGCCAGAAGAAATCCTGACAGAGGAAACACAAGAAGTTGTTGTGGAAGCGCCTGAAGAAGAAAGTAGTGTCGTGACTCCGTTGGTAGAACCAACAGACACGCAGGTTTCAGAAGAAATTGAAGAGTCGAAAGAAGAGCAAGTCCAAGAAAAATATGAAAAAGGCTTGGAAAAAACACGTAAAACATTTGGTCAACGGTTGAACGAATTGTTTGCTAATTTCCGAAGCGTCGATGAAGATTTCTTTGAAGAATTAGAAGAAACGTTAATTGGTGCAGATGTAGGCTTTGATACATCCTTAAAAATTACAGAAGCCTTACGACAAGAAGTGAAACTGCGAAACGTGAAAAAACCAGCTCAAGTTCAAAATACCATCATTGAAAAAATGGTTGATTTGTATGAAGAAGCAGGAATTAATGAAAATAACGCGATTAACTTACAGCCAAATGGCTTAACCGTGATTTTATTTGTTGGTGTTAATGGAGTTGGTAAAACAACCAGCATTGGTAAATTAGCCCATCAATACAAGTTGGAAGGAAAGAAAGTTTTAATGGCAGCTGCCGATACGTTCCGAGCGGGCGCCATCGATCAATTAGTTGTTTGGGGCGAACGGGCTGGCGTTGAAGTTGTACGTGGGAATGCTGGCGGCGATCCAGCAGCGGTCGTTTTCGATGCAGTGGAACGTGCCAAAGCAGAACAGGCCGATGTTTTGCTAGTGGATACAGCAGGTCGTTTACAAAATAAAGTCAACTTAATGAAAGAATTAGAAAAAATCAAACGAGTCATCCAACGAGAAATTCCAGATGCGCCTCACGAAGTACTCTTAGTCGTGGACGCAACTACTGGGCAAAATGCGATGACACAAGCCAAACAGTTCAAAGAAACAACCGATGTCACTGGCTTAGTTTTAACCAAACTAGACGGAACAGCCAAAGGTGGTATTGTCATTGCTATTCGGAATGAATTACACTTGCCAGTGAAATTAGTTGGTCTAGGTGAAGGCATTAACGATTTAGAACCATTCAATGCCAACGATTTCGCAATGGGCTTATTTAAAGGCTTATTAAAAGATGTTTAGTTGTAGAAAATAACAGGTTTGGGAAGAACGTGGGACAGGAGCCTGGGACAAAAATCACTTTGGATTTTTGTCCCAGGCTCAAAACCTGATAAACGGCGGGAACAGAACCAACTCCTTCGGAAATAAGTCGAAATTCTCCAAAAATTAAAGAGCAATTTTCGGAAATTTCTTCTTATTTCTCGGAGCTAAACGGTTCTGTCCCGACCTCCTGTCCCGCCGTTTATTTTAGGATTGGGACGGATGTTCTAAGTTCTTCCTAAATTGTTTCTGAAAAAATGAAGGAGTGAGGGAGAAGATGACAGAACAAATGTGGATTGAGAAGTTAGGATTAGAAGCGCATCCTGAGGGCGGTTATTTTAAACAAACCAATAAAAGTGAACAATTGATTCCGACCAAACGAGGCGAACGGGCGTTGCATACAGCGATTTTGTTTCTATTAAATACAGAAAGTCCGTCACATTTTCATCGTTTAAAAGCGGATGAATTATGGTTTTTTCACGATGGTCAGCCGTTAACCGTTCACTGTATTTTTCCTGATGGAACGTATCAAGCTGTTCAGTTAGGGAAAGACTTAGTTCAAGGACAACAGCTTTCGTTCTCAGTTCCTGCCGGCACAATCTTTGGCTCTACAGTAGCGACAGGATTTGCGTTAGTCAGTTGTGTAGTTACACCAGGCTTTGAGTTTGAAGATTTCGAGTTATTTACTCAAGCGGAGTTGTTAAACGATTATCCACAACATAGTGAAATCATTCAGCACTTGGCTTATCGAGAATTACCTTAAGAAAACGTTTTAGTAACATTTCTTTTATGAATATGCTAGTATAAATCAAACAAGCTTGTTGATTTTGTCGCAACGCACAGTTAGCTGTCGTAGATGATTAAAAGAAAGGGATGAATCACATGGGCACAATGGTTTTTGTTAACTTCCCAGTAGCGGATGTCCAACGTTCTACAGCATTTTATGAAAAACTTGGATTCAAAAAGAACGAAGAATTTTCAACAGAGGAAGCTAGTTCGATGATGTGGGATGATCAATTTTGGATTATGTTGTTGAACCATGACTTTTATGGAAAATTTATCCAAGAAAAGCAAATTATTGATGCGCAAACAACCAGTGGAGCATTAATTTCCTTTAGTTTAGAGAGTGCCGAAGCCGTAAAACAGTTTGGCGAAACCGCCAAAGCTAACGGAGGCAACTGCTACCGAGTTGATATGGGAATACCAGAAGAGCAAATGTATGGCTTAGAGGTGCAAGATTTGGATGGCAATAGCTTAGAACCTGTCTGGATGAAGATGTAAAAAGAGCCGCAAAATCTCTACAGATTTTGCGGCTCTTTTCCTACAAAAAACTATTGTAAATTATTGGCATTAGTTGCTTCAACACCATAAGAATCAGCTACTTTTTTCAAGCTAAATCCTTTTCCGTAGACTTCACTCGCACTCATTGAAATCAAAAAAGCTTCTTCATCAATATCAAGAATGGCTTCTTTTAAGCGGGGAAAATCTTTTTCACGAATGACAGTCATTAAGAGCATGCCTTTCGCGCTTCGATAACCGCCTTCGATTGGCACCAAGGTCACACCTTTATCTAGTTCACGTAATAAGCGTTCTTGAATAGCGACATATTTTGGTGAAATAATCATCACATTCTTCGAGCGAACCAGACCAACTTGAATCATGTCAACGACACGACCAATTGTAAATAAACAAATTAAAGAGAATAACACAATATCTGCATTAAAAGCATACATTGCTGATAAAATGACTAAACCATCGACGAATAAAATAGCAATACCTAAGGAAACTTTGAAGTATTTATTGACAATTTGTGAAATGATTGCTGTCCCACCAGTTGAGGCATTGCCACGGAAAACCAAGCCTAGGCCAGCACCTGTAATAATACCGCCAAATAATGCTGCTAGAAAAATATTATGTGTTAAAACAGGCATCCCCGAAGTAATTCCTACAAAAAATGGATAAATAAGACTGCCATAAATGGTTTTGACACCGACCTCTTTCCCAAGAAGTAAGAAACAAAGCACTAAAAGAGGAATATTGATGGCGTAAAGAACAATGGCGGGACTAATCCCGAAAACATAATTAATAACAATACTAATGCCATTGGCTCCGCCTGCGACAAGTTTATTTGGCAATAAGACCGCATTGATTGAAATGGCCAAAATGAATGCACCGACGGTTACATAGGCGGTGTCTTTTAAACGTTGGGCTGTAAAAAATTTGTTCATAAAATACCTCCAATTATTTATTAGTTTAGTGAATGATGACATAAAAAAAGACAGAACATGAGAGACAAGCCTAATCGACTTATGTCCCACACTCTAAATCTTCAACTAATCAACTGAACACTTTTTCCTTATACTAACATGAAATACGACAAGAAAACATAGTGAACAAACAATTTTTTGGAAAAGCCCTCAATTTATTGAAGGCAAAAAAGTCAAAAAGCGGCCAGCCCAAATAGCTTCATGATGTTGGATAATTTGTGCCGCGGTTAAATGTCCATTATTCAAGGTGGAAGTGGTTTTCGGTGTCATCAAACACGTATAGCCTAAACCATGAGCCATCCGAATTGTAGTGTCCACACAAAACTCGGTTTGGACACCAGCAATTTCTAACGTTTGAATGTCGTGTTCCGTCAGTAAATCATTTAAATTTGTTTGGTAAAAGGCATTCGCATGTGTTTTGCGGATGAAAAAATCTGTGGGTTGTGTATCCAGCTTTTCAAAAAGTTGCCAAGAGTCTGAGCCAAAAGGTAGTTCAGTTTCTTCATGTTGAACAAAAATAATGGGCGCATGGTGTTGGCGGTAGACAGCAATACGCTGATTGACCTTTTCCAACACTGCTGGTAGACGGTACAATTGCTGCGACGGACTTTCGATGCCTTTTTGAAAGTCAATTAAAAGTAATGCACGATTTTTCATGAGCAATCACCACTTTCTATAAACTAGTTGTTTTCAGTATAACGGAAAAAGGCGCTCTCAAAAAGTGTCTCGAAAATTCTCAAGCGAACGTTCAAAAAAACAGCATATTTACTCGTTTTCCTATATAATAGTAAGAGAAACAGATAGTTTGTAGAAAGAAAGGCGACAAGATGAATTATAGAGAATTAATGCAAAAGAAAAATGTTCGTCCTTACGTATTGATGGCTCGTTTTGGTTTAGAAAAAGAAAACCAACGTAGTACACGAGAAGGGCTTTTAGCGACAACTGATCATCCCACGGTTTTTGGTAACCGTTCTTATCATCCATATATTCAAACAGATTTTAGTGAAACACAATTAGAACTAATCACGCCTGTAGCAAATAGCGGCACAGAAATGCTTCGTTTTTTAGATGCCATTCACGATGTGGCTCGTCGTTCGATTCCAGAAGATGAAATGCTGTGGCCATTAAGTATGCCGCCACAATTACCAACAAAAGATGAAGAGATTAAAATTGCTAAATTAGATCAATATGATGCAGTGTTATATCGTCGTTATTTGGCAAAAGAGTATGGCAAACGAAAACAAATGGTCAGCGGAATTCATTTTAATTTTGAATATGACCAAGCCCTGATTCAGCAATTATATGATGAACAATCCGAAGTGACAGATTGCAAACAATTTAAAACGAAAGTGTACATGAAAGTTGCCCGTAACTTTTTACGTTATCGTTGGTTAATTACGTATCTTTTTGGGGCTTCACCAGTTAGTGAAGACGGCTACTTTAGGGTCTACGACGACCAACCGCAAGAACCCATTCGCAGTATTCGGAATAGTACGTATGGCTACAGAAATCATGACAATGTGAAAGTATCGTATGCCTCATTGGAACGCTATTTAGAAGATATTCATCGCATGGTGGAAAATGGTTTACTTTCTGAAGAAAAAGAATTTTATGCGCCTGTGCGCTTACGTGGCGGGAAACAAATGTCTGATCTGCCTAAAACAGGTATTCGCTATATCGAGTTGCGTAATTTAGACTTAAATCCTTTTTCACGTTTAGGCATTGTGGAAGATACCGTGGATTTCTTACATTATTTCATGTTGTATTTATTGTGGACAGATGAAAAAGAAGAAGCGGATGAATGGGTAAAAACTGGCGATATTTTTAATGAACAAGTGGCTCTTGGTCATCCTCATGAAACGATTAAGTTAATTGCAGAAGGCGATCGGATTTTTTCAGAAATGATTGATATGTTAGATGCTCTAGGCATTCGCAAAGGCAAAGAAGTTGTCGGTAAGTATTATCAACAACTGCGGAATCCACAAGACACCGTTTCTGGCAAAATGTGGACAATTATTCAAGAAAACTCCAACAGTGAACTGGGAAATATTTTTGGAAACCAATATCAAAGTATGGCCTTTGAACGCCCTTATCAATTAGCTGGTTTCCGTGAGATGGAATTATCCACACAAATTTTCTTATTTGATGCGATTCAAAAAGGTTTGGAAATCGAAATTTTAGATGAACAAGAGCAATTTTTGAAACTGCAACATGGCGAGCACATTGAATACGTCAAAAATGCCAACATGACTAGCAAAGATAACTACGTGGTACCATTGATTATGGAAAACAAAACCGTGACAAAGAAAATTTTGTCTGCAGCAGGTTTCCATGTGCCTGGCGGTGAAGAATTTTCATCTTTTATTGAGGCACAAGAAGCACATTTACGCTACGCCAATAAAGCGTTTGTCGTGAAACCAAAATCAACGAATTACGGTTTAGGAATTACCATTTTTAAAGAAGGCGCTTCGTTGGAAGACTTTACGGAAGCGTTACGGATTGCTTTTAAAGAGGACACAGCGGTTTTAATTGAAGAATTTTTACCTGGAACAGAATATCGGTTCTTTGTGTTAGATAATGATGTAAAAGCCATCATGTTGCGCGTGCCAGCCAATGTTACCGGAGATGGCAAACACACTGTAGAAGAATTGGTGGCCGCTAAAAATAGTGATCCATTGCGGGGGACCAATCACCGTGCACCACTAGAGTTAATCCAGTTAAATGATTTAGAAAAACTAATGTTGAAAGAACAAGGTTTAACTATCTATTCTGTGCCAGAAAAAGAGCAAATCGTGTACTTGCGAGAAAATTCTAATGTTAGCACGGGCGGGGATTCGATTGATATGACCGATGTCATTGATGATAGTTATAAACAAATCGCCATTGAGGCCGTAGCTGCTTTAGGAGCCAAAATTTGCGGTATTGATTTAATCATTCCTGACAAAGACGTAAAAGGCACACGTGATAGCTTAACGTACGGGATTATCGAAGCGAACTTTAATCCAGCCATGCACATGCATGTGTATCCTTACGCTGGAAAAGGACGCCGTTTAACAATGGACGTTTTAAAACTTTTATACCCAGAAGTGGTTCAATAAAAAAGAATACCGCCAAAAAATTCATAATAGATTTTTTGGCGGTATTCTTTATAAAAACGTTTTCTTGGTGAACCCAATAGGTTATACTAAAACTATTACCAATGAAAGTTGTATGACGGTGGCTCTGAGTTAGAGAGGCAGGTGATGCCTATGTGTATCCGATGCACTTTAACGAAAGGAGCATTTTTTTGTCAATCGAAGCGGCATTGGAATTGATGATTAGTTTTGCTCTGAGGCTAAGGCGAAAGCGTATAGCTCCGAGAACCAAGTAGGTACTGTTTAACATCTATTTGCTTTGCAAATAGTGTTTCTCAGCAATAAGAAGGAATTTCCGAAAATAGTTCTTCAATTTTTGGAGACCAAGTAGGTATTATTCATCATCGAATCACTACGTTCTTCGTGATTCTCAACAATTTCGGCTTATTTCCGAAGGACCTTCAACTCTTAGAGCTTTAGCTCTTAGAAGTTGTTGCTTTTGTTCAGCTGATTAGCGTTTGTTGCGTTACTGATTTTCGGTATCCTTGAAGCAACGAAAAACAATAAAAAATAACCGTTCATAAGCTTGACAGACCGAACGGTTAAATAGTAACAAAAATTTAACTCAGTAAGCCACCAGTTCTTATAACTGGCGCTGGTATAAAGGAGAGGTATGTACCCGCATACCTCTCTTTTTCATCTTTATAATAGCACAATTCTATTATAAATGGAAGCGCTCATAACTTATGTTTAAACAATCCAATGACTCATAACTTTTCTTGAGCTTTTTATGAGTGAAATAGTTTTTGCCAGAAGCCTTTTTTAGCTTTTGGCTCTTCTTTTGGCGTTTCGGTTGCTTGAGGATATTTTTCTGTAACGTCAATCACAGGTTCATCGACTGCATGATTTTCAGCTAGCAGTAAGCCGAGAGAGTCAGGGTTGTTCTCCACAAAATTGTTAACAATCTTAAAGGTTGCGCCATGCTGATTTAATAATTTAATATAGGTACTTTGCAGGTCAGAAGAGATTTCGCCGTTTAAAAGTACTGTAACTTCAGGATGCTTCGCTAATTCTTCTAATAAATGTTGTTGGTTCTGTGCATCTTTCATTTCAGCGACGGTCATGGAGAGACGGCAGCGTTCACGAAATGTGCCCATGTATTTGTGTTGTTCTTCAGGATTGACGAGGGGCGTACCATACATTCCTTTATCCAGACGTTGTTGTAAGTCATCATTCGCCATTCAGTAACACTCCTTTCCTAACGTTTCCCTCCATTATAGCATATCTTAGATAAGTCGTTGGTCAGTCGGCTTGAGAAGAAGTTTTTAAGAAAGGAAAAAAAGTGGTTGCATTTGTGATGGTTTTCTCATACACTGTAATTAAGAATGAGAATCATTCTCAATTAAATAAAAATGGAGTTTTCTCATGAAAAAGATTGGTTTGTTTGTTCTACTATTACTTTTCAGCTTATTGTCATTAGTGATAGGGGTGAAGGACATTGCACTTTCTCAGTTGTTTCAATTAGATGCGCAGCAACAATTTGTTTTATTTACCACCCGTGTTCCCCGCACGTTGAGTTTAATCATTGCTGGTAGTACGATGAGTATTTCTGGATTGATTATGCAGCAACTCACACAAAATAAATTTGTCGCTCCTAGTGTCGCTGGAACAACCGATAGTGCAAGGTTGGGTATTTTAGTTGCAATGTTATTTTTCCCAACAGCTCCGTTTCTCTATCGAACGGCAATTGCTTTTATTTTTGCGCTAAGCGGGACCTTATTATTCTTAGCGCTCATTCGATTATTACCAAGTAAGAATCAAGTAATGGTCCCTTTGGTGGGCGTGATGTTTGGTAACATTCTAGGCTCAATTGCCACATTTTTTGCCTATCAATACCAATTGGTTCAAAATATGTCTGCTTGGTTACAAGGAAATTTTTCCACAGTTATGAAAGGGAATTATGAATGGTTATTTTTAATGATTCCTTTGTGGTTTGTTATTTATTTATTTGCTTATCATTTCACTGTCGTTGGTATGGGTGAAGCATTTGCAAATAGTCTTGGCGTCCATTACCAGCGAATTCAGTTTTTAGGTTTGACGCTGGTTGCTTTAGCAAGTGCCATCGTTTTATTGATGGTGGGGAATATTCCGTTTTTAGGGGTTGTGATTCCCAATCTCGTGTCTTTACGTTATGGCGATCATATGAAAAATACCTTGTGGTTAACTGGGAGTTGTGGGAGTTTGTTCTTGTTAATCTGTGATATTTTAGCACGAGTATTGATTGCCCCTTATGAAATTCCTGTCAGCGTGGTTGTCGGAACATTAGGGAGCATTTTGTTCATTTTATTATTACTAAGGGGGCGCAAACGATGAAACGGCCTTTAAAAAAATGGCTTTCATTACTTTTGCTTTTAGCTGCCGTAGTAATTGTGAGTCTTTGTTATTTAACTTATAACACGTATGGCAATTGGTCCTTTGCTTTGGCGTTACGAGGGAAAAAGTTATTGGCTTTTATTTTTGTCGGAATCGCTGCGGCTTTTTCAACTATTAGTTTTCAAACAGTCACGCAAAATCATTTCCTAACGCCAAACATTTTAGGGATGGATTCCTTGTATGTCTTTGTGCAGACGGTGTTATTTTTTCTTTTAGGAGGCGCACAAGCGTTAGGTCAAGTAAGTCTTGGCTCGTTTTTGATGAACGTCTTTTTAATGGTGTTTTTAAGTACTAGTTTATCGTATTTTCTATTACGCAAAAATCAATCCGATTTATTTTTATTATTGATGATTGGCATGATTTTAGGTACTTTTTTCAGTAGTATTAGTACATTTTTACAAGTGATTATGGATCCTAACGAATACGACTTACTCCAAGGAAAGTTGTTTGCCAGTTTTGGTAACGTCAATAGTCAGTATCTCGTTTTCGTTGGTGTGGCGGTGCTCATGATTTGTGGGATACTTTGGCGGGAAAGTTACCGTTTAGACGTTTTACATTTAGGGAACCATCAAGCACAGAATTTGGGGATTGCTGTGAGTCAGTTTCAATTAGTGTTGTTGTGTTTAATCAGTAGTCTGGTCGGCTTATCAACAGCATTAGTGGGTCCGATTACATTTTTAGGTTTTATCGTGGCCAATATGAGTTATCAATTCATGAAAACCTATCGCCATCGAGAACTGTTTGTGGCAGGGAGTTTAATAGCAGTCTTTTTACTGGTGTTCGGTCAATTGATGGTTGAACAGGTCTTTCATTTGAATACCCCGCTAAGCGTGGTGATTCAATTTGTTGGGGGCGTTTATTTTATATGGAAAATTATTGCAGAAAGGAAGCAACGCACATGATCCAGATGAGTGATGTATCAAAAAAATATGGCGATAAATTTGTCGTTTCAGACATTGATTTACCTATTTCTGAAGGCAAATTAACGGCCTTTATTGGGCCGAATGGCGCTGGGAAAAGCACGCTGCTAGCCATGATGAGTCGCTTAATTCCCAAAGATACCGGGGAAATTTATCTGGACAAGCAAGAAGTAAAAACCTGGAAGCAATCGGCTCTTTCGCAAAAAATTGCCCTTTTAAAACAAGCCAACGGTGTACAACTTAAATTAACTGTGCGCGAACTGGTCAATTTTGGTCGTTTTCCTTATTCCAAAGGTCGCTTAAAAAGCACTGACCATGAAAAAGTAACAGAAGCACTGGAACAATTGGGTTTAACTGAAATGGCGGAAGAATACATTGATACCCTTTCTGGGGGGCAATTACAACGGGCATATATTGCCATGATTTTAGCTCAAGATACCGATTATATTTTATTGGATGAGCCCTTAAATAACCTCGACATGAATTATGCGGTTCAAATGATGCAGATTCTTAAACGCTTAGTGGATGAACTAGGAAAAACGATTCTGATTGTTCTACATGATATTAATTTTGCCGCAAGCTATGCAGATGAAATTGTCGCCATGAAAGGCGGAAAGCTCTATGCGCATGGCGCAACCGAAGAAGTTATTCAAACAAGTATTTTAAATGATCTTTATGAAATGAATATCCGGATTTGTGAAATTGAAGGAAAACGCTTTTGTCTTTATCACTAAATCGGGCAATTTAAAAATAACGTTTTTGGAGGAAAAGAATGAAAAAGAAATTTTTAGCAATGATGGCAGTTTCAATGATGGGGCTGTTGATGTTAAGTGCTTGTCAAACAAATAAAAAAACAGCAGATTCTGCAACAACAGAAACAACAGCTAAAACGGAAGTCACAGTCAAAGATACCAATGGTCAATTAACCGTTCCCAAAAATCCTAAGAAAGTCGTTGTTTTTGACAACGGTTCCTTAGATACAATGGACGCACTAGGTGTCGGTGACCGCGTGGTAGGTGCGCCAACCAAAAATATCCCTGCGTATTTGGAAAAATACCAAAAAGTTGAATCAGCTGGCGGCATTAAAGAACCAGATTTAGAAAAAATCAATCAACTAAAACCAGACTTAATTATTATCTCCGGTCGTCAACAAGACTATCAAGAACAATTAAAAGCCATTGCGCCAACCATTTACTTAGCTGTAGATGCCAAAAATCCTTGGGCATCAACGAAACAAAATATCGAAACGTTAGGCACTATTTTTGATAAAGAAGAGGTAGCCAAAGAAAAAATAACCGAATTAGAAAAAGAAATTGCTGATGTGAAAAAACAAGCAGAAGCTAGCGCGAATAATGCGCTTGTTGTGTTAGTTAACGAAGGACAACTTTCTGCTTACGGAAAAGGCTCTCGTTTCGGTTTAATTCATGATACATTTGGCTTCAAAGCAGCAGACGATAAAATTGAAGCTTCCACTCATGGGCAAAGTGTTTCTTACGAATATGTTTTAGAAAAAAATCCTGGGATTCTCTTTGTGGTAGATCGCACCAAAGCAATTGGTGGTGACGATTCAAAAGATAACGTCGCTGCAAACGAATTGATTCAAAAAACCGATGCTGGTAAAAATGATAAAATCATTATGCTTCAACCAGATGTTTGGTATCTAAGCGGTGGTGGATTAGAATCAATGCATTTGATGATAGAAGATGTTAAAAAAGGATTAGAGTAAAATTATTTTAGAAAAGAGGAATTGAAACCTCTTTTCTTTTTTTGATGAAAAACAAAAAAGTTTTAAATTAAAAATGTGGTTGACGGCCTCGAAAATGTTTGCTAAACTATCCGTAAATCAGTATGATTGATGAAACAAATAAAAGAACAAAATGTGATGAGAAGGAAAGTACTTTTTAAAATAGCTTGCAGAGAGCCTCGTTTGGTGAGAAGAGGTAGTGACGTTAAAGGGGAAAATGGCCTTTGAACAGGTTGGTTGAAGCCGTTGCTTAAACCAATTCAGGTGCGCCTGTTATAGCGCTACAGTATGATTGTACTGGAAACGAGCGGATCTTTTTTAGCGAAGAGATCAACAAAGGTGGTACCGCGATTGCATAAGCATTCGTCCTTTTTAGGACGAATGCTTTTTTTATTTGTTTAAAAAATATGAGGGGGCAACAACATGAAATTGGGGAAAAAAGTAGTAGGTTTGATTGCAACAGGGTTTCTTTTAGCCGCATGTGGCGGAACCAAAGAAGCGGCAGAGAAAGTAGATTCGGGAAATTTAGCAGCTGAACAAAAAATCAGTATTAGTTCACCTGCACCAATCTCAACATTGGATACAACACAAACAACAGATAAAAATACCTTTACAATGGCACAACATTTATTTGAAGGCCTTTATCGGTTTGATGATGACAGTGCCACGGTGCCAGCTCTAGCTAAAGATGTCAAGATTAGTGACGATGGGCGCAAGTACCACTTTACCTTGCGGGAAGGGATTAAGTGGAGCAACGGCGAGCCAATCACGGCCCAAGATTTTGTTTATTCTTGGAAAAAACTGGTGACACCAGCGACGATTGGACCGAATGCCTATTTACTAGACAGTGTTAAAAATAGTTTTGAAATACGCAACGGTGAAAAGTCAGTCGATGAATTAGGGATTTCAGCCCCTAATGACAAAGAATTCATTGTTGAATTAAAACAGGCCCAACCTTCCTTCTTAGCAGTCGTTTCGATTGCTTGGTTAGCGCCACAAAATCAAAAATTTGTCGAAGCGCAAGGCAAAGATTACGCCTTGGATAGTGAACATTTACTTTATAGCGGGCCATTTACGCTAGCCAATTGGGATGCGACTTCAGATACTTGGACATTGAAAAAAAATCCAGAATACTATGATGCGGATCAAGTGAAACTGGAAGAAGTTGCGGTTAGCACAATCAAAGAAGATAATACTGGGATTAACTTATATCAAGCGAATGAACTAGACTTAGTTCGCATTAACGGACAATATGTTCAACAATATCAAGATGATCCAGGCTATGTCAGTCATCCAGATGTGGCCAACTACTTCTTAGATTTCAACAAAAAAGAAGGAACGCCATTAGCGAATGTTCATTTACGAAAAGCGATTGGCCAAGCAATTGATAAAGAAGCCTTAACACAAAGTGTCTTAAACGATGGGTCAAAACCCCTTAACGGATTGATTCCAAGTAAACTTTATGCGAATCCAGAAACGGATGAAGATTTCCGAGCTTACAGTGGCGAATATTTGAAAAATGACGTCAAAAAAGCTCAAGCTGAATGGACGAAAGCCCAAGCGGATGTCGGTAAAAAAGTGAAACTTTCCTTGCTGGCGGCAGATACAGATCAAGGAAAACGAATTGCTGAATATGTTCAAAGTCAGTTGCAAGAAAATCTGCCAGGTTTAGAAATTACCATTTCATCGCAACCAAGTAATAATGTGAACCAATCGCGACGTGAAAAAAATTATGAGTTGTCTCTTTCAGGATGGATTGCCGGCAGTAGTGAATTAGACTCTTACTTTAACTTATATGCAGGAGAATCAAGTTACAATTACGGCAATTATCATAATGCCAAATACGACCAATTGGTAGAAGAGGCGCGAACAATTAATGCCAATAATCCAGAGAAACAGTTTGCAGAATACAAAGAAGCGGAAGACATCTTGCTGAACCAAGATGCTGCCCAAGTACCGCTGTATCAAAGTGCCTCAAATTATCTAATCAATCCTAAATTGAAAGGCATTAGTTATCACTTGTATGGGGATTATTTCCACTTGCGCAATGCCTATTTAACAGAATGATTCAGGAAGAAGGAGTAAAAAATGGAAAAATTAGTCGAACGATTTTTAACTTACGTGAAAGTTAACACCCGTTCAGATGCCAACAGTCAAACCACACCGACGACGGTCGGTCAAGTGGTTTTAGCCAAAATGATTGAAACAGAACTTCATGAATTAGGTTTGGCCGATGTGCATTATAACGAACAAAACGGCTTTTTAACGGCACGGTTGCCTGGTAACCAACCTGCAGCGAAGAGTATCGGCTTGATTGCACATCTGGATACGGCGGATTTTTCAGCAGAAAACATCCGTCCCCAAGTCATCACTAATTATGATGGTCAAGATGTCCTTTTGAATCAAGAACAAGGCATCGTTTTATCAGTTGCTGAATTTCCCAATTTAAAAGAATATCAAGGGGAAACGTTGATTACTACAGACGGAACCACACTTTTAGGAGCAGATGACAAAGCGGGAATTGTCGAGATTTTAGCTGCTGTTGAGTATTTTTTGGCACATCCAGAAGTAGCGCGGGGCGATGTTTGGCTCGCCTTCGGTCCAGATGAAGAAATTGGACGCGGGGCCGATCAATTTGATGCGCCGAACTTCCCAGTCGCTTTTGCGTATACAATCGACAGTGGCCGCGTGGGGCATTTCGAGTATGAAACGTTTAACGCTGCTCAAGCTGTGATAACAATTGAGGGAACCAGTGTCCATCCGGGAACGGCCTATGGTTCGTTAGTAAATGCCATTAAATTAGGCGAACAACTTGATCAATCACTGCCGCAAAAGGAAGTACCAGAACAAACACGTGGAAATGAAGGATTTTATTTACTCAATAAATTTACAGGAAGTATTGAAAAAGCAGAACTTGTCTATATCATTCGGGATCATGATCAAGAAAACTTTCAAGCGAGAAAGCAATTTTTGGAAAAACACGTCCAACGTTTAAATGCACTGGCGGATAAACCCAGACTAACAATTACCTTCCAAGACCAATACTATAATATGAAGGAAATCATCGAAAAAGATTGGACGCCTGTAGAATTGGCCGTCCAAGCAATGGAAAGTTGTGACATTGAACCAATCATCACACCATTTCGTGGCGGGACAGATGGTTCTAAGATTTCTTTCATGGGCATTCCCACGCCTAATCTATTTACAGGAGGCGAAAATTTTCACGGGCAATATGAATTTATTACCGTTGAATCAATGGCCAAAGCTGTTCAAACGATCATTGCCATCATTCGCTTAAACGCCAATTAAAGAAACACGCGAGGGAAATGCCGATTTTCCTTGCGTGTTTCGCTGTTTTTCGGTAAAGTATGTAGAAAAGTAGGGAGTTTTGCTCATGAATTATCCATTGATTTTTGCAGAAAACCAACGAATCAAAACCGAACGCTTGATTTTAAGACCTGTCACATTAGCCGATGCAGAAGATATGTACGAATATGCTTCAGATGAGGAAACGGTCCGCTATGTGTTTTTGAAAAACCAAACAATCGCTGAAACACGACAAAACATTGCTAAATATTTTATGGGGGAACCTTTAGGGAAATATGGGATTGAAGTGAAAGAAACAGGTAAAATGATTGGCACGATTGATTTGCGGGTCAATGAAACCAATAATATTGGAGAATTAGGCTATGTCTTGAACCGTGCCTTTTGGGGCAAAGGCTACATGCCTGAAGCCGCGACGGCGTTAGTTGAACTGGGTTTTGCAAAAATGAAACTCATGAGAATCTTTGCTTTACATGATCAAGACAATCCAGCTTCTGGTCGTGTCATGGAGAAAATTGGTTTTACCTACGAAGGAACACTGCCCAATGCCCGAATTAGTAAAGGGAAAATTGTCACAGATGTTTATCGTGGGATGACACTGGAAACATGGCAAAATCGACAAAAATAGAAGCGGAAGACAAGTTGAGAGAGGAATTAGAGAAATGTTGATGTTTACAGAAAAAGAATTCGCAGCCTTTGAAGTTGCTGGATTAGATGAACGAATGGCGGTTATCCGTGCGCAAATTCAACCGATTTTTCAAGAATTAGACACGTATTTTGCCGAACAACTAGCGCTTGAACTAGGAACGGAGTTGTTTGTCCATATTGCGCAACATCGCCGTCGCACCGTGTATCCACCAGAAAATACTTGGTCCGCACTCAGTCCGAATAAGCGCGGCTATAAAATGCAGCCGCATTTTCAATTAGGCATTTGGGGCGACTATGTGTTTATGTGGTTGTCATTTATTGATAATCCTAAAAATGAAAAGCAGATTGCGCAAGCCTTTTTAGAGAATCAGCAATTATTCCAAGCATTACCAGAAGATACGTATGTTTCCTTGGATCACACGGTTCCTCAAATTACTCCGCTGCCAGAAACGGATTTAGAAAAAGCCTTAACTCGTTTTAGAGATGTAAAAAAAGGTGAGTTTGAAATTGGGCGCATCATTCCCAAAGATAGTGCTTTGTGGCAAAACCCTGAAAAAGCACGCGCTTATATGTTGGCAACCTATCAACAACTCCTGCCATTGTATCAATTAGCTGTTGCCCAATAAGAGAAACAGACAGCATTTTGTGTTTTAGTGTTATTTTATCGAATTATCTAATCTTCAAAAATGAGAAAAGCTCACAATGTTAGTTTTAATTACTAACATTGTGAGCTTTTCTTTAGTTTAGGTGATGGAAATTTAAGAAATTAAAGATGATTTTTTTGAAAAAGGGGATAGTCTTTACTGTTTTCCCTTGTTTCCTTTAAATAACGTAGCTTAAAAGACACGATATGTAAGGAACTTGTTGAAATAAGGGTTATCAACTGGAAAAAACTGTTGTTTTGAAGAGTCTTTTTTTTGCTATTATAGAGCTATGAAAATAGGTTGTGAGAGATATTTAAATGCAAAAGGAGGTTTTTAAATGAAAAAAAAGCGTTATTTAATGATTGCGTGTCTACTATTTTCCCCTAGTTTTTTTATAAATGTTGAAGCGTCTGATGGTGGTTCTAGTTCGGTGGGGATTGAATTTTACCAAAATCCGAGAACACCCGCTCCTAAAGATCCCCCACCGAAAACAGATGCGCCAGCTGCCGATCCCAAGGAACCAGCTGGTCCTCCGCAAGGAGATCAACGAAGTGGTGGTTCGACACAGACCACCACAACTGGCTCGCAGCTCCCTCGTACAGGGAGCAAGAGTCAGGCAAATTTGAACATTCTCGGCTTCGCCTTAATCGGTTTGGCGGGAATCGTACATAGAAAGAGGGGACGACATGAAGCGAAATAAATGGCAACGTCTTGCAGCTATTGGCTTATGTAGTTCTTTGCTAGTGAATGCCTTTTCGGGCGTGACGGCAGTTGCGGAAACTGTGACGATTGAAAGTAGTCCGACCGCCGAAAGTAGTACCAAGGAAGAGACGCCAGCCAGTAGCGTGAAAGAAGAAACAACGAAAGCCAGTACGGAAAATAGCCAAGTAACGACTGACACAAGTCAGGAAGAAGTAGAGCAGACAGAAAAAACAGAAATCATTCAAGAAGAAAATATACTTGAACCATCCAGTGTTCAAGCGAAAATTATGCCTAGGGCATTTGTCTGGGCAGCTACAGGGACAACGAATAAAACTACGGTTCGTCTTAATGATGTAGTTGATTATCGGTTGAAATTTGAAAATATTACAACAGATGACACAAATTCAGATATTGTTGGTCCGATTCGAATTGAATCAAAATTGGCAGCAGGAATGACTAGACCCACTTCAGTTATTATTAAAGTTGGCCCCGAGGAACAAAATGTAGTTCTAGGGGAAGGCTCTCATAATGCCAATAGTGGTGGCGAATATTTTGTTTGGACAGAGTCCACTAGGACGGTCACTGCATTTATTAATCGTCTACACGGGAGAACTTCTGGAAATACTGGGTATATCAAAACGTTGTATTTTCAGACAAGAATTACTTCTGGTATACACAATGAAAAAAAATATATCGATTCCACGATTCGATTTAATGGTTTTGGTGCAGTCAATAGACGAAATGAAATGACATATGTGGATAAATTTGCTGGTAACTTAGGTTTAAAAGGGAGTTTAAAATTTTACGATGAGGATGGACAGTCTAGTAAGGAACAAATGAGCCTTTCCATGAATCCAGTACTATTTAAATCAACCAACTCTAAAGTTGAAGGAACACTGTTAAGATATCCTTTAACTATGACAAACGCTGGCAATGGACTTTATAGTTTTAATACAGGACTAAAAACTGTAGGCACTAGTAATGGGGGTTCGTGGCTTTTCTTTAGTAACGACATTGCGATTAATTTTGCTACAGCTACCACCAATAGAATTGATAAAATTGTGTTAACGCCGCCTAAAACAACATTTCCAGATAGCCGAACAGGTGTGATGACTTCCAGAGCATATACATCAACAACTTATACGAGAAGCAACTATGATATTTCAGCATATAACTTTACTAAAGCGACTGGTAAGACGTGGCGCATAACTAATCTTAATCCTCATAGCGGAGTAAGTACTAATATTATGTTTAGTGACAATCTTGTGGGAACAACAGGACAATTTAATGCAGGAAATAATAGTGCAACGATTACCTACTATATTTATTACAAAAAACTTTATGAGAATTTTGTTAATAGTAGTGGACAAAAAATCGCACCACCCCTGGGATTCACTCAGGGTAAGAAAACAGTTATAAATAGTGAAGCGTACACTTTCAAACAAGCAGGCACCTTACCAGACACCTACACAACAGGTGGTAAAACCTACAAGTTCAAAGGTTGGTACAAAGGTAAAACAAAGCCAAGTACCTTGACAACTACCAAAGCACCAAGCTATGCGGTGACGTATGATGGGAATGATGACTTGAATGTGGTGTATGAGGAAGTAGTCACCAAAACCTATACATTACCTAGCAAAGAAATTACTTTTGGCTATGTAGACGAAAAAGGTAATTTAATCAATCCTGCTAATTTCACATTGAAAGCAACGATGTCTGAAACAACGAAAAGTGGTACAACAACACCTTTTTCAACGATTACAGGAACCAATGTAACGACAACGAATCTTAAAAAATTAACGATTCCACAAAAAGTCTATACCTTACCAGAGTCTGTGGAAGGTACCACATATGGTACACGAAGTGTTACACATGAAATTCCGAAATACTATCGCACCATTTCAATCTCACCAACGGCAACTTATACAGGGGATAAAACGAAATATCCACTTGCGAATGAGGTCAGAAAAGATATTGTAAATCCAAGTACGGTTGTTAGTTCAAGTCCTGGTACAAATGCATATGAATTAGGTAAAACCAGTAATACATCATATAACACCAAACAATATTATTGGAACTGGGATACGACTGAGACACTTTATGCAATGGGTGTTTACTCTGGTAACGTAGGAGCGACTTACAATTTAGCAACCCCAGATAAAACTGTTTATTATTATTTAGAAAACCGCCGTGTTACCGAAAACTTCGTAGCCACAAGCGGTGCCAAAATCACACCGCCCACAGGTTTCACCCAAGGAAAACAAACGGTGATCACAAGTGATGATTATACGTTCAAACAAGCTGGCACCTTACCTGACACCTACAAAGTCGGCACAAAAACTTACAAGTTCAAAGGCTGGTACAAAGGCAAAACCAAACCAAGTGCCTTGACAACTACGAAAGCGCCAAGCTATGCAGTAACGTATGATGATAATGATGACTTGAATGTGGTGTATGAGGAACTAATTCCCAAAGATACGTGGGTTTACCCAGGTTTCCATGCAGAATTTGTCGATGAAAAAGGACAAGCTTTCAATGAACCGTTAACGTTTTCTGGAAACTACACACAGACACTAAGAAAAGCGGTAGACCAGACATATGTGACAACGGGCGCCATGAATCCACTGGTAAGTATTAAAAATACGAATGAAGCCAATGTCTATACTATTACGACCCAATCAAGAGTTAATATTCCAGCAAACTTTGATGAAGTTCCTAGCGATATTTATGATATTCGTAGTTATGCAATCAACGACTGGAATATTACAACGGAACTAAAATATGTGGACAAAATTGAAACAATGAATACCACATTACCTGTTTCTGTGTATCCAGTGGGCTTTGTCGGGACTGACCCAGTGTTTAACAATAGTGCTCCTAGTCAATTAAATGAGTTAGATAAATCCTTTAAAAAAGGAGTAGATAATAAATTTTCAATAAAATCAACATTTGGTGTTGGTAGCTCAATAAACACTATTCCAAGATTATTATTTATAGCTCGTGCGACAGGAAATCCAGAGAATAAGATCGTTTTGGCTGGTTTTGATGGGACACAAGACTTCAAACAAACCATGAATTACAAAGTCACACGGAAACAAGTCACCGAAAACTTCGTAGATGTCAACGGTGCCAAAATTACCGCACCAACAGGCTTCACCCAAGGTAACCAAGTACCAATGAACAGTAACACCTTCAAGTACACAGCGGCACAAGCTTTACCAGCGACGTATACTGCAGGTGGCAAGACTTATACGTTCCAAGGGTGGTATAAAGGGAAAACCAAGCCAAGTACGTTGAACAAAACCACAACACCAACGTTCAATGCGACTTTTGATGGCAATGATGATATGACCGCCATGTATAAGGAAGAAATACCGATGGCTAGTGTCACATTAACTCGACCAAAAGAAGTGATCGATACAAATACCAATGTAATTTGGACAACAACGATCACGAATACTAGCAAAGCACCCTTGCAAAATCTCACCTTGAAAAAAGGGCCCAATTGGTCAGCTGGTCTGACGATCCCAACCTTCATGGAAGTGACACCAGAAGGAGAAACGACAAAATCAATCCCAGTAAATAGTACACTTTGGACAAATGGGGTTTCTTTACCAAATGCCGTTCCTATCGGCAAAAAAGTTTCAGTTGCTTTCACAACTCGCGCAACAGGGAAACCAAACACTGTTTTGAAAGCAGAAGTTGTAGTATTTGGTGGTATTAAAGATAGTGCAGTGGATAACTTCGTGAGAATTCGTCCAAATGATCAAGAAGTAGTTACACCAACGACCGAAGGCTTCATCAGTGTGCCAACCTTCGACTTCGGCCAAGTGGGCGTTGCAGGAAGTAAGCAACAACACAACTTGAAACAAGCCGCGGATTACTACGGTAACGGCACACGGAATCCGTATGTCCGAATTAAGAAAACTCAACCAAATTGGAGCTTAACAGCGCAACTGTCACAACCAAAATCAGCGACAGACAGCTTGCCTACAGCGACCCGCTTATTATTAGGGGCGGCACCTGTCTCTAGCTTCACCAATTACAATCAACCAACCGAGTTGAAAAATGCGGTCGGTACCACGAGTGCCATTAGCTTAACAGCCAACAACACGGCAATGAGTATTATTGCCAACAAGCAATTCACAGGTAGTAATGTTTACCAGTTGGACTTCACCTTCAATAATGTCAAACTTGAAGTGCCAGCCAATCAAGGTATTAAAGGGCAACAATACAAGGCCGCGGTTACGTGGAATCTTGTGACTGGACCTTAACAAGAATACGTGAATAAAAGCTAAACCGCCCTCAAAAAGTCTAACTTTTTGAGGGCGGTTTATTATTTTTATGGAAAGCCAATTTTATCTAACGGATAATAACGAAAAGTCAAAACACCTTCCACACTCTCTTGTTTAACAAAGCCAAAGTAACGACTGTCATCTGAGCGCGGGCGATTATCCCCCAAGACAAAATACATGCCTTCTGGAACGGTCAGGGATTGGGTGGCTTCTAAGGTCTCTAGCGTAAAATCTTGGGTATAATTTTCATTTTTAGAGACATTTCGTTTAGCACTTGCTAAGTAATCTTCACTGAGTGATACACCATTAATATAAAGGGTATCATCGCGATACTCGACTGTTTCGCCAGGTAAACCAATTAAACGTTTGGCTACTCGTTGGCCGTTGCGAGGACTAGGGAAAGCGATAATATCAAAGCGCTGTGGCTTTTTAATCGAGGTCACCCATAAACGGTCGTTGTTATGAAGTGTTGGTTCCATTGAAGAGCCGTTCACCGCAGCAGGGGAGAAAACATAGTGTCGAATTAGCAAGACAGCGACGACTAACAAAACCAACTGAACCAATCGTTTTAATAATGAGGACATGGACTTCACTCCTTTGTCCTTTTAGTGTACTACAGACAAGGAAAAGAAAAAAGTTTTCCCCTTAAGAAAGGTGTGCTAAAAAACGTTTCATAAAGCGTTGGCGAATTAAAATACCAACATAAGCAGCTGCGACAGCCTTGATGATACCAGGAATAATAAACGGAGCAAACCCGCCAGCGAAAGCGTTTGGCCACGGTAGATTTGCGGAATATTTCAACCAAATCATACCGAAAACTAAGGTAACTAAGGCGCCGGCAATATTTGCGATAATGGCCCAAGTATAGTTAAAGGTTGTTTTTTCTAAAATATAACCAGTTAATAAGCCGTTGAAGATAAACCCGATTAAATAGCCGCCAGTTGGTCCAAAGAGTACACCGAACCCGCTAGACATCCCAGCATAAACGGGTAAACCAATTAATCCTAATAAGAAGTAAATTAAAATAGCGTAGGTCCCCGTTCGCTTACCCAAAACGGTAGCGGTTAAGCCGATGGCAAATGTTTGTCCGGTTAGTGGGACAATCCCCAATGGAATTGTAAATTGTGAAAGTACAGCAATAATCACAGCGAATTCTGCTGCTAAAATTAAAGAGCGTAACGATGCTTTATTCATAAGAAGCCTCACTTTCTATTGTTAACCAATTATTTTTGTTTGGTTAACAATAGTTTAGCGGAAGTAAACAATTTTGTAAAGAGGGCAAAGAAAAAAACCTTGCCAAGAAAGGCAAGGTTTTGAAAGAAGGTAAGAACCGCAGTTCGACCTTTTGAAATCTTAAAGTTTTTGGTTGTAGTATTCAACGACAAGTGCTTCGTCGATTTCTGGGTAAAGTTCATCACGTTCTGGTAAACGAGTGAAGCTACCTTCTAATTTTTCAGTGTCAAAGCTTACGAATGCTGGACGTCCAACAGTTGCTTCAACCGCTTCTTTAATTGTTGAGATGTTTTGAGATTTTTCACGAACACCGATCACTTGACCAACTTCAACGTGGTATGATGGAATATCAACACGTTTGCCGTCTACAGTGATGTGGCCATGGTTAACTAATTGACGTGCTTGACGACGAGTAGTTGCAAGACCTAAACGGTAAACAACGTTATCTAAGCGTTGTTCTAGTAAAACCATGAAGTTAACACCGTGTTTACCTTCTTTGATTTTGCTTGCTTTAATGAACAACGTACGGAATTGACGTTCGTTCATGCCATACATATGACGTAATTTTTGTTTTTCAGTTAATTGCATTCCGTATTCAGAAACTTTACCACGGCTGTTAGGTCCGTGTTGTCCTGGTTTGTAAGGGCGACGAGCTAGTTCTTTACCAGTACCTGATAAAGAGATACCTAGACGACGAGATACTTTCCATGATGGTCCAGTATAACGAGACATTAAAAATTCCTCCAATAAATAAATGTTTTTTTGGAGTAAAATAATTAGATGAAAAATTCATATTCGTTCAGTTCATTCTTCAACCTTCGCCTTTGCAGCCGCGGTTACGCAGTTGAACCAAGTTTGGCAATGAACTGTTGACGAGTTATTATTCTTCTGCTGCAATTATTTTACACAAAATCTAGTATACTTAATAGGATAGGAAACGTCAAGGTTTTAAAGTGAAATATGAAAAAAAGGTAGACAAAAACACTTTTCCTCATTAGAATAAGGGGAGATGTTTTGAAAATATAAGTTGAAAACGGAATGAAAGGGAGTTTACAATGAAGTCTGGTTCACCATTGTTTGAACAAATTGATAAATCCATCGACAAGAAAGTGAATTTATTCTCAAACAGCTTTTCCCGCTACGCTGTTCGTGCAATGCTTGCTTGCCTATTTTTAACGTTGGGAACAGCCGTTGCTTTTGCAATCGCAATTAAAGGAGAAGGAATTTCTCATGGTTTAGGGAAAATGCTTTACGCCTTCATGTTCAGTTGGTCACTTGTGATGATTTTATATATGAATGCCGAACTTGGTACCTCGAATATGTTGTACATGACTGTTGGGGTCTATCGTAAAAAAGTCAACTTTTCCTTAGCTGCAAAAATTTTATTTACCTGTATCTTATTCAATTTAATTGGTGGCGTCTTGTTTGGTTTCTTGGTATCACTTACGGTGCCATTCCAAGATTTGCCAAAAGATAGTTTCTTCTTTACATCGATTGCTGGAAAATTAGAAAAAACCACCCTGCAAATTTTAGTTGAAGCTATGTTCGCCAATATTGTAGTTAATACAGCCGTATTAGTGAGTATGCGAATGAAAGATGATGCCGGCAAAGTCGCGGCCATTATTTTCATTATCTTTATCTTTGCGTTCCTTGGTTTTGAACACGTGATTGCCAACTTCCCAGCCTTCAGTTTAGCTTACTTTGCTTCGAACGGCGCAATTGAAGCTTTCACAGCTGGTAATGTTGTTCATAATCTGTTCTGGGCCTTTATCGGTAACTTTATCGGTGGTGGCTTAATTATGGGTCTCGGCTATGCCTGGTTAGATAAAGACAACAAAAACTTAACGTATTTTGATTAATTGATCAACCAACTATACTAAAACATGGTACACTGTTTTAGTATAGTTTTTTTTATTATAAGGAGCGAAGGAATGGACACACTTCAATTTCAGAAGAACCCAGAAACAGCAGCAAAAATGTCTGCTTATATGAAACACCAATTTGTTTTTGCAGGCATCCCCGCCCCAGAACGTCAAGCGTTAAGTAAACAACTTTTAAAAGAAAGTCATACGTGGCCAAAGGAAAAATTATGCCAAGAGATTGAGGCTTATTATCAAAAAACAGAACGAGAATATCAGTATGTCGCTATTGATTTAGCCCTTCAAAATGTTCGGAGATTTTCATTAGAAGAGGTGGTAGCGTTTAAAGCCTATGTTCCACAAAAAGCGTGGTGGGATAGTGTGGATGCTTGGCGAAAATTTTTGGGGTTGTGGGTGGCGTTGCATCTGACTGAATTGCCAACGATTTTTGCCCTTTTTTATGGCGCTGAAAATTTCTGGAATCGGCGTGTTGCGCTGAATTTACAGTTGATGTTGAAAGAAAAGACCAATCAGGACCTGTTGAAAAAGGCGATTATTTATGATAGAACTACAGAGGAGTTCTTCATTCAAAAAGCGATTGGCTGGTCATTACGCCAATATAGTAAAACGAATCCGCAATGGGTCGAGGAATTGATGAAAGAATTAGTGTTGAGTCCTTTAGCACAACGAGAAGGCAGTAAATATTTAGCGAAAGCGAGCGAATAAGGAGAAATGATGGAAAGAAAACTTTTTGCATTTGATATTGATGGGACGTTGTTAAATTCGGAGAAGAAAGCATTGGATAGCACGAGAGAAGCGCTAGCAAAATTGCGGGAGCAAGGACACTTAGTTACGCTGGCAACTGGCAGAAGTCGTTATATGGCGCAAGAGGTGATTTGGGATTTAGATTTTACCAATTACGTATTATGTAATGGCGCCGCGGCTTTTGTGGATCATGAGCAATATTATCAAAATTTATTGCACGCTGAAGCGTTGGAACGTTTGGCACAAGACAGTGATCAACGCGGCTTAGGATTTGCTTGTGTGGGCTTAGATGATATTAAGAAGAGCAACCAGCACCGTGCTGAAAAAATGGAAATTGCGATGAACTCTTTTCATTTTCATTCACCTGCTTATGATGAACACTTTTATCGTCAAAATGATATTTACCAAGCGCTGGCTTTTTATGACGCAGAAGATCAGTGTACGTTTGAAGAAGAATACCCAGAATTTCGCTTTATTCGCTGGCATCAACATAGCGTAGATGTTGTGCCTAAAGATGGCTCAAAATCAGCTACGTTAACGTATTTAGCTAAACGTGTGGGCATTGATGCAAAAAATATCATTGCCTTTGGGGACGGCGAAAATGACCGAGAAATGTTAAGCCATGCAGGGATTGGCGTCGCAATGGGCAACGCGAGTCCTTCCATTCAAAAAGTGGCCACAATGGTCACAGATACAAATGATAATGATGGGATTTGGAAAGCCTTAAAAGAAATGAAGGCCATTTAAAAAAACTGCACCGTTTGTCTGAAAACAAACGGCGCAGTTTTTTTTGCTTTATTCGATGACTAAAACGCCCTCTTTTAAAGCAAATGGATTTTCTTTATTAATATGATCGTAGAACATGATGCCATTAATATGATCAATTTCATGTTGAACCACAATCGCTTCGTAGTTTTTTAAACGAACTTTGTGTTTTTCGCCAGCCATGTCAAAATAACTGACGGTAATTTTGTTATGGCGAACGACATACCCAGGCACATCCCGATCGACAGATAAACAGCCTTCCCCTTCACCTAAACATACATCTTGCACAGAATGGCTCAAAATTTTAGGGTTGTACATCACCGTACTTAATGAAGGCGTTTCGTTTTCTGGGTCGTTACTAGGAACATGGACAGCAATAATTCGTTTAGAAATATCTAATTGTGGTGCAGCTAAACCAACGCCACCACGTAATTGTAATTCTTCGGCTTTGACTGGATCTTGACTATTTTTTAAGAAAGTCAACATGTCTTCGCCTAATTGTCGGTCTTCCTCAGTGATAGGGACAGGCACTTCTTCTGCCACAGCACGAAGTGTGGGATTCCCTTCACGAATAATATCTTTCATTGTAATCATTCAATGGTTCCTCCTTTGAAACATAAAAAAATTCTTCTTTTATTTATTCATGCGCTGAAATAATCAGTTGTTTACCACCATTTAGTGTATCACAAAATCACCAAAAAAGGGGCTAGATTGTTTAAAAAAACTATCGAATAATAGAGATTAAGCTTGCATTTTAGCGGTGTTTCCTGTAAAGTAAGCTTGTGTGGAAACACACCATCTATCACTTGGTTTAGCGAGTCACCAACGCTTCACTCAGTGATCAGACGAATAATAGAGAAAGAGGTGGAACAAATGGCAATTTCACAAGAAAGAAAAAACGAAATCATTAAAGAATACGCACGTCATGAAGGAGATACTGGTTCTCCAGAAGTACAAATTGCTGTCTTAACTGAAGACATTAACCAATTGAACGAACATGCGCGTACACACAAAAAAGATCACCATTCTTACCGTGGTTTAATGAAAAAAATCGGTCACCGTCGTAACTTGTTAGCTTACTTACGTAAAACTGACATCCAACGTTACCGCGAATTGATCCAACGTTTAGGATTACGTCGTTAATCATTACGTATAAAGCGAGGTTCAATCAGAATCTCGCTTTTTATCTTATTGTCACTATTGAAGGTCCTCTTTGGAAAGTTTTTAGGAACTACTAACCAAATGAAAGAGCAACAACGACTTGTTACTTTTTCATTTGTTTAGTAGCCGTCTGACTTTTCCAAAGAGCAAGAGTAAAGGAGAAGAATTATGACAGAAAAACAAGTCTTTAAAACAACTTGGGGCGGCCGCCCACTAGAAGTAGAAATCGGCCAATTAGCCAAACAAGCCAATGGAGCTGTCTTAGTACGTTACGGCGATACGGTCGTTTTAAGTGCTGCTGTTGCCTCTAAAGAAGCAAAAGATGTAGACTTTTTCCCATTAACTGTAAACTATGAAGAAAAAATGTATGCGGTAGGAAAAATTCCTGGTGGCTTCATTAAACGTGAAGGTCGTCCAAGTGAACGTGCGACATTAACCGCTCGTTTAATCGACCGTCCTATTCGTCCAATGTTCTCAGAAGGCTTCCGTAACGAAGTCCAAATCACAAACATCGTTATGAGTGTGGATCAAGATTGTACACCAGAAATGGCTGCAATGTTTGGGTCTTCCTTAGCGTTAGCAATTTCAGATATTCCGTTTGATGGACCAATTGCTGGTGTTGACGTTGGTCGTATTAATGGCGAATATGTCTTAAACCCAACGGTAGAACAAGCGGAACAAACAGATATTGAATTAACTGTTGCTGGAACAAAAGAAGCCATCAACATGGTTGAAAGTGGTGCTAAAGAAGTATCAGAAGAAGATATGTTAGGTGCCTTACTTTTCGGTTTTGATGCCATTAAAGAACTAGTGGCGTTCCAAGAAGAAATCGTTGCCGCTGTAGGTAAACCAAAAATGGACGTGGACTTATTACAAGTGGACGCTGATCTTAAAAAAGAAATTTTTGATGCGTACTACAATACAATGAAAACAGCCGTAATGACGGAAGAAAAATTAGCACGTGAAGTTGAAATTGACAAAGTAAAAGATACAGTCAAAGAAGTTTACGCTGAAAAATTTGCGGAACACGAAGAAGAAGCGCAATTACTAAAAGAAGTGAAACAAATTGCGGAAGATCTTGAAAAAGATGTCGTACGTGAGTTAATCACGATCGATAAGATTCGCCCGGATGGCCGTAAATTAGACGAAATTCGTCATTTATCATCAGAAGTAAGTATTTTACCACGTGTTCATGGTTCTGGCTTATTTACTCGGGGTCAAACACAAGCTTTATCCGTTTGTACATTAGCGCCTTTAGGGGAACATCAAATTATCGATGGATTGGGTGTCCAAGATAGCAAACGTTTCATCCATCATTATAACTTCCCGCAATTCTCTGTTGGTTCAACAGGACGCGCGGGCTCACCAGGTCGTCGTGAAATCGGTCACGGTGCGTTAGGTGAACGTGCCTTAGCACAAATTATTCCATCAGAAGAAGACTTCCCTTACACAATCCGCTTAGTAGCAGAAGTGTTAGAATCAAATGGTTCTTCTTCACAAGCAAGTATTTGCGCGGGAACATTAGCATTAATGGATGCGGGTGTGCCAATTAAAGCGCCAGTTGCAGGTATTGCAATGGGTCTTGTTAGTGATGGCGAAAACTATACAATCTTAACAGATATTCAAGGTTTAGAAGACCACCTTGGCGATATGGACTTTAAAGTAGCGGGAACGAAAGACGGAATCACTGCTTTACAAATGGACATCAAAATCCAAGGAATTACAGAACAAATTTTAACGGAAGCATTAGACCAAGCGAAGAAAGCACGGATGGAAATTCTAGAAGAATTAACAACAACGATTGCTGCTCCTCGTGAAGAATTAAGTCAATATGCACCGAAAATTGAAATGATTCAAATTAAGCCAGCGAAAATTAAAGATGTCATTGGTAAAGGTGGCGAAACAATCAACAGCATTATTGATGAAACCGGCGTTAAGATTGATATCGATCAAGACGGTAACGTAAGTATTGCTTCATCAGATGCTGAAATGATTAAAAAAGCCATCAAGATTATTGAAGAATTAACCAAAGAAGTCGAAGTCGGTCAAGTTTACTTAGCAAAAGTTGTCCGCATTGAAAAATTTGGTGCGTTTGTTAACCTAATTAAAGGCAAAGATGGCTTGATCCATATTTCTCAATTAGCAAACGAACGTGTGAACAACGTTGAAGATGTCGTGAAATTAGGCGACGAAGTCCTTGTCAAAGTAACTGAAATTGACAAACAAGGCCGTGTCAACGTGTCAAGAAAAGCATTATTAAACGAAGAAAACAAAGAAAAATAATTTCTTTTTAAACCAACGAAAACCAAGGAAGTTTCCTTTCTTTTCGTTGGTTTTTTCGTTGAAAATAAGCCCTAAAAAAGAAATGATAAAAAAAGCTAAAGACGATCGCCAACTCTTTTGTTTATAGTCAATTAGTGGTAAAATTAATACTATCAGTCTGAAGAATATCTGGGGTGTCTTTGTGAAAAAATTTAATCCAAATAAAAATATAATCATTACCTTAATTTTAGTCATTATTTTAGTAACCATTATTAGTTTAACTGCTGCGCAACGTTCTGAAAAAGGCAAAACCAATGTCGTTCAAGGTGGCGTCAACAATAGCGTTAGTATGGTGGATCGTGTGATTTCTTTTCCAGCTCGTGTGGTGGAAAACGGCTTGTCTTCAATGGGCAATTTAATTAACACGTTTAAAGAAAATGAACGTCTAAAAGAAAAAATTGATAGCTATAATGAATTAGCTGTCCAAAACAATAACTATAAACGCGAAATTGATAGTTTAAAACAAGAATTGAATCTGAACGAAACGTTAGCTAACTATGAAAAAGTAACTGCGAATGTCATTACGCGTTCGCCGGATACTTGGCAAGACTTATTAATTATCGATAAAGGAACCAATGACGGCATTGAAGCGGGCATGGCGGTCATGGCGCAAAAAGGGTTAGTGGGGCGTGTTATTGAAGTCAATGCAACGACTGCAAAAGTGGAACTACTAACGTCTAAAAATGTTAACTCGAACCATTTCCCTGTGCGAGTAACTTCCGCAAATGGCGAATCGTTTGGTTTACTTAAAAATTACGACAATAAGACGAATGCATTAATTGTGTCACAATTAACTGGCGATGCTACTCTGAAAGAAGGCGATGTCGTTCAGACTTCTGGCTTAGGTGGTAATTCCCCAGCCGATTTAGCGGTAGGAACAGTTATTAAAGTGAAACCAGATAGTTTTGGTTTAGATCGTGAAGTTTATGTGAAACCTTATGCGGATGTCTATGGTATCTCCGTTGTGACGGTCGTGAAAAGATCGGCAGGGGAAAGCGAATGATTCGGAAAGAGTATTTAAAATACATCACACCTATTCTCTTGTTTTTCTTAATGTTAATTGATGCTCATTTAACAAAGTCTTTTGAAACGTGGACAAGTAATGTTTACTTCGCCAGTTCTCATCTGCTATTACTGGCGTTTATGTTTGCCGTTCCTAATTTTTCTAAACGTTATTTATTAATTACTTCGTTAATTTTAGGCTTTATTTGCGATAGCTACTACATTGGCATTATCGGGATTTATACAGTCGCACTGACGCTTTCGGTTATGTTGATGTATACATTTAAAGAAGTAATTCAAACAAATTTACTAACTGGTTTTTTTGGGATCGTTATTTTTACCACGTTGTATGAACTGATTGCGGTACTGATTCAAGTGGCCTTTCATTTAGCGGATGTCAGCCCGATTTTATTTATTACGCGTGTGTTGGGCCCTACATTGCTATTGAACATGGTGTGGTATGTTATTTTATCTTATCCGCTGAAAAAACTGTTTTCCGTAAAATAAAAATTGAAAATTTTGTTCGTTTGCGAAAAATGCTCATTTGTTAGCATTTTTCGCTTTTTTTATTTTCTTTAAATAACAAAACAATGAGAAGATTACCCTGGAGCCTTGAAGAAAGTTGTGAAAAAAGTGAAGCTTTTTTTTGTCATTTACAAGAAGAAAATTGAAATATTACTGTAACATCCATATTATCTCAGTGACATACAGCTATGCTACAATTGCTCTATCGTTGAAAAAGAGAAATTTATTCAAATTTTAATAAATAATAAAAAAGCTTAACAAAAAAGGATTTTCGGAGGACAACAGATTGAAGAAAAGTGTATTATCGGCTCTAATGGTATGTTCCATTACATTAACAAGCGTAGCGTTGCCATCCGCAGCATTTGCAGATGAATACGATACAAAGATTCAACAACAAGATCAAAAAATTAATGCGTTAACAAGCCAAATGTCAGATGCAGAAGCAAAAGTTGCCGCGATTGAAAATGATATGGTTGAAACGGCCAAACAAATCGATACATTAACAGCTAAAAAGAACAAGCTATCATCAGAAGTATCTAAATTATATAGTGAAATTTCTGATTTGAATGTCCGTATTCAAAAACGTGAAGTACAAATGACAAAACAAGCACGCGATGTCCAAGTGAATGGTCAAAGTGATTCAATTATTGATGCTGTCTTAGATGCAGATTCAGTAGCAGATGCAATTGGTCGCGTTCAAGCGGTCTCAACAATGATGAGCGCCAACAATGAATTACTAGAACAACAAAAAGAAGACAAAGCGACTGTTGAAAAGAAAACAAAGAATGTTGAAAAACAAATTGCTGAATTAGAAGCAGCAACAAAAGAATTAAATGACAAAACAGAATCATTAAAAACATTGAAGATCCAACAAGAAGTGGCTAAAAATGATTTAGAAGCACAACGTTCTGAAGAACAAGGGAAAAAAGACGGCTTCATTAAACAGAAAAAAGAAGCGGAAAAACGTTTAGCAGAAGAACAAGCACGCCAACGTGCAGCTACTAAAAAAGCAGAAGAACAAGCGGCAGCGCAAGCACAAGCCGCAGCACAAAAAGCGGCAGCAGAGCAAGCGAAAGCAACAAAAGCAGCCAATGAGGCAGCAGCATCCGCCGCTGAAGAAAAAGCCGCAACACCAGTAGTAGAATCATCAACAACTACTGAAAGTACCACAACGCAAGAAACAACAACTTCAAGTACTGAAACAGAAAGTGTTGTAACAACACCTGCAGCAGCACCTGAAAAAGAAAAAGAAGTTCCTGTAACTAACCCAACGACTCCTGAAAAAGGTAATGAAGCAAAACCAGGGAATGGTGGCGTGACTTCAGGAAAACAAGCCGCAATTAATGCAGCTTTAGCAGATGTTGGTAATTCTTATGCAACAGGTTGGAATCAGCCAGGCGAATGTTTAGTATCCGTTCGTCGCTGGTTAGCGGCAGGCGGTATTAACTTCGGTTATGGTGGTCCAAACAGTGGCTATGTTGCTTCTGGCGCAACACAAGTTAGCTGGAGTAACGTGCAACCAGGCGATGTTGTTCAATATGAAAGTGCCTATAGTCCAGATAGCTGGATTGGTGGCGTGCATACTGTCTTAGTTACAGGTGTAAGTGGTGGAAGTGTTCAAATCGTTGAAGCGAACAACCCAGGAGGTTCTGGTTATGTTTCTTCTAACTCTAACTGGTCACCAGCACCACCAGCAGGATTCCGCGCTGTTGTATGGCGTTTTCCAGGCTAAATAGTCATCTATTAATAATTGATAACAAGGAGTGGTAACTAACAAAAATCGTTAGTTGCCGCTTTTTTTATTCATTTAATTTTAAATATATGCATAAAATGTATCTGAAAATATTGTAATCTGGCCGTTTTTTTGCAATTATAGAGGTATATACATATTAGGAGCGGAGGAATCAGCATGAGCGGAACGCACGATACAAAACAAGCAATCGCTTCAGCTTTAATAGAATTATGTGAACAAAAGGATTTTCGTAAAATAAGTGTCCAAGATATTACCAAAAAAGTGGGCTTGAATCGCCAAACATTTTATTATCACTTTACAGATAAATATGATTTATTACGTTGGATTTATCGTCACGATGCATTGATTTACTTAGAAACAGATATTTGTTTGGAAAACTGGGAGGAACAAGCCCTGAAGTTATTAAAAGCGATTAAAGAGAAGAGCCATTTCTACTATACAACGGTGACCTCAGATTCAGAAGTTCTTCTTAATGTTTTTTCCGCTTCGACCAATCGCTTATTTATATCATTATTTGAACAAGTCGATGTTGAGAATCATTTAACAGATAAAGACAAACAATTTTATGCGAATTTCTTTTCCTATGGATGTAGTGGCGTCTTAACGAAATGGATTCTTGAGGAATATCCTCAGACTCCTTTGGAAATGGCGACGCAATTATTCCGTTTAGCGAAAGATACAGAATTTATGGCTTATCATTTGTATGAACAAGAAGCCAATGAGTAATGTGTGAAGGATAAAAAGTTTTATGAAGGAGTGAAACGTTGTGGTAACTGTGTTATTTGTTTGTTTAGGCAATATTTGTCGCTCGCCAATGGCAGAAGCGATTTTTCGTCAGAAAGTCCAACAAGCTGGTTTAGAATCGGCTATTCAAGTGTTTTCAGCAGCTACTAGCCACTGGGAAGTTGGCAGTCAGCCACATAAGGGAACCAGAAAAATTTTGGAGCAACAAGGAATTTCCTATCAAGGAATGCAGGCAACACAAATCCAGCCAAGTGATTTTAAAAAATATGACTATATCATTGGGATGGATGCGAATAATGTGGCAGATTTAAAAGCATTAGCTCCTCAAGAAGAGCAACGGCGGATTCATTTATTTATGGAAGTTGTGGCTGGTAAAGAAACCATGGACGTACCTGATCCTTATTATACTGGAGATTTTGAGGAAACTTACCGCTTAGTGGAAGCAGGTACCTCAGAATGGTTGAAAAAAATAAAAGCACAGCTGAAAGATTAGGACTATAGTCCGATAGTACTTTCTGTTTCCCCTTGGTACAATAGTGTTAACAAATTGTTCAGGGAAAAAGAGACAGGAGGGAAGTAAGATGAACAGTAGTTATTTATCCTATGTTTTTGAATTAAGTTTGTATTATTTATTGTTGATAATGAGTCTGCCGCTAGTGTATGCTGTCACGTATCATTTATCTTTTAGTAGTATGTATACAAGTGAATGGTTAATGATCTCTGTTTTCTTATCTCCGTTAGTTTTATTATTTGCAGGTATTCGTTATGGTTTTGCTCGTTTGAAACAGCAAGAACGTCAAGCGATGAAATAAAGCAAAAAATCCTTGAAAAGTGTCAAAACTTTTCAAGGATTTTTTTTATTAAGCCACCCAATCGGCTAAAGTTTTTTGCTCCAATTGGAAAGCCTTCAACATATCGTCGTTGGCGTCTTTAATAGGCGTCGTTGCTGCCAATGTTCCTTGAACAGCAATTCGCGTCGTTGCTTGTAAATCGCCACAGGTAATTAAGGTAATCATATTTTGACCAGGAACGTCATCAATTAACTCAACACGGGTTGGTTCGATTTTTTCTACAGAAGTTATTTTGTATGTATAAACAGTAGATAAATCAGTGATATAAATGAGTTCGTCTTTTTTGGTTCTTTCTAAAGGTGAAAATAAGGAAACGCCATCTTCCGTTCGATGACTAGCCAAGGCATAATTGTTTTTCCCCATGACTTGATCTTCTTTCATGGTCCCGGCACCAGTTAATAAAGCGACATTTGACAATCCTTTAAAAATAGGCAAATTAATTTCGACACTTGGTATCGCAATGGCACCAATCACAGGTAAGTTTTTGTTTTCAAATTGGGCTTTCATCACCGCTTCTGTGCTCAAGGACTCAACTGAATCAAAGTCAAACGTTGTTTCACGAGCCATATTTTTCTTCACATCAGCTGGTTTCAACTTGCTAACGGCGTACGAGCGGCTATTTTGTTGAACCACCCAACTGCGTATCTGATTGTTAAAAATTAAGGCTAAGCCAATGATAAATAGTAAAACTAATAAGCTGTTGATTAACCAATTTTTTCCTCTTTTTTTCTCTTTTGGGCGCATATTCTCCCTCCTTTTAATGTATCAAGTTTACCACAATTTATTTGAAAAACCTATTTATTTTCTTCGGGGAATAGGTAAGCAGACCGGACCTTGATTTAATAAAAAACAACTGAATCGATTGATTTTTCAAAAAAATCCTCATTTTGTAATGGAATTTTAAAGTAAAAGAAACAAGCTTTTCTTTTGAAAATATTGTAAAATGGTAAGGAGGCTAGTAGAGGGGAGATGGGAATTTGCTTGATTTAATTTATGTACATATAGATGTAACCAGCAACGCGGTTTTATCTAAAGGAATTACCCATTCCGATTTTGTTCGTTCAATTGTGCATCATCCACAGAACTTACTATTATTAGATCCTTCTGCCGAAGCTGGCGAATACGATATGCATTCAGGCTTGAAAATTATTCGTGGAGAAGAAAGCGTCAATCGCTATTTTCAATCGCTACAACGGCGTTGGATGACTGAAGAGATTAAATGGATTGACTTTTCCGATGTGACGATGCTAAAAGAGCTAACGCCATTAGAAATTTCGGAACTTCTTTATTTTGGACACATGAAGAATAGTTTGCATTCGCCTTTCTTTTATAAGCTACAAAATGATTTTGTCTTTTTTGAATTTGCAGATCAGATGACGCGTGTCTATTATCGTTATATTGATGAATTTTATCGAATCTTTGCTGAAAAAATTACACGTGTTGTTTTAGAGAAAGTGAATCATAAAAAGGCCTTCTTTAAACGAAATACGCCTGTCGAAAAATTAAGTCCTGAATTACTTAAAAATATGAAAGGTATCTTGCAAGAAGGTGTTATTTTTTGCTTCCAACAAACAGAAGTGGATAAAGAAGAATATCGGATTCCTATTTACTTGGTGGAAGATTCACTTAGCAAGATGAAAAATACGTCATACCAAAAAGAAGAAATTTTGGCAACGCTTGTCTATAATAGTGAAAAACGCATTTGGCACATTGAACAAGAGAATGATTTCGGTGAAATTTTTATGTTGGCCCATGAAGGCTGAGAGAGCTCTAACTTTATCAACTAAAGTAGGGCTTTTTTTTGTAGCTATGATTTGGATGAGAAATCAAGTATAATAAAATGATAAAAAGGAAAGAAGGTTGTTTAATGAAAAAAATACTCTATGGCGCTCTGACTGGCTTGGCACTCTTTTTGGTAGCTGGCTGTACACCCAAAACACCCACAGCTGTTTCATCAACAAATGAACAAAAAGAAACAGTAATATCAACTACTGAAACAAGTTCATCCGTACAACAAGAAGCAACGACGACATCAGAGAAGACAAGTGCGGTAGCTGTCTCTTTAGAAAAAGTAACGACAGCATTTGAGAAAAAATATCCAGAAGCTAAAATAACAAGTCTGCAGTTAGATACAGATTTTGGCCGTTATTTTTATGAAATAGAAGGCGTGGATCAGCAAAAAGAATATCAAGTTGAAGTGAACGCAGAGACAGGCGAATTCACAAAAGAAAAAGTCGAAACTTTGGATGTCGATGAACAAAATAGCGTTAAAATGCAAGAAGAGGCACTTGATTTAACAAATATCATTTCCAGAGAACAAGCTACAACCTTGGCTGAAAAAGCAGCAAAAGTCGGCCAGGCAACAGATTGGAAGTTAGAGAAAGAATTAGGAATCACCTATTGGGAAGTGAAAGTGAAAGAGGGCCAACAAAAAATAGAGGTAAAAATCGATGCTCATTCTGGTAAAATTTTGACAACTGAGCGGGATGATTAATGGATAAACAGTAGCTGGCATGCGTTTGAGTAGGAGTTGATTCCCTTAAACGTTGGTCCAGCTATTTTTTTGCTTGTTCGACAAACGTGTTTTTCTAAAGTCCCTATGGTAAAATAACGATGTATTAGTGGTTGAGAGCGTCAGAACATAGGAGGAAATTTGTTTGGCTAGAAAAATGGATTTACGTATTTGGGTAGAAGGAACAGTCGTCGCAGCAATGGCAATGGCCCTCTCTTTTTTACCGATTGAATTTGCCAATAGTGGCTTGGACCTATCGTTGGGAATGGTCCCATTAGTTCTTTATTCGTTTCGTCGTGGGTTGCTTCCCGGAGTTGCAGCAGGCTTTGTTTGGGGCATGTTAAATATTATTCTCGGTACAGCCATGAAAAATTTCTTGTCCGTTCCACAGATTATTTTTGAATATCCCTTTGCTTTTGCGTTTGGAGGAATGGGTGGCGTATTCGCTAGAAAAATTCAACTCTATTTTCAAGCGAATCGCTTAAAATCAGCCATTCGTACGATTATTTTAGGAAGTGTTGTCGCAGTCTTCGCCCGCTGGTTTTGGCATTTTTGGGCGGGTGTATTGGTTTGGGGCATGTATGCACCAGAAGGAATGAGCCCATACCTCTATTCTTTTGTACTAAACGGTACGAGTACCGTCGTCAATTGTTTGTATGTAAGTCTAGTACTAGGCTTATTGGCAAAAGTAGCACCGCAATTATTTGTTCCTAAGAAATAAGTTGAGTCCTAAGTCAGAAGTTTCCTTTACTTCTGACTTAGGACTTTTTCTTTTTAAAGCAACTAGCTATTTCATTGTCGAGTACGGTATAATATGAATAAAAAAAGAAAAAAGGCGGTGGTTTCACTGAGTGAATTGTTAGAAGTCTCTTTTTATCCGAAGGCTTTGCCACATGTGGCAAAAAGAGTAACCATTTTCGGTCCGTTAAGTGAACAGGAGCTAGTTGAGCAATGGCAACAAAAACAGTCATTTGCTAGACAGGACGAAAGAACAATAATGCCAGAAAAGCTGTTACAGCAATCAGCTAGCAAAAGTTATTTAAGCATCCGTTGTTTAGGACTGACCTTAGACCCGAAGATTTTGCTAGAAAAGTTGCAACACCTGTTTCCTCTCTTTATCTGGACAAAGGGACAAGCCGAAACAAGCGATACAGAAAATTGTTATTTTTGTGAATTTATACCAATCTGTTCCAATGCGGCACAACCTTGCAACCTCGAAGCAAGCTTACAACAAATGAATTATCCAACCACGCAATCATTGGTAGAAATTGTTAACGAGTGGCTAAATAACGAACGACAAATAGAACAAGCATCCGTAACGGGTACATATTATCAACAGGCAAGTTTACCCCAACAAGTGGGCAGCCAATCTGAAATAAAAACAAAAGAAGAGCAGCAAATTCGATTTCTACAAGAAAGCTTACGACAAGAAAAAGCAGCTAAAGCGCGCATGAAAGTAGCGAAAGAAAAAGCAGAACAAGAGCTATTAAGATTAGAAAAAGGGGTGTTCGCAAGTAGTTGGGCACACTTCGAGGAGCAACAAACTAAGGAATTAGAGGAAGAGGAATGGTACGATCTCGTTAAAATTGATTTGTTTTACTACGATGAGTTATCAAAAAAAGCTAAATTCCTGAAAGAAGCTTGGGAGATTAATCAACAATTATTAAAGGCGTTCCCTCAAAAAGAAGGCCCTACTTTTTTACCAGAATTAGCTCACCATGGTCGCGTGGCCTCTTTGACAGACCAAGTTTCTGAATTAGAGATAAAAACGCTCTATGAGCAAGGCGTGTTAATCAAGGAACGAATGAAGCTTACACAAGGCTCCTGGCTAACCAAACCAAGAGTGAAACTTTATCAAATAGACTTGGAACAATTAGAAAGAATTGGCACACTGTTTGATCTTTTACAAACAGAAAATCGTTTAATTGAGATCGCTTTGGCGCACCCCTAAAATAAAAGAAACCACCAACCTGCAATCGCCAGGGTTGGTGGTTTCTATTTATTTTATAAAGACTTCAATATTCTAGTGAATTTGACGTTGGTGACGATTGGCTAACGTGCTGACTTTCATGACAGAAGCAACAGGAATCATGCGCAACTGTTGTTCATCCGTTTGTAAACGAACGACGATATTGTCCGAAATATTTTTTGAGACAATCCAGCCGATCGCCGTTTCGAATTTATGCGCTGTAGGGACTTCTTTCAATTGTAAGACCACTAAGGATTTTTGGGCGGCAGCGACTTGGAGCTCTTGTAAAAGCGCACTGCGTTCCTTTTCTTTATTCTTTTGATCTTGAGAATCTTCTAAAAATGCCGAAAAGAAATGTTGGGAAGAGAGCGTAATCAGTTTAGAAATGCTCTTGATGGTAGCTTTATGTTGATCCATTCTTCTGCCTCCTTTACGAATAAAATAGAATAAAACTCAAATGACTAATTACCTGTATTTTACCTAATTTTGTGATAAAATTCAAGAAAATATGTTCGCCTTCAATAATTATGAGAATTTACCAACGTTTCTGTTTTTCGAAAAAGAAAGTAGTATAATGTGTGAGCATATAAGAAATACATAAGATTATCGGATGTAGTCAATAGATAGAAAAGGATGAATAGTATGTCAAAAAAACCATCAGGTTACCAAAAAAAAGTTCTCACGGTGTTGTTGGTATCGTTTGGCTTTGGCGGATTGTTAGCGCAGTTTTCGCCGATGAAATCAGGTGGGTTTTCAAGTTGGTTTGATGATTCATATGTTAAAGCTAGTGCTGAATCAAGTAAAACAAAAGAACCAGCACCAGTTAAAATTGAGAAAAAAGTCAAACCTTTAAGCTATGGACAACAGGTCAATCAAGAAATTGAAAAGAAGCAATATGATGGACATCTGGATTTGCCGTTAGAATTGCAGACAGATGCTAAATGGAAAGACACCGCGTACGGATTTGGCAATGTAGATAAGCCGAATACAATCGAAATTAATGGCTGTGCGATTGTGTCGCTTGCAATGGTTGGTTCATACATGGATCACCAAGAAGTTACTCCTCTAGATGTGTTAGCTTGGGCAAAAAATGACTTCTTTATGGAAGGACAAGGGACGGCGTGGTCTATTTTTAGTGCATATGCTGAAATGAAAGGCTATAACTGTCAAGAAATTGGGGATATTGAAACAGTGGCAGCTTTCTTGAAGGAAGGTCATCCAGTCATTATTTCTGTAAAACCGGGCTATTTCACTACAACTGGTCACATTATGGTGATGAGTGGCGTGGATGAAAAAGGCGATTTCTGGATTAATGATCCAAACGATTCAGAAGAAAAGGGCCATTCAAAACGGACATTTACAGCCGAAGAAGTGATGAATGAAGCGTTAAACTTCTGGGCATTTTATTAGGAATAAGAAAAGGTGTGGAACAAAAGGCAGTACCCTTTGTTCGCATCTTTTTTAGCAAATAAAAGGAGGCAGGACAATGGAGCGATGTACTTGGGCAACGAATACAACTGAAGAGATGCAAGCCTATCATGATGATGAATGGGGACGTCCAGTTCATGAAGAGCAACAGTTATTTGAGTTATTGACCTTGGAAAGTATGCAAGCGGGCTTAAGCTGGGCGATTATTTTGAATAAACGAGAAACGCTCAGAGCAGCTTATGATGCGTTTGATTATCGGAAAATTGCGCGATATGATGAGGAAAAAATTTTAGCTTTACTAGCAAATCCTGGTGTGATTCGTCATCGTTTAAAAATTCAAGCGACCATTACGAATGCGCAAGTTTTTCAAGAAATTCAGGCAGAATTTGGCTCCTTTGATCGCTACCTCTGGAACTTTGTCGATCAGCAACCAATCGTTAATCACTGGCAGCACCCAGAAGAGGTTCCAGCCTCCACGGAATTATCGCAACACATTAGTCGAGCGTTAAAGAAACGAGGATTTAAATTTTTAGGTGCCACGACAGTCTATTCCTTTTTACAGGCAGCGGGTTTGGTGAATGATCATTTAGAAACGTGCCAGTATAAAGAATAAAGTAAAGGTCTCCTTCCAAAATTGAAGGAGACCTTTACTTTATTCTTTATACGCCCACTTGAAGTCGTATTTAGCACCGGTTGGATGATAAATAATTTCTTTCACGTTTGGTGCACGTAAGTGTGATTCTGCTTTTTGGTAAATTGGCACAACACCCATATCAGCAATTACTGTTTTTTCAGCGTTGATTAGATCTTCCCAGCGTTTTTCAGGATCGTTAACATCTGTGGTTTTGGACGCAGCAATGAATTTATCGTATTCAGGATTGCTGTAACGTCCACGGTTATTAGAAGTTGAGCTTTCTAATAAATCTAAGAAGTTAATTGGGTCTGAATAGTCGGCACTCCAACCACGAACAGCGATTTGGAAATCCCCTTTTAAGGTACGATCTAAGCGAACAGCCATAGGGACAGGCGTCACAGTTACTTTTAAGCCTTCCAAAGTATCAGACAGTGATCCTTGAAGATATTCGCCCATTTTTTTAGCGCCTTCAGAGTCGTCTACCATTAAATCAACCGTTAAGTTGGAAACACCAAGTTCTTGTTTCGCTTTGTTCCAGTATTCCACAGCTTTTTTCTTGTCGTATTTGACTAATTTGTCGCTACCAGCTTCTTTAACAAAGTCTTCACCCGTTTTTGGTGATTTCGCGACATCCACAGGAACGAAGCCTTGTGAAGGAAGAGAGCCATTGGCTAAAATGTTTTTAGCTAATGAATCGCGATCGATGGCATAAGACATAGCACGACGTAAGTTTGCGTTGGTCAATGGTGATTTTTCATCTGCTTGATTCATTTCTAAATAGAAAGAAGAAGCGGCTTTTAATTGGACCAAGTCAGGCGAGTTTTGCATTTGTTGGGCCAGTTCGCCAGATAAATACGTATCATCCACTTCACCAGTTTCATAAAGATTTAAGGCAGTTGGGGCTTCTTTTACCACGTTGATAGCGACTTTATCTAACTTGACAGTCTCTTTGTCCCAATATTCTTCATTTTTAGTTAGAGACCATTTAGTATCTGTTCCGGGACCATCAAACTCAGTTAGCGTAAACGGACCATTGTAGACTGCTTTATCGCTACTCTTTGTATAATCTTTACCAAAACGTTCAACGATATCTTGACGTTGCGGCAAGAAAGAAGGGAAAGCCAATAAATCGTCAAAATATGGAGTTGCTGTTTCTAGAGTGATTTCTAATTCATGATCATTGATTGCTTTAATGCCCAATTCTTCTTTAGGTAGTTCCCCTTTAGAAATTTTTTCAGCATTTTTTACTGGTTCAAACATGTAGGCATATTCTGAAGCAGTGGCAGGATCCACTGTTCGTTGCCAACCGTAAACGTAATCTGCAGCAGTAACTGGTTTGCCATCAGACCATTTTGATTCTTCACGTAATTTAACTTTGTAAACTAAACCGTCTTCTGAAACAGTCGCTTTTTCGGCTGCACCAGCAGGCGCGGGTTTGTTGTCTTTATCTAAACGATAGATTCCTTCGTAGACATTATTTAAAGTGGTAAAACTCACTTCATCTGTCGCAAGGGACGGATCGGCACTAGGCATTTCTTGGGATTCAACCATTGTGTATACTTGGTTGTCGCTGCCGCCGTTGCTAGCTCCTTTATCGTCACTGCCACTGCCACCGCCGCAGGCCGCTAAAGCTAAGCTTGATAATACAAGTAATGAAGTAAATAAAACAGATTTCTTCATTTGACACGCTCCTTTTCATTTTTAGCAATACTCTCAGTATAATGTAAAAATGAAAAGGAGAAATTAAAAAATCGTTAGAAATGATTATTCTTTTATCAATTTTTAAAAAATGTCTAATCTTTTTTATGAAAAAAGTGGACAAACGTTGATAAGTAAAGATTTAAGCTGATTTCCATGCAGAAAACATTCGATTTTTGAGTATTTATTCATCATTGATTTGATTTTTTTGACATAAAATAAACATCCCTTTTACAAAAAACAAATGAGAAGAAAAAAAGATTGTTACAAAAGCAAATAAGTGCTTTTGTAACAATCTTTTTAATCTTTTAATCGTTGAATGTCAATGATAGTTCCTGTGTAGGCATCTGCAGTGAATTCGTATTGAACAATGCCGTCGTCTTCAATGCGGCAAATTCCTCCAGTATACGTTTTGGAGTGGATGGCGAATTTCCGCAAGGGCTTTTTCTCAAACTCAATCCACGAACCTTCAATCGGTCCTTCTTTTAAAAAAGCAGCTTTTACATTTTCTAAGACGAGATCAGCGGAGATTGTTTTTTTCTTATGGTAGAACAAGGTTGAGGCAATGCCGCCTACTAAACCAAGACCAACGCCTAGCGCTAAGCCGCCTTTAAAGTATGTCAACTCATTTTCTTCGTTCATTTGTATGACCTCCCTTGGTCGGTTTCTGCTTACTATTACTTTTGTCAGTATCACTCTTATTTTACCATAGAGAAGGGGCCGCTGAGAAATAAAAAAAGTTTTTCAATCATTCTTTTAGAGCATTCTCATTGTCACGTTTAAAAAGAGAAAGCGATGTGCATTTTCTAGTATTTGCGTTATAATAAGAGTGAAATCATATGAAAGGAGTACCTATTTTTATCGACAGGATAAAGTGACTTTTTAGAGAAAAAGTGACGCTTGGTTGGCGTAATTTCCAACAAATCAAAAGCAATAGGACATACATCTATGGAAGAAAAAACATTTCAACGAATCAAGGAATTAACTGAATTACAAGGAACCAGCGGATTTGAAGACGACATTCGCGCGTACATGAAAGAACATATCACCCCGTTAGTGGACGATGTTCAATATGATGGTTTAGGTGGTATTTTTGGGATTAAACGTTCAAAAGTGGAAGCAGCGCCACGCGTAATGGTAGCAGCCCACATGGACGAAGTTGGCTTCATGTTAACTCAAATTAACGATAATGGTTTATTCCAAGTAGTTCCTTTAGGTGGCTGGAATCCCTATGTTGTTTCAGCACAACGTTTTACGTTAAAAACAAGTAAAGGGAACTATCCATGTATTTCTTCATCTATTCCGCCACACTTGTTGCGTGGTACGAGTGGTCAAAAACAATTAGAAGTCTCTGATGTGTTATTTGATGCAGGCTTCTCTTCAAAAGAAGAAGCTGAAAGCTTTGGTGTTCGTCCAGGGGATTCCATTGTTCCACAAACAGAAACGATTAAAACAGCCAATGGCAAAAATATTATCAGTAAATCATGGGATAACCGCTATGGTTGTACGTTGGTATTAGATGCATTGGAAACGTTACAAAATGAAGAATTAGGCCACACATTAATTGCTGGAGCAAACGTACAAGAAGAAGTTGGTTTACGTGGTTCTAAACCATCTGTTCATAAATTTAATCCAGATATCTTCTTTGCGGTGGATTGTTCAGCGGCAGATGATATTCACACGAAAAAAGGGACATATGGTCATTTAGGTGAAGGAACGTTATTACGGATTTTCGACCCAGGTTTGATCACATTGCCTCGCTTACGTGAATATTTATTGGATACAGCAGCGACACACAATATTCCGTATCAATATTTTGTTTCTAAAGGCGGAACGGATGCTGGGGCAGCGCACACAACTAATAACGGTGTACCAAGTACAGTCATCGGCGTTTGTGGTCGTTACATCCATACGCATCAAACAATGTTTAGTATTGCGGATTATGAAGCAGCGCGGGAAATGTTGTTACAAGCATTACGTGGCTTGGATAAATCAACAGTTAATACAATTGTTTACGGAAAGTAGAGGATGTTTAAATGATTTATCCCAATTCATTAGAAGAACTAGCAACTTATGTTGAAAAAGGTAAAAATGTTTTCTTCTTTACTGCTGATTGGTGCGGAGACTGTCGTTTCATTAAACCAGTCATGCCTGAAATTGAAGAAGCATTTCCAGCGTTTCAATTTATCGAAGTCGACCGTGATCGGTTTATTGACGTGGCTGCCGAGTGGAATATTTTTGGTATTCCGAGTTTTGTCGTAATTGAAAACGGTCAAGAGTTAGGACGCTTAGTAAATAAAGACCGAAAAACAAAAGAAAAAATCAGTGCATTTTTAACTAGCTTAGGCTAATTTTCATGAACCAGAGGAACCATTAAATTAAGAGAGAATCAGCTGGACAAAGGGCGTTCTGCGTAAGGGTCCTAAATTCATTTTTGACTCTAGTTTCTTAGTCAAAGAAGCCTTTTAGATCAGCCTCCATCGGGAAGGTGACGAAAATGGAAGAACAAATGTATAAAAATATTCTTGTCGGCGTAGACGGTAGTGATCAAGCCAATTTAGCTTATGAACGTGCAATTGAGGTTGCTCGTCGAAACGGAAGCCGAGTCATTGTTGCAAATATTTTAGAAAATCAAGTGTATACAATGATGGGGTATTCGACGTTAAATGATCAATTAATTGATCAAGAAACAGCCGCTGCGGAAGAATTAATGGCCGATTGTAAAAAGTATGCTGAAAGCGTTGATTTTCATAATGTTGAAACAGTTACCATGTTTGGTTCACCCAAAGAAGTCATGAGTCATGAATTACCTGAAAAATACAATGTTGATTTAATTATGGTGGGACAATCAGGATTAAACGCAGTCGAACGTGTAGTCATGGGAAGCGTCAGTAGCTACATTATTCGTCAAGCCCCTTGCGATGTCTTAATTGTTCACTCTGAAGAAAAATAAGCAAAAAAAGTTATTGATTGAATAGAGAGTTGACCTAACGTTTCTTTTGTTTTTTCAAAGGATCAGCGGCTTGTCACTCAAAATTGAGGACTTGGAGAATAAGTCGTAGCGACATATTTTCCAAGTCTTTTAGTTTTTCGACAAAAAAGTATGCACAAGGGGTCAATTTTTGATAAGATAAGACAGGAAAACGACAGAGGAGGAACAGAAATGATTTTTGCATATAACAAAGAATACGTTGGCGATGTCTTACTTGTCATCGTTGCGGACGATCAAGGTGCGGAAAACCAAGTAAAACGTGTCGGCGATGTGGCACGTGTAAGTTTAGTTGAGGCGCCAGAAACAGTGGTAGCTTGGAATATTTTCAATGCTTCAGCGCTTCTAGGTGACATTAATGGCACCGGCCAAGTGACTTTAACAGACGAACAAATTGAAAAAGTCAATACAGCGATTAAAGATGCGGGATTTTCAGAAACCCTTGAAAAAGACGACACCCCTAAAATTGTGGTCGGCTTTGTCAAATCATGTAAAAAACACCCAGATTCAGATCATTTATCTATCACACAAACAGAAGTAGACAACGGCGAAATCTTACAAATTGTTTGTGGCGCACCGAACATCAAAGCAGGACAAAAAGTAGTTGTGGCCAAACCAGGCGCAATGATGCCTGATGGTTTAATGATTTGGCCAGGGGTTTTACGTGGTGAAGAAAGTTTTGGAATGATTTGTTCAGCAAAAGAATTACGTTTACCAAATGCACCTGCTAAAAAAGGAATCTTAGAATTGCCTTTTGATGCAGAAGTTGGTTCTGCATTTGCGGTAGGAGAATAAAAGAAAGAAACGACCTGTTGTTCAGACAACAGGTCGTTTCTTTCTTTTATTGATTGCTGCGATTATTTTGTTGTGTTAAAGCTGATTTATCAATGGTTAAATCGATGGTTGCTTTCATTTCTTTAGAACCACGATAATAAGTCACTTCCATTTTGTCGCCAACTTTTTTCTTGTAAAGCGCGCTTTGTAAATCTGTAGTAGAGCTTACGTCTTGGCCGTCAACTTTCGTGATAACATCGTATTTTTCCAATCCAGCCTTTTCAGCAGGGGTCGCTGCTTCAACGCCACGAACCACTACGCCAGTTTTTACAGAAGCTGGAATTTTTAAAATTTGTTCTTGTTGTTGTGAAGAGATACCTGTTAAATCAGACATCGTAATCCCAAGAGCTGGCCGTGTCACTTTACCATCTTTTTCTAATTGGTTGATAATGTTGACTACGTCATTACTTGGAATGGCAAAGCCCATCCCTTCAACGCTCACTTGACTAGTTGATTGCACAATTTTTACTGAGTTAATGCCAATGACTTGCCCTTCAATATTGATTAGTGGACCACCGGAGTTTCCTGGATTGATGGCAGCATCGGTTTGAATGGCATTAATATTGATGGTTTCACCGGATTCGTTTTTATTGGTAATATTTCTATTCACAGAAGAGATGATTCCTTGTGTGACAGAGTTAGCATAATCAGAACCTAGAGGGGAACCAATTGCAATAGCAGGCTCACCGACTGTGATTTTACTAGAATTCCCAAACTCAGCGACTTGATCAACTTTGTCGGAAGAAATTTTAATCACGGCTAAATCCGTATAAGCATCGGTTCCGACTAATTCGCCTTTCACTTTGGTACCATCAGATAAAACAACTTCCAATCCTTGTGCTTTATCCACGACGTGGTTATTTGTCACGACATAAGCCGTTTTACCATCTTTCTTATAAATAACCCCACTACCTTCACTGGCTGCTTCTAAATCGTTACCATTGTTGCCGGAAGAGTCTTGAGTACCTTCATTCCCACCGAACAATCCCCCAAAAGGATCATCTGCCGAAGAATTGTTGCTAGCACTTTGCATATTAATGACAGAAACCACAGAATTTTGAACTTTTTTCACGGCTTTTGTGACATCGCTAGACACATTGTAACTCACATTGCTGACTTTTGTGTCGCCGTGATTAGTGGACGTCGTCGTCGCCACATTATTTCCGCCGTTGGGTGTGGGAATAATCCCAGAATAAGCGCCTCCTAGAATAAGGGCGCCACCAAGTAAGCCGCCAGCTAAACCAATCCCAAATTTTTGCAATAAACTTTTTTTATCTGAATTAGGTGTAACATCTTTTCGTTGCATAAAATAACCTCCCAATAAGTGCATCTGAATTTTCTATATTAAGTATATCTGTTTCCTACTCCTTTAGTCTATCGAATAGCTTTGAATTTTTTATGAACAACTTAGGGAAAAATTACAGAAAAAATACGAATGAAAAAGTTATACACAGAAAAATGTGAACAAATCGGGAATAACTCTGTGTACAGTTTTTAGAAAATTTATCCACAGAATGTGGATAATGTGGACAAATCAGTGGCGAATATGTGTTTGTATTGAAAAAGCTGTTAAATAAAGTAATTTCTTAGTTTGTTCTGTGGATAACTCTGTGTATATGTGTATAAGTATGTGGAAACGTTGTGGAAAGTAGCCAAACTTCGTGCTAAAATAAGAACGAAGAGAAAACGAGAAAGTAGTGGAATAGGTGAAAATTAAACTAATAACAGTCGGAAAACTGAAAGAAAAATACCTGATTCAAGGCATTAATGAATATCTGAAACGTTTAAATAGCTATGCCAAGATGGAAATCATTGAAGTACCAGATGAAAAAGCCCCAGAAAAACTCAGTGACGCTGAAATGCTTCAGGTCAAAGAAAAAGAAGGCCAACGTATTTTGGGGAAAATTAATGACAACGAATACGTCTTTGTTTTAGCCATTAATGGCAAACAATTATCTAGTGAAGAATTTTCAAAAGAAATTGAACAATTAGGGATTAGTGGCAAAAGTAACCTAACGTTTGTCATTGGTGGCTCCTTAGGTCTCAGTGATTCAGTCCTTCAGCGAAGTAACCAACCAATTTCTTTTGGCCGCTTGACTTATCCACATCAGTTAATGCGTTTGGTATTAGTGGAACAAATTTATCGTGGTTTTCGGATTATGAAAGGGGAACCGTATCATAAATAAAGCAAAGCGTTCGACAAAAAAGCAGACTTCCATACAAGAAGTCTGCTTTTTCATTAATTACTCCGCTTCCGCATTTTGCAAGTCAGCGACATCAGTCAGATAAGTGGCTTCATCCAACAAATCTTCCGAATGTGCGACATAAATCGCAGTGGCGCTATCACCAACCACGTTTAGGCTAGTAACGAGCATTTCGATTGGACGATTAATGGCTAAAATCAATGAATACGTCGCAATCGCAATCTCATTGTTATAGTTTAAACCAGTTAAAATAGTGAAAAGGATAATCCCGCCAGCGCCAGGTGCCGCCGGTGTACCAATGGATGACATTAAAGCTAAAATGGCAATCAAGGCAATATTAGCTGGTGTCACTTCATAACCAGCTACGCCCGCCACAAAAATAGCCGCAATTACTTGCATAATCGCTGTGCCGTTCATATTAATAGTCATTCCTAACGGCAAGACAAAGGCGGCAACATCGCTGTCGACACCTAACTCTTCAACCGTTGTTTTTGTATTTAACGGTAAAGTGGCTGCCGAAGAAGAAGTAGAAAATCCAAAGACCACAACTTTCATAATCTTTTTAATAAAAGGAACAGGATTTAATTTTGTCGCAAATAAGATAAATAATGGGTAACCGATCATCAAAAAGGCTAAGAGCGTCGCTGTCGTTGTTACGACGTAGACTAACGCTGGTTTTAAATAATCAATCCCGTAGGAAGCAAACGTCCGAACTAACAACATAAAGACGGCGATAGGAGCAAATTTAGTAATTACAAAGGTTAAAAATAACGTGACCATCGCATTGACTTCTTCAATTAATTTTTTGAAAACACGAATTTTATCCCCTAATGCATTAATACATAAACCAGTAATCACTGCCAACACAACAACGGCTAAAATCGCACCATTGTCGCTAAATGCAGAACCGATATTTTTCGTGACAGCATTGACAATCACCATTAATGGATTGCCACTCGTACTTACTTCGACAGGAGCTAGCGTTTCAGATAACGACACATTAAAAGCGCCAGTTAAATATACGCTATAGCCCACAATTCCAGCCGTTAATAGAGCAATCAGTGACATCGATAAAAAGCCAAAAATCGTTTTATAGGAAATTCGTCCTAATTTTTGCGTATCGGTAATATGACAAATGGCCAAAGTAATTGAAGTAAAGACCATCGGCACAATCACTAATTGTAGGCCGTTGATAAATAGTTGACCAATAATATAGAAAAGCCCAATCGCAGATTGTCCTTTTTCAGGATCTGAAATATCTTGGAAAAGAATCTGATTGATTGTCTGCCACACAGCGCCTTGATTGCTGCGAATAAGGTGCTCTCTTAAAAATAAAAAGCCGAGCCCAACGATTAATCCTCCCACCAATGAAATCACCATTTTTTTGGTAAATGAGATACCTTTCACTTCACGTTTTTTCTTTTCCACTTTGTTGCCTCCCAAATAAATTGATTAAGCACCGCGCAAAAAAAGCCTTGCACACAAAAAAAGGGCAAGACATCTCGTATCATTCACTATACAAAAATACAGAATTTTACAGAACTTTGCCTTGTTAGCCTCTCGGACTATCTTAAAGGTACTTTTCCACATACTAAGGGAAACTACGAGAATTGTCAATTCTTTTTTACTTAGGGGGGTGTTATTTTTGAAGAAAGAAAGTGATCTTTACCCTTTCCGCAGATACCGCAGCCAAAAAAGAACTACAACGGATTCTTTTGCAGTATAATAGAAAATAGAAACGAAAGAACAGGCACCAACACAAAGGAGGTATTTTTATGAAAGTCACTCAACTTTCTAGTGAAACCCTTGACCGAGCACATGAACGTTTTGAAGAAACACTTGCGCAAATGACCGTTGCCGAAGCAAACACGATGCCCGCACCATTAATCAAGTCTGTTACTTGGCTGATGTGGCACACAGCCAGAGAATTAGACCTACAAATTTCCGCACTTAATCATAGTGAGCCGTTATGGCTTAGCCAACACTGGACAGAAAAATTTGCCTTGGATTTGCCAGATGAGACAGAAGACTGGCATCACACACCAGAAGAAGCGGCGAAAGTCGTGGTGGCAGAAAAGCAATTGCTTAGTGACTATTTGGCTGCTAGTGTGGCACTTACCAAAAGCTATTTAGACCAAATCAAAGAAGAACAATTGTCAGACGTAATTGATAAAAATTGGACCCCGCCGGTGACTAGACAAGTGCGTTTAGTTTCAGTGATTGATGATGCAGTGATGCATTCTGGGCAAGCCGTTTATACACGAAGATTAGTCATTGGAAAATGATAAATAAGTAAAAACAAAAATGCTTCTGCTTAAGCAGGAGCATTTTTTATTGAGAGAAAAATACATAAAAATAATGAACGAAGAACTGTCCACTTTTTCCCTAGTTGAAACGTTGTATAAGTGAAAGGAGAAATCAGATGAAAAAGGAGGCAAATTTTGACGAAGTACTATTTTCTTTGGGGCAAGAAGTCATCCAAGTCTTGATTCGCCGAGGAGCAAGTCTTGAAGATGCACAAGATGCAGTGTCGCAAACGTATACAACGATTTTTTCAATATTACCTGAAATTACATCAGAAAATCTACGCCCGTGGTTTTTCCGAGTAACATTTAATTACTACATTACGATGTATCGAAAAAAGAAACGAGAACGCACTTTTGTGGCAAACAGCCATCCTGTACAATCAATAGAAAAAATGGAAGGGCAAGAGTTATTATTATTGATCGATTCCTTAAAAGATGAGGAACAAGAACTAGTACTTTTGAAATATTATTATCAATTATCGTATGCCGAGATTGCGTTGATTTTAGAATTATCTGTTGAAAATGTTCGCAAAAAATTGTATCGCACACGTCAAAAATTAAAAAAAGAACTGGAGGAATAGAAGTGGATTTAAAAAAAAGTATTCGTAAAGCGAAAAGAAAACAATTTATCGTGATTGGTGCCATAACCGTTGTTAGTTTTGCTGTATTGTTTGTCGGTTTTTTTGTGGGAATGGATAAACTTTCGACGAAAAACTATCATACCCTACTAGAAGTAATTAATGATCAAGAAATGATTGCTTCACCAAACACTCAATTAGATTCCCAAGTAATTGCTAATAGTTCGCCTTTTGGGGGCGAAGTTGTAACTAATCGTTCAAAAAATATTGATGGTTACACGGTGGAGTGGAGTAATTTACGTAGCAGATATAGCTTTTTCAGAAATTCGATTGACTGGAATGAAGTCTATCCTGGTAGCTATTATTCTTCTAAGAATTTTTATGAATACAACCGACAAACCAAGCAGAAAGTAGCATCTTTTTATAACCCAGCGATTACCAATTACTATGGTGGTATCAAAAACGAATTAAGTGAATTAGATAAAATGGAAAACCAAGTAGCGGAAGTGGCGATTTCTTTTGATAAACCTTATCCATATGAAGAAGTCCGCAAAATGTTACCGAGCAATGTCAACTTAGTTTGGCTCTATGTTTACTCCGAAACGGTTAATGAAGCAGAAGGTCCTTCTGGTACGCTGCCTTATGGTTTTCAATTAAGCATGGACGATCACAACGAAATATTTGATCCTGAAAATAACAAGCAACACTTTTTTGAAACCTTAGAAAAATCCCCGTTGTTTGCTGACAACCAAGAAGGCCAAAAGTTTATCCAACAAAATAAAAATAAAAAAGTCGAAAAATTACCTATTTGGGGAGTCATGCTCACCGGACAAACCAAAAATTTCAAAGCCTTACAAAATGAACCTTTTGTTCGTGGTGCTTCAATTGGCGTGACCGCACCTATCGTTCCTTATATTCAGCCAGAGAAATAAATGTTCTTCAGAACTCTAAGCCTTCCGACTGATTTTGCTTCAACGATATTGTCAGTAAAAATAGAAAACGTTATAATAGAATGGATCACAGGAAGTGCTTCTACAATGCGTGGGAGCACTTTTTTTACTTATCTATGAGGAGGGCAAGTGAATGTTTTTTAATTTTATTGGGTTAACGTTATTTTTTGGTATCGGGATCTTAGTTGCGAATGGCGCCAACATTGTAGCGAATAAAGGGAAAAAGAGTAAAGGGACTATTCTATTAATGGTGATGGAACTGCTCTTGTTAGGTATCTTTTTATTTGTGACTTTGCCAAGTAAAAATCTTTCAACTGTGTTGTGGATTAATTTGATTGGCGCAGTGATTGCTAGTGGGGTGTTATTAAGTACACGCTTAGCTAGTAAAGTCGAAGTTCCTGGTATCCAAAAGGGCCGCAAAGAAGTAGGCAAGAATACCAACAAAACGGCTAACAAAGACTGGTCTGGCAAAATTTTGGGTGTTGCCGTTTTGGCAATGATTTTGTTGACCATTGTCAGTAGTATTACCAGAATTTCTTCCATTGATGAAATTTATCAAACAATTCCTTTAAAAACGGAAGAAAAAGCTGAAGTTTTAACTTCGGCGAAAGAAACACCCATTGCGATTGCACCACAAACGGCGAAACGAAAAATGTTACAGAAATTTTCTGTCATTCCCAATTCCAATATGTTTACTTTGGATGGTATAACGGCACAAGTCGTCAATGGCGAGTATGTTTATGTAGCAACAGTCGAATTTAATGGCTTCTTTAAATGGCTAAAACTGGGGGAAGTACCTGGCTATTTCATCATTAGTGCAACAGATATCAACGCACAGCCAGAATTTGTAGAAAAACCAATTGTTTATACTCCTTCAGCTTACTTTGGCAAAGATGCCGCACGAAAAATTTATTCCGCTTATCCAGGTTATGCAGCAACTGGCACAATCAATTTAGAGCTGGACGACCAAGGGAATCCTTACTATATTCAAACGCTTTACAAAGAGTATGGGGTTTCTGGTCGCATGCACTATAATGAATTTAAAACAGCAGTATTAAATGCTACAACAGGAGAAGTTAACGTTTATGACAGTCAAAAAGCCCCAAGTTTCGTTGATGCGCCGATTACTAGCTCAGCGGCGAATAGCTTAAATGAATTCTTTGGTCGTTACAGTCAAGGCTGGTGGAACCAGACAATGTTTGGTGCCAAAAAAGATGTCAAAATTCCAACTGAAAATGGTATTTATGCATCAGGACAAATTACGCCGATGATGAACAAGGAAGGGAACCAGTTGCTTTATTTTACGGACTTTACAAGTAGTGAAAAAGACCAAGATTCCGCTTTAGGTTACTCCTTAATCAATGCCCGAACAGGTCAAGTTACGTATTATCGTGATACTAAAGTCGGCATTATGGATAGTGATGGCGCCATTTCTATCGCTTCAAAAATTTATCCAGAAAAGAAATGGAAAGCTAGTATGCCAGTCCTTTATAACATTGATGGCGTGCCAACGTGGATTGTTTCGTTAATGGACAGTAAAGGGATTTTCAAAAAATATGTCTATATAAACGCCGTAGATAATGATATTGTGATTGATGCAGACACGGCACAAGGCGCACTAGACGCTTATCGAATTGAGTTAGTAACCAAAGGAAGTAACAATGAAAATACAGACAAAGCCAACTTGAAAACGATGCAAGGTAAAGTAGCTCGTGTCTCAGTAGTAGCTGGGGAAGCGCAAACGGTAGTTTCATTTTTACTAGAAGATGAAAAAACCATTTTTAGCGTAACGACTAATAACAGTCCGCTGGCGCTATTCTTAAAAGAGGGCGACCAAGTGACATTTAAAGCCGTAGTGACTGAAAATGCTAAAGCAGCAAATGTTGAAGAATTGAAAATTGCAGGATTAAACTAAGAGGTCGGGACAGAAGTGTTTAACTCCGAGAAATAAGAAGGAATTTTCGAAAATTGTTCTTTAATTTTTGGAGAATTTCGGCTTATTTCCGAAGGAGTTGCTTTTGTTCCCGCCGTTTATCAATTTTTAAGCCTGGAACAAAAATCCAAAGTGATTTTTGTCCCAGGCTCTCTTGGAAAAAAAGAAAAATCCACTTATTTCTGCTATGATAAGAGAGAAAAAGAATACGAAGGAGCTTCGCCCATGCGCAACATAAAATTAACCATTGAATATGATGGTAAAAGATACTCAGGTTGGCAACGACTAGGCAATTCAGAGAAAACGATTCAAGGGAAAATTGAAAGTATTTTAAAACAAATGACGGGTGAACCGATTGAAATTATTGGCTCAGGCAGAACGGATGCCGGCACACATGCACGTGGTCAAGTAGCGAATTTTAAAACGACTAGTTCACTAACAACAACCGAAATGTTATCCTTTTTAAATCGATATTTACCTGGCGATATTGTTGTTAAAGAAGTTACAGAAATGCCTGAACGTTTTCATGCACGTTATAACGCCACAGGCAAACAATACAGCTACTATGTTTGGAATAGCCCAATTCCTAATGCCTTTGAACGGTATCATAGTTTTCACTTTCCCAAAGCGTTGGATCAAGAAAAAATGGAACAAGCTTGCCAAAAATTAATAGGGACCCATGATTTTATTGGTTTTTCAGCATTGAAAAAAACCAAAAAATCGACTACTCGAACGATTGAAAAGATTACGATTGAAAGAAACGGCGAAATGTTACAGTTCACTTTTGTGGGTAATGGTTTCTTGCATAAAATGGTCCGCATCCTCGTTGGGACACTTTTAGAAATTGGTGCAGGCACCAAAGAATTAGCGATAATTGACGAATTATTCGCAACAAAAGTCCGAGAAGGCGCAGGTGAAACGGCTCCTGCACAAGGGTTGTTTTTAGATGAAGTGTATTATAAATAACAAAAAAATAAATTTTCTTTAACCACACCAATTAAAAAGTTGAACTTTATCTAAAAAGTGCTAACGTTAAGAAGAGATTAACAATAGAAAGAGGTCATTTTTTTGCTATCTTTACTTATTTCTGTCAAAAAATTATTTTCATCTTTTTTAGGTATCTTAAAAAAAGAAGACACTCGTGCCTTGTTCTTTTTACTGGCAACCACGTTGTTGAGTGGGACTATTTTTTATTCAACAGTGGAAAAATTGTCGCCATTAGATTCGTTATATTTAAGTTTCATGACGTTAACCACGATTGGTTATGGAGATGTGCATCCAGTTACTGACTTGGGAAAAATTTTCACCATGGTTTATGCTACAGTAGGCTTGGGGATTATGGCTATGTTTATTTCGGTCGTAGCAAAATCCTACTTGTATTCTAAACAAAGTCATCACCACCATCACCATAAAAACAAAGAACATTCAGCGGAAAAGTCTTCAGAAAAATAGACGAAATTGATGAGTTGACCAAGTGTTTCTCGAAAAATGAAAGTTTTTTGAGAAACACTCTTTTTTTATCTTAATAATTATGGTAGTATGTCCCAAACTGTATTTTATTTTAAAGGAGCGTGAAGTGAATGGTCAAAGCGATTCGGAAATTATCGTTAATTCAAAAAATCATGATAGGGATTGTGATTGGAACCACCTTGGGTTTCTTGGTGCCAGAATGGACCTTCATCAGCGTTCTTGGTGAATTGTTTGTGGGCGCCTTAAAAGCAATTGCGCCGATTTTAGTTTTTGTCTTAATTATTGCGTCGCTAGCCCAACAAAAGGCTGGGGCGAAAACATATGTTGGATCAATTTTAGTTGTGTATCTGTTAGCGACATTTTTGGCAGCTGTTGTTGCCGTGACGGCAAGCTATCTGTTTCCCGTTAAGATTGTCTTGGAGGCGGCGCAGGAAGCGCAAGCAGCCCCAACGCAACTTAGTGATGTTTTAAGCAATGTGTTAACAAGCGTTGTCCAAAATCCGATTCAAGCGATGATTGAAGGCAATTATTTATCTGTTTTATTTTGGTCCTCATTAATCGGTATTGGGTTACGTCAAAGTTCGGTCGCTACCAAGGATGTGATTGCCAATCTTTCAACAGGGATTACCACGGTCGTTCAAATGATTATCGGCATTGCGCCAATTGGAATTCTAGGTTTGGTGTTTCATTCGGTGGCAACAACAGGCATTGTAGGGTTAGCCAAGTATGGTCAGTTACTATTATTGTTAATTGGTACGATGGCCGTGGTTGCTTTAGTCGTTTATCCAGCGATTGTTTTTTGGAATATTCGGCAAAATCCGTATCCGTTAGTCTTTTTTGTATTAAAGGAAAGTGCGATTCCCGCATTCTTTACACGCAGTTCTGCGGCCAATATTCCCATTAATATGGAATTGGCGAAAGCAATGGATTTAAATGAAGAATCTTATGCGGTCTCTATTCCACTAGGCGCAACGATTAATATGGGCGGCGCAGCCATTACGATTACTATTATGACATTGGCGGCAGTCCACACATTAGGCATGTCCGTACCAATCTATTTAGCATTATTGTTGAGCATCATCGCCGCTGTTTCTGCTTGTGGGGCTTCAGGAATTGCTGGTGGCTCCTTGTTGTTAATTCCGCTTGCATGTAGTTTGTTTGGCATTTCCAATGATATTGCCATGCAAGTCGTCGGCGTTGGCTTTATCGTCGGCGTAGTCCAAGATTCCATTGAAACAGCGTTGAACTCTTCTAGTGACTTGTTGTTTACCACCTCAGTTGAGTTAGCAGACCGACGTAAAAATGGTGAAAGTATTGATGTTAAAGCGTTAATTGGCAAAAGTCAATTGGTGGTCGAACAAGAAAATATTTAAAAGAAAGGAACAACCCGCTAAAATGCGGGTTGTTCCTTTCTTTAATAATCTCGGCCCCATTTTTTTCAGGGGCCACTGAAATTATCGACCATTTTGTGAAGAAAATCCTCTCTATAATAAAGGTATCAAGTAAACAGGAGGTACACGAAATGAAATGGTATCAACTTTCCTCAACAAAAGTAATCGAGCAGACTAAGACGAAGCAAACGGGTCTTTCTAGCGAAGAACGTCAGCAACGTTTACAAACGAATGGTCCAAATAAAATTGAAGAAAAACAACAACTGAAAACGTGGCAAAAGCTAGCCAAACATTTTACAGATTTACTAATGGTGGTCTTACTCGCTGCCGCAATTCTAAAATTTGCCACAGGCGAAGTGGTCGAAGGAAGTATCATTTTTCTAGTGGTACTTGTCAATGGCTTTGTCGGTTATTGGCAAGAGCGTAAAGCAGAAGAATCATTAGACGGCCTGAAACAGATGATGGGCCAAGAGGCAGTCGTTCTAATTGATGGACAAAAAACAACCGTTTCTTCTGAAACATTGGTTCTGGGAGATGTAGTCACGTTACAAGCTGGCGATGTAGTCCCAGCAGATTTGCGCTTATTTGATGTTCATAATCTGATGATTGAAGAATCAATTTTGACAGGCGAATCAGAAGCCGTGGAGAAAATTACCGGTTCCTTGAATGAAGAATTGCCAACAGGCGATCAAAAGAATTTGGCTTTTTCAGGAACTCTTGTCCAAGCGGGCTCAGCCTTAGGCGTTGTAGTAGAAACAGGAGATTCCACTGAAGTTGGAAAAATTAATCACGCGTTGCAGTCAGTAGATCAAAAAACAACGCCGCTCGTGCGGAAAATGCACCAATTAAACAAGCAAATTTTCCAAGGGATTATGGTCTTGATCGTGTTTCTGATTTTCTTTACCACTTTTCGTCATGGCATGGAATGGAGCCTCTTATTTTCTGCGATGATTGCATTAATTGTAGCAATGATTCCAGAAGGCTTACCTGCTGTGTTAACGATGATTTTATCGATGGGTGTTCATGAGATGGCTAGAGAAAATGCGATTATTAAAGGCATGCCTTCCGTTGAAACATTAGGTTCAATGACAGTTATCTGTTCAGACAAAACAGGAACGCTAACTAAAAATGAAATGACGGTAATGGATGTAGTGACTGAAGAAATGACCATTGTCAAAGAGATTATGGCCAACTGTCAAGAATTGAAATTACAAGACCAACAAAAAATCGCCGACTTACAAGGGAATCCTACCGAGTTAGCTTTACTACAATATGTTGATCAGGATCAACTGTCTTTACGCCCTGTAGAAAAGAAAATTCCGTTTAGTTCAAGTTATAAATACATGGCCACTCGCCATCCGCAAGCAGAAGGTTCAATTATTTATGTCAAAGGTGCGCCAGAAGTATTGTTACAACTTTCTATGTTATCTGATAATCAAAAAGGTGCTTGGCAAGCACAAGCTGCGCAATTAGCGCAAAAAGGACAACGGGTATTAGGTTTCGCTTATAAGACAGTTACGTCACAACAGGAACTGACACATGAAACATTGTCAGGATTGACGTTTGCTGGACTGGCAGGCATCATCGATCCGCCAAAAGAAAGTGCCATTCAAGCCGTCAAAGAATCTCAAGAAGCAGGTATTTCCGTCAAAATGATTACCGGAGACCATAAAGATACAGCGCAAGCCATTGGCGAGCAAGTTGGTTTAAAGCATACGAAAAAAGTTCTTGAAGGATTAGAAATTGATGCTATGTCAGATGAAGAATTAGCCCAGCACGTTCAAAAAGTCGATGTATTTGCACGAACAACGCCAGAACATAAATTACGAATTGTCACGGCGTTACAAAACAATGGTGAAATTGTCGGGATGACCGGTGATGGCGTGAACGATGCGCCAGCACTAAAGAAAGCTGATGTCGGAATTGCCATGGGAATTAAAGGAAGTGAAGTAACCAAACAAGCCGCAGATATGGTTTTGGCAGATGATAATTTCCATACGATTGCTAAAGCTGTGAAAGAAGGACGCCGCATTTTTGATAACTTGAAAAAGACGATTACCTTCTTCTTGCCAACCTCTTTAGCACAAGGCTTAATTGTTGTCTGGGCGCTTTTAATGAATCATCCTCTCCCGTTGACACCTGTCCAGATATTATGGGTAAACATGGTAACTACGATTACTTTGTCTTATGCATTAGGTTTTGAAAAAGCGAGTGCTGATACCATGAAACGACCACCAAGAGATGTCAACGAAGGCATTTTAACAAAGTACAGTATTTTTAGAATCATCTATGTGTCGGTACTCATTATGGTACCAGGTTACCTCATGGCGTTACAATTTGAGGGCCAAGCCTTACAGCAAACGTTCCTCTTACAAAGTATCGTCTTAGCGCAAGCAGCGTATATGATCAACTGTCGTAAGTTGGTTGATCCGTCGTTAAGCACAGGATTTTTCCAAAATAAAGTGTTGTTTGCTTCATTAGGAATCCTCTTTTTACTACAAGCGCTAGTAGTTTACTGGCCAGTAGCGCAGCAATTAATTGGCACAACTTCTTTAAATGGCCTTCAATTAGCAATGATTTTCGTCCATGTTGTGAGTCTGTTTTTCCTTGTTGAAGGGGAAAAATATATAACCAAACGATTCATGACGAAAGAAAGCCAAAAAACTAGCGAATGTCCTCGCTAGTTCCTTTAAAAATAAGAATGAAGAGTGAGCTCTGCTAGTCGGCGGAGTTCATTTTTTGTTGGAATTAAAGAGAGATAAAAGACAGGAAGATCAAGATGATCCAAGGGGAAATTGGAAATAATTATGTCGGCTTCATTTAACGTCAACTGGCTTAGTTCCACATATTCAATAGCTTGTAATTTCACACGAGTACCTAAATAAGCAGCTAATTCTTGTTGTAAAAAAGCTTTCCAAGCAGGTTCCCCTTGAAAGAGGAAATAGGCAGTCATCGTTTGCGCCTGAATGGAATAAATGGCTTGTTTTTCTAACAAAGAAGCCAAACTAAGAAAATAAGTTGGTTCTTCAATCGTGGTGTAGCGAGATAAAATCTCCAAAAGTTCTTGGTTGCTCTTTGATAACGCAAGGTCCTCTGCGGCTTGTTCGGTCATTAATTCTTGATATTCCAATTGAAATTGCTCAGAAAGTGTTGGGGACTCGGTATATTTAATGAATAACAATAACAGATTATCCAATAAATTTGTTTGGATTAAATCAGGCCGGGCTTCTTCAGTGGACAAATTAGTGACAAACTGCTGTAACGACTTTCGCAGCTGACTGTAATGAGTGTGGAGCGCAGAAGCCAACGTTTCGCCATAGACATTATCGTAATTCCAGCTTTCTAAGAAACAAAAGAAGGCAAAAAAACTTTCTTCTCCTTGCAAATAGATGCCTTCAGAAGCATAAAGTTTTGCTAAGGACGGTTGATAAAGTTGAAACAAGACATCTTTTGAGTCAAAAGAAAATTGACTCACTCGGCAATTGGCTTTGTTGCGAATCGTGTTAATGAAAAACCAACAAGCACCAAAAATTTCTTCCGTTTCCACCGTCAACTCACTACTGTAAACTTGTTTCAAAAATTGAAAATAATGCTCCTCATGAATAGAATAATCGTCAAAAAAATAATTATTATGAGTAAAAGGCACCAACAAACGATGATAAAAAATCCGAATATTGCTTTCTGCCCCGATTAGCTGAATGGTCGTCGTTGTTAGTTGAATCGTTAAATGAAAATCACGTAAGGCCTGATTCATTTTTTTGATATGTCGCTTCAAAGTTTCATAAGAAACACCACTAGTGCTCAAAAAAGAAGTTGTTACTAACTCTTTCGTAAATAGTAGCTCTTTTAATAGTTGAATACTAATGGATTGAGGTAAAAATAATGACCAAAGCTCATTGGTTTGCGCATTCCCCTGATTACGTAACCGAATACCACTGCTATCGGTTTCAATGGACCAGTCGGCGGGTAATTGACTGCGAATATACTGTAAATCCGAAAAAACGGTTCGCTCTGTCGTCTGGATTTGCGTGGCTAAACGCTTGGCTGTCAGCTGAGGAACATTTAACAACTGTTCCAACAAACGAATTTGCCGAAGCAAATCTTTTTCCGTTATCACACGTTTTAACATGGAGTACATGGCAAAACCTCCTTTTGCTTAAGAATACGGATAAAAAGGGGATTGGTCAATTAAAAAAGAAGCGAATCGTCATTCGCTTCTTTTTATTCACTATACAAAAATATCAAATGTATGCAAAACGGCTGACAATAAAATGGTTACAACAGCCATTCCTGATACAAAGCCGACAGCACCAGGAACAAACGGAGGTAATCGTTTAGCAATATAGCTACCGACAGGGGCCGCACTGATTCCTGCTAAAACGGCGATGGTCAGGGAAAGCCAAAAGCCACCACCCATCATTAAAATCACACCAGGAACAATACTGACCAGTGGCATAAATGTTGGATACCAACCTTCTTCAGCGAAATGTTTTCGATAAAGAAAAACACCCACAGCCGAAGCAATCATTTGTCCCATTAAAATGTCAGGAACCAAGCCAGAACCATTTGTAATATGATTAATATTGACAAACCAATCTGCTAAAACGCCTAGAATTACCAAACCTCCAACTAACTCATTTCCATAAAACCAAGCTTCGGAGAAGTCAGCAAAAGTGCGTCGTATTGACCATTGAAAGGTTTGCGTATTTTCAATTTTAGGTTGTTTTTGCCGCTTCTGAGCGATTGGTGCAACAGAAGGAACCATCCAAGGAAGTTGATGACAGATGGCTGAAACAATCCAGCCAACAAAAGCCATTGTGGTAACGTTGGAAACTGTCCCAGGTACATTTAAAAGGGGCATCAATTGCGCATTCAGCCAATTGGCAAACGGAAAGGTGAAAAGCGCACTCAACAGAGAAATCGTTCCTAATTTTTTCCAGCCAGGACCATAAACGAGCGTTAAAGCTGGCGGCGTGCCGACCACCACAATAAATGTTGGTAACCACAACACTTCTTTTGTAAAAAAGCGTGTAAAATCAAAAACATAAATAGTTAAAAAGAGGGAAAGTAGCTGAGAAGCAAGTACCCAAGGCCAAGCACCAGAGCCACCAGCAATTGCAAATCCCTGCCATTTTGAATTTTTCCGATAAAGTTGCCAAGCAATCAGACCGCCGATTAGTAAGAAAAGCGTTGTAAAAAGTCCACCGTAAAATTCCCCTTCCGTGAAGTTCATAACAAAATAGATAAATTTGTAAAATCCCTGCTGATTCACTTTGGTAACTACGTCATTGTAAGGAAAAAAGTTAGACACATGTCGAAAGCCATTCATGATCCAATACAGGAACATTCCCAAAAAAATTTTTACAACAAGAGCTAAAACGGCTTCGTAATTGATCGATTTATTTTTCATATGATCGCTCCAAAAAAAATGACATTTTACTAAGTTTTTGAAATTAGTTTATTTTAGCTACTAAAGCTTTTAGTGCCTCGTTAAAGACATTTGCTGGCGGATTAGTCAATCCAGCGCCAATCATACCAATCCCCGGTTCTTTATGAGCAATAGCAGTATTAATGACAGGCAGCATCCCTGTTTCTAAGACTTTTAAGACATCGATGCCTGAAGGAATCCCCATAAAATCTAAAACAGGAATCGTGACATTGGGATTTTCTTTCGTAGTAATTTCCAGCATTTCTTTTGAATAATTCAATGCTTCTGCCACTGTTCCGCCAACTAATGGGACAATTGCTGGTGCAGCTGCCATGGCAAATCCGCCAACACCATACGTTTCTGTAATAGCACTATCGCCCATATCCAAACCAGCATCTTCTTGTGTGTAACCAGCAAACATCGGACCAATCACCCGTTGGGCAGGCCCCGTAAACCAGTGATTTCCACCAATCCCACTGACACGAATTCCAAATTCGACCCCGTTGCGACACATGGTGGTGACAATTGTACTATTCTCCACATTATGCCCAGCATCTAACGCACATTTAGCGGCACCCATCCAAGTCGGACCAGAAAAATAGTCAGAACTGCCAAGAAATTCAAATACTTCTTTTAATTGTTCACGAGAAAAATCAGTTTGAACCATGTAAGGCGTTAATGCTTGGACTAACAACGTACTTCCAGCTACATTGCGATTATGACACTCATCGCCCATATGCAAGGCTTGCGAAAGCATTAAGCGTAAATCAATGCCTTCTGGACAAAAAGTCATGGCATCATGAAGTAATGGACCTAAAACATCGCGCATCCAAATCAGACGATCCACGACGGATTGATCATTTGCACCAAATCGTAAAACTTTCGCCAATTGTTCACTTAAATTAGTAAAAGCCGTGTTGCCGTACGTTTCATTTTTGATAATATGAACGTACATATTCGGAGAAGTCACGCCAGCCATAGAACCAACGGCATCATGTTCATGACAAGGAGAAAACGTAATCGCGCCAGAACGAGCAACCCGATCGGCATCAGCTAGATCTTTTGCTAATCCTTCAAAAACAAGCGCTCCTTGAACGGCACCTTTCATCGGTCCGCACATATTTTCATAAGTAATGGGTGGCCCAGCATGTAAAATGGTCGTTTCAGTCATATCGGGCATGACATTAATTGCTTTATCAAATCCTACTAAAATAGGTTTTGATTGAATAATGCGGGTAACCGCTTCTTCGTTGGCTTGTTGGATTTTTTCATAAAGTGTTGGATTTTTTAATTGATCCAATAATTTTAATAGCTCTGGGTCACCATTGGCTGGCGGTGCCCAATTTACTTGATGTGAAGGAATCCCTTGTTTTTTCATATCTTCATGAATAAAGTCAATGCCTACATTGATCGTATCTAAAGGCTGTTTAAAAAGATCATTTCTGCTCATGTTCGTTCGCTCCTTTTACAAAAGTTTTGGTGGCTTCGCAAAGTTGATGACTGCTGTCGACAACGAGAACCTCTAAATCTTCTAAAATTTTCCGCTGTTCATGAATATCTTGTGGATCTTCTTCGGTCCCTAAAACATAGCCAATAATGGCTAACTCACGACCATCTGCTTTCGCTATTGCTTTGGCTTCCTTTAACGCCTCCGCTAACACGCCAACGGGATTTTCGTGAGAACCATAACCTAATTCAAAATCTAACGCTAAAACTGCCACTTCAGGATCTTTGGCTTCTTGAAGAATGCGAGTAATCCGAGAAGTCGGATCGATCATTGGATGTGGGCGGCCTTCTGTGAAACGATCATCACCGAAATCAATCAATGTATGTGCTTGGCTGTGGTCAGGATTTGCTAATTGTCGTTCAGGAATTTTATGAATATTACTATAAACATCATCAGAGACTTCTGTTAAAGCATATAAAAGTTCATCACAAAGAGTGCCACCACAGAACAACCCACGAACAAATTTTTGAGAAGGGGCTTGTTGCTGTTGGATGGCTGTTAACGTTGCGCCTGTCGGATTTTGATAGAGGCTGGTTTCCGCTTCCTGTGTTTGACTAAATTGAATCACTTTTTGAACTGCATCCAGAGAAGAAGTAGCAAAAGTGACGTTGTCTATTTTTCGTTCCGTTTGTTCACTGCCGATAAAATAAATAACAACTGGTTTAGTTGAAACAGCTAATTTTTTTAAAATTTTCTCTGTTACTTCTGGAGCAGGCGGTTTAGAAATAAGCAAAATTGCCTTAGTTTGTTCGTCAGCCATTAAAGCATCCAGCCCGTCAAGCATCATCAGCCCACCAATTTCAGCAGACAAATCACGGCCGCCAGTACCAATTAATTGTGAAATCCCATAACCATATTTATGGATTTGGACACTAACTTCTTGGCTACCTGTACCAGAAGCGCCGACAATTCCAATATCTCCTGAACGTACCTCGTTAGCAAAACATAACCCGACGCCATTAATAATCGCTGTTCCACAATCAGGGCCCATCACAAACAGTTCTTTTTCGTGTGCTTTTTGTTTTAACGCTAATTCCTCGTCAACCGTCACGTTATCACTAAAGAGCATGACGTGTTTTTGCTGATCTAAAGCTTTATGCGCTTCTCGTGCGGCAAATTTTCCATTGACAGAAATTACAACTAAGTTGGCATCAGGCTCTTCATGAAGGGCTGAATCTAACGTCTTATAGGTTACTTCAGAAGAAGCGGTTTTCTTTTTCTTCGTAAATAACTCGTCGACTTGCTGTAAAATTTCTTCTGAGTTCGCTTGGTCATCAAGATCTAAAACAATTAATAAATCGCCCGTTGTAACATGATCCAAGGCGGGTGTATATAAACCAACATTCCGAATCACTTCAAGATTCATGTCGGTTCCCATCCCAATCATTGCGGTTTTAACTCCAGCCAGTTCATTGGCTCGTGTTGAAATGGTCATTAAAGTAACTGAATCAAAATAGGCGTTCTCTTTAATTACTGTTTGAATTGTCATGATTATTCTCCTCACAAAATAGTTTTAAACCAAAAATAATGCCGCAAAGTATGTCGCTTCCTGAAGTTGAGCCCACCTCCTCTAAAGCTGAAACCGCTTGAGCCATTTCGTTTGTATTTCCACTTTCAATTGATAAAAAAACACGCTGAACTAGCTGAGAAAATCGTTCGTTCACTGCTTCATGGATTTCCGCATAACTGACCGCATTCGTTCGTTCCTTGGCTAGCACAGCCAGCTGTTGGAAATTCGAGGGAAGTTGCTGTAATGCAGAAAAACTAGCAAGTAATCCTGTGATAAAATCATCGCCAGTGGGAGTTAAACCAATCCCCAATCCCAAAATCTTCGTTAAACAATCAAGAGCTATTTTAAAAGATTTTTGCTCCCAAGCCTGTTGAAAATGAATCATTTCTTTTTGAATCTGGGTCCGACTATAAGAATCAAAAAGAAAGCTTGACGGCGAAGCAGGAAAAAGCGCTTGCCAAGGATTGAAACGAGTTTGCTGAATATACGTTAAAAAAATAGCTATCTTTGTTTTACTGGGTGTTAAATAAAGTGGCGTTGGTTGCCAAATTTGGGCATCGGCTAGGGTTAATTGTCGTCGGCCTAACCGGATAAACAGGGGCTCAATTTGGACAGGTAAATCAGCGAAATGGCTAAGTTTTTTTTCATCGAGTATAATCGTGTTAGGTGCTATATGTTCGGGATGCGTTGAAATGGTCAAGAGAATTTCTTGGGTGTCTACATGACCATAATTAATAGCGTGCGTAAAACATTGCAAACTAGTCAATGTTTGATGAGGGAGTTTCGATAAAATCGTTTGGTCATAAGCTAAAATTTTTGTCATTCCAACGACCTCCTTTTTAATAGCGCTTTCAAGACTTCATAATAAAAGAATCCAGCACGCTAAACAATTGCTAAAAATGACATTGATTTACAAGTTTGAATGGACAATTTGTACATTGGGAGGATAAATGATGTTAAAAGTGAGTGATTTATTAACGTTAGAAGAATTGCCTGGCATTACCTTAGTAGCAGGACATAAAAATCAGGACCAACCGATTTTAAAAATCAATATTTTAGAAAATCCTGATATTTTAGATTGGCTAACAGTAGGTGAGCTACTGTTAACGACAGGGTACATATTTAAAGATGATCGGAAATTACAGAAAAATTTTTTGAAAGAACTAGCCAAACACCATTGTGCTGCCTTAGGATTTAAAACCCAACGTTATTTTGAAGAAGTTCCACCAGACCTAATCAAACTAGCAAATGAAATGAATGTACCTATTAGCAATTCCTTACAACTACACCTTTTCGCAAATTGCTGACGTGTTGAAAAGTCGTGTCACGTTAGAACAATTTGACATGAATGCGCAAGAAACCGCATTGCATAATAAAATTTATCAAATCTTAGAAACGGGAAGTAGCAGTTTTCATTTGCTGCAGGATCTAGCAGAAACCATTCAAAATCCTGTCTTGTTATTGAATGACCACTTTGAAGGAGTTAATTTTTTTGACTTGCCTAAAAACCCAATTCGTATTTCTAGCATTTTAGAAGATAGACAAGAAACCTCAGAGTTCCAAAAACAATTGCTGGAACAAAGTCATCCATTACTACGCTTTTATCAAGAACCGATTCATTTACAGTTGAAACTCCAGAACCAAGTGGTGCCAATTGAAATTTATCCAATTAAAAAGAAAAATGTTATTTTATATTATTTACTCGTCTGGAACACCTTGGCCCCATTACGACCAGTCGACGTGGCTCATTTTAAAATCACAGCTCATTACTTACTTTTACAATTGCAATTGGAATACTCACGGAAATTTGAAGAATACCAACAACGAAACGAATTATTTTTTAAGCTGATTGCGCATGAAAAGAGGGATCAAGCTGTTTTCCAACAATTTCAACAGTATTATCGCTTGACAATAGATAAGCCCTATGCGATTTTGCTAATTTCATTAACCTTAAATGAACGCCAAAGGCAAGAAAGAATGTCTATTTTAGGTAACCAGTTAAACCAAGTTATCTTAGGGGACAAACAAAAAATTGTTTGTATTGAAATTGACAGTTCCTTTGTCTTATTAGTTGAAGATCCACCTGAAAAAGAAGGCGATTATCTGAAAATGATGCAACGCCTAGCGCAAAGTAGCATAAATCAGTTAATGAAAGTACAAGAAGATGTGGAACTTTTCCTAACAATAGGACCTAAGATTCAAGGTCTGACCCAGATTCATGAATCTTATCAACAAGCGATTGACATTTTAGCCTTTCAACGTCAATTCGTTGCAGAAGAACCTGAAATGAGGATTGCTTCCTACGCGAATTTTCATTTTAGACAGACACTACAACGTTATTTTTTAGAAGAAGGACAAGCAACCCTCAGAAAAAAATATCTTCAACCATTGCAGAAAAGTGATCAACAGCAACATACCGACTTTGTCCATACACTGAATGTCTATTTTCAATCAAAACGAAACTTGTCTCAAACAGCCAAAAAGCTCTTTATTCATCGTAATACTTTGTTACAACGATTGGAGAAAATTGAACAGCTAGTGCTGTTGGATTTTGATAAGGAAGTGGACTTGTTGGCGCTGGAAGTGGCGTTGTTTTTGAAAGATAAAAGGAGTACACTGTAAGAGAATTTATGCGTAAAAATAGGAGGCCTACAGTTGGAAGAAGAAGTATTAGCGTTGAAAGTAGTGAATGAGTCGTTAAAATTACCTGGTGTCAAAGTGAATCGAAATGCTTTTTTGAAAAAAATGTTTCAAGATAAAGTGGACAATGTACAAGAATTATTTGATGATGGACCAGAAAAAGTCTTATCAAAAAAAGAACTAGACCGAGCTGCTCAAAAATGTATTAACCAAGCAGTTATGCAGTCGAGCGCAATTTCATTTGCGACAGGAATTCCAGGTGGTCTGGCTATGGCAGCTACCATTCCCGCAGATATTGCGCAATTCTATGGCTATTCTTTGAAATTAGCGCAAGAAATTTCTTATATTTATGGCTACCATGATTTATGGAACAATCAAGATGAATTGACAGAAGAAGCCAAAAATACACTGATTTTATACTTGGGAATCATGTTAGGGGTAACGTCAGCTGGTTCGGTCGTTCGGATTTTGTCTAAACGTTTATCTATCCAAGCTGTAAAGAAAATCCCACAGAAGGCGCTAATGAAAACTTTCTATTATCCAATATTGAAAAAAATATTAGCTATTTTTGGGACGAAATTAACAAAAGCAACTTTTGCGAAAGGTGTTTCTAAAGCAATTCCCGTTTTAGGCGGCGTTGTTTCCGGCGGCATTAATTATGCCTCTATGAAACCAATGGCTATGAGGTTAAAGGATGAATTAAGTAAAAACATAGGCTATACTCAAGAAGATGCAGAAAAAGATTTAGAAATTTTAGAAGCCGATTTTGAAGTTATTTCAGAACAACCTGAAACAGAAACAACCAAACATGCGGACGATATTTTTAGTAAATTAGAGCGAGCACATGCCTTATTTGAGAAAAAGATTTTGACAGAAGCCGAATATATAAAGCTAAAAGAAACGATTATACAAGAAGGATAATTTAATCAATAAAAAATGGAATCTTTTCAATAAAGATTCCATTTTTTATTGAAAAAGTTGGGGTAATTCATTACACTTACACTGAGGTACTGTGTAAGTTCAAAATTTCTATCTTTGGGAGTTAGACTTCATAAAAGTAATAGTTAGTTTTGAAAGAGGACAACATCTTGAAATCAGAAGTGAAGTAAAGATATTTAGCTCTACAGATAATCTCAGACAATAGAGATATCTGTAAACGTTACTAAAGGAGTAGAACAAGATGTCGAAAAAAATATATAGTGCAGGATTAGTCTCACAGCGATTCTGGTTTTATGAAATTAAAGAATATATAGAAATGCTCAATGAAGGTAAAACACATCAAGAAATAAAAAAATTAAGTGAAGAAATCAATATTTTTGGCGCTGCTAGTAGCAGTCGATCAAACGAAACATACAATGCTGCTAAGCGACGTATAAATGTATTAGGGAAAGAAATGCAAGAATTATTTCCTAATTTAAATATAGATAACCAAAAGATTGTTGTGCTAATTTCAGTTTTATTATTGAATGATTTGATTCTGGAATTTATGTTAGAAGTTTATCAAGCTCAAATACAAAAGGGCATCTTAAAATTAACAACAACGGATTATAAACAGTTTTTCTCGGAGAAGCAAAGAACGAATGAAATAGTTGCTAGTTGGCAACCTTATACGTATAGTCGTTTAGGTAGTGCTTATAGGAACTATCTTCTTGAGTCAGGATTAATTCGTGAAGATAAAGGGATAGAAATTATTACGCCAAAAATGGTGGATTCAAGAGTGTTATCGTGGTTAAAAGCTATCAATCGATTAGATATTGCTAAAGCGATAACGGGAGGAATTTGACAAATGAAAAAGAAAACAATAGAAGAGCGCTTTGATGTCCTGGAGCGGTTGCTAAAGTCGGATGATTTCCTAACAAATCGTGGATTAGGTAACGAGATTGGTTACTACATTTTCGATTATAGCCCTAAAAATGAGTTACTAGTCCGAGAATATATTAATCATTTAGAAGCAAAAAATTATCCAGCGAATGATGGCTACACACTCCAAGTATTCAATCTCTATGAAATTATGATGGAATTACTGGAATCGAAAAGATATATCGATATTATCGCGCAATGGGAGAAAAAACATGGAATTATGTTTGTAGCAACACGTATTAACCGTCTATTGAAAATGGAAGAATTTGATGATGCTGAAATGTATTTTACTGATTATATTAGACAACGAGTGAAAGATAATTCAGTAGTTATTTTAACTGGAATTGGTGAAATTTATCCACTAGTAAGGGCCCATTCTGTTTTAAACAAAATGCACCTTGTTTATACAAAACGTCCAGTTATCATGATGTACCCTGGCGAGTATGATCGATTACGCTTAACAATACTAGATACAAATCGTGATGCTAATTATTATAGAGCTTTCAGAATTGATTAGGAGAGTTGAAGATGAAAATTAATGATATGTTTCAAAAAGATATCCATCGAAATATTGAAGGAGTTATCACAGCTTCACAAGCTAGTGAAGAGCAAGTTTATCAAGAGTTGGATGAATATGTAGTTACTAAAGAGTTACAAGGTCAGTTTAGAACGTTTTTTGATGCCTATAAACAAGGCATCAATGGTCACACTAGTAAAATGGGTGTTTGGATACAAGGTTTTTTTGGTTCAGGTAAATCACACTTCTTAAAAATTCTTTCTTATATTCTTGAAAATAAAGAAATAAATGGGAAAACAGCATTTGATTTTTTTACAGAGGGGGACGAATTAACTCGCAAGATTAAAGATCCAATGACAATTGCCGATATGGAACTAGCGGTTAAAACGCCAACAAACGTTATACTTTTCAACGTTGAATCTAAGCATCAAACAGGGATAGAGGGAAAAAATAGTCTAGTAAATGTATTCTTGAAAGTTTTTAATAATAGTCTAGGTTATTCCACTAATCCAAAAGTTGCTGATTTGGAACGTCGTTTAGATAAAGATGGAAAATATAATGAATTTAAAGAAGCTTTTAAAGCTGAACATGGACTTGATTGGATTAATGAACGTCATGAAGTGGACTTTATCCAAGATTCTATGGTGAATGCTCTGTCAAGTATCGGTTATATGACTGAAGATGCAGCAAAAACATGGTTTAATAAGCTAGAATCTGAATATATTATTAGTATCGAAGAATTTGCAGTGATGATTGAGGAGTACTTACAATCAAAAGGGAACAATGAGCATATTGTTTTTTTAGTTGATGAAATTGGGCAGTATATAGGTGGAAACAGTGATTTAACATTGCAATTGCAAACAATAGTTGAAGAGTTGGGCAATAAATCACGTGGTAAGGCATGGGTGATTGTAACAAGTCAACAAGCTATTGATGCAATTACAGACATTGCTGGCTCAGCAGCTTTAGATTTTTCAAAAATTAAAGGTCGTTTCGAAACAACCTTATCATTATCTTCTGCTAATGCCGATGAAGTGATCCAAAAACGTATTCTCGCAAAAAATATTTCAGGACAACAATACTTAGAAGCAGATTATCCTAATCACGAAAGTAACATCAAATCGATGCTAATATTTGAAGATAGTCCTGAACTAAAATTATACAACTCTGCTAAAAATTATGCAGATGTTTATCCATTTGTTCCATATCAATTCAATTTGTTAGCGAATATCCTGACACAGGTTTCAAAACATTCAATTCAAGGAGCTAATCTATCTCGTGGGGAAAGATCACTACTTGCGTTCTTTAAAGAAACAGCGGAGCGAAATGCGGATAATGACAGCGGTGTGTTAGTATCTTTAGATCAATTTTATCCTTCTTTAGAAAAATGGCTAAATGAAACAGAAAATGCTAAAGTTATTAAACAAGCAGAAGAAAATACAAACATTGTCTCAGACGGAAAAGACTTATTTAATGTAGAAGTACTAAAAGTGTTATTTATGATTAAATACGTAGATCAAAATATTAAACCAACATTGAATAACATTACAAACTTAATGGTTCGACGTGTAAACGAAGATAAATTAGCTCTTCGCAAGAGAGTAGAATTAGCCTTGAAAATATTGATAAAAGAAAATTTAATTCGTCAAAATTTACAAAATTATGTATTTCAAACAGATGAAGAGCAAGAGGTAACACGGTTAATCAATCATATTGATTTAAGTGCTACAGACGTTGAGGATAGGTTAGCTCGAGATATTTTAGATGATAAAGTTGGTCGTAATTCATTTTCTTATAAAAATGCAAATGCTTCAGGACGTGCATTTGAAAATCGCTATAATTTTATGTATAACTTTTACGTTGATGATTATGCTTATCGCAAAAATAATAATCCGAATTTAGAAGTAAAAATTATCACACCATATTATAATGAATTGTGGAATAATGAGCCACAATTAATTTTAACAAGTACGAAGAATCAAATGCTGATAAATCTTCCAGTAGATACAGAATTTATGAATCATGTTCAAACTTATCTTAAGGTAGAAAAATATATTACAACGGCGAATGTTTCAAGTGCAATTAAGAATTTCGCGGCGGTAAAAGCCGAAAAAACAGCTGAAAATCAAGAACTAGTGGAATCAATTAATTCTCAATTAAACGATTTTTTGAAACAAGCGACCTTCTATTTTAATAACAGTAAGTTAGAGGTTTCTGGATCCGATTTCAAAGTGAGACTGAATGATGCGTTGCAGCAAATGGCAAAGCTAGTCTATCATAAAAATGATTTGGTGGATGCTGCTGTTTCCGAATCAGACATTAATAGTTTGTTGAAAGATAATGGTACGACTCTTGTAGCATATACAGAAAATCAAAATGTTGTCGATGATGTAAAACGATTCATTCAATTACAACACAACCAAAATCTCACAGTTACAATGAAAACGTTGCGAGATAATTATGTTAATCGTGAACCATATGGTTTCATAAATGAAGATTTAGAATGGGCTATTGCCAGATTGTTTAAAGAAGGAAGTATTAGTTTATTTAAAAATGGCATTCCATTAGATACTAACTCTGATATAAATGAGATTTCAAAAGCAATATTTGATCGTAAATCTCCAGAAAAAATTCGTGTTGAACTACGTCAAAAATCAAATGATCTCCAGAAAAAAATGGTGCGCAATTTGGGAGAAGAACTGTTTAATAGTCGGAATATTGTTGATGAAACAAATGATGATACAACACGTATACGCTTTAATGAAAAAGCACAACACATGGTTCGTGAGTTACAACGTTTTAAAGATACTTCAGGGCATCATTATCCTCAATCTGACGAAATTGTGGAAGCCATTAAAGTATTGGATCAGGTAATCAATGCAAGAGATACAAAATCATTTTTTGAAGTATTACAAAATAGAGAAGAGGAGTTATTGGACTGGGCTGAGGATTACGAAGACATCCATAGTTTTCATACAAGTTCTCAGAAAAGCATTTGGGATAAAACGAGAGATTACATCGGTCGCATAGAAGATAGTAAAATCAAAGAATCTACAGAAGAAATGAATACAATTATTTCTGAGATGAAATCTATTAGAAAACAGTCGGTACCCTATAAAGATATTCCGAGATTAAGTGAACTGAATGGTAAATTTGAAATAGAGTACATGAAATTTATGGAAGCTAAGTCAGATAAGGCAACTAGCCAGATAAATGTCATTAAAGAATCAGTATTAGAAGATTTGCTCCGTCGTAATTTTGGAGATGACTTTAGAAATGACGTAATCAAAGAATTTGATAAATTAAATGATGAATTGTCAACTGCAAAAACGTTTGATGAGATCATATTAATTCAAGCGCAAGCTGAACCTTTACAGCGAAAATTCACAGCTAAATTTACAACTGAGGAAAATTATCGTCGTGAAGAAGAGGCAAAAAAAATCAGTATAGCCATCAGCAATAACTATGATGAGGATACCAATTCTATGGCAGATAAAATACCTGACGTAATAGCTGTAACACCGGTTAAGAAAGTTGAAAATGTTTATGTAAAAGAATTAATCAGTTCTCGTCAACGGATTAAATCGGAAGAAGACATTGATCTCTTCGTGAATAAACTAAAACAAGAATTATTAGCAAAATTAAATGATGATAATGAACTAGACATTTTATTGTAAGCGATAGGAGCCTTATAAATGGACAAAAAAGCAATTAAAAAATTCGCCATGGAATCTCGTGTAAAACTTCGTGAGGGAGTTATCAATAAGCTGACTAAGCTAGGCATAACTGAAAGTAATATCGAACCTGTCACAGAATTAGGGAATGACACAATTACAATCTCTTCAAGTAAACAACGTTACACAGGAAAAGATGTAATAAATCGTACAAAATTAGTAGAAGCGTTAAAAGCAAGAGAGAAACAACTTGATTTAGGCGAAAAGAAAAGTAAAGCGATTGCGTTTGATAATTTGGTTGAAGAGGTAGCGTATACATGGTTTAACCGTTTAATTGCGATTCGTTTCATGGAAGTAAACAATTATTTGCCAGAACGACAACGTATCTTATCAAGCGAATCTGGCATTCGTGAACCAGATATTATTACGAATCTTTTAAGTTCAAACTTATATGCAGAAATGGATCCTGCTACAAAAAGTCGAGTAGTGGATTTAATGTCAGATAACTCAGCAGCAGCTGTAGACGAACTTTACCAATTAGTATTTATTAAACAATGCAATAGTTTGAATCAGTTACTGCCAGACCTTTTTGAAAAAATTGACGACTATACTGAGCTTTTGTTTACGATTTCTTATATTGATGAAAATGGTGTTATTGCAAGCTTACTATCAATCCCAGAAGAAGACTTTGACGTCAGTAAAGAAGGACAAGTCGAAATTATTGGTTGGATGTATCAATACTACAATACTGAGCCGAAAGCTGAGGCAATGAAAGCGCAGAAGAAACGGAAAAGCCGTGCAGATGAAATTCCTGCGCTAACTCAATTGTTTACGCCCGATTGGATTGTGAGGTATATGGTTGAAAATTCACTTGGACGTTATTATATTGATCAAAAACTAGCAATGCCTACTGAAACACGTACAGAAAAAGAAATTGCAGATGAATTTGGTTGGAAATACTATTTACCAACAGCAGAACAACCCGAGAATGTACAATTACAAATTCAAGATGAACGTAAAGATAAAAATGTTATCGCTCTACAAGAGATAAAACTTTTAGACAACGCTATGGGTTCGGGCCACGTATTAGTTTATGCTTTTGATGTGTTTATGCAGTTATATGTTGCAGAAGGATTCCGTGAACGTGATGCAGCAGAGAGTATTTTAATTAATAACTTATTCGGACTTGAAATCGATAAGCGTTCATATCAGTTAGCTTACTTTGCCATTATGATGAAAGGGCGCGAATATAGTCGTCGTATTTTAACTAAGAATGTAAAATTACATTTACATCAATTTATTGATTCAGATGATATTCCTAACGAATACTTTGAGCGATTAGAAGAAATTTCAAGCCTTCCTAGTGATGAGTTTATTGAAAAAAGTAATCTCTTAAAATTAGTTTTAGATATGTTTTTACATGCAACTGAATTAGGTTCTGTCTTAAACATTCAGAATATAAGCCAATCTGAAATCGATGAACTTAGACAACTTACTGGTGCATTTGAAGACTTTTCAAATATGGATATTCTTTATCAGCTTCCAGAAGCACATGAAAAAGTAAATCATATTTTAAATATTGTAGAAGTTCTTTCTTTTAGATATACAGCGGTTGTAACTAACCCTCCATATTTGAATAAAATGAGCGCCGTTCTTAGTAAATATGTTAAAGATAATTATCCTGAAGTAAAAACAGACTTGTTCTCAGTCTTCATAAAGATGAATAGTCAAATGATTACGGATGGTGGCTATGCTGGATTTATGACCCCGTTCGTCTGGATGTTTATAAAGTCTTATGAAGAACTGCGTAACTTCTTAATTGCTAATAAAAATATTTCTAGTTTAGTGCAAATGGAATACTCTGCATTCGAAGAGGCAACCGTTCCAGTTTGTTGTTTTACTATCAAAAATGCAAAATCAGAACCTATAGGAAACTACTTCAAGCTATCTGATTTTCGAGGTGGTATGAATGTACAAAAAGAAAAAGTTCTTGAAGGTATCAGAAATCCAAATGTAAATTATTTATTTCAAACAAACCAAAATAATTTCACCAAAATCCCTGGTAGTCCTATATCGTTTTGGGTAAGCGAAAATCTTATTCATGATTTTGTTGTAGGGAAACAAATTGGAGAGCTAGCTAAAGTAAAAAAAGGTATGTTTACTGGCCAGAATGACACATTTTTAAGAATTTGGACTGAAACTTCGATTCAATCAATTCAATTTGAAGTGGAAGACAGAAGTGAGATTCATGTTGGAAATTATATCCCTGTCAATAAAGGCGGCGAATTTAGAAGATGGTACGGCAATAATTCTTATATAATGAAGTTCGACCCATATAATTATAGTCTAATTGAAAAAAATAAAGGTCATAGATCATCAAATCTATATTTTAAACATTGCTTGGAGTGGACAAAGATTACGAGTGGAAATTTATCTGTAAGATACTCTAAAAAAGGTTTTATCAATAATGATGCTAGTATGGGAATTTATACGACAGATATATTTCTTCTAAACTCTATATTGGGAATAACAAATTCAAAAGTAAGTCAGAAGATTGTTTCAACACTAAATGAAAGTATGAATTATACTGCTGGAGACATCATGAGAATACCTATGCCAAGTAATATTGATTATCCCAAAATCTCTCTATTAGTTGAAAGATGTATAGACCTATCAAGAACAGAATGGGATTCATCCGAGAAGTCTTGGGATTTTCGAAAACATCCGCTGACCTAATCTCTTTGTCAACTAGGCTTGGTATCAAAAATACTATTTGAATAGCAGTTTTCACTCAAAACTGACAAAAATTTGATATAGGCTGTCTTGATTTCTAATAAAGTAACTTTGTATAATTTAATATCTATGACAATTTATACAGGTGATAAGTATTAGATCAATAGCATATCAATTTTTATTTTGAATTCTTTTCTAAAAAAATCAGCAATTACCAAATTTCCATCTGTTAATTAGAATGTTTTCTACTAAAATCGTTCACATAACATATCGTTCTCTTACTTTATTATTTCATAGTAATTTAATTATAATAAAGAGAACGATATGTTTTTTCTAAAATCAAAAATGATGCTGATAAATTATAGGATATGATTTCGTCTTTGTTTATCAAATTAATGGACTTCTTTTGAAGTCCCAAGATTGTTCAAATACATCCCAATCTAGTTTCGAAATTCTAGTATTTCTTTTAGACAACTGTTCTACTGTGGAATCCAATATTTTTAAAATAGGGAGGGCACTTATATTTCCTTTTTGAAAATTCAGTGTTGGATTCAAAAGGCTTAAGTAGTATCCAACGACTATACTATTTAAATAGGCCAATACCTTGAGCTGCTCTGATTCAGACACAACTGCGAACGACCCACTTGCATCAAACAAAAATCCTTTTGGACAATACCTTGCTGCAAATTTGCCACTTGATAAAGATGACCAAGTAATTTGGGAATGGAAGATATATTCTAAATTAAACGCATGTGCTGGAGTTTTTCCATTCTCATCTTTTAGATTTCGTAAAGCCTGCCCATCGTTTTCCCAATTTATTACGTATTCGTTATTACCGTACCACCGCCTAAATTCACCGCCTTTACTATAAGGAAACCATTTCTTTTTAGATATAATTGAATCTGTTCTATTAGGTATATATAGGCCCAATTTTTCCAAATCAATTTCATGCCACAGTTTCATGAAAAGGTTATTATTCCCAGTGATCATCCCTGCTCGTGTACTGTACTTATCTTCAAATTTATTATTTTCTGAAAATGTATTAAATACATTTTCGCTTACCCAATACGAAATTGGTTGACCCGGGATTTTAGCAAAATTATCTTGAACGGTTTGGTAAAGATAATCAACGTTTCTCTTTTCGATTGCTTCGAGCGACTTTGTTTCTTTTAGTTCATGATTAACAAAATCGACAAGTCTTAAATAGCTTCCAACATGTCCTTTATGTTCAAGAGGGGACATTATAAATGCAGTAGTCTGAACAACTTCGCCACCAATTTCTTCAAATGCACGCGTTCCCAAATGAATCATGTTGATAATGGTTTGTTGATTAATTTTATGACGTAATTTTTCAAAGCTTGATAAAAACATCCAAGCATGTTGCGTAATCATAGAATAGTACCCAGAGGATTTTATCATTTTTTTAAGTCGCTCAATAAATACACCAAAAAGGTCACTCTTGCTATCAGGGTAAGCTTTTTTTATAAAATTAGACAAATTTTTGTTCATTCCAGAACTACCCATATAAGGTGGGTTTGTAATTCCAACGTCATATTTCTGTTGCAATAATTCTCCGACATGTATCATTTCACTAATCATTTGGTCAAAGAACGTTATAGAACCGTTACCAAATCCCACTTTCAAGTTTTCGAAATCGATATCCTTAAATTCTATCAATGAACCTAAATCTGCACCGTTTTTGAAGCTATTAATTAACTGTAATAAATCTTCTTGGGCTTTTTGTTGGTTTGGAAAATCTATGTGTAAAAGTTGTAATTCTGCTTCGCTAATTTCTAAGTTGTTTGGGATTGCATAAACATTAGGCTTAATACCTTTAGACAAAATACGCCGAGAATATTGACGACCCTTCATAATTAAAGCAAAGTAGGTTAATTGAAAGGCTCTCTTATCTATATCTAACCCATACAAGTTATTCGTTAAAATTGACACAGCCGCATCTCGTTCTCGAAACCCTTCTGCTACATAAAGCTGAATCAGCACATCAAAGGCATAAACAAGTATATGTCCGCTTCCCATTGATGGATCAATAAGTTTTATCTCTTGTAGAGCGAAACTAGATACTAAGTGCCTGATTCATAATTTTCATGATTAACCTTGTTTCTCTTTCTTCCATTTCTTTAATGACATGTAAGTATACACTTTGTGTGGTTGTCACATCTTTGTGTCCAAGTCGTCGACTTACACTTAGGATATTAACACCTTTAAAAAGGAGAATCGATGCATGGGTATGTCTTAATCCATGAAAAGAAATAGAAGAAAGTTTAAGTTTTTGACATGCTTTTTCAAGGTGTCTATTGATAGTAGCACTGACAGGTAACTTCTCATTATCATCTGCACAAATTTTGTCATCTCCTCTAAACCTTCTAAAGCGGATAACTTCTTTAATCACCTTTAAAGTTTTTGTATCAACATCCACAGTTCGTACGGAACTAGCATTCTTTGTTTCTTTAAATCCTGTACGATATTTGTAGTCCCAAGTTTTGTTAACAGAGATCAACTTATGTTTGAAATCAATATCTGCAACAGTGATCCCCAAAACTTTAGCAAAACGCAATCCAGTCATCGCTGATAAATAAATAATAAAGTTATTTGGATTCAGTGGTTGACTTCTGGTGTAGTGAATTAATTTTTGCCATTCAGAGTAGGAGTGATACATAACTTTCGCTTTCTTTTTTTCACGTCCTGTTATAATCGCTTTTCTTGTGAAATCAGTGTCAATAATTCCTTCTTCCACAGCATCTAAAATAGCTGCTCGAATTTGTTTATGGAATCCTGAAGTTGTTCTTTTGGCATGATTTTTAGCAAAATCATTTAACCCTTTTTGATACCGATGGCGAGTTATCTCTTTAAGTTTAATATTTCCAAAATATGTGTAGATATGTTTATGTGAATTTCTATATTTCACATAAGTGACTGAAGTAACAGCAGGTTTTTTAAAGGTTTCCATCCATTGTTGAAAGTAATCAGCCAGTGTTAAAGTTGTAGTCATAAATTCTTTCCTTTCATATTTTCTATTTTTTGTACTTACTACTTATATTACTTTATTAAAGGAAAGAATTTTGATTAGTAATGCAAATATTGAGAAAAAACGGTATAATATAGCTTAAAAGTACACTGGAGGGTTGCAACTTGGCTATATTAATTAAAGATAAATTTGAAGCTTGGCAAAAGGAAGCCCAGGATCGTTTTGATCAGTTGAAAGCAAATGAAGAAGAATTAAATAAAATTTTTATTGAACTTTATGGATTACAAGATGAACTAGATTACCACGTTGATGATAAAGAAGTTTCAGTATCCTTAGCAGATAGAGAACGCGATATCAAGTCACTTATTAGCTATGCAGTTGGCTGTATGTTCGGACGCTATTCATTGGATGAAGAAGGATTGATATTTGCAGGTGGAGAATTTGATATGTCACGTTATCAAAAATTTAAACCTGATGAAGATAATATTCTACTGATTACAGATAATGAATATTTCCAATCTGATGAAAGCGACATTATGACAAGATTTGTAGAGTTTATTACGGTTGTTTATGGAAAAGAAACACTTGAAGAAAATCTTGATTATATTGCCGATGTGTTGCCAGGAAGTGGAAAAAGTCGAGATAAGATACGTAAATACTTTATGTCAAAATTTTTTACAGATCATATGGCAACTTATAAAAAGCGCCCGATTTATTGGCAATTTGATTCAGGAAAAGCGAATGGTTTTAAAGCGCTAATGTATTTACATCGGTTTGATGAAAATTTATTAGGACAGCTTCGCACAGAATATGTTACAAAATTAAGTCAAGCTTATAATTCTCGTATTGAACTACGTGAAAGTCAAAAGATGTCGACTACGAATGCTGGAGAAGTCACTCGTTATGAAAAAGAAATTCAAAAAATCAAGAAACAGTTAAAAGAACTTCAAGAGTTTGATGAAAAATTAGGGCATTTAGCGCTAAAGAAAGTTTCTCTTGATCTAGATGATGGAGTGATTGTAAATTATGATAAGTTACAACGTGATCCAGATACAGGTGAAAAATTCTTGATTTTAACCAAAGGTGTTAAAGAACCTTAAGGAGATGTGATTATGTCAGATTTGAATTTAAATCAGATTCAGAACAGACTAAATGAACTTTTTGTAACATATGGAGAGCGTAAGCTTATTTTTTGGTTCGATCCAAAAAAAGAATTTGAAGAGGATATTATTAATGGGAAAATTGAATTAAAAGATGCGAAAGTTTTTATCCTTGAACCAAATACTCAATTTATGACAAAACGTTTCTTTGAAATTGAAGATACTGATAATAACTATTTAATCTATGCACCATTTGAAAAGATAAGTGATGACGACCAGGATAATCATTTACTAAGTATTTTGAAATATTCTAGCGAGTTTAGTGCAGATCGTATTTCATTGGTGATGACACAATTAAATATTCCAAATGAGTTACATGATGCTATGGTACATTATGCTAAATTCTTTGGTGCAAGATCACGAATTACTGCTTTTAACAAACTAATAACTACTGAAATTAAATCAAAGCAAGAACTTGAAATAGCAATGATGGCCGTCCTAACCAAAGCTAACACTGCCCAATTTTATAGTATCATTCAATCTTTACTGGTCGAATATGCGTATGAATCAAGTAGCCTGTATGAACAATTAGTGACTTTTGATTTACAGAATGCTTTTTGGAAATATGTATCTCTTTATTATGGCTTTATTTCAGAGACACCAACTATCCAAAAGTTGACAGTTTCTTTTTTTGTTAATGCTTTTTATGGGCAATTAGGACATCAAGAATTACCTATACAGTTAAAAGAGTACGAAGTTTTAGAACAAACTACAGCAATTATTTCCTTTATGGATGGGGTAATGAATGACTCTCGCTATACGCAAGCTTTCGATAAATTGAGTGGAAATACATATCGGTTAATTAGCGGAGAGAAGTTGATTTCACTGGTGCCCATTGAGGAACTTATTGCAGCTGATATTTTTGAATCTGTTCATAATAACATAATCAAGTATTATATTGGCCAGCTATTGAGTGGGGATTTAACACCGATAATTAATGGGATGACACTTTCTGAAGTTATTACATTGAAGCAGCGAGCGCACTTTGGTGCAAAGTATATTCATGAATATGAAGTAATATTGAATGCACAAAAATTGTTGAATAATACTTTTTCTTCTAATATTAACCAATTTTCAGAAGTTGTTAAAAATTATGAAAATATCTCGTTTAATATTGATCAATCTTATCGTAAATTTATTTGGCATTTTGATAAAGTTTTATCTCCAGATTTATTTACAGAACTTAAATTACGCATAGAAAAACAATACAAAATATTTTTAAATGAGAGTGCTCGTTTGTGGAATGATCTATTGTCTTTAGAAGAACGTTCGTCACTCCTTGATTTTTATGACGACTTTGCAAATAATAAAACAAAAACAGTTGTGATTATTTCTGATGCACTTCGTTATGAAATTGGGAAAGAAATTCAAGAAGTACTGCAGTATGAAAAGAAATTTACAACAAAGATGAATACACTTTTTTCTGTTCTTCCATCAGTAACGGAATTTGGAAAAGCGGCTTTGTTAAGAAGTGGACACGAAACGTATGAATATGTTGAAGGAACCGATATTCGGGTAAATGGAATGAAAACACAGGGGACTCCTGCACGAGATAAAATATTAAAAGCAAAAAATTCCAACTCTTTGGCTATTACGTATGAAGAAGTGATGACTAAAACGAATGCAAAAGAACTTCGTGAGATATTTAATGGCAAAGAAGTGATTTATCTTTATCATGATCAAATTGATAGGACAGGGGATCATGGTCAGGAATCACAAGTTTTTGATGCTGCACAAAAAACAGTTGATGAAATCAAAGCTTTAATACCATTTATTTCAAACGGAGCGAATGTTTATCGATTTTTGATCACCAGTGACCATGGCTTTATCTATACGAGATCCAAAGTTGAAGAACATGAAAAGATTGAAAATCCATCTGAATTTTCTGAAGATAGAGTAGAACGTCGGTTTATAATTAGTGAAAATCATTATGATGAAATTGGAATTACTTCAATGAAATTAGGAGAAATATTGCGCAATGATGACAAACGCTATGTACATTATCCTGAAACATCTGCTATTTTTAAAAAAGTAGGCGGGGGTCAAAGTTATGTACATGGTGGTTCTTCTCCACAAGAAATGCTTGTCCCTGTTTTAGAAGTAAGCGTTTCTCGAGGATCGTCTCAAAAAGAACCAGTGAGCGTTCAGTTAATGACAGCAAAAAGAAAAGTTATAGGACTTTCTATATCTTTAGAGTTTTATCAAACGGAAGCGTTAAGTGACTCAATCACTAAAGCAAAATATACGTTATATTTTGAAGATAGTAAGGGAAACTTAATTACGAATCAACATACCTATTATGCCGATTCTACCTCAGAGCAAGCTAGTGAAAGATTTACAAATTTCACTTTTGACTTTATAAATCGTAATTATGATACAAATGAAAAAATTTATTTAGTAGTGAAAAATACAGAGACGAAAATTCAAGTGGAAAGAATTGACTTTGTAATTGATAATCCATTTGCTGGCGGTTTTGGTTTTGATATTTAGGAGGAAAGTTAGTGGATCAAGTTATATTAAATAAATTGGTGGCAAACTTTCCTGGAAAGATTGTCCGTAAAGATTTAACTAAAAAAATAAAAGAAGGAGCAAATGTTCCAGTATATGTGCTTGAATATTTGCTTGGTATGTATGCATCTTCTTTAGATGAAAATTTAGTTATAAAAGGTGTTGAAAATGTAAAAAATATTTTGGTTCGAAATTATGTTCGTCCAGATGAAGCCGAAAAAGTAAAAGCAAAAATTCGAGAGAATGGTGGCTATACAGTCATTGATAAAGTATCGGTATCATTAAATGAACGGCGAGATCAGTATGAAGCTGAATTTTCTAATTTAGGACTTTCTGGCGTACGTATTGGTGATGAATATCCCAAAAAATATGATCGACTTCTTGGTGGTGGGATTTGGTGCATCGTTCAGATGGAATATTGGTATGATGAAACGGATCAAAGAAATTCACCATTTATTGCAAAAAAAGTTGATCCTATTCAAATGCCTGGTTTGGATATTGAAGAAGTTAGGCGTGGTCGTGCTGCATTTACAGAGAAGGAATGGATTGATGTTGTTCTTCGATCGGTTGGAATGGAGCCTACACAATTTACTGAACGTGTAAAATGGTTACATTTGGCTCGCCTTGTCCCGTTGATAGAAAATAATTTTAACTTATGTGAATTAGGGCCACGCGGTACAGGAAAATCACATGTTTATAAAGAAATCTCGCCTAACTCTATTTTAGTTTCTGGTGGACAAACTACTGTTGCGAATTTATTTTATAATATGGCTCAAAGATCTATGGGATTAGTTGGTATGTGGGATACGGTGGCTTTTGACGAGGTAGCAGGTATTAACGTGAAAGATGGAGATTTAGTTCAAATAATGAAGGATTACATGGCTTCGGGCTCATTTGCTCGTGGTAAAGAAGAAAAAAATGCATCTGCATCGATGGTATTTGTAGGAAATATCAATCAAAGTGTAGATGTTATCTTAAAAACTTCAAATTTATTTGAACCTTTCCCAGAAAAAATGCGATCTGATTCAGCATTTTTAGATCGTATGCATTGTTACTTACCAGGATGGGAAATTCCTAAATACCGGCCAGATTTTTTTACGAATGATTATGGTTTTATAACAGATTACTATTCAGAAGTGATGCGAGAATTACGTAAGACAACTTATAGTGATGCAATTGATAACTATTTTAAGCTAGGTTCACAACTAAATCAACGTGATACTATTGCTGTTAAAAAGATGTTTTCTGGACTTATCAAACTAGTATATCCTCATGGGGAATTTGGAAAAGAAGAAGTAGAAAAAGTACTTAAATTTTCTATTGAAATGAGACGAAGAGTGAAAGAACAGCTTAAAAAAATTGGTGGAATGGAATTCTTTGATGTTAACTTATCTTATATTGATTTAGAAGAAAATAGAGAAGAATATGTTTCTGTCCCAGAACAAGGAAGTGGCACACTAATTCCTGAAGGTATTGGGAAACCAGGACATGTACATGCTGTTTCAGGTGGGGCTAGTGGACGAGTGGGCGTATTTAAATTTGAAACTCAAATGATTTCTGGAAATGGTAAATTTAAAGCGACTGGATTAGGTAGTGATTCTGCAGCCAAAGAAAAAACTTATTCAGCTTATAAATATCTTAGTGCTAATGCTGCTTCGATTAGTGCATCCATATCCATTGCCAGTCATGACTTTGTATTCAATACCCAAGATCTGAATGGTGTCGGAAATCCAGAGTCTCTGACTTTACCAACAATGATTGCACTTTGTTCAGTGGCGTTGAACAAGCCAGTAATCTCCAGTATAGCCGTATTTGGTGATATAACGATTGGTGGCACTTTAGTTAGAGTTACCAACTTAGCAGATATGATGCAAGTGGCTCGTGATGCGGGTGCTAAGAAAGCGCTGGTTCCGATGGCTAATGCAGCTGACTTAGCTACAGTCCCTCCAGAGCTAATGTCGACTTTTAATATTGTTTTCTATAATTCACCAGAAGATGCTGTCTTTAAAGCACTTGGAGTTGAATAATTTACTTAATAGTAGTTAAAGAAATTTTTTATTGAGGTGCTTTCTACAATTAATATGTAAAATAATAATCAAAAATCAAAGGAAATAAGAAATATTAGAGAAGTTTAAGTTTTAGCGGAGAGAAGTTCTTCTCTCCGTTTGGATATATAATATTGGATAGGATTCCAATTAAATCATAAATATGTTTGAAAGTAGTATATGCGACCTGTTGATTATTTAGAAAATTAATATCTCAAATAATCCTTCCCAAAATCTTCAAACACAAACCACTAACTATCTGCTACTATAAAAGAAACAACTATCATTTGGAGGAAGTATGCGTAACAGAAAAATGTGGACAATTATCGTCAGTGGGTTATTTTTAAGTAGTATCATCGCGGGAATTTCAGGAGCGTTTTTAATCATTGAAGGAGAGCTAACGACTCTGCTCTGGGAGGTGTTGCCAGCGCAAATGAAATGGCCAATCCTCTATTATTTTATCTTGTGTGTGCTAGGAGCGTTGGTATTGAGTTATCTGAATAAAAGCAAAGCATACTGGTAAGCTTTGGTGCAGCCTGTATTTTTCTCTTTGTTATTTTAATGCCAAGATTACTATTTTCAGGACAATCTTTTATGCATTTAGTTCCTAGTTTTGGTAGTCAACAAGCTTGGTATATCTTGGTGATCGCTGCGATAATGAAACTAGTATTTCTACAAGTTTGTTTACAGACAGGTTGGATAGGTGGCGATATTTTTCCCGTCGTTTTTTCAGCTATTTTAATCGGGTTTGCGGTCGCGCAATTTTTTCCAACAATTGACTCACTTTTTGTTGTCGCAATTTTTGCTACGAGTTTAACAACCCAGATCTTAGGGACGATTCTTGTACCGGGTATTTTTGTGGGGCTCTTTTTCCCAATCACGCTTTGGCCAATTGTAGTCCTTGTGTTATTTTTACAATGGCTATTGAAAAATAAAATTATTAAGAATAACTAGAAGATACTAAAAAGAGGGAATAAAATGAACCTAACCCATCAAGACTTCAATCTATTCAACCGAGAAATCTTCACATTTAAACAACTCAAAGAGCAACAAACATCAGCAGAAATCGATGACTTAAAGCAAACCTACAAGCAACATTGGGAAAAGTGGAAAGCCTTAAACCTCGCAATCGCTCAAGGTTTACCAGCTGAACTCGGCATCACTAAGCCGAAAATCGAAAGCTGGACCAACGGCTGGAATTTACGCAGTCATTTCTGGGCTGCGTATCGCAGTGAGCAACGCCAAGCGGAAAATGCTTGTCTGGCGTTGTTATTAAATAAAAAGCAATTTCAAGTATATTTGATGTTTCAACATTACAAAAGTGAGGAGCGGGCAGGCTCAGTCGTCGCTTACAATCAATTGCTTAATCGTTTAGAAGCTTGGAGTCAAACCATCGACTGCGAAGGCTATTATATTTGGCCGCAGGAAGAGCATGAACTAGTGGACCATTTGCCTTTAAAAGATTATTTAGCAGATGAAAAACAACGGAAAATTTTAGAAGAGCGGATAGGCAATCGCTCATTTCAGATCGGTAAGTTGTGGTTTGCGACGGAAAAGCTTGAAACGATTGAAGAAAAAAGTTGTCAGGCACTTCAAGAATTAGCGCCGTTGTATAACGCATTATCTGAAAAATGAACGAAACAACGTCTTTGACCAAGTACCTGGTCAGAGACGTTGTTTGTGTTTTTATTGATTTAAATCTGTTAGTAGTAGCTCGTTAGAAACAGCAAAAGTAGTAACTTCTGTTACAGCTGGATCCAAAGTGTATTTTGTAAATGAGGTAGTACTTTCTGGTTGGACATACATGGTTAGATTAGTCACATCATATCCTGACCAATAATGTGTGAAATCAGACAGAGAATTACTTTGACCTAAATGGCCAATCCCCCGAGGAATCATCACTGTTTGGAAGGCGCGATAGAGTTGCATAATCCCTTCAGAGCTATCAAATTCTTGGAGATTGTCAGAATAGTATAACGCACGAATGAAGCGTGACGGCGAAGTGAAGTCTCCTGGGATTCCTAATAGTCCGTAAGAAGTCCCACCTTCAATTGGGTCAAGTGTTGCGCCTGATTTTAAAGTGTAAGGTTCCTTAATAGCATAGTTGCGCATCCCGATATAGTTTCGTGCATTGGTTAAATGATAATTGTATTCTGGGCTGTTTGTGACTACGCCAAGCGAATCATAAATGACGAACGCTCCGTTATCTGTTGGTTGCAAAACGATACTATTATTATTTTTATCATTAATGGTCCAGTGTAAGGTAAAATGAACTTCCCCCAATGAATCAAGTTGGAATTTTTGATCTAACAGGCCGATTTTTTCAAAAGCTACTTTTACTTCGTCAACGCTTTCAAAATTACTCAAAATATAAGCGAGTACTTCTTCTGCAATATGAGGTGTTAAACCACGATCTGCTAAACTTTCAGCTGGTGCTGTTGAAGATTCCATTAAATATTGAATATCACCAGATAAGCCGGCTTCGTTGATACCATCTGTGATAGCAAGGCTGACGGTTTTACCATTGTTCGCTGGTTGATCTGTGCCTGACATTGCTAGTCCCATAAAGGCATATTTTGCCGTCCAAGGATTTAGTTGGCTGTTTAGAACTGTACCTTTTGGAAATTGAGCAATTAGAGTAGGGATTTTTGGTGCAATTGGATCTTCGTTGCCAAAAAAGTCAAACGTAAAATCCATCGTACGTCCATAAAAAATATCATTTGTTTTGGAAATAATCTTGATGCCTGTACACATAATAGTTTCCCCCAATTAATGTAAGTTTGTGAAGCCTGTTTACTAGTTAAGCATATCATACTCTAGGAAACAGCGGTGGCTAAATTCCTAAAATATTAGACAATTTTGTCTAAATGAGGTGAAAAAAATTTTTTAGCGATTTCCTTCACAAAACACCTTATTATCTTTCCGAAAATATGATATCTTTAGAATGGAAATTTCATGAAAAGAGGATGCGAATGTTTAAAAAGTACACACAAATGATAAGGGATGAATTTAAAGGGTATAATCAAAAAAAATTGAAAAAAGATTTCTTGGCAGGTTTGACTGTCGCAGCCGTCGCGTTGCCGTTAGCGTTAGCGTTTGGGGTCTCTAGCGGCGCCACTGCAGCAGCTGGCATGATCACGGCGATTATCGCTGGAATTGTGATTGGGAGCCTTTCAGGTGGGTTTTATCAAATTTCAGGACCAACAGGTGCGATGGCAGCTATTTTAATGTCAATTGCGGCAGTGCATGGCATGCAAGGGATTTTGTTGGCCACCTTTTTGGCGGGAATTTTCTTGCTTTTGGCAGGGATTTTGCGCTTAGGGAGCTTGACTTCTTTTATTCCGTCACCGGTCATTACCGGGTTTACTTCAGGAATTGCTATTATTATTGCGTTGGGGCAGCTTGATAATTTCTTTGGGGTTCGTTCAGAAGGCCACAATTTAATTGAGAAAATCAGCAGTTATCGTTCATTGGGCTTTGATTTAAGTATACCAACGACGGTTATGTCGATTTTAGTGGTGCTTGGATTAGTGTTCTTTCCGAAAAAGTGGAATGCGATGATACCAGCTTCATTGGTGATGATTATTTTAGCTACTTTAGCAACAGTGGTTTTTCAACTGCCAGTGGCCACTGTAGGGAAAATTCCGACAAGTATTTTTAGTGATACACGTTTGGAACTTGGTTCGCTTCAATTAAGTGCGTTTCAGGATATTTTGGTGCCTTCGATTAGCATTGCTATGTTAGGTATGATTGAAAGTTTGCTTTGTGGCGCTTCGGCTGGTCGCATGACAGGGAAACCATTAGACAGTAATCAGGAACTAGTGGCACAAGGAATTGGCAACTTAATTTTGCCATTTTTCGGTGGCGTGCCTGCGACGGCAGCGATTGCCCGGACGAGCGTAGTGATTAAATCTGGTGCGCAAACACGTTTAGCGGGTATTTTTCATGCGGTCTTTTTATTGTTATCGATGTTGCTTTTATCGCCAGTCATGTCTAAAATTCCCATGCCTGCGTTAGCTGGTGTTTTAGTGGTGACAGCGTGGCGAATGAATGAATGGTCGGTGATTAAAGAATTCTTCCAGAAACGTTTCCACACAGCCTTATGTTTATTCTTTTTAACGATGGTAGCGACCGTTATTTTTGACTTGAGTTTAGCGATTGTTTTAGGGGTCTTAGCGGGTTGCCTGTTTTTCATTGCGAAAAGTGCCGTGATTACGATTAATGTCGAGGAAGTTGATTGGTCAAGAATGGGGCTAGTACCGACCGAGTGTACAGAAAATTGGGTGGTGGTTTATTTGAGTGGCCCGTTATTTTTCATGTCTTCTGAACGATTGAAACAAACGTTACTGCAATTGGAAACAAAAAGTGGTGTAGTATTTTCAATGCGAGGAGTTCCTAGCATTGATAGTACGGCGCTAGATATTTTAGAAGAATTTTGTCTCGCAGCAGAAGGTCGTGGACAACAAGTTCAATTTGCCGCTCTGCAACCAGAAGTTGAAAAAATGATTCGAACCATTCAAGGAAATCAAGAGAAAGAATACCATTTCTCAGTCGCAGAATTTTTACAAACGGTGCATGTTGCAGAACAATAATTCATTTTCAAATGAAATGTTCTATTTTCTATCGCGGGCTTAATGGGTGAAGAAATAAGAAAAATAAGTGGGGAATAAAACGAGTTTCTAGATGAGTTCCTAAAAAATAATGAAGAGAAAACTTCTAAGTATGAAGTTTTCTCTTTATTATTTTTTTTAGGTTATTTATTGAATTACTTCTAGCATAACGTCTTTTTGATCATCCGTAACATTGCCTGCGTAGTTAGGAGTGATTAAAGATATCGAACCATTTTTATTGTTGAATAAGTATAAAGTACCCGATCTATTTTGTTCATCGTTTGAAGAAATATTAGTTCCTAAAATTAACTCTGTATTTACTTTAACGGTGCGAATACTGTTATCGGCCGCTGAAAATATTCTAATCTCTTTTGTAGGAATTGTATTTATAGATAGCTCATATTTATTAATGGCTTCTTTCACTTGATCATTTCCAGCCCCAAACAATTTAGTTCGGAAGGTAGCAGTTGGTGTTGAATTTAAGTTCTCTAACGTAATTGAAGTTGGCACATTCATTCCTTTAAAATTAAATACTAGTGGATTGTTTAAGCTACTAAGATCGACAGCATAAGGTGTTGCTTCTAAAGAATTTGCTTCTTCGACATTTGTGGATACTTCATTTTTAGACTTTGCCGAAGCTTGAGTGGTACTGGCACTTTCTGAAGTTTCTTTTAGTTTATTATTAGAGCTTGTTTCTGTGCTAGAACTGTAATGATTAGCACTGCTTTTCATTGATGTTGTATGATTGGTAGAATTTTCTTGTTTTTTAGGTTCATTCGCTTTTTGAGAACTACAACCTGTTAAAAAAATAACTAAAATAACACAAAATAATTTTTTCATACTATTCCTCCTATAGACGCTATAACTAATTTTATCTTACTTGTTAATATAACAAAAGAAATAATTATTTTATTTTCACGAATGCTCAAATTGTTTAAATCTGTAGTTTTTATACTTATTTTTGTTGCATTTGCAACAAAAATAAGTTAAAGTAATGACAATCATAAAATATTAGCGAAAGGAAGTGTCCTAGTGACAGATATTTTAAGAGAAATTGGCATGATTGCGCGGGCCTTAGATTCAATCAGTAATATTGAATTTAAGGAATTATCTTTAACACGAGGACAATATCTTTATTTGGTCAGGGTCTGTGAAAATCCTGGAATTATCCAAGAAAAGATCGCCGAACTGATTAAAGTTGATCGAACCACAGCGGCGCGGGCGATTAAGCGTTTGGAAGAACAAGGCTTTATTTATCGTCAAGAAGATGCAAGCAACAAAAAAATTAAGCGGATTTATGCCACAGAAAAAGGGAAAAACGTTTATCCAATCATTGTGCGCGAAAATCAACACTCGAATCAAGTTGCTTTGCAAGGCTTGTCAGAAGTGGAAATTTCACAATTGGCAGAGTACTTAGTCCGGATGCGTAAAAATGTCAGCGAAGATTGGGAATTTGTCAAAAAAGGGAACACTCGAAATTATTAAGGAAAGGACGACTGATTGATGGGAGAAATAAAACAATTAACAATAGAAGATGCACCAGCGTTACAAGAAATCAGCATTGAAACTTATACAGATACTTTTGGACCGTACAATACGCCAGAAAATATGCAAGCCTATTTAGTAGAAGCCTACAATTTAGAAAAATTACAAAAGGAATTGGCTAATCCCTACTCTGACTTTTATTTTATCTTGGTCGATAATCAATTGGCTGGCTACATGAAATTAAATCGTGAGACGGCACAAACGGAACCGATGGGGTCAGAAAAGCTCGAGGTTGAGCGATTGTATATTTTACCTGCGTTTAAAGGAAAGAAGCTGGGAACACAGTTGTTAGAACTGGCGGAAGAGAAAGCTCGTGAATTTAGTAAAAACGCACTGTGGCTAGGTGTCTGGGAACACAATGATGCGGCGCGGGCATTTTATAAAACGATTGGCTACCGCTATTATAGTCAACATTCATTTTTTATGGGAGACGATGAACAGACGGATTTTATTTTGTTAAAGGAATTATAGCAAGAAAATTTAGAAACAAAGATTTCTGATAAAATCAGAAATCTTTGTTTATTTTTTTGACTAAAATTAAGCATTTTTTTATTTTCAAAATGTTATTTTTTAAAACGTAAAAATTGAAAAAGAAGATTTTAAATCTGTGAAAAGTTGTCGATCTTGTGAGAAAACTCTTTTGTCAGCGTCTTTTTTTAGGCTGGGTCTCTTCCTGAAAATCCACTTCAGTTTATCCGTTTTGTGTGTTTTTGATTAAAAAATGTTGTGTTGGATTTCATTTAACTGTATAATTTATTTATGTCATTTTTAATAATAAGCGTATTTTAGCATTGAAAAAGAGAAGTTGTACATAATATGTGAATAAAAAGATTTGTTTCTTATTTTCTAGAGTGAGAGGGCGATATAAAAAAGGTTGCTATTTTTTCGTTCAAAGTGAACAAAGAATCGTTTGTTATTTAGTTGGGGTAACTAATGATTCTTGTTATAAAAAGCGCTTACAATTCGTGTGATGAGAGTAGTACGCATGTTTGTGCAAAAGTGACAAAAAAGAGAAGGCAGGGTGTTTTAATAGAAAAAAATTTTTAATAAAAAGGAGAGTTTGTCGTGGAGAAAAATGTGTCTCAAGTAACAGCTCAAGAAGAAACAGCGATGAAAGCACGTGGCTACAATGAGGATTTGTTGCCAAGTAGCCCGAAACAACGGACGATGGGCGCGCGCAATTTTTTTACATTATGGATGGGTTCGATTCATAATATCCCGAATTATGCAGCAGTGGGCGGCTTTATTTTCTTAGGTTTATCGCCGCTGCAAGTTATGCTGGCAGTTGTGTTAAGCTCATTCATTGTAGCAACTTTCATGAATTTGAATGGCGTGGCTGGCTCTAAATATGGGATTCCTTTTGCGATGCACTTACAGTCTACTTACGGCAGTCTCGGAGCAAAACTGCCAGGGTTCTTAAGAGGTTGTGTGGCCGCGATTGCTTGGTTTGGTCTGCAAACATTTACAGGATCGCTGGCTTTATTAATTATTCTCGGGAAATTTTGGCCGAACTTTTTACAAATTGGTGGATCATTCCAGTTTTTTGGTCTTAGGCTACCTGAATTAATGGCGTTTACTCTTTTTTGGCTCTTAAATGTGGCAATAGGTTTCGGTGGTAGCAAAATTTTGAACCGTTTTACCGCCATTTTAAGTCCGTTGATTTATGTCGTTATTATTGGATTAACGATTTGGGCCATTCGAGCTGGGGGCGGTTTAACACCAATTTTGTCCTATCAAGTTTCTGGTGCGATTCGTTCAGTCAATCCACTGGTGGCGTATCTGATTATTTTTAACTCGGTTGTGGCCGTTTGGTCAGCGCCTGGTGCGAGTGTGGCGGATTTTACTAAGAATGCGCGCTCGACACGTGCTCAGGTTGTGGGGCAAACAGCAGGTTTAGTTGTTGGTTATGGGATTTTCGCTTTTTCCAGTGTGGTTATTCTGTTAGGTGGTTCGCTGTATTTTGGGATTCAAGAATGGAATATTTTAAACATTATTGATCGTTTAGATAATGTGGCAGTGGTGGTCTTAGCCATGTCGGTTTTCTTATTAACGACTATTTCAACGAATGCAACGGGGAACATCATTCCGGCAGGTTATCAATTGGCGGCGCTATTTCCTAAAAAAATGACATATAAAAAAGGCGTCATGATTGCCAGTGTTATTAGCTTTCTTATTATGCCTTGGAAACTGATGGAAAACGCCGATAGTATTTTTATTTTTCTGAACGCAATTGGGGCTGTTTTAGGACCAGTCGCTGGTGTGATGATTGCGAATTATTATTTTGTTCAAAAGCAACAAATTGATTTAAATGCTTTATACGTAGATAAACACAAAAAAGAGGAAGCCAATCCTTTTTACGGATTAAACAAGCCGGCGTATGTCGCTACTATTCTGGCGTTGGTTCTTTCCTTAAGTGGTCAATTTATTCCACAGGTTAAAATCATTGCTGATATTTCGTGGTTTGTGGGCTTTGCCACAGGTTTTGTGCTGTACTTAGTGTTAAAAAAATGGACTTGGGATTCAAAAAAAGTGAAAGAAACAGCTTATCAGGAGGGAAAATAAATGCAAGCAGAGTTAGTGATTAAAAACGGGTTAGTTATTTTAGAAACTGGAGAAGTCATTACGGATGTCGCCGTTCAAGGAGGAAAAATCGTAGCGATTGGGCAAGACTTGTCAGGAGAACGTGTGATTGATGCGACGGGTTTAGTCGTTAGTCCTGGGATGGTGGATGCTCATGTTCATATTACCGATCCTGGTGGTGGTTACCGCGATGAATGGGAAGGGTATGTCACAGGAACGGCCGCTTGTGCCAAAGGGGGCGTGACGACCTTTATGGAAATGCCTTTAAATCAGATTCCAGCAACTGTGGATAAGACCTCTCTTGAGATCAAATACAAGGCAGGAGAAAATAAACTAAAAGTAGATGTAGGGTCATTTGGCGGCGTGGTCCCGACCAACTTGGCTGGCGGGATTCAGGAACTTGATGAAGGAGGCGTTTCCGGCTATAAATGCTTTTTAGGAACGTGCGGCGATCGTTCAATTGAAGGAGATTTTCAAAATGTCGACGATTATTCGCTATATGAAGGAATGAAACAAGTCGCCAAGACTGGCAAAGTGCTAGCAATCCATGCAGAAAATGCGCCAATTACGGATAAATTAGGCGCGTTAGCTTATCAAAATGGCGAAACGACTTTAGCAGCATATGTAGCTACACGTCCTGTGTTTACCGAAGTTGAAGCGATTCAAAAAGCCATTTTATTTGCCAAAGAAACAGGTTGTCGGATTCATATTTGCCATGTGGCTTGTCAAGAAGGCGTGAAAGAAGTTTTGAAAGCCCAAGCAGAAGGGGTAGATGTGACTTGTGAAACATGTACGCATTATTTATATTTTACCACGGATGAACTTGATGCCATTGGTCCAGTTGTCAAATGTTCGCCGCCGATTCGTGACGCGGACCAACAAGCCGCCTTATGGAACCACGTGCAAACAGGCGGAATCGCGTTTGTAACCTCTGACCATTCTCCTTGTACGCTAGACTTAAAAGATACAACCAATGCTTTTGAAGCTTGGGGCGGCATTTCTGGTGTTCAAAATAACGTCGATGTGTTATTCGATGAAGCCGTCCAAAAACGTGGTTTATCCTTGAAACAATTCGCGGATATGATTGCAGCAAACCCAGCTGACCGTTATCACTTAGCACAAAAGGGCCGCATCAGTATTGGTAAGGATGCCGATTTTGTACTAATTAAACCTAATGCGCCGTATATCTTAAAAGCAGAAGATTTAGAATATCGAAATAAAATTAGTCCTTACATTGGTCGTGAAATTGGGGCCCAAGTGATTCAAACAATTTTAAGAGGCGAAACAATTTACGCACAAGAAACTGGGGTAACCGAGGCGTTTAACGGCGTATTTATCAAAAATTAAACACCTATTTTAGAAATGAAAAGGGACAGAAGCGTGATTGAATTAGCGCCTCTGTCCACGAGTTAGAGGATGTTCATTGGTTGTTTTGCACAAAAAAAGGCTTAATTTTGTTTAATAAGTACAATGAAGATAACTAGGGAAACGTTTACAATCAGAGTGTAATCAGTCAGGAGGTTTTGTGATGGACTTGGAAAAAGTTTTAAAACAAAGAATCGAAGAGTTGTCAGCAATTGGGAGTGATCCTGCAGGAGGGATGACACGCTTACTTTATACAGATTCGTGGTTGGCAGCACAAAAGTATGTGCAAAGCCAAACTGAGGCGTTTGGACTGGAAACGCAATTTGACGAAGTCGGGAATCTGTTTTGTCGAGTGGCAGGAACGGAATTTCCTCAGGAAACGATTTTAACTGGGTCACATATCGACACAGTAGTTAATGGTGGGACCTTAGATGGTCAATATGGTGTTATTGCTTCCATGACGGCTGTTCAATATTTATTAGACAAATATGGGAAACCACGGCGTTCTCTAGAAGTGCTTTCCATGGCTGAAGAAGAAGGGAGTCGTTTTCCAACGGTTTTCTGGGGAAGCAAAAATGTCGTTGGTGAAGCCAAACGTGAAGAAGTAGTCGATATCTCTGACAACGAAGGCAAAAAGTTTGTTGATGAGATGCATCGCCAAGGCTTTGATTTTCGGCAAGAGCAAACTAGACGTGAGGACATTGAAGCATTTGTCGAAATTCATATTGAACAAGGCAATATTTTAGAGAACGAAAAGCTCCAAGTCGGTGTTGTTCATAGTATTGTAGGGCAACGTCGCTACACGGTTAACTTAAAAGGGCAAGCCAATCATGCAGGTACTACGCCAATGAGTTACCGTCATGATGCGGTATATGGCTTTGCTAAAATTTGTGCAGAAGCCATTGATCGTGCGAACGAAATTGGGGATCCGTTAGTTTTAACATTCGGTAAAGTCATTCCGAAACCCAATACAGTCAATGTGGTGCCTGGAGAAGTGGAATTTACAATTGACTGCCGTCATACCGACGCTGCTTTTTTACGACATTTTACAGGTGAATTAGAAGAACGGATGAAGACAATTGCTCAAGAATTAGGCTTGACGATTGCAATTGACCGCTGGATGGATGAAGCCCCTGTACCGATGAATCAAGCAATTGTAGAAGTTATTGAACAAAAAGCCAAAGAAGGCAAGTATCAGTATCGTATGATGCATAGTGGCGCTGGGCATGATTCGCAAATTATTGCGCCCCATTACCCGACAGCGATGATATTTGTGCCAAGTATTGGTGGGATTAGTCATAATCCAGCAGAAGCAACGGCATTTCCAGATTTGGTTGAAGGTGTCAAGCTTTTAGCAGATACCTTATATGAATTAGCGTATAAATAAGATAGAAAAGGAAGAATTGTGATGGGTTATAAAAATAATCGAGTTGGTTACCAAAAAGAATTGTTAACATCAAGAGCTGTGATAAAAAAAGACAATTACGCCATTATTCCCCATGATGGTTTGGTGCAAAATGCAGTACCTGGTTTTGAAAATGTCGATATTTCCATTTTGGGATCGCCTAAATTAGGTGCGACATTTGTGGATTACATTGCTACGTTTCATAAAAATGGTCAACAAACAACTGGTTTTGGTGGCGACGGGATCCAAACGTTGGTTTATGTCATTGACGGTCGTTTGCGCGTTTCAGATGGTCAAGAAACTCATGAACTTGAAGCAGGGGGCTACGCCTACTTTACGCCTGAAATGAAAATGTATTTAGCGAATGCACAGGAAGCGGATACAGAAGTTTTCTTATATAAAAAACGCTATCAGCCGTTGGCGGGCCATCAACCTTATAAAGTGGTTGGGTCAATTCATGACCGACAACCCGAAGAATATGAAGGAATGACAGACGTTTTACTTTGGAGTTTATTGCCGAAAGAGTTTGACTTTGATATGAATATGCATATCTTATCTTTTGAACCAGGCGCTAGTCATGCCTATATTGAAACGCATGTCCAAGAGCATGGTGCGTATTTAATTAGTGGCCAAGGGATGTACAATTTGGACAATGAATGGTATCCAGTGGAAAAAGGGGACTATATTTTCATGAGTGCCTATGTGCCACAAGCAGCCTATGCGGTTGGTCGTGAAGAACCGCTAATGTACGTTTATTCCAAAGATGCCAATCGTGAACCAGAATTATAACGAAAAGCCGAATGTAAAGTAATGACCTCGGAACAATAGGATTTGAACACGCAGTGGTGAACGGTAGAGTCCTTTTTCTTGGTAGACGTTACTTTTATTCGGCTATTTTCCTGTTAATTATTTTTCTGAAAGTTCTAGCGCTACCCGTAAGAGTAAACTCGTCTCAGGCTCTTGAATAGAGATGTCTAATAATTTTTCACATTGATTCATGCGATATTTAATGGTGTTTCTATGAAGGTAAAGAGCGTTGGCCGTTTTAGTAATTTCGCAATTGAAATCTAAAAAAACTTTCAAGGTTTTTCGTAATTCTTGTAACGTCGGTTCCGTCGGATAGGCCAACTCTTTCAATTGTTGCTGGCAAAAGTATTCAACATCTTTAGTGCCAATCTTTTCAAAAAGTCCAGCTAGGCCTTTGGGATGGAACAATTGCACAGTCGCTGGTTTTTGAGCGTGTAAAGAAGCCTCTAATGTCGAGGAAGCTTCAATATAAGAATTAGGTAAATCTTCTAGGTTTTCATAAGCATTGCCTAAAGCAAAGCGAATGGTAATAGGCAAAGCCTGTTGCAAACGTTCAGCGAGGTTTTGCAAAATCATCAAATGGTCATTTTTCTTAGATTGAAAAATCAAGATACTTTTATTTTGATTTTTTAATTTAAACAAGGCGACATCTGGCAGGATTTCCGGCAATTGTTCTTTGAGCCATTGGAAAATTAGTTGCCCTTCCGCTTGCTGATAACGAATATGGGTTTCATTTTCTGGTTTAGTCACGCCGTAGACAATCGCTAATTGATAATAATCACTGTTGATTAAACGATAATTTTTCCAAAGTTCCAACCAATTTTGATGTTTACTCAGCGCTTCTTGATGTGTATCAAGCAAGCGGTCCAAAAAGTCTGTTTTGAGATGTTCAAAAGATTCAGCAATTTTCTGGTTTTTAAATAACATAAAAGTCAAAACTAAAATGGCCTGATCAATGGCAAATTCAGAAATAGGGTAAGGAATCTGTTCAGGAGATAAGACCAATAAATAATAGGGAAAATAATCGTTCACACGAATTGGAAAGCCAGCTACTTGAATGTTTTCTTGTCGCTCATCCTGTAAACGAAAGATTTTCTTTTCTTGTGCCAATTGTTGAAAGTGGTCTTTTGATAATTGTTCGATGAAAAACTCCGCCGATTTTTGATTGCCATAAAAATAATTCGAGTGGGCAATCACCTGTTGCCAAGGACTTAATAAAATAATTGGCGCATTTAAAATTTTCGCAAATTCAGCGATGAAGCGCGTAGCATCAACATCTTGCATTAATAATGTTGAAAAACGCTTTTGTATGTCAAATGCTACAGACATCTGTTCGGTTTTGCTATCACGAAGATAGCCTACAATTTCATGCAACAACCCGCCTAGTGGCTGTGTGCTAGGAATTTTAATCAGGGGCAAATCAACGGCACTGGCATAGGCAACAATTTCTGGTGAAATTTCGTCAAGGAACCGCCCAACTTTGATTCCTAAAGCCGTACACTCTGCTTGTTTTAGCGAGTCAATAAAAGGTTTCAATTTTTCTTGATCATCTTTATAAATCATTGCCGTTGTTAAAATCATGACATTTTTAGGGATAAAATCAGCCACATCAGGTGTTTCCGTGATTTCTACACTTTCCAAGGGCTGTGTTAAGTTTGAGTGAGACGATAATAATTGTAAGTCAGAAAATCTTGGTAAAGCCAAGACCTCAGCTAATATTTTCATCACAACAACCTCCTTTTTTTATAGTATAGCGAAGAATAAAAAGGAGTACAAAAGATAGTTATTGAATATGTCTAAAAAACAAAGTCAAAATAGTGCAAATTGAACAATGAATTTCTGGGTTTTTCCAAAGATAATAAAAGAGAAGAATTAAAAATGAAGTGAGGGATTACTATGTATCAACAACCAAATTTTGTACGGCGAACAATCATGACGCCGGGACCAGTCGAAGCCCATCCATCGGTACTTCGTCAAATGGGTCAACCAATTTTAGGGCAATTTGATCCAGAATTTCTACAGATTATGGACGAAGTTCGGGAAATGATTAAAGTACCTTTTGCCACAAAGAATCAACAAGCCTTTGCCATTGATGGCACGTCACGTTCAGGCTTGGAAGCGGGGTTATTTGCGTTGATTGAGCCAGGCGACAAAGTGCTTGTGCCTGCGTATGGCCGGTTTGCTTATTTATTAGGTGAAATTTGCGAACGCGCCCGGGCCGAAGTCATTTATTTAGAAAAGGACTGGCTCGCACCGTTTGAGCAAACAACGGTGATTGAAGCGATTAAAGAACATCAACCAAAAATTGTTGCGATGGTCCACGGCGAAACGGCGAATGCACAAATGCAACCGCTGGATCAAATTGGCGCCTTTTGTCGGGAAAATGAAATTTTCTTCGTAGTAGATATGGTGGCGACTTACGGCGGTGTCGAAACAAAGGTCGATGATTGGAAGATTGATATTGCGGTAGCAGGCACTCAAAAATGTGTCAGTGTACCTTCAGGCCTTTCTTTGATTACTTACAACCAACGTGTGGCCGACTATCTGGCGGGCCGTTACCAAAAAGAGTTAGGGCTTGGCGCGGATGCGCGGAATGAACGGTTCATTCAAAGTAACTACTTGGATTTATCGCAATTAGAAAAATATTGGGGACCAGAGCGCTTAAATCACCATACAGAAGCGACTACAATGATTTATGGGCTACATGAAGGGCTGCGCTTGTTACTTCAAGAAGGCATGGAAAATGTCTACGCACGCCATCGGAAAAACGATCGTATTTTAGTTGAAAGTCTGCAAAAAATGGGCTTAGAAATTTTCGGGAAGTTAGACACAAAAACACCAACAGTCATTCCTGTGGTCATTCCAGAAGGAATTGATGGTGAAAAAGTGCGGAGCTTATTACTGGATCATTTTAAAGTTGAAATTGCCTCTTCCTTCGGTGATTTAAAAGGAAAAATTTGGCGGGTCGGTAATATGGGTTACAGCAGTCGCGAAGACAATGTGTTGCATTTCTTAAGTGCCTTTGAGACTGTATTGAAACACCAAGGTTATCAATTTGAAGGCGGTAGCGGTAGTACTCATGCATTGGCTGAGTATTTAAACTAAAAAAGAAGGTAGGACAAAGGTCACTACGTAAAAAAGCGTAGTGCTTTTGTTCCTTGTGAAACGTTAACCAAAAAAATGATTGGTGGAGGAAAAGAAAATGACAGACAAGACAAAAAGTTCGTTGGCTTATTGGAAAAAAATCGTTATTTTACTATGTATGGGCTGGGTAACAATCTGGATTTATCGTTCCGCGCTTTCTCCTGTTTATCCACAAATTCGCGCGTCTCTAAATGGTAACGCTTCCGATACGGCCCTAGGGTCCATTTCTAGCTTTTATTTTCTCGGTTACGTAGTCATGCAGATTCCTGCAGGCTTCTTGGTAGACAAGATTGGGAAAAAACGTGTATTAATTCCAGGCTTTATCTTGTTTGCGCTGGCAGCATTACTGATTGCCCAAGCCCAAACGATTGGAACAATTTACTTAGGTAGCTTATTGGCAGGCTTAGGATGTGGTTCTTTCTATGGCTCGGCTTACTCGTTGACGTCGCAAAACATTCCTCAAGCCAAAAAAAGTTTTGCAACAGCTATTGTCAACAGTGGTTCAGCCGTTGGTTCAGGTTTAGGAATGATTTTATCTAGTTATTTAGTTGCCCAAAAAGGATTGCCTTGGCAAGTGATGATGTACATTTCCGCCTTTATGATTATTTGTATGTTAGTGGCTTTTCAAGTGATTATTCGCAATCATAAAGAAGACATGGCCTTGATTCAGCCAACCGTTGTTGATGAAAAAGATAACGGAGCGGTAAAAGAAAAAGTGCCCTTTAAAAAACTGTTTGCGCCACATATGCTATTTGCGTATATTTTATATTTTGGCACTTGTTATGCATATTATATGATTGTGACTTGGTTACCTAATTTTTTAAGTACCGAACGTGGTTTCCAAGGAGCGGCAATTGGATTGTCCTCTTCGCTGGTCGCATTTGCCTCTATTCCAGGAGCGTTATTTTTTAGTCGGTTGGCGGATAAGTACATGCATAAAAAAGTTCAATTCATCGTTGTTTTAGAATTTTTAGCAACAGCTATGCTCTTGTTAACTGTACAAGTAAGTAATGCGACGTTGTTATTAATTGCTTTAATTATGTATGGGTTCTTAGGAAAATTAGCTGTAGAACCAATTATTATTTCTTGGCTAGGTGAAAATGCACCAAAAATTGGAATTGGCACTACTTTGGGCGTGTTTAACTTTTTCGGCATGATGTCATCTGTGATTGCCCCAGCTTTAACTGGGAAAATTTCTGACACAACGGGTTCGAAAGTCATGGGCTTTTATATCGCCGTCGTGATTTTACTAATTGGCACGATTCTTTTTATGCTTGTCAATTTAAAAAAACGCAGGGCAGATTCCTCTAATAAATAAAAAAACAACGCAAACTTATCTTTCGCTGAATAAGTTTGCGTTGTTTTACTTTTTGACAATCATATTAATCGCTTGTGCTAATCGCTCTTCTTGTTCTTTAGGATCTTTTTCAGGATTTTCAAAGCAATGCTTTAAATTTTCCGCAACAATCATCCCCATTACGCGATCAATACTAGAACGGACCGCACTCAACTGAGTGATAACATCGATACATTCTTTTTCTTCATCAATCATTTTTTGAATCCCGCGAATTTGACCTTCTGTGCGGCGTAAACGATTCAGCACTTTCTTTTTTTCTTCAGTCATTTTGCCCCTCCTTAAGAGTAGTGATTGGTTTAAAATATACCTACACGAGGTATTTTTGTCAACTATCTTTTCTTTGAATCTAAAAATGGCAGAAATCTCTTCAGTTGACAAGTCTAACTTTTTCATGTTAAATATACCCCATAAGGTATATAAGAGAAGGAGAAAAAAATGTTATTTCAATTGTTTAAAAAAACGCCAAGTATTTCAACAAAAGAACTGCAGTCACGTTTATCTAAAGAGATAACGTTATTAGATGTCCGAACACCTAGCGAATACCGCGCAGGGCATATTCCACAAGCGATTAATGTCCCACTTAACAAAATTCCCGCCTACAACAAACCTGCTAACGAGGTCTATGTGATTTGCCAGTCCGGCATGCGCAGTAAAAATGCGGCCAAAATTTTAGCGAGAAAAAACTATCACGTGATTAACGTTCGTGGCGGGATGTCCCAATGGTCTGGTCAAATTAAAGGAGGAAAATAAATGAAAATTGTAATTATCGGAGGCGTGGCTGGTGGTATGTCAGCAGCGACACGTTTACGTCGTTTAATGGAAGATGCTGAAATTGTTGTCATGGAAAAAGGCCCTTTTGTTTCATTTGCAAACTGTGGTTTGCCTTACTACGTTTCTGGCGAAATCGCAGAAAGAGAGCAACTGCTTGTTCAAACACCCGAAGCGTTAAAGGCACGGTTTAATTTAGATGTTCGTCCTCACCATGAAGTCGTGGCGATTGATCCAATAGAAAAAGTGATCACAGTGAAACATGAAACAGAAATTTTAACAGAACACTATGACAAATTAATTTTATCACCAGGGGCGAAACCTTTTGTGCCACCAATTACAGGATTGGCAGAAGCCGAAAATGTTTTTTCATTAAGAAATGTTCCTGATTTAGATCAAATTATGACAGCCTTGACACCAGAAACAAAACGAGCCGTCGTGATTGGCGCAGGCTTCATTGGCTTGGAAATGGCAGAAAACTTACAAAAACGCGGATTAGAAGTCACTCTCGTGGAAAAGGCACCCCATGTTTTACCGCCATTAGACGAAGAAATGGCCGCTTTTGTCAAAGCTGAATTAAGCAAAAACAATGTTCAAGTAATTACGGGACAATCTGCGGTTGCTTTTGAAGAAGAAGGGCAAGTGATTCGCTTAGAAGACGGTCAAACATTAGCTTCTGATTTAACCATTTTGTCGGTGGGGGTCCAACCAGAAAATACCTTAGCAGTTGAAGCAGGTGTAGCAACTGGTTTACGTGGCGGTATTGTTGTTGATGAACGCTATCAAACGAATCAACCCGATATTTATGCGGTTGGGGATGCTATTGTAGTGAAACAACAAATCACTCAAGAAGATGCGCTGATTTCTTTAGCTTCTCCTGCCAATCGCCAAGGACGTCAAGTAGCGGATGTGATTGCTGGGTTAGAGAGAAAAAATCAAGGAAGCATTGGGACCGCCATTGTGCGAGTCTTTGATTTAACCGCTGCTTCAACTGGTTTAAGCGAACGGGCTGCTAAAGCTGCTGGACTAACAACAGCTGTTGTGCATATCAGTGGAAAAGACCATGCGGGGTATTATCCTGGCGCAACAGATCTTCAGTTAAAATTAGTTTTCCATCCTACGACAGGGGAAATTTATGGCGCACAAGGAATTGGGGCCAAGGGCGTAGATAAGCGGATTGATATTCTTGCGACCGCTATTAAAGGACAGTTAACTATTTTTGATTTGCCTGAATTAGAGTTTACCTATGCGCCGCCGTTTGGTTCAGCGAAAGATTCTGTGAACATGTTAGGATATGCAGCGATGAACCTTGTAGAAGGATTGAGTGAAAACGTTCAATGGTATGAGTTATCCAACGAATTAGCTAAGGGGGCTGTTTTATTAGATGTCCGTAATCCCGCCGAACGAGCCAATGGTCAATTTAAAAATGCTGTGTCTATTCCTTTAAATGAGTTAAGAGAGCGTTTGGAGGAATTAGACAAGTCAACGGAGTACATTGTTAGTTGTCACAGCGGTTTGCGTAGTTATATTGCAGAACGGATGCTAAAACAAGCAGGCATCTCAGCCAAAAATTTAGATGGTGCTTTTGCGCTATATCGAATGGTAAAACCGGAGGAACTAGAAAATGTATAACACGATTGGCATGCCTGAATTTTATCAGGAAGCAAAACGAAAAAAATTACCGATTATTGATGTACGAGAAGAAATGGAATACCAACTGGGGCATGTCCCTCAGGCCATCAACTTACCTTTAAGTACTTTAACCGAAAATTATCAGCAATTAGATAAAAACCAACCCTATTATCTGATTTGTCAAATGGGCTCGCGCTCCGCACAAGCGTGTGCGTTTCTCAGTCAACAAGGGTATCAAGTAACCAATGTTCTAGGTGGTACATCTGGCTGGTTGGGTCAATTAGAACAATAAAATAACAAAAAACGTTTATCCTTTTACACAGGATAAACGTTTTTTTGTTAGATAAAGATGTGTCAAAACTGTAAGAGAAATGATAGGAAGATGAAGGGACCGATTTTTTTATTCATTATATACTAAATAAAATGACAAACTCGTCAACAGAAATCAAGGAGGAACAAATAAATGAAAAAGTCAGGCCAGAAGAAGCGAAATAAAAAAGTGTGGTTCGGTATTGGTGCCGCAGTGGTCGTCGTCGGATTTATCGGAGCAAAAACAGTTTTTTCTTCAAAAGAAGTTGAACCTGAATACACAACATATACCATTACAGAAATGGCCTCATTAAAATTAGATGGTCAAGTGAGTTTTCTAGATACTCGGGATATTTTCTTTGATCCTTCTTTAGGAAAAATTGCCGAAATAAATGTTGAAAATGGTAAAGAAGTCAAGAAAGATAGTCCATTGTTAACGTACAATAACTCAGACATCCAAGCCACAGAAACAGAACAAGCGAATGCCGTTAATCGGAACAATCTTCAAGTTCAACAAGCACAAGAGAACGTTAACTTAGCCACTCAAAAATACAATGAAGCGTTAAACAAAGTTGCTGCAGCCAAGCAAAAATTAAACACCGCAAAAGAGGCTGAAGAGAAAGAAACACTAAATGCGGAAATTCAGCAATTGAATGAAGCCGTTAGTGCTGCGAATAGTGAAGTCGCCCAAGCTAACCAAGCCCTTCAATTAGCCAACAGTGATGCCGTCGGAGCAGCAAACACGCTTGAACAAACACGTGGCAAAGTCAACACAGTCGTTACAGCACCAATTGATGGCCAAGTCACTGTTGATGCTAGTGCCATGAGTAGTACCGACAAACCAGTCATTAAAATTGCAACACAAAAGAAAAATATTCAAGGAAAAGTAACCGAATATGATTACGATAAATTACAGACAGGGGAAGAAGTAACAGTGACGACCGTTGGTTCAGGCAAATCAGCGCCAGGCAAAATTGTTTCCATTGCGCAAACCCCAATAGCTAAAAATGAAGGCAATCCAGTAGTGAGTTATCAATTTACAGTAGAAGGTGATTTTCCTTGGGCAGAAGGCTTGTCTACTAGTATCGCTGTGCCACAAAAGCAAATGATTATACCGACAGCAGCAATCCAAAAAGAAGGCCAAAAAGAATTTGTCTATGTTTACAAAGCGGGCAAAGCGAAAAAAACACCGATTGAAACAGAAACAAATTTAGGTCGTAAAGTTGTCAAAAGTGGCTTGAACTGGAAAGACCAAGTGATTGCCAATCCCAATAAAGAATTAAAAGATAATCAAGATGTTCAGGTAGCTGCCAATGATTAAGCTATCCCATATTCATAAATATTATTATTCCGAAGAAGAAACACTGCATGTGTTAGATGATATTAACCTCCAAGTAGACGCTGGAGAATTTTTAGCGATTATGGGTCCTTCTGGTTCTGGGAAATCGACTTTGATTAATTTGCTAGGCTTTATTGATAAAAAGTTTGAAGGAACGTATTTATTTGAAGACCGTGAAATTGGCGACTTTTCTGATAAGGAACTATCCCGAATTAGAAATGAAGCAGTCGGCTTTGTCTTTCAGAATTTTAGTTTAATTGAAACACTAACAGTTGAAGAAAACATTGAATTGCCTCTTTTATATAGTGGGTTAACCCCAAAAGAAGCCAAAGATCGTGTCCACGAAGTTCTGACAAAAGTCGGCTTGCCAGATAAAGGCAAGAAGCATCCAAAACAACTTTCGGGCGGACAACAACAACGTGTGGCCATTGCGCGTGCGATTGTCAATCGGCCAAGTTTTATTATTGCAGATGAACCAACTGGGGCTTTAGATAGTAAAACATCGGAAGAAATTTTAACGCTCTTTCAGCAATTAAACAATGAAGGTGTCACCATTATTTTAGTGACACATGATGAAGAAACAATTGAATACTGCAATCGTTTGATTAAAGTTCGTGATGGAAAGATTTTAGAGGAGGTGCTGACATGAAACGTTCAATTATTTGGAAAACCGCCTTCCGTTCCATTTTGAAAAATAAGCGACGCAGCTTGTTAACGATGCTAGGGATTGTCATCGGGATCGCTTCGGTGATTACCATCGTGGCTATCGGTAACGGCTTTAAAGAAGACATGGTCGATAAATTATCCGCTGAAAAACAAAAAGAAAATGTGAAAAAGATTTCTTTTTCGGCCTACAACACTTCGGATATGTTTAGTGACCAAGCGATGTTTACCGACAATGATTTAGGGGGCGTGCGCATGGTTCCTGGCGTAGAAAAAATTGATTTTGATCAAAGAGAAGTTGATGGCGCCCAAAAAGGTACACTGAATTTTCAAGCAGGACCGAAAAATCTTTCCGTAACCTATGAACTTGCCAACAAAACCACCAAAGAATTGTTGGCGGGACGCCAACTGAATGATGGAGACAATGCAAAACTGGATAAAACAGTGGTGGTGGATGAACTGGTTGCCAAAGAACTCTACCAAGACCCGACTGCAGCAGTTAATCGAACTTTTCCATATAAAGAGCAACTTTTTACCATTGTTGGCGTGACAACCAATACCAGCGGTGCCATTGGTCCAGGTAATGATGACTCATTGCTTTATTTTCCCAAAAAGACCTATGAACATTATTTCGGCAAGCTAAAAGATACATCTACGTTGAAGCTAACAGTAGCACCTGGCTATCAACCAGATCAAGTATTGAAAGAAACAATAAAAACTCTCTCTCAACAAGGAACCATGAAAAACAGCGGGACGTATCAAGAATATAATGTTAAAGATACCATCAAAGAAATGGGCTCTTTACTAAATAATTTAACCTTGTTTATTTCCGCAATTGCGGCTATTTCACTGGTAATTGCTGGGGTCGGCGTTATGAATATGATGTACATTTCGGTCTCAGAACGGATTAAGGAAATTGGTATCCGACGTGCATTGGGCGGGACAGCCAGTGATATTAAAAAGCAATTCTTAACAGAAGGGATTGCCTTGACCTTAATCGGCGGAATTACTGGTTATCTTTTAGGAATGATTATTGCCTACTTAGCCTCAATGGCACTACCGTTTTCTGTTCGACCAGATTTAATGACCGTTTCATTAGCCATCGGGATTTCTGTCTTTATCGGGGTTGTATTTAGCTATTTCCCTGCCTCGGCAGCTTCAAAAAAAGACTTAATCGATATTATGAAATAAATATAAACAGCAAAAAAACAGCCACTTTTGGCTGTTTTTTTTAGTGAAAGTAGAAAAAAATCCAAAGATTTCAAGAGAAAGTAGCTAACAAACGTCAAAAGGTTGATATTAGCTACCAACCTTTTGACGTTTGTCAGTTAAATAAAAAAGAAAAAAATTAAAAAAATAGCACGTTGAGGATTAAATAACAAACATTTTTTAAATAAGACTATTGAAAATCCTTTATAAATAGGGGATTACGGGAATGACTGTTAATGACTGATTTGCTTGTAAATTTCTAAATTTTAATTCGAAAAATTTCCAGTATACTAAATATATCAAAACAAAACACGAAAATTGAGAAAATTTTGAACTAAAAAAGAATTAAGGAGGAATCAAGAATGAAAATAATGGTCATCACAAAAAATATTTTATCAGAAACTGCTTTTCAAAACCGCTTACAGCATTTAGATCACCAAGTTTTTTGTACGACGTGTCTGATTGGTGAAATTAAGGAAAGTCATTTGTTTTATCGAAAATTTGATGCCATCATTCTCAGCGAAACGATTCCTCGCAAAGAACAATATTTATATCTAAAGGAATTAGCCAGAGTTAAAACGCCGTTGTTTCTTCGCTCGGAAGACATTCCTACCTCGGAAGAATTGAGCATTAGCTATCAATATGGCATTCTCAATTGGTTACGATTGGATGCGACTTTGGATACGTTAAGAGAAAATCTCCTTTTGGCAGAATTAAATAAACCCATCCAACGAGAAGATGAAAAGTTAGATGTAGAGGGGATAAAGCTAACAGCCGCAGAACGTGCACTACTGGCTGTCTTGTATAGTACGCCAAAAGAACACTTACCAATGGAGCGCCTTTGTAAATTAATATATGACACAGAAGAAACAGCCAATAATCGAAAAAAAATGACCAAACAGCTGACAAAATTAAATAAAAAAATTCAAGTAGGGGGCTTTAAAAAACAAGGTATCCAAAATACACGGTATAAAGGCTACAAACTGCATCCGCAGTTGCTTCCTTACATTGGCGAATTATTTACTTAAAATAGAGAAGCACTTGACGAATGAAAATCACCATCACAGGATGACCCCTAAAAACCATGCTATACTAATACGGAATAGTATAGGAGGTGGGTCTGTATGAAAGACGGACTATATTGGGTACAACAATTAAAAGAACAGAAAGTAAGTCGCACAGAACTCTTAAAGGATATTGAGAAAAAAGTCCAAAAGTTAAATCCAAAGATCAATGGCTTTGTAACCTTTGATAGCCAAGAAGCAGAAGCAACTTATCAAAAAAATAAACAGCAGGACACACTATTTGCTGGTTTGCCATTTCCATTGAAAATGTTAGGCCAAGAAAAAGCGGGGTGGTCAGCAACGGCCGGTTCGCAACTTTTTAAAAATAGTACTGCAACAACTACCTCTAACTTTGTCAAACAAGCAGAAACGATTGGTTTGATGCCATTAGGACAAACCAACGCCCCAGAGTTTGGCTTTAAAAATATTACGGATCCTGCGCTTTACGGGCCAGCCCGCAATCCTTGGAACCTGGAACATTCGCCAGGCGGTTCCAGTGGCGGCGCTGCCGCAGTTGTCGCTAGCGGGATTGTTCCTATCGCCGGCGCTAGCGATGGCGGTGGCTCTATCCGAATTCCCGCCTCTTTTAGTGGCTTAATTGGCTTAAAACCTAGCCGTGGCTCCATGCCTGTCGGCCCAGAAGGCTGGCGAGGCTGGCAAGGTGCCTCGATTGACTTTGCGTTGACTATTTCTATGAGAGACACCAAAGCGTTATTTTATGGCCTACGTGGTAGCCACAGTGGCGCCCCCTACCAAGCGCCCTTGGCAGAATGGCAAACACACCCTAGAAAACAACGGCTAAAAATTGCTCTGTGCACCGCTTCGCCTATCGGCTCAATGATTTCGCCAGAAGCAACACAAGCGGCGAAACAAGCGGCTGATTTTCTGGCAGCCGCTGGCCATGAAATCATTGAGATTCCTTATCCAGTCGATGGTGCAGCGCTGATTCGCTCCTATTATCAAATGAACGGCGCAGAAACTACAGCGATGATGAATAGCATTCAACAGGGGCTCGGGCGCCCAATTCGTAAAGAAGAAATCGAACCTTTTTCATGGACCATGCATCAATTTGGCCAAAAGATTCCAGCAGCCACCTATGTTCATTCATTACAGTTGTGGGATCAAGCAGCAGTAACGATGGAAGAACTTTTCCAAAAATTTGATCTGTTTTTATCACCAACAACGGCTTTTTCAGCACCAAAAATTAACGAAGATTTGCAAAGTGAGCACATTCGTCAACGAATGGCGCAAGCAGCAGAATTAACAGAAGCAGAATTAGCTGAATTAATCTATGATTATTTTGATAAAAGTTTACAGCTAACACCGTATACTCAACTAGCGAACTTGACAGGACAACCAGCTATCAGCTTGCCCACACATGTTACGGCAACGGGGTTACCCTTAGGCATTCAATTGTTGGCTGCACGTGGACGTGAAGATCTCTTATTCCAAGTAGGCGAACAGTTTGAGCAAGAAGGCAAATTTAAATTACCAGAAAGTTACCGCTAAATAGGGTGTTATTGTGACCAAATTTCAGATAAAATAGACACAAGACAAAAAACTGAGGTGGAAAAATGCTGTACGTAGTGAGACATGGTGAAACAGATTATAATGTGGCCCGTAGAATTTGTGGTCATGCGGAAGCGCAATTGACCGAAAAAGGCTATCAACAAGCGGAATTGGTAGCTGAAAAAATTGCCAAACAAGGAATTCAAATCGACCGTTTACTGGCGTCGCCTTTAAAACGGGCGCAAGAAACAGCACGTAAAATTGCGGAACGAAATCAATTGACGATTGAAACAGAACCTCGTTTAATTGAGATGAATTTTGGTATTTATGATGGTGAACCGATTGAAACAACGGCTTTCCAAGAAAATCGTTCTGAGATTTCCTTGCCGTTTCCAGAAGGGGAATCAGTCCTAGATGTCGCGGGTCGAATTTATCCCCTGATTGAGGAAGCCTTGGCTTCAGAGGAAACTTACCTATTTGTTTGCCACAATGCGGTCATGCGAGTCATTGATAACTACTTCAATGGTAAAAAAATCCAAGATTTCTTGGACTTTCATTGTGAAAATACACAACTTGTACAATACGGAGAATAAAAATCAAGTCTTTAATCTTTTGGTTAAAGACTTGATTTTTTTCATGGTAAATAAGAAACCGCTTCCGTTTTAATGTATAATAAATTAACTTTTGGATCAAAAAAGAAATGGGGAAAAGACTATGAGAATTGATAATATTCATCAAGCGTTAAAACAGTTTCACGTACAAAATCCAAGTAGCAAAGCAACCTTGTTGCCCGCAACGGCTTCGCAATTAAGTCAGGCCTCTGGCTATACCCGAACCGCTGTTAGTGAAGAGCTTTCAGAATTAGTGAGAAAAGACCAAGTCGTTAAAGTTAAATCTAGACCAGTGTTATTTTTTGATAAAGACTACTTAGAGGAACAGTTTCCTTTTTTTAAAAGTAGCACGTGCTACGATTCCCTCGCTTCGCTGCAAGAGGACATTTATCAACAGACAGAACAGATACATAAGAAAAAGCAGCTACTGAAAATGAATCCATTTGCGAACGTAATTGGTTTTGATGGGAGCTTAGCAGACGCCATCAAGAAGTTGAAAGCCGCTATTTTATATCCGCCTAATGGCTTGAATATTTTACTTACTGGAGAATCTGGGGTTGGGAAAACCTTAATTGCAGAACAATTACACCAATTTTATCAAGTTAAAATGAACCAAGAAGTTCCGTTTATTTATTTTAATTGTGCAGAATATTTCAACAATCCAGAATTATTAACTTCGCATCTGTTTGGCTATAAAAAAGGCAGTTTTACTGGTGCCGTCAATGACCAAAAAGGCTTAGTGGAGTTGGCAGATGGCGGTTTTTTATTTTTAGATGAAGTCCATCGATTAACGAGCGAAGGCCAAGAAAAATTGTTTACAGTTTTGGATAAAGGGTATTTTACACGGATGGGCGAAGCCGAAAAACAAAGAAATGTATCGATAAAATTTATTTTTGCAACAACCGAAGCAGTCAATCAACATTTTTTGAAAACGTTTTTAAGAAGGATCCCTGTGACATTAGCCATTCCAGCTTTAGCCGAGCGCTCTTTGAAAGAAAAAATTCAATTGATTTTGTCCTTTTTCTTAGAAGAAAGTCAACGGATTCAAAAGAATATCCATATTCGTTATGAGGCGTTGAAACAATTAACGTTTACTCATTTTGAAGCCAACGTTGGTGAATTGAAAGCGGCGATTCAATTTATGAGCGCACAAGCCTATTTAGAAGTGTTCGACCAATTAACGGAAACTATTTGCATTGAAGCAAACGAGGGGACAGTCAAAGAGCAACCTGATGTAGAAAGTCTGCTGGCTTTTAATGAGTGGATACCTAACGATGGCCTCACGATTCAATACAACCATTTTTATTTAAGCAGTCAAGAGTTACTTAAATCAGAAAGTCTGAAAAATGATCGTTTTTATAATTTTCTATTGAAAGAATATGCGGATTTGAAAAAATTAACTCTTTCGACAGAGGATGCGCTAGCAATCATGCAAAACAAAGTCGAGCAACTTTATGATATGGATATTTTTGCTCAAGAACCGCTAGCCATAGAGGCCATTGACGAAACATTGCAGCCAAAAATTCAAGAAGCCATTGTCTTTTTTGAACAATTAATCCAAGAAAAATTGACAGAGGATTTCCAGAATATTTTAATTGTCCACCTTTATTCTGCTGTTTTTTATTCTGCACAAATGAATGAAACATTTTATTCAGATACCAAAAATATCTATTCTGGCAAAGTAACCCAGTATCAAGCCGCTAAGACCATGGTGGACTTTTTACAAACGTTGTTTGGGATTTCTTTTGCTGATACGGAAATCCTCTTTTTCGATCTATTTATTCGTAAAGTCACAGCTAAAAAAAGAGCGCACTCAGTTGAAGAAAACTGTGGCGTTATCGTCGTTGCTCATGGTACCGCGACGGCCAGCAGCATGGTTGAGTACACCAACCTTCTGTTTTCAACAACGGTCATGCGTGCAGTTGATATGCCGATTAATCAATCAGTGGAAGAAACATTAGAAAAAGTCCGTACAATTGTAAAGCAAAATCAGTATAAAAAAATTATTTTAATGGTGGACATCGGTTCCCTGGTTTACTTTGGTAATGCTATCAGTCAAACGTTTCAAATGGAAGTGCTGCTAATTAGCAATATCAATCTATTAACATTGCTAGAAGTGGCCCGAGAAGTCATTTATGAATCGACGGCGTTTGAGTATCTATTACCAGTCTTAAAAGAAAAAAATCATCGCGCCTTGATTTGCAGTAAAGGTCGCTTCAACGAGGCAAAAGTTCTCATTATTTCCTGTCTAACTGGCATGGGGACTGCTATTAAAATTGAACAGTTGTTACTAAAAACTTTTCCCAATGAATTACTAACGAATGTACGCATCATTACTTTAGAGAAAAGAGAAGTGGAAGACATTGATCGCTTGCATTCTTTTGTTCGGAAAGAAGAGAAAATCGTTGGTATCATTGGCACCGTAAAGACAGAAGTGCCAGATATTCCGTTTATTTCTTTACAAGATTTACTATCGAAGCGGGGCATTCAGCTAGTTTTCGAATTATTAGGCCATCATTTAGAAGAAAAACAAAACCAAGAGTTACTAAAAAAAGTTTCAGCTAAATATATTCAAGGATTATCAATCGAAGCTATTACAGACTTACTAACGGTTTTGAATCCTACAACCATTTCAATCGAATTAGCTAAGATTTATTCAGACATTTGCTTGCAAACTAAAATAAAAAGTGACGAAAAGGTTTTACTTCGTTTTATCATTCATTGTGCTTGTATGTTAGAACGGCAATTGTTGAATCCAGAATATGACCCGACAGCTTATGAAGTGTCATATCGAGAGTTGCCAGAAGCTGTATCTGTCATAAAAATGGCGTTTCGACCGCTTGAAGTGTCCTATAATTTGTTGATTCCACCTTTGGAAGTGCGCTATATTTATGAATTGCTCTTTGAAAAGGCTTAATTCAAACGGAAATGAAAGTTGGCACACTTATTGCTCTTAATAAAATGATTAATTAGCAAAGGAGTTTGTTTATGGAAAATGAACCAATTTTACTTTTAACACACAATGGTTGGGGCTTGGAATTAGTCAAAAGCGTCCAGATGATTGTAGGAGAAGTCACAAATGTACATGAAGTAGCATTACAAGCAGAGGATTCACTGGGGGATTATTTAGAACGAGTCACAGAAAAAATTGACCAATTAACGTGGCACAACCAGTTGCTAATTTTAACAGATGTTAAAGGCGGCACACCTAGTAACGTTGCATTACGTTTATCAAAAGATTATGACCTCCTGATTGTGTCAGGATTATGCACATCGTTATTATTAGAATCTGTCATGAAACAAAGTGGTCCTGGATTTCGTTTACAAGATGCAGAGATGATTCAACAAGCAGCAGTAGACAGTTGTCAAATTTTAGAAATTCCAAAATAAGAAAGTACAGGTGAACAGAATGTCAAAAATCGTATTAACAAGAGTCGATAGCCGTTTAATCCATGGACAAGTAGTGACTAAATGGTTACAACAATCAGGTGCAAATGAAATTTTGGTAGTGAGTGATGAACTAGAGCAAGATGAATTTTTACAAAGTATTTATTTAATGGCGGCGCCTCCAGGGGTTTCTGTAGTAATTAAAGGGATTGAAAGTGCCAAAGAATATTGGGAATCGCAAGAAAAGGAAGAGAAAAAGGTGTTATTTTTAGTGCCAGATTTAACGACCTTAAAAGCGATGGTGGACCAAGAAATTATTAAAGAGGAGATTCAAGTTGGTGGCTTAGGTGGCGGACCAAATCGGAAAAATGTTTTAAAAAATATCAATTTATCTGAAGAAGATGTTGCAATTTTGACTGAACTTTTAACGAAGGGCATCCATGTTTTCTTCCAAGCGATTCCCGAAGAAAATCCCCTACCAATTCAAAAATTAATTGAAAAATATCAATCACTATAATCAGAGAAAAAGGAGAGAATCATATGGGCGTTTTAGGTGTTTCAATTATTATGGGACTTTATTATTGGTTTGCACGTTTGCGTTTTGGGTACACATTTTCAGGCATGCTGTCTCAGCCATTAGGTGCAGCGTTGGTGGCTGGTTTAGCAACAGGAAAACTTAGTGAAGCAATGGTTGTGGGGGCGGGGATTCAACTTGTTTATCTAGGAGTCACCTCCACACCGGGCGGCAATGTACCTAGTGATCCGGCTTTAGCTTCAGCAATTGCGATTCCAATTGCTTTAGGTGTGGGAATGAATGCCGAAGCTGCCGTTGCACTAGCTGTTCCTTTTGGTGTGTTAGGCGTCTTTATGGATCAATTACGGCGGACCATCAATGCGACTTGGGTGCATATGGCTGATAAATATGCAGAAGAGTTAAATTATGGGGGGATTTACCGAGCTGCGTTTGTTTATCCAGCTTTAGCGGGATTTTTAATTCGCTTTCCGTTGGTTTTTGCGGCGAACTTTTTTGGTCAATCTGTGGTGAATAAAGTCTTAGAAGTTATCCCAGCATGGTTGATGCACGGCTTTGAAGTAATGGGTGGTATTTTACCAGCGTTAGGCTTCGCCTTAACAATTATGGTAATTGGCAAGAAAAATTTGATTCCTTATTTTTTAATTGGTTTTGTTGCAGTAGTATATTTTGGCGCAGAAGTTATGGCCGTCGCTATTTTAGGAATCTGTATTGCCTTTTTAGTTAGAAATAAGGCATTGAGTGAGGAGGCAGCATAATGGAACAAATGACACAAGCAAATGAACAACAATTGGAACAGAAAAAAATTACTAAAAAAGAATTATCCAAAGCCTTTTGGATTTATCAACTAGGCTGTGAATTATCAAATTCTTATGAACGTCTTCAAAGTTTAGTTTTTTGTGCATCGATGATTCCTGCAATTAAAAAACTTTACGCAGACGATGAAGAACAACAAAGAGAAGCTCTGAAACGTCATTTGAATTTTTTTAATACTGAAGGAACAGTAGGGGCTTCAATTCAAGGGATTGCAATTGCTATGGAGGAAGAAAAATCCAATGGCGCAGCGATCTCTGATACGGCGATCACATCGATTAAAACTGGGCTGATGGGTCCGCTGGCTGGGATTGGCGATTCGATTATTTGGGCAGCATTAATGCCGTTAATCATTTCCATTTTTATTCCAATGGCTAAAGGAGGTAACGTGATTGGAAGTATCGGTCCGTTGGTTCTGTACACAGCCATTACGTTATACATCAGTTGGACATTAGTGAATAAGTCCTATACATTAGGGCGTAATTCAATCTTAAGTTTGTTAAAAGACGGCAAAATTAAGCAAGTCATTTATTCAGCAAATGTTTTAGGAATGATGATGATGGGCGCTTTAAGTGCGAGTTATGTTAAAATTGCTAGCCCGATGACGTTTAAAGTTACTGGCGGTGCCACGATTGTTTTACAAGATATCCTAGATCAAATTATGAAAGGGTTACTTCCTTTAGCAGCAGTCATGGCTATTTATTTCTTCATGGTAAAAAAAGGCCCACGTTACGGTATCATTATCGGCACGATTGTCTTAGTTAGTTTGGTCACTTCATTCTTTGGTTTGTTATAAAGGAGAAAATAATGAATAGTTACGAAAAATTCCATTTAAAAGAAGTCATTAATGCTTCTGGGAAAATGACCATTCTAGGTGTCTCCAAAGTTTCGGAGGCAGTCCTCGCGGCTCAACGATTCGGCGGCGAACATTTCTTTGAAATGAGTGAACTTAGTGTGCAAACAGGGGCCTTTTTAGCCAACTTGTTGAAGGTAGAAGATGCCCAAATCGTTTCCTCGGCTTCGGCGGGGATTGCCCAAGCGGTGGCTGCCCTGATTGGAAAAGGCAGCTTGTACCACGCGTATCATCCCTATACAGAAAAAATCGAACAGCGAGAGATTGTTTTACCTAAAGGGCACAACGTGGACTATGGCACGCCTGTAGAAGTTATGGTAGCGCAAGGCGGCGGCCAAGTGGTGGAAGCTGGCTACGCCAACATGTGCAGTCCAGAACACGTGGAAATGATGATTTCTGAAAAAACAGCGGCCATTCTATATATCAAAAGCCATCATACCGTGCAAAAAAGTATGCTGACGGTGGCCGAAGCGGCCAAAGTGGCGCAACGCCACAAGGTGCCGCTAATTGTTGACGCGGCAGCAGAAGAAGATCTTTTCAAATACACCGAAGCAGGCGCTGATTTGGTGATTTACAGCGGCGCCAAAGCCATTGAAGGGCCAAGTGCCGGTTTAGTGGTCGGGAAAAAAGAATACATTGACTGGGTGCGCCTACAAGGCAAAGGCATTGGTCGAGCAATGAAAATTGGCAAAGACAATATCCTAGGCTTTACGCAAGCAGTGGAAGAATATTTGGCGCATGGCAGTGAATCAGGGGCTTCGATGCAAGAGCGCTTAAAACCGTTTGTTGAAGCCATCAACAACTTGTCAGATTTAACCGCTAAAATCGTCCAAGATGGCGCTGGCCGAGACATTTATCGCGCCAGTGTCAAAGTGGACGGCAGAAAAACCGCTAAGGAAGTCATCCAAGCGTTAAAAGCAGAAAGTCCAGCCATTTATACGCGAGAATATCAAGCCAACAATGGCATCATTGAGTTTGACATTCGTTCTGTCAATCAAGAAGAAATGAACAAAATCGTGCAACGATTACAAGAAATTATGGAGACAAAGGAGAAATAAGCCATGTCATTAAAACCTAATTATTTAGAAGAACGCATTTGTTTAAACGTCTTAGCCAATTCAGTAGAAAATGCCCAAGCCTGTTATGAAGCAGCAGAAGGGCATGTTGTGTTAGGCGTCCTTTCAAAAAACTATGAAACCGATGAAGCAGCCATTGACGATATGAAAAAATACCAAGCAGCAACCAACAACGCTTTATCTGTCGGCTTAGGGGCTGGCGATCCTAATCAAAGTCAAATGGTGGCTCGCTTATCAGAAGTTTTACAACCGCAACACGTGAACCAAGTCTTCACAGGTGTCGGCGCTTCGCGGGCCTTACTTCGTCAAGACGAAACAGTGATTAATGGCTTGGTTTCACCCACAGGCAAAGTTGGCTATGTCAACATTGCGACAGGTCCGTTAAGCTCTGGTGCGCCAGCGGCGGAAGTGCCTATCGAAACCGCCATCAAATTGTTGAAAGACATGGGGGGCAGTTCCATTAAATATTTCCCGATGAAAGGCTTGGCTCACAAAGAAGAATACCAAGCAGTAGCAGCAGCTTGTGCCAAGTATGACTTTTACTTAGAGCCAACAGGGGGCATTGATTTAGAAAACTTTGAAGAAATTGTTCAAATTGCGGTGGATGCCGGCGTTAAAAAAATCATTCCTCATGTCTACAGCTCAATTATCGATCAAGAAACAGGGGACACTAGAACAGAAGACGTGAAAACGTTACTAACCATGATGAAAAAGACATTGAATAAGTAAAGGGCCAATCTTTATTTGACTTTCTTCGCCAGATTTGCTACTCTCAAGTGGAGAATAAATAAAAACCAACAAATGAATGTGGGGTATTTTGGTGAGTGTCGTAGGTATCTAATTGATAAGTTGAATAACCAGTGAACCAAGCAAGGTTTATTTGGTGTGCTTAGAAAGTGATACCTGTCAGTCATCTCATTTACTAAATACCTCCTTTAGAAGAGGTTTCTTTAGTAACCTTTATCCAATGATAAAGAGGACAGCGGTAGAACGCTGTCCTCTTTTTTCTGTAGAAACTGGTTTTTATTTAAAGGCGCCAGGTATTCTTTTCGTGATAGAAAGGAAGAAAAAACAAATGAATCATGAAACCATTCAAAAATTACAATTTACAACAATTCTTAAAGAAGTTCAAACACGTGCGATTGGCGAGTATAGTAAAGAACGGTTGGCGAAAATGGTCCCTGCAACACGTTTAGAAACAGTGCAGTCCCGCTTAACGGAAACAACCGAGGCCCGCTTAATTATTGATAGCGGACAACACGTCCCTTTCATGGGCTTGAGCCAAATTACCCGCTTGCTTCAACAAGTGAAAAAAGGCTTAATCCTTACACCAAACGAATTGATTGAGGTCGCTGACTTTTTAAGAAGTAGTCAGCGAATCCAGAAGTTTTTTGAAAAAAATCAATACCAAACACCACGCCTATTTAGTTACAGTCAGCACTTAGCTGATTTCAGAGCAATTGAAGAACAAATTTATACGAAAATCCATAATCAAAAAGTTGCCACCGATGCTTCTCGACAACTTCGGAAAATCCGGCGTCAAATCAATGAATGCCAACAAGAAATTGAAACAAAAGTCACCAAATTTTTACGCAATAAAAATAATCAACTGTATATTCAAGAAAATATGATGGTGAAAAAAGGGGAACATTACACGGTACCAATCAAAGCTAGCTATAAAAATAAGGTTTCAGGCACAATCATTGAGCAATCCAATAAAGGACAAACGGTCTTTATTGAACCTGTAGCAATTAGTAAATTAAATGAACAATTGACACTCTTAAAAGCGGAAGAAACAGCGGAAGAATATCAAATTTTGGCAGAACTAACAGGGTTAATCAATGAGCAAGAACGACTAGTCGATCAAGCCGTCGATACAATGACCACCTTAGATATTATTTTTGCACGAGGAAAGTATAGTCGCGAAATTGGTGGGATTACGCCAAAAGTAAACAAAGAAGAACGCTTGCGCATTGTTCAAGGAAAACACCCTCTTTTATTAGAACACGCAGTACCATTGACGTTTTCTTTAGGAGCAGAGTATCGAGGACTTGTCATTACAGGTGCCAATGCTGGTGGTAAAACGGTTGTCTTGAAAACAGTTGGCTTATTGACTGTCATGACACAATTTGGGTTGCAAATTCCAGCACAAGCGGGCACAGAGATTCCAGTATTAGATGAAATTTTTGTCGATATTGGTGATCAGCAAAATCTGGAAAATGCGTTAAGCACTTTTTCTGGGCACATGAAAAATATTGCGGAAATGTTGCGTAATGTTAAGCGACACACGCTTGTTTTATTAGATGAAATTGGCAGTGGCACCGAGCCGAACGAAGGAGCTGGCTTAGCGATTGCTATCATGGAAACGATGTATCAAAAGGGAGCCTTGGTAGTTGCAACGACCCATTATGGTGAAATTAAACGTTTTGCCCAAGAGCATGACGATTTTGTGCCCGCCGCAATGGCCTTCGATCGTGAAACATTAACGCCCAAATATCAATTGAAAATTGGTGAAGTTGGCGATAGTCAGGCGCTTTGGATTGCACGTAAAATGAAGATGGAGCCACAGCTCATTGAAAAGGCGGCTCATTATATTCAGCGGAAAGAATACCCTACTAATCGAAGTCTATTTAAACCCCTGAAAGCAAAAGAAACGACCTTTGCCACGTTTGTAGAAGAAACAGACCGTTATCAAAAAGGTGATCGTGTCCTATTGACAGAAACACAACAAATTGGGTTGGTTTTTACAGATGAGGGTGAACAAGAAATCCAAGTATTTGTGAATGATAAAATTGAAAATGTACCACGAAGACGGTTAAAATTACAAGCGAAAGCACAAGATCTATATCCGCAAGACTATGATTTAGAAAGTTTATTTACAGATTTCCATGAACGAAAGAAACTCAAAGATATTGAACGCGGCTCAAAAAAAGCGCAGAAACAATTACGCAAAGAGGCCGAAAAAAGAGCAGCAAGACGCGACAAATAAGGAACTTAACAGAAGCAATACAACAACTTAACACTTTGTTTACTTGTTATTTATCAGAAATCAACTAAGACTTGTTATAGTCAATGTATGGGTAGATATGAAGGAGGAAACAAGGAAATGAAGAAAAGAGCTTTGCTAGGGGTTACCTTATTAACATTCACAACATTAGCGGGTTGTACAAATTTATCTGAACAAAAAAGCGGCGAAAAACAAACAGAGGTTGCTGAAGCGAAGGCAACTGAATCCGAAAAAGCACCAGTAAAAAATGTTATTTTTATGATTGGAGATGGCATGGGGAATCCGTATACAACGGGCTATCGCTATTTCAAAGCCAATCACTCAGACAAGCGTGTTCCCCAAACAGCTTTTGATACCTATTTAGTTGGGCAACAAGCCACTTATCCAGAAGATGAAGAAGAGAATGTCACCGATTCAGCGTCCGCAGCGACAGCGATGGCTGCTGGAGTGAAAACCTACAATAATGCTATTGCGCTCGATAATGACAAGTCCAAAACAGAAACAGTGCTGGAACGTGCGAAAAAAGTGGGGAAATCAACGGGGCTTGTAGCAACATCTGAAATAACACATGCAACCCCTGCTGCATATGGCGCACATAATGTTTCACGCAAAAATATGGCAGAAATCGCCGATGACTATTTTGATGATCAAATCGACGGACAACACAAAGTCGATGTGTTACTTGGCGGCGGCTCCGAATTATTTGCCCGGAAAGATCGTGATTTAGTCAAAGAATTTTCCCAAGCGGGTTATGGTCATGTCACAGACAAAAAGTCGTTAAATGAAAACCAAGACGACAAAATTTTAGGCTTGTTTGCACCAGGCGGGCTACCTAAAATGATTGACCGAACGGAAGAGGTCCCTTCATTAGCTGATATGACAGAAGCGGCTCTTCAACGGTTAGATAAAAATGAAAAAGGTTTCTTTTTAATGGTTGAAGGTAGTCAAATTGATTGGGCCGGGCATAGCAATGATATTGTTGGCGCGATGAGCGAAATGCAAGACTTCGAAGCGGCGTTTGAAAAGGCCATCGATTTTGCCAAAAAAGATGGTGAAACATTGGTGGTTACAACTGCAGATCATTCAACAGGGGGCTTGTCTTTAGGCAAAGGAGATCAATACAACTGGTTGACGGAGCCTTTACATGCGGCAAAACGCACGCCTGATTTTATGGCAGAAGAAATTATTAAAAATGGTAATGTGGAAAAAACAGTGACTGAGTATATTGATTTTCAATTAAGTGAGGCTGAATTGAAAGCAGTGAAAACAGCGGCGGAGTCAAAAGATGTTGAAAAAATCGCTCAGGCATTAAGAAAGATTTTTGATGAACGTTCGAATACTGGTTGGACTACTGGCGGACACACAGGAGAAGATGTAAATGTCTATGCTTATGGCCCACAAGCAGAAGCTTTTTCAGGACAAATTGATAATACAGACCAAGCGAAGATTATTTTTGGCTTAGTAGATGGCACCGGGCAAAAAGCTGAGATTAAAGATAAAGGTATTGGCAAATAACAAAATGAAGAAAAAGCAGAACGTATAGAAGTTCTGCTTTTTCTTCATTGAAGGCATAAAAATTTTATCTCTGTTATAATGAAGGTAACCAGATAAAAGTGAGGTCAAATAATGAAAAAAATGCATGTTGAAAGTGAATTTGCACCGTTGCGTTCAGTTGTTTTAGCACAATCGCAATTTTGTTTACCAGATAAATTTGATGAAGCGGATACGACTTTTTTAACAGAGGAAAATGCCCGTTTAACACAGAATAATGAAGGGCGTGATTTAGCAGACTTTGCACCAGAACAACAAGTTCGTTGGGAAAAAGAAAAAGAAGTCATGCAAGGAGTATTAGAATCTTATGGCGTAGAAGTATTTCGTCCACGTTTATTGACAACCTATGAAAAAGAACATGGCAAGGAATTGGGCGTAGGATATAGTAACTTCTTTTCACGAGACCCTTTTTTTACAATTGGCAATCTCTTAATAGAAGGAAACTTAAGATTTCAACACCGTCGACAAGAAATTTTACCAATTCGTCCGATTATTCAGCAGTGGACACAAGAAGCAGAAGGCTATTATTTTGCTGCGCCACAACCTGACATTTCTGAAGGGGCTTTAAGTGAAGCAGGTCCCTTTATTGAAGGCGGCGATGTTTTAGTTCTAGGAAAAACAATTTTTGTGGGCTACTCTGGCTTGGCAAGTAACCTAGCAGGAATTCAGTGGTTAGCCAATATGATTGGTCATTTTGGTTATGAAGTGGTGCCGGTTCGGTTACATCCGCATATTCTCCACTTAGATTGTGCGTTAAGCTTGTTGAGAGAAGGCTTGATGATTGTTTGTGAAGAGGCCTTTTTGGATGGACTTCCTGCGCAATTAGCAAACTGGGAAAAAATTCACGTTACTTTGCAAGAAGCAGCGTATTTAGTGACAAATGGTCTACCGCTTAACGAAGAAACGTATATAACGGACCAATCGTTTACAACTTTAATTCCTCAAATAGAAGCAAAAGGTATCAAAGTTGAGGCAATTGATTACCATGTTTCTAGAATGTTAGGTGGTTCCTTCCGCTGTACAACGCAAGCTTTGATTAGAGAATAGTCAGCGAGTGATTATCAATTTTCGTAAGAAAAAATGTACGTTTTGTCTATGAAAACGATATAATTTTAGTTTTCACTATTTTTTTTAAAAATATTGAGGAAATTTCGATTTAATAAATGCGAGAAAACGTCAAAATGTTAGTGTTTGTTACTAATGTTTTGACGTTTTCTCGCTGTTTTTTTATAAAATTACTACTTTATATGTGAAAAAAAACAATATCTTTTTTGAAAATTACGTTTTCAAAGACACAAAAAGTCGTTGGAACCTTGCTGTTATAGTAAATTCATTTTTTTTGCATGAGGTGTTTAAAATTTGAAATCACAAGCAGTCTTTTTTTCGCTATACTTAGTTTACGTTCTACTGAGATAGAAAAGTTTTTCACTTTTTTATTCATTAATTAACCAAGATATAAAGGAGAGAGTAAAATGAAGAAAAAAACATTGGTAACTTTATTTGCAGGAACGGCAATTTTAGGGGCAAGCATTGCTCCTGCAGCAGCACATGCAACAACAACTGGTACAACACCAGCAAACGTAGAGATGACAAGTGGTTCATTACCAGGCGGTACGGGTGATGGAGATGATGGAAGCACCCAAGAACCAGAACCAGGCTCGAATACAAATTTTGATTTGTTATATGTTCCAACAGAATTCAAATTTGCTTCGACAGAAGTTAGTTCTGATTTATCAGCGATTTCGTTAGATGCGACAGGTACCCAAACAAAACGTTATGCCGTTGGGGATGTTCGTGGAACACAAGCGGGTTGGTCAGTTACTGCCGGCGTTGCTGAAATGAAAAATGGCACTGCTACTTTAGAAGGCTCAATTACCTTTGCACAAACAGGAGCAGTAGCGAAATACGATGAAACAGCAAAAACATACTCACGTGATGTAGCTGCCTTTGCAGCAGATCCAGGAAGTCCTGAATTTGCTGGAACAACTATTCCAGTAGGTGGAGCAGCTGTATCAATTGCTACAGCAGCAGTTGGTAAAGGTCAAGGTACATGGGATTCTGAATTATCAAATGTAAAATTAAACATTACAACACCTAGTTCACAAATTATAAATGGTGCGTATACAGGTAACGTAACTTGGACATTAGTGGCTGCGCCATAAACAGTTACTAACGAGAATACTGCATTACTAGAAAAGGAGCTGCGCAGTGGTGCACGGCTCCTTTTCGATACATAGGAGGAACAAATAATGAAGACAATGCGCTGGCTAATCGTCACAGTTTTTATTTGTGTGATGGCATTAAGGATCCCTTCTGCTGTACAAGCAGAAGAAGCGGATGACAACATGAATACAAAATTTACAGTTAAACCCAATATTCCAGAGAATCAAGCGAAAAATACGCAATCCTACTACGATCTCATTGTGAAACCAGGACAGAAACAAGAAGTAGAACTGTCATTAATTAATAAAACAAATGAAGAATTAACGATTGATTTAAATTTGGCAAATGCTACGACGAATGACAATGGTTTAATTGTGTACAATGATTTCGAGAAAAAACCAGATGCAAGTTTGAAAGTACCCTTGACAACATTGATCAAATTGCCTGAGGAACATGTGAAAGTTCCCGCTAAGAAAACCGTAGCAGCTAAAATGACTGTCGAAATTCCAGAAAATGGTTTTCAGGGATTAGTCTTAGGTGGTGTCTACGCTTCGCTTGCAGAAGATGAAAAGGAAGAAAAAGGAAAATCAACGGGGTTAACCAGTCGATATGGGTTTAACGTAGCGATTGCTTTACGAACGTCAGAAGATACACCAATGTATCTAGCAGAGACTCTTCAATTAGTTAAATTAGTTCCGACCATTGCTTTAGGAAATAAATCGGTCCAAGCGGTTATTCAGAATCCGACATCCGCTATTTTTCCTGAAGTACGTTTAGAAGGAAAAGTAACGAAAAAAGGCGAAACGAAAGAATATGCCAAACGGATTTTACCAAGTGTTCGTTTCGCACCGAATTCGACGATGAACTTCCATTTAGATTTTGGGAAAGAAAATGTTCGTCCAGGAACCTATATTTTTGAAGGAAAAGCGGTCTTGAAAGAAGATGAACAACAAGTGTGGCCGTTTAAGCAAGAATTTACCATCAGTAGTCAAGAAGCCAAGAAATTAAACAAAGAAGCAGTAGTGAAATTGGTCCTACCGATTTGGTGGAATCAAGCTTTTTATGGCTTGTTAGCTGCAACAATTGTGAGTCTAATTCTAGCTATTTGGCGTTTTACACAACAGAAAGCAACACTGAAACAACAAGCCTATTTACAACAAGAAAAACAGGCAGCCTTGAAAAATAGACAAGGAGTGCGCGATGATGACAGCGAAAAGTAAAGGATCACTTCTGGTGACATTGGGAATACTTTTAACCGTCAGCATTGCGATTCTGACCGCTTCTTCTGAGAGCTTTGCAGAAGAAGCGGGACAAACGAATATCGGTGTGACGTTTTATGGAGGGAAGGCACCCCTAAAAACGAAAGGTGGCACTAAGTCAACAGAACAACCAGTCACTAATAAAGATAAAAAAACGTCACAACAACAAGAAAAAGTGAGCAGAAAAACCACTGCTAAAACGAATCCGACTAATGCACAGACGTCATTACCAAGGACAGGTGAACGAAATAGCACGTGGCTTTACAGCCTTGGTATTGCATGTTTACTCGTAGTACTAACAAGTTTCTATTATTTGAATAAAAAAAGGAAAAAGGAAAAATAATGTGCTGTTTTTATAAACAGAGTCAATTGTAGAAGGAGGAATATAGATGGAGATTACGATGTGGATTTGGATTTGTGCTGGCTTGGCCGTCCTTTGTTTTGCTTTATTTTTACTGTTCTTAGTAAATAGCATGAATTTTGTACATCTGGCAAAGCCTAAGCAGTCTTTAGTAAAACAATCAATGTTTAGTTGGCTGCTTCTGGTGATGTGTGGCGGCTGGGTAGCGGTGGCTATTTTGCTGAATATCGCATTACAAACACAATTAACATAAAGAAAACCCGTTGTAAGTTTTTAAGAAACTTGCAACAGGTTTTTGTTAACTTTAAAATAAAGAACGGTACAATTTATCAAAAAAGTACAGTAGACATTTGTACCCAACTTAGATAGAAAATAAAGCGCTATCATTATATGATGATTACAGGAGGAGGACACAGCTGTGAATTATAAAATAAGTTATCTCCTTGACGAGTATGCAGGGCAAAAAATTGCGCTCTCTTTGGCTCAACAAATAACCGATCTTTCGCAACGAGAATTAGTGACACAACTTTCGACAATAGGCGGAGAAGTTCAACAGAATACCGTCAGTATTCCAAACCTTTCCGCAAATGAATGGGGAAAACAACTTTTTCAACAACGTCAAGTGATTTATAGCGAAACAGAAAGACAAGCACTTATTTTTTTGCTCACTTATTCAGAAATCGAAGAACTATCGGTGTATCATTACCAAAATTTTTTAGACGTTTCGAAAGGCACTATTTTAGCGGACATCAAAAAAGTACGACACCAACTAGCAACTGAAAACATTGCTTTATCCTACGAACGAAAACGAGGGTTTTACCTAGAAGGAGATGAATTTCGGATTCGTCGTTTCGGGAAAAATTGGCTTGCCCGCCTCTTACAACAAAAGTCGGGCACCTTTGCTTTATTTTGCTGGCTCAGTCAGCATCAAATGAGCCAATACGCAAAAATGCGTGACGGCATTCAATTAGCCGTCCAGGAAGCACAGCTTCAACTGGTACCCAGCAGATTGGATGAAATTAGTTACTTTCTTGCGTTTTCTCAAAAAAGATTAGGCAAATATGAAACAGTCGTCTGGCCTGAGAACCAGTTAATTCAGTCCTTACGCGCTTATCCCGTCAGTCGTCGTATTTTAAGTGATTTAGTTGGGCCAGTGGCGAATGTAGAAACTGAGAGTCTTTTTTTCACGATTTGTTTAATGACAGCCTTGCAAGGAGAATTGCGAGATACGAAGTTAGAGTTTTTATTAGATATTTCTGGTGAAATTATTCGGAAAATGGAATTGTTGGCCGTCGTTCAATTTGAACAGCCTCGTGAATTGCTCATGAATGTGTATTATCATCTGGTTCCTGCCTATTTTCGGATTAGCTATGGCTTTTACTTGCCGAATGTTTTAATCAAGGATATTCGACAATCGTATCGGTCGCTTTATCATCTTTGCGAACAAGCGTTAGCTCCTTTAGAAAAATTAACGAAACGGTCAATCCCGTCAGAGGAAATCGGTTTTTTTACCATATTATTTGGTGGAGAAATTTTCGGCCAAAAAAATGAGCAGCGGCAAGAAAAGCTAAAAGCGCTAATTGTTTGTCCCAGTGGTATCAGTTCTTCGTTGATTTTGCAATCGGAATTGCGTCGGCTATTTCCAATGATTGAATTTAAAGAAACGAATGCGGTGAGGGAAATAGAGAATGTATCTGAAAAAAGCTATGACATCATTTTCTCAACGGTCCCTATTGAAACAGCCAAAAAGGTTTATCTTACCAAGCCCATTATGAGCTCTTTGGAGAAAAATCAATTGATGCACCAAGTTCAATCAGATTGGCTATTGCCAGGTATTTCCATGCCAGATGTTAAAGATATTTTAGATGCCTTAAAACCTTACATTTCCTTAAAAAAAGGAGTCACAGAAGCGCAGTTATATCGTGTCTTGCATCGTAAAATGAACAAAATTTTAGAAAAAGAGGAGGATCTGCGTCCAATGTTATCGGAATTATTAACAACAGAAACAGTCCAAGTCCTGCCTGAAGTTGCAGACTGGCGAGCGGGAATTACAGAAGCTGCCAAGCCGTTATTAAAAAATGGCAGTATTACGGAAAAGTACATTGATGCGATGATTCAAAAAGTCGAATCGTTTGGGCCATTTATCCATATCTGTCCAGACGTAGCATTGCCTCATGCGCGGCCAGAAGATGGCGTTAATCAGTTAGGCATGTCATTACTAAAAATACAAAAAAGTGTCGATTTATTAGAAGATCCTAAGCATGAAATTCACCTTTTTATTTGTTTAGCTGCTTCAGATAACGAAACACATTTACGGGCCTTATCTAGTCTGACAAAAATTCTATCAAAAAAAGAATCATTACATCGCTTAGTGGCGGCTGAAACCGTCCCAGAAATACTATCAATTATCCAAGAAGGAGAGAAATAAGATGAAGATTTTTACAGTTTGTCAAAGTGGTTTAGGAACAAGTTTTATGGTGCAAATGAATATCCAACAAATTTTAGAGGAAGTCGGTGTTGATACAGATAATTTTCAAATTGATCACACAGATGTCGGGAGTGCCAGTGGTGATATGGCTGATTACTTCTTTGTCGAAAAAACATTGCAAGATGCTTTAGGGTCAATTCCTGATGAAAAAATCATTCCTTTAAATGCGATTATTGATTACGATGAAACGAAGGAGAAAGTCTTGAAAGTTTTAGATGACAATGGCATTGCACATCAATAAGAAGGAGGAAAAACATGGAAACTTTATTGAATTTATTTGTTTCAATTGTTAGCCAGCCAGCGATTCTGGTTTCATTAATTGCTTTGTTGGGATTAGTTTTACAGAAAAAGAAATTTTCTGATGTTGTTCAAGGAACGTTGAAAACATTCGTCGGCTTCTTAGTTTTAATTGGTGGCGCAGGGCTATTGGCGAACTCATTAACGCCCTTTGCGGAGATGTTCCAAACCGCATTAAATACACAAGGCGTGGTACCTAGTAATGAAGCGGTTGTAGCGATTGCCTTGCAACAATATGGGACACCAACTGCTCTGATTATGTTGGTGGGCATGGTTGTTAATATTCTGTTGGCGCGTTTTACACGTTTTAAATATATCTTTTTGACAGGTCAAGCGATGATGTACGTTTCGTGTTTGACAGCCGTTATTTTAGTGGGGGCCGGTTTTAGCGTTAGTTTGCCAATGATTCTTTTAGGTGGTTTATTTGAAGGAACTTTATTAACAGTGACACCTGCTCTTTGTCAGCCCTTTATGAAACAAATTACTGGAAATGATAAAGTAGCAATGGGGCATACAGGGAATATTGGTTATGCGGCAAGTGGCTTTATTGGAAAAGTCTTTGGGAATAAAGAAAAGTCAACGGAAGATATTAAAATTCCTAAAAGTTTTGGTTTTTTAAGAGACTCAACCATCTCAATTATGATTTTGATGTCGATTGTCTATGTGATTTTGGCTTTGCTGGCTGGGACAGGCTATGTCGAGCATGAGTTAAGCAATGGCGAAAATGCGATTATCTTTTCATTAATTCAAGCAGGAACCTTTACGGCTGGTTTCGTAGTGGTTTTACAGGGTGTGCGGATGGTTTTAGGAGAAATTGTGCCAGCTTTCCAAGGAATTGCTAAAAAATTAGTGCCTAATTCTAAACCAGCACTTGATGTTCCCATTATCTTTCCTTATGCGCCAAATGCTGTCTTGATTGGGTTCTTTGTGAGCTTTATTGTGGGAACTATTTCAATGTTAGCGATGGTTGGTCTGAATACCACTGTGATTATACCAGGCGTTGTTGGGCACTTTTTCTGTGGTGCCGCGGCAGGTGTTTTTGGAAATTCCACAGGGGGACGTCGGGGAGCGATTTTAGGGGCTGCGTTTAATGGCTTATTAATTAGTTGGTTACCGTTATTCATTTTACCAGTCTTGGGTGATCTACAGTTAGCATCCTCAACGTTTGCGGATACAGATTATTTAATCCCAGGCCTATTTTTAGGTAAATTAGGTGAGGCAGGTCCGAGTCTTTTAGTAGGAGGAATCATTGCTTTTGTAGTGGTTGTTCTTTTGGCTAGCGCTGTTTTGACTATGCGGGAGAAAAAAGTCGCCGAAGAAAACTAAGTGTTTTGTTCTAAAAAGGCAAATGAGACAGAAGTCGTTTTGACTTCTGTCTCATTTGCCTTTTACCATTGTTCTTGGATAAACTGTGCAATTTGTTTCCGCGCTTGTCGTCCTTCTGGCAAGTATTGTTTCATTGCGAAAACGTGTTGCATGCCAGGCACCAATCGGCAAGTATCTTGTGGTCGTGGCCCTAATTGTTTTAAAAATTGGTGATAGGAAGGGCAAAAAACTTCATGTGTGCCGCCCACGAAAAAAAGTGGCGGAAATTTTTGATAATCAAAGGACAAGCAATTTAAAGAAAGCGTGGAGTGATTGGCTGTGTCGTCAATCTCTTGGGCAATTAATTGTAAATAGTTCATGCCAATCATTTTGTCCTTTTTTTGATAACTTTTGGCAACGGGAATGTCTAAATGTCCATCTAACCAAGGAGAAATTAAAACAGCAGCTTTGGGTAAGCGTTCAGGGAAATCGGTGGCTAAATTCTGCAATACGTTTAAAACCAATGTACCACCAGCAGAATCACCTAATAAAATAACATCTTCGGGATCATAATGCTGTAAAATTTCTTGATAAGCAGCATAGCAATGATTATAAATATCAGCAAAAGACTTATTTGGTGCTAATGGATATACAGGGATAAAATAATCTGTTGCAAAAGGGAGATCTTCAATTAGTTTATAACTAAAGTCTAATTGGCTATAGGCGAGATTCAATGTAAAGCCCCCACCATGCAGGTACAGTACAGCTTTCTTGGTAGGTGCAATAACGGAGTTTGACATGCGATACATCGTAGGAAATTGAGTCATTTCTTGAAGAGGAAAAAGATGACGTAAATGTTTTGGCAAAGTCACTTGTTCATTTAATGATCGTTGCCAATGATAAAAAGCCTTGGTGACTTTCGGATTTCGTTCAAGTCGAGCAATTTGGGAAAGACGTAAAGAATCTTCAAAAAGACAGGCTTTTAAGGATTTTTGACGAGAACGTGCGTGAAATAAATATGCGCTAGCTAACAACAAACCAATCGATTTCTTTTTCAATTAAGGCCCTCCATTCAGCAAAAAGTAAATCATTTTTTCTACAGTATAACATTTTAAAAGTAGAACAACGAAATTTGTTGAAGGGATGAAAGGACGGTTTAAACGAATGTACGTATTTATTTGTGGTTGCGTAAAGTAAATGATTGTAGTAAATTAAATGAGATTAAGAGGTCCGGTGAATGGGCGCGTTCACGGCAAGGAGAGAAGTAGGATGACAAATAAAAAGGTTACAATTAAAGATGTTGCCAATGACTCAGGTGTCTCCATTACTACCGTTTCACAAATTTTAAACGGGAATGGGGCACGGTTTAGTGGGAAAACGGTCGAAAAAGTATTGGCTGCAAAAGAGCGATTAAACTATCAGCCCGACTATTTTGCGCAACGTATGGTGATGAAAAAAAGTAAGACGATTGGCGTAATCGTACCTGATATTACTAATCCATTTTTCGCGCAATTGATTCGAGGAATTGAAAGTGTTTTATACAAAGAAAATTTTATACTGATGTTATGCAATGCGGACCAAGACGTTACAAGAGAACATGAATATTTAACAGAGTTGATTCGTCGTAGTGTCGATGGCTTTGTGATTGCAAGTTCTGAAATTTCCAATCAAACGATTAATGAAACGCTACGTGCGAAAAAGATTCCGTTTATTGTACTTGACCAAAAAAAAGCAGAAGGCTTTAGCGATGCTGTTTTGACAGACGATTATAGAGGTGGACAACTAGCAGCAAAACATTTACAAGAGCAACGACATAAACAGGTCGTCGTGGTAATGCCACCACATGCGCCAGTCAATATTCAGCAACGGTTAAAAGGTTTTTGTTCTGTTTATACGGAAAAGGTCCAGTTGATCGAAACAGAATTATCAAAAACCGGCGGCTACCAAGCTGTCCCCGAAATTTTAAAAACAGAGAGCACCGGAATTTTTGCTATCAATGATGAAATTGCTTTTGGTTTATATCGAGGATTAGCAGAAGCGGGCAAAAAAATTCCTGAGGATTATAGTATTATTGGTTATGACAATGTTGATATGTGCGAGTATGTTTCGCCGCCGCTAACAACAATTGCTCAACCTGTTTTTCAATTGGGGCAAACTACGGCGACTTTATTATTGGAAAGAATCCATCAGCCTGCAAAAGATTGGGAGGAGCAAACCTTGCCTGTCCAACTGATTGAACGATTTTCGACAGCACCCTTGAAATAGCTTTCAAGGTGTGCTATATTTTTGTTGTGGAATTAAAACGTTTTACTAAAACGTTTTAATTAGAATGAAAAAATAAATTTTATTGAGGTGGATGAAAATGAACGCGGTTACAATTATCGGAAGTATCAATTTAGACACAACATTAAGAGTCAAAGAAATGCCAAAACCAGGCGAAACAATTCACGCCATTGAACATTTTACAGCAGGTGGTGGTAAAGGAGCAAACCAAGCAGTTGCAGCGAAACGTTCAGGCGCAGAAACATATTTTATTGGTGCTGTGGGAAATGATGGCGCTGGAGCTATGATGACTGATTTAATGAGTCAAGATGAAATTAATTTAACTGGGGTCACCACTTTAGAGAAAACAGCTACTGGCCAAGCCTTTATTATGGTAGATAACGCTGGTGAAAATAGCATTATGATTTACGCAGGAGCCAATAACGCCTTTACGCCAAAACAAGTCCAGGAACATCAAGAAATTATTGAAAAAAGTGATTTTGTGATTGCCCAATTTGAAAGTGCGATTGATAGTACGATTGCAGCGTTTAAAATTGCTAAAAAAGCAGGCGTCAAAACGATTTTAAATCCCGCACCTGCGTTAGAACAAGTTCCTGAAGAATTACTAAACGTGACAGATATGATTGTACCAAATGAAACAGAAACCGAAATTTTAACAGGCATTAAAATCACAGATGAAGCGAGTATGCGTAAAGCCGCAGAAGCACTTCATCAATTAGGGATTGAAGCAGTAATTATTACAGTAGGTAGTAAAGGAGCCTTTTATGACGTCAATGGACGAAGTGGTATTGTGCCTGCTTTTAAAGTGAAAGCGGTTGATACAACGGCTGCTGGCGATACTTTTATTGGCGCATTAAGTAGTATATTAGAAAAAGATTTTAGCAATTTGGAAGAAGCTATTCGTTATGGAAACAAGGCGTCTTCGTTGACTGTTCAACGTTTTGGAGCCCAACCTTCGATTCCTTATCAACACGAATTGGCAGACAAATAAAAAGGAGCGAGCGACATGAAAAAAACAAAAGTTATTAATTCAGATATTTCCCGCGTCATCGCACAAATGGGTCATTTTGATAAATTAAGTATTGGTGATGCAGGCATGCCAGTGCCTCGGACTACAGAAAAAATTGATTTAGCAGTTACTAATGGCATCCCTAGTTTTATGGAAGTTTTAAACAATGTCCTTGAGGAATTGGCAGTTCAACGAATTTATTTAGCAGAAGAAATTAAAACAGAAAATCCTGACATGTTGGCAGCAATTAAAACTCGTTTACCAGAAACTCCCATCAGTTTTATTCCTCATACAGAAATGAAACAAGAATTAAACAACTGCCATGCCTTTATTCGGACAGGGGAAATGACCCCATACGCAAATATTTTATTAGAAAGTAACGTTGTCTTTTAAACGAGAGAGGGGAAATAAAGATGAATGCGACTGCATTATTAATCGGTTTAGGACCGCTTTTAGGTTGGGGGCTTTTCCCAACAATCGCTTCCAAAATTGGTGGTCGTCCAGTGAATCAAATTCTTGGTACCAGTTTAGGAACATTAATTTTTGCCGCTATTTTTTCAATGATTAATGGTTTGGCTTTTCCAGCGGGCATGGATTTATTCTTTTCACTTTTATCTGGTGTCGGTTGGGCCTGTGCGCAAATCATTACGTTTAAATGCTTCACGATGATTGGTTCATCACGTGCCATGCCAGTAACGACCGCGTTCCAACTTTTAGGTGCTTCTCTCTGGGGTGTCTTTTTCTTAGGAAACTGGCCAGGTGCGACAGCCAAATTGTTAGGCGCATTTGCCTTAGTGTTAATCATGATTGGTGCCAAAATGACGGTCTGGTCGGAAACGGAGTCCGCTGAGAGTGCTGGGATTATGAAAAAAGCAGTTCTTCTATTAGCCGTTGGTGAAATCGGCTATTGGGCGTACTCTGCAGCACCTCAAGCAACGGCAATTGATGGCATGCATGCCTTTTTACCACAAGCAATAGGCATGGTAATTGTCGCAGTTATTTACTCAGCGGTTGTCACTATTAAGGGTGGGGAAACATCCCCATTTATAGAAGCTGTTTCTTACAAACAAATTTTTTCAGGCTTTTTCTTCGCCTTTGCAGCGTTAACTTATTTAATTTCAGCGCAGCCAGATATGAACGGCTTGGCAACTGGCTTTATTCTATCCCAAACATCAGTTGTGCTTGCAACGTTGACAGGTATTTGGTTCTTAGGTCAAAAGAAAACAGCCAAGGAAATGACCGTAACGATTATCGGCTTAGTTTTGATTTTGGCAGCAGCTACGATCACAGTGATGATTTAAAAAAGTATTCAACGACCTATTATTCAGGGCGTTGAATACTTTTTTTTATTTGTTCTAAAAATAATGCAGCAGCTGTGGAAAGAACCGTATTTTTGCGCCAAATTAAACTAATTTTGGCTGTTAAAGCAGGATATAGCGGGATAAAACGTAAATTTGTTTGATTTGTTTCTAGAATACCATCAATGCTTAGGGCGCTACCTAGCCCAGCTTCTACCATCAGTGAAGCGTTGTAAAGTAAGTTGTAGGTCCCAACGATTCGGAACTGATCTAGACTTGCTTCGAGCCAATCAGAGAGTTGGCTCGGAACTTGTGCTTGTCGAGAAATAAATAAAGGTTCTTCTTTTAAATCGGCTGCAGTAATAACATTTTTAGTGGCTAAGGGATGGTCCTTTACAGTAATTAAGCCCCATGTATCTACAACTGGTAATGTTAAATAGCTATATTTTTGTTTAGGTGCAGGCTCAATAATTAAACCAAAATCTAATAATCCTTTGTCTAGCCGTTCTATTACATCATCTGCATTCCCACTGTATAAATGAAGGTGAATATCAGCTGAGTGCTGGCTTGTTATTTGTTGTAGTGCATTCGCTAAAAAAGACATAGCTTTTGTTTCGCCGCCACCAATCGTGATTTCGCCATTAATGAATTCATTTTGCGACAAGTTGGTGACTGTTTTATTCGCTAAGCTTAAAATATCTTGCCCTTGTTTAGCTAAATATTCTCCTTCAGGTGTTAATTGTATTTGTCGATTTCCTCGTATAAATAATGTCACGCCTAATTCTTCCTCTAATTCTTTTAATTGCTTAGATAATGTTGGTTGTGATACATGCAATTGTTTGGCTGCGCCACTAATCGTTTTTTCTTGGACCACTGCTAAGAAATAGTGAATCACTCGTAATTCCATTACTTTCCCTCCTATAACTAAAACGCATACTTATCTATTTATTATAAGTATTAGACAGAGGAGTTGTCACGTATTACGATAAATTTAGCAAAAGGAGGCGATTAGGAATGCTTACAAAAAATCTCCAAGAACTAATTGCAACAGGTAGCATTGATAAAGATGAACCACTATTTCAACTTATTCATCAGATTCAAGAGGAAAATAGTCGCTATTTAATAGAATTAAATCAACAAGCCTATACACATAATGAAGTAAGGAATCTTCTTGCCACGATTATCCAAGACAAAATTGACGAAACCGTTACGATTTTATTGCCTTTTTATACAGATTTTGGACGCAATATACATTTTGGTAAAAATATTTTTATTAATCGGGCAGCTATGTTTGTTGATTTAGGGGGCATTATAATTGAAGACAATGTTTTAATTGGTCCGCGCGTTAATCTCTTAAGTGTCAATCATCCGGAACTGCCAATGAAACGGCGAGGCGTATTGCTAGCACCAATTACCATTAAAAAATTTGCGTGGTTAGGCGCGGGTGTCACTGTTTTACCAGGTATTACGATTGGTGAAAATGCTATCGTAGCAGCTAATGCGACTGTAACTAAAGATGTGCCAGCTAACGCTATTGTTGCAGGAACACCAGCTAAAATTATTCGTTGGATTCAGGAAGATAAGGAGGAAATATAATGAAATCATTATCAGAAAAAGTTATTGTTATCATGGGCGCTTCCAGTGGAATCGGTGAGGCAACAGCCCGTTTACTTGCCAGAAAAGGAGCGAAGTTAGTCATTGCAGCACGTCGACAAGAACGTTTAATTGCTATAAAAAAAGAACTTCCTGAAGCAACGATTCTCGTGCAACAAGCAGATGTAACGAAAGAAGAGGAAGTTCAGCGTGTAATCAAGCTTACAATGGAAAAATATGGACGAATTGATGTTCTTTTTAACAATGCAGGAGTTATGCCAACGGCGCCTCTTATTGAAGCACCAAAAGGAGAATGGCGTCAAATGCTAGATATTAATATTATGGGTGTTTTAAATGGCATTGCGGCAGTTCTTCCAATTATGATTGAACAAAAATCAGGGCAGATTATTGCTACTGATTCTGTGGCAGGACATGTCGTTTATCCAGATTCGGCTGTCTACTGTGGAACAAAGTTTGCTGTTCGAGCAATTATGGAAGGATTGCGACAAGAACAAAGAGAGAATAACATTAAATCAACGATTATTTCACCAGGTGCTGTACAAACAGAACTTTATCAAACAATTTCTAATCGAGTAGTAGCTGAAACGTTACATCTAGAACAGTTAAGTTGGGGCTTAAAGGCGGAAGACATTGCGCAAGCAGTGGTCTTTGCCATAGACACGCCAGATCGTATGTCAATCAGTGAAATGGTTGTTCGCCCGACCACACAAACGATTTAATTTAAAAAGTATTCCTAGAAAGGAATACTTTTTTTAATCGTGATTGTTCGTTTTTTACAGAATTTAGAATTTGATATTTACTTATTTGTTGGTTTATTATATGATTAAACACGTTGTTTCATTAATAAATTGAATATTTTACGAACATTGTAAAATGTTTAGATTTTAGGAGGACGGAACATGAAAGAAAAAATAAGTTCATATTTTGAACTTGAACAATTGAATACGAATATGAAACGAGAAATGTTAGCTGGTTTCACCACGTTTATCTCGATGGCGTATATTTTGTTCGTTAATCCAACCGTACTTGGTGCTTCTGGCATGGACGAAGGCGCTGTTTTTACTGCCACCGCTTTAGCGAGTGCCTTAGGTTGTATTTTAATGGGTGTGTTGGCGAAATATCCGATTGCGACAGCACCAGCTTTAGGAATTAATGCATTCTTTGCTTATTCAGTCTCTGTTGGTATGGGGATTCCTTGGCAAACGACATTAGCAGGCGTTTTTGTGGCTTCATTGATATTTATTTTAATTACAATTTTTAAATTACGCGAGCTAATTATTGATGCAATTCCTGCAGACTTGAAATTTGCCATTTCAGGTGGGATCGGGTTGTTTATTGCTTTTCTTGGTTTAAGCCAAGGTGGCTTAATTGTGGCTAATGATGCGACACTCGTTGGCTTAGGACCTTTGAACGTTGGCTCAACGTGGGTCACCATTGTCGGTTTGGTCGTAACTGCAATTCTGTTAGTTCGTCGAGTGCCTGGTGGTATTTTTATTGGGATGGCGATTTCAACGATTGTTGGTTTAGCGACAGGCGTTATTCCAATGCCTGATAAGATTATTTCAAGCGCGCCAAGTTTAGAGCCAACATTTTTAGTGGCGTTAGGACATGTGAAAGATATCAATACGATTCAAATGTGGGTCGTGGTTTTAACGTTCCTATTAGTAACATTCTTTGATACGGCTGGTACGTTGGTGGGCTTAGCCAATCAAGCAGGTTTTATGAAGGACAATAAAATGCCGCGTGTGGGGAAAGCTTTAGCCGCTGATTCAACAGCGATGTTAGCTGGTTCTCTACTAGGGACATCGCCAGTTGGCGCATATGTCGAATCATCTGCGGGGATTGCTGTGGGTGGTCGTTCAGGAATCACAGCTATTACAACGGGGATTTTATTTATTTTCAGCTTGCTATTTTCTCCTTTGTTAGCAGTTGTCACTTCGCAAGTTACAGCACCAGCGTTGATTATTGTTGGCGTTTTGATGGCACAATCCTTAAGCAAAATTAAATGGAACGAGATGGAAATTGCAATCCCTTCCTTCTTAATCTTGTTAGGAATGCCATTGACATATAGCATTTCAGATGGGATTGCCTTAGGCTTTATCTTCTATCCAATTACAATGATTGCGGCAAAACGTGGGAAAGAAGTTTCGCCAATTATGTATGGCTTGTTCTTTGTTTTTGTCGGATTCATGTGGATCCTGAATGCGCAATAAGTAAGAGAGAAAGTTATTAAATAGTTGATTCATAAGACAATGAACTTATGAATCAACTATTTTTTTCGACTAAGCACTAGAAAAACGCCCCTTATTTGATGTATAATTTGCAAAGACATTGACCTGTGAAGATACAGGAACAGAGAGGAATTAATTGAGTGAAATATACAGAAATTATGATTTCAGGTAGTAGTTTCTGCTGAAATGTATTGAGAATACTGGTTTTTAATGTCTTTTTTCGTACAGTAAATAAGTTCAAAAAGCAATGATTGTTAGCTCTTGTGTTAGCGGTTGTTGCTTTTTAAATACTTAAATATGTTTTGTTATTAAACAATATGCTTTCCTTATAGTAAGTATCAATTCATAAAACTAGGTATTCACAATTGTTATTAAAGAGGTAAAATCCGAAAATATGCGAATATGCATTGTATATTATAATTTTAATGTGATAAAATAAATATTTTAAAAATTATTTTTGTTAGAATTTTCATTGATATAAAAATAGAAAAATTAATGATAGTTGTTTTGTTATTAATTTTTTTGTTTTTGTTGTCTAATCAAAGAATTTTAGATTTTTCAGTATAAAAATACGTTTTTTAATTAGAATAAGATGAGTTTTTGCTTGAAAATTGATTGGATAGTGGTAAAATAATTTCATCAATATTGATAAAATTATAACGGAGGTGTATTAAAATGAATGTTGAAGAAGTTTTAGTGTCGCAAAAAACCCCAAATGCAATTAATGAAGAGACTGAATTATATGGGTTTGGGTATGGTTCTGTCGTTGAGAACATTACTGTCTCTAAAGGTGGAGGCGGTGGTGGAGGCGGCGGTGGCGGTGGCTGTTGTTGTTGTTGCTGCTGTTGTTGTGGGGGGGCCACAGGATTAGAAGAATAGAAACTTCATAAGGTAAGTGGACGCACTTACCTCTTTACATACTCAAGTAAAAAGGAGTGAAAAAATGTATAAAGTAAACCCTTTTATATGGCATGATCTTAGTGAAAAAGAAACATTCTTTCAAACAAAACTATCTTCGATAATTATTACTAATAAAAATTTAGTTAGAATGTTAAAAGATTTAGAAAAAAATGAAGTAATAAATTTTGAGGAATCTCTATTATCCAATTATTTTAGGAGCAACATGATTAATAATGTACTGGTCTTTTTAGAAGAAAATAAATTAATTAAAAAGCTAGATATAGAAAATAATAAGGTTAATGAGGTTTTGGTATATACCGATGATTCTGAATTTTCTGAATTATTCGATTACGTGTTTTCCGAAAAATTTACAATTAGTCATCAGAGCAGTATTTCCCACTTAGAATCTAAAAATATGGATGGTAAATTGCTTATAGTATTTTTAAAGGCTTTCAATTTTAAAGAATATGAAAATATTGTAAATATAGCCAAGGAAAAGAATGTAGTCATTAAAATAATTTTTAGCTATAATCATCATATTTATTTTTCGAATTTCTATAAAAGGGAATGGTACAATCCATGTCCAATATGTTTTTTTTCTGAACTAGAAAGCCAATTAAGAGGAGAAATAACTTCTGATACAGCTAATTTTCAGACAATTATAGATTTACTTTATACAAAATCACAAAATTTTGCTATAGAATACCCGTTGCAAAAGGATGATTATTTTACGATAGTTTATACCATAATGAGGAATTTGGATAGCGATTTAATGAAATGTGACTTAGATGAAGTTTTATCTATTGATTTAAATAATCATTTAGTTACAAAAGATATTGCTTATCATTGGGGGTATTGTGATTGCTATGAGTGATTATTATTGGAATGAATATAAGAATGTACTATTAGATGAAGCATATTTAATTGATACGTTAAAATATCAACAAAGGGTAGTGAATAAACAAGTAGAAGAGAATAATTTAGATGAATTGAGCGATGTTTTAGGTCTTTATAATGTGAAATACTCGGATATTAGGTTAGCGGTATATCCTTTTGATGAGTTACCTGTCTTTATAAAAACGTTAGTTAGTGATTTACAAAAAAATTATGCTTCCTTTATATATAAAGTTAGTATGCCAATACTAGCCATAACAAAAAAAATAGGGAATGTAAATACTGGTTGTTATTCTTTTGATTTTAAAAATAATTTTTTGATTCTATATGAAACTAATGTAACTAAGATTAGAGAAATAGTAAATGATAAACTGGTATTAGCTTTTTTTTTAAACATAGAGGATGCAATTTGTTTATATAAAAAAAAGGCGTACACAAATGGTATAAAAGAAATTGGTTATGTTTCTAAAAGCAGTCAATTAGCGATTAGTAAAGAAAAAAACATAATAATAAACGAAATGCTAGTACCAGAGCAACAACTGACAAATGGATTAGGTATAAACTTGAGAAAATGTTTGTTAATGGAAGCTTTAATTTTAGAGGTGTTAACTAATGATATTCACGAATAAAAGTTCCTACGGTGTGAAAAGTGATATGTTTTTATCAAATATAAATATTGGATATGTGAATTTTTCACGTGTCAAGATTAAGCAAGGAACGACAGCAGGTAGTGCTTTCTCAGTTGACGAAAATAAACAGTTATCACTTATTAAAAGTTATAATGAATATTTAGAAAGACTTTTCTTAGGGATACCATTAAGTACAAATAAAACTATTTCTTCTGTAAATTTAGAAAAAAATATTGTAAGTAGCAGAAAATATTCAGAATTTGGATATGGAAATCATGAGTTTGGATTTAATGATACGACAGGAACTTCATCTGGAAAACTTTCAGAAGTAATAATCCAAAAGGCACTAACAGAATTGATTGAGAAAAATGAAGTATTTTGTTTTTGGTATGGTTTGAAAGGGGAAAAGTTAAAACAAGATAAAGAAATTCATGACTTAATTAATGATTATAATTTTATTTCAAATATGTTTAAAATTTATGTAGTTCGTGAACTTAGTAATTATTCAACAGTGATCGTGATGGGGTTTTTAGAAGGGAAATTACTAACCTCAGGTGTATGTTGTAGTATTACTATGGAACAATCTCTAATTTTGGCCTTGAAAGAAGCTAAGGGAATAGAGTGGCAAACTTTTAATAATCCCTTAGCAAAAGCAAATAAATTTTCTGATAAATTGCATAAACAAATTTTAAAAAAAGTAAAGTTTATGGATGAAACATACAAAGTTATTACAAAAGATTCTATACAAGCTACGAAATACATTGAAACTGCTGATTGGATTAACCATGTTGAGATATCCGTAATTGGAGATGACATAAATAGAGGAGTTAAAACAATAAAATGTATATCCAAACAGTTACTAAATTCTGTACCAATTAAGATAAACATTGAAAGACAAAAAGATAAAGAGATTATTAAGAGATATTTAATTGATTATTCTATTGATTGTCCTATCCAATGATAGAAAGGAGAATACTTTTGAAAGGTTTTTTAAGAAATAAGGTGAATTTTGTTTTAAATGAGGATTTATTTATGTCACATCACTATAACGTATATATAGAAAAATATTCTAAAAGACCTATCAAAGCCTATGAGGTTGATTTAAAGAATAAAAGGCAGCATATTCTTTCAACTTTAGGAGAGTATTTGGAGCGAGAAACACTCATCAACGAAAATTCACCAAAAGAGCATACGGTTATTGCTACGAATTTAATTGATGGAAGCATTAAACAAGTTAATCTTGATATGATTTTGTTTAAGAATAGTTTTGTTGATTCTTCTGGTATGGCCTCGCATAAAAAATCAAAGCCATTAATATGGACAGCGTATAAAGAATTCTTTGAAAGACAGAGCTATATTACTAACTTCTTGTTTCATACTAAGGCTCAGCAATTAAATATAGATAAGATAGAAGAAATAAAAAAAATAGACAGATATTTGACTAATTATTTAGACAATGTCAAATATTATAATATATCTTTAAGTAAGAACCTTTACGTGGTACTTGCCGTTGGGTATGGTGAAAAATACAAAGCAGTGGGTTTGGGAACTAGTCAATCAGCAAGAAAAGCAGTAATAAAATCACAAAAAGAAATATTACAATATTTTGCTACATCGCATTCAAAATATAAAGAAGGAAAAGTTAGTCAAGGCTCTGGATTAGTAATTGACAATAAGGACATTTATCATGACTATTTTGATAGATTGAGCTCGAAAGAAGTTAAAGATTTATATGCATATCTTGAAGGTAGTGAATTTATTATTCTGAATAATGAAGAGAAAATAGAAAAAGTTAGTCATACATTTACTATCAAAAATATAAGTAATTCTCTTAATATGTATCCGTATATTACAATGTTTGAAAATAATCATGCTAAGAATGTGAAAGTAGTGAAGGTATTTGACCCAAAGTGGTTCCCCAACATGGCACCAAGAAATTTTTCGAAAGAAATAATATTAAATGTAGAGAATATATTAAAATTAAAAAGAAAAAATTTTTCAGAACTGTTACCATTTCCGTAAGGAGGAGTGAAAATGTTTATCTCAGTTAAATCATATGCATTGTTTAATATTAAAATGTTACTGAAAGATAAAATTCCTTTATTGTGGTCAATAGCCTTACCTGTAATTACTTTTTTTATGAATTATAGAAGTGTAACAAATGAATGGGAATTGGCATATTGGTGGGTATATATTGTTGTTTGTTCCTATGTTTATGGAGTAGGAGTTTACGCATTACAATTAAAGGAATATGGAAGCTTAAAAACAATTTTTTCAATAAATAATTCACCTTGGGCATTTTTTTTAGGCAATCTATTGACGCAAATTATGTTTAGCTTTATCAGTGTAAACTTACTTAATTTAATTGTGGTTATTTTACTACCATTATCGTTTCTCCGTCTTTTTTTATATAGCTTTATTACTATTATAGCGTGTTTACCAGTTGCATTTTTTAGTTACAATTTAACTCTAATAAAAAAAGTGCATGCTAATACTATAAATTCAATATTTACAATGCTAATTTTTGGTTTATTTATATTGTTAAATACGAATATAGAGTTAAATAAATATAACCCTCTGTCAATTTTATCTAATGTTTTAATTGAACATAAAAATATGGATGTCTTCAAATATGTTACTTTTTCAATATTTTTAGTTTTTATTAGTATGTATTCTATAGTTAAATTTGAACCGATTTCAAATGAAAGAAGGTAAAGCTATGATCGAAATAAAGGATTTAAATATTCCTTATGTAGATAAAAAAATAAGTATGAATATTTTAAAAGAGTATAATTTATTTACTGGTGATAATGGTAACGGAAAAACCTTACTATTAGATTACATTTCAGGAGTAAAAAAGGCAAAAAGAACTGTAATTAAAGGAAATGAAAGTATCATATATATTAATCAAAACATATATTTTTCTGATCGTTTATCAGGAATGGACTTTCTGAAATTTAGTTATGGTTTGGACGGAAAAAAAAGTATTCAATCTTTTTATCAATTAAGCGATAAAATTCTTAAGCGTGAAGATATTGATAAGTTGCTTAAAAAACAATGGGGAATGCTTTCAGGAGGGGAAAAAAAGTTCCTTTATGCTCTTATTTTGATGTCTTTAGAAAGAGAATGGTATATTTTAGATGAACCGTTTGCTTTTGTAGATAAGAAAAGAAAAAAAATGTTATATAAAATTATAGATATTAAAATATCAGAAGATAAGGGTATTATCTTAACTACTCATGAAGAAGATGAAGTAGTATTACAATCAGTTAGCAAGGTTTTTGAAATATAACTGTAAGAAGTAGTATCATCATTTTAGAATATTTAATGTTTTACGATAAAAGAATGAATTATAATAAGCTCAGACCGTAGTTTAAATTATAGTAAATATAAAATAATTATGTTTTTGTATAGTAGTTTTTTGGAAAGTATAGATAGTACTGGTTGATTTGCAATGTTTTTTTTGCAAAGTAATTAAGTTCAAAAAGTAATGATTTCTAGCTTTTGCGTTAGTGGTGCTTGCTTTTTATTAAAGCAAGCAAACTGTGGAGGTCAAGTCTCTATTAAAATAATAGGAATCTTAATTTTAATTTCTATATTGGAGTTGAATAAAAATAATAAAAAAAGGAACAGTCATTGCATAGTGCGCCCCCAAAGTTAGATTTTTTAGTCTAACTTTGGGGGCGCACTACATTGTTAATAGATAACTGTTCCTTTTTTATTTAGTAAATGAATTTTCGCTTGTACATAATAATATAAAGAAGACATAAAAACTAGTTTCCGCTAGTTTTTATATCAGATAGATTGTAATAGAAGTTATGAACTTCTACCAAATAATTATAGCAAAAAATTTTGATCATGTTGAATAAATACTTACTGTCATTCTGCTTTTTTTGACGTGAATAAAAAATAATAGACATCTTTAAAGGTAATTAGTATTGAAAATTTGCAGTATTGTAAGCACGACATTACAATAAATTGACTTAGTCTAAAAAATTTTTTGTGCCTGAAAAATATATAGAAAAAAACGATTATTTTGTATAGAAAAGACTGATTAATTAAACTAATATTGGTTGAGTAGAAATGGAGCTGTAGTTATGAACTTTAATGTTTTTTTAGATGAAGATCAAAGATACAAATATTATATTGTAAAGTTGCTTGAGTTGAAACAAAATACTTTTTTTTCTCAAGCACAATTGATGGAGGCATTAGGAGTTTCAAAATATAAAATAGATAGATTTTTAAAAGATATTGAAGAAGATAGTGAATTATTAAACTTGAAAATCAGCATAGTTGTAGACGTTTCAGGAGAAATAAGATCACAAGGTTTTAATAACTTAGTAACTAAAAAATTACGATTGTATTATTTGGAACAGAGCAAGCAATATCAATTATTATATGAAATGTTAGTTGGTAGCAATCAAAGTGCGGAATCATTAGCTACTAAATTATATGTTAGCCGAGCTTCTATTTACAATGTATTAAAAATCTTGAAAGATAATTTAAAAATTTACGGACTTAAAGTTAAAAATTTGAAAATAGTAGGACGCGAGTTAAAGGTACGCTCCTTTTTTTTCTCGCTATTTAATGATTTTTATTGCGGAATAACTAAGCCTTTCTCTCAAGAACTAAATAAAAGAATTAATAGCTTCAAAAATTTATTATTAGTAAATAAAAATATTTATCCTACAAAAGTACAAGAATATCGACTTGAACTTTTTATTGGTATTTCCTTTATACGAAAAGAAAAAAATTTTTTGCTAGATGAATCTGTATTAGATATTCCTGAGTTGGATTTGTATCCCTATTTTAAGTTATACGGTAGCAGCAAAAATAAATCTAACATAGATATCCAAAACGAAATACAAAATATATTATTTTTTTGTTATACAGAGAACTTGATTAGCGATCCACAATGGGAGATAAATTTTAAAGATAATAAAGAAGCATTAGATATTAGTGAAAACTTTGTAAAGGAATTAGAAAAAGTTGTTACTTTAGACATTAAATTTAAAGAACAAATAGGAAAAGAAGTATTTAGAATTAATCAGAAGTGGTTATATTTTCACTTTAAAGAGGCAACTTTTGTATTCGAGAATCAAAAAAGCTATTTTCAAGAAATATATTTTAAATGTGATTCAATTGTACGTACGTATTTAGGTCAGAGTTCGTTAGAAAAATTATTTGAAGATAAAGAAGAAAAAGTGAAAGTATATTATGATTACTTATTTCTTTTAACTACTATAGTTCCAGCAAATTTTATAGAAGAAATGATTTATGTATGTGTGGACTTTTCTCATGGAAAATTTTATAACGATTTTATCCAAAATAGTATAAAATCATTTAAAAATTTGAACATAGTTTTTGAGTATAAAATTACAAATGATACGCAAATTTATATATCCGATTTTGTTTTAGAGGGTATAAGGTGTCGGCAAGTAATTTGGAAAAATCCACCTGGGCCAAATGAATGGAAATTGTTTGGTGATCTAATTGTCAAATTGAAAGGAGGTGAAACATGAGTAAATATTTTCTATTTAGTTATCAACTATTAGCACCATTAATGTTATTAAATATATCGACCGATAACTTTCAAGAGTTCATTAGTAATGAACTCGTACAAGTTGCTCAGGTGATAGATAATCAAGCAGAACTACATTTTGGTGACAATCAAAAGAAAACTTCTGAAAAACCAGAAGTACAAATAAAAAAGGAAAAGAAAAATATTGAAATAGAAAAGAAAAAAAAGAAGAATAGGTTTGATGATGTTGATAAAATGATAACTATTTTAGAAAATCCGCCGTACTTAATTGAAAAAGATTCAGAAGAAAGTATTTTAGGAAAAGTTTTATTTAATCTTTCTGGAACAATGCTTTATGGATCTAAAGCAGAGAAAATTTATTAAATGAAAGGATACATTATATGAACTGGAAAAAGAGTTTGTCAATAGTGGGCACATTAATAATGGTAGTCGGGCAAAATATTGCTGGAGTTACTGCATTTGCTGAAACAATCAGCAATCAAGAGTCTATTATTGAAGATATTTATTTTGAAAAAAATAATACTAAAATATCAGAAATTACTTTAGAACAAGGAAAAGAAGAAACTATTACCTTTGTTGATGAAAATAAAGAAGACGAAGAGGCAATAGTAACTTTACCAGAATTGACAAAATTAAATTTATCAGAAACTAATTCACAATTAGATGATGCAAGTACTGTAAATTATGATCAAGAGACAAATAAAGTAAAAATTGTATTCAAAAATAAAGAACAAAATATCAAACGGACAAATTTGGTCCTAACTACTACTGATTCAGTGGGAAATAACCAAGAACGTATGTACGCAAAGGTTATAAGACAAGATAGTCAAATTTATACGTCTAAGCCAGTAACGATTACAACTACAAGTTCAGAAAATAATAAACAACAAGAAGAAATACAAAAGAATGAAGAAGATGGAGAATCTGCCCAGCAAAGTTCTACAAATAGTGAATCTAGTAATTCATTAGATATTAATAGTTTAAATAAAGAGCAAAAAAATGAAGTGGAAAATAATTCTAATGTAGATTCTACGGAATCCACTTCTGTGAAAAAAGAACTACAGGATAAAGAAGAATCCAAAATAAAAAGAGTCATTGAAAGTAGATCAAATATAGATGCTAATATTCCTACACCCCCTGCTTCTAGTACCAACATATTAGATTATTTTAATGTACCCAATTTAGGGAATGCTAGTAATGCGGCCTCTGTGAATGATGATTATCCTCAGTCTGTAACTATAAATCCTAATAGCACTGGACAGTTTGGCGTAATGTGGGCTAATACTGTTATTGACTTAACAAATGATTTTGATATGTCTGCCTATGTGTATATGTATAATCCTATCAATCCAGAGAAACATGGAGACGGTTTAAATTTTGTTCTTCAAAATGATTCAAATGAAAATAAAGCATATGGACAAACAGGATGGGGAATTGGTACGTATGGCACTTCGAGCGAAGCCAAGATAAAAAATGCTTTAGCTTTCGAGATGGATACTTATTACAATGGGAGCGGTTCTGAATTAGGTATTGATGTTATAGGCGATGGCCAAACGCAAAATTTACAAAAAGTAAATTACAATGGGCATATCGCCGTTTTAGAAACCAATAAAGATGTCAGTTCAGATTATGCTAGTGCTTCAGGTATTGATACTGGACATGGTGGTAATTTTGGACAAATGACACATAACAATGTGCAGTATGGGACAGATACCAACCCAGTATTTGGAAACAAATGGAAAAACTTCAAAGTTCATTGGGATTCTGCTAATCAAATAATTACTTACGAGTTAGAAGGATTTAATCCTACAAATTATCATGTAAGTGATTTAAATCAAACGTTTGGCGGAAAACTGGTTAGGTTTGGCTTTACAGGATCAACAGGATCAAGTACAGAATATAACCTAGTATCATTTAATCAATTACCAGTAGCACCGGTTACTGTTTTCTATAAGGACATTGATACAAATGAAGAGATAGCAGATTCGGAACTATTAACAGGTAAATTAGGAGATTCTTGGAAAAGCGAACAAAAAGATATTGACCAGTATGAGTTTGTAAAAGTAGATAAAAAAACAGAAGGTTCCTTTACTCAAACAGCCCAAGAAGTAACATATTTCTACAGAAAACTTCTACCAAAAGTAGAAGTAAAAAAATCAGTAGATAAAGAAACTGCTAAAGTAGGCGATGAACTAACATATACAATTACAGCGAAAAATAGTGGTGAGGGTAATTGGAATGGCACGATCACCGATAAAATTCCGACGGAATATGTGAACTTGATAAGTGGAACAACAACCATAAATGGTGAAAAAGTAGAAGATAATGATGTCTGGAAAGACAATGTATTAAATGTAAAACAAACAATTAAAGCTGGAGAAAGTGTCACAATTACGTTTAAAGTAAAAACAATCAAAGCAGCAGAAGGTCAAACGATTGCGAACGTGGCAGAAACAGATGATCCAAACGTACCACCAACTCCACCAGCGGAAACAAAAGTACCAAAAGTAGAGTTAACAAAAACAGCTGACAAAGCTAACGCCAAAGTAGGCGAAGAAATCACCTATACAATCACAGCGAAAAATAGTGGGAATGGCGATTGGGAAAATGGCACAATCACCGATAAAATTCCGACGGAATATGTGAACTTGGTAAGTGGAACAACAACTGTAAATGGTGAAAAAGTAGAAGATAATGATGTCTGGAAAGACAATGTATTAAATGTAAAACAAACAATTAAAGCTGGAGAAAGTGTCACAATTACGTTTAAAGTAAAAACAATCAAAGCAGCAGAAGGTCAAACGATTGCGAACGTGGCAGAAACAGATGATCCAAACGTACCACCAACTCCACCAGCGGAAACAAAAGTACCAAAAGTAGAGTTAACAAAAACAGCTGACAAAGCTAACGCCAAAGTAGGCGAAGAAATCACCTATACAATCACAGCGAAAAATAGTGGGAATGGCGATTGGGAAAATGGCACAATCACCGATAAAATTCCGACGGAATATGTGAACTTGGTAAGTGGAACAACAACCGTAAATGGTGAAAAAGTAGAAGATAATGATGTCTGGAAAGACAATGTATTAAATGTAAAACAAACAATTAAAGCTGGAGAAAGTGTCACAATTACGTTTAAAGTAAAAACAATCAAAGCAGCAGAAGGTCAAACGATTGCGAACGTGGCAGAAACAGATGATCCAAACGTACCACCAACTCCACCAGCGGAAACAAAAGTACCAAAAGTAGAGTTAACAAAAACAGCTGACAAAGCTAACGCCAAAGTAGGCGAAGAAATCACCTATACAATCACAGCGAAAAATAGTGGGAATGGCGATTGGGAAAATGGTACAATCACCGATAAAATTCCGACGGAATATGTGAACTTGGTAAGTGGAACAACAACCGTAAATGGTGAAAAAGTAGAAGATAATGATGTCTGGAAAGACAATGTATTAAATGTAAAACAAACAATTAAAGCTGGAGAAAGTGTCACAATTACGTTTAAAGTAAAAACAATCAAAGCAGCAGAAGGTCAAACGATTGCGAACGTGGCAGAAACAGATGATCCAAACGTACCACCAACTCCACCAGCGGAAACAAAAGTACCAAAAGTAGAGTTAACAAAAACTGCCGACAAAGCTAACGCCAAAGTAGGCGAAGAAATCACCTATACAATCACAGCGAAAAATAGTGGGAATGGCGATTGGGAAAACGGTACAATCACCGATAAAATTCCGACGGAATATGTGAACTTGGTAAGTGGAACAACAACCGTAAATGGTGAAAAAGTAGAAGATAATGATGTCTGGAAAGACAATGTATTAAATGTAAAACAAACAATTAAAGCTGGAGAAAGTGTCACAATTACGTTTAAAGTAAAAGCAATCAAAGCAGCAGAAGGTCAAACGATTGCGAATGTGGCAGAAACAGATGATCCAAACGTACCACCAACTCCACCAGCGGAAACAAAAGTACCAAAAGTAGAGTTAACAAAAACAGCTGACAAAGCTAACGCCAAAGTAGGCGAAGAAATCACCTATACAATCACAGCGAAAAATAGTGGGAATGGCGATTGGGAAAATGGCACAATCACCGATAAAATTCCGACGAAATATGTGAACTTGGTAAGTGGAACAACAACCATAAATGGTGAAAAAGTAGAAGATAATGATGTCTGGAAAGACAATGTATTAAATGTAAAACAAACAATTAAAGCTGGAGAAAGTGTCACAATTACGTTTAAAGTAAAAGCAATCAAAGCAGCTGAAGGTCAAACGATTGCGAATGTGGCAGAAACAGATGATTCAAACGTACCACCAACTCCACCAGCAGAAACAAAAGTACCTATTGAACCTACTATTCACAAGAATATAGAAGGTGTACAGAAGTTAATACTAAAGAATAATAAACAGAAATTTAATTGGAATATTACTGTTTCTTTTGGAACCAATACTATGAATTGGAAACAAGCTTCCATTACAGACTCAGTAAATAATTTATTAGACATTGTGAAAGTTACAGTAGTGGATGAAAATGGCGAAAATGTGACTGGGAACGGTACACTGAGTACAGAAAACAACAAAGTCATTTTTGAAATTAATAAAAAAGATGACAGCTATACTTATTTGGCAGGTCATACGTATACCATGATAATTACCACAAAAATCAAAGATAGTGTAACGGATAAAGAGTTGGCTCCATATATTAAAGATGGTGGAGTGCCAAACCAAGCATATTTAAACTTTGGTAATGAAGGAGATAAAAAGCATTCAGAAATACCTAAAATAGTTCCGCTAAAAGGAGCTTCTCCAGAAAAAACTAATACTCCAAGTAATCAAACTGATAAAGGTAATCTTACTCCTTCAAAAGGTATTTTCCCACATACTGGAGAAAATCAAATGCTAAGTAATATACTGCTTGTTGTAGGGACATGTATTTTAATAATCCTTACAGTATATTATATTCTTAAAAAAAGACGAATTGAATAGTTAATTTGTAGTATAGTCAGAGTAGGTTTGTATTACTTGATATTATATAAGCTGTTCTAATAGTTATTAAGGTTAGGTTGTATAGTATGAAACTAAATTTTGATGAAATTAAAGAGATTTTGTTGTGTTATCCAGAGGGAATATCTTTAGATGACTTACTTATGATTATGGATATGGATGTTATAAATTCAAATCGCATAATTGTAATAAGTATTTTAAAATATCATGATGAAATTAAAAAAGTATACACTAATGAATTTGGAAGAATAAAAACTGAATATAAACTAATTTTTGATTAAAACAATCTATATATTGGAAAAGAATACTTTTATAATTACGAATATTTAATTTATCAAAGAATATTACCTGTAAATCATCCGTACACGATTGAACAAACATACACCCTGAATGTTTGTTCAATTGTGTATTTTTAGTATGTATAATATTAGGATGTATTAAATAGCTTACAAAATTGATATATGTTTAAATCTTTTTATCTATTGTATTAGGGCTACGCTTCAAGTATAGTAGTTGATGTTCTAAAATTTTGTTGATTTCCTACTTCGTATTTGAATCCTATCTTTATTGGAATCTTATTTTTGGTATATACAACTCAAAATATAGCTGATAAGAAGGAGAATTTATATGAAACTAGATAAATTAAAAAATCTTGTATTAAGCCAAACGCAATTAAAGAGCTTGGTTGTAGTTTATAATCTGTATCCTAGAGGCAAACAAATGAATGAGCTAGAAAATCTCTGCCAAGTTTCTAAAAATGAATTAAAGAGAGTCCTAAAAGTATTGGATGAAGAAGTCAAAAGCCTTCACTTCTTTGATAAGATTGACAATATACTAGTGGTTAAAGATAAGTTTGTTTCATTTAATTCTGAAATAAATGAAGCAACTTATACAATGTTGCTTATGCAGTTAAGAAAAAAATATTTACTTTCTTCAAGTGTTTACAAAGCATTGCTATTTGTATTAGAGCAACGCTATTTTTGTTTGCAAGAATTAGCTGATCACTTGTTCTATAGTGATTCTTATACTTATAAAATAATAAAAAGATTGAAAAATTTTTTCTATTACTTAGAAACAGATTTAAAATTAGTGAAAGTTAATAAATCTGATCTCTATCTTGAGGGGAGGGAATCTTCTAAAATAATTTTCCACTATTTATTAGTCATGTTGGTTTCCCATGAAAATGAATGGGTATTTCAAGACAGTGAAAAAGAAGTGGTGTTATCTTACCAGCCCACAAAAATTTTAGATAGCTTAGAGTTACTAAGCGACTGTAATAGAGATAAAATTTTGAATCTTTTAACAATCTATAAAATAACCTCTCACGTTAAGGACCCCTTACTTTGCCTATCTAAAAATATTATTGAAATAGGTGAACTGATGGATAACGATGGTGAATTTCCATTTTATATAAATCAAACTGTCGACGTATTAAATGATGATCGAAACATTCATTTCATATTCATGGTTCATTATTTCATACAAGAATTACGTGATAGAAATCAGAAAATTCTAGTTGGAAAGAATTATACGACACTTGAAGAAAATGAAATCATACAAACGTGTATATATTTTCTAGAGGATATAAAACAAAATTTTTCGATATCTCAAGATTGTTACTATGAACTGCTATATACGTTATGTAAAAGGTTAGTTGTTGTTCATCATTTAGGATTGCACCAGTTTATGTTTGAGAGACATACTGTAGAATTTAAAGGTGTTGTTGATAGGCGTGTTGAAGTATTATTTGATAAATATTTTTATGGTTATCAAAATGAAAGGTCATACGCAAAATTAAAATATAGCCTAATTCCTTTAGTCACTAGTTATGTGAAGTTAGCTGTGGAACAGCCTCTAAAAATATACGTTGAATTCCAACATCATTCAGAAGACAGAATGATTGTTGTGAATGCATTAAAACACAGATATAGTATAAAAATTTTAGAAATAGTAGAAAGGTATGAATTGGCAGACATTATTATTTCTGATACCCCTTCGACCTCTTTTAAAGAAAAAACTTATTTTTTAATTCGTCATGCTTTAGATCCACATACTTGGTGTTCTTCCATCGTTGAATATGTTAACAGTATTTTAAATACTAAATAAATTTAAGCGAAACCTCAATTAATAAAATTTGAGGTTTTTTTTGTGTATCAATATACAGCTGAACCTTACTAGTTATCACGGAAGACTAGTCTTTCGACTTAGACTATCAGACAGGTTTTTATCCAAAAAGTAACAAAATTAAAAAAACAAGATAAGACTTTAGCGGAAAAAGATGCTATTTTTTACGTGAGGTATCAGTATACACATAATCATCTATTTATTCAGGCAACTGTTTGATAAAGGATAAAGATTCATATACCAAGTGGATAATAAGTCAACACTACGATTTTAGATAGTTACTAGCATTAAATACTGTATCTCATAAGGATAAATAGGTGTATACCAAACATATATGTCTGGTGTGTAAGCACAAAATATTACTCTATCCATAGTAGATATATAAGAAAATTCCCCCTATTTTTATTTTGAAGCAAGAACAGACTGACATATGTGTTTGGTTATCTTATTAAAGTAAAGGAGGAAATACAGTAAATTACACACGAAAAAGTCATTATGTGTAGGGAACAGTTATGCTATGACAGACAAGTTATTTTGAGGATAATTCTTGTCCATACAAAGAAAGAGTGGAAACTAGCTAGATTTTTTAACAGATAAACAAAACAGGAGGAGAAATATACGTATGAAAAAACTAATTTTAGGAACCAGTTTAGTTATTACTTCGCTTTTCGTTAGTGCCCAGATCACACATGCGGAAATAAAAAGTAAAGCAGAAACAAAAAGTACAGTGAAAACAATTTTAGGAGATACTAATGGAGCAGTAGATCCTGTAGATCCTACCAATCCAAACAAACCAAATCCAGAAGTGCCTGGCACAGGAAATACTGGACCGCTTACAATAGACCATGCTTCTAGCATTGAGTTTGGAGAACAGGAAATTAAAGAAAAAGAAGCTGTTTATAATGTGAAAACAGAACATCCTTATGTACAGGTAACCGACCGGCGAGCTACTGGAGCTGGCTGGACACTAAAAGCCTCTATTGATGAGTTTAACAGTGAAGATAAGAAAAAAACGTTAAAAGGAGCAGAACTTTCTTTAAAAAACGGTACCATTAAATCAACAAGTGGAAACGTATCTGAAAAACCTAAAGGATATGATGTCAATTTGAACAAAGATTTACAAGTAATTATGCAAGCTGGATCGGATCAAGGCATGGGGACTTGGGTAGATGCGTTTTCTGGAACAAAAGATAATAATGCAAATGTCCAGTTAAAAGTACCGGCCGGATCCGCACGAGCTAAACAAAATTACTCAAGCGTTATCCGTTGGGAGTTAACCGATGCGCCTGCCTAATGCCAGTACGCTTTCTAAAGCCAACAACTATTTTTTTGGCTTTAGAGAGTAATTTACATACATCATATAGATTAGTTAGAGGTGAATAAACTTGAAAAAGTTAGCTATACTCTTATTTATGTTAAGCGGATTTTTAGTCAAAGTGGATGTAGACGCTGCTGATACACAACAAAAATCAAATGCTGAAAGTCAAGTCACAATTACATTTGTAGAAAGTTCAGAAAAGCAAGAACAGGTGGAAAGCAAAGATTCTCAGAAGATGACTTTCGATAGAAGTTCAAAAACATTTTTGCCTAGTACAGGGTCAAAAATGAGTGGGCTATTATTCATATTGGGTATATTAGCGTTTTTTCTAAGTGTTACTATTCTATCAATGAGAAGAAAACATAGGAGGAATAACTTATGAGAAAAATCATCTATTCGCTCTGTATCATTTGTTTTATCGTCATATTACTGGCCGATAGAGCTTATGCAGCGGACATGGCGTACAGTGTCAAGGCAAACTTACCAGAAAATCAGCGAAACAATGAACATACGTATTTCGATTTATTCATGCAACCTAAACAAAAGCAAGCAATCAGCATTACCTTTGAAAATCATTCAGAAAATCCAATTGAATTAGAAGTGAATTATCATGCAGCACAAACGAATGATAATGGTGTCATTGATTATAAAGGAACAAAAGAAAGAAAAGATAGTAGTTTAGCGTACGATTTAAAAGAGCTTATCACAGGTGACCAAACCGTAAAGTTGAATGGTAACGAAAAAAAAGAAGTACCCTATACTATCACAATGCCTGAACAAAAATTTGAAGGAATTCTTTTAGGGGGGTTCCATATTCATAAGAAGGACAAAGAAGCTGCTACGAATCAAAAATTTCAAATCAAAAATGACTATTCTTATGTCATTGGGTTGCAAGTGACAGAAACAGAGCAAAAAGTAACACCAGAATTAAAACTAAACACAGTTGAGCCTGGCTTAAATAATTATCGAACGACATTGTTTGCTAATCTTCAAAATACGACTGCGACAATGATTACGGATATGACTGTCACCGCTGAAGTCTACAAAGAAAACGGTAAAGAAGTCCTTCATAAAACAGTCAAAAATAATCAATCAATGGCTCCGAATTCAAACTATAACTTTCCAATTTCATGGGATAATCAAGCATTTCAACCAGGTAAATATAGTTTAAAACTAAATGCAAGTGACAAAGCAGGTCACAAGTGGTCGTTTAATAAAGAATTTGAGATAAAAGACAACGTAAAAAAATATAATGAAGAAGCAGTCAATATAAAAGATCAAACTAATAAAAATGACTATATAATTTATATTTTAGTTTTTGTACTGGTTGTCACACTAGGAATTATTATCTATTTATTGTGGAAAATAAAGCAAAAGTGAGGTGGACATTGATTATATGAAAAAAAAGGTTATGTTACTTCTATATATACTGATTTTCCAAATTTTCTCTATAAATCAGGAACAGATAGCTTTTGCAGAAATAGCAAATGTACCAACTGAAGAAAAAATAAATAATAGCTTTAATGAAACTGAAATCTCTCCGAGTATAAGCGGTTTTGAACCCAGTATCCAAATTATCGACCCGTATGAGATCTGTATAGGAGATGAATTTGACGAATCCTATCCTTTTATCAGTGGAAGGAACCAAGATGGTAAAATAATTAACTTTAATGAAATTCAGGTATCTTGGAGATCCGGATTTCCAATTAATCCAAGTATTGTAGGTGCTCAGGAAGTTTTGGTATACAAATATAGTACTCCTGGGTATAGTATAGTCAGAGAATTATATGTTAAGGTTGTTGCTAGAGATGGGAGAAGAGCAGAATTACAAGACACAGAATTATATGTAGGCCAGAAATGGGACTTAGGAAGTGTTTTTAAAAATGTGCGAGATAGAGACGGAAACCCAATGAAACCAGAGCAAGTAAACGACGTTTGGATAAATGATAATAGAGAAAAAGAAATAGATACTAGTAAACCGGGTATGCATTTACTAAAGATTGGTGTATCAAGTCCAAGAACCAAACCTTTGGTATTCAGTAATGTAGCCCTTGTAATTGTAAAAGAAGATAAAACAAAAGCAGAATTACAAGACACAGAATTATATGTAGGCCAGAAATGGGACTTAGGAAGTGTCTTTAAGAATGTAGTAGACAAAGATGGAAATCCCATTAAACCAGAACAAGTAGAACGGGTCTGGGTAGATGGTCAGGAAAAAGTTAGAGAAATAGATACTAGTAAACCGGGTAAACATACTGTACAAATTGCTGTACCCAATGCACATAATCAATGGGTCAATAGTAATACAGCTACAGTAACTGTAAAAGAAGATAAAACAAAAGCAGAATTACAAGACACAGAATTATATGTAGGCCAGAAATGGGACTTAGGAAGTGTCTTTAAGAATGTAGTAGACAAAGATGGAAATCCCATTAAACCAGAACAAGTAGAACGGGTCTGGGTAGATGGTCAGGAAAAAGTTAGAGAAATAGATACTAGTAAACCGGGTAAACATACTGTACAAATTGCTGTACCCAATGCACATAATCAATGGGTCAATAGTAATACAGCTACAGTAACCGTTAAGGAAGATAAAACAAAAGCAATATTAAAAGACGCAGAGTTATATGTAGGTCAGAAATGGGACTTAGGAAGTGTCCTCGAAAGTGTGGTAGATAAAGACGGAAATCCAATTAAACTAGAGAAAATAAAATGGGTACAAATAAACAGAAAGTGGATTGATTTACATGAAAATAAAACAAAAGAATTGATAGATACTAGTAAGCCAGGTATGCATAAAGTGCAAATCGCTGTGGCAAATGCATCTAGCAGTACATCACCATGGACATATAGTAATGAAGTTACGGTAACTGTAAAAGAAGAACCATTTACTATTAAACAGGTGCCATACTTTGACTTTGAAGATCACATTCTTGTATCAACAAATAAATCAGTAGTTAATAAGAAAGAAAACCCAACAATTGACTTAGAAACCCCTTCAATCATGGGAAAAGATTGGCAATTACAAGTTGAACTATCTCCGTTTTTAGATAAAGAGAATAGTAAAAGTATTTTGAAAGGAGTGAGTTTGTTTATTCCGAAGGGAAAACTAGAATCTGATTTAGAAACAGAGGAACCTACTCAATATGACTGTCAATTAGAAGCAAATGGAAAAGCGAGTATTTTAATGCATGGAACGAAAACAAAAGGTAAAGGTCGTTGGAAAAATAAATTGGCAACAAAAGGAATAACCTTGTCTATTCCACCAGAAAATAAAACAGGTAATTATGAATCAACATTACATTGGACACTATTAGATGTGCCTGGATAAAGTGTTAATGGCGACTTGGCGTAGAAACAAGAACCATTTAAACGAATAATATATATTATCAAGAATAAGGATATATTTTTGAAGTAAATGTGAATAAAAAAGCTATCCAGAAGTTAAAATTTCAACTTCTGGATAGACTTGAGAAACTGATAGTGAGGCTTGTAAACATGAAGAAATATTTAACAGGATTTCAATTAAAGATTATCGGATTGATTACAATGGTAATTGATCACTTAGCAGAATTTTTCAATTTTTTAGGAGTTCCATCATGGTTCCATTGGATTGGAAGAATTACTGCCCCTATTTTTTTATTTGAAAGTTCTGAAGGTTTTGTTCATACGAGTAATCGGAAAAAATATATGTTGCGATTACTAGTAGGCTTTTGGGTAATGAATTTAATAAATTTAGTATTGAATCAATACTTTGTGGTTAATGGAGAAATTATAGCAAATAATGTTTTTAGTACATTATTTTTAGGAACAGTTTATATGCAATCTATTGCATATCTTAAAGAAAGAAAATTTGTTGCAAGCTTCTTTTGGTTTATCATTCCTATCTTAATAGGATTAATTTCATTTATATTTACAATAGGTGAAATGAGTACGATAAAAATGATTAGTTTACAACTATATACCTTATTTGTACCATCTTTGTTTGCTACTGAAGGTGGATTTTTGATGGTAATGTTAGGAGTATTGTTCTATATATTTCATGGAAAAAAATTTTTTCAGGTTTTATCGTTAGGAATTGTGTCTTTTATTTCAGCAGCAGCAACAGGTTTTTCAGATTTATTTTCTAGTAACGATCAATGGATGATGTTCTTCTCAGCAATTCCTATTATTTTATATAACGGAGAAAAAGGAAAAGGGTTAAAAAGTTTCTTCTATTACTTTTACCCTGCACATATTATCTTATTTGCCATTCTTTCTTTTGTCCTTCGTCAATAGGAACAGTTCAGAATTAAAATTTGTTCACTCATATAAAGAAATCTATGAGTGAGTGTCTTTAGTCGTTAATTCCTAAATTTTGTATGTTATTATTCTTAAACTAAATTGGTAATACTTTTGAGAAAAAACAATAAAAGATGTACTTCATGTGTTTTCACTTTTTACTGAAATTATAGTGTCACGGAATAGTTCATTTCAAAATATTATAGCAAAACTATTAGTATGGACTTAGAGTCAATCTTTCATTTTTGTTAGCAAAATTTTATATTGTTCAATAGACAAGTGTATCCTGAATATATTTTAATAAGATTAAGTACTTTAAAATTAAGGAAAGTTGATATAAAACATGTTGAAAGATAAATAGATAAAGGAGAACTTAGGTTGTTATTCATACTATCATTAAAATTTGTTTCGATGATAGCAATCATTTTCATCGGGATTAAGGCACATTGCGAAAATCATGATGACTATTTTTGAAAATGAGTATTGATTATTAGTAACTTAAATAATAAGTGACTATAAAAATATGAAATTTATTTTCTCTTCTGGATGTATGTGATCTTGTCTATCAGGCACCAGTAAATGGGAAATATTTAAAATAGAAAAAGAAAATTTATTTTATATAAATTTCCAATCAAATTATCAAAGAAAGGGCTAAAAAAGTATGTGTACGAAAAAAGATATTATTGAATTACTGAGAAATCCAATGATTACATCGTATTCTATTGAAAAAATGTCTAACGGACGAATATCTACTACTACAGCATCCAAATATCGGAATCGTGTAAAACAAGAGATAGATCCATTCCTTATATTCACTAAGATGTCTTATAGAACTATAAAAAATTTCGAGGAATTAGCTAAAGAATTAAAAGAAGTGAATCCTAAGACAAAAGAAGAAGTTACAATGATGATTGACAATTATAGTTTGAGAAATTACTACAAATTATAAAGTATCAAACTTTAATAAAACTAATTACCATTTTTGGATATAAAATCATGATAATATAGGTTAGGAGCTGACTGTATTGAATTTAAAAAGAATCTTTTTTGTCGTAGCAATGCTAGGAGGAATCGTTACTTTGACTGCCTGTGGTCTGGGTAAGGATGAGGTAACAAACACAAACTATAAGGTAACTGTTGAAGACGCAGCAAATATTTACCAAAAAAATACGAATAATTCAGAAATTCTGTCTATTAACTTTGACATTGGTGAAAGCTCTAAAGAATATGAGTATATGTTTGTTAACAAGACTGAAAAAATATATATAAATCCACAAAACGAAAAAGTAAAAAAAGAAAGCATTACTAGCGGTGGAGAGAATAATAAAGAACCATTTAATGCAAAAGAGCTTGAAGGGACTAAATCTACAAAAAAAGTTCTAGAAGAAGCTAAAAACAAGGTAGGAGGGATTTCTCCAAGAGTATTGGATTGGCGATTAGAAAAAAAAGACGGAACATTAGTTTATGATATCAATGTTAAGACAAGCACAGGCTCTGAAAGAGTTCTATTAAGTGCGAAATAATTTATAAGTGTTATAAATTATGTAACATGTAACAAAAAAGAAAGGAATGGTTAAATGAAACGTTCTGCGAAGTTATTTATTTTAGGAATAGGACTAACTTTTGGAGGTCTTATAACGAGTGTTCCAGCAGAAGCAAAAAATATCGTGACGAGTAACTATGAATTAGGAAGTTTTGCTCAAAATGACCCTGTCAATCAACCCTTGCTAAGAAGTAAACGTAGTCTCAGTGAAACACCTCTGAGAGTGGATTTTATCGATATTTCCTCTCACAATGGAGAGATTTCTGTAGAACAATTTCAAAAGATGAAAAACATGGGAATTAAAGGCGTAGTAGTCAAATTAACTGAAGGAACAACCTACAAAAACCCGTTAGCCCCTAGTCAAATTACCAATGCCAAAAAAGCAGGTCTGACTGTTTCAACGTATCATTTTTCTTGGTTTGAAAATCAACAAGAAGCAATTGATCAAGCCAATTACTATGCGGATTACGCAGAAGAATTAGGGCTATCCCAAAATAGCGTCATGGTTAACGATGCAGAAACCACGCCAATGATTAACGCGGATGCTACAAAAGTTTCTGTCTACTTTAGAGATCAATTAGCAAAACGTGGCTTCAAAAACGTTGTCCATTATTCTAGCGTTAGTTGGTTCAATAATAATTGGATGGAATATGACGTTTTAGGTAAAGAAAATAGTTGGGTGGCAGAATGGCCGGCGAATCCAAGTGCCAATAACTTACTACACACAGACACAGCTGCTTGGCAATGGAGTAGTCAAGGCTCTTTTGATTTCGTTCCTGGAATTAACTTTGATTTCAACGTGGATTACTTAGGACGCTTTACTACTAATTGAATAAAAGAGAGTAGGATATAAGGACTAAGAATCATAAAAAAGAAGACCGAAAATTTTTTTACGATTTTTGGTCTTCTTTTTTTATTGTTTATAATTTGAATAAAGTTAATCCCATTGATATAAAGTGGAGTCTAAAATAAAAACACTATTGGCAAATAATAGTGTTTTTAGAGCAAAATTTATTCAATTAGTGAATAAATGTTTTAACTACTTATACATATACATGAGTTCCTTGCAGCGATTAATTGCGTGATCAAGTCTTTTATATTTATCAATATCAATATCTAATATGGATAAACGTAATTCAATATTTTTTATCTCCCTTAAATTTAAAACGGCATAGAAAGAATCAACTGTTTGATTATTGTTTATTTTTTTTGTTAAAAATGCTTTTGAACGTGAAGAATATAGATTGTAGTTTAAAGAGTAAACTTTTATTGGATAAAAATTAGTATTCATATGAACACCTACTTTCTGATACAAGTAAATTCTAACATTAATTTTCATATTAGTTACTTTTATTTTTAAATGTAATTGAATCTTAATAAATTCGAATTAAGTACTATCTAAATTATTTCAATAAGACTTAGTTTTGTTTATTCCTTATTAATGTGTTATAGTGAACAAGTAATCAATTTTGATAAGTAATTTGAGTTATATATCTAAAAACTATACTTCTCCTTTTGCACTCAACATTTTTTGCAATAATTTGCATGATTTAGTGCACTAGGAGGAAATATACATGAACAATGGTACAGTAAAATGGTTTAACGCAGACAAAGGTTTTGGATTTATTACAGGTGAAGATGGCAATGATGTATTTGCCCATTTTTCAGCTATCCAAACAGATGGATTTAAAACTTTAGATGAAGGACAAACCGTAACGTTTGATACTGAAGAAGGTCCGCGTGGGCCACAAGCCACTAATATCGCAAAAGCTTAATTACGAGTAATAACGGATCAATTTTTGATCCGTTATTTTTTAATATTTATTGTATGAAAGAATTTGAAATTACAGAAAAGAGGAAATTATATGGGATTTAATGGATGGAAACCAAGTGTGCCTTCTGAAAGTAGTAAACAATTTTCTGAAAATCAACATGTGTCTTTTATGTATAGAAAAGAAATAAGAAGTGGTAAGATAAAAGATTTATTGACCAATTCAGCAATTATAGAATTGGACAGCATCAAAGGTCATAAAGAAAAAAATGAAACAATTGTGATTGGATATGACAAATTATATGGATCTAAGCATGAATGATAAATAGTTACTATTAATGAATTATTAAAATCTAAAAAAACTTTATGCAAACTAGTATTAACTAGTAGTTATACTGGATAATTTTTTTCGTAATTAGTTTATTAAATTATAACAGGTTATTTATCACATAAAACAAATTGAATAAATGCTTTTAAACAACATTTTATAATTATAGGAAATCAAAATATTTGTATAAATAAATAACATCCTATAAAATTTTATTGTAAACAAAAATTAGGGGGATATATAAAATGGAAAAAAGAAATACAAGATTCAGAACTTATTTTACAGATGATGAAGCAGGGACAAATATCTCTTGGGGGGCAGTTTTTGCTGGAGTAATCACATTTTTATCTATTTTTATGACTCTTGGACTTATTGGATCAGCGATTGGGTTCGGTACTTTAAAACCGACATCAAGTAATTCTTTAGATGGCGTTGGGACTGGACTCATTATTTGGACGATTATTACTATTGTGTTATCTCTGTTTGCTGCAGGATTTGTATCTGGTGTAGCGGCTAAAAGAATTGGTTTATTGCACGGCTTCTTAACATGGGCAACAAGTATGGTTGTAGTAATGCTTCTAGTGAGTTATACAGCAGTTAGTGCATTTTCAGCAATCGGTTCCCTTTTAGGAAATGTTGCTTCTGGTGTAGGGGATAGTGTTGGGGTAGTTGCTTCTACTACTGGCGATGCGATTTCAAAAGGTTTTGATAAAGTAACTGATGAAATTGGCACGGTCAATACACAAGAACTACAAAACAATGTAAATAAATATTTAAAAGATACGGATGTTCCAGAACTTCAACCAGATTATTTAAAAGACCAAATGAGTGAAGCAACTGATAAAATCAAAGATGCTGGTAAAGAAATTATAAAAAATCCTGAAAATGCAGATAAGGTTTTTGATTCTACAGCGGATTCTTTACAAGACCAAGCGAAAAAAATTGGCGATTCGGTAGATAAAAACGCGATTGCGAATGCTGTAGCGAAAAATAGTGACTTATCTCAAGAAGAAGCACAACAAGCAACAGATAATATTTACAATGAATTAAAAACAGCTAGTAATGAAGCGCAAAAACAAATTGGCACTGCACGTACTAATTTAGATAAAGCTAAAGATGATTTGAAAGAATCAATCGATGAAGCAAGACAAGCGGCAGAGGATGCGTCAAACACGACAGCTAAAGCATCTATTTGGGGATTTGTTGCAATGGTTATTGGATTAATTATTACTTCTCTATCTGGATTATTAGGAGCTAACTTAGTAAAAAATCCTGAAAGAGAACATAAATTGTAAATTCTATTGTTATACGCTATTTAATTTAATGGATATAATAAAAAAAGTTAGTAATGTAAATAGGAACTGACCCAATAAACTGAGACAAAATAAAAAAGCACCTCTTGTTGAATTCACGTTAAAATGAATTTAACTAGGAGGTGCTTTTTCAATGGGAAATCGAGTTTATTATCCGATTCACATCAAAGAAATGGCTATACAGATGAAAAAAGAGAATATTTCTGTAAAAACGATTATGGAAGAATTAGGCATTAAAAACAAAACACAAATTGAAACATGGCGGCGTTGGTACCGTAATGCGAGAATCATCGTCTGGTTCAACCCGTTGGAAAACAATATGCTTATGGAAAAGGTCCAGAAAATCTATCAAATGAACAACAACTTAAAAATGAAAATAACTATTTAAAAATGCACATTGAGGTGCTAAAAAAGTACAAAGAATTGGAAAGGACGTGGAGTCAGAAATATTTGTACAATTAGTTAAAAGAATGAAAGGGAAATTAACCATTACTGCATTTTGTTAACTTTTCGGCGTTTTGCGAGCTACTTATTATCGTTGGACTCATCGAAAAGACTTGGGAAAGTTAACTCTTTTTGAAGAAGCTGTTCGTCGTCTTTGCTTCCAGCATAAGTTTCGATATGGCTATCGAAAGATTACTGCGTTGATTAACAAGGAATACAAAGTAAATAAAAACACTATACAAAAGATTATGCAGAAATATCATTGGAATTGTCGCGTGAAAATGAATAAACGCAGTAAAGTGGGATAACCTTACATGGTTGTCGAGAACAAGCTGAATAGACAATTTTCTTCAGATGCTCCTTTAAAGAAATTGGTAACAGATATACTTATCTACCTTTTGGTTAAAAGCAATTGTATTTGTCTTCGATTATGGATTTATACAATGGTGAAATTATCGCCTATACCATCGGTGATAAGCAAGATACGGCTTTTGTTCTGTATACACTTGATCAATTGCCCAAACAACGGATTGTCTATTGCATAGTGATCGGGGCTCTGTTTATACTTCTTTTGATTACCAGAACCAAATAAAAATAAAAGGCATTACCATGAGTATGTCCCGCAAAGGAACACCTTCAGATAATGCCTGCATCGAATCGTTTCATGCCTCACTAAAGTCTGAAACGTTCTACTTAGATGGGCTCACAAATGAACCTTCATCTATTGTAATAGAAATTGTAAAAAAATACATTACTTATTATAATGAAAGCCGAATTCAACAAAAACTAGACTACCAATCGCCGATAGACTATTGGAAATAAGCAGTCTAGGAAAATGCTTTTTTATTCCTGTCTCACAATCTTAGGTCAGTTCCTTTTCATTTGTCTACCATAATAAAAAATCCTTTCTAAATGAGTGTCTATTTAATTGATAGTATAGCAGAAAATCTGTCTACTTTATTAGCATACATGAAAAGGAGGAATTCTTATGGTAAATATCATTGGGGGTTAGTAGTTAATTAAAAGAATTGAAAGAAAGTTCTTGGCATGATTCAAACAGTAGATGGATAGAATTTCAAAGAGGCACGAAAAGTATATAAAAAGCTACTATTATATACAATAGCAGCTTTTTATGGTAAGGTAGTGTCATTAAAGTAGGGGAAAGTATGGCAACGATTAGAATTGATGATGAATTAAAACATGATGCAGATAAAATGTTTGATGAAGTGGGCATGAATACGTCGGTTGCAGTTAAAATATTTTTGAATAGCTTTGTTAAGACTGGAAAATTTCCATTTGATATTGAGACAATTTCTTATCAGCCAAATACTGAAACATTACAAGCCTTTAAAGAGACGGAGAACCTTATAGAACGTATGGATTTAGAAAATGGTGAGGATTTGGATAGCTATTTTGGCAGAATGACAAAAGAATCAGTCAAGGAAGAACATGCTAAATTATAAAATGAATCAAATAACCTACAATAACTTTAAATAAACTATGCATTATCCTCGGATAACACAATTAGACAGTGTTTTTACGTATTCTACTAGACCCTATTTTAGTGAAGAATACATAATAGCATTTTTTATTTTGGAGGGAAATTAAATGGAAAATTTGGAATTAGTTATTAAAGATACAAAAGAATTACTACCCTTAGAATTTTTAAAAATTATTAAAGAACGTGTTCGTGTTTTCGTTGTAGAGCAGAATTGTGCATATCAAGAAGTAGATGATAAAGACGACACTGCTCGACATGTATATTTTAAATCCAATGATAAGATTGTAGCTTATGCTCGTATTACATTAGACCAAAATGATACAACTATTAGTTTTGGTAGAGTGTTAGTAGTTAAAGAATATCGAAACCTAAAATTAGGGAAAAAAATTGTTACAGAAACAATTGCTGAAATACAAAAACTTTATCCAACCAAGGTTATTAAAATATCAGCACAAAGTTATTTAAAAAAAATGTATGAGTCTTTTGGATTTCAAGCAGTTTCTGGTATTTATTTAGAAGATGATATTCCACATATTTCTATGGTTTTGAATACTTGATTTGAAATTAATAATTTTTAATATATTCAATTTATGTTTAACTAGAGAAAAGATTTATTGAAGAATTCAAAAACACGTAAAGTTATTAGTGTATTTTTTATCATGAATACATTGGGTATTAGGTGTATTGTTTGTTGTTAAAATTTTGAGTTTAAAAATTCCTAAGCAGATTTCAATATATATTGTAGAAAATTATTAGGCATTATTATTAAATAAATTTTAAGAATTAATATGTTTTATTAATGTGTTTAGATGGAAAGTCTACTAGAACTGTTCATTATACTTGGTCCCTTTTTGCAGATGTGATGACATATATAATCTGTAAAGAACATTTAAAGCTTTACCAACATTTAGTATGATTTAAAAATTCAGGGAAAGCTTAAAACGATAACTTCAGATGAATATTGAGTAAATAAATCAGTTGTAAACTTATAGTGATAATTCTTGGTATCAAGAATTATCACTACTTTTTATATTCGAAACTTCTAAAAGTATAGTAAATATTTTCAAATAAATAGTTAATATTACAAAAATGATTTATCAGATGTTGAAACAACGTTAAAATAATTATTTTTTTCTGATATATATATCATTAATTATTTTCCGGATGTTAAAAAAGTCAATTGGAGAAGGGAATTCTTCAATATATATATATTCGGAGTTTCCATATAATTCATTTAGTAAAGAATCGTTATTTGTTGTTATTACTAAATCGATTTTAGAACTTTGAATATGCGAACTAGCAATAAAAATTTTAATGTTATAAATATGTGAGAACGAATCAGTTAATTCCTTCTTTAAGATATTTTCATAAAGTAGACCTAAATCTGTATTTAAAAAAATAATTATCTCTTTTTCAAAAAAACTTAATGGATAATATTGACCAAATATTAATTGATAATTTTTAAGTAAAGAATACGATGTATTTAAGCTGTACAGTTTTATCTCATATCTTTCAAACACTTTATTTTTAATAGTTGTTAATCTTTTTTTTAGTTCTGGGTAATTATTTAAATATGGATCTGTATTCTTAAAAGAATCCCAATTATAGTATAAGAAGTGGAAAACATGGCAAGAGTATATGAGATTGTATAAGTGTATAGAATCTATTAAATAACCATCCATAACCTTTTGTAACTCATTACAGAAATCAGTAGAAACTAAGGATGCTGTAGAATTTAAATCAAAGAGAGTTTTTGATAACTGATTTCCTAGAGGGCTTAAAATAAATCTAGGTGCAGAAATAAAAGACAAGAAGATATATAGTGCATCTGTATAAGGGATTGTAACATGACTACTTATTTTGGGCCATATATTTTCTTTGAACCACCTATCTTCAATATTGAGTTCTTTTGAAATAACAGGGGAATACCCTTTTCTACTCCTTATTATAGTTATAGCGATAGCATTTACCGCCTGATTAATACTGACAAAATTAGTTTCAGTCATTACTTGTTTAGGAATAATATTTGACAAGATTGTAACTAATTTATTTTTATCCAATTCTTCAAAAATCCATTTTTCACCTTTATAGAGTGACCAAAAAAACTTTTGAGCTAAAATGCGTATACTATTTTCATCACCATATAATTTCGAAATATTATTTTGTGTTTTTATAGTAAAATTATAATCGCGTATTGCTTTTCTAATTATGTTAATCTTTCTTCTGAAGCTACCTTCACTGATAAAGTTATTTATCGTAAATTCAAATATATTAACTTCATTACGTAATAAAAAAGTTTTGAATAACTTTATATTTATATCCTCGCTTATTACATCTATTTCTAATTGTCTGTAACTAACATCTATATCAAAATTTAATGTTTCTTCTATTTTAGATAAAGTTGAAATTCTATACTTAAATTCAGATATATATTTATAAATAGTATTTTTTGAAATATTTGATAAAGAACTCATTTCATTTACAGATAGATGCTTATTATTTTTTAACATTTTTAAAATAGTAAGCTTTTTGAAAGTGCTATTTTCAATTATCTCCATTGCTAGTCTCAAATTTCAATCTCCTTTTTAAAAAATGAACAAAAATAAATCAATTTATGTTAACTCAGTAGAATAAAAATATAATATCATTAAAAAAGTAAATACATAAGTTAAATGCTTATTCTTATAGCTAAAAACATCTAACTTATGTATTATAACTATCACTTTTTTAGGAGGAATAAAATGAAAAAAACATTATCTGGAGTTTTATTAAGTAGTATGACATTAGGATTACTACTATCAATCGCTCCAAATTCTGTATTTGCAGACGAAAATGGTGGCCAATTAGGTTCAGAGGGATCCATTAAGTACTTTCAAAATGATGAAGTTGTACCACCAATTGATCCGGAAGAACCAGATCCAGAGAAACCTGTTGATCCAGGTAACCCTGATCCAGAAGGTCCAGATCCAGAGCCAGGTACTGATGGACCTTTAAGTTTGGATTACGTTCCACATTTATACTTTGGTTTAAATCAAATTACTAATAAAGATACAGTTTATAATGCTTACGCAACACCTTTACGTAATCTAGAAGGTGGTGTGGATAAATATGTGCCTAACTATGTTCAAGTTACTGACGAGAGAAGTGAGTATGCAGGTTGGACATTAACTGTTGCGCAGAAAGATGAATTTACTTCAGGTTCAGGTTCTACTTTAGGAAGTGCAACTCAAATATCGTTAACTAATCCATCCACTAAAGGAGTCTGGGAGGATGCTACAGCACCTTCAGTAGTTACAGATTCAATTAACTTATTACCGAACAATGAAGCACAAACTGTATTGGCTGCAGCAGAGAATGAAGGGGAAGGTACCTGGATTAATTCATGGGGAACTGTTGAAACTGAACAACGTTTTACTGCCGTTGAAGGTGAAGATGAACCTCAATTGAAAGATGCACAAGTGAATAAAGCTGTTCAACTTTCAGTTCCAGGTTCTGTTAAAAAACAAGCTGAACGCTATGTAACAAATCTTGATTGGGTATTATCAGATACGCCCGCTCAATAATTATATTATTATCCTGTGAGAGGTTGGCTGTTTATGTCAGCTTCTCTTTTTATTAGAAACTGTATGATATAGAATTTTGAGGTGAAACATGAAGAAAAGAATGTTCGATAGAAAAAGTTATTTTTTGACTATAACAAGCTTAGGATTAATACTTGCTACAATTTTAGTTTCTATAAATAGCTTTGCAGAAGAGAAAGGCATAAATTCTCAAGGCACAACTGGTTTTTTTGGGATTTATGAAGAAAAGCATAGTCCAGATCCTGGAGGAGACATTGATCCTAATTTAAAAAATGAAGAAGAACTAACCAATAAATTGTCAAATCAAGCTAATACTTCTAATAGTCAAGTACTTCCAAATACTGGGGAAAAAACAAACGAGTTTACCTTGATTGGGTGGATAATGATACTTACCATAACTTTTTGCTTGATTTTCTTAAAAAAAAGAAAGGAGAATGCTTATGAAAATTAGATGGTTAAGCAAAGTATTTGTATTAAGCTTGTTTATTGCGGAAATTGTTAATGGATCAACAGTTTTTGCTGTAGAAAAAGATAATAATGTATCGAATTCAATAGAATCGAGTTTACAAGAAAAAACAAATAATAATATTATAGAAGACACTCCTACCATTGCCCCAGTTGTTATTGGACATGAAGATTATACTGAAGTTAATATATCACACAATACATTTAAGTTAAAGATTATTGGGGAATCACTCAAAGCGGACTACGAATTCGTTCTTTCAGATGAATTGAGAATCGAAGAAATTACTGGCGAAGTTAAATATAATAAAGAAAAAAACAGCCTCATATTTCCTAAGGATGAACCGTTTAATAGTGATATCAGTTTTATAAGTGATGAAAGTATTTCCTCAAAAACATATGTGTTTGATTTTGGGTTTGAAGGAGCTGTCTCTACTGTTATTACCAAAGTTACAATTAATGTAAAAGAAAATTTTTATTCTCAAAAGAATAATGATAAAGAATCTTCTAGTGAAAATAACACACATACACAAGAAGAAAATAGTTCTTCATTGAATAGCAGTAAAATAGAAAATAAATCTGAAATTGCCATAGATGAAAATGAAAAATCTACAGAAGATTTCACTAATGCATATGCAGCACAAGAACCTACAGAAATTGGCTCTTTATTAGCTGCTCCAAAAAGTATTAATCAGGATAATATGGAAGATTTTCCAAGTAAATTTAATTTTACACCTAAGATTTATCCTGGTGTCACTCAAGTAGGATACAACACAGTATCTGCAACTCAAAGTATTTCAGAAAAAGAATTAACTAGTGAGGAAATGAAAGCCATTCAACAATATGGTGGATATTTTGTATATTATAAACGTGCAGGTATATACAAAGGTCGTTATATCGACATTAAGTGGAATTTTTTACAGAGTCCAAACGTAAATCCTAATATAAGAATCAAAATTCACTCAACATTAAATAGTAACTATCCTAATAATAAAATTATGTCTATAACAAGAATGTTTTATAATAGCCGTGTAAATACAAATATGAATTTTTTGGATAGTGCAACTAAACAACCAGCTACCATTTCAGGATATATCTCATATGGTAATGTTGATAATACAGAGTATTATACTTTTGATAATTCGAGAATTTCAAATTATGTATATTCTTTTTATCAGAATAATTTAAAATATATTCAAACAATTCCAGATGGTTCAGGAGTAACTACAAATTTCGGTGTTCAAGGTCAGCCTCAAGGAATGACAACAGTTGTTCCAGCTAACACTTTTACAATAATGTTTGAAGATCAGCAAAGCTTCCCTATAACATATGGATATGTTTCTTCAGGAGTAGGTTATGCTCAATGGTTGGGTGCAATTGACTTAAACTTACTTAGGATTGGTTATGAAGCGCCCACTTTTTATGGAGATGAAGAGGGGACTAATATTGAAGATAACACTTTAGAATATAGAGCTATTCAAAGTAATCCTTCTAGGGGAGGCGGGCAAACACAGATAGTACTCCCGGAGGATTATAAAATAAATATGGAAATTGAACACTATGAATTGTTAAATAGAATAAACCCATCAGACATTACTATTAAAAATATTGATACGGGTGGAAATATTACCAGCCAATTCGACATAACAATTTCTGAAAATGGAAAAGTAACTTTGAACTTAAAGAATATTGGGAATACTTCTATTCAAAAAAATAATTTTCCTTCAACCATGGAAATTAAATTTAAGGCAACTACGAAAACTGGTGTTAATTTATCTAAAGCCTATCAAAATATTGACGGTCAAGGATACTATGTTTTTTCAATTTCAGGAGATTTAACTTATCGACAACCAGCTGTTGAGAATGATATAACCTTGGCTTCAAATTCAGCATTAGCTAAAATTAAAACTGATGATGTGCCCATGCCAGAACTCCAAAAATCTTACACCAACATTACTAAAGAAGATGGATTAAATCGGGATGAAAGGGAATTGTATATTGGTGATATTTTACGTTATGATATAAAATATTACAATCCAGGAGATACTCTAACTAATGTTAAATTAGTTGATGAACTACCTGAACAAAATTTATTTAGAAAAATTGGAGAATACACTTTAACTATAGATGGAGAAGAAATCGAAATTCCTGAGGATTTTTATGATGAAAAGAATAACCAACTACAAATGGTATTTTCTGAAATAAGAAAGGATTCAGTAGTTAAATTAAGTTATCAACTGCAATCAACTGGTTTAGCACAAGGAAATCAATTGGTTAACAATGTTTTTTTCATAACAGAGAGTGGCAATTCTATGGAAACGGGTGTTTCTACAGAGCAAGTGGATATAGTTCCAATCCTAAATCCTGAGAGTCCAACAGAAATAATTACACCAAATACAGGAACTTTGGGAGCTCAATTAGGAAATTTAAATTTAGTTTATGTTCCTTCGTTTGATTTTGGAGAACAAAAGATTACTAATAGAGATAGTGAATATAGTGCAAAATTAGTAGAAATAAACGATGGAAAAGAAGTTCCAAATTTTGTACAAATACACGATACCTTACAAGATAAAAGTGGTTGGAAATTGTCAATGACATTAGATGAATTTTATAATCAAAATCAAGATAAATTGAATGGAGCGCAACTGACTATAAATAATTCTCAATATAATAATTATGAGGGATTAAATAGACCGTTTACAGGTGAACTTTCCAAAGAAATACTATTTATGGCTGGTGGAGATGCTAATTTAATTGCAGCGTCAACTGATAATAGTGATTTACAAAATAGCATTATTGCTTTTGGAAATACAGAGGAAGATACTGCAAAAAATTCAGTATCTTTAAAGATTCCTGGAGTCACAAAAAAAGTAGAAAGTGATTATAAAGCTAACCTCGATTGGCAATTACAAAATGTTCCTGAATAATTATTTGGAGAGCTTAGTCTCTCCAAATAATTTTTAAAATGATACAATGAAAGGACTATATTATGAAAAAAATACGATATATAATCGGTTCGTTATTAATGACAGTTATGATTATTATGACAGACAATATATATGCCTCTGCGGCAGAATTTAAATTTTCAGTTAATCCCATTCAATCTAGCAAACAATTGGATAAAAGCTTAACGTATTTTGATATAATGTTAAAACCTAACGAACAAGAAAATTTACAAGTTAAACTTGGAAATGCGACAGATAAAGATGTAAAAGTTGATATTTCAATAAATGGTGCGAAAACAAATGGTAACGGAGTAGTAGAGTATAGAAATAATAAATTAAAAAATACGAATAACTTACCAGTAGATATCAGTAATATTGTTGAATTTCCTGATCAGGTAATAGTACCTGCTAAAAGTGAAAAAATTGTGGATTTCAAAATAAAAATGCCTGAAAAGTTTTTTGATGGACTAATAGCAGGTGGTATTCAATTTAGAGAGAATGGCCAAGAAAATAAAAGTGATGATAATAAAGATGCTGTAGCCATAAATAATACATTTTCATACGTCTTAGCACTGCTTATTAGAGAAAATGAAAATGAAGTAATCCCAGATGTTTCTTTAAACAAAGTTTTTATAAATACTCAATATGGCAGAAGCAATACTATTTTAAGGTTGCAAAATAATTCTGCCAGTTATCTAAATAAAATGGCAATAGATGCTAAGGTTTATTATGAAAATAGTAAAGATGCTATCTCCGCAATAAAAAAAATAGATATGCAGTTTGCTCCAAATTCTATTATGGATTTTCGGATTGGTATGGGAACAAAAGCTATAAATGCTGGAACATACAGTATGATTGGAACACTATATGGTGATAAAAGTTCTTTAGGAAAATATGAATATAATGGTGAAAAATATAGATACAAGATTAATCTTAATCAAAACTTTAAAGTAACAAATAAAAACGCAAAAGAAGTAAACGAAGAAAATGTTATATTAGAAAAAAATAACAATAAAATTTGGATCATTATTATCCTGGGTCTATTAGTGATGATTATTACTTTATTTGCTATTATTGTATTTATTTTAAAAAAAAGAAAAAAAACTTCCGATAAATAGATTAAGGAAGATTTTTACTCTTTTTGAAAGTGTCTCTAGTTTTATTAACATTAGGCCTTCTTTTTAGAAGTATGGATACAAGAAGTAGTGTTAGTCTTATATTTGTTAATATTTTTCAATCGTAATTTTATCGTGCAATTTAGTTATATTAAAACAATAAATCGAGAGTGGGCTATTTCAAAAGTTTATATCCTGATTTTTTATTTAGTTAAAGTAAGATTTAAAAAGTATCAGTTTGAACCTATAATTAAAGGAGAGAAATATGAATAGAAAAATATATGATTTATTTGAAAATGAGATTAGAAAAAATAATACAAAATATACAATTTATTATGTTAAGTGTGATTGTCATAATCTCGCTATAAGGCAAAAAGGGTGTGTTAATTTTTTTCGATGTAGTTGGTGTTGTACAGAATTTATACGTGATCAATTTGGGAATATTGTGAAAAACAACAGTTGATTAACATAGGTCTAATAAGGGAGAAAAAATGATAAAATTAATTGATTTTTTTGTATATACGTTTGTAATTATTGCTTTCCTATTTTTATTAGTTTTAGTAGTACTTTATTTCACGCCAAATCCCATATTTAAAATAGCTAATTCAATACCGATAGAAGAAAATTTATCAAAGCCAGATAATTATTCTAACATAGAAAGCAGTGTCACTGTGAATAAAAATATTCCTTATACAAACGAATACAAAAATAATAAATTGGATATATATTCACCAAAAGATTTTAAAGGAAAATTACCAGTAGTACTATTTATTCATGGTGGAGGTTTTTTCAAAGGTGATAAAGAAATGGCAAAATATTTTGGACCTACTATATCTAATAGTCATTACAGCTTCATCAGCATTAATTATGACTTAGCACCAGATACTACTTTATTTAACCAAGTGCAACAGATTAATGAAGCTATTAAATTTATTAAAAAAAATGAGAATAATTACTGTTTAGACACTAGTAGTATTAATTTGTCAGGATCATCGGCAGGTGGATTTTTAGCACTACAATTGTTGTCTGCATACCATAATAAAAAATATACTAAAGAACTACAAATAATACCCGTTGAAAACATTAAATTTAATAGCTTATTGCTATATAGTTCAGTATATAATTTGTCAGAATTCCAAAAATTTAATGGTAATATTTTAACTAACTATCTATTATCTAAAATTGGATGGGGGTTAACTGGAGAGAAAAAATGGAAGACTAATAGGGATTTAGGAGAAAAGTTAAACCTAAACAATTATGTGAATAGTGGTTTCCCGCCAATATTTATAACTGATGGTAATACTAAAACCTTCACAGAACAAGCAGAAGACTATGCTAATATATTAATCAAAAAACATGTTCCCGTAAAAACTTTATTTTTTGATTCAAAGAATAAAGTAGGGCATGGATATCAACTTAAAATGAATACAGAAGCTTCAAAACAGGCGGTAAAAGAATCTTTAAAATTCTTACAAAAATGGAATTAGTAAAAATTTATCAAATTAAACTATAGAAGATAGAAAAAAGAAATAGACAAATTTTGGACTACCAGACTACCCGTAGGTAAATAACTGCTAGTATAGATATAGCGAACATTTTGCAAAATATAAATTTAAATTAATTTAATTTATATCTAAAAAAACTACAGATACGGAGTATACCTTTTATTACGAATAGATAATAAATGTAATGAACATTTTGACCTACTTATAAAAAAGTCTGAGAATATTATTGTTAATATTTTTCAGACTTTTTTATTACATATAATTGTTATTGTTTAATCGAATTTTATAATTTTTAAATCTTTAAAAAACGCTTCTGTACCGATATCAACGAACAATCCTATACTACCAGAAGCAGCCTCCCCAAGTTTCATGTTCTCTACAACCAAAGAAGGAGTTTCATTATTGTTTATATAAAATTCACCTCTAGATTCTTGAATTATGGCTTTTAAAGTAATCCATTCGTTAAGCTTAATATCAGCTGAACCTTCATAATCCGCTATGTTAAGATTTCTAAAATATTCAAAGGTATAGTTGGGGTATGAAAAATATTGTACTGCTCTATTCTTTCTTATAGGGTCTTCGCTATGACCATTGGTAGGGCGTATATAAAAAGATTCAAATTTAGAATCATCATCATTTATCCTGAATGCAATACCGATAAAACCTCGAGCAAAGTTTGGAGCATTCGACAATAACCTACTTAACATTTTTACTTCAATTATACCATTATGAAAAGAAAAATTAGTTACTTTAGCGTAGGTATTTTCATCAAACTCCATTATTTTATTTGATTTTACAACTCTTAAAACAATATCTTTTTTTAAAGTAGTAAGTTTGGCATTTACATTTACTTGCTCAAAATCAAACATTTCTATATCCATGTTTTCACGCTCCCTAATTTTCTATAATATAAGGATAGCTTATTTTTTTTAGAATGAGAAGTAGGTACAAAAATGTAACTATATGTTAACTTGTGTTTTGTAGAATTCTCCCCACTCTCTCATAGATTCAATTACAGGTAATAATGTATTTCCTAGTTTAGTTAATTTATATTCGACATGGGGTGGATTTTTTTTTAAATCAATACGTTCAACAAGGCCATCTTTAATCATTGACTTTAAACTAGCTGTTAAAACTTTTTGTGAAATTCCACTCAATGATCTTTTTAATTCACTATTTCTTTTGGAACCAGTCATTAAATCCCGGATAATCAAGACCTTCCATTTACTATTAACTAGTTTAACTGTTGTTTCTACATCACAAATAGGTAATTGTGGATTTTTTTTCATAATTTTGTTCTCCGAATAGAATTTTTAATTTATCTATAGTATAAATTAAATTTATAGATAATTTCAACGAAAATATCTAATAAAATTTTATTAATAGACTTTCTATTTTAGTTAATATTGTGTGAAAAATTATAGATATATATTTTAAAACATAATCAGTTGCCTTGAAGTTAACTTCAAGGTTTATAATGATGAAAAATAGATAGTAGGGAGTTAGATAGATGAAAAAGACACTTTATTTAATGAGACATGGTCAAACATTGTTCAATCAACAAAAAAAAATTCAAGGATGGTGCGATTCTCCTTTAACAAAACAAGGAATTGAACAAGCTAAGATAGCTAAAGAATTTTTTGAAAAAAACGTTATTGTATTTGATGGTGCACACACTTCTACTCTTGAACGAGCTTCAGATACATTAGAATTAATTACAGAAATAAACTATGAGCGGCATAAAGGATTAAAAGAATGGAATTTTGGCAGATTAGAAGCGGAGCATGAATATTTAAATCCACCATTACCTTATAGAGATTTTTTTGTACAATATGGCGGTGAAGAAGAAATAGAGTTTAGAAAAAGAGTAACAAAATGCTTAGTAAATATTATGCAGAAAGAACAAGGTAAAACTATTTTAGTAGTCTCACATGGAGCAGCTTGTAGACAATTTATAAGAGAGTGGGCGCATTTAAGTGATATTACACCGCAAGCTCCTATTGGTAACTGTAGTATTATGAAATTTTGTTTTGAGAATGATCAGTTTTACTTAGAAGAGATTATTAATCATGATTTTTCACATTTAGAGTAAGGAGGTAAAGACAATAATGAATATAAAACAGGCAGCAGAAATGTTTAATTTAACAGTAGATACGTTAAGATATTATGAACGAGTGGGAATAATACCTCCTGTATCAAGAAACAGTAGCGGATATAGAGACTATAAAACTAAAGATTTAAATTGGGTTTATTTAGTAAAAAATCTTCGTAATGCAGGCTTATCTATAGAATCTTTGATTGAATTTTCAACTTTAGCACAACTTAGAGATAAACAAAATGTAGAAGATGCGCAAAAGCATATTTTAAAAGAACAGTTAGTAGAATTAGATAAAAAGCTAGAGGAAATGCAGCAAACAAGAGAATTACTTGTGTACAAGATAGAAACATACGAGGATCATATTGCAAAATTTAAAGCTGGTGAATTGGATCCTGATAAAGTCGAAAAACTATGGGAACGAAAAAAATAAAACTTTTTTCTTTTTATGTATTTAGCTCTAAGGTTTAGGATAGGACATGTAAAGAAATTTGAGGAGGAAAAAAATATGCAAACAATTACTTTGAATAATGGCGTAGAAATGCCTCAATTGGGATTTGGTGTGTATCAAATTCCATTAGAAGAAACAGCTGAAGCAGTCTATCAAGCCATTAAAGCAGGATACCGTCTGATCGATACAGCTTCTATTTACGGAAATGAAAAAGAAACAGGTGAGGGAATCAAACGTGCCATCAATGAAGATCTGGTCACTAGAGATGAACTTTTTATTACCTCTAAATTGTTTATTCTTCAAGCATCAGAGGAAAAAGCTAAGGAAACGATTGAACATTCTCTTAAAGTAATGGGATTGGATTATTTTGATCTTTACCTTATTCATCAACCATACGGAGATATTTATGGTGCATGGCGGTCAATGGTTGCTACTCAAAAAGCAGGGAAATTGCGTGCAATAGGAATTTCAAATTTCAAGTCAGCTAAAATGATTGAGTTTGTTGGATTGAATGAAGTAAAACCTCAAATTAATCAAATTGAAGTGAATCCATGGAATCAGCGAATTGAAGATCAGGAATGGCACGAAAAATATGAAGTACAAATAGAAGCTTGGGCACCATTTGCAGAAGGCCGCCATGAACTATTCAAAAATCCAGTATTAGAAGAAATCGGTGAGCAATATGGCAAGTCAATTGGTCAAGTTGTGCTTCGCTGGCTAATGCAAAGAGGGATTGTAGCTTTAGCAAAATCAGTCCATCCTGAACGAATGTCTGAAAATATAGATATTTTTGATTTTGAGCTTTCAAAAGAAGACATTGAAAAGATAGCTAATTTAGACATGAAAGAATCTGCTTTCTTTGATCATGACGCACCACAGCAAGTGGAATGGTTTATGAATAGAATGCTAGACACTGAAACTAATGTGGATTAAAGGAGTTAAAAAAGATAGGTCTATATGGTTACTTTAAAGTAACTAATTGCTAGCTATAATAAAACCTTATAAAATTATTTTAGAAAGGAAGTGATTGTTATGAACAAATATAAAAATATAATTATTGGTTTTGGAAAGGGAGGGAAAACACTAGCAAAAGAAATTGCTATGCGTGGTGAAGAGGTATTGATGATTGAAGAATCTGAACTAATGTATGGAGGGACATGTATTAATGTAGGATGTATACCATCAAAATCTTTAATAATTAATGGAGAAAAACATTTAGATATGTCAACGGCGCATTCAATAAAAAATAGTTTGACAAGTAAGTTGAGAGAAAAAAATTACAATAACCTTTTTGAAGAAGAGAATATAACTATTTTAAATGGAAAAGCTAAATTTTTATCAGATAAAATCATACAAATCACTAAGACAGATAATACGAAAATCCAAGTTGAAGGTGAACGTATTTTTATTAATACGGGCTCAAAAGCTATCAAATTACCTATAGATGGGTTAAATAAAAGTAAAAATGTTTTAGATTCTACAACTGCTATGGAACAAGTAATAGCACCAGAAAAAATAGTTATTATAGGTGCTGGTTACATTGGGTTAGAATTTGCATCAATGTTTAATTCTTATGGAAGCAAAGTTAGTATTTTAGATGCTAGCTCTGAATTTTTACCTAGAGAAGATGAAGATATCTCAACATTAATATATAAAGATTTTTTAGATAAGGGAATTGATATTCAGTTAGGCGTATCTATAAACCATATCATAGATAAGGATAATTATACTGAAGTAATATATACTCAAGCTGGTAAAATAAAGAAAGTAGAAGTGTCTAAATTGCTTGTAGCTACAGGTAGAAAACCTAATACAGATACCTTAGGATTAGAAAATACAAATATAAAAACGGATAGTCATGGGGCTATTGTTGTAGATGAATTTTTAAAAACATCTGTGGAAAATATTTGGGCAATAGGCGATGTAAAAGGGGGCCTACAATTTACCTATATTTCTTTAGATGATTATAGAATAATAGTAGATTATCTTTATGGTGACAAAAAGAGAAATACTATGAATAGAGGTAATATACCGTACAGTGTATTTATAACACCACCTTTTTCAAGTGTTGGAATAAAAGAAAAAGAGCTAGAAAAAAGCAAAGTAAACTATAAAGTTTTTAGTCTACCTGTTAAAGCTATACCTAAAGCACATATTATTGATCAGACAGTAGGGATTTTTAAAGTAATAATAGATGCAGAAACTGAAAAGATTTTGGGAGCTTCTTTATATGGTGCAGAATCTCATGAATTAATAAATCTTATTTCGTTGGCAATGGATTTTAATATGGACTATAAAGTATTACGTGATAGAGTGTATACCCATCCTACTATGTCGGAATCTTTAAATGATTTACTAAAATAAAAAATTGAAGTTCATTCCATAACCATAGAAATGAACTTCAATTTTTTAGATTTGTACAATCTAATTCTCTTTGACCCCATAGTTTCATTTGTAAAACAATAATTGCTAAATCTTTTCCCTTTTCAGACAAATAATAAGTGGACGAAGTAGTATTATTGAAAACTTCTTTTTCATTCTTAACAATCTCATTGTCTTCCAAAAGTTTTAGTTGTTGTTTGATCATTTTTGGAGAACTATTCGGAAGCAATCGGCAAATTTCTCCAAAGCGCATAGATCCTCCGTTTAGGGATTCTATTATTTGGGGGATCCACTTTTTTCCAAGTATATTAGATAAAGCCTCTACAGGGCATTTTTTTTCTACGTTTTTATCCATTATGTAACACTCCTTTTATGAATTATTAAAATAAAAACTAATTGAAAATAAATCTGTAGATATCAGTTTCTTTATGAAAGTAATAATTGTTAAAAAGTGTATTAGCGTGTGCAAAAGTACAGTTATTTACATACATAAGATGTTCAATGAGTCTATTTCTTAATGCAGATTTGCTCATAAAAAAGTATTGTGCAATTTCTTCGAATGAATAAAAATTTTTTAATGCGTAAAACAAGGCTTGGTCATTTGCCATTAACATGCTAGCACCGACATTAGCACGATATTCTTTTGGAAAATCTTCCATCAAATAACCATTTTTCAAAAGAATATCAGAAAAAGTATGGGTTGCATTATTAATTTTAGGTATATCTATGTAGTAATGCATAATTTCATGCATTTTAGTGAAATTTTTTCGTTCTAACATTAATTCCTTGTTTGTTGTTATAATGACTTCATCGTCTACTTTAGAGATTGAACCAAGCATCCGTCTTTTAAGTTGTTTTTGAAACGTGTATTCAACAAATTCAACATCTTCAACTTCTTTTACATATTTTTCAATATCAAAGCATTTAACTTGTTCAATATTTTTGGAAGAGTAGTAAGATACTTCTTTTATTAATTCGTTCGAAAAATTAAATGCTTCAAAATAGAGTTCTTTACTAATAAAATCCACCAACAACAGTCCAATCAATCTTTTTTGTTACGTTCCTTTTTTTCTTTTGCTTTTTTTATAAGAAAATCTTGAAAGTCGATTAATTCCTCTTCTAATTCTTCTATATCTTCTATGTCCATATCAGAAGTATTTAAACGAAAATGAGAAATAATATTTTGTCCGATGCTATCTTCATCTTTAGGTAGTAAAGGATTTGAAGTTCTATTTAAAAGAAAATCTGAAGATACGTTGAAGAAGTCTGCGATTTTTGAAAGTTCATTTTCTCTTATCGGGCGAGATCCTAATTCAATTTTTTTATAGACACTTATATTCATATTGATTGCATCGGCTATTTCTTGTTGAGTAACATTTTTGTTTTCTCTTAGTGATTTAATTTTTTTGTAAGTTTCCATTTTAGAACTCCTGAGTCTATTTTAGTATAGTTTATCATATAAAATTAAAAATAATAAATAAAGTTCCGTTTTGATATTGACGGTTCTATTTCGTTGTGTTATAGTTCTGATATAGAACTGTTAGTTCTGTAAATTAGATAAACAAAAAGCGTTCACGAGGAGAAAATGAATTTCTGTTTCGCAAACACTTATATAAATACTAGACACATTTATTTTAAGCGATTTGACGAAATAATACAAGAATGAAATTTTTGTTCGAGGTTGTAAGTCTTGTTGAGGTGATGCGTACCAGCCGTTGAATGGGACGCAAGGTGGCAGTAGTATCTTTAACTAGAGCCATATTGATGACAGATTAATGCAGAGCTGTCAGATTATTTTCAATAACCATGTCGTGAGACACGTTGGAAATAGTTGCTGAACTAGATTGAATAAAAAAATCTATGCAAGCTCAATAAAAGGAGGAGAGCTGTATACCGTATATTACAGTACTATCTAATGTGCCGTGATGTGATGTAAGAGTCACTAGCCGTTGAAGATGATTCTATGTATTGTGATGAACGTAAGAATCTAAAATTGAAATACAATTAAAGTTGTTATTTTTAAGCGTGGAAAAGATTTTTTATAAAAGAATATTCAATATTAACTTTAGTAAGCACAACTGTATTATTTTAGTTGTACTTTTTTATTTTAAATGAAAGAACAGAATTTGTTATTAAGTGAATAAGGAGGATAAAAATGAAAAAAGAGCTATTACTTTTTGTTGAGAAGTTTGTTGAACGTATGAAACGACAGAAAAAAGCTTTTTCTATTTCGGATATAGAAAAGAGCTATAACTTAGAACGTAAGAAGTTAGGTAAGAGTGCGGTTAAGTTAACAAACATGGAACGCTTAACAATTGAAAGTCGATTATTAAAAAATCAGATTTTACAACGAACATATAAAATGACAGGTTATCATAAACCTTGTCAAGTTGTGTTTTTTAGTTAATAAGAAGAATTGCATAAAGAGAGAAAGGCAGTCAATAGTTGACTGTTTATTTTTGTATAAAAATTAGTGAAAGAAGGAAATTATTTTGGCAAATAGAATTCAAGAAATTGCATTAACAGAAAAAAATCTAGGAAGTAAAATTAAAGCTGTTTATAAAACAGAACGTGATATTTATGTAAATGGGGCACCTGTTCGTGGTCGTGTGTTCACCGCTTCAAGCGAAAAGCAACGTGATTTTGAAATTTTTGTTCCTCATTTACGAAATTCACAAATGCTGAATGGTCGTGAAGAAGTAAAATTAATTGAACCAGTGGCTCGAATCAATGTAAAACGGAATAACATTGGAAATAGTCGCTCAATTGACATGGTAGTTTATGCAAAACGTTTAGAAGTAGTTGGAGGTAATAAATAATGGGATTAACATTCGAAAATAACACGATTGAAAATTTTGATGTAGTAGGAACATTTGGTACGATGAATTTTTTAGAAGTAGTTGCAATTAATGAACGTGATGGTGAAGGAAATGTGACTGACGATGTTCGTGAACAACGAGTAACGGTTTATTCTAGCAAATTAAATGACCAAGTAGAAATTGCGATTGATCCAGATTATGATGTTAGTGGTATCAATTATGATGATGAGATCGAGTTGACTGGAAATGTAACAGCTCGTGGGTGGCTTAATGCTTATAAAGGTTTTAATGACAATGTACAAACAGAACAAGCATTTAAAGTCCGTGCAGTGGGTATTAAAAAATTAGGAGCTGTTAAACCAGCGCAACCTACACTACAAAAAGAAAATAAGAATCAAGTAAATGAGCAAAAATAAATGTTAGATTGAGGTAGATTAAATGAGCAAAAGAGAAGAATTAAAAAAAATAGGTGATGAATTGTATGAAGTTTTGGCACAAAAAAACGTTACCTTTGAACAAGCAAAAGTAACGCTAGATTATCTTTCAATTAAATTAGATTGTGAAATGAAACGAACAATGGTGTCTCTTAAGACGTTGTAAAATAGAGAATACTTTTTTCAGGAATGTAGTATTGAATATTGGAGCTGATAAATTCTAAAATTTTATCATCAATAATTGATTGGAATTTTTCAATTTTGAGTCTTTGGTTGTTGGCAAGAATAATTGTTACGGATTTCATGTCTATTTCACATGCTTTTTCAATTGTTTTTAGCATTATTATAGGACACCTCCTTTTGTTAATATTTTACCACTGAACCAGAAATTTCTGAAAAAATTAATTGGATGTGGGAATTGAAACGAAAGTAAATATCATATTCAGACGAATCGGTGGCACCGTTTAACAGCTGTGAAGGGCATTCTAACGAGTGCCCTTTTTATTATTAATGGTTTGTTAACAGACATTAATAATAAAGAATAGGAGTGGTTAAATGAAACAAGGGAAACGCCCAGTTAGGAAAGAAAAAGAATTGCTGAAAAGTCGCAGATTAAATGCAATGAATTGGTTAGTGGAAAGACGGTTGAAGAGTAGTGTTATTTTTCTGCATAAGGAAAGTGGTAATTTGAAAGAAATTTTTTATTAAGGAGGAATGTTAATGAAAGGGGGTGTCTTGTAAGTTAATGAGTAGTCTGTCGGAAAAAATGGAGCATAAGCAAGTAAGGTATCGAGCTTTTTTAGAAAGAAGATTGCATTCATATAGGGGGTGGCAAAGTTTTAATTATTACAGTGACTTGTACTTAAAACTATTTAATGAAACGAGCAATAGTCTTATTCAATTCTTATTACTAGATGATTATTTTTTTTGAAAGTGAACAAGCTATTTTGAAATTATTAGATAGTTTTTTTGATCAATTAATTCGTGCCTACGATTTGAAGTTTCATGAAGATTTTGAAAAGAATGTGTATTTTGAAGAATATCCATTAGGAATAAGTGAGGTAAATTGATTGTGTATTTTGAATGCTTTATAATGGCTTTAGAAAAGACGTTAGAAGAGGTGAAACAGATGGTGATGACAATGAATGAAATTAAAGAGCGTGTGAAGCCTGTAGCAGAAAAACACAATGTACCAGTCGTTTATGTCTTTGGTTCTTATGCACGTAATGAAGCGAAAGAAACCAGTGATATTGATTTTGCTGTAGATATTACAGGACAATCAGAAGAAGCCTATTGGAATTTATATGGAGATTTCTTTGAAGAATTAAAAGAAGCTGTAGCGCATGATATTGATTTAGTGGAGCTAGAAACTCTTGTTGATACACAAGATAAACCCGAAAGAAGAGAATTGTTAGCTACCATTTTAAAGGAAGGTGTAAAGGTATTTGAGAGATAGTACAGTAAAGGATTTACGTTTGTTAAGAGGAACGCTGATCTACATTCAAGATATAGAACAGACACTCAATCGTTTTGGAAGGGATTATGAAACCTTCTATCATGATAGAGTGTTTTTTAATGCAATCAGTATGTGTTTAATGCAAATTGGTGAATATACTGTTGGGAACAGTGGCTTTTCAGAAGAATTTAAAGAGAAAAATAGTGGTAAAGTTGATTGGAAAAGACTTAGGAATATGAGGAATATGTTTGCACATTCGTATAGCACAATGAATGAACGTCAGATTTTTCGAATGGCTACAGAATATATTCCAGTGTATAAAGAATTTTGTAGACAAGAATTAGCACGATTACAAAAAGAAGGTAGGTAAATGTTTAAAAAATTATTTAGATATAGAGGAAGGCGTATCCGTTATTCTTCAAGAAATTTGTTGGCACTCTATAGAGTGTTATTTTTTATGCCAATTTTTGCTTGTTTAGGCTATTTTGTGGGCTATAAATGGATGTATCCTTTATATCTTTCAAATCTAACTGATTGGAAAATATATATTGTACCAGCGTTAATCATTATAGGTGTCTCGATAGGCTCAATCGTGCTAATTACATTACTTGTTAAGGCTTCAATTATCAATTCGGGCTATTTTTCTAAAGTAGAACAACGTCAAGTGTTAGCTCGTATGATTATTGACAATGGCTATTATACGAAGAAGCAAGTTAAAGGTAGTGATGGTAAAACAAAAGAAAAAATAAAGTTCCCAAAAATTTATTATAAGTCTGCAAAAAATAGTATTTTCGTTTCATTTGAAACAGCAGGTAATAAATTTCAGGAAAAATTTGAAACCATTGGTGGTTTTTTGGAAACAGCGTTTCATGCGGATAATTTAAATCAGACTAGTGAGAAGGGATTTGTGATGTATGAGTTAGCAACTGATGTGTATAGTAAACGTATTTCCATTAGAGATATGCAAGCAGACAAAGGCAAAGTCCAGTTGATGAAAGGTTTATATTGGCATTTCGATAAAGACCCGCATATGTTGATTGGAGGAGGTACAGGTGGGGGTAAAACTTTTACCATTCTTTCTTTAATCTATGCTTTGTGTCGTGTGGGTGAAATAGAAATTTGTGACCCAAAAAATTCAGATTTAATGGCATTAGGTAGATTACCTTTATTTGAAGGAAAAGTTTTTACAGGGAAAACGGATATTGTCAATTGTATTAAAAATGCAGTACAGGAAATGGAAGAACGATTCAAAACTATCAACGAGAGTCCAAAATTTAAAATGGGTAAAAATTATGCTTATTACGGATTAAAACCAAAATTTATTGTCGTAGATGAATTTGCTGCATTTAAAGCAGAATTAGCGAATGACTATGCAACTGATGGTGATGTAGATGAATATTTAACCCAACTTATTTTAAAAGCTCGTCAAGCAGGAATTTTCTTTATTGTTGCTATGCAACGACCAGATGGCGAGTTTATCAAAACGGCATTAAGAGATCAATTTATGTTTCGTATGTCGGTTGGCCGTTTATCAGAAACAGGTATTTTGATGATTTTCGGCGATGAAAATAAAAATAAAAAGTTTAAATATGTTGAAAAAATTGATGGTTTAAAGGTTTATGGACGTGGCTATGTTGCTTTAGGTGGTTCTGTTGCAAGAGAATTTTATAGCCCGCAAGTACCACAAGATTTTGACTTCATTCAGGAATTTATCAAGATTTCTAAAGAATTAGGATATAAAGATGTTTCAAAAGAAGTGCAAGAAGAAGTATCTCAAAAAATATCTAAGCATGTGGATAAAGAAGCCCTTGCTGAAATTGATGAAGAGTTAGAAGCAGGACAAGCAAAGTTAGCTAAGTTAAGTGAAAAATTTGGATAATAAGAAAGGAGCTTTTTATTGGATTCTAGTGAAATAATTAAGCGCGTTAGAGAACGAGTATATGTTGAAGTCAAGAAACGATACAAAAAGCCTGATTTAGATACACGTATTCGTGACATTCTCTATGAACAATCAGAAAGCTATGCAAAATTAGTTCGATTTTCTAATGGAAAGCGAATAAAAAAATTAACTGATCCTGTTGAGTTTGAAAAATTTATGGAAAATAAGGGAACTGAAATTGTTGAAGAAGTAATTTTTGCTTTGAATAAAAAGGAGGAAAAAGAAAGTGAAATTTAAATCGCAAGGACAAATGCTAAGTTATGTAAAGGAGAAGGAACAAGAAATTATTAAAGAAGTTGAGCGGAGGGCAGAAAAAGAAGGGGTTTCAGATGATAATAGATTACTTGATTATAAGTCTTTAGTGACTTCTATTTTAGATGCAGAAGCTGTTTATGATGAAGATAGACCAGTTGAGGAAAAGAAATTCTCAACATCACAAGAAGTTGATAAGTATTTAGAAACAAGATTTAAGGAGCATATGGATTCTGCTTGGAAAGAAATGTTTGGTAAGTAGGTGTGAAGCATGTTTTCATTTGATGAAGTAATTTTAGCGTTAGATAATGCTATTTCTTTAAAAACTTTGAAGAATTGGGCAAATAAAATTGAAAAGTTAACTGATGTCCAATTTGTTCGCCAATATGCTAAAAATAAACAAGGCAGAAATTACTCGTATAAAGTTTTTAGTGGGAATCAAATTGAACAATTTAACGAATTAGTTCAATTAAGGAAACAAAACGTACCGTTAGAGCAGGCAATGATTGAGGTATTTATGTCTGTAGAAGAAAAAGAAAAACGACAAGTAATTACTATTGCAAAAATAGATTTTGAAGAAAATAAAGCAACAGTGAAAGAACTAATTGATTTAGTAAAAGATGTCTTGTCGGATAATGCAGAGATAAAAAAACGACTGAAAGTTCTAGAAATGAAGCAAGGAATAGCAGGAGAGCAGACTAGAAGTTGCTAGGGATTGTTGCGTGATTTGTAGATAGAATAGGGGCGGCGCCCCAAGGCGCCCGCCCCTATTCTATCGTTAACAAAAGTAGCAACGTATATCCCAAATACTTCTAGTCGTGAGGTGGGCTTGTCCCACCTCAAAAGTTTCTACCCCCGTTTTATAACATGGGGGTAGAATTTAATATACCATATAAAAAAGTTACTTAAACGCTATGTCCCACAAGGGATTGAGCGATTATAATTTTGTCACATTTTTCGACTAAAGTTGTCACATTTTTTGGAAGTAGGTTTAAAGCAGTGAGAGGTGTTGATTTAAAGCGGTATAGAAAAGAGCTAAAATTAAAACAGCAAGAATTGGCAAGTAAATTAGGAATTGAGCGTTCGTTAATTTCAAAAATAGAATCTGGAAAACGTGTTATTTCTAAAGAGTTAGAACAAAAGATTATTGATGTGTTGAACTTAGATGGTGGGCACGCTTCGGTAGAAGCAAAAATTGACTTTTTAAGAATACGATTTAAAACATTAGATGTTCGGACAGTTATTGAGAAGTTGTTGCACATGGATATGAACTGGTTTACTTATGAACCTAGAGGGTTTTATCATTATACAGAAACATTTTCATATAGCTCTATTCGGATTTTTCGGAATCCAGAAAACGTTAATATGGGAATTATGTTGGACTTGTCTGGTGAAGGTTGTCGGCAACTAGAAGAAATTTTTGAAGAGGATAACAATAGATCGTGGACAGAATTTTTTCGCTCTCTTTATGATGACGATATTTTCGGTCAAGGTATTTTGGTAGATACAAAAATTACACGAATTGATATTGCTCTTGATGAATTGATTGTGAAAGGACAAGAAAATTTTGATTTATATGTTTTGAAAGAAAAAATGGAGCAAGGGCTTGTAGATACTACATTTAAGAATTTTGATTTTAGTGGGGGCTTTGCTTATGAAAATAAAAAAATGGTAAATAAAGGTTTGTCTCTTTATTTTGGCAGTCGTCAATCGCCATTATATTTTAACTTTTACCAAAAAGATTACGAGTTAGCAAGAAAAGAAAGTGTAAGTGTTGAGGAAGCAAGAGAAAAATATGAAATTAAAAATCGATATGAAATTCGCCTTTCAGATGAAAAGGCGTTTTTGTTTGTAGAATATTTTCTATCAAGCAGTGAGTCGTTAGACTGGTTAGTGAAAGAAATTATTAATCAATCTTTGACTGTATATGACATTGAAGATGATATGAAGGTCTATTGTAAATCTTGGTATGATGTTGTTGATAAATTGGAAGGCTTAAAATTATCTATTCAAGGTGAAAAACCGTCTATTGAAAAAACACTTCGGTGGTTATCAAATTATTTAGCCCCTTCATTAAAGATGATTAAAGAGATTGATAATCTGTTAGGAACAAATGAGCTGATGGAACGTATCGATTTAGCAGAACTAAAGGAGAAACACGAGGAAATTATTGAAATGGTGTGTGTTGATGCGAAAGATTTATTGTTTAATACTAATCAAAATAATAGTGTTCGGTCTTATATGGAACAAGAATTTGATTTAGAAGAAGCATATCCATTTTAAAGATTAAGGGGGGATATATGGATACAATTGATTTATTGCTAATTACTTTTGTTTTAGTAGTACTTAATTTTGAGATATTTATTTTTTCACTCTATTCGATGAGAAAGAGAAAAAAGCTAAATAATGGTGATGAAGAATTTAGAAAACGTTCTGATGCTGATTCTTTATTAATAGATAATATTGTAGTTGAAAGGAGTTTATGTATATGGGCAGAGAATGTATTAAACAAAACACTAAAGTAGCAATTACTATTACTGGGAAAATGAAACAAACTAGAAATGACATACAAAAAACAAAAGAAAAAATAATTCAATTAGATAAACAAGGAGAATTGATTATTCCTTATTTAAAAACAGTCTTTGAAAAGCTTTTAGAATCTAATGAAGAACTTTTAAAAGAAATTTCAAGATATAGTTATACTTATGTAGCTTATGAAGAATTAATGACGGTTAAAGAGAAAGCAATTTGGGAAGAATTTTTTAGTGTAAAAAAAATATATGATAAAGAGCTTTCAGAATTTTCTAGTTTTAAAGATAAATATAAATATTTTGAACCTAAAAACAGTGAAGAATTAAAACAACAAGCTCGAGTATTGTTAGAAAAGAAAGGGTATATTGTTGACAGTCCATTTGAAGGTGATTTTGAAAGATGGATTGGGGTTTACGCTAGACCAAAGGATAAACCAACTTATTTAGATCCAACGGATGGAGAAGAAGTTGGATTACAAGAAGTGTATAGTGTAGATGGATTTAAACAAGACTTTGCAGAATGGTTTGAAGGAGAAATTGTGGAAGGTAAAGTAAAAGAGATGCTTTAAATTTTTCAAATGCTAGGTGTTTTGTTGAAAACAGAACGTGCACCTTAATATATTTAATTGAATGAATCTGTGATGATGCGATAGAAATTATTCTGTGGCTATTTTTTATACAAAAAAATAATAATGAAAAGAGGAAATATTTTGAAGAAAACAACGATTATTCAAGGATTAGCAACAACAATCATTTTAGCAGGCATGGCAATGCCAATGATGGTTCAAGGGCAAGAAGGCGGACAAGTTCCACAAACAGTGAGAGCCGACTTTTTTCAACGTGCAAATGCAAGCTCTAACTCAATCATTAATGCGCCGAACGCTTCTGTGGTAACACCAGATGATGAAGCTGGTTCAAAATATAGTTTTATTGCAAAGTTTATTAAAGGTGTCACTACGGTTGAAACAGGTGGTGATGGGTGGACGAATGATGTTTACGTTAATATGCCTCCGCAAAAATGGGATGGGAAAATCGGTCTTGATGTAACGAAAACGAAGAAAGGACAATCGTGGATTCGTTACAACAATGTAGGTACAGCTGATGATGGGACACCAATTGATTTAAAAATTACCATTCAAGATTGGGAACAATATAAAAATGCACAAAATATGGTGTCAAATAATATTGTTGCTTTTAACAATGTATCCGCAATTGCAACCTACCAAGGTGGTTTCTCATGGGTGAAACAAACATGGACGTACCTAGAACATGGCACAGACAAAGAAAAGCCAGTTTCAGGCTACTATTCATGGATTGATATTGATAATTTACAAGGAATGACGATTGACAAAGATTCGTACAAAGCAATCGATAAATTGTACGTACCAACGAAAGATACAATTGTTAAATATAAAGAAGAAAAAGACGGTGGAAAAACTTTTTACGATTCTGACGATATTCCATTAGATGATGGTGACAATCGTGGTGATTTTACGTTCTTGTATTCTAATCGTTCTCGATTTGATTTTACGTACAGTGAAGATTTCGCGACACGTGAAAAGAATTCAGGGAATCCATTACCGCCAAAAAATAATAACCAGTATAGTTATTTTGGCTATAGTGCCAAAAAACCAGTTCGGACAGCGCCGATGATTCCTACTAAAACGGTGACAGATAGTGATGAAACAAATGTTGATAAAAATACGTTAGAAGGATTAGGCGAAGTATATAGCTATACGATCACACATAAAGTTCCTGATGAAATGAAAGAATTTTATTATAGCAACTATGAAATGCAAGACGAACTGATTCCTGAATTGGAACGTGTGTCTGATGTGAAAGTCACGGACGAAGCAGGAAAGGACGTTACCAATAAATTTGAAGCGAAGCATGAAGGCAATTTAGTACGTATGGTTGCAAAGGCTGACATATTAAAAACAGCGGATTTCTATAATCACGAATACAAATTTAATTTCCAAACAAAAATTCGTGAAGGTGCCAGCTTAGATAAGTACCTTATTGATGGCAAGTTACAAATTCCAAATAAAGCAAAAATTATCCAAAACAACAAAGAAGTCCCAACTGATGAAACAACAACCACTGTCACACCAAAAGACCCGTCTATCGCGAAGAAAATCCTTGAAGGTGATAAAGAAGTGGATTTGACCAGTGCCAAAGTGGGCGATGAAGTAACGTTCAAATTAGATGTGCAAGTACCAAACACCAAAGATATGACTTCTTTAGTCATTCAAGATGATTTAGAAGATGTTTTAGAAGCGAATAAAGAAGTGAAAGTCACTCTTTCAGATGGGACAGATATTACGGATCAAGGAAAAATTAGTGTTGATGAAAAAACACAAAAAGTTTCTTGGGCTGCCAATGAACCAAACAAATTAAAAGAAAAACAATTGTTTGTGTACATTAAAGGGAAATTGAAAGACGCAGATTTTTCTCAATATGTCGATGATAAAGGGAATATTATGATTCCAAACGTGGCACAATTGGTGATTAATGATGAACCGACAGATTCTAACAAAGTAAATGTTACAACTCCACAAGAAAAACCAAAAGTATTGCCAAATACTAATATGGATTTTGGAACAAGTGCAGGTGTAGCTACAGTGATTGCAATTTCATTAATTGGTGTGGTCGTAGCAGTGAAACGACAAAAAGATAGCAAAGAGGGCTAATTAATGAAAAAATGGATTGAAAAAAACAAATATTTTGTTGGAGCAATTGGAGTTATTCTCATTGCTCTTTTTTCATTCCTTCTTTTTGAAAACCAACAAAAAGAAGAAGTGAAAGAAGCTATAAATACAGTGGTATCAAGTGGCTTAGAGGAAGCGGAGAAGCCAAAAAAACATGTAGAGACAAAATCTAGTGAAACTGTTCAAAGTAATCAAGTAGATGTTATTACTGGTACGGAAGCACAAGAAGAAACACCTATTCCAACAGTGATTTCTTTAACCGAAGGCGAACGTCCGTCTGTTAAAACGATTCAAAATGCCCAAGAAAATTTTAATGAAGTGTCGGATTCTGTTTTAGGGTCTATTGAAATTGATTCTATTCAATTAAAATTACCTATTTTAATGGGTGATAGTTTTGACAATATGCTTTATGGAGCGTGTACTGTTTTATCAAAACAAACGATGGGAAAAGGAAATTATGCTTTAGCTTTTCACAATGCTGGGTATGAAGGATTACTTTTTACCTCGTTAAATAAAGTTTCTGTAGGAGATTTGGTCAAACTTAATGATCGTGAAGGACATTCGTTCATATATAAGGTAAAAGAGCAAAAGCATGTTGATATGACTGATACAACTATGTTGAATCTAACAAGAAAGCCAACATTAACTTTAATAACTTGTGACCAAGCCACAAAAACAACAGGAAGAATTATTGTGATTGCGGAATTAGTTTAGAGGAGGGAAAAAGTTGGTTGAAAAAATAAGGGAATTGTCAAAAGAAGAATTTGTCAATCAGTACATGTTTGATTTTAAGTCATTAATTTTCAAATCCAATAATCCTGAAAAAATAACAGCTAAACAAGAAAAACTCTTGGAATGTGAAAAGAAAATCGCTGTATTATTTTATGAAACATATAGACGAATGAAGGGGTATCCGCCTGATGAAAAAGAACTGGGTAGGATTGTTCAAAGAAATTTTCTTGACCGTTTAAAGTTATTTCGAGTGGAATATGATGTGATTAGTGAAGAAAAATTTTGTGGGCTACACGTAAAAATGGTCAAACAGCAAATGCCATTAGAAAAGTATCGAGCAGATGATTTATCTTATATTTTAGGACGAGAAAAGAAGGTGGCTGCTAATTATTTTCTCACACATGATGATTTTCCTATGGGTTATGAAGAACTAATGATAAATCGTTCTAAAAAAGCAGTTACGCAGGGATTGGAAGAGTTAAGGGAAGAATTTATGGAAAGATACCATAAATATTACAGAAAAATGGAAAGGAGTTGTATTTTATGAATCAAAATATTATGCCAATTTTTAGAGAGCATAGTAAATTTTACCAAAAGTATTCAAATGTACCAGTTCCTGAAATGCTTCGATTGCATGGATTCATAGTTGATGAGATGCCAATTGATGAAGCAGATATTGTTTATATGGAAGAATATAAAAATTCTTTATTTAAAATGGGGATTATTATTGATGAAGCGCCTTTTAAAAAGGAATTTGTTGCGCAATACGTTTTTCATGGCGGTATAACTAGTTTGATTGCAGAAGGTCAATACTTGAGAAAGCCTAACGGGGATAAAATGTACAATTCGTATTATTTTTATTTGTATAAAGAAGGCTTTCAAACACATAAGGGGCATGTTAGAGAGAGAGTTTATGTTGAAAAAGCGATTAAATCTACTTTTTTAAAAACGTTTGAAAGTTGTTTGGGCTTATTAAGAGTAGGAGGGGAATATGAATTTAAAGAAAATTAAAAAGAAAGAGAAGAAAGAAAAAACACCAAAGGTTAAAACTTTTTCTCAAAAGAAAGCGAATCGGGTTGTGTTAATTGGCGCTAGTGTTTTACTGGTGATGTCAGGAGTTGGTGCGCTTCGAGCCAATGTGATGGCAAGTAATGTAGATAATTTGTATTCAAAAGTGGATACATTAAGTGAACAATCAAAAAAAAATAAAGTTGATAGAGAGGAGCTTGATTATTCAGCCCTCTCTTTTTATGTCGAAAATTTTGCGAAAGAGTATTTGAATTATAACTCGAAAGCTAGTGATGAAGCGAAAAAGGCTCGTATTGATCGATTATCTAAATATTTATCATTAGATGTAAAAAATGTTGATGAAACAGAAAATCTACAAGGGAATGTCTTACGTACGTTTAAAAATACGTCTTTATCACGTATAGAGAAAATGGAAGATTGTTATTTGGTTTATCTAAATGTGAATTATGAATTGGAGAAAGATAAAAAGACTGAAAATGTGACACAGAATATGGTTTTACCAATTCAAGTAAAAGACAATTTGTTTTCAATTGTAGGACGTCCTTATTTTGTAGCAAGTAGTTTACCACAAGGGAAAACAGTACCTCTAAAACAGACAGAAAATTCAGTAGATGTTGATGGGAAAGAAAAACAATCTGTAGAGAAATTTTTAAAGATGTTTTTTACAAAATATTCAGTTGGGAACAAACAAGAATTAATGCTGTTAATGAAAAATCCAACAACGACAGCTGGTCAAGACTCGTTTGTTTCAATAGATTCTGGTGATATGAAATTTTTTGATACAAAGCAGAAAGACGTAACAGGGGTTCAAGTATCAGTTACTTTTTCAGATAAAACAACAAAATTAACGCATACAGAGGATTTTTCGCTTTGGTTATCTAAAACGGAGAATTCTTATTTTATTAATACGATGAAACATTACTTTACAGAGAAAGAAGGAAATGACTAATGAATACAGGAAATTTGAGTAATTTTTTAAGTACAAGTTTTATTACAATTATGGCGGCTGGTGTAATTATTTTGATTCTAAAACACTGGAAAGGTGCTGAATGGGCAAAAATTGGTTCAGTAATTGTCATTGCCTTAATCTTACAGGATTTTGCGACGAATCAAGGAAAAAATATTTTTGCAGTTGTTAAATGGGTATTAAGTTTAGTTGGAATTAAGATGTAGGTGAGTATATGAAATATTACGATTATTCGAGGGGCTTAAAAGCCCCTTATTCAATGCAAGTTATTAAGTCGCCTAAAGGTCAAGTGGTATGGGTATTTGCACAACCTGTTAGCCTATCCTATCTCCTAATTCTATTCTTAGGGATTGTGTTAACTGGTTTGTTTTGGAAAGAAGTACCATTACCACAAATTTTAGGAATTAACTTAAATTTGTTAATCATGGTATTGGTTCCGAATAAAGTTGCTCGTTGGTATTCCGAAAAGGAATTCGAAGGAAAAACAGGCTTTGGTTTTTTAAAAGATGGTTTTGTCTATGTGAAAAATTATGTGTTAGATAGTAGGCCAATTGTAGCTTTTGAACGAGTAAAAGAAATAGAAGAGTTTTCGTTTAAACGATAAAAAATAAAAAAGAGTGTGAATATGCAACTAGAATATCCATTAACGAATCATATGAAAGGAAATATTGTTTTAACACAAGAAAAAACAGCGATAGCTTACTATCGTGTTCGCTCTGAAACCGTCATGTTGACTGATGTTGAAAAGAAATTAAAAACGAAAAGGAAAGTTGCTCGTGCGTTAAATCGTTTAAAAGCAAATGATGGATTTGAAATTAACCTTTTGCCAGTTAATGCCGACATTCGAGGGAAAATGGGTGCTATGCGTTCTTTAATTGATTCTAGTAATTATGAAGTAGGCGTAGATAAATTGATGAAAACGGCAATGGTTTTAGAACAAGAAATGGGCATGGTTTACGAATATACATGGGTAATTGGTGTACCTTTAATCAAGAAAGATATCGCTGTTGATTTAAAAGAAACCGTTACTAACTCAATTAGTAACGTATCGGAAAAGTTTGTCAAAGGCTTAGGTTTTGATGTAGAGCTAGCAGAAGATTGGGAAAAAGATTATCGAGAGCAAGAATTAGAGGTTTACCAAAATCTATCTGAATTGTTAATTGAACGATTAACAGAAGATGAATTGTATTATTACCAAGCGTACCAATTCTTGAAAAATATTCCTCATGAGCGACAAGATGTTCTTTCTAGTCAAAATTTAGATAATTTAATGGCAACAAAAATTAAACCATTATTTGGCGGTGGATTGCATTTGAATTGTGATTATGGCGAAAGCTATATATCCTATCTTCCAATGGGAGATGTAGGTGTTTTTCTTGATGGTAATCATTTTTTAGAGGTCGTTCAAAAAATGCCTTTCCCAGTCGAAGTGAAGATTCAAGCGACTTTTGCAGAAAGTAAAGGGCAATTAGCACTGTCTGGGCGTTAGTCACGTGCAAGAACCCGCACTAAGAATATCATGCAGGAAGCACACTTAGCTGGTTCTAAACAAAAACGAAAGATTGTTGAAGGGCAATTATCACTTGACGATTTAGACCAAAAAATTGATGATGGTGTGGATATTATTGACTGGAAAGCAGTGATTGTTGTTAGTGGTAGCACGAAAAAACAAATGCGTGCAAGAAAAAAATATTTAATCAATCGTTTTGATAGTTTAGATATTCCACTTATTAAAGCAACGTTTGATAATCCTTATTTATTTCAATCAACCTTATTTGGTAATTTTATCCGCATGCAGACTTCTCGTTGGCAACACACGTCAACGATTGAATCGTTTGCCGAGTTGAATTTCTTTACTTCACTTCATGCAGGTACGAAGTTAGGCTTTTACCTTGGACGAGTGGATACAACTTTGGAAGAAAAAGAAGATAGAAAATCTATTATTTCTAGTTCAAAAAATCTAATTTTTATGAACATGCTATTAGCAAATAAAGAAGGGGTTGATGGAAAGAAAACAAACAACCCACATTGGGCGCTTACAGGTGATACTGGGAATGGAAAATCAGTGACGGCTAAAACCTTATTTATGCAAATGGCACTTTTAAAAGACAGAGTGTTATACATTGATCCAAAAAAAGAAATGCGAAAGCAATTTATGTACACAATTAATGATCCTGAATATCAAAAGAAATATCCTTTAGATGTTGATTTTGTGAAGTCCTTTAATTTCGTCACTTTAGATGTTCGTGATACGAAAAACCATGGCGTGCTTGACCCGATTGTTTTATTTGATGAAACAGAAGCGATTGCAACAACTAAAGCAATGTTAACCAATATATACGAAGGAACATGGAATTTAAAGCAAAAAACAGAAATTAATGAAGCGATTGCGAAAGTTGTTTTGGAACGGAAAGAAGGCAAAAAGGTTGGGTTTTGGCATGTAATTGAGCGATTAGTGGAAAGTGAAATTTCTGACGTGAAAGATATGGGTAGATTTATTTTGTCGACTGTTAAAGGTTCAGTTTTAGAATTAGCTTTTTCTCATGGTGATGTTGAGGGTCTATCATTCGATAAGAAAGTAACAATTTTAGAAATTGAGGACTTAGACTTACCAACTGATAAAAATGAAAATTTAGATGAAAATAAACGTCTTTCTGTTACATTGATGTTTGCTTTAGGAACGTTTTGTTCGAAGTTTGGTTCAAGAAATCCAAAAGAAGAAACAGTGACGTTCTTTGATGAATCTTGGATTTTTCAATCTTCGCCAGAAGGTAAAGCGATTTTAAAATCAATGAAACGTATTGGTCGTTCGTTTAATAATTTCTTAGTATTGATTACACAATCAACAAACGATTTAGATGATAGTGAAGATGGTACTGGTTTTGGAACAGTGATTTGTTTTGATGAAGTTCAAAATCGAGAAGGTGTTTTGAAATATCTCAATTTACCAGTGAACGAAATTAACATGAAATGGGTCTCAAATATGGTTCAAGGTCAGTGTTTAATGAAAGATATGTTTGGTCAGACTAATCGAATTGTTGTTCATGTTATTTTTGAAGAATGGTTGGAACTATTCAAAACCGTTGATGATACAGAAGCTTCTAAAATGGAGAACCGCTTTGTTGCATAGGAAGGAAGTGAGAATGTGCAGTATCTAATTGACAGTTATAGTGCCTATACGGTTGATGGTGGTTTGTTGGATAAAGGGTGGCAAGTAGTGAATTGGTTCTTTGTAGATATACCATTCTTTATCTTACGAATGTTTGCTTCTTTTTTCCTTTTTTGTGAGAACGTCTTAAACCAATCTAGTTTCTTTGAAGGAAAACAAGAAACGGTATTGAATATGTCAAAAGATGTTTTAAGTGGCTTTGGTGGCAAGGGATTTAGAGGTGGTTCTTTACTTGCATTAGCGATTCTTATTAGTGCATATTATCTGCTTTATCATTTCTTTTCCAGTCGTAGAAGCTTTTCAAAAGTATTCCTTCATTATTTAGCAGTTGTTGTTTTGTTTGGTTTTTGGTTTGGCTCTGTATCAACGTCAACAGGCACAACAAGTGGCTCAACGTTCTTGATTCAATCAACTAACGCAATTGCTAAAGGAGTACAAAGTACGTTTACCACAAGTGCCAATTTAGGAACAGAAGGTTCTAAAGATGGAGAAGTATATCAAAGTCCAATTTTTGATGCCACAGTAAAACAAACATTTAATTTTGTGAATAGTGGTTCGCTAGATGGGAAAATGGAGAATGGTAAAAAGTTAGACGAAAGTAAACTACTAGAAAAACCTAAATTGTCTAAAAAAGAAAAAGCAAAATTTGAGGATGAAAGAAGTACCTATATAAAAAATAATGAGAAAGATAATCCATACTTCGCACAGGACGGAGCAAAAACAATGGAAAAAGCTTTTGGCGTTGGTGTGGGTTTAGTCAATTTAGCAGTCTTAGCAGTGCCTGTCACGTATATTAATATTATGCTCAATGTAATTCAAATCATTGTTGATTTACTCATTCTTGTTTTTCCGATTATTGCATTAGTTTCCTTCTTCCCTCGGTGTCAAATGATGATGTTTAAATTTTTTAAATCATTAATTGGCATTTTATTTTTACCTGTAGTTTTCGGTATCTTTTTGTCTGTGTTATTTTGGATCAATAAGTTAATTGACCAAGCATTTTTAGGATTGATGGATAAAGTAAGTAGCAGTTTATTAATGGTGATGTCTGGTGGTGTTTTTCTTTTAGGCACATTAATTGTTACTGCATTGGTGAAAATTATTTTGTATCGGAAAATTTGGAAAAGCAGATATAAAATATTATCATTCTTTTCTGATGGTCAAGTTCAACAACCTTCTTTTGAATCAAAAATGAATGAAAAAACAAAAGAAACGGTTGAGCGTACAGGTGAAATTGGTGTTGGAGCAGTAAAAGCAGGAATAGCTGCTTCCACTGGAAATTTAGCGTTGGCTGCTGATGGTGCTAGTCATTTAATGCCAAAACATGACAAGGCGTTGAACTTAGCTAAAGACCATTTTATTGACGATAATGGGCAATTTGCTGGTGTTAGAACAGGATTGAATTCATTATTGAATCGTTCTACTCAAGAAGAACAACAACCATTTAAAGACGATATGTTGCCCGAAGAAGAAATTGCGGAAGTAGAAGAGCCAACCAATGTTGATAATGAGGAATTAGAAGAAATAGAAGATAAAGCTTTAACTGATGAAGTGGATAATTTTGAAGATTCAACAGATGATGAAGCGGATAATTCTTTAGAAGAATTTGATGTTCCTGTATTAGATGAAAATGTATCTGATTTTGATACTGATACTTCTTTAGCTGATGAAAATAATATTGAATTAGAGCCAATTATTGAAAATGAACTTGATAGTTTAGATTCAAGTGTAGAATCAAGTGAAAATGATAGAGAAGAGCCAATTCAAGAACTTGATGAGCAAGAAATAGCGGACAATTTGAATGTTAGGGTTGATAATTTCGATGAGTTGGCATTTGCTCGTGAAGAACGTGCATTTTTTGATGGTAGAGAGGATAGCGAATTAATCACAAATAACAATGATTCATTAAATAACGTTTATTCATTTTACCAAACAGAAGAAAACTTCAATAATTTAGAACAAACAGAGGAACAATTTTTTGATAGTGTGAACACGGAAGAATATAATTTTGATGTTGTAGAGGGCTGATGAATGATTATCAGCCTTCTTTTTTATTGAAAGGAGAGACCATGAAGAAATCAAATAAGGTTTTAATTGCTAGTTGCTTTGTCTTTATTCTTCCTTTTTTATTATTTTTAGGTGTATTTTCTTCTAGTGAAAGCGGAGATTCTTCCCAGTTTCAGCCTGCTACACCACAGGAAAAAGTAGCATTAGAAGTTTCTAACTACGTGACGTCACACGGTGGAACGTTGCAGTTTGCAGCCGCTTGGATTGGCAATATGGAACATGAAAGTGGATTAAATCCTGCTAGAATTCAAAGTAATTTGGCTTTTAATCCTTCTATTGCTTATAACGCTAGTTTAGGCGGTTATGGAATTGGATTAGGGCAATGGGATTCAGGACGAAGAGTTAATTTATTAAATTTTGCAAAAAGTCAAAAAAAGGAATGGAAATCAGTAGCTTTACAAATGGATTTTGCATGGAATAAGGATGGTTCTGATAGTGACTTACTTAAAAGAATGTCTAAATCAAAAGATGTGAATACACTTGCGGTAGATATTTTGAAGCTGTGGGAACGAGCTGGAACAAAAGATGATCCTGTAGAACAAGTAAAAAGAAAGACTAGTGCTAATAATTGGTATAAGCGACTTTCTACAGGTTCGATGGGCGGAGGTTCAGCCAATATTGGTGGAGGAGAAATTGATATTTTAGAAAATGTACTGGGACAAACTATTAATGGTGGGCAGTGCTATGGCTTATCTGCTTTTTTTGTTGAAAAACAAGGAGGTTTTCAAATGATGGGTACAGGACATATGTTTGCGAGTGAGATTGGTAATGATTACAATTGGCCGTCAATAGGTTGGAAAGTGATAAAGAATCCAAACTACTCGGATATTAAAGCAGGAGATGTTATTAATTTTGGACAAGGTGGTGTGGCTACTAGTATTTATGGACATACTGGTGTTGTTGCAGGCGTAGAAGGCAAAGGAATATTTACAACATACGAGCAAAATGCGGAACAAGGTCAAATTGTTGCTAAGTATTCTCGGACTTGGGGATTAGATTTTCCACATGTGACCAGCATAGTAAGGAAGTAGGAGGAATTATGAATGATTTTGAGTAAGAAAAGTGGTTTAACTAATCGTCAGATAAAAGAAATCTGTTCGAAATTTAACTGTAGAAAAAATGAGTTTGCAGTTCAAAAGTACCAAGATGGTTTTTTAGTAGCTGTGAATAATAAAGAGTATCGTGTTAAATTGTCTGAGGGAATTTTTTCAAATGTTGTGTATATTAAAGAAGTGCAACGCATTTCAAAGAAAGTAGGTAGAAAATGAAAAAGTTAAGTTTAGTAGTTTTAGTATTAGGTGTTGGATTAATATTTTCTGCTTGTGGAGGAAATACCAAAGGTCATGAAACGGTGGCTTCGTCAACAACTGAATCGGCGACTATGAAACCAGTTGATAATATAAATACTACGAAAAGAAGTGAAGTAACTGAAAAAAGTAGTACCAAGTCTATACAGAGTAAGGATAAATCAACGGAAGAAAAGGTATCTAACACTTACCAGTTGGTAGAGGACTTTGGAAATGCTTATGCTAATTTTTCTAGTATCAATGATCGTAACGAAAATTTGAAGAAATTAATGACTGCTGAATGTATAAAGAAAAATGGTATTGATGTGAAAACTGGTGCAAAATTGGAAAGTAAAGGTGAAGTAAGATCAATATATCAAAATGATAAAAAGGAATACGCAGTCTTGCTTGATTGTGAACAAAACGGAACAAAAACAAGGGTACTTTTACTGGCAAAAGTGAAAGGGAATAAGATAGCAGAAATTACCTATAACTCAGTGAAACAAGAGTATTAATCTTGGAATACAATTTTTTGCTTTATTTAATAGTATTACGTTTATATAAGTTAGGAGATGATAAAATGAAAAAGGCAGCTTCAATTGCGTTGATGGTTGTTGCAATTTTTACGATATCTGCCTGTGGTTCTAAATTAGATAAAACAGGTGAAGAATTTAAAGACTCTATAATTAAAGATTCTGCATATGGTGATGAATATTCAGAAGATAGTTTTAGTTTTTTGATGTATAAAGATAAAGACACTAATCGTTATTTGGCTGATATTTGGGTTCCTGTTAAAGATGAGCCTAGTGCATTGGAGTATTTTTATTATTATGATGAAGATAAGCAGTTAGATAGTACAAAAAGCAAAGCAACTTTTGATGATATGAAAGCTAGTGGTAACTATGAAGTTATCTACAAGTCGGGTAAATTTAAATAGAAATTCAATTTTAATGAACATTTGACATAGGGTAGTGCTAATTAAGTACTGCTTTTTTTTATGTAATTAAATAGAAGGAGATGGTATTATTAATGTTAAGTACTGTGACAAAAAAAGACATTATTAGCCTTGGATTTTCTCCATACCAATCACAACGTGTTATTCGTGAAGCCAAAGCTTTACTAGTAGAAAGAGGTTGCCACTTCTATAGTGGTAAGAAAATCTCTTGTGTTCCTGTGAGTGTAGTTGAAGAAATTTTAGGAATAGAGGTTAATAAAGGTGGCAAAGACATCAAATGTTTATAAAGACAAAAAGACAGGTAAGTATTATTTTGTTGCAAGTTTGGGTTTTGATTTAAAAGGGAAAAGAATACAAAAATTTAAGCGTGGATTTAAGACAGCAAAGGAGGCAAAAAAAGCTTATAATCAGTTTATGATTGATTATCAAGAAAAACGTGAAAAGATTACATTTGGTAATTTTTACGAAGAATATTATAAATGCTGGTACAAAAATCATGTTAAGGAAGGTACTTTTAAGACCAATACAGGTATAATTGAAAATCATTTATCTATCTTTAATGAGGTACAGATAAATGCTATTGAAACGGTTGATTTACAAAAATTGATTAATTATTTATCTGGTGAGTATAAAACTAAAACAGGTGAAAGTTTATCTCCAGAGTATATTAATTTAATCATTTGTAATATTCAATCCGTATTCGAGCGAGCTTTTATTTTTGGATTTATTGATGAAGATATATCAAAAAAAGTAAGTAGAGTTCGAGTTGAAGAGAAAGAAGTTAACATTTGGACTATAGATGATATGCAAAAAGTAATGCTGCTTAGTGATGAAAGCGATAGTTTATTGTTCTTTAAAAAAATGTTTTTTAGATTTTTATTCATGACAGGTCTTCGGCTAGGTGAAGCCTTAGCTTTGAATTGGGAAGATGTTGATTTTGACAGTAAAGTTGTTTATATTAATAAGACGATGCTTGTTAAAAATAAAAGAGAGTTTAGAACTACAACGCCAAAAACAAAAAGTAGTATTAGAACGGTATCTCTTGACGATGAAACGCTACGGCTTTTTGAAATATGGAGAGAACAGCAATCTCCTTTAAAAATAAACCTTATATTTTCTATAGATGGTGGAACATTGGCTAAGTCTACAACGCATGGCTGGCTTAAAAAACTTTGTGACTTAGCAGATGTGCCAGTGATTAAGATACACGCTTTAAGACATTCTCATGCTTCTATGTTAATTGCCCTTAAGGAAGATTCACTGGTTATTAAGGAAAGATTGGGTCATAGTCGTATAACAACCACTTTAGAAAAATATGGGCACCTTTATAATGGAAGAATGAATGATGTTTCTAAGAAATTAACTGATTTAAAAATTTAGAATAGTAATTGTTAGCTTTATTGTTAGCAAATATAATGAAAACTAATTGTAAGCTTTGTTTTAAAGCGATTTAGAAAGGGATTAATAGAAAGTGAAATATACAGAAATTATGGTTCGCTATGGCGAATTATCAACTAAAGGAAAAAATCGTAAAACGTTTATCATGCAGTTAGCACAAAATGTGAAACGTGCGTTAGCTGATTTTCCAGCATTGAAAATCCATGCAGATCGAGACAGAATGCATATTTTATTAAATGGGGAAGATAGTGAAGAAGTGATTCCGAAATTAAGTAAAGTGTTTGGGATTCAAAATTTTTCACCAAGTATTCGTATTGAAAAAGAAATGCCAGCGATTCGTGCAATGGTTCAAGAGGTTGTTCGGGAAGTTTATACGCCAGGTAAGACGTTTAAAATTACTGCTAAACGTTCGGACCATTCATTTGAACTTGATTCAAATGGCTTGAATCAAGAATTAGGTGGGGCTGTTATTGAAGCCATCCCGGAAATTCAAGTACAAATGAAAAAGCCTGATATCAACTTAAGAATTGAAATTCGTAAAGATGCGGCGTATTTATCTTATGAAACGATTCGTGGTGCGGGTGGATTGCCAGTGGGCACCAGTGGTCGTGGTATGTTGATGTTGTCAGGAGGCATTGATTCACCAGTTGCAGGTTATTTAGCTATGAAACGTGGCGTGGAAGTGGAAGCTGTCCATTTTGCTAGTCCACCTTATACAAGTGAACAAGCGTTACAAAAGGCCAAAGATTTAGCTGAAAAATTAGTCCCTTATGTAGGAACTATTCAATTTATTGAAGTGCCCTTTACAGAAATTCAAGAAGAAATTAAACGAGTCGTTCCCCAAGGCTACTTAATGACCATTACACGACGTTTAATGTTACGCTTAACAGATGCAATTCGTGAAATGCGGAAAGGTTTAGTCATTATTAACGGTGAATCGTTAGGACAAGTGGCTTCGCAAACACTTCAAAGTATGGTAGCAATTAATGAGGTTACCTCAACACCGATAATTCGACCTGTTGTTTCAATGGATAAGACAGAAATTATCGAAATTGCCGAAAAAATTGACACGTTTGAATTAGCCATCCAACCCTTCGAAGATTGTTGTACAATTTTTGCGCCACCGCAACCGAAAACACGACCTCGCTTGGATAAAGCGCAAGATTATGAAGCGCGCTTAGACTTGGAAGGTTTAATGGCTCGGGCCTTAGAAGGACTCAAAATTACAGAGATTTCAGCAGAAACAGCGAAAGATAAACAAGAAGACGAATTTGCAGATTTCCTATAAGAAATAAATACAGTGACGGTCGCTTAGACGTCACTGTATTTATTTTGTACTTATTTCACAAACAAGTTGCTCGGAGAGGGGAACCGTGATAAACTGAATATGTGAAGTAGGTAACAAGGAGGACAGAGGATGGAGAAAAAAATGCCTAAAGCAACGGCAAAACGTTTGCCGGTTTATTTACGTTATTTAAAAATGTTAGGGGATTCTGGTGTTAAACGCATTAAATCACGAGAGTTTAGTGAAATGATCCAGATTCCTTCTGCAACGATTCGGCGTGATTTTTCCCACGTTGGTGAACTGGGCCGAAGCGGTTATGGTTACGATGTGCCGTATTTAATTGAGGTATTTAGTAATATTTTAAATACGCAAGAAGAAAAAAGAATTGCTCTGATTGGTTGTGGCAATTTAGGCAAGGCATTATTAAAAAATAATTTTAGACGCAACGAGAATTTGAATATTGTCTGTGCTTTTGATAATGATTCAGCTTTAGTTGGCACCACGATTAATGGATTATTAGTTCATGATATGTCTGAGTTAGAAGCATTCGTTCGACAAGAAGGGGTCACGGTAGCCATTTCTACAGTACCCAGTCACCATGCCCAAAAAGCTATCGACAAAATTGTTCAAGCGGGTGTGACTGCGATTTTAAATTTTGCGCCAGACCGTGTCAGTGTGCCAGCCAACGTTAGTGTGCAGTATATTGATTTAACAACGGAACTGCAAACACTGATTTATTTTAATGAAACTTTTTCACTAGCAAATAGCCCAAAGCAATAAAATTGTCTTCATAAAAATCCTCTACTATACTTATTATTGAAAGTGGAAAAGGAGGATTTCAGAATGAATGTTACAAGAAAAGGGCACGTATTAGAATTGACAGGTGAACAGCCCGAAGTTGGCACAAAAGCCCCCGTCTTTTCTTTGAAAAATTTAAACAACCAAGAAATCAACTTGGCAGATTATAAAGGTAAAACGGTTTTAATTAGTGTGGTTCCTGATATCGACACACGTGTTTGTTCACTGCAAACGAAACGTTTCAATCAAGAAGCGGCGAAATTAGACGGTGTTCAGATTATCACGATTTCCAATAACACAGTTGAAGAACAAGCAAATTGGTGTGCCGCTGAGGGTGTCGAAATGGAAATGCTTCATGATACTGAAGACTCATTTGGTGCAGCTTATGGTTTGTATATTCCAGAAATGGGCCGTTTAGCACGTGCTATTTTTGTGATTGACCCAGAAGGAACGTTAGTTTATGAAGAAATCGTCTCAGAAGTTTCGTCGGAACCCGATTATCAACAAGCGTTAGAAGCTGCAAAAAAAGTGTAATCCCTCTAGATTACAAATTGACTTTGCTTGCGCTTCATTGTAGAATGAAGCAAAGACAGCGAACAAGAGGAGTATCATTGGCGTCGTTTTAGAGAAAAAGTCGTTCAGGTGCAAGACTTTTACACAACCAGTGAGAAGGTAGCTTGTGAGTCAATGGTTTGAACACAGTACGTTAGTAGAACGATTCGTTTCGTGAACGTTATCTCACGAATGAGTGGCATTTGAATGAATTCAATTCAAATGCAATTTAGGTGGTACCGCGTAAATAAGATGAATCTACGCCCTAAAATACGAAAGTATTTTAGGGCGTATTTTAGTGTTTAGCCCAAAAAAACTCATTTGTAAAATAATTACCGCTCCAAATCGCGTATTTTAAGAAAGAAGGGGAAAAAATGTCAGAAGAAAAAAACTTACCAACGAAATATCAACCGACAGAAATCGAAGCTGGCCGTTATCAAAAATGGCTAGATCAAGATTTATTTAAACCAAGTGGCGACAAAAAAGCGAAGCCCTATTCAATTGTTATTCCACCACCCAATGTAACAGGAAAACTACACTTAGGGCATGCTTGGGATACAACATTACAAGATATGATTATCCGCCAAAAAAGAATGCAAGGCTTTGATACGTTATGGCTACCAGGAATGGACCATGCCGGAATTGCCACGCAAGCAAAAGTAGAAGAGAAACTAGCACAACAAGGAATTTCACGTTACGACTTAGGTCGTGAAAAATTTGTTGATCAAGTGTGGGAATGGAAAGAAGAATATGCTTCTCACATTCGTGAACAGTGGGCAAAAATGGGTCTTTCTTTAGATTACAGCCGTGAACGTTTCACTTTAGATGAAGGGCTATCTGAGGCTGTTCGTAAAGTGTTTGTCTCTCTTTACGAGAAAGATTTGATTTACCGTGGTGAGTATATCATTAACTGGGATCCGAAAGCGAAAACAGCATTGTCTGATATTGAAGTAATCCATAAAGATATTGAAGGAGCTTTTTACCACATGAGCTACCCATTATCAGATGGTTCTGGTGTTGTTGAAATTGCGACAACGCGTCCTGAAACAATGTTGGGAGATACGGCGATTGCGGTCCATCCAGAAGATGAACGGTATCAAGAACTTATTGGTAAGACAGTTGTCTTGCCATTAGTGGATAAAGAAATTCCAATTATTGCAGATGACTATGTAGATATGGAATTTGGAACAGGGGTTGTAAAAATCACACCTGCCCATGATCCAAATGACTTTGAAGTCGGTAATCGTCATGACTTACCTCGAGTAAATGTTATGAACGAAGACGGCACGATGAATGAACTGGCTGGAAAATACGAAGGAATGGATCGTTTTGCTGCACGTAAAGCGATTGTCTCTGACTTGAAAGAATTAGGTCGCTTAATTAAGATCGAAACAATGAATCACAGCGTGGGCCATTCAGAACGAACAGGCGTTGTCGTGGAACCACGTTTATCGACCCAATGGTTTGTAAAAATGGGACCATTAGCTGAAAAAGCAATGAAAAATCAAGAAACAGAAGACGCTGTTGAATTTTATCCACCACGCTTCAATCAAACATTTTTACGTTGGATGGAAAATGTACATGACTGGGTTATTTCGCGACAATTATGGTGGGGCCATCAAATTCCTGCTTGGTATCACAAAGAAACGGGCGAGATGTATGTTGGGATGGAAGCGCCAGCCGACAGTGAAAATTGGGTTCAAGATAGTGACGTCTTAGATACATGGTTTAGTTCTGCTTTATGGCCATTTTCAACGATGGGTTGGCCAGATGAAGCAAGCGAAGATTATCAACGTTACTTCCCAACAAGCACATTAGTTACTGGCTATGACATCATCTTCTTCTGGGTAAGTCGTATGATTTTCCAAAGCTTAGAGTTTACAGGTGAACGTCCCTTCCAAAATGTCTTAATTCACGGCTTAATTCGTGATGAGCAAGGACGCAAAATGAGTAAATCATTGGGGAATGGGATTGATCCAATGGATGTCATCGAAAAATATGGCGCAGATGCGTTACGTTGGTTCTTATCAAATGGTTCAGCTCCAGGTCAAGATGTTCGTTTTAGTTATGAAAAAATGGATGCTTCTTGGAACTTTATCAATAAGATCTGGAATGCAAGTCGCTTCGTTATCATGAATGTAGAAGGTATGACTGCTGCAGATATTGACTTTAGTGGTGAAAAGACTGTCGCTGATCGTTGGATTTTAACGCGCTTAAACGAAACAGTCGCCCGTGTGACAGAATTATTTGATCGTTTTGAATTTGGTGAAGCAGGTCGCCAATTATACAACTTCATCTGGGATGATTTCTGTGATTGGTATATTGAAATGAGTAAAGAAATTCTTTACGGAGAAAATGAAGCAGCTAAACAAACAACACGGAGCATCTTGGTGTACACATTGGATCAAATCTTACGCTTATTGCATCCAATTATGCCGTTTGTAACAGAAGAAATTTGGGAAAAAATTCCGCATCAAGGTGAGTCATTGGTTGTGGCAGAGTACCCAGTTGTTCATGAAGAATTTAACGATGAAGCAGCAGCTCGAGGAATGGAAGTTCTGAAAGAAGTTATTCGTTCGGTTCGGAATATTCGAGCAGAAGTGAATACACCACTTTCTAAACCAATTACCTTGTTAATTAAAACAAACGATACAGAAGTAGAAGAATTTTTAACAGCTAATACTAGCTATTTAGAACGCTTCTGTAACCCAGAGGAATTAGTCATCAGTCGTGAAATAGAAGCGCCAGAATTAGCCATGTCCGCTGTATTAACAGGCGCAGAACTATTCCTACCATTAGCTGGGTTGATTAATATCGAGGAAGAAATTGCTCGCTTAGAAAAAGAATTAGACAAATGGACAAAAGAAGTCAAACGTGTGCAAGGCAAACTTTCAAATGAACGTTTTGTGTCAAACGCACCAGATGAGGTCGTGGAAGCAGAACGTGCAAAAGAAAAGGACTACCTTGAAAAACAAGAGGCTGTCAAAGAACGGATTGCCCAATTACGTTCAATCTAAAAAAGAAAAGACAACAAAACCAAACGTTGGTTGTAGTGACCCCAAAAAGTTAGACTTTTTATAGAGTGGATTTTTCCACTCTATTTTTATGCAGTTTTTTGATTGAATTGTCGAAATTCTACTGGGCTTTTCCAGTTAAGTTTTTCCTTGATTCGGTGATGATTGTAATAATAAATGTAGTTCTCAATTGCTTCTATCAATTCATTTTGACTTTGATAGATTTTTCCATAGTACACTTCTTGTTTTAGGATACTGAAGAAATTCTCCATGGGAGAATTATCTAAACAGGTTCCTTTTCGAGACATACTTTGAAAGATATTGTTGTCCTTTAATGTTTGTATATAGACATTCATTTGATAAGCCCAGCCTTGATCAGAGTGAAAGGTGCGCCGATAGGGACAATCATTTGTTTGAGAAATTGCTTCTTTCAGACCTTCCATAACTGTTTTACCATTTGGTTGAGTAGAAAGGCTATAGCTTAGAATTTCACTATTATACATATCCATAAATGGATCTAAGTATAGTTTTTTCTGACGAAAGATGCCTGCGTTATCTGCTTCAAAGTACTTAAATTCAGTTGTATCAGTTGTAATTTTTTGATGAGGAACAGAGGTTTTAAATCGGCGACGAATCAAATTTTTAGCGATTTTACCAACGATTCCTTTATAGGAATTATATTTTCTGGATTTCTTAGTAAAAGCTTTGACTTGTAACTTTAACTTTTGTATTAATCGCTGGACTTTCTTTTTATTCACTTGAAATCCACGTCGTTTCAATTCTTGGGTTATCCTTCTATAGCCATAATGTTGATGTTTTTTACGAATCGCTTGAATTTCTTCTTCAATGATTTGTGTTGAAGCTGTTCTGTCGAGGCGTTTTTGCCAGTACATGTAAGTAGATTTTGGAAACCTTAAGGTTTCCAAAATATCTTTTAATCGAAAGTGTCTTCGGAGACTGTGAATGATTCGTGCGATTCGTTCATTTTTTGTTCGTCCTCTAAACGCAGTCTCCTCAATTCTTTTAAATAGGCATTCTCAATTTTTAACATTCTATTTTCTTTTTCTAGTTTCTCTACTTGAAATCGTTCACTTGGTAGTGGTTGGGGTTCATTTCGTTTCTTTTTAGACATGGTAGGTGGACGTCCTTTCTGTTTAGAGAGTCCCTCTATACCAAACTTCTGATACGTTCTAAGCCAATTCGCAATCAATGATGGATTGTTCATTTTTAGAAGATTAGCTGCTTCTTGATAGGACAACTCTGTTGTTAAATATAACTCTATCGCATCTAGCTTAAATTGAACAGAGTAATTCTTATTTTTTCGACTGCGAAGTAGGCCTTCTTCACCAAGTTCTTTATAGGCATTTATCCATTTGCTTATTTGAGAACTATCTTTAAACCCATACTTCTTTGCGAGAAACCTTAGACCTCCTTGACCAGATAAGTAGTCATGAACAAGTTTAAGTTTAAATTCAAAACTGTATTTTGCCATACAAAAAAACCTCCAAAAGTTAGATTTCTAGGTCTAACTTTTGGGGGTCGGCTCAGGTTTTGTTGTCTTTTTGTTATAATTTGCCAAATAATTGAAACAAATACAACATTAAATAGCTGTAAGTAGCCACAGACCAGAATTTCAATAAAAGAACAATTTTCATGAATTCTTTTAAAGAAATATCTGTAATTCCCGCCACTAAACAAACAATATCATCTGGAGCGAAGGGGACTAACATAGTAAAGATTAAGAGCTTTTTGACATTGTGTTCATTTTTGTCTAAAATCTCTTCAAATTTTTTGTATTTATTGGGTGAAAGGATTATTTTTACAAAGCTACGTCCATAGTAACGAACCAGTAAAAAGCCAATAAACTCACCAATAATCAATCCAAGATAGCTATACAAAAGGCCTTGCAAATTGCCAAACATCAACATTCCTGCAACAGAAGAAATTCCTCCAGGTAGAATAGGGATAATCACTTGGACGATTTGTAAAAGAATGAAACACAGAACCGCATAGTTACCAAACTGTTTAATAAAAGCTTGCAAGGAAGCAACAGAATGAAAAATTCCTCTGGAATATCCCCATAAAATTAAGCCGAAGAAAAGCACCAGTCCAACTAGGGGTAACCACCGAATGAGTCCATTTAAAAATTTTTTCTGATTAGTCATGAGTGGCCTCCTGACGTTTTCGACGGTATTTTTTAAAGCCAAGATAACCAGCCGTTCCCAGTAAAATCGTTCCGCTGACGGCAGTGCCGAGATAAATCATTCTTGGATGATAGGCAAAGGTTAACTGCTGTTTGCCAGCTGGGACTTCAACAGCTAAAAAGCCACCTAGAATGCGTTGTGTTTTTAAGGGTTCTTTTTGTAGCGACGATTTGACTTGCCAATCTTGGTCATAAGGAATGGACGTATACAGTAACTGAGTGTCATTTCCAGGTACATTCAGTGCGCCATTTAAATGGCCTTTTTTAGTTGCATTCACGTGAAGAGCTTGTTGGCGTAATTTGTCAACCGCACGATTAAAGGCTGTTTGGTCTAAAGTTTGAAGTTGCCAATTAGTTAAATCAACCACTTGTTCAGCAGTTAGTGACAGGGTCACGGTAGTTCCTTTTTCAAAATGCCCTAAATTGAACAGTTGATTGGTTGCAATATAAATCGGCGTCGAGATAACTTGTTGGTTTACCTTCAATTGTGTAACTTTTTTCCATTTTAAATTCGGAATATAAAGATGCAAGTCGCCAGTGCTATTCACTTTAAAGGTTGCTTCAATTGTTTCATTGGTATGATGAGGTTCATTTATCAACGAAGCTGTTTTAAAGTAAGGTTTATCCGTCGGCACGAGCGTTTGCAGGAGTTCTTCTTGGGCATCTAAAGGATTATTTTTTGCTAATTTTAACTTGGTTAATGCGGTTGGCGCCAAAAAGCCCATACCGATCGCTTCATCATTTTCCATGATTTTCGTGGAACCAACTGTTTTTAGCAATTTTTCACTCGTAGGTTTTTCAATTGGTAAAAAGTCATATTTCACATTTAAAAGTAAATTGGTTAATTGTGAATTATCCACATAGGCAATCCGGCGATCATTTTTTCGATATAAACCTAGCGCACTTAATGTGTCTTGGGTAGTGGCAGTTAAAGTCGAAGTATAGCTAGAAACGCCAGCATAGCCATAAAGTAAAGGATTATTGTAGCCGTTATTGATTTCACGGAACCCTGTTTCTTTGGAAGGAATGACTTGTTTCATGCGATAAAGTTCTGGTGCTGAGGCCATTTTTTCATCGATTAATTGGCTGTGTTTTCGGTAATCTTGGGCAAATGTTGCTTGGCTACCAAAGGGCATGTGTTTAAAAGAAATCCAGAAATTCGTTGTTAATTCTGTGCTGACCAGTAAGAATAAAGCAACGACTACATAGTTTCTTAAGGCCTTTTTGTGTGCTAAACGCAAGCAAAAGAAAATCAACCAAATAAAAAGTAAACTTAGCCATAAATAATTGATCGAAATTAAGAGATTCTTTTGTGGACCATAATACAAAGATCCGTAGCCAATGACTAACAGCAGACTAAAAATAATAGGTGCGGTCCAAGGAATGGTCACTTTTTTAAGCCAAACTTCATAGGCAAAGACAATCAATAAAAAGCTAAAGATAAAGACATTTCGGTAAGGGAACCCAGCTGGGCTTTGAAACATGTGCCACACAGTGTTAAAGGCTTCTAACCAAAAGCTTAAAAAGAGAATGAATAAAAGAATTGCTGAAGCTATTCTTTCTTTTAACGCAATTTGTTTCGTTTGAAAATAGGCAACACAGAGGAGTGTCACAAATAATCCAGCAAAAACGGTTGGTAAATGGTCTAAACGCAACTCATAATTAATAGAACCTAAGCCTAATTGCGAGAAGAACGAAGTGTTGAACTTAGGCGTTAAAAAGAACGTCGAGACATCAAAATCTGCTTTTTTTGTATAGAGCATCCCTTCTGCTGCAGGTAATAATAAAAAGCTAGTTGCAGTTCCTGTTAAAAAAGAAACGAGGATGAATAACGGACTTTGTTTAAAAAATTGCCGAATAGCATGGGCTTGGGTATTCTTTTTAAAGAACCAATAGATACTGTAAAAAACAGCAAAGAGACAAATCATATAACCCATGTAGTAATTCGTCACAATCGCTAAAAACAGGGTTATACTGTATAAGCCCCATTTGCGTTGATCCCATAAACGTTGGAGTCCCAATAAGATAAGCGGGAATAGAATCAGTGCATCCAACCACATAAAGTTTTGGCTATAGACGGTGACAAAGCCACAGAAACTATAGGACGTTGAAAAAAGTAACGTGGTGCCATCAACTTTTTGATAGGTGTATTTTAAATAGCTAAACATCGTCGTGCCCATCAAGGCAAGTTTTAAGGTAATAATCCATAAAATTGCTATAGGTAATTGTTCATAAGGAAAAAAGAAAGCCAACACATTAAAAGGGCTCAGTAAGTAATAGGCTGTCAAAGGAACAATCGACTCACCAATCTCATTGGAAAAAGAGTAGAATGTAGTTATTCCCTCGTGAAAAGAGCGTTTTAAAAAACTCAAGAAAGGCATGTATTGTGTGCCTAAATCACTAACTAATAAGTTGTTGTCACCAAAAGGCGCAAGTTGTAATGTCATCCATACAAGCAACAGAAGTAAAAACGGCAAGAAAAAACTTCCTAACCATAAAAGCTTCGATTTGTTTTTCATCAAAATAAGTCCACCTTTATAAAAAAATCATGAATAAGCGTGTTGAACGCTCTAAAAATAGTTTTTAATTGGCTGGCTGGAACGAACCATCCAGAATGTTAGTTTACCATAAGTTCATTAATGTATCCGCTAATAACGCAAAATTATGAAAAATGCAAAAAGTTTTCAAGAAAAAGTTTCAATTGGTTATTAGTGAAAAAGTCACCTAACTTAGTTATAATGTAGAAGAAGACAAGGAGTTGGACAAGATGCAATTAACAATAGAAGAAGCCATTGAATGGATTCATAGCCGGTTACCCTTTGGTTCAAGACCTGGTTTGGATCGGATTAATGCGTTATTAGAAAAAATTGATCATCCAGAAAACAAAGTGCCAACGATTCATATCGCAGGAACCAATGGTAAAGGCTCAACCGTGACATATTTACGCTGTCTATTAGAAGAAATGGGCTTGAAAGTCGGAACCTTTACCTCTCCTTATATTGAATCATTTAATGAAAGAATTGCGATAAATGGTCAACCAATTTCAGACGAACAATTGATTACCTATGTGGAAAAGTATCAACCAATCATTAAAGAATTAGACCAAATCACTGAAGTGGCTGGAATTACAGAATTCGAAACATTGACAGGAATGGCCTTGGACTATTTCGTGAATGAACAAGTGGATATCGCAGTTGTTGAAGTTGGCTTAGGTGGATTACTTGATAGCACCAATGTCGTGAAGCCATTATTGACGGGAATTACGACAATTGGGAAGGATCACACAGAAATTTTAGGTGAAACAATTGCTGAAATTGCCTATCAAAAAGCGGGTATTATTAAAGAAAAAGTCCCAGTAGTAACAGGCAATATTTGTGCTGATGCGCTAGCAGTCATTGAAAAAGTCGCACAAGAAAAACAGAGTCCAATTTTTCGTTTTGGCAAAGAGTATCAAGTGGAATATCTACATCCTGATACACAATGGGGGGAAGTATTTAATTTCTATGGAGAAATGGGCAAACTGACAAAAATTAAAGTTCCCTTGTTGGGGCGTCACCAAGTAGAAAACGCGGCGGTAGCTGTTCAATTATTTGACAAGTATTGCCAACTACAACATTTGCCGTTTAAAGAACGAGACATTACTCAAGGGTTAGCTAAAGCGCAATGGCCAGCTCGAATGGAACGTCTTAGTGATGAACCGTTGATTGTTTTAGATGGTGCCCACAATGATCATGCAGTAAAACGCTTAGTTGAAAACTTGCGCAAAGAGTTTCCACAACACACGATTCATATTTTATTTTCAGCTTTAGCAACTAAAGATGTGGATGAGATGATTCAGGACTTAAAGCAAGTACCGAATGCGCATCTTTACTTAACTAGCTTTGATTACCCTAAAGCTATTGCACTTACAGAAATGGAAAAATATGAAGACGATTTAACAGAAATTGTGTCTTTATGGCAATTTGGCTTAGGCGAAATTTTAGAAAAAATGTCGACAGATGATTTATTATTAGTAACAGGTTCATTATATTTTGTTTCTCAAGTAAGAGAATTACTTTTAACTATAGGAGGAAATGATGAAGAAATTTGATGGCGTAATTTTTGATATGGATGGGTTGCTTTTTGATACGGAGTTGATTTACTATACATCTACTCAAAAAGTAGCAGATGCAATGGGGTTACCATATAGTAAAGAAGTCTATTTAGACTATGTTGGGATTTCCGATGAAGAAGTACAAGAGAATTACCGACGTATTTATGCATCCTATGGTCATGACACAGTGGAAGAATTTATCCGCCGTTCTTATGATGATACCCTGCAAGAGTTTCGATCTGGTAACGTCCCTTTAAAACCAGGGGTGGTGGAATTTCTCGACTTTTTAGATGATCAAAAAATTCCTCGATTAGTTGCTTCAAGTAACGTCCGTCCAGCAATTGAAATGTTATTAAGCCATGCTGGGATTCAGGATCGTTTTGTAGGGATCGTTTCAGCAGAGGATGTTAAACGAGCAAAACCAGACCCAGAAATTTTTCAAAAAGCTCGTCAACTTTTAGGAACAGAAGCCCCGAAAACCTTGATTTTCGAAGACTCATTTCATGGGGTAAGTGCGGCTCATAGTGCGGGCATTCCAGTGATCATGGTACCTGATTTATTGCAACCAACTGAAGTTATCCAAGAGAAAACATTACATGTCTTGGAGAGTTTACATCAAGCGCCACATTATTTAAAATAATAAAAACAACACTCCTTTGCGTAGTTTATTAATGACTAGCAAAGGAGGTTTTTTTATGCAAGTATCGGATCTGTTTATTCGTGAGATGCCGAGTGATTGTTTACCACGAGAACGGCTCTTGGCGATAGGAGAAAAAGCATTATCGAATCAAGAGTTGTTGGCGATTCTGTTACGTACTGGCTCAAAAGAAGCAGACGTGATGACTGTTGCCGCAACGCTGTTAAAACAGTTTAAGCAACTTTCTTATTTGCAGCAAGCCACGTTGAACGAGTTAATGGCTATTAAAGGCATTGGCCAAGTGAAAGCCATTGAATTACGTGCGGCCATTGAATTAGGGTGTCGAATTTATCAAAGTAGTCAAATCAAATTTGGCAAAGTTACGTCCAGTCAACAAGTCGCTCAACGATTACTCCAAGAGATGAAGGGGCTGCAACAAGAACATTTAATTTGTATTTACTTGAATACCAAGAATGACATTATCCAACAGAAAACGATTTTCAAAGGATCACTGAATCAAAGTATTGCTCATCCACGCGAAATTTTTCGGGAAGCGGTTAAATATTCTTCTGCTCGCATACTATTAGCTCATAATCATCCATCTGGCAATCCGACACCGTCTCCACAAGATATTCAATTTACCAAACGAATGGAAGAATGTGGCGAAATGATGGGGATTCAATTGTTGGATCATATTATTGTTGGTGATAGCGGATACATTAGTTTGAGAGAAGAGAATTTTTTTGCTTCAGAATGAGGACAATTCTTGCAAAAATATTTTATCACGTGTAAAATGAAAGGGTAATCTTGTTTGGAATTATGTAGACTTTTTAAATTTTTTTAAATATTCTATTGGAAGCGAGCAAAGTTACGACTATTTATGTGCAAATGCACGAGGAGGAACAAAAGAATGGAACAAGGAACAGTAAAATGGTTTAACGCAGAAAAAGGTTTTGGGTTTATCTCACGCGAAGACGGAAGCGACGTATTCGTACACTTCTCAGCTATCCAAGGTGATGGTTTCAAAACTTTAGAAGAAGGTCAAGCAGTGACTTTTGATGTTGAAGATTCAGACCGTGGCCCTCAAGCAGTTAACGTAGAAAAAAACTAATAAAAAATAATCCAAAAACACCTAACGCATGTTAGGTGTTTTTTTGTTAGAAAAAATAGAGAAGAAAAATGGACAAGCATTTTTCTTCTCTATTAAATGAGAGCTTTATTGATCACTAACTGTGGCAGTCATAATCATTGGCAGAATCATTGGATGACGTTCTGTTTGTTCAAACAAGAAAGGCTGTAAAGCGGTCGTCATGGCTTCGCCTAATTTTGCTTCGGTACAGTTTTTATCTTTCATTGCTTCACGTAGAGCATTGAATAAAAGACGTTGGCCTTCATGAATCATATCACCAGACTCACGCATGTAGACAAAACCACGGGAAAGAATGTCTGGACCAGCCATAATTTCTTTATTTTTAATATCAACTGTTGCTACCGCTAAAACTAAACCTTCTTCAGATAAGATACGACGATCCCGTAAAACAACATTCCCGATATCACCGACACCATTTCCATCAACGTACACGTCATTAGCGTTGAAGTGACCAGCAGGACGTGCGCTATCAGCCGTTAAAGCCAAGACATCGCCGTTGCCCATGATAAAGCAATTTTCTTCAGGAACCCCTGTATCTTGAGCGAGCGAAGCATGGATTTTTAACATTCTAAATTCACCATGAACAGGCATGAAATATTTAGGCTTCATCAAACGAAGCATTAATTTTTGCTCTTCTTGTCCACCGTGACCAGAAGTATGGATATTATTGATTTTTCCGTGGATAACTTCTGCACCGGCTTCAGATAATAAGTTGATTAAACGGTTAACGCTTGTCGTATTCCCAGGAATTGGTGAACTTGAGAAAACAACCGTATCGCCTGGTTGAATACTAATTTGGCGGTGTGTACCGTTAGCAATCCGACTAAGCGCGGCCATAGGTTCTCCTTGAGAGCCAGTACATAAAATCATTGTTTCATTTGCTGGCAATTGATTCAGTTCCGCCGCATCGACAAACGTTCCTTTTGGCACTTTGATGTAGCCTAAGCGTTCGCCATTGACAATGGCATTTTCCATGCTACGACCAAAAACAGCAATTTTGCGACCGGTTTTCACGGCTGCATCAGCAGCTTGTTGTAAACGGAAAATGTTTGAAGCAAAACTGGCAAAGATAATCCGACCATCAATTTTTTCAAAGATTTTTAAAATAGAGGTCCCAATTGTTTTTTCGGATTTTGTAAAGGTGGGTATTTCAGCATTGGTACTGTCTGAAAGAAGACAAAGGACGCCTTCTTCACCTAATTTCGCCATTCTGTGTAAGTTGGCCGGCTCACCAACGGGTGTAAAGTCAAACTTAAAGTCACCTGTTGCGACAATGTTACCAGAAGGCGTTTTAACCACAACGCCCAAGGCATCAGGAATACTGTGAGTCGTCCGGAAAAAACTAATCGCTGTTTTTCTAAAACGAATCACCGTATCTTCATTAATTTCGTGTAATTCCGCTTCTCGCAATAAACCATGTTCATCTAGTTTGTTGGTAATTAAAGCCAAGGCTAGTGGTCCCGCATAGATTGGGATATTCGCTTGACGTAAAAGATAAGGAACGCCACCAATATGGTCTTCATGACCGTGGGTAATAACGAGTGCTTTGACTTTATGCAAATTTTGAACGATGTAGCTATAATCTGGAATCACGTAGTCAATCCCAAGTAAATCATCTTCTGGGAATTTGATCCCAGCATCAATAATGATAATTTCATCTTGGAATTGTACCCCATATGTGTTTTTTCCAATTTCGCCTAAACCACCGATTGCAAAAACGCCAGTTTCGTTATTTTTTATGTTTACTTTCATGTTAAAACTCCGTTAGAGTGAAGTCCGCATGTTCTTGCTCGTAAGCAAGATGTTTTTCGTCTAATAATTGAACGTATTCAATATTGTATGGGGTATTTTCTTCAACTAATTGGCGCACGATTACATCGCTATCGGCTTCCATGTAAAGAGATTTTGTGTCTTCTCTTTTTGGGTTTCTGATTTTTGTTTCTTGATAGTATACTTTGTAAATCATCGATTCATTTCTCCTTCAGCTACTAATAGTAGCAATTTATAGTTTTTTTCATTTTAAGACAGAAAATTAAACACAACAAAACGAGGTGCTGATCACCTAAAAAAGAATGCTCATCAAAAACATCTGTTAATGATGAAATGAAGCCTCGACTTTGCTTCATTCTGGGTATTTGATTTTATGTGTTCTTTTTCAACCGTCCCGTGTGTTGTGAATAACAACAATTAAGCTTATTTTATCATAGAATGATAAGGAAGTATAGAAACACTCACTGGACTTTTAAAAAAAACAAACTTCTTGTTTCGCCTTATTCTTGATCAAGTTCGAGTGCCTTTTTTTTAGGACGCCAATACCAACTTAAGCCAATCACGTGGGCTAAATAAACAATCGCTAAAGTCGTAGTCATCAACGTATTTCGGACAATTAAACACGGAATGGCAAATAAAAGAAACATGGAAATAAATAGTTTCCATTTACCTTTACGAGTAATTTTTTTCTCAAAGAAGGCTTCTTGGATATATTTTTGATAATAAGAAGAAGCTAAAAATTTGTTATAAAGTTTATCTGAACTACGCATCCAAAAAAAGGCCGTTAATAAATAAAAACCAGTGGTGGGTAAAAGCGGCAAAAAGATTCCTATCGTGCCTAAAGCAAACGTACAGGAACCGAGAAAAATGAAGAATAATTTTTTCATTCAAAGGGTCCTTTCAGTTTTTCCCAATTATGGCACAATCAAAAGGAAGTAGCAATTTTAATCGTATAAGTAAATCATTAAAATTATCTATTTTTTAGAAAATCTAAAAGAGAAAGGATAGAAAGAGAAAGGCTGTTTTTTCTAGCCAGACAGCTTGTATTACCGATTTCTTTTTGATACAGTGGGAGTACTAGAAAATTTAAAGTAAGATAAGAAGGAGATGATTAATTGAAGTTAATGTGGCGTTACACAATGCGTTATAAGAAATTACTTTTTGCTGATTTTATTTGTGTGTTTGGTTTTATTTTGATTGAATTAGGCTTGCCGACCATTTTAGCACGAATGATTGACAAAGGAATTATTCCTAGAGATATGGACTATATTTATCAGCAAGGGATTTGGATGGTTGTAATTACGATTATTGGTGTCGCAATGAATATTTTGCTAGGGTACTTTGGTGCCAGAATTACAACAAACATTGTTCGTGATATTCGTGATGATTTATTTGAAAAGATTCAAACTTTCTCACACAGTGAATATGAAAGTATTGGGGTTTCTTCCTTAATTACGCGAACGACCAATGATGCATACCAAATTATGCTCTTCTTGGGAAATATTTTACGTCTTGGCTTTATGACGCCAGTGATGTTTATTGCCAGTCTTTACATGGTGATGCGAACGAGTCCGTCGTTAGGAATGTACGTTTTAGGTGCCTTGCCTTTTCTGCTGCTAGCAGTTGTCGGGATTGCTCGTTTGTCAGAACCGTTATCTAAAAAGCAACAAAAGAACTTAGATGGAATCAACGGGATTTTAAGAGAAAATCTTTCTGGATTGCGGGTAATACGCGCATTTGTTAATGAAAAATTTGAAGAATCTCGTTTTAATAAAGTCAATGAAACTTACACTAAAAGTTCAAAAAGTCTGTTTCGTTTAATGGCAGCAGCCCAACCAGGGTTCTTTTTCTTATTTAATATTGTGATGGTCTTAATCATTTGGAGCGGGACTGTTCAAATCAGCCATGGGGATTTAGAAGTTGGGAATTTAATAGCTTTTATTGAATATATTTTCCATGCGCTGTTCTCGTTTATGTTATTTGCCAGTGTCTTTATGATGTATCCTCGGGCTGCGGTTTCGGCTTCGCGGATTCAAGAAGCCTTAGACATGGAACCAGCTATTCGTGAAGAAGAAGGCGTAACAGAAACAGCTACTAAAGGCTATCTAGAGTTTAAAAATGTAACCTTTGCCTATCCTGGACATGCGGAAAGCCCAGTCATCCGCAATGTAAGTTTTAAGGCGTCACCTGGTGAAACAGTGGCCTTTATTGGGAGCACAGGTAGTGGGAAATCAACATTAATTCAATTGATTCCACGGTTTTATGATGTATCAGAAGGTGAAATTTTAATCGATGGAGTGAACGTAAAAGAGTACCAACTTAGTGCATTACGCAATAAGATTGGCTATATTCCACAAAAAGCGTTACTTTTTACTGGTACAATTGCTGATAACCTTCGCTACGGTAAGGAAGATGCGACATTAGAAGAAATGGAACGAGCAATTGACATTGCTCAAGCAACAGAATTTGTTTCACAAAAACCGCAAGGCTATGATGAACCTCTTTCAGAAGGTGGCACGAACTTTTCTGGTGGTCAAAAACAACGTTTAGCTATCGCACGGGCGATTATTCGCAATCCGGAAATTTATATATTTGATGATAGTTTTTCTGCGTTAGATTATCAAACAGATGCAAATTTACGAGCGCGTCTGAAAAAAGAAACAACAGAATCCACTGTTTTAATTGTGGCACAACGTGTTGGAACAATTATGCATGCGGACCGCATTGTTGTTTTAAACGAAGGCGACGTGGTCGGAATTGGCACACATCGTGAATTACTTGAGACTTGTCCAATTTACTATGATATTGCGGCTTCTCAATTGTCAGAGGAGGAATTAGCATGAAACACGCCTTTTCTTCTATGAAACGAATCGGTCGCTATATTAAACCGTACCGAGTGACGTTTTATTTAGTTATTTTATTTACAATATTAACCGTTGCCTTTAATGCAGCGTTGCCTTATTTGACTGGATTACCAACGACAGAAATTAGCCGTAATATTGCGGCTGGCGAATCCATTAATTTTGATTATGTAATCCAATGTTTAATTTGGATTTTAGTTGTGGGAACAGGTTATTGTGTGGCACAATTTTTGTCAGGCTTTTTAATGACGAATGTCGTTCAACAATCCATGCGCGATTTACGCCGCGATATTGAAGAAAAAATCAATCGTTTGCCAGTTTCTTATTTTGATAAGAACCAACAAGGAAATATTTTGTCACGGGTGACGAACGATGTGGATGCTGTCAGCAATGCGATGCAACAAAGTTTTATCAATATTGTTTCAGCAGTCTTAGGGATTGTGATGGCGGTAGTGATGATGTTCTTAATCAATCCGCTGATGGCGATTTTTTCAGTGATTATGATTCCGTTGTCTCTGATTATTTCCAGAACAATTGTTAAAATCTCCCAGAAATATTTCCAAGGAATGCAAAATTCTTTAGGAGACTTAAATGGTTATGTCCAAGAAAATATGACTGGGTTCAGTGTTTTAAAACTATATGGTCGGGAAAAAGAAACTCTTGAAGGCTTTAAACAAGTCAATCATCGTTTAAATGGTTTTGGTTTCAAAGCATCCTTTATCTCAGGATTAATGTTGCCATTGGTTCAAATGACCGCTTATGGGACCTATATCGGGGTAGCTGTCCTTGGTAGTTACTATGTGGTTGCTGGTGTGATCGTAGTGGGGCAGTTACAAGCGTTTATTCAATATATTTGGCAAATTAGCCAACCAATGGGGAATATTACGCAGTTGTCTGCAGCTTTACAAAGCGCTTCAGCTTCGACCATGCGGATTTTTGAAATCCTAGATGAACCAGAAGAAGAACTTAACGAACAAGATGTTCCTTTACCAGAACCTATTTTAGGCTCTGTTGAATTTGAAAATGTCAGCTTTAGTTATGACCCAGAAAAACCGTTAATTCGTAATTTGAACTTTAAAGTTGATGCGGGCCAAATGGTTGCGATTGTGGGACCAACTGGCGCTGGGAAAACAACCTTAATCAATTTGCTAATGCGTTTTTATGATGTAACAGAAGGCGCCATTAAAATTGATGGCATTGACACGAAAAAAATGAACCGTAGTGATGTCCGATCTGTATTTGGAATGGTATTGCAAGATGCTTGGTTGTATAAAGGTACCATTGCAGATAACATTCGTTTTGGGAAGTTGGATGCCACGGATTATGAAGTTGTCGATGCAGCGAAAACGGCCAATGTGGATCACTTCATTCGGACAATGCCAGATGGGTATGAAATGGAAATCAATTCTGAGGGAGATAACGTTTCCCTTGGTCAAAAACAATTGTTGACCATTGCCCGAGCGGTAATTTCTGATCCGAAAATTTTGATTTTAGATGAGGCGACTAGTTCAGTCGATACACGCTTGGAAGCCTTAATTCAAAAAGCAATGGATCGTGTTATGGAAGGACGAACGAGTTTCGTTATTGCCCACCGCCTATCAACTATTCGTGAAGCTGATTTAATTCTTGTTATGAAACAAGGAGAAATCATTGAAAAAGGTACGCATCATGAGTTGCTGGAACAAGGTGGCTTCTATGAAAAACTATACAATAGTCAATTTGCTGAAGAAGGCGACTATGAGGAATAAAAAGAGGTCGGGACAGAAGCGTTTAACTCCGAGAAATAAGAAGGAATTTCCGAAAATTGTTCTGTAATTTTTGGAGAATTCCGGCTTATTTCCGAAGGAGTTGCTTTTGTTCCCGCCGTTTATCAGTTTTTGAGCGTGGAGCAAAAATCCAAAGTGATTTTTGTCCCACGCTCTTTTCTTGTCTTTTTTACTATGAAAGTGAGGAATTCTTGTCTATACTTAATGAAAAGAGGTGACAGAGTTTGAAAAAAGAATATTTTATTGCTGCTAGTGCAGATGTCTATGGAAACGTACAACTAGCGAAGGATAGTAATATTTGGTTTCAGTCGGTCTTAAGAGGTGACAGTAACACAATTACCATTGGTGAAGGTAGTAATATTCAAGATGGCACGATTATTCATGTTGATGAAGATGCCCCGACAATTGTAGGCAAGTATGTAACGGTGGGCCATCAATGCATGTTACACGGTTGTAAAATCGGTGATGGTGCTTTGATTGGCATGGGTTCAACCATTCTAAATAACGCCATTATTGGAGAAAACAGCCTGATTGGTGCGGGCTCTTTAGTGACAGAAGGCAAAATTATCCCGCCAAATGTTTTAGCATTTGGTCGACCCGCGAAGGTTATCCGTCCGTTAACGGCAGCAGAAATAGCCAGTAATCATACGAACGCCTTACATTATATTCAACGAGCAGAAGAATTTCGCCAACAAAAATACCCGAAACTAACATAGAATTAGGAGGAAAATGATGAAGAAAATTAAAGTAATGACGGTTTTTGGAACACGGCCAGAAGCAATCAAAATGGCCCCTTTAATCAAAGTTTTAGAAGAGCAAAGTCAAGGATTTGACTCTGTAGTAGTCGTAACAGCGCAACATCGCCAAATGTTGGATCAAGTGTTAGAAGATTTTCAAATTACACCGAATCATGATTTAAATATCATGAAAGATGGGCAAACCTTAACAGATATTACAAGTCGTGTTTTGAATTTATTAACTGAGGTTCTTGTGACAGAACAGCCGGATATTGTCTTGGTTCATGGCGATACAACCACGTCATTTGCGGCTGCATTGGCTGCTTTTTATCAACAGATTCCAGTGGGACATGTGGAAGCAGGATTGCGGACCTGGCAAAAATATTCTCCGTTTCCGGAAGAAATGAATCGTCAACTGGTAGACGTGTTAACTGATATTTATTTTGCCCCAACCACTCAAAGTAAGGACAATTTAATCAAAGAAAATCATCCAGAAGAACATATTTATGTGACTGGCAATACAGCAATTGACGCGATGGCGTACACCGTTGATGCCCACTATCAAAATGATTTATTGGAAAAAATCCCTACAGACCAACGCATCGTGCTAATTACAATGCATCGTCGTGAAAATTTAGGCCTGCCAATGGCAAATGTGTTTAAAGCTGTTCGTCGACTTGTAATGGAACATCCAGAAATTGAAGTCATTTTCCCTATGCACAAAAATCCCAAAGTCCGTGAAATAGTAGCGGAACACTTAGGTGAATTAGCTCGTGTGCATTTAATTGAACCATTGGATGTCAAAGATTTTCAAAATTTTGCAGCGAAAAGTGCTTTAATTTTAACTGATTCTGGCGGTGTGCAAGAAGAAGCTCCTTCCTTAGGTGTGCCAGTTTTAGTTTTACGAGATACAACGGAACGTCCAGAAGGCGTAGCGGCAGGAACATTGAAATTGGTTGGTACAGACGAACAAGTAGTCTATCAAGAGGCGAAAACATTATTGACTGATTCTGATGCTTACCACGCGATGGCGCATGCACAAAATCCGTATGGGGATGGTCAAGCTAGCCGCCGAATCGTTGAAGCCATTGCCTATGAAATGCAGAAATCAGATAAAAAACCAGATACGTTTACAGCAAAATAAATAAAAAGGCAGAGAAGCGCTGAAAAATGTGCTTCTTTTGCGTATCTTATTTTGAAGAATCAATTAGACAAAAAATGCTAGAAAGTAGTGAAGTGAAGATGTATCAAACGATTTTATTTGATTTAGATGGCACAATTACGGATTCTGGTAGCGGCATTATGCGTTCTATTTTATACGCAACAGAACAATTAGGCTGGCCAGCTCCTAGCGAGGAGACATTACGTTCTTTCATAGGGCCGCCTTTATATGAGTCGTTTTTGCACATGGCGCCTTCAGCTGAAGCAGCGCAACAAGCCGTGAGTCATTATCGAGCGTATTATCAGAGAAAAGGTATGTTTGAAAATCATGTGTATCCAGGGATCCCAGAGGTACTAACAAGGTTAAAGGAAGCGGGAGCAAAGTTATACATTGCGACTTCCAAGCCAGAAGAATTTGCTAAAAAGATTATTACTCATTTTGATTTAGATCGTTATTTTACAGGCATCTATGGAGCGAGTATGGACGGTCATCGTTCTAAAAAAGCAGATGTGATTCAGTATGCATTAGCGGAAGCTCAATTAGACCCAACCAAAGAAGCGATTATCATGGTTGGTGATCGTAATCATGACGTTCTTGGTGCTCAACAAAATGGCTTAGATAGTATAGGTGTCTTGTATGGATTTGGTGAAGAAACAGAGTTACAAGAGGCGGGAGCGACATTCCTAGTACAATCGCCTAAAGACTTAGGTGCTATTTTGCTACAAAATTCCTAATAGAAAATGGATTTTCGATAAATTTAGGAGGATTTTAAGATTTATTATCGTTTCAATAGAAAAGCGCCATCATAGGCTTTAAACGTTGTCAATGATGAATTTTTTATCGGGGAATGACGGTCTTTTTATTAAAAACATTTAATTTTAAAGAGGTTTCATGTATAATAGTTTCAGTCATAAACGATAGAATAGTAAGGAGGGTTAGTTTTGGCTAATGATAACCAAAATAACCAAGATCCCAAATCTTCGCTTAGAGATCAAGTAACTGGGTCTTTAAAAGGTAGAAATGATGGCGATCAACCTGATTCCTCTGAAAAAAATGATAGGTCTCCCCAACCTTCATATGATGAATCACAAGAAACAGCGAGCCGCACAACACAAACACGTGCAGGTTCTAGAGCTGCTCGAAGACGTGGGAAAGACAAGACAACACAGACAGTCGAAGAGCCAACCCCGATTGAAACAGACGAAAAGCCAACAAATACAAAAAAACAAACACGTAAAAAAGAAGATCGTTTAGTCGGTCGTATCGTGTTAATTGTAGTTTCTGTATTGGTTTTAATGATGGCAATCTTTGGGTTTACTTTTTATAAATATGTAGACGCTGGGCTACAACCACTAGACAAGAACAATAAGAAGCTTGTTCAAGTGCATATCCCAGAAGGATCTTCTAATAAGCAAATTGCTGCGGTTTTAGAAGAAAGCAACGTCATTAAAAGCGGAATGGTTTTTAACTACTACGTAAAATTTAAAAACTTAACAGATTTTCAAGCGGGCTATTATCAAATGTCTCCAAGCATGACACTCGATGAAATTGGTGAAATGCTAAAAGAAGGGGGCACGCCAGAACCAACTAAAATCGCAGATGGCAAAGTAACGATTCCTGAAGGCTACGATATAGATAAAATTGGCGAAGCTATTGAAAAAAATACAGATTTCAAGAAAGCAGATTTCATTGCATTAATGAAAAACGAAGACTTCTTCAATCAAATGAAAGCTAAGTATCCTGATTTACTTGAAAGTGCTGCAACTGCAGAAGGTGTTCGTTATCGCTTAGAAGGCTATTTGTTCCCGGCAACTTATGATTACTACAAAAAAGCAACACTTCCTGAATTTGTCGAACAGATGGTTGCTAAAATGAACACAGTAATGGAACAATATACGCCGACAATTCATGCAAAGAATTTAACCAATCAGCAAGTCTTAACGTTAGCTTCATTGGTTGAAAAAGAAGGAGTCAAAGAAGCAGACCGCAAACAAATTGCGCAAGTATTCTTTAACCGCTTGGCTGCCGATATGCCGATCCAATCAGATATTTCTATTTTGTATGCTCTAGGAGAACACAAAGAAACTGTAACGTATGCTGACTTGGAAGTGGACTCGTCTTATAACTTGTATAAAAATACTGGTTATGGACCAGGACCATTAGATAGCCCAAGTGAGGAGTCAATTAAAGCAGTCTTGAATCCGACACCAAGTGACTATTTATACTTTGTAGCAGATATTTCTACAGGAAAAGTATACTTCTCAAAAACATATGAAGAACATCAAGTATTAGTAGATCAGTATGTCAATAATTCAAGTAGTGAATAAAATGAAAACATAAAAGAGCTTGGTGAATCAATTTTGTATGATTCACCAAGCTTTTAGATACTCAAAAAGTAATCTGTTTAACAGAGGGAAAGAGTAGCAACTAGAAATTTATATAAATAAAATTTAGCAAAATCACAAAAATTCAATAATTATATTTACAATTTAGAAAAAGCGTGGTACTCTTTTGTGGATTGAAAGCGGAATTTTTTTCAATAACCAACCAAGAACTACGTATCGTTAAGCGAAAAAGGAGAATTAACATGGTAGAAAAAGTATATCCAATGACTCTTGAAGGAAAAGAAAAATTAGAACAAGAGCTAGAAGAATTAAAAACAATTAAACGTAAAGAAATCGTAGAGCGTATTAAAATCGCTCGTAGCTTTGGGGATCTTTCAGAGAACTCTGAGTATGAATCAGCTAAAGATGAACAAGCTTTCGTTGAAGGACGTATTACAACGTTAGAAAATATGATTCGTTTTGCAGAAATCATCGATAATGATGGCGTGGACCAAGACGAAGTTTCCATCGGTAAAACAGTTACTTTCCAAGAGTTACCTGACGGAGAAGAAGAGGAATACACAATCGTAGGAAGTGCCGAAGCCGATCCATTTTCTGGTAAAATTTCTAATGATTCACCGATTGCGCAAGCCTTAATTGGTAAACAATTAGGCGACCAAGTGATTATTGCAACACCTGGTGGCGACATGACAGTTAAAATTACAAAAGTTGAAGCAAACTAAATAATTGAGTAGGGCAGGCAGCTTCCAAGGCCTGTCCTTTCGCAATCTAGGACATTTAGGGCTAAAGTCCTATGGTAACCTGAGGCGCAAACCACTATGATTAAATAAAATAAACGAGTAAAATAAATGACAGAGGGAGGAGGCAAATCTATGAATAACCCTTGGCGCTTTTTTATCGTCGCAGAAGCATTACTTTTTATTCTGGCGTTATGGCAAATTGTACATAATCCTGGATTAGCTGTTTTATTAACAATTGGCGTTTTACTTGTGGCCTACGTTTCCAGGAAAGCATCTAAAACACATTTTAACAACTTTCAATTCGTCCTCGGCGTTGTTTTTATTGTCATTGGTGCAATGAACAGCACGGCTGTTTGGTTTATGTTGATTTTTGGCGTACTCTTTATCGGCTTAAAAGGCTTTGAGATTTCAGGCGTGGATATAGCTGAGCTAGCACCTTGGCGAAAAAAACAAATGATTATGGTGGAGACGGCGGCAAAAGAACCTAAAAATGGCAAACGATTTAAACGCCGCTGGTTTGCCAACGAACGCATTGGTAACAATATCTATGAATGGGACGATATCAATATTGATTTAATCTCTGGGGACACCATTATTGATTTAGGTAATACGCTACTACCGAAAGAAGACAATATTATTATTATTCGTAAAGGTTTTGGCCGCACGCGAATTCTAGTGCCGTTAGGTGTAGCTATTTTGTTAGAACATTCAACTTTTTACGGAACGGTACGTTTTGAAGAAGAAAAATATCAATTGAAAAACGAATCATTAAAAATTTACAGCAATGATTATGATACCAATCTTCGTCGTTTGAAAATTATGACGAACACTTTAGTAGGAGATGTTGAGGTGATCCGTGTATGACCGATCGGATTTCAAGACGCATGATTTCATTATATGCGTCCCTTAGCACCTTTATTGTTATCTTAATTACATTGTTTTCATATTTTCATTCGATTAAACAAAACCGGTGGCTATTAGAGCTTCTTCAGAGAAAAGTCTTTTATTTACCACTAATTGTGCACATTGTTCTCATATCCTTACTAATAGGCTTATTGACCTTTTTACTGATTTCATTGGTTCAAAAAGGGCAATATGGACGGATTGAAGAAAAACTTCGGTTATTGGCCAACGGTAATTATGAAAGTCCAGTCTTAAACAAACCAACGACCAGTGAAAATCAAGACCATTATCTAACCGAAGTCGAACAAGATATTTGGTCGATTAAAAATAAATTATTAGAGATGTCTAAAGAATTGCAATTATTAAACAGTCGACCGCAATTAATGGATGGGCAAACAAAAGAAGAAATTTTAGAGAACGAGCGGCATCGTTTGGCGCGGGAGTTGCATGATTCAGTCAGTCAACAACTTTTTGCAGCCATGATGATGTTGTCTGCCTTAAATGAACAAGCACAGCGAACAGAAACCCCGGAACCATATCGTAAACAACTAGCCATGGTGGCAGAAATCATTAATGCCTCCCAATCGGAAATGCGCGCGTTACTATTGCACTTGCGTCCTATCAGTCTAGAAGGAAAAAGTTTGCGTAAAGGTATTGAACAATTACTGAAAGAACTACAAACAAAAATTAAAATTGAATTGATTTGGGATGTTGAAGATGTTCATTTAAATAGCAGCATTGAGGATCATCTTTTCCGAATTGTGCAGGAGTTACTTTCAAATACCTTAAGACATGCCAAAGCAAAGGAATTAGAGGTATACTTACACCAAGTCGATAAAAACGTGCTATTGCGTATTGTTGATGACGGTGTCGGCTTTGATATGAAGGAACAAAGTAATAAAGCCGGTAGTTATGGCTTAAATAATATCCGAGAACGTGTTGTCGGCATGGGCGGTACAGTTAAAATTATTAGTTTTAAAGGGCAGGGAACCAGCGTTGAAATTAAAGTTCCTGTCATAAAGGAGGAAACTGCAAGTGATCAAAGTAATGTTAGTGGATGACCATGAAATGGTCCGTTTAGGAGTTTCATCATATTTATCTATTCAAGAGGATATAGAAGTCGTAGGCGAAGCAGAAAATGGTAAGATTGGCTATGAAAAAGCATTGGAACTACGTCCAGATGTTATTTTGATGGATTTGGTAATGGAAGAAATGGACGGCATTGATTCAACAAAAGCGATCTTGAAAGATTGGCCAGAAGCCAAGATTATTATTGTGACGAGTTTTATTGATGATGAAAAAGTGTATCCGGCGATAGAAGCTGGTGCAGCGGGCTACCTATTAAAAACATCAACAGCACATGAGATTGCTGATGCAATTCGGGCGACTTATCGCGGAGAGCGTGTGTTGGAACCTGAAGTGACGCATAAGATGATGGAACGGTTAACAAAAAAACAAGAGCCGGTGTTGCACGAAGATTTGACAAACCGGGAACACGAAATTTTAATGTTGATTGCACAAGGTAAAAGTAATCAGGAAATAGCTGATGAACTCTTTATCACTTTGAAAACAGTTAAAACACATGTTTCAAACATTTTAGCAAAACTAGATGTGGATGATCGGACCCAAGCGGCGATTTATGCTTTTCAACATGGTTTAGCCAAATAAATATCAGATAAATCCATAAATAAATTCTAGGAAATCCTTCTAGGAATTTATTTATGGATTTGTTATACTAATTTTAACGAACAGACAGGAGCGGTCAGAAGAAATGAAACAAAATTTTGCAATTATTGGTTTAGGACGTTTTGGCGGCAGCATATGCCAAACTTTGGTGGAAGCTGGTCAAGAAGTTTTGGCCATTGACAGCAGTGAAGACCGTGTCAATGAATATATGAATATTGCAACGCATGCAGTGGTGGCTAACGCCCAAGATGAAATGACGTTGCGTTCTTTAGGAATTCGGAATTTTGATCACGTAGTGGTGGCGATTGGTGAAGATATTCAAGCGAGTATTTTAGTGACACTAATGGTTAAAGAAATGGGGGTTCCCAATGTCTTGGCCAAAGCAGTCAATGAATATCATGCCCGTGTCTTAGATAAAATTGGGGCAGACATGGTCGTTCACCCAGAGCGGGATATGGGCATTCGAATTGCCCATAAACTTGTTTCACGCAATATTTTAGATTATATTGAATTATCTAGCGAATTTTCATTAGCTGAGGTTCGGGTCACCAATCCTAAATTTTACAATAAAACCTTAGCAGAATTAAATTTCCGTCAGCGATTTGGTTTAACTGTGGTAGCGATCCGCCGCTCGAAAACAGAAGTAATTGCTTCGCCAGATGCTTCTGAAATTGTTCGAGAAAACGACAATTTATTAGTTATCGGTGATACCGCAGATGTTGATTTATTAGATGAAAAAATGAATGGCTAAGCACTTTATTCTCTAAAAGCACTGCGCTGTGCTACAATAAATGGCGACAGAGATGTGAAGGAGGAACAAAGAATGAAATTAGAAGTGACACCGAAAGCCCAACAATGGTTTAAAGAAGAAACCGGGGTTCAGCCTGAGACAGGCATTCGTTTTTTCGGAAAAATTTACGGAAAAACACCTGTTCATGATGGTTTTTCCATTGCGATGTCTGTAGAAGCGCCAGATGAGCCAATGATTAAAGAGAACCTAGATGGGATTACCTATTTTATTGAAGAAACAGATGATTGGTTCTTTAAAGGGTATGATTTGATTGTTGATTATGATGAAAAGAATGATGAACCGCGTTATCAATTTGAAGCAAACCAAGAAGATTTAACAAAATAATTTTAGTGCTAAACAGAAAAAGCTGAAGTAGTGCGTAGGACTATTTCTGTTGCTTTCGTTTAACCGCTAGTCAGCCTGAGAAAAAATCGTTTTGGATTTTTTCTCAGGTTCTTTCTATTTAAGTTATTTTTAGTTGGATATCGTTATTTAATAAGGCTATTATATGGTATAATGATAATTAACTGAAGTGTGGAGGAAATAAAATGTTATCAATTGTTGTCCCTTGTTATAATGAGGAAGCAGCGATTCCGCTGTTTTTTGAAGAAGTAGAAAAAATTAGCCAGCAACTGTCTCATTCAGTAGAATATATATTTGTGAATGATGGCTCAAAAGATAAGACGTTAGCTGTTTTAAGACAGCTTTATCGCGAACATCCAGAGAAGGTACGTTATCTTTCTTTTTCACGAAATTTTGGGAAAGAAGCAGGCTTATACGCTGGTTTAAAAGAAGCAACAGGTGACTTAGTGACAGTCATGGACGTTGATTTACAAGACCCGCCTGAGTTATTACCTCAAATGATTGAGATGATTGAAACCAGTACAGATTTAGATTGTGTTGGCACACGACGCATAACAAGAGACGGCGAACCGCCCATTCGTAGCTTTTTTGCACGGATGTTCTATAAACTCATTAATCGAATTGCTGAGACGGAAATGGTGGATGGTGCCCGTGACTTCCGTGTCATGACCCGACAAATGGTCGATGCGATTTTAGAGTTATCTGAGTATAATCGTTTCTCAAAAGGGATTTTTAGTTGGGTCGGCTTCAAAACAGAATATATTGAATTTAAAAATCGAGAACGAATTGCTGGAGAAACCTCTTGGTCTTTCTGGAGTCTATTAAGTTATTCAATTGACGGGATTGTCAATTTTTCAGAAACACCATTGAATATTGCTTCATACGTTGGCGCCTTTTCGTGTATTGGTTCTGCACTAGCAATGTTAGTGATTATCTTTCGAACATTAGTTAATGGTGATCCAACAAGCGGCTGGCCTTCAATGGTTTGTATTGTACTTTTTGTAGGTGGTTTGCAACTATTATGTTTAGGAATTATTGGCAAATATATCGGCAAAATTTTCTTAGAAACGAAAAAACGACCAATTTATATTGTAAAGGAATCAGAAAAAGATTCTAAAAAATAACCAAAAAAGCAGAGAAAAATTCTCTGTTTTTTTGTTGTGCATTAAAAAAAGTGTGAATAGACTTTTCAGAAAAACAACATTTTTTACATAAAAAATACATTAACTTTACCTATTTTTATCTTAATGAAACAGCTTTGCTCTCGCGGTTGCAAGAAATAAATGTTAAAATCAAAAGGTATGCTATTAAATGTTTTTTTGGAGGTTGGGTCATGATAGAAGTTATCGACTTGAAAAAAGTATTCGATAATGGGTTTGAAGCGTTAAAATCGGTCAATTTTACGATTGAGCAAGGGGACTTGGTTTGTTTGTTAGGACCAAGTGGGTGTGGGAAATCCACAATTTTAAACTTAATTGCAGGTTTATTACATCCAAGTGATGGAGATATTCAGTTTCGACAGCAATCGGTTGTCAAAACAGCACCAAAAGATCGGAACATCGGGTTCGTTTTTCAAAACTATGCCTTATATCCACATATGACTGTTCTAGAAAACGTAATGTTTCCTTTGACGGTAGGAAGTAAGAAAGTTCCCAAGGCAGAGGCACAAGCTATTGCCGAAGAATATATGAAACTAACGAATATTGAAGAGTTAAGCCATAAAAAGCCAGGCACACTTTCTGGTGGTCAACAACAGCGTGTTGCGATTACCCGGGCGTTAGTTCAAAAACCAGATGTTTTATTATTAGATGAGCCTTTAAGTAACTTGGATGCACGTTTGCGTTTGAAAATTCGTGAAGAAATCCGCCGCTTGGTGAAAGAAGTAGGCATTACAACAATCTTTGTAACGCACGACCAAGAGGAAGCGCTATCAATCAGTGATAAAATTATTTTATTAAACGAAGGGGTTATTCAACAAAATGATGAACCTCAAAACCTTTACTTAGAACCAAATAACTTATTTGTTGCTCAGTTCATAGGTAACCCAATTATTAATTTATTGTCTGTTGAAGTGAAAGACGGCAAAATGTACCATGAAAGTTTTGAAATTCCGCTTGAGCGTTTTGAGCAAGCACGCTTTAAAATGCCAATGACTGATGGGAAATATACGTTTGCTTCTCGTCCAGAAGATGTGGTACCAGCTGAAACAGGTCTCTTTACCACAACGACAGATTTAGTGGAATTGATTGGTCGAGAACGTATTTTACGATTTACATTAGGAAATGAACAAGTGAAATCAATTGTAAGTGTAGAAGAAGCGATTGAAGAAGGAGACACTTTATCTTTTGATTTTTCATATAAAAAAGTATTTATCTTTAACGAAGCGGGAGACCGGGTTTACTAATGAAAAAATACAATCCAGAAAATCAACCAAAAGCATGGCTCTTCCTTCTGCCATCATTAGGAATCATTTTACTGTTTAGCGTTTATCCACTGTTTCGTTCTTTGTGGATGAGCTTCCAAAAAGGTTCCTTAATTAACCAACGCTACGCTGGTTTAGAAAATTATCAACGTGTATTGAATGATCCAATCTTCTATAAAGCGTTAAAAAATACAGCGCTCTATGCATTTGCTGTGGTACCGATTGCCTTGATAATTTCCCTAGCAATTGCTTGGATTATCTTTGAAAAAGTTAAACATAAGAGTTTCTTTGAAACGATTTTCTTTATGCCTTATGTAACGAGTACGATTGCCATTGGGATTGTCTTCCGTTACTTCTTTAATGGCGATTATGGAATTGTCAATTACGTCTTAGGCTTTTTCGGCATTCCTTCTGTCAACTGGCTAGATAATGTTCAAATGAGTATGCCAACATTGATTATTTTTGGGGTTTGGACGAGTTTAGCATTTAATATTATTATTTTGTTGGCTGGGTTGAGAAATATTGATGAAGAACACTTTAAAATAGCGAAAATGTTTGGCGCCTCAGACGGCGAAATTTTCCGACGTATTACGTTTCCGCAGCTAGTCCCGACCATTGCCTTTTTATTAACGGTCAATTTAATTGGCGCCTTTAAAGTTTATACACAAGTTTATGCTTTATTCGGTGGCCGTGCGGGGATTGCCAATAGTGCCACAACCGCAGTGTACTATATTTATGACAAATTCCACATTGCAGGACGTCCCGGAATTGCGATGGCCGCCACAGTGATTTTATTTGTGATTATTTTAGTGGTCACTTTCTTACAAAATAAACTCTTAAAGAAAGTGGGGCAATAAGCCAATGAAAAAAGTTTTAACGATTATCGCATTTGTTTTCTTAGGCATTTTAGCCGTTATTACGTTATTTCCGTTTGTCTATATGATTTTAGCTGGTTTAATGAGTTACTCTGAAGCGACCAGCATGCCGCCAACCATGTTTCCAAAACAACCACAATGGCAAAACTACACAGAGGTCTTTCAAAAAGCACCCTTTCTTCGGTATTTCTTGAACACAGTCTTTGTTTCAGGCGTTACAACGATTGCTACGGTAGTCACCGCCGTGTTAGCTTCATTCGCGTTAACGAGTTTGAAGTTCCGTTTTAAAAATGTGGTCATTGCTTTGATGATTTCGTTGTTAATGGTTCCGTATGAATCTATTATTTTTACCAATTATCAAACGATTGCGCAATTAGGTTTGTTAAATACTTACAGCGCCTTAATTATTCCATTTTTAACTAGTATTTTTTATATTTACTATTTAAACGGTTATTTAAAAGGTATTCCTGATACTTTTTACAAGGCTGCCAAGATTGATGGCGCTAGTGATTTAGAATATATTTGGCGTATTTTAGTACCAATGTCAAAACCAGCGTTGGTAACAGTAGGGATTTTAACATTCATTTCTAGTTGGAATTCTTTCTTGTGGCCATTGTTGGTGACGAACGAGAAAAAATACCGTCTATTGAATAATGGACTATCGGCCTTTGCGACAGAGAGCGGTAGTGACGTACATTTACAAATGGCTGCTGCAACATTAACCGTTATTCCAATTTTAATTATTTACTTGATTTTCAGAAAAGAAATTATCAGAGGAGTTGCAAAAAATGGAATCAAAGGCTAAAACAACTGTGACTTTTCACAGTGGCATTTTAACAATTGGAGGAACCGTGATTGAAGTGGCGTATAAAGATGCCCACATCTTCTTTGATTTTGGTACAGAATTTCGACCAGAATTAGATTTGCCCGATGATCACATTGAAACCTTAATTAATAATCGTTTAGTGCCAGAATTAAAAGACTTATATGATCCACGTTTAGGTTATGAATATCATGGTGCAGAAGACAAAGAGTATCAACACACAGCTGTTTTCTTATCTCATGCCCATTTAGATCATTCGCGCATGATTAATTATTTAGACCCAGCTGTTCCTTTGTACACATTAAAAGAAACGAAGATGATTCTAAATAGTTTAAATCGCAAAGGTGATTTTTTGATTCCATCACCGTTTGAAGAAAAGAATTTTACCCGAGAAATGATTGGTCTTAATAAAAACGATGTGATTAAAGTTGGAGAAATTTCAGTGGAAATCGTACCTGTTGATCATGATGCGTACGGTGCTTCGGCATTACTGATTCGCACGCCTGACCATTTCATCACATACACAGGTGATTTGCGCTTACATGGCCATAATCGTGAAGAGACTTTAGCTTTTTGTGAAAAAGCCAAACATACTGAATTATTAATGATGGAAGGCGTAAGCATTAGCTTCCCAGAACGTGAACCAGATCCAGCCCAAATAGCGGTTGTCAGTGAAGAAGATCTTGTTCAGCACTTGGTTCGTTTAGAACTAGAAAACCCGAATCGACAAATTACCTTTAATGGTTATCCAGCAAACGTGGAACGTTTTGCTAAGATTATTGAAAAGTCACCACGTACAGTCGTTTTAGAAGCAAATATGGCTGCGTTGTTACTTGAAGTATTTGGAATAGAAGTTCGTTATTATTATGCTGAATCTGGTAAAATACCAGAATTGAATCCAGCGTTAGAAATCCCGTATGACACGTTACTAAAGGACAAAACAGACTATTTGTGGCAAGTTGTGAACCAGTTTGACAACCTCCAAGAAGGTAGTTTATACATTCACAGTGATGCACAACCGTTAGGGGACTTTGATCCACAGTATCGCGTGTTTTTAGATTTGTTGGCTAAAAAAGACATTACTTTTGTCCGTTTAGCTTGTTCAGGACATGCAATTCCAGAAGATCTGGATAAAATTATTGCATTGATTGAACCTCAAGTATTGGTTCCAATCCATACGTTAAAACCAGAAAAACTGGAAAACCCGTATGGTGAAAGAATATTGCCAGAACGTGGCGAGCAAATTGTTTTATAAATTTTTTTAAGGGAGAGAAAAAAATGAAGTTCAAAACTCTAGCAACAACAGTGTTAGCAACCGCAGCTATTTTCGCATTGGGGGCTTGTGGTAACGGTAATGGGGCCAAAGAATCAAACGATATTGTGAAAGAAGTGAAGGAAGATACGACAATCACTTTCTGGCATGCAATGAATGGGGTTCAAGAAGAAGCGTTAACAAAATTAACGAAAGACTTCATGAAAGAAAATCCAAAAATTAAAGTGGAATTACAAAATCAATCTGCTTACCCTGATTTACAAGCCAAAATCAATTCGACTTTAACTTCACCAAAAGATTTACCAACAATTACGCAAGCGTACCCAGGCTGGTTATGGAATGCTGCACAAGATGAAATGTTAGTGGACTTAAAACCATATATGGATGATGACACAATCGGTTGGAAAGATGCAGAGCCAATTCGTGAAGTATTGTTAGACGGCGCCAAAATCGACGGCAAACAATACGGCATTCCATTTAATAAATCGACAGAAATGTTATTCTATAATGCTGATTTGTTGAAAGAATATGGTGTTGAAGTACCGAAAACATTAGAGGAATTAAAAGAAGCTTCTAAAACAATTTACGAAAAATCCAACAAAGAAGTCGTTGGTGCTGGTTTTGACTCGTTAAATAACTATTACGCAATTGGAATGAAAAACAAAGGCGTTGATTTTAATAAAGACTTAGATTTAACAAGCAAAGATTCACAAGAAGTCGTGGACTATTACCGTGATGGTATCGAAGCAGGTTACTTCCGCACAGCTGGTTCAGATAAATATTTATCTGGCCCATTTGCAAACAAAAAGGTAGCAATGTTTGTCGGTAGTATTGCTGGTGCTGGTTTTGTTCAAAAAGATGCTGAAGCTGGTGGCTATGAATACGGTGTTGCACCACGTCCTGAAAAAATCAACTTACAACAAGGAACAGATATTTATATGTTCGATAGTGCTACGCCAGAACAACGGACAGCGGCATTTGAATTCATGAAATTCTTAGCAACGCCTGATTCACAATTGTACTGGGCACAACAAACAGGTTATATGCCAATTTTAGAATCTGTTTTACACAGTGATGAGTACAAAAACTCTAAGACAACCAAAGTACCTGCACAACTTGAAAACGCAGTAAAAGATTTATTCGCTATCCCAGTAGAAGAGAATGCTGATTCAGCCTATAATGAAATGCGGACAATTATGGAAAGTATTTTTGCTTCATCAAATAAAGACACGAAAAAATTATTGAAAGATGCAACATCACAATTTGAACAAGCATGGAACCAATAATCAATAAATAAACAGACGTGGGAGGTTGGGATCTGAGTCGTTATGGCTCGTGTTCTAACCTTCCTGTTCTTTTGGGCGGAAGAAGGAGAGAAACAAAATGCAAATAAAAATTTTAGCAACAAGTGATATGCATGGGTATATTATGCCAACAAGTTATAGTGAAAAAAAGATGGATTTGCCTTTTGGAACCGCAAAAGCAGCAACCATGCTGAAAAAGTTACGTGCGTCTGCCAAAGGACCAGTTTTTCAAATTGAAAATGGGGATTTTATTCAAGGTTCGCCGCTTAGTTACTACGTAAGAAAAGCAGAAACACATTCAGTGGCTGCCATCACTAAGATCATTAATCAAATGAATTATGATGTTAGCATTTTAGGCAACCATGAATTTAATTACGGTTTAGATTATTTAAAGGAAACGATTGCCAGTTATCAACAGCCAGTTTTAGCTGCCAATATTCTTGGTAAAGATGGACAACCTTATTTCGGTCAGCCGTATGTCATCATAGAAAAACAAGGGGTTAAAGTAGCCATTCTTGGCGTGACGACCCAATATATTCCTCATTGGGAACAGCCGGCAACAGTCAAAGATTTAACGTTTAAAAGTGTCGTTGAAACAGCGGAAGAATACGTGCCAAAACTGCGGGAAGAAGCGGACCTAGTTGTTGTCGCTTACCATGGCGGTTTTGAAAAAGATTTAGAAACAGGGGAACCCACGGAATTACTAACAGGAGAAAATGAAGGCTACGATTTATTGGAAAAAGTTCCTGGGATTGATGCCTTAGTCACTGGTCATCAACATCGAGAAATTGCTACAAAACTGAATGGGATACCCGTGATTCAACCAGGTTTTCGAGGGGCTTTCGTTGGGGAAATTACTTTAGAAATTGAACCTATGGCTAAAGGCTATCGCGTTATTGGAAGTGACGCAGCTATTCATCCTGTTGGAAACGAACAACCAGATGCAGAAGTTTTAGCTTTGACAACAGCGTTACATGACGAGGTAGAAGAGTGGCTTGACCAACCAGTGGGAAATGTGGAAGGGGATATGACGATTCAAAATCCGAATGCCGTACGCCTCAAAGAACATCCATATATAGAATTTATTAATAACGTCCAAATGGCTTCAAGCGGAACGGATATTTCAGGGACTGCACTTTTTAACAATGAAGGCAAAGGGTTTAATAATCAAATTACGATGCGCGATATCATTACCAACTATATTTATCCAAATACCTTGGCTGTATTGCGTGTCACTGGACAAGACCTCCGTGAAGCGTTAGAACAAAGCGCTACTTATTTTGTGTTAGAAAAAGGTCAACCAATTTTTAACCCGAAATATGTCGATCCAAAACCACAATACTATAATTATGATATGTATGAAGGTATTGAGTATACGCTTGATTTAAGACAACCGTTTGGTGAAAGAGTGACGAAACTTAATTATCATGGTAAAGCAGTGCAAGCAGAAGATGTTTTGGAAATCGTGACAAATCAATACCGAGCAGTCGGTGGCGGAAACTATCAAATGTTCCAACCTGAAAAAATTATTCGAGAAATCCAAATTGATATGACGGAACTGATTGCAGAATATTTGAAAAAACATCCAATCATTCAAGCATCGACAAATGATAACTTCAAGGTTATCTGGTAAAAAAAGCAAAAAAAGCCTTCAACCATGCAATTACTTGAAAGATGGTTGAAGGCCTTTTTTGAGTTAATAGCCTTTTTTTAAGGAAACTTGGTTTTTGACGAGGGTTTGATCTGTCACAAATTGATTTAAGTTTGGAATAAAAATCGCCAGTAATTTTGATTTGAACTTCGGTGTCATGCCAGAAATATGAGGTGTTAATAAAACATTCTGCATCTCCCATAAAGGGCTATCTTCGGGAAGAGGTTCTTCTTCAAAGACATCTAAGGCAGCAAAAGCAATGGTTTTATTGTTTAAGGCAGTTATCAAATCGTTCGTTGCTACTGAGGCGCCTCGACCAACATTTACGAAAATTGTTTCAGGAGCCATTTTTTCAAAAAGTGCCTGATTGTATAAATGTTTTGTTGTTTCAGTCAAAGGAAGAATGTTCACAACAATGGACATTTCATGGATAATTTTACTCATATTCTTCTGTGAATAGCATTCAATGAAGCCTTCCGTCACATGTCCAGAGGTATTCACGCCATAAACTTGAAGATTTAAACCTTTAGCAAATTTAGCTAATTGTTGTCCGATTTGCCCGGTGCCTACGATTAACATTTTTTGCCCAGAAAGTTGTTGATAGGAAAGGGCTGTTTGATTCCATGTGTGTTGCATTTGTTGTTGGATACTTTCTTGCAGTCCACGGGTATGTGCTAATAAAACGCCTAAAACATGTTCTGAGATAGAAACACTATGAATTCCGCTACCATTAGACAACAGAATGCCTTTTTCTCTTAATTTATCAAAATCCATATAATCAGCACCAGCAGAAATGAGCTGAATCCATTTTAGGTGACTAGTATCAGAGGCTAATAAACGCGGACCAATTTTTTTATGCCAGCCTAACATAATTTCGATTGCCTCTTCTTCAGCAGAGGATAAATGATCGGTAGATGTTTTAACTAGATAATTGGGCGCCACAGCTTTCACTTGTTCCAGTTGTTCTTCGTTGAATACTTCATTTAAATAAATAATTGGTTGGTTCATCTTTCTTCCTCCTAGCACTTTTTATTGTATCAAAAATAAATTTAAAAGAGAAAAAGAAAGGCTTTCAGTAAAGCAGAAAGCCAAGGAAAAAAATCCGTTTTAGATTTTTTTCCTTGGCTTAAAAACTGCTAAAGTCCAGTGCTAAACTTATTTAGGTACGCCGTTTTCAAATAAACTTGTACTATGAACTGGTTGACGTCGAGCATCGGGCCGTAAGTAATGTAAAGCATTATTTACGGCAGTAGGCGCCTCACCAAAGCCTGTAGCGATTAATTTCACTTTTCCCTCATAGGAACAGATATCCCCTACAGCGTATACACCAGGAATGTTAGTTGACATATCGGAATGAACATTAATAGCATTTCTAGAAACGTCTAATCCCCATTCTTTGAGGTGTGTTAAAGAAGAAGTGAAGCCATAATTGATAATTAAATCATCCAGAGGGAGATCCAATGTTTGGTCACCTTTTGTCTCCTTTAATTGGATGCCTGTGAACGTTTCATTTTCCTTTAAAATATCACTAATGATATAAGGAGTTCTGATAGAAACACTAGATTTTTCCAGTTGTTCCACGCTATGTTCGTGGCCGCGAAATTGTGGGCGACGATGGATAATAGATACTTCTTCTGCAACGTTTTCTAGCATTAAAGCCCAATCAATTGCAGAATCGCCGCCACCAGCAATCGCAACTTTTTTGCCAGCGAATTTTTTCATGTCAGTCACATAATAATGGATTGACTCACCTTCAAAGGCTTCAACATTTTCGATAGCTAAACGTCGAGGTTGGAAAGCGCCGTTACCAATCGCAAAGATAACCGTTTTAGAATAATGTGTGCCTTTAGTTGTGTCTAAGCGCAGAAGTCCATCTGCTTCCTGTGCAAGGTGTGTGACCTCTTCTTCCAAGCAAACATCGTGCTGAAATGGCTGCATCTGTTTTTCCAAATTGGCAATTAACTCACCTGCTTTAATAGCAGGGAATCCAGGAATATCATAAATATATTTTTCGGGATACAGCATTGTTAGCTGACCACCTAATTGCGGCAGGCTATCAATGATTTTCGTTTTCGCTTTACGAATTCCCGCATAAAAAGCGGCAAATAATCCAACAGGACCGCCGCCGATAATTGTTAAATCATAAATATCTTTTTCATCAGACATTTGAAAATTCCTCCTAATTCATTTAGGGTTGAGACAACTATTGATCGTTTTGCGAACACTTCACAAAATAGCACGGCTTTTCGAAAAAAGCAAGTTTGGCTAACGAATCAAAGCATTCTTTAATCATTGGAAAAAGATCATAGCAATTTTCAGCATTTTTCGATATGATGGAACTATAAAATAATTATCTAGGAGGACATTCTCATGTCACAATTTCCACAATTAGATTTAGAAAATGCTAAAGGCCCAAAAGCGGTCATTAAAACAAACCGAGGCGACATCACTGTTCAATTATTCCCAGAACAAGCGCCTAAAACGGTTAAAAATTTTGTTGAATTAGCGAAAAAGGGCTACTATGATGGCGTTATTTTCCATCGTGTGATTCCTGATTTTATGATTCAAGGCGGTGACCCAACCGGAACAGGAATGGGCGGCGAAAGTATTTATGGAGAAGCATTTGAGGATGAATTTTCTCGGGATGTTTTCAATTTGCGTGGCGCATTGTCAATGGCAAATGCTGGTCCTAACACAAATGGTAGCCAATTCTTTGTTGTTACTAATCAAAATGTTCCAGCTCAAATGATGAGTCAGTTAGAAGATGCTGGTTTTCCAGAAGAAATTATTGAAGCTTACAAACAAGGCGGAACACCTTGGTTAGACTTCCGTCATACTGTTTTTGGTCATGTTGTTGATGGTATGGATGTAGTGGATGAAATTGGTGGAGTCCAACGGGATGCCCAAGACCGTCCAACATTTGACGTCGTGATGGACACAGTTGAAATCATTGGTGAATAAGTTTAACCAATTGAAAAAGAGAGTATCAACGAGGGACAAATTCATTGGTACTCTTTATTTTTTTCTTAAAACGACTAACTTTTTTTTAAAAGCACCCAAATCGCTTCTTTTAATGAAGTCTTTATAGGATACTGAGTGAAAGAATAGAAGGAGAGGAAGCAAATTTGTTAGAAAAATACAGATATCCAATGGCCTTGGCTTTGTTTGCAGTAATACTCCCATTTATAGGAACGTTTTTTACGTATGTAGATCAGCAAGGAATCGTTCATGAACCAGGATTTTATACAATAATAATTGGAGAAATTTTACTTCTATTTTCAGGTATCTGGTTCGTCAGAGTTTATTTAGCTAAACGCAAAAGAAAGAATTAAAAACAGCTGTCCTAAAAACTAGGACAGCTGTTTTTAATTAAAGGCTTTTTTGATACGTAAAAGGCCTTCTTCGAGAGTTTCTTTTGAACAAGCTAAGTTTAAACGCATGTGTTGAGAACCTTGGGGACCAAAACTAATTCCTGGATTTAGAACCACTTTCCCCTTATGAATTAAGGTATCGCGAAGTTCCCGATCCGTTAGCGAATAAGAACTAAAGTCTAACCATAAAAGATAGGTTCCTTCAGGCTCCATTACACGAACGCTAGGCAGCTCTTCACGGAAAAAGGAAAGGGCAAAATCAATATTTTCTTTTAAATAATCAAGTAACGCCGTTAGCCATTCTTCCCCTGTTTGATAGGCAGCTGCCGTTCCCACGTAGCCAAAAGTATTGATACCGCCTTGATGATTTTTGTCTTGTAAAGATACGAAAGATTGCCGTAGTTTTTCATTAGGAATGAACAGCATTGAATTTTTAATCCCCGCTAAATTAAAGGTTTTCGTTGCCGCTGTTAAGGTAACAGTGAATTCCTTAAATGCTTCATCAGCAACGGTGAAGGAAGTGAAGGTATGCGGTTTGAAAATCAAATCCTGATGAATTTCATCGCTAACCACAGTTACTTGGTGTTTTTGGCATAAACGGCCAATTGCTAGCAATTCTTCTTTTGTCCAAACACGTCCACCAGGATTATGGGGATTACAAAAAAGTAACAGCTTCACCTTTTCTTCGATTATCTGTTGTTCCATTTTAACCAAATCAACCTCATAATGTCCGTTAACTTCTAGCAAAGAATGGCGCACAAGTCTACGCTCATTTTGTTTTACCACATCTGCAAAAGGGGGGTAGACTGGATCACAAATCATGACAGAATCCGCAGGTGCTGTATACGCTTGAACGGCTGTGGCCAAACTGGGTACCACGCCACTATTAAACAAAATTTCTTCTTTTTCAACAATCAATTGATGGTGTTGCTGTTGCCAATCTTGAATTGCTTGATACAGTTCATTAGGTGCCACTGCATATCCTAGAATACCCTGTTCAATAACTTGTGACAAAGCATCAAGAATAGGCTGATGCACTTTGAAATCCATATCAGCAACCCATAAAGGTAGTAAATCTTTTTCGTGGTAACTCGTTTCAACGGTGTCCCATTTAACACAATTCGTGTGGCGACGATCAATGGTTTCATTAAAATTAAACATAAGATAACTCCTTTTCTTCTATATAAAGTCTTACTTCCTATAGTATAGTAGATTTTGCTTAAAAGATGAAACAATAGTTTTAACAACTAGGGAAGAAATAATGCACAAACGTTGAAAAAATGCTATTATTTTAAATGAGTAGAAACGGAAAAAGAAATTTATCGTATGAAAAGAGGAAATTTGATGAAGTACAAAATTGGTATGGTACTTTCTGGCACAATTACCGGACTTCAACCATATGGCGCATTTGTTTCTTTAGACGAAGAAACACAGGGACTGATTCATGTTTCGGAAGTACAAGCTGGCTTTACCAAAAATATCCATGGACTCTTAACCGTTGGACAAAAAGTAACCGTTCAAGTTATTGATGTTGATGAATATTCTCAAAAGATTAGCTTATCTTTACGGACCCTTGAAGACAAAGTTCATTCAGTGAACCATCGACGCAAAAAATATTTTACGGATAAGAATAAAAAAATTGGCTTTGCAACCTTAGACAAAGAACTTCCAGAATGGATTGATGAAGCAATGGATAAGTTGCTTGAAAAATAATTCTGTATTTTTTCAGAAAGTGTGTTACAATTTCTTTTGTTAGTGAATCTAAAAATTAATTGAGGTGGATGTCGTGTCTAACAAAAAAGTCGCTGGAACAATCATACTGAACTTAAACGATGGTAGTAAAAAATTTTTGATGCATCCAATAGGTGAAGCGATTGAGTTTGCGATGGCAAAAGTTTCTGATGAGATGACGGGTTTAGCTAGTATGCTACAATGGTTCAAAGAAGAGGTTCAATTGGACGTTACTTCAATTAGCTTAGTAGAATTAACTAACGCGCATATCAATAAAGAAAATGTTCCGCTGTTTGTCTTCGAGATGGATGAACAAGCACTTAAAAATGAAATGGATAAAGACTATACATGGGTAGCACCTGCAGAATTAAAAACGATTTGGTCAAAATATCATATTGAAGGTGTCCCAATGTTTTAAACAAAAAAGAAAGAATCTGTCGATAATCGAACAGATTCTTTCTTTTTTTATGTTGGACGTAAAAAAGTTAATCGAACTATTTCAAATATATGATTCAAATTGTTCGATTTTTAGTAAGGAATTAAACTGTTTTGATAGACAATTAGGATTTAAAAAGTTTAAAAACGAAATAATTGAAAAGAATGAAAACAGATTGAAAACTTCTTTTAATTTTTTTGAAAAAAAGTGTTGACCAAACATCAAAATCTTGATATATTATTACATGTCGCAAGGCGAGTCACACAGCTGAGCGATTCAGAAATCAATAATTAAATAACAATTCTTGGTTTCAAATCTCTCGAAAAAAGTTTGAAAAAACAACAAAAAAAGTTGTTGACAAATAACAAACGAGATGATAAGATATAGAAGTTGTCACAACAGACGACAACAACCGAGCAAAACAACTTAAAAAACTTTTTTAAAAAAGTTCTTGACATTCAAACGAAAGTTTGTTATGATATAAAAGTTGCTGCGAGGTAACGTAGGCCTTTGAAAACTGAACAAAGAATAGACGAACCAAATGTGTAGGGCGTCTTGATTCAATTCAAGACAACAAACATTTTTAACAAGCAAGCAATATGCTAGCAAACAAATTGAGCTTAACAATCGCAAGATTGTTCTAACTTTTATTATGAGAGTTTGATCCTGGCTCAGGACGAACGCTGGCGGCGTGCCTAATACATGCAAGTCGAACGCTTCTTTCCTCCCGAGTGCTTGCACTCAATTGGAAAGAGGAGTGGCGGACGGGTGAGTAACACGTGGGTAACCTACCCATCAGAGGGGGATAACACTTGGAAACAGGTGCTAATACCGCATAACAGTTTATGCCGCATGGCATAAGAGTGAAAGGCGCTTTCGGGTGTCGCTGATGGATGGACCCGCGGTGCATTAGCTAGTTGGTGAGGTAACGGCTCACCAAGGCCACGATGCATAGCCGACCTGAGAGGGTGATCGGCCACACTGGGACTGAGACACGGCCCAGACTCCTACGGGAGGCAGCAGTAGGGAATCTTCGGCAATGGACGAAAGTCTGACCGAGCAACGCCGCGTGAGTGAAGAAGGTTTTCGGATCGTAAAACTCTGTTGTTAGAGAAGAACAAGGACGTTAGTAACTGAACGTCCCCTGACGGTATCTAACCAGAAAGCCACGGCTAACTACGTGCCAGCAGCCGCGGTAATACGTAGGTGGCAAGCGTTGTCCGGATTTATTGGGCGTAAAGCGAGCGCAGGCGGTTTCTTAAGTCTGATGTGAAAGCCCCCGGCTCAACCGGGGAGGGTCATTGGAAACTGGGAGACTTGAGTGCAGAAGAGGAGAGTGGAATTCCATGTGTAGCGGTGAAATGCGTAGATATATGGAGGAACACCAGTGGCGAAGGCGGCTCTCTGGTCTGTAACTGACGCTGAGGCTCGAAAGCGTGGGGAGCAAACAGGATTAGATACCCTGGTAGTCCACGCCGTAAACGATGAGTGCTAAGTGTTGGAGGGTTTCCGCCCTTCAGTGCTGCAGCAAACGCATTAAGCACTCCGCCTGGGGAGTACGACCGCAAGGTTGAAACTCAAAGGAATTGACGGGGGCCCGCACAAGCGGTGGAGCATGTGGTTTAATTCGAAGCAACGCGAAG
>NZ_JBIONV010000001.1:860000-2310000 GCF_051711925.1 Enterococcus sp. DIV2385 | reverse complement strand
CGAATCTTTTCTTTTTCCCTTCGCGTGAAGAAACGGAAGGAATTGTTGTCTTAGAAGCATTAGCTAGTCAGCAACAAGTTTTAGTGCGTGATATTCCAGTTTACCAAGGCTGGCTAGTAGCTAATGAAAATTGTTATATGGGTCATTCTATTGAAGAATTTAAAAAATATATTGAAGGCTTATTAGAAGGGAAAATACCTAGCACTAGAGAAGCAGGCTATCAAGTAGCAGAGCAAAGAAGTATCAAGCAAATTGGTTACGAGTTAAAAGAAGTCTACGAAACAGTCTTATCTTAACAAATATTGAAGGCAGTTATTGTTAGATGAAATGGAGGTAATGAGAGTGAAAATTGGTTTTTTTACTGATACGTATTTCCCGCAAGTGAGTGGGGTAGCGACTTCTATTAAGACCTTAAAAGATGAATTAGAAAAGCACGGCCATGAAGTGTATATTTTTACGACAACCGATCCTAACGCGACTGATTTTGAAGAAGATGTCATACGAATGCCTAGTGTGCCATTCGTATCTTTTAAAGATCGCCGAGTAGTGGTTCGCGGTATGTGGTATGCCTATTTAATTGCCAAAGAGTTGGAATTAGATTTAATTCATACACATACTGAATTTGGTGCGGGTATTTTAGGGAAAATGGTTGGGAAAAAAATGAAAATCCCTGTCATCCATACGTATCATACAATGTATGAAGATTACTTACATTATATTGCTAAAGGAAAAGTTGTCCGTCCATCACATGTTAAATTCTTTTCAAGAGTGTTTACAAATCATACGACAGGTGTTGTTTGTCCCAGTGAACGTGTAATTGAAAAATTACGGGATTATGGAGTGACCGCACCAATGAGAATTATTCCAACAGGGATCGAAATTGATAAGTTTTTACGTCCCGATATTACTGAAGAAATGATCGCTGGAATGCGTCAACAACTAGGTATTGAAGAGCAACAGATTATGTTGTTATCGTTAAGTCGAATTTCTTATGAAAAAAATATTCAAGCAATTATTCAAGGATTACCACAAATTATTGAAAAATTACCACAAACTCGTTTAGTAATAGTTGGAAATGGTCCCTATTTAGAGGATTTAAAAGAATTAGCAGAAGAACTAGAAGTCAGTGAATATGTTCAATTTACGGGTGAAGTGCCAAATGAAGAAGTCGCGATTTATTATAAAGCTGCTGACTATTTTGTCAGCGCCTCAACGTCGGAAACACAAGGCTTAACTTATACAGAAGCGATGGCTGCTGGTGTTCAATGTGTTGCAGAAGGGAACGCCTATTTAAATAATTTATTTGATCATGAAAGCTTAGGCAAAACTTTTAAGACAGACAGTGATTTTGCCCCAACATTGATTGACTATATACAAGCAAATATTAAAATGGACCAAACTATTTTAGATGAAAAATTATTTGAAATTTCTTCTACAAACTTTGGCAATAAAATGATTGAATTTTATCAAGATACATTGATTTACTTTGATCAACTTCAAATGGAAAAAGAAAATGCGGACTCAATAAAAAAAATTAAAGTAAAATTTACATCTTTAAGAAAATAAACTGCAAAACTTTCCTCCTTCGTTTATACTGAAGGAGGAAAGTTTTTTATTTTAAGAACGGAGGAAGCTACTATGTCTAAAATCGGCTTTATTGGAACGGGTGTCATGGGGAAATCAATTATTCGTAATATGATGAAAAACAATTTATCTGTCAATGTTTATAATCGAACAAAAAGTAAAACAGATGATTTAGTTGCTGAAGGAGCAGTTTGGTATGATACGCCAAAAGCAATTGCGGAAGCCAGCGATATCATTTTTACAATGGTTGGCTTTCCTTCAGATGTTGAAGGCGTGTATTTTAATGAAACAGGGATTTTTCAAGCAGATCTTACAGGTAAAATAGTAGTAGATTTAACCACAAGTACACCCACCTTGGCTGAAAAGATTGCCAAAAAAGCAGCAGAAGTGGGTGCTCATGCGTTGGATGCGCCAGTTTCTGGTGGTGACTTAGGTGCTAAAAATGGTACTTTAACAATTATGGTTGGTGGCGATCAAGAAAGTTATGAGACCGTCTTACCAATTTTCAAAACATTTGGTAAAACGTTTATGCTACATGGCTCAGCTGGAAAAGGGCAACACACTAAGATGGCGAATCAGTTAATGATTGCAGGCACAATGACCGGTTTGACTGAAATGCTCGTTTACGCAAATGCGACAGGATTAACTTTAGAAAAAGTTCTGGAAACAGTCGGTGGTGGCAGTGCTGCAAACTGGTCATTAAGTAATTATGGACCACGTATTTTAAAAGAAGATTATACGCCAGGCTTTTTTGTTAAACATTTTATCAAAGATTTAAAGATTGCGTTAGATGAAGCAAAAAAACTTGACCTTCCATTACCAGCGACGCAAAAAGCGACAGAATTATATGAAAGCCTTGCAGATAAAGGGTTTGAAAATGATGGCACACAGGCCTTGATTAAGCTTTGGTGGACAGATGGCAAGCAACCAACGAATAAAAATTAAAGAACAACAAAAAAATCAAAAAAAATGACGAAAAATCATGCAAGTTAGGCAATGTTTTGTTACAATGGTACAGAACTAGTTTGCAAAAGGAGGCCCACTGATGAAACATTCACAACTTGTGGCGATTATTAAGAGACTGGAAGCAATGATCGAAGCAGCAGATAATGAAGTACAAGTACGCCGCTTTGAACGTGAAGGCGTAGAGAAATGTATTGTAAGTTTTGATAAATCAACAGAAACATTTGAATTAACAGAATCTGATACGCACCAAAGCTATCAATTCGATAACATCGATATTGTAGCAATGGAAATTTACGACTTAATTCAATAATTAATCGTCCTACATTTTAATAAGGGAGTGGAGTAGAAGCACCAAAGCTTCTGGTTCACTCTCTTCTCGTATTATCCAGTCAAGTTGTAGCAATAGCTTAGTGGGAGTTTAAGAATTATATAACAAAAATCACTGGCACTTCTCAATCAGGGGAGTGCCAGTGATGCTTTTTAGTTGCACTTCTTTCCTTTTTCTGTGAAAATAGTTTGGGTATCAAAGTAATTGATCCTTTTTTTTTTAAAGCCTCGTCCCTTGAAAATGCGCCTTTTTTGAAATATTTGAAGAATATTTCATTAAAAATATAGAAAATTCTCTTGCATTCTTTGCTTATTTACGATATAGTTTGAACATCAAATGTTTTGATAATCAAAGTATATGGATGGTGCACAGAATGGAACCTAATTTAGAAACAGTCAACGATTACTTAGTCAGTGTCTTTAATGACATCTTAACGATTGAAGAATCTGAATTGAAAAAATCACAATTTAATGATTTATCCATTACGGAGATGCACACAATCGAAGCAATTGGTATGTACAAGAAAAAAACGTCTTCAGAAGTAGCCAAGGAACTGTCAATTACCGTCGGAACACTTACTGTAGCGATTAACAACTTAGTTAAAAAAGGCTATGTTGAACGTTTGCGTAGTGAAGATGATCGACGTGTAGTAAAGCTTGGCTTAACCAAAAAGGGAAAATTACTTTTTAGAGTCCATCAGCATTTTCATCGTGAAATGGTTAAAAACATTTTGAAAGGCATGGAGCAAGAAGAAGAACAAGCGCTGTTAAGAGCACTAAAAAATCTTCATGATTTCTTGCAAGAATACAAATAAAAAGTGAGGATCCCCATGAAGAATTATGCACGAATTAGTTGTACAAGCCGTTATGTTCCAGAGAATTGTGTCACGAATCACCAACTGAGTGAAATGATGGATACCTCTGATGAATGGATACATTCGCGAACAGGCATTAGTGAACGTCGTATCGTTACGCAAGAAAATACGTCTGATTTATGTCATCAAGTCGCAAAACAGTTATTGGAAAAATCTGGAAAGCAAGCAAGTGAGATTGACTTTATTTTAGTTGCAACAGTGACACCAGATTTCAATATGCCTTCTGTTGCTTGCCAAGTGCAAGGCGCAATTGGCGCCACTGAGGCCTTTGCTTTTGACATCAGTGCAGCGTGTTCTGGTTTTGTCTATGCCTTAAGCATGGCAGAAAAACTAGTCCTAAGTGGTCGTTATCAAACAGGTCTAGTAATTGGTGGCGAAACATTTTCCAAAATGTTGGATTGGACCGATCGCTCCACAGCGGTGCTTTTCGGTGATGGGGCTGCCGGCGTCTTGATTGAAGCGGCTGAGACACCGCATTTTCTAAATGAAAAATTACAAGCAGACGGGCAACGCTGGGCGGCTTTAACGTCAGGCTACACGATCAACGAAAGTCCTTTTTATCAGGGGCATGAGCAGGCTAGTAAGACGCTACAGATGGAAGGACGTAGTATTTTTGATTTTGCGATTAAAGATGTTTCACAAAATATTTTATCCCTCGTGACGGACGAAACCGTGGATTATCTTCTACTACATCAAGCAAATGTGCGCATTATCGATAAAATTGCACGTAAGACGAAGATTTCCCGCGAGAAGTTTTTAACGAATATGGATAAATATGGCAATACCTCAGCTGCTAGCATTCCCATCTTGTTGGATGAAGCAGTTGAAAATGGGACCTTAATTTTAGGTTCCCAACAACGCGTGGTGCTAACAGGATTTGGCGGCGGCTTAACATGGGGCTCACTGCTCCTAACGCTGTAAAAAACTGTTCACATATAAATGAAGAAAATGACTATTTTGGAGGAATATACACATGGTATTTGAAAAAATTCAAGCAATTATCGTAGAAGAATTAGGAAAAGATGCTGAAGAGGTACAATTAACTACAAACATTCAAGAAGAATTAGACGCGGATAGCTTAGATTTATTCCAAATCATTAACGAAATCGAAGATGAATTTGATGTGAAAATCGAAACAGAAGATGGCATCCAAACCGTTCAAGATTTAGTAACATATGTAGAAAAACAACAAGCAAACTAATACATGAAAATAGGGGGCTGGGACATTTAATTGCTAAATGACCCAGTCCCTAAAAAAACAAGTAAATAAGCCGGAAAAATCCTTTTTTACTTGAATGAAGTGTACTTATCTTAGAACTAAAGGACGTATAAAATCAATGAATCAACAGTTATGTGAGTTGCTTGGAATTAATTATCCCATTTTTCAGGGCGGTATGGCTTGGGTAGCCGATGCTTCATTAGCAAGTGCCGTGTCAAACGCTGGTGGATTAGGGATTATTGCTGGCGGCAATGCCCCAAAAGAAGTCGTAAAAAAAGAAATTAAAAAAGTTAAAGAATTAACGGAGCAACCCTTTGGTGTCAATATCATGTTACTCTCACCTTTTGCCGATGAAATTGTCGATTTGGTTTGTGAAGAACAGGTTCCTGTCGTAACGACAGGTGCGGGCAATCCAGCCAAATACATGGCTCGTTTTAAAGAACATAACATTAAAGTAATACCAGTAGTTCCTTCTGTTGCTTTAGCAAAAAGAATGAAAAAGATTGGTGCCGATGCTGTCATTTTTGAAGGAATGGAAGCTGGTGGACATATTGGCAAGTTAACCACTATGAGTGGCTTACCGCAAATCGTTGACGCTGTGTCAATTCCTGTGATTGCAGCAGGTGGGATTGGTGACGGTCGTGGTATGGCTGCGGCCTTTATGTTAGGTGCTGAAGCAGTCCAGTTAGGCACACGTTTTTTAATTGCCAAAGAATGCAACGTTCATCCAGATTATAAACAGAAAGTTTTAAAGGCACGTGATTTAGATGCAGTAATTACCTGCCAACATTTTGGCCATCCAGTGCGTACTTTAAAAAATAAATTAACCGCTCAATATAATCAATTAGAAAAGCAAGAACTCCAAAAAGAAGTGCCTGATTTAGAAATGTTTGAAAAAATTGGTCAGGGCGCTTTGCGCAAAGCTGTCGTTGACGGGGATATGGATTACGGTTCCGTCATGGCGGGACAAATTGCCGGGTTAATAAAAAAAGAAGAAACAGCCCAAGAAATCATTGATTCACTCATGTCTGAATGCAAAGCGATTGTACATAAGATGAATCAGCGTTGGGGCTAAGTGAATAATTTTAACAAAAAATGAGGTGTCGTATGAAAACAGCGATTTTATTTAGTGGACAAGGAGCCCAGTATCAAGGGATGGGTGAAGAATTATATCACCAAGAAGCGATTGTTCGGGAAACTTTCGATGAAGCAAGTCATATCTTAGGTTATGAGATGGCAGAACTTTGTTTTACTGAAAATGAACGTTTAAATGAAACAGAATATACGCAACCTGCTATTTTAACAGTCAGTGTCGCATTTTACCGTCTTTTGCAACAAAAAGGACTAACGCCTGATGTCGTAGCGGGTTTAAGCTTAGGGGAATACAGTGCTTTGGTTGCCAGCGGGGCTTTGCGCTTTTCAGAAGCAGTGGCCTTGGTCCAAAAGCGCGGTCAGTACATGACAGAAGCAGCACCACAAGGAACTGGCAAAATGGTTGCTGTTATGAATGCTGAGCGTGAAGTAATTGAGAAAGCCTGCCAAGAAGCCAGTGCTTTCGGAATTGTGGCTCCAGCAAATTATAATACACCACAACAAATCGTGATTGGTGGTGAGGTTGCTGCTGTTGATCAAGCGATGACACTTCTCAAAGAAGCTGGTGTGAAACGAATGATTCCGTTAAATGTGAGTGGCCCTTTCCATACGGCGCTGTTACAACCAGCATCAAAAAAATTGGCTCAGGATTTAGCAAAATTGAACTTTCAAACGATGCAAATTCCTGTCATTAGTAATACGACTGCCGAAATTATGCCCCAAGAGGCAATTCAAGCGTTATTGGAAAAGCAAGTCATGTCTGCGGTACGTTTTGAAGACAGTATCGAAACGATGAAGGCTATGAACGTGGGAACGATGATTGAAGTTGGTCCAGGGAAAACATTAACTGGTTTTGTTAAAAAAATTGACAAAACAATTGAAATGCACCGTGTGGAAGATGTTGCAACATTAACAGAAACGTTAACAGCACTTACTGGGAGGTAAAAAATGGAATTAACAGGGAAAAACGTATTTATTACTGGAAGCACTCGTGGGATTGGCAAAGCAGTTGCGTTGGCTTTTGCGAAAGAGGGCGCCAATATTGTTTTAAACGGTCGGAGTGAGATTACGCCAGAACAACGACAAGAAATTGAAGCCTTTGGGGTAAAATGTATTGGCCTTTCTGGAGATATTTCCGATTTTGATGCAGCAGGTGAGATGATTCAAGCAACCGTTGACCAATTAGGCTCGATTGATATTCTGGTGAATAACGCTGGGATTACGAATGATAAATTATTATTACGAATGACAAAAGAGGATTTTAATGCCTGTTTAGATATTAACTTGGTAGGAACTTTTAACATGACCCAACAAGCGGTTAAACGTATGATGAAACAACGAAGTGGTCGGATTATTAATATGGCTAGCGTTTCTGGTTTAATGGGAAATGTTGGTCAAGCAAACTACGCTGCGAGTAAAGCCGGTGTCGTTGGTTTTACTAAATCGGTGGCACGAGAAGTTGCGCCGCGCGGTATTACCTGCAATGCGATTGCACCAGGGTTTATCCAAACAGAAATGACGGATGTTTTATCGGAAAAAGTTAAAACACAAATGAATGCGCAAATTCCCTTACAAACGTTTGGGCAAGTCGAAGATGTCGCAGCTACAGCGATTTTCTTAGCTAAAAGTCCCTATATTACTGGGCAAGTCGTGAATGTTGATGGCGGCTTAGTCATGCACGGATAAACGAAAGGAGTCAAAAGGATGAATCGAGTAGTTATTACCGGTTACGGTGTCACCTCGCCGATTGGCAATGAACCTGAGACTTTTTTAGAAAGTTTGAAAACAGGGAAAAATGGTATCGGACCGATTAGTAAATTTGATGTTAGTGAAACAGGTGTCACCTTAGCAGCTGAAGTGAAAGACTTTCCAATGGAAAAATATTTTGTTAAAAAAGATGGAAAACGCATGGATAAGTTTTCGTTATTTGGCATTTATGCGGCTTTAGAAGCAATGGCTATGAGTGGCTTGGATACCAGTCAACTAGATGTGGATCGGTTTGGCGTTATGGTGGGTTCCGGAATTGGTGGTTTGGAAACAATTCAAAATCAAGTAATTCGGATGCACGACAAAGGACCTGAACGTGTGGCACCGTTATTTATTCCAATGGCGATTGGAAACATGGTGGCGGGAAATATTGCTTTACGTGTTGGTGCCAAAGGAATTTGTACGTCAACAGTGACGGCTTGTGCTAGTGCAACTCATTCAATTGGGGAAGCGTTCCGCAATATCAAACATGGCTACTCCGATGTCATTATTGCCGGTGGAGCAGAAGCGCCTATTACAGAAATCGGTATTTCAGGATTTGCTTCCTTGACCGCTTTAACAAAGGCGACTGACCCAGAAAAAGCCTCAATTCCCTTTGATAAAGAACGTAGTGGATTTGTGATGGGAGAAGGAGCGGGTGTCTTTATTTTAGAATCATTAGATCATGCTCTAGAACGAGGCGCAACTATTTTAGGTGAAGTGGTTGGCTATGGTGCTAATTGCGATGCCTATCATATGACATCACCAACACCAGATGGGAGCGGCGCAGCGAAAGCCATGGTACTAGCAATGGAAGAAGCTGGGATTTCTCCAGAAAAAATTGGCTATATTAACGCCCATGGAACAAGCACACAAGCCAATGACAGTGCAGAATCTAAAGCAATTGAATTGGCTTTAGGTGATGCCGCAAAAACGGCGTATGTAAGTAGTACAAAGAGTATGACGGGACATCTCTTAGGCGCCGCTGGTGGAATTGAAGGAATTGCTACCCTAAATGCTTTACAACATCAATTTATTCCGCCAACCATTAATGTGGAAAATCAAGATGAAGCAATTACGGTGAACGTTGTTTTAAACGAAAGCAAAGAGCATAAATTTGATTATGCTTTAAGTAACTCGCTAGGCTTTGGTGGCCACAATGCAGTTATTTGCTTAAAACGCTGGGAGGATTAACATGCAGTTAGAAGAAGTAAAAGCACTATTAACACAATTTGATCAATCAACTTTAACCGAATTTGATTTACGAGAAGGCTCGTTTGAATTATATATGAATAAAAATACAGTTTCTGGGCGAAGTGCCGTAGAACCAGTGGCGCAACCACAAGAAACACCAGTAGCCGCTAGTGGTGTGTCAGTGCCTGTTGAAACAGTTTCTGTCGTTGAAGAAACGCCAACTAATACACCGACAACCAATGAAAAGACAGAAGAAATTACGTCACCTATTGTAGGAATCGTTTATTTACAACCAGCACCAGATAAAGAGAACTTTGTCAAAGTAGGAGACACTGTTAAAACGGGTGACGTTGTGTGTATCGTTGAAGCGATGAAATTAATGAATGAAATTACGGCGACAGTTGACGGTGTGATTACGGAAGTGTTAGTCAACAATGAAGATGTGGTTGAATTTGGTCAGCCGCTATTCCGAGTTGCTAAAGGAGAATAAAACATGAAATTAACAATTACAGAAATTCAAGAAATTTTACCACATCGCTATCCCTTTTTATTATTAGATAGTGTTGAAGAAGTCATTCCCGGGGAACGCGTTGTAGCGAAAAAGAATGTAACGGTTAATGAGCAAGTTTTTCAAGGTCATTTTCCTGGGAATCCTGTTTTGCCAGGAGTTTTAATTATTGAATCGTTGGCTCAAGCAGGCGCCGTGGCATTACTTTCAATGCCTGAATTCAAAGGGAAAACGGCATACTTTGGTGGATTAGATAAAGCAAAATTTAGACAAAAGGTAACACCAGGCGACACATTAATTTTAGAGGTTGAACTTTTAAAAGTCCGCGCTTCTGCTGGAATGGGTAAAGGTGTGGCAAAAGTTAATGGAAAAAAAGTTGCCGAGGCTGAATTAACCTTTATGATTGGATAGGTGAAAAATGTTTTCGAAAGTATTAATCGCAAACCGCGGAGAAATCGCTGTTCGTATTATTCGTGCCTGTCGCGAATTAGGCATTCAAACAGTTGCTGTTTACTCTGAAGCGGATCAAGAAGCGTTACACACACAGTTAGCAGATGAAGCCATTTGTATTGGACCGGCGAAAGCAACTGATTCTTATTTAAATGTTCAAGCTGTTTTAAGTGCAGCGATTGTTACCAATGCTGAAGCGATTCATCCAGGGTTTGGTTTCTTATCTGAAAATAGTCAATTTGCTTCAATGTGCGAAGAATGTAACATTACTTTTATCGGTCCTAAAGCAGAAACGATTGATGCAATGGGCAATAAAATAAACGCACGTCAACTGATGCAAAAAGCCAAGGTACCTGTTATTCCTGGGAGTGATGGCGTCATTGATTCTGTCGAAGAAGCGTTGACGATTGCTGAAGAAATTGGTTACCCAGTGATGTTAAAGGCAGCTGCTGGTGGTGGCGGAAAAGGAATCCGAAAAGTTCTTTCAAAAGAAGAGTTACCGAAACACTTTACTTCAGCGCAGCAAGAAGCCAAAGCCGCATTTGGTAATGATGATATGTATTTAGAAAAAATTATTTATCCAGCACGTCATATCGAAGTGCAAATTTTAGGTGATCAATATGGGCATGTGATTCACTTAGGAGAACGTGATTGCTCACTACAAAGAAATAATCAAAAAGTGTTAGAAGAATCACCATCGATTGCTATTTCTGAAGAAAAGCGTCAGATGTTAGGCGAAACGGCCGTTCGAGCGGCACAAGCTGTGCATTATGAAAATGCCGGAACCATTGAATTTTTGATGGATCCAGCTGGCGACTTTTATTTCATGGAAATGAATACCCGCATCCAAGTCGAACATCCAGTTACGGAAATGGTAACAGGGATTGATTTAGTCAAAGCACAATTAGAAATTGCTTCAGGTGAACCTTTAGGCTATACCCAAGAGGATGTTACCATGACTGGGCATGCGATTGAGTGCCGAATTAACGCTGAAAATCCTGCCTTTAATTTTGCTCCTTCACCAGGTAAAATTCAAAATCTCTTGTTGCCTAGTGGTGGAATGGGCTTGCGTGTAGACAGCGCTATGTATTCAGGGTATTCAATTCCGCCTTATTATGATTCAATGATTGCAAAAGTCATCGTACATGGTGAAAATCGTTTTGATGCCTTGATGAAAATGCAAAGGGCTTTAAATGAAATTGTAACAGAAGGTATTATTACGAATGCCGAATTCCAATTAGATTTAATTACACATGACAATGTTTTGACAGGTGACTATGACACAAGCTTTTTACAAGAAACATTTCTACCAAATTGGGAGCCAGAAAGCAATCATTAAAGAAAGAACGCCGCAAGAGCTGTGCTCTTGCCGCTAAAATACGAGGAGTAAGCAAATGGCATTATTTAAAAAGAAAAATTACATTCGCATTAATCCAAATCGTGCTGATGCAAATGATGCATCAAAGAAGCCTTCTGTTCCAGATAATATGTGGGCAAAATGCCCTTCTTGTAAGCGAACACTGTATACAAAAGAAATGGGTGCAGAAAAAATCTGTCCGCATTGTGGCTATAGTTTTCGGATTGGTGCATGGGAACGATTAGCGATAACCGTTGATGAAAAAAGTTTCCACAATTGGGACAGTGAATTAGTGACAAAAGATCCACTAAATTTTCCTGGTTATCTTGAAAAAATTGAAAAAATGCAAGAAAAAACTGGGCTAGATGAAGCTGTCTTAACGGGAGAAGCAACAATTGAAGGACAAGCTGTTGCAATTGGAATCATGGACGCTAATTTTATCATGGGCAGTATGGGAACGATTGTTGGTGAAAAAATCACACGCTTGTTTGAGCGGGCGACAGAAAAGCATTTACCAGTAGTGATTTTCACTGCATCTGGTGGTGCCCGTATGCAAGAAGGAATTTTTTCATTGATGCAAATGGCGAAAATTTCGGCCGCTTTGCAACGGCATAACAAAGCAGGCTTGCTGTATCTTACGGTATTGACTGATCCAACGACTGGCGGTGTTACAGCAAGTTTTGCGATGGATGGCGATATTATTTTGGCAGAGCCTCAGAGTTTAATCGGTTTTGCTGGCCGCCGTGTAATTGAACAAACGATTCGTCAAGAGTTGCCAGATGATTTTCAAAAGGCCGAGTTTCTTTTAGAACATGGTTTTGTAGATCAGATTGTGCCAAGAAATCTTTTGCGTCAACGATTGAGCGACTTGTTACGTTTACATTCTTTGGAAGGGTGGCGCTAACATGGAAAAGAAAACAGCCAATGATGTTGTTACCTTGGCAAGAGACCAAGATCGTTTGACAACTTTAGAATATATAGAAGCCATTTTTGAGGACTTTTTAGAATTTCATGGGGATCGTTACTTTGCCGATGATTTAGCTGTAGTCGGTGGTGTTGCTACTTTGCAAGGGAAACCAGTTACGGTGATAGGTATCCAAAAAGGCCGAAATCTACCAGAAAATATTGAACGTAATTTTGGTTCACCTAATCCTGAAGGGTATCGCAAAGCGTTACGTTTAATGAAACAAGCGGAAAAATTTAATCGCCCAGTCATTACCTTTGTGAACACTGCTGGTGCCTATTGTGGAATTGGTGCCGAAGAGAGGGGAGAAGGGGAAGCCATTGCGCAAAACCTGTTAGAGATGTCTGATTTGAAAGTGCCAATCATTTCAGTCATCATTGGTGAGGGCGGTAGTGGCGGTGCTTTAGCTTTAGCAGTCGCAGATGAAGTTTGGATGTTGGAACACACGATTTATGCGGTTCTTTCGCCAGAAGGTTTCGCCTCTATTTTGTGGAAAGATGGCAGTCGTGCGAAAGAAGCAGCAGAATTGATGAAAATCACAGCGACAGAGCTGAAGGAATTAGCTATTGTAGATAAAGTAATTCCGGAAGTTATGAACGGTCAGCCTCTGGAACAAGCAAAAATTAATCGCATGTTACAAAAAGCGTTCATTTCAAAATTAACTGAATTAGCTAAATTAGATACGGAAACGTTACTAGAAAAAAGATACCAACGTTTTCGCAAATATTAGAAGTTACTACTCATCAACGAACTTTTCAGGGGTTGATGGGTGGCTTTTTTTATTTTTTCTTTTATTTTACTTGTTCTTTTACAAGGAACGACCGTCCTTTATAGAAATTTTCAGTAAAATGCAGTATAATACAATAGGTAGAGACTGAAGCATAATTGTTTAGTTATGTTTCAGTCTCTTAAAATCGAAGAAACTACATAGTGTCAGTGAGAGGAGTCACGATGTTTTCAAAATATAAACCGACATGGATGATTGATGCGATTTATAAAATTACCCCCGCACAATTAAAAAAACTGGGGATTAAGGCAGTACTAACTGACTTAGATAATACGTTAATTGCTTGGAATAATCCCGATGGAACAGAAGAATTAAAAACTTGGTTATTAGAAATGAAAAATGCAGGAATTACTGTCCTCGTTGTTTCAAACAACAAAGACAGCCGGATTAAACGCGTTGTTGAAAAGTTTGACTTAGATTATGTAGCACGTGCCTTGAAACCAACCGCACGTGGCTTCAAATTAGCAGAAAAAAAATTAGGCTTGAAGCCATCTGAAATGTTAATGGTCGGCGATCAGATTATGACAGATATTCGGGGAGCTAACGCAGCGGGTATACGCAATGTTTTAGTTCAACCGATTGTCGATACAGATGGCTGGAATACTAGAATCAATCGGTTCTTTGAACGGAAAATTATGAAATACTTATCAAAAAAACATCCAGAAATGACATGGAGAGGCGGATTAGAATGACAGAGGCAATTCATTGTATTGGCTGTGGTGCGATTATCCAAACGGAAAATCCTCATGAATTAGGCTATACACCAAAAACAGCTTTCGAAAAAGGAATGGAAACAGGGGAAGTTTATTGCCAACGTTGTTTTCGCTTAAGACATTATAATGACATTCAAGATGTCCAATTAACAGATGATGACTTTTTACGTTTATTGAATGGTTTAGGAACAGAAGATGCACTGATTGTGAACGTAGTGGATATTTTTGACTTTAATGGCTCTCTTATTCCAGGACTACATCGTTTTATCGGAGATAATCCTGTGTTGTTAGTTGGTAATAAAGTGGATATTTTGCCTAAATCATTAAAAAAAACTAAAATGGTTCAATGGATGAGAGAACGGGCCCATGAAGCAGGATTACGCCCTGTTGATGTTTTACTAACAAGTGGCAAGAAACCACAAGAAATGCAAGAGTTATTAGATACAATCGAAAAATATCGTGAAGGCCGAGACGTTTATGTCGTAGGTGTGACCAATGTTGGAAAATCAACATTAATCAATCAAATCATTCAACAAACAGTGGGTGTTCAAGATGTGATTACGACATCACAATTTCCTGGAACAACGCTAGATAAAATTGAAATTCCATTAGACGATGGCCACTTCTTAATCGATACGCCCGGAATTATTCACCGTCATCAAATGGCACATTATCTAGGTAAAAAAGACTTGAAAATTATTGCACCGCAAAAAGAAATCAAACCGAAAGTTTACCAATTAAATGCTGAACAAACCTTGTTTTTAGGTGGCTTGGCTCGCTTTGATTATGTCCAAGGTGCTAAAAGTTCCTTCATTGCCTACGTTTCCAATGACTTAAATTTACACCGAACAAAAACAGCAACCGCCGATGCTTTTTATGAAAAACATGTTGGTGGCTTATTGCAGCCTCCACGTGCCGATGAAGTCGCTGAGTTTCCTGAATTAGTGCGCTTTGAATTTTCCGTGAAAGAAAAAACGGATATTGTGTTTGCTGGTCTAGGTTGGATTACTGTCACAGAACCTGGTGTAGTCGCTGGTTGGGCGCCTAAAGGTGTCGATGTTTTACGTAGAAAAGCATTAATTTAAATTTTAGAGAGAAGGCAAACAATTTGAAACTTAGAGGAAAACAAAAACGTTATTTACGTAGTCAGGCACACCATTTACAACCTATTTTTCAAGTAGGCAAAGGTGGTTTGAATGACGCAATGATTACACAAATTGATGAAGCGTTGGAAAAACGTGAACTGATTAAAATTACGTTATTACAAAATACAGATGAAGTAGCAGAAGAGGTTGCAGAAGAACTAACAGCAGCCATTCATTGCGATGTGGTACAAATTATTGGTCGCGTGTTGGTCTTATTCAAGCCATCAAGTAAAGAAAAATATCAAAAAATTTCAGCAGCAGTCAAAGAGATTTAATATTGGAGGGATGAACAATGGGAGAAAAAAGACAAGCGCGTCAAGGAGCGGACGTTCTCTTGCAAGAGGAACCGTTACGTTTTCAAACAAGAAAGCAAGTCGGCTTGTTAGGTGGTAATTTTAATCCCGTTCATTTAGCACATCTTGTCATGGCCGATCAAGTTCAAAATCAACTAGGTTTGGACAAAGTTTACTTAATGCCTACGTACTTACCACCACATGTAGACGAAAAGAAAACAATTAGCAGTGAACATCGGTTAGCGATGTTAGAACTAGCAGTGGCTGATAATCCCTGCTTAGATATTGAGCCAATTGAATTAATTCGCAAAGGCAAAAGTTACACATATGATACGATGAAAGCTTTAAAAGAAGTCAATCCAGATACTGATTATTATTTTATAATTGGTGGAGATATGGTGGAATACTTGCCCAAATGGCATCGGATTGATGACTTACTCCATTTAGTTCAATTTGTCGGCATTCGGCGTCCTAATTATCCAACGGAATCTACCTATCCAATTATTTGGGTCGATGTTCCGCAGATGGCGATTAGTTCCACTTTGATTAGACAAAAAGTCAAAAGTGGTTGCTCAACACGCTATCTTCTTCCAGAGAATGTGATAAACTATATTCAAGAGAAGGGACTGTATCAAGATGAGCTGGATAACAAATTATGATGCTGCACAACGTGAATTATTAATGCAAAAAGTTCAAATGCAAATGAGTGAACGTCGCTTTCGCCATGTGTTAGGAGTCGAGGAAACAGCTGTGGCCTTGGCAGCGAAATATGGTGCCGATGAAGCCAAAGCAAGTATTGCTGCTTTGACGCATGATTACGCCAAAGAACGTCCAAACGATGAATTCGAGTTGATTATTCGCCGAGATGGTTTTGATTTGGCTTTATTAAACTATGGCAATGAAATTTGGCATGGCTTAGTTGGGGCGGATATTGTTCAACGGGAATTAGCCATTGATGACGAAGAAATCTTGCAGGCAATTCGTGTGCATACAACTGGGGCTGCTAAGATGAGCTTGCTAGATAAAATTATTTATGTCGCAGATTACATTGAACCAGGACGTGATTTTCCAGGTGTGAAAGAAGCCCGTGAAATTGCTCTTGTTGACTTAGATGCAGCGGTTGCTTATGAAACGAAACATACCTTGTTACATTTGATTGAACAAGAACATAAAATTTATCCAAAAACGTTAGAGACCTACAATCAATGGGTCGTTAATCAAAAATAAAAGAAGAAAGAATTACTAGGAGGGAACTATCATAGATAGCCAGAAAATTTTAGAAATTGCTGTCAAAGCAGCAGATTCAAAACGAGCAGAAGAAATTGTCGCATTAGACGTAAGAGAGATTTCATTATTAGCAGATTATTTTTTAATTTGCCAAGCCAATAGTGAACGTCAAATCAATGCGATTGTTGATGAAATTAACGAACAAGAAGCCAAAAATCAAGTAGAAGTCAAGCGTGTGGAAGGTAAAGAAGGCGGAAAATGGATTTTAATCGATTTAGGCGATGTTATTGTCCATGTATTCCAATCTTCAGAACGTGCCTTTTACAACTTAGAAAAATTATGGTCAGATGCCCCAATGGTTGATCTAAGCGCTTGGGTCGACTAAAATGGCCTATGAAACATTTGCTTTCGTCTATGACGAAGTGATGGACGAAAGCCTATACCAAAAATGGTTGGATTTTTCCAATCGTCATCTCCCACAAGGAACCCAACAAATTCTTGAAATGGCTTGTGGTACAGGCGCTTTAGCAGTTGATTTCGCGAAAAGTGGTTACGATGTGACAGCCTTAGACTTATCAGAAGAAATGTTGATGATTGCTAGTGAACGGGCCTTTGAAGAAGAAGTGCCAGTTCAATTTGTTCAGGGAAATATGCTAGATTTATCTGAAGTGGGACAATACCAAGCCATCACTTGTTTTTCTGATTCACTGTGCTATATGGCTAATCGCCAAGAAGTACAACAAGTGTTCGATGAAGTTTATCAAGCGTTAGAAGAGGAAGGAACGTTCATTTTTGATGTTCATTCTACTTACAAAATTGATTCAGTTTTTCCAGAATATAGCTATCATTATCAAACAGAAGAATTTGCTTTTCTATGGGATAGTTACGCTGGTGAAAAAGAACACAGCATCGAACATTTCTTAACATTTTTTGTGAAAGAACAGGAAACAGATGAGCACTTTGTTCGGTATGATGAATTGCATCAAGAACGAACCTATTCGTTAGATAACTATTTACGAATGTTAGAAAGTGCTGGTTTCATGAACGTCAAAGTTTATGCAGACTTTACAGATGAAGCACCAACTGAAACAAGTGAACGCTGGTTCTTTGTTTGTCAAAGAGATTAATAAGATTTGGCTTATGAGCTTGGGACAGCGCTTAAAAACGTTTGTCTCTTTGCTGATAAGTCCATTTTTTTATAACGGAGGTGGCTAGAGTGAAAGCCTGTGGCATTATCGTGGAATATAATCCCTTTCATAATGGACATCGCTATCATGCCCAACAAGCTCGCCAACAAAGCGGAGCTGAAGTAGTGATTGCTATAATGAGTGGGAATTTTTTACAAAGAGGAGAACCAGCCTTACTAGATAAGTGGTCCAGAGCAGAAGAAGCTTTGCAAAATGGTGTGGATTTAGTCATTGAATTGCCAACAGCTTGGTCGGTACAGTCTGCGGATTACTTTGCCAAAGGCGGCATAAAGTTATTGCAGGCGTTGCAATGTGAGAGCTTATGTTTTGGAACAGATAGTACAAGCGCAATTGATTATGCGGCTTTCGGCCAGTTTGTCCAAGAAAATCAATCCTTAATTGATCAAACGTTCCACGCATTGACAGACAAACAATTGAGTTATCCACAAAAAATGACTGCTGTTTTTCGTCAAGTATATCCTGAAAGCAGGTTCGATTTTTCTTCGCCTAATCATATTTTGGGGATGAGTTATGCAAAAGAGAATGCTACGTATCCAACCCCGATGACGCTCTACCCAATTGCTAGAAAACAAGCGGGCTTTCATGATGCAACGATTTCTGGGAAAGTTGCTAGCGCCACGGCGATTAGGCAAAGTGTTTTTCAACAAGAAATAACGCAAGTGCTGCCAACGGTGCCTTCTATAACCGCACAACATTTACAAACACAAGCAATGATTTCATGGGAAAACTATTGGCCCTTCCTAAAGTATAAAATTGTTCAATCCTCGTTAGAAGAGTTACAAGCCATTTACCAAATGACGGAAGGACTTGAATATCGACTAAAAGATCAAATTCAAGCAGCAGGTTCTTTTCACGAATTAATGGAACGTATGAAAACGAAGCGTTATACTTGGACAAGATTGCAACGATTAGCAACCTATATATTGTTAAATATGACCAAAGAAGAAGTTGAAACTGTTTGGCAAGACAGCTATCTCCATGTGCTAGGATTTACGCCAAAGGGACAAGCTTATCTAAAAGAAACCAAAGCACAAATTCAATTGCCGGTAATTTCCAAAGTATCTAAAGAAAACCGCGCTATGCTTTCGTTAGATATTCGCGCCAATCAACTATATCAGATGGGAGATTCTTCTTTAAAAGAACAAAATTTTGGTCGGTTTCCCTTACGATTTTCGCCAGATACCTAAAAAATACTTAACAAAAATCAGTTTCCCCAGTATAATAAACAAGGGATAAGATACTAACAACAAATCAGAGAAAGCGAAGTGAGAATATGGGCCGTAAATGGGCAAATATTAAAGAGAAAAAAGCTGCCAAAGACGCAAACAATAGCCGTGTTTATGCAAAATTCGGGATTGAAATTTACGTAGCAGCGAAGTCAGGAGACCCTGATCCTCATGCAAACCAAAAATTACGGTTTGTAATCGAACGCGCCAAAACATACAATGTACCAAAACATATTATTGATCGCGCTATTGAAAAAGCAAAAGGTTCAGCAGATGAACAATATTCTGAATTACGCTATGAAGGATTTGGGCCAAATGGTTCAATGGTCATTGTTGATGCTTTAACAAACAACGTGAACCGAACAGCAGCAGATGTGCGGGCCGCATTTGGTAAAAACGGCGGAAACATGGGTGTCAGCGGTGCTGTTTCCTACATGTTTGATAATACAGGTATCATTGGCTTTGCTGGTGACGATGCGGATGAAATTTTAGAATACTTAATGGAAAAAGACATTGATGTTCGCGATGTTGTTGAAGAAGACGGTCAAATTATCGTTTACACAGAACCAGAAGATTTCCACCATGCACAAGAAGCGTTAAAAGAAAAAGGCATTGAAGAATTCACGGTTACTGAGTTAGAAATGGTTCCACAAAACGAAGTAACATTAGAAGGCGACGATTTAGCGAACTTTGAAAAAATGTTAGACGTTTTAGAAGATTTAGAAGATGTTCAAAAAGTCCATCATAATGTAGATTTACCTGAATAATCCATTTGTTCGTTTATTTGAAGATTTAGAAAGAGGTCGGGACAGAAGTGTTTAACTCCGAGAAATAAGAAGGAATTTCCGAAAATTGTTCTTTAATTTTTGGAGACCAAGTAGGTATTGTTCATCATCGAATCACTACGTTCTTCGTGATTCTCAACAATTTCGGCTTATTTCCGAAGGACCTTCAACTCTTAGCGCTTTAGCTCTTAGAAGTTGTTGAGATCGGAGCAACGCGTAGTGTTGCTTCTGTTCCCGCCGTTTATTAGTTTTTGAGCGTGGAGCAAAAATCCAAAGTGATTTTTGTCCCACGCTCTTTTTTTCATATAATACATAGAAAAAAGAAAGTTGATTGATAGGTCCGTGTGACACAAAGCATTCAATGACAGGATTAACTTTTGTCTGTTCCATAAATATTTGTCTAAACAGTTGAATTAATAGTACAATAGTCTAGTAAGATAGATCATTGAACGGGGTGAATAGGCGTGAAAAAGGGAATGCTAGCGTTTTTTGTCGGGCTAGCGGTTTTATCATTAACTGCTTGTCGGGAACCAAAAGAAAAGAAAGTAACCGCTTCAACTGAGGCATCCTCTAAAGTTGAAGAGACGAATGAAAAAACGAGTGAAACAATTGATAAGACAAACGAACAAGCGAGCAGCAGTGTCGAGTCTAACGAATCAGTGAAAAATGAAGAGCCGACAGCTGATGAAAACAATAGTCAGCTAACTGTAGCTGATTTAGATACTACAGCGATTAATGCTGGCGATTTTACTACTTTAGTTGGAACATGGAAAAATGGTAAAGGAGAGAGTTTGATCATTCATCCTGATGGTAGTACAAATACCGGAGGAATGATTACGAAGGATTCACCTACTGATGAGTCGCGACCAATTACAAGCTTAAGTATTAGGTGGGGGCCTACTGGTGCTGCGTTATTATTATATAAAATTGGTGTTGAAAATCCTAACGGCGACCAATCGGATAAGACGAAACCGCGATTGTTAATCACTCAAGATAGTGGAAATTATCCTGCGGAAGAGTATTACTATCGTTCTTCTGAAGAGGAAAATCAAGACCAAAATGAAGAGGCAAAAATCATCGATACACAAGAAAAAGCAGAGACATATATTAGAAAGACACTGACTGATGCAGAAAATAATGATACGAACCTTGGATTTTTGGGTATGAATGGAAATGACTTCTTTTTTAGAGCCCAATCGAAACAGATGGTTGCAAATGGAGGGACAGGAACTGTCGGTTTTTACAGAGTATCACCACAAGGAGCAGTCAGAATAACGGATGCACGAGGCAACTAAAGATAGTCTCGTGGCAATCTATTTAATTCCTATAAAAGTAGCAAAATAAGAATGGAATGATCACAAAATCTTCACATTTAGTTTGTAAGATATAAGCATATCAACAAACAACCTTAACAACACAAAACACTTTTTCATTTTTAACTCCTTTCCCGTCCTTACCCAAAGGGCGGGTCTTTTTTTGTGTAAAACGATTCGCTCAAGATACCAAAAGAGCCTGGGACAAAAATCACTTTGGATTTTTGTCCCAGGCTTAAAAATTGATAAACGGCGGGAACAGAAGCAACTCCTTCGGAAATAAGCCGAAATTCTCCAAAAATTATAGAACAATTTTCGGAAATTCCTTCTTATTTCTCGGAGTTAAACGCTTCTGTCCCGACCTCTTTAACTCATTACATGTTGGCGCTTGTAGACCCGAGATAATAATTAAGGTGTTGGAACAGTTGGTGAATAGTTCGTTTTTCGACCATAAAGTTCTTGTGTCGCCGCCGAGATATATGCAGATGAATCTTTTCCTGGGAGGTTATACATTAGATAAATACCATATTGCTCCGCTTTTGTACGTTTAGCATATTGCGCAGCTAGATTTTGATTGACACCAACTTCAACGGCAGAAGCACCTAAACGAGAAGCAGGCATCCCCGCAATTTGTGGTGGATTCCAAGTACTATAATAAGGATTCCAAGCATAATCAATTAAAGAACTCATTTGAGGATTAGCTGAAGAGTTCGCAGCCGCTGGTCCGATATTATAAAAAGTAATTAATTTATCATTACCTAAGCGATTTCTTAAGGCTTGAAGTAACCAAATGAACGAAGAATTATTTGGTTGAGGCGTCCCATTTTTTCCGTATTCAGCATACTCATCATCAAAATCAATACCATCTAAATGATACGTATTAACGACTTGTTCTAATTGAGCTGCAAAGGCATCCGCACTTTCGTAAGTTGGGAAGTTAGCAAAGCCAGCGCCTTCATGGTTGCCTAAAATAGACAATAGGACTTTAGTGCCGCGTGCTTGAACTGGACGAATTTGTGTTTCAGCTTCGTTTAAAGTTTGCTGGACCCGTTCATTTAGATATAAGTAAGGTTTTTTATTGACCGTATCATAATTAATATTGGCTGCAAAAATAATCCCCATATCAAAAGCAGGTTGATTGGTTCCAGCTAAAGTATATTTTCCCACATTGTTAAAATCGTGGTTATTTACTTCTACATACATGACTGTTTTAGGTGTAACAGTTGATGCTGCTTGTACTTCAAATGCAGGTAGTGCAAACAGTAACCCACCGACTAAAAGTATCAAACTTAAAAAAGTTGAAATAATCCCTGTTTTCTTGTTAAAAAAATGAGTGCTCAATTGATGCCCCATAACTTTCTCCTCCTATAAAATAAATATTGTTTGTAAGCGCTAACAAAGATATGTTATCATTTTTATAATTTAAACACAAGAAGAAGAGAACAAAAGTGAGCAAATCCACAGAATATAAAAGCGTCCTTCGCAAAATGGTCTTGCGAAGGACGCTCTTTTACCAATCAAAGAGTAAGGCATAGCCTAAAGAAAGCAGCTCTCGGCCAAAATTTTTGATATCTTTTGGAAAAGAAGAAGCCGCAGTGATGCCTGAAACATTTGAGATGCCTACTCGCTTGGCTAAAAGTTGCGAGCGGTACATGTGAAAGTCACTAGTAACAATCACTAGCCGTTTAAAAGAAAGGAGTTTTTGTGAATTGACAATATTTTCTTTGGTGCGTGTGGCACGATTTTCTAAGAGAATCTGTTTTTCTGGAACACCTTTATTTAGCAAGTATTGTTTCATAACCGCGGCTTCCGTAGCCGGCTCATCTGCTCCTTGCCCTCCGCTAACAATAACGGGTGTCTCGGGGTGTTGTTTAATATAGGGGATAGCCACATCTAACCGAGCTTGCAAAACACGGCTGGGCAGTGCGGTTTCTTTAGACGTTCCTAAAACACGGGCCCCTAAAATTAAAATAGCATCTGGTTTATCGGTGGGTTGCGTATTTTTGCCAGTAAAAATAAGTAGACCTAAAATCAAAAGAATACAAAAGCCAAAACTGACAATGGATAAACTTGTTATTTTTAACCAATGCATGAAACATCCCTCCTTGTAATGTTAGTGTATACGAAGTACCATAGAAAAAGCGATAGAAAACAAAAGACTTATAAAAAAATCTATGTTTTAATAGAAACTTTTGAAGAGAGGGAGCGAGTGAATGCGTACAGAAGAAGAAATGTTTCAACTTATTATGGATGTAGCAAAACAAGAAGAACACATTCGAGCCGTGGGAATGGTGGGTTCTCGCACGAATGTGAAAGCGCCAAAAGATAGTTTTCAAGATTTCGATATTGTTTATATTGTAGAACCATGTGCTGAGTTTTTTGAAACAGCAACGTGGACAGCAAAATTTGGTCAACCATTAATTATGCAACGTCCCAAGGAAATGACCTTATTTCCCACAGAACCGAAGACGCGGGAAACATTTTTAATGTTATTTGAAGATGGCCAACGTATCGATTTAACGTTGTGTCCTCTCGCAGAAAAAGATAATTGGCATGAAGGAGATTCTTTAGCAATTATCTTGTTAGACAAAGATGAAAGTTTGCCGCCTTTACCTGTAGCATCTGACAAAAATTATACAGTAACAGTTCCGAATCAGCAGCAATTTAACGATTGTTGCAATGAATTTTGGTGGGTTAGTACGTATGTAGTTAAGGGGCTTTGTCGGAATGAACTATTTTACGCTGTCACACATCTCTATGAATATTGTCAGCAGGAACTGTTGCGCTTGCTTTCTTGGCAAGCGGCTTGGCAGGAACCGGAGCCAATTTCTGTTGGGAAACAATTTAAGTATCTGAAAAATTATGTCACTCCTGACACGATGGATCAATTAGCATCGTTGCTGGATTTTTCTAGTAAAGAAGCTTGTTGGAACAGCTTAATAAAGACACAAGCCTTTTTTGACGTCGTCGCTCAGGATTTTGCTAAAATGGCCCAGTTTACGTATCATTTACAAGAAGCAAAAAAAGTCACAGAGTATACAAATTCTTTAAGATTAAAGGATTTACAAGGAAAATAAGCTGAAAACAACGTAAAAATAGTGTATAATTGAAAAAATTAATCTGCGAGAGAAAGGGACCCTTTTTTGATTGTAGATCACCGCAGTTGTTTGTTGCCTAGACTCTAAAAAATAAACCTAAAATTATTGATATAAAGGATGAACAAATGAAAAAAGAAGAAATGCAAATGCGTAATACACGTCGTCAAAAATCAGGAAAAAATAATAAAAAGAAAGTAATTATTACTTCTTTGGTTGGACTAGCTCTGGTTGCTGGGGGCAGCTATGTTTATTTTCAAAGTCACTTTTTACCAACTACAAAAGTAAATGGAGTTTCTGTAGGCTGGTTAAATGTAAATGCTGCAGAAGAAAAATTAGCGCAAGTTAATCAAACCGAAGAAGTTGTGGTTCAAACGGGGACAAAAGAAGAAAAAATTCAACTTCCTAAAAAATACCAATTGGATCAAAAATTTTTAAAAGACCATTTACACAGTAGCAAGGTGAAGCTACCGTTAAATGAGGCATTCAAAAAAGAACTAGAAGCTAAATTAGCGACTTTAAGTTTTCCAGAGGGGAAACCAAGCAAAAATGCGAGTATCCGTCGAGGCAATGGCACTTTTGAAATTGTTCCCGAAGAACAAGGCACAGTAGTGGACACACAGCGCTTAAATCAGCAGATTATTGCGGATGTTGAAGCGGGAAAAGGCAACTATCAATACAATGCCAAAGATTTTTATAAAGCCCCTGAAATTACAAAAGAGGATCAAACGTTAAAGGCAACATTGACAACGCTCAATAACAAGTTAAATAAAACAATTACAGTTGATATTAATGGTGAAAAAGTAGCCTTTGATAAAACACAAATTCAAAACGTGCTGAATGATGATGGCACAATCAACAAAGAAAAACTAACTACTTGGGTGACACAATTAGAAACAACATATGGTTCTGCTAATCAACCAGTTTTATTTACAGATGTTCACGGTACGACACGTCGTTTTAAAAACAACGGAAGTTATGGCTGGTCGATTGATGGGGCCAAAACGCAAGAACTACTAGTAAACGCGCTGAATAGCCAAGAACAAACGAATGCAATCACTGCTCCGTTGGTTGGCGATACCAAAGAAAATAGTAAAATTGCCAATAATTACATTGAAATTGATTTAAAAGATCAAAAAATGTATTGTTTCATTGATGGCAAAAAAATAGTCACCACAGATGTCATTACTGGCAGATATAACAAAGGAACTGCAACAGTACCAGGATTCCATACAATTTTATATCGGACAACCGATGTGAATTTAGAAGGTCAAATGCTCGATGGTTCTCGATACAGTGTGCCAGTAAAATATTGGATGCCGTTATTAAGTCAAGGGGGCGTTGTCACACAAATTGGGATTCATGACTCTGACCATAAATTGGATAAGTATGGCGATAAAGAAGCCTTTAAAACCGATGCTGGTAGTAATGGCTGTATCAATACGCCAGGAACAGAAGTTTCAAAAATCTTTGATGTATCCTATGACGGAATGCCGGTAATTATTTACGGACATATCTATGATGATGCACCAGGTGAATTTGATAAACCTGTAGATTACGGCGAAGAAGTATAAAAAGAGATATTAGGCAAGACCGCACTTTGGTCCAACTATGTATCTGAAAAATAAAAATTGGAGACGTCAACCGTAACGACTGACGTCTCCAATTTTTTATTGACAAGCGTCCATAACCCGCTCTATGATACAAACAGAACAAGCAATTTAAATTGGGGGAACGAAGATGCCATTTGTACATGTAGAATTAATTGAAGGCCGCACAGAAGAACAGTTAACTAATATGGTCAAAGATATTACAGAAGCTGTGTCAAAAAACGCTGGTGCACCAAAAGAGAATATCCATGTGATTGTCAATGAATTGAAAAAAGACCGCTATGCACAAGGCGGCGAATGGAAAAAATAAGTTTTCAGAGAATTTCTGTTGAATCACTTGCTTTTTCTGAAAATAAGTGGTTAAATAAGTGCATAAATGATTGATGAGAAAGACAACTGAACTTGCCCGCGATCTATTAGAGAGGAAAATCTTGGCTGAAAATTTTCCAGATTGGCACAAGGGATGACCACTTTCGAAACCTTTGTTGAAACAAAGGCGGTCGCACCGTTAACACGCTAGAGGAACACTGATTATTTGTGTTCAAAATTAGGTGGAACCACGATATTTTCGTCCTAGTATTCGTTAGAATACTAGGACTTTTTGTTTTTTAACAAGGGGAACAGGTGGCTGTTTCGTTTCATTGTGAAAAACAGGAACACAATGAAACGCTTCAAATCAAAAAAATTAAAAGGAGAGAATTTTATTATGTCTATTCACATTACTTTTCCAGATGGCGCTGTTAAACCGTTTGATTCTGGGGTTACAACATTTGATGTTGCTAAAAGTATTAGCAACAGTTTAGCCAAAAAAGCTTTAGCTGGTAAATTCAATGGTGTTTTAATCGATTTAGATCGTCCTATCGTAGAAGATGGTTCGCTTGAAATCGTGACACCTGATCATAAAGATGCTTTAGGAATTTTACGTCATTCATCAGCTCATTTAATGGCTAATGCCTTACGTCGTCTTTTCCCTAACATTAAATTTGGCGTAGGTCCTGCGATTGATTCTGGGTTCTACTATGATACAGATAATGGGGAATCCCCTGTGACAGCGGAAGATTTACCTGCAATTGAAGCCGAAATGATGAAAATTGTGAAGGAAAATAACCCAATCGTTCGTAAAGAAATCTCACGTGCAGAAGCGTTAGAATTATTTGCTGATGATCCTTACAAAGTTGAATTAATTACAGATTTACCAGAAGATGAAATCATCACTGTCTATGATCAAGGCGATTTTGTTGATTTATGTCGTGGTGTTCACGTCCCTTCAACAGGACGGATTCAAGTCTTTAAATTACTTTCAGTAGCTGGTGCTTATTGGCGCGGAAACTCTGACAATCACATGATGCAACGAATTTATGGCACTGCCTTTTTCGATAAAAAAGATTTAAAAGAATTTATCAAAATGCGCGAGGAAGCCAAAGAACGTGACCACCGTAAATTAGGAAAAGAATTAGATTTATTTATGGTTTCACAAGAAGTTGGTTCAGGGTTACCTTTCTGGTTACCAAAAGGCGCAACCATTCGTCGTACAATTGAACGTTATATTGTGGACAAAGAAATTAGCTTAGGTTACCAACATGTGTATACACCAATTATGGCAGATGTGGAATTATATAAAACATCTGGTCACTGGGATCATTACCATGAAGATATGTTCCCACCAATGGATATGGGCGATGGCGAAATGCTGGTATTACGTCCAATGAATTGTCCACACCATATGATGGTTTATAAAAATGACATTCATAGTTACCGCGAATTGCCAATTCGAATCGCTGAATTAGGGATGATGCACCGCTATGAAAAATCTGGTGCATTATCAGGGTTACAACGTGTTCGTGAAATGACTTTAAACGATGGCCATACTTTTGTTCGTCCTGACCAAATTAAAGACGAATTTAAACGTACTTTGGAGTTAATGGTGGCAGTCTATGCTGACTTTAACATTACGGATTATCGTTTCCGCTTAAGCTATCGTGATCCAAATAATACAGACAAATATTTTGATGATGATGCGATGTGGGAAAAAGCGCAAGCGATGTTAAAAGCTGCCATGGATGAATTAGAATTAGATTACTTTGAAGCAGAAGGCGAAGCTGCCTTTTACGGTCCGAAGTTAGATGTTCAAGTAAAAACAGCTTTAGGAATGGAAGAAACATTATCAACCATCCAATTAGACTTCTTATTACCAGAACGTTTTGACTTAACTTATGTTGGCGAAGATGGTGAAAATACACATCGCCCAGTTGTTATCCACCGTGGTATTGTCTCAACAATGGAACGATTTGTGGCTTACTTAACAGAAGTTTACAAAGGCGCTTTCCCTACTTGGTTAGCACCAATTCAAGCAACTATTATCCCAGTTTCTGTAGAAGCGCATTCTGAATATGCTTATGAAATCAAAGAACGTTTACAAGCACAAGGCTTACGTGTTGAAGTCGATGATCGTAACGAAAAAATGGGCTACAAAATTCGGGCCTCTCAAACACAAAAAGTACCTTATCAATTAGTGGTCGGGGACAAAGAAATGGAAGACGCAACGGTGAACGTCCGTCGTTATGGAAGCAAAGAAACGTCTGTCGAAGATTTATCAATTTTCATTGACAGCATGGCTGCTGAAGTTCACAATTACAGCCGTTAAAAAAAGAGAAAAAGTCAAAAGGACTTCTGAATTCAGAAGTCCTTTTGACTTTTTTCAACAACAAAATAATTAAATATTTCCTTAGAGCTGGGAATAATCCTGATTTTTTGACTATTTTTTGTTACAATGAGAATGCGAAACTTTTTAGTGAAGGGACTAGAGGTATGAAGAAAAACTCATTTATAGATAAAATAAAAAAAACAGATGCCGCAGCAAAGAGTCAACGAGGTAGAAAGCCACATATTCCTTTTCGATTGAACTTATTATTTTTTGTGATATTTACTTTATTTGTTTCATTAATTGTCCGTTTAGGGTATTTACAGATTGTTGAAGGAGAAGAGTTTAACAAAAAAATTACTGCCAATTCTTCACTACAAATCACCACACCATCCCCTCGAGGACAAATTTATGATTCACAAGGAAAAGTCTTGGTTTCTAACAAAGCCAATTTAGCAATCACTTACACACGAGGAAAAAATATTGAAGGAAAAGATATTTTACCGATTGCGAATAAAGTCAACGAACTTATTAACGTTCCAGTTGATCCAAACTTAACGGACCGTGATAAAAAAGATTATTGGTTAGCGAATCCTGAAAATTTAAAAGCAGCCCAAGCCCGTTTAACCGATCAAGATAAAGAAGATGAAAAAGGCAACAAAATTACGGACGAAGGCACATTATATGCCAAAGCCGTTGAAAAAGTCACCCCTGAAGAAATTGCGTTTGATGACCGAACCTTACAAGCAGTGACGATTTTTAAACGAATGAATGCAGCGTCACAAATGAACACGGTCTTCATCAAGAATGAAGGGGTAACAGAAGGTGAAATTGCGACAATTGGTGAACACACAGCGGAAATATCTGGTGTTTCAACAGGGACTGATTGGACGCGTGATTATTCTCAAAGTGGCGCATTACGTAGCCTGTTGGGCACCGTTTCAACTGAAAAACAAGGATTGCCAGCCGAAGAAGTCGATGAATATTTGAAAAAAGGCTATGCACGAAATGACCGTGTTGGAACTAGTTATTTAGAAAAACAATATGAAGACGTTCTACAAGGTAAAAAAGCAAAATCAGAAGTCGTTTTAGACAATAACGGAAAGATTGTTTCACAAACCCCAATTTCCAAAGGGGAAAAAGGCTCCAACTTAAAATTAACGATTGATTCAAATTTTCAAAACAAAGTTGATGAAATTTTACAACGAAACTATTCACAAATAGTCAAAACCATTGGACCATACTCAGAAAATGCGTATGTTGTTGCTATGAACCCTCAAACAGGAGCTATTTTAGCGATGTCCGGATTTCATCATGATTTAGCAACTGGAGAAGTTACTCCTAATCCTTTAGCACCTATTTTGAATTCTGAAGTTCCTGGATCAGTTGTCAAAGCAGGTACTTTAACAGCTGGTTATGAAACAGGCGTCATTAAAGGCAATGACGTTTTAACAGATGAAGCTATTTTACTAGCAGGTAGTAATCCAAAAGCTTCTTGGTGGAATGCTTCTGGCGGAACAACCATGCAACTAACTGCGGAACAAGCGTTAGAATATTCTTCGAATGCCTATATGATGAAATTAGTCTTTAAAATGATGGGTGTGAATTATTATCCCAATATGATTTTCCCTTATGAAGTAGGAGATGACACTGTCTTTAAAGAATTAAGAAAAGCTTTTGCAGAATATGGTATGGGAACGAAAACTGGAATTGATATACCAGGAGAAACAACAGGAATTCAAAACAAGGACTTTAAGGATTCGTCATCTGCGCCACAAGGCGGTAATCTTCTTGATCTATCTTTTGGACAATATGATACCTATAGCGCGTTACAATTAGCACAGTACGTTTCCACTGTCGCAAATAATGGCATCCGCGTGCAACCCCATGTAGTAGAAGGAATCTATGGCAATGATGAAAATGGAGCTTTAGGAAAAATTTTAAAAGAAATTGAACCAAAAGTTTTGAATAAGGTGAATATTTCTGAAGACCAGATAGGAATTCTTCAACAAGGTTTCTATAATGTAGTAAATGGAACTAGTAAATTTACTACGGCACCGGGTTTAAAATCAGACAAGTTTTCGATTGCTGCTAAAACAGGGACCGCCGAAACGCAAGCAAAGGATGCTAACGGAATTGTTCACACAACGGTTAATAGTAACTTGGTGGCTTATGCGCCGTACGAAAATCCTGAAATTGCAATTAGTGTTGTTTTACCACACTTAAATGATGAAGCTTCCAAACCAAACCAAACGATTGCCAAAGAAGTTTTAGAAGCGTATATGGAGATGTACAAAAAATAAAATTTGTAAAGTAGTTCTACTTTACAAATTTGCCCAAAAGGGTAGTCAAATGACAAAAAAAATGGTATGATATTTAAGTCTAAGAAATCTCTTGGAAAGATCAATTATTAGTAGGAGGGGAAAACATGCGCGTAAACATCACTTTAGAGTGTACTTCTTGTAAAGAACGTAACTACTTAACAAATAAAAATAAACGTAACAATCCTGATCGTTTAGAAAAACAAAAATATTGCCCACGTGAAAGAAAAGTTACTTTACACCGTGAAACTAAATAATTTAGTTAGATAGAGCCTAGAATCCTTATCCAACAAGGATTCTAGGTTGTTTTTTTGTTATCAGTAATTGCTAATTTAGTTATTGATGTAGTTTTTTTGAAAATTAACATAGTAAAAAGAAGCATCAACAACCAAACAAGGTTAGACTATTGGTCCAACTTTGTTTGGTAAGTTTTAAATTATTGATTCGACCTATTCTATCTATGGATATTTTTAACCGTAAACTAAATGGTTGTAATTCCAAGCGGACAACCAATAGTATTTATTGCTGGTTTTGAAATAACGCCAATAATAGCCTCCAGTTCCATAACCTCCTATACCTGTATCCTGAACATTAACAAAATAAAGATACTTATGATTGGAAGTAATAGTTACTGCAGCTGCAGGTATACCATTTTCGTGCCAGTTAAATCCTACAGGGGCAAGGTAATTGATACGAAACATTGCTGGATATTGCCTATTATCTTGTGAGGTATATAACTTTTTAGTAGCTCGTAATAAAATAGTAGATGATGAGACGGGCTGTTGAGTAGTCAAATTTTTAATAGGTACGGGAGAACTTTTTAAGTCACTAGTATTTTCAACAAACTCTAACGCTTTTTTATTATCGATTTCATTAACCTTGAAGTTTTCTGTTCCACCGATAGCAACTGCATTAACGTTAGAAGCAAAAGATGATAAGCTAGCATACAACAAACCAATAACAACAACAACTTTAAACTTTTTTTTCATAAAAAAACCTCCTTTTTATTATATTATAATTAAATCATACTCTATGTTTATTATCAATATTTTTTTGGTATAAAAAATATTTTTTAGCTATATTTGTATAAAAATATACGTATGTAAAAAAGCGCTAGCTTTTGTTCAACAGTTATTTAATTTTGAGTCTAGAATTAATCGTTTTGATTTTTTCTAGGCTTATTTTTTATGAAGTAAGCAAATCGTATCGGGAGAGGTATTGAATTAAGAAATAAAGCATGTATTGATTCAGAAAAAAAGTTGTAGTAAAATGTTCGTCACAACTACTTTTCTTCTGATTTCATAGAAGGAAAAGTTGGAATAATGAATTGAGAAGAGTCGATTTTTAGGAGATGATTTTAGGTGACTTTTTATCAATTATTGCAGTTAGATCCATTTATTTTAAAACAAAAAATTCATCAAGCGGACACTAAAAAACAGCGGAGATATTTTTGGCGCGCCTTGTTAATAAGAGATATTTTATTAGTTTCGTTTGCGATTTTATGGGTGTCGACGATTACTTTTTTCTTTGGAAAAGCTGTAGCGCCTTTTTCAATTGTATTATTTTGTTTGCTGTTGAGTATCCGTTTCGTCTCATATGGCTACAGGGAAAAACAGGCCTTGCTTAGTTTAGGAATCGTGTTAACAATTCTAGGTGTTAGTCCACTAATTTCACTGATTTCTGTATCATTTTTACAATGGGGTCTTCATTTTATCTGCTTGCTGGCATTGTTTTTCTTAACTGGTAAAAACCCTAAAATGGGTAATCCTGGCTTGTATACGTTCTCCTACTTATATTTAGTTGGCACGGTTCACTATCAATCGTTTCAGCAATTAGAACAAACTTTCTTTGTATTAGTGTTTGCTTATCTACTTTTAGCTTTTGTTTATCATGTGAAACATAAAAAATTGGATCAAGAGATTACTTTTATACAGATGGTTACAGAAAATGGTTTTTTTAATCAAAGAAATATTTGGTTTGGTTATTACGCTTTAGGCATTAGCTTATTACTTTTTATAGGAACGCACCTTCAGATTGACCGCTTTATGTGGGCAACATTTGCTAGTTCGTCATTATTTTCTGGGTATGATACGTTTAAATTGTCTGAACGAGCAAAAGAACGAATAATAGGGGTCGTTATTGGTTCTCTAGTATCGGCTATCTTGTTATTTTATATACCAACGAACCTACTTGGTATTTTAGGAGGACTTTGTTTAGGCTTATGCACATCTTATAAAAGTAAAACGATTTTTAATTGTGTTGGTGCTATCATGGCAGCTTCTATGATATTTGGGCTAGAAACAAGTCTTTACTTAAGAATTTTGTTAAATATGTTGGGGCTAGCTTACGGTTTGCTTTATCATTTTGTCTTTGTAAAAACTATGTCCTATTGCAATCGCAAAGAGTGGCTGAAATTGTCTGAATAAAAGGAGCCTAACATTCTTTCTTGAAAGAATGTTAGGCTCCTTAGACATTTTTGTTTATATTCCATATTATCAAATTATATGCATGCTGTTAATCAATGCCCAACTGCTATATCAAATGTCGCAATTTTTGCTGAGCCAGTAGGTACAAGGTCTAGTTCCACTTCGTCAAAACTATTGCCATCAACTGGTATCCCAAAGTAAATTGTAGATGGTCCAGTTCTACTTTCATAGACTATTATCTATTAGTATACCTAAATTTCTATTTAATTCGTAATGACTGACCAGGATAAAAAACAGAAGTTTCAATGCCTGGATTTAACGCTAATAATTCTTCTAAGGTTAAACCATTTCTTTCGGCTAACTGTCGCCCACCTTCACCACTTCGTACCGTATCGTATATAGGTTGGTCTGATTTAGAATTTTGTATTTGTTCACTAGAATCAGAGTTTTGTGGTGGTTGCTGTTCAGATTGTTCAAAAACTTGTTGAGTTTGATTATTTCTTTCAATTAATTGTTCCAACGTAATATTACCTAGATAAGTGTATATTTGTCCATTAACAGTTAAAGTACCATCATTATTTTTCGTTACTGTTCGGGGCGTATTATTCAAAAGAAACGTCATTGTTTGATTACCATTCTCATCCACAGAAAAACTTACATTTTGAAGAGGAACATTCGATTGAGTTATGCTAGTGAGTGTTCCGTCAGCATTTATAAAAAATAAGTTATCACTTTGAGGAATACCCCACCCGCCTATAAAATCAGCTAAGCTAACTTGTGGTAGCGGTTCTTTAGTAGTAGATGAAGAGGTAGATTGGTTTGTTTCAGATGAGACGTTTTGATAATTAGAGCTGGTTTCTTCCGTTTTATCTTTTTGAGTGGAAGAATCAATACTTTTCTTTGTGTAAGGTTTCAAAACTAGTTTTGTTTGGTTATCAGAATTGTTTGTCTTAGTAGGAGTGAAAAGTAGATTTTGCTTTTCTTTTTTTATCTTGTAAGCTACTTCTTTTCCTTCATTTTCCCAACGAATTTGATTGTTTTTTAGATGGTATTTGACTTTGTATTCTATTTTATTTGCAATTTGTTTACCTAATTCTTCACCTGCTTTTTCCAACTCATTTTTTGCAGTTGATGTGTGTTCATCTGTATTGATTTTGAAAGTAGCGGTATCTTCGCTGAATGATACAATCATTACTACTTCATCAACGTTGGAGTTTACGGCCCACTCGTTTGCCATTAGCTCTTTTGTGGTCACTTTATTTCTGCAAGAAGTGAGGGTCAGTAAGGATAAAAAAACAATCAACCCCAGTAAACTTTTTTTCATTTTTAACTCAATCCTCTTTTCTATTTTACTATTTTTTTGTATCTTCGAATCTCTCTCAACCCCAGCCAACCACTCGCTGATAACAAGTACCAAAACGGCATAAACTGGATTAAATAGCGAGAGCGGCCGCCTTCAAAGAGCAATAAATACAGAATAGCTCCAATGAAAGCTAATTTTAAAATCGCGTAGTTATTTTTTGAATCTTTTAGAGGGATACTGAACAATAGACCTAGTAATGTGAGTAAATAGAAAAAATGCATATAAATTCGTAGATAGTTACTTTTTTGATTTTGCGGATAATACAGTGACCGCAAGTGTTCTTGCCAACGATTTTTAGAAGGTGTTTCTGGGATTAAATCACCGCCATCCCAACCCCAGTCAAAATCACCATTGGCAGTATTATGACGATTTTTTTGAGCCAGAAAACGGAGATAACCGAAGAATCCTTTATTTTTTAAACGGTCTTGAATCATTTTTATGGTATAAGCTTTTTTGGCTTCTTGTGTAGGCAACTGATTTACTGCTTGTGTATCTGCATCATTGTAACCGCCAGTTCCAGTCAAACCCATCATTACAAAAAGTGTCCAAGGTTTGGCTTGTTCTTTATCGATTTCCGTAATCGTTTGTTTTTCCACAAAAAATTGAAAACTATAATATGCGCTGGCGAAACCAGTCAGTAAAAAGAGAGCAACCACGGTTAATTTTACGATAGACTGTTTGTTCCGATTTACTAAAAGAAGTTGCAGCACTTTGATACAACTAAATGCAATAAAAAAGATAATAGACGAAGGCTTCATTAAAAAACACCAAGCTAGGCCAATTCCAATAAACAGTAATAAACAATATTTTACGAAGGGAGGGGAAACTTGCTCAAAAAGGCTATATGCAAAAAAGACTAGGTTGATGAACAATAAGACGGCCGTATCTGTATAAGGCGTGAGTAACCATGGAGACAATCCGAAAGAAAGAAAAAATAAACTGTAAGCAACGAAGGCCGTTAATGGATTAAAGACACGTTTAGAGGCATGATAAAAGAGAAATAAACTGCTATTAATAAACAAGCAATTAACCACTTGCCAACTAAACCAAGTATTGCTCCAGCTCCCTGTTACATCAATGAAACGCAAAAATTTATTCAGGTAATACATCATGAAAAAGAAAAATTCGTTATTGGGGTTTAAAGAAAGTACGATTTTTGAATAATCCCTATTTTCAGTGGTAATACTATGAAAGTTGTCAAAAACATCCCAGCCAATCGGCACAGTAATCTGCGTCAGGAGTAAAAGTTGCAGTAAAAATAAACTGATCAAACTACCAATAATAACCACACGATCATGGGTTTTTATTAAGTGCCAGAGCGCTTGAATCTTAGTGTAAAGAAATTTTTTGTTTTTATAAATAATCAACAATAGAATAATTAATAGAGGAAGTAAAACAAGCAAGTGCTTAGGCTTTTCCCAAAGAATTTTTACCAGAGAATAGGGAGAGTTAATTGCGCCGTAAAAGACAAATAAAATAAAAAAAGTAAAAATATAATTTTCTAGATTCAGAATCCGTTTAAAAGTAGCCATATTTTCTCCTTCCATTTTTTAGCTAGACTAGTTCTTATTTTATCATAAAGATTTTAAAATAAGAAAAAAGCCCTTCTTTTAAAAGAAAGGCTTAAAACTTTTCCTTACTTCACTTCTTTGTAACGGAAGAAGAAGCGTAAGACGCTATTTTGGCTAGTTGTTGTTAGTTTATCTGTCGGTAAGACTGTTAGTAAGAAGAAAAACAGACTAATCACAAGAGTGAAAAATAAGAAGACGGGACTGCCACCTGTTATCACAGTATCTGTTTGAACATCATATTTCAGTGTTGACATAACAGAGAAAACTTGTGTATAGCTACAGGCAATAGAAAGTAGATATAAAACAAGCACGCCCCAACCTGTCATCCCAGCATCACGATAACGACGTACACACATTGCCCACGTTGGTAATAATAAAGCTAACCATAAAACAAGTGCAAAAAGCATTAACGGTAATAAGTTTCCAAAATCATAGGTTTCAAAATATTCAGCTGCTAAAATTGCTGACACAGCTTTGCCGACAATGGCAATATAAAAAATAAGTGCTAAAATGCTTAATACCAATGTCATCCACCAATAACCAGCACGTGTGGTCCGACCTTTAAAATCAACATATCCACGAAAATAATCTTTAAAAGCTTGTCCAAATGTTACTTTGCCTTTTTCCTCAATTTTAACCATAAAAACACCCCTTTGTATTTAATAAAATGATTATAACGGAAAGTAATAAAATAGGAAAATGCGAATTCGCATATTTTGTGATTTTTTGATAAATCATATAAAGAGCAGGTTTTATCAAAAAACGGTAAAATAAGAGAAGATATTTTATAATGGAGGAATCATGAATGAAAATCAGTATTAGACATCGCTACATAGCAAAAATTCCAGCATTAGAAGTGACAACAGAAGAGCAAAAAAACGAAGCATTACCTTTAATTGTTTACTATCATGGTTGGCAATCAGCTAAAGAATTATCTTTAACACAAGCAAGAAAATTAGCACACGAGGGGTTTCGGGTCATTTTACCAGATGCCATGAACCATGGAGAAAGAAAAACAGGACCTATTTCCACGATTCCATCGATTACATTTTGGAGTAGCATTCAATATAATTTGATTGAATTTCCAGTAATTATCCATCATTTTCATAAATTAGGGTTGATTAAAGAAAATTGGATTGGCGTGGGTGGTGTATCCATGGGCGGTATTACTACCAGCGCTCTTATGACCCAACATCCTGAGATTCAAGCTGCCGCTTGCTTAATGGGAACACCCTATCCGGCGCGCTATATTCAGCGAGTGATTCAACGGGCGAAAGAATTTGCTATTTTTGTACCTAAAGACTTGCCACTGTTGCTAAGTTGGGTACATCAATACGATTTATCACAAACGCCAGAAAGACTACAAGAACGACCGATGCTGTTTTGGCATGGAACGGAAGATGAAAAAATTCCCTATGAAGACATGGCTGATTTTGAACAATTAGTGTCTGGGAAAACGTATGCGAGAAATACGCAATTTATAACGGAAATCGGTGAGCGGCATTTAGTGAAAGGAGAAACAATGGATTTGGTTGTTGACTTTTTTAAAGAAGCGTCAAAAACGTTAGAAAAATAACGGGATTTTTCAAAGAGAAAAGGGGAATCAGCTTGTTTTTTAAGAACACTTTCTATAAACTTAACAGAAAAGGGGTTGAAGGTGTACATGGAGAAAAATAAGTTGAGAAAAGTGGGCTTAACTGCCCTGGAATGGCTAAAACAACATCCAGAAATTAAACAACATAAAGAATCAAGTCTCTATGAACAGTTGTTTGCTAGTCAGCAATGGCAACAAGCACAAACAATCGGAATGATTCGGTCGTTACCGCTAGAATTATCAACACAGCCAATTTTCGAACGGGCCATGCAAGAGGGCAAGCAAGTGGCGGTGCCGCGAACATTTAAAGGAGGCAAAATGCACTTTTATCAAGTCTTTCCAGAGACGGTTTATGACACCAGTGCATTTGGCGTGGAAGAACCTCCGTTAACAGCGGCAGAAATAACAGCTACAGCAATTGATTTATTGATTGTGCCAGGGATTGTTTTCAATCGTGCTGGCTATCGAATAGGCTTCGGCGGTGGTTTTTATGATCGTTATTTGGAACATTTTTCGGGCCATTCATGTAGTTTAGTTTTTAGTGAACAACTCCATGAGCAATGGCAACCAGAAGCGTTTGATCAGCCAATCGAACAATTATTTATACAATAGGAGGAATGGAATGAATTATCAAACAGAAATGAAATTGAAACGGCTAAAAAATCAGCCGTTCATTACGTATGCCCTTTTAGGTATTTCAATCATTGTTTTCCTTGGATTGGAATTAACTGGAGGATCAGAAAATATTTTAAACTTAGTTAATTGGGGGGCAATGGTTCGTCCACTGGTAGCTCAAAATCATGAATACTGGCGGTTTATCACGCCAATGTTTCTTCACATTGGGTTTATGCATATTATTTTGAATATGGTTACTCTTTATTATATCGGCGCACAGGTTGAGGCAATTTATGGGCATTGGCGCTATTTGGGAATTTATTTATTGAGTGGGATTGCTGGAAATATCGCCAGTTTTGCCTTTGGGACACCCAACAGTGTCTCAGCGGGCGCTAGTACAGCGCTTTTTGGTTTGTTCGGCGCATTTGTTATTTTAGGACGCCATTTTAGAGACAATCCAGCGATTATGTATATGGTGCAACGCTATTCAATGTTTATTGTGATTAATTTGTTATTTAACTTGTTTAGTAGCTCTGTAGATATGATGGGTCATGTTGGCGGTCTAATTGGTGGACTATTAGTCGCGACGGCTTTTGCTGTTCCAAATCGTGAAGAAGCATTTAATAAGCACGAGCGAATTATGGCCACGTTAATTTTTATTTTTCTTGTCGTAATTTGTCTGTTATTGGGTTTTAAAAAATACGGTTTACCTGTATAATAAGGAAGTGTTTTCGTATGGAAACGTTATATGATGTACAACAACTTTTTAAACAGTTTGGGATGTATATTTATGTCGGTGCACGGATTTATGATATTGAGTTAATGATGATTGAATTAAAAAAATTGTATGAAGGTCAATTGGTAGACCGAGATACGTATTTACAGGCCCGGCATATTTTGCAAAGAGAGCATCGAATAGAAGAATCTAGAGGGAAGCAGAAAGGAATCGACTAAATGGATAAGAAGATTATTGGGATTGATTTAGGTGGAACGACCATCAAATTTGCTATTTTAACAACCGATGGCGTTGTTCAACAAAAATGGAGTATTGAAACGAATATTTTAGAAGATGGCAAGCATATTGTGCCATCAATTATTGAAAGTATTCGTCACCGTATAGATCTTTATAATATGAAAAAAGAAGATTTTGTGGGAATTGGTATGGGAACACCAGGAAGTGTCGACATTGAAAAAGGAACTGTTGTAGGTGCCTATAATTTAAACTGGACGACTGTACAGCCTGTCAAAGAACAAATCGAATCTGCTTTAGGAATTCCGTTTGCCTTAGATAATGATGCCAATGTTGCCGCTTTAGGTGAGCGTTGGAAAGGCGCGGGGGAAAACAATCCCGACGTGATTTTTATTACTTTAGGAACAGGTGTCGGCGGAGGCATTGTTGCAGCGGGAGAATTGCTCCACGGTGTTGCTGGCTGTGCTGGTGAAGTTGGGCATGTGACGGTTGATCCTAACGGCTTTGACTGTACCTGTGGGAAACGTGGCTGTTTAGAAACTGTTTCTAGTGCCACTGGTGTCGTTCGTGTTGCACGTCATTTATCAGAAGAATTTGCAGGTGACTCTGAACTGAAACAAGCGATTGATGATGGACAAGATGTTTCGAGTAAAGATGTTTTTGAATTTGCTGAAAAAGGCGATCATTTTGCTTTAATGGTTGTGGATCGTGTTTGTTTCTATTTAGGCTTAGCCACAGGAAACTTAGGTAACACGTTAAATCCAGATAGCGTGGTTATCGGTGGAGGTGTTTCTGCAGCAGGAGAATTTTTACGTAGTCGTGTCGAAAAATATTTCCAAGAATTTACTTTCCCACAAGTTCGAAATAGTACAAAAATCAAATTAGCAGAGCTAGGTAATGAGGCCGGCGTCATTGGTGCCGCTTCACTAGCATTACAATTTTCAAAAGAGAAATAGAGAGGGCTTTTTAGAATGAGTATTTTATGGGTAATCAATGGCATTTTGCTAGTTATTGTACTAGCGATGGTATTCAATGAATTATATTTGAAAATTATGGTGAAACGTTCAGCAAAAATGCTGACGGAAGAAGAATTTAAAGAAACAATGCGTAAAGCACAAGTGATTGACGTTCGTGAGAAAGATACATTTGATGCTGGGCATATTTTAGGGGCGCGCAGCATGCCATACAGCATGTTAAAAACAACAATTGGTTCTCTTCGTAAGGATCAACCTGTTTATCTTTATGATCAGAAGAAAGCTTTAAGTATCCGAGCAGCTAATTTATTACGCAAAAATGGCTATACTGATATTTATATTTTAAAAGGCGGCTATGATGGCTGGACTGGGAAAGTGAAAAAGAGAAATAGTTAATAACAAAAAGAGTTGGTCTTCATTGAGACCAACTCTTTTTGTATAGGAAAGCTTAATAGAGATGTTGCTTTTTGTCAGTCCTCACTTTTTGAGCTACAATAAAGAGAAGAGGTGAAGGCAGATGATTCAAATCAAGCGAGCATATGAAGCACCGACAGAGCAAGATGGCTACCGTGTTTTAGTTGACCGTATTTGGCCACGAGGAAAATCCAAGGAATCTGAAAAGTTAGATGAATGGCTCAAAGAAGTGGCCCCAAGTACAGAGCTACGGAAATGGTTTAATCATGAAGCAAATAAATATCCCGAGTTTAAACAAAAATACCAAGAAGAATTGAAACATGAGCCAACTGCCACAGCGTTTAAGCAGTTACAGACGATTGTAAAAAATCAGCCAGTAGTCACGCTGGTCTATGGGGCGAAAGATACAGTGCATAATCAAGCGGTTGTCTTAAAAGAATTATTAGAAAAATAGAGTAGGTGATTGGATGAAAATTGCAATTGTAGGTGCTGGACCCAGAGGCTTATCAGCTGCAGAACGAGTCATTGAATGGGCTCGTAAAACGGAAATAAATGTTCAGCTCACGTTGTTTGATCCATACGGTCCAGGTGGGAAAATTTGGCGAGCAGAGCAACCTAATTATTTATTAATGAACACCGTGATTAGTCAAGTCACTTTATTTACAGATGAATCTTTTAGTGGCGAAGGACCAATTGTCAAGGGCCCCACTCTCTATGAATGGACCCAAACAGAAGCTGCGCAGTACATTCAACAGCAACAACCCTATAATTATCTTGAGTTGTTGAAAGAATGTCATCGCCTTGGACCGAATGATCACTGCTCGAGGGCTTTTTATGGCATGTACCAAAAATGGTTTTATACGTATTTAGCCACGCGGTGTAACGAACAAACATCGCTGACGTTTTTTAAAGAGCCAGTAACTGCTGTGCGGGCAGGAGAGGATAACTATTATGTGTATACTCAATCCATTGAGTTTACGGCAGACAAAGTAATTTTAGCTTTGGGTCACCAAGAAAATGAATTAACGACTGTTGAACAAGAGCTGGCGGACTACGCCAAGGAGCATCGTTTGTTTTATTCTTCTCCTAAAAATGCGGCGGATGCTTTATTGGCACTTGCCAATATACCTGCAAAACAACCCGTTGTGTTAAAAGGCTTAGGTTTGGCATTTTTTGACTATTTATCTGCCTTGACGATTGGCCGCGGGGGTGTTTTTTATCGTCAAAATGGCCGCTTACGTTATGAACCTTCTGGAAGAGAGCCTATTATTATTGCTGGTTCTGGTCGCGGTTTTCCTTCTCATCCTCGAGGGATTAATCAAAAAGGTTACGGGGAAACCTATCAGCCTGTTTTTTTAACCGAAACGTATTTAGCTGAATGTCGTAAAAAAGGACAGGTTACAGGCGCAGAGTTTTTTGGGTATTTAAAAAAAGAAGTGGAATATGTGTATTACACCTGCTTAATCGAAGAAAAATATCCGCATCTTTCTAAAGAGGCCTTTCAACAGCTGTTTATTCAAACCAAGGGAGCGCCGGAAAGCTTAGCCCACTTTGAAAAACAAGATTGGTTTGATTGGCAAGCGTTAGAACATCCTGAAACAAAGAAAACCACTCATGAAAGTTTTCGTTCGTTTTTACTAGAGTATTTAAAATGGGATATTCAAGAAGCAGAGAAAGGCAATCTTAGCGGTCCTTTGACCACTGCTTTAGACAGTTTAAAAGATTTAAGAGATCAGATTCGCTTTGTTTTGGATGAAGGGTTATTAACGAATGACGAGAGTCAGAAGTGGTTGTGGCACTGGTTTACCCCGTTGAATACCTTTTTGTCGGTGGGACCTTCTGTTGAAAGAACAGAAGAGCTACAGGCGTTAGTTGAACTGGGATTAGTCACGATTCTGGGGCCAGAAATGCGTGTCGAAATGAAAGCGGGTCAATTTATTACTTATGCTAATTTGTTTCCGGAAAATCGGTATAATAGTCACTTTTTAATTGAAGCACGCATTCCCAAAGTCAATAATGAAAAAAGTTTGAATCCTTTAACAAGGCAGTTATTAGCCGATAAGCTAGCTACGCTCCATCAACTAGCATTAGCCGATGGTCAAATAGTCAAAACAGGTGCACTCTTGATTGTGCCTGCCACGAATCAAGTCATCACAAAAGATGGACAGGTGGCGACAGGCCTTTTTAGTTGTGGTATTCCAACAGAAGGGATTCATTGGTTAACAGCCGCTGCAGCTCGTCCTGGTGTGGATCCTTGGAATATGCGCGATATGGATCGGATTGCTGCTACTATTTTTAATAGTTAAGAAAAATAGTCAGCTCCTTTGGTAAAAAAGAAAGCATAACAAGTGGTCATCCATCAAAGCGATGGATGACCACTTGTTATGCTTAAGAGAATCAACAGAGCCAGAAGCGCTCCTGTTGATTTCTTGGCGTTAGATTTTTTATCTCAACGTCACAGCTATTTTTTAACGTGCAATACGTTTACGCATCGCTTTTTTACGGTTTTCTTCAATCATATCTTCTTTTTCTTCAATTGGATCAATGACTGTTTTTTTAATAGTTGTAGCCACACTGGCTAAAGCAGCAACTGTGATAGCAGTACCGACTAACATACCTGATACAAATTTTTTCATCGTTCATTCCTTCTTTCAAATTGTATTTGTTTCTATTATGACGGAAAAAAGCAAAAAAATCCAATAGTTACAATGATTTTTCATAAACTCTACGACTAATTTAGAGATTTGTTAAAATTTACCAAGTCTTTTCTGTATTTTTATAGGAAAAATGAATAAGGAGAAATGGCCAAATTAAATCCTGTTTACAAAATGAAATAATTCAGAAGTAAACCTTATTTAATGGTACAATAGAAAAAGAAATTAGAGAGAAAAGGGAGCGTATTTATGTCTATTTTAGTATTAGGTGGCGCAGGCTACATCGGCTCACATGCCGTCGATCAATTAATTTCAAAAGGCTATACCGTTGTGGTTGTTGATAATTTATTAACAGGGCATCGTTCAGCAGTTCATGAACAAGCGACTTTCTATGAAGGCGATATTCGTGATAAAGCTTTTTTACGTAGTGTCTTTGAAAAAGAATCAATTGAAGGGGTGTTGCACTTTGCGGCCAATTCTTTAGTAGGAGAATCCGTGGAGAAACCGTTAATGTATTTCAATAACAATGTTCACGGCACTCAAATTGCCTTGGAAGTCATGCAAGAATTCGGAGTGAAACATATTGTTTTTTCTTCCACAGCGGCCACTTATGGCGAACCAAAAGCAATGCCTATTACAGAAGAAACCCCAACGAATCCTAAAAACCCGTATGGGGAAAGTAAATTAATGATGGAAAAAATCATGAAATGGTGCGACAACGCTTATGGAATGAAATATGTTGCTTTGCGTTATTTTAATGTTGCAGGAGCAAAAAAAGATGCCTCAATTGGTGAGGATCACACGCCAGAAACGCATATTGTGCCAATTATTTTACAAGTGGCATTAGGCCAACGAGCAGAGCTAAGTATTTTTGGGGATGATTATGATACACCAGATGGCACGTGCATTCGAGATTATGTTTATATTGAAGACTTGATTGCAGCACATATTTTGGCTTTAGAATACTTGAAAAATGGCGGCGAAAGTGACGTCTTTAACCTGGGTAGCAACAACGGCTATTCTGTTAAAGAAATGTTAGATGCTGCTCGCGAAGTGACAGGTCAAGAAATCCCTGCGACAATCGCGCCACGCCGAGCAGGGGATCCTAGTACGTTAATTGCTTCTAGTGAAAAAGCCAAACGAGTTTTAGGCTGGCAACCAGAAGTAACTGAGGTCAAGGACATTATCGCCACCGCTTGGCAATGGCACCAAGCTCATCCACATGGATATCAAGAAAAGTAATAGGAGGAATGAATCGATGACCACGAGTCAAATGATTGCCGATTTTACCACACTTGCTATTCAAGCAGGTGGTTGGATGGAGTTGGATCGCTTATATCTTCAGAACCGTTTATTATCAATGATTGGTGAACAAGAATTAGGCGAAGTAGACATACGGCCTGTGGCAACACCCGCCGCTGATTTGGCGGAACAATTGTGTCAAATTGCGAGTGCCAACCAACTTGTAAAAACAGAGCAACAAAAAGAACAGTTCATGGTGCAATTGATGGATTTGTTGACACCGCCACCTTCTGTGGTTAATGCTTTTTTTGCACAACATTATGCCAAAGAGCCACAAGAGGCTACCGAGTACTTTTACCAACTTTGTCAAAAAAACGGTACGGTCATTGAACAGGAAGAACCTGTTGTTTTTTCAACAGTCTATGGTGATTTTTTAGCAAATAAGGTCCACAGTGAGGCGCCAAAAGCAACGCTCTCTGCACAAAGCTATCCCCGCTGTGAATGGTGCATGGCAACAGAAGGCTACCAGGGAAGTCAGCAATTTCCTGCGACTACGAACCATCGAGTGATTCGAATGAACTTAGATGGCGAAAGCTGGGGGTTTTCCTTTGTAAAACAGGCACAATATCAGCAACAAGGTGTGATTGCGTTTGAAAAACATCAGTCAGCGAAACGTTCAATTAAGACTTTTCAGCAATTGTTGAAAATTGTTGAGGTCTTTCCTCATTATTTTGCTGGGATTGATGCTGACTTTGAACAAAATGAGCATGTCTATTATCAAACGGGTTTGCAACAATTTCCATTAGCCGAAGCGAGCATTTCAGAATATGTTGAGTTAGCTAACTATCCTTTAATCAACGCAGGAATGGTGAATTGGCCAGTTGCGACATTTCGCCTAGAGGGACCGAATGCGTCAGAAGTTGCCCAAGCCGCAAATGATATTTTTGAGCAATGGCAAATTCTGAAACTGCCCACGGATGAGATACAAATCGTTGCCCGACGAAAAGAACTTTTATATGTCATGGACTTAATTTTTAGTCGACCTCAAGCAAAGCCTTCGTTAACGTTAGCGGAAGTCCAAGGTTTAACGACTTGGAGCAATCAGAAAACGCAGGCGCTTGAAACTGTCGCTTCAGCGTATCAACAGCGACTAAAAGAAGCCAGTGCGTTTGCAGAAACAAGTGAAGGAAAAGCGGCTTTTTTAGCAATGGTTGCGCCAGTGACTCATTAAAAGAAAAAAGATGCCGAATGACTAAAAATCACGTATAATAGATAAGAATGAAAAATAAGGGAGGGTAAAAAATGGCTTATCAAGCACTTTATCGGGTCTGGCGTTCACAACGTTTCGATGACGTAGTAGGACAAAAAGCAATTACTCAGACACTGAAAAATGCGATAGTGCAAAAGAAAACATCTCATGCCTATTTATTTACTGGCCCTCGTGGTACAGGTAAAACCAGTGCCGCAAAAATTTTCGCTAAAGCGATTAACTGTAAACATAGTCAAGATGGTGAACCTTGTAATGTTTGTGAAACCTGTGTAGCCATTACGGAAGGTCGTTTAAATGATGTCATTGAAATTGATGCGGCGAGTAATAATGGCGTGGAAGAAATCCGTGATATTCGTGATAAAGCAAAGTATGCACCGACACAAGCCGAGTACAAAGTTTATATTATTGATGAAGTTCATATGCTATCAACAGGCGCGTTCAATGCACTTTTAAAAACTTTGGAAGAACCGCCACAAAATGTTATTTTTATCTTAGCAACGACTGAACCACACAAGATTCCGTTAACGATTATCTCACGGACGCAACGCTTTGATTTTAAGCGAATTAGTACGCAAGATATCGTCGATCATATGGCCCATATCATGCAGGAAATGGCTCTCGATTATGAGGAACAAGCCCTTTATGTGATTGGGCGTGCTGCGGAAGGTGGGATGCGAGATGCCTTGAGTATCTTGGATCAAACGATTTCCTTTAGTGATGAAAAAGTAACACTGGAAGATGCAATGCAAGTGACAGGCAGCCTAACCTATGAAATGATGGATCATTATATTCAGTGTTGTGTCGCCGGTGATGTTGAACGAGCATTAGAAGGCTTGGAAAGTATTTTAGGCGAAGGCAAAGAAGCGCGCCGTTTCTTAGAAGATTTGTTATTATATTGTCGAGATTTGCTGATGTATCAGCAAGCACCGAAGTTATTAGCAGAAAAAGCAGGAACTTTGACAGAAGCATTTAAGGAACTAGCTACACAAACACCTGCTGAAAAAATCTACCAACTAATCCAAATTTTAAGTGACACACAAAATGAGATCCGCTTTACCAACAATGCGAATATCTATCTGGAAGTAGCCACTGTCAAATTAGCTAAAACGGTGCAACCCAATAAACACAACACGCCAGAAACAGCTAATCAAGATGGTAGTGCAGAGGGAAACCCAGAATTAGCAGATTTACAAAATCAAATCGGGCAACTGAAGAAAGAACTGGCTGAATTAAAGAAACACGGTGTAGCTGCTAAAGAAGCAGATGCGCCACGTCAACAAGCACGACCACAAGCGTCAAAAAGTTCGTTCCGCGTACCCACAGAACGCGTATATCAAGTCCTAAACGAAGCGACTAGAACACATTTAATGAATGTAAAAAATGTCTGGGAAGACTTACTGCAAACATTATCTGTGACTCAACGAGCGATGCTCAAAGCTAGTGAACCTGTCGCAGCGAGTCCTAAGGGCATCGTGGTGGCATTTGACTATGAGATTGTTTGTGCTCGTGCAACAGACGATGAAGAGATGCAGTTAGCTTTCAATAATAATTTAAGCCGTTTGATGGACTATACACCAGAGATGGTCTGCATTACTAGAGAAAGCTGGCCAAAACTAAGACAAAGTTTTATTAACCAAAATCAGGGCAGTTTGAATCATTCTGAACCTGAAAATGAAATGGCTCGTCTAGCGGACGAACCGCCTGTAACAAATGAACATTCACAAGAAAATCCAGTAGTAGATGAAGCAATCGCTATGTTTGGTGAAGAGCTTGTCGAAGTACTAGATGATTAATACGAAGGAGTAGAGGAATTATGATGCGAGGAATGGGCAACATGCAAGGCATGATGAAACAAGTACAAAAAATGCAAAAAGAAATGGCCAAAGCGCAAGAAGCGCTAAATGAAAAAGAATTTATCGGCGAAGCCACCAATCAACTTGTGACAGCGACCTTTACTGGTGATCGCACAATGAAAGATTTGACCATTAAAGAAGACGTGGTTGATCCTGAAGACGTTGAGATGTTACAAGATTTAGTCATTATGGCTGTCAACGATGCGTTAGTAAAAATTGAAAAAGAAACTGAAGCGACTTTAGGCAAATATACCAAAGGAATGCCAGGATTCTAAAAAATAAGACAAACGAAAGTATGAAAAACGTCATGCCAAAAAAATCGAACTTTTTGGGCATGACGTTTTTTCTGTTTTTGTGGGAAAACTCTTTGGCAATTTTAGTAGTCGCTTCCAAAAAACTATGCTATACTAAAGCCAATTGAAGAGAAACATTTGGGGTGCTATTAGCTGAGATTATACCCATGGAACCTGAAACAGTTAGGACTGGCGCAGGGAAATGTCTTGAAATTTTGACCGATTATTGCACCCAACTACGTTTATTTGTGGTTGGGTTTTTCTGTCTTTTTCAGTCGCGCCTCCTTTTGCTTCTCGCAGAAAGGAGTTTTTTTACGTGGAAAAAAATCGAATCCACAGAGTTACGTTACTAGCTTTAATGATTGCGATGGACGTCGTATTATCGCCGTTAATGCGAATTGAGGGAATGGCCCCTATGTCCAGTGTCATGAACATTATTGCCGGAGTTTTATTAGGTCCTCTTTACGGAACGCTCATGGCACTTGTCTGCGGCTTAATCCGTATGACGTTCTTAGGTATTCCGCCATTAGCGTTAACAGGTGCCGTCTTTGGCGCGTTTTTTGCTGGTTTATTTTATCAATGGGGACAAAAATTAGGCTGGTCGATGCTAGGAGAAATTTTTGGTACAGGCATCATTGGCTCGTTATTGTCCTATCCTGTAATGGTTTGGTTTACTGGCAGTAAGCAGAATTTTTATTGGTTCATTTATACACCACGATTTATTGGTGCCACACTGATTGGTTCAGTGATTGCTTGGCTTGTCTTAGTAAAACTGAAAGAAACTCGGGTATTTAAACAAACACAGGAATTATTTTTGGGAGGGTACTTTTATGAAAACAAGCGTTAAGTTTGAAACGATTTTTCCACTGACAACGGCACCATTAATTCAGTGCATTACGAATGAAATTACGTGTGAGTCTATGGCGAATGCATTACTTTATATTGATGCTAAGCCCATTATGGCAGATGATCCCCGGGAATTTCCGCAGTTGTTTCAGCAAACCAGTGCTTTGGTTTTGAATTTAGGCCATTTATCACAAGAACGAGAGCAAAGCTTGTTAGCAGCTAGTGATTATGCTCGGCAAGTGAATAAACCGACCGTAGTCGATTTAGTCGGTTATGGCGCCAGTGATATTCGAAATGAAGTCGGGGAAAAGCTGGTGCACAATCAGCCAACCGTTGTGAAAGGGAATCTTTCAGAAATGCGGACTTTTTGCCAGTTGGTGAGTCATGGCCGAGGAGTGGATGGCAGCCCTTTGGATCAAAGTGAAGAAGCAATTGAGGAACTGATTCAGGCTTTACGTCAACAAACGCAAAAGTTTCCCCAGACGGTATTTTTAGCAACAGGGATTCAAGATGTCTTGGTTAGCCAAGAGCAAGTGATTGTCTTACAAAATGGTGTTCCTGAGTTGGATTGTTTCACTGGCACGGGCGATTTAGTCGGCGCATTAGTTGCCGCTTTATTAGGTGAAGGCAACGCGCCAATGACTGCGGCAGTAGCCGCAGTGAGCTATTTTAATCTTTGCGGAGAAAAAGCCAAGACTAAGAGCCAAGGGCTGGCCGATTTTCGCCAAAATACGTTAAATCAGTTATCTCTTTTAATGAAGGAGAAGGATTGGTTTGAGGCGGTGAAAGGACGAGTGCTATGAGAGAGCAATTGAAAGTTTATTTGGTGACAGGACGGTATGATTTTAGTGATACTGAATTTTTAAAACGAATTGAAACTGCTTGTCGCAGTGGAGTGACATTGGTCCAACTGCGCGAAAAGGAAGTGTCAACACGGCGCTTTTACGAATTAGCAGTGAAAGTTAAAGCGGTAACAGATGCGTATCAGATTCCGTTGATTATTAATGATCGTGTCGATATTTGCTTGGCAGTGGATGCGGCAGGTGTGCATATAGGGGATGATGAATTACCGGTTGCTCTTGTGCGAAAACTGGTTGGGTCCACAAAAATCGTAGGTGTTTCAGCCAAAACGGTGGCACGAGGAGTTGAAGCGGAAAACGAGGGCGCCGATTATTTAGGCGTGGGCGCAATTTTCCCCACAACGACTAAGGACAGTCCGTTAACTTCTTTGCAGACACTTTCTGAAATTGCTGCAGCAGTCACGATTCCTGTTGTGGCGATTGGTGGGATCAAAGAAGAAAATATAGAACAACTTATGGGAACGGGAGTGGCTGGTGTTTCACTGGTCAGTGAAATTATGCTGGCTGAACAGATAGCCGAGAAAGTTCAAGGGTTGATGCGTGTAACGGAGCGAATGTTGGAGGCGAGAAAATGACCGAATATAATTTGACCCCACAAGTAGTCACGATTGCTGGTTCTGATTCTGGTGGGGGAGCTGGCATGCAAGCAGATTTAAAAACATTTCAAGCGCGGCAGGCATTTGGTTTAAATATTGTCATTGCATTGACGGCACAAAATACGTATGGCGTGCAAGATAGCTTACCGATTCCTAGTTCATTTATTGATGAACAATTCCAATCACTGGCGGCTGATTTTAAAATTGGGGCAGCGAAAACGGGGATGTTAGCAGATAGTGAGCGTGTCGAAGCTGTTGTTCGCAATTTGCAGAAAGTTGATTTTGGTCCGTTGATTGTCGATCCTGTAATGGTGGCTAAAGGTGGACATCATTTGTTAGAAGCCGAGGCAGTTCAAACAATTAAAGAGCAACTGTTGCCATTAGCAACGGTCGTGACACCTAATTTACCAGAAGCGGAAGTTTTACTAGAGACGACCATCAAGACAGAACAAGAAATGCAGACCGCAGCAAAAAAATTACAGCAATTGGGCACAAAAAATATTATTATGAAAGGCGGACATAGCACAAATCAACAAGCGGCTGATTATGTGTTAATGGAAGACGGTTCGAGCTTTTGGCTAAGTGCACCACGAATTGTAACGAAAAATACTCATGGAACAGGAGATACTTTTTCAGCGTGTATCGCAGCCGAATTAGCAAAAGGTACGCCGTTAGAAGCGGCGATTGTGATTGGCAAACAGTTTATACAAGGGGCCATTAGCCAAGCAATTTCTGTTGGACATGGTCATGGACCTACTAATCATTGGGCCCAATTAACGCAAGATATTCAAGTTATTAAAGCATAAGAAGAGCCTGGGGAAAAATCATTTTAGATTTTTCCCCAGGCTCTTAAATAGCTTAAAGCTCTTTTTTGATATAGTTTATAAACGTTTTGTTCACTAATCTTCACATTTTAAATAAATTTCTTGGCCTTGTTCTTGCAAATGAGCCACGTGGGATTCTCCCCAATTACATAAGTTATCTAAGACAGCAGAGAGGCTTTGACCATAATCGCTTAAATAATATTCGACTTTTGGTGGAACTTGGTTGTAAACTTTCCGCTCGATAATGTTGTCTTCTTCGAGTTCCCGTAATTGTTGTGTCAGCATTTTTTGACTAATGCCAGTAATGCCGCGTTTTAAATCGCTGGGGCGCATGGCACCGTGCCGTAAATTACACAGAATAATTGGTTTCCATTTACCGCCAATAACATCCATCGTTGCTTCGACACCAATCGCATATGTACGAGTTTCCAAAAAACATTCCTCCTTAATAGATTGATAATAAACAAAAGTTACTAAAAGGTACCTATGATACAAAAAAGTAGGTACTTATCAAAAATTCAATCTTAGTATATAGTAATTTTTGTTGAAATTCAAATGTTTTTTAGGAGGAAGAGAATGGAAAAGAAAATTTCACCAAATTTAACGCTCTTTGCATTAGCTATCAATGCTTTCGCAATCGGTTCAACAGAATTTATTAGTGTGGGTTTATTACCAATGATTGTTAAAAGTTTTCATATTAGTCTTTCCCAAGCAGGTTTGACTGTTTCTTTGTACGCTTTAGGTGTGACGATTGGGGCGCCGTTATTAACAATTTTGACAGGAAAATGGAATCGTCGCTCATTAATGCTGGGGATTATGCTTCTTTTCATTAGTGGGAATTTAATTGCTGCGTTTGCGCCAACGTTTATTATTTTATTGGCAGGGCGGATACTTTCTGCATTGGCGCATGGCATTTTCATGTCTGTTTCGACTGTCATCGCCGCAGATGTTGTGCCGCCATCACGTCGTGCCAGCGCCATTGCTATTATGTTTACGGGCTTAACGGTTGCAACAGTGACTGGTGTACCTTTAGGGACGTTTATTGGGCAACAAACAGCTTGGCATATGTCCTTTCTTTTTATAGCCAGTATTGGCTTGGTGGGACTGATTGCTAGTTATTTTTTAGTTCCCAAAAATTTACCGATACCAGGGAAGGTTGACTTAAAAGGAATCACGCGGATTTTTACGAACAAACCCCTCGTTTTCTCTTTTCTAATTACTGCTTTTGGTTATGGTGGAACGTTTGCTGCATATACGTACTTGTCACCGTTATTGGAAAATTTAGGCTTTTCAGCCAACGCGGTAGTGATTATTTTAGTTGTTTATGGCGTAATGGTCGCAATTGGCAATACAGTAGGTGGTCACTGGGCAAATAAAAAACCTTTAGATTCGTTAGTAAAAATGTTTAGCTTATTAATTCTGTCCTTAGTCTTTTTATTCATTACTGTTTTAATGGATAACAGTCTTCTAGGCTTATTAGCAAGTTTGATGTTGGGTCTATTTGCCTTTATGAATGTACCTGGTTTACAACTATATGTTGTAGAATTAGCGGAAAAGTATGTTCCAAAAGATATCACTTTGGCCTCAGCTTTTAATATTGCAGCCTTTAATATTGGGATTACCGTTGGCTCAATGACAGGTGGGGTGGTCACAGATCATTTATCAGTAACATATACACCGATTTTTGGTGGTTTTATCGTACTAATTGCTGTCTTGTTCGTACTTTATATTCGGAAGCAAGAAGAACAAAAAAACAACTATCTTTAGAAAACTAAAAAAAGCAGCTGGTTACTATGGAACTGACCAGCTGCTTTTTTTTAAGCTTTTTTGCGGAAATAATTCCAGCAAGCAATTAAAACAATTACTAATAAGGTTAACAAGAAAATCAGAGAAATGAGGGAGCCCATCGTTGTCCCCTGAGCAAAATTATCTGCGTGGTCTTGAGCGATATTAATAATCGTCGCTACAATGGCCGTCGCAATAGCGCCAGAAAATTGTTGAAGTGTATTAAATAACGTATTGCCGTCGCCAAAATCTTTCTCCTCTAACAAGCTCATACCAGTCGTCATCATATTACTGTATGCAAAACCTAGACCAATCATATAGGTAACATGTCCAGCGACGAATCCTAATAAAACAGGCATCTCTAGTAAAATTGTTAAAGCTAGCCAACCGATTGTCGCCAAACTTAAGCCAAATAATATAGGTTTTTTAGCGCCGTATTGATCCAACACTCGTCCAGAAAGTGGTGCCAAAATGGCCCCAACTGTAGCACCTGGCAGCATGACTAGCCCAGCTACAAACGCATTTTTTCCAAGGACGATTTGAACAAAGTTTGGTAAGACAAAGGAAATACCTAACAATAAGAATTGACAAACTAAAAAGCCACATAAAAATAAAACAAAAGCGGGATTTTTTAAAATTGTCAAACGTACTAGTGGCTGTTCAGCGGTCGTTGCTCGTTTATAAAAAATAACAAAGCCAATAACGGCTGCCAGAAGTGAAAGCCAGCCAAACAATGTGCCAATTTTACTTAAAAACATCAACAAACCACTAAATAACAGGGCAATACCAATTAAACTAACCAAATCAAGAGTGGTGGTTTTTTTAACAGGTATTTCTGGAATAGCAGATAAGCCCATAAACAAAGAAAGCAGTAAAATAGGAATTAAGAATAAAAAGATGGCGTGCCAAGACAGGGAAGATGTTAAGATTCCACCATACGTTGGACCAATGGCTGGAGCAATTGAAGTGGTCAATGTGCCTACCCCCATCATCGTTCCTCGTTTTTCCAGCGGGGTAAAGTTCAAAATAATATGAAACATCAGTGGCAAAGCAATCCCAGTGCTAGCCCCTTGGAAGAGTCGGCCTAATAACAAGATACTGAAAGATGGCGAATAGACATCAATCGCTAAACCAATCAAAAAGAAAAGATTCGCAACAATAAATAAGCGTCTTAACGAATAGGTTTTTAATAAATAATTGGATAAGGGCACCATGATAGAAATAACTAATAAATAAATCGTTGTCACCCACTGCACGGTACCGGTGGAAACACCAAATTCCTTTGTTAATGTCGGAAAGGTTACATTCATTGCTGTTTCAATTAATACGCCAGCAAAAGACATAATTCCTGTCGCTAAAACGGCAGGGAATAATCGTACGTTTTTTTGTTCCATTTAATCACCTCTATAGTTTTCATTTTTTCGTAAAAAAATAGAAGCAGTTTCTATAAGAATAGAAACCGCCTCTCTCTCGACACGCAACTTGCGTGTTATCTGTACGATTTGTTTACATGTTGCATTGTAAACAGTTTTTAGGCAATCGTCAAGCAGAAAATAATTAACGTTGCATGAAGAAACTAATAATTGCAAAAATAGCAATGTGAGCTGGATAGAAAATATAAAAGAAATTCCGCATGCCACGGCCTTTTTCACCATTATAAAGAACAATTGGAATCGCTGCTAAAATCATCATCCATTGGTGGTTCACCCCGAATAGTTCTTGGAAATTATAGCTGGCTGCTGAAATCAACGCAACAACGCCAATTGCTGAAATTTGTAACCACTTTTTGCCATGGAATAAATAAAAAGCCACGGCCAAGAGAACAAATAAAAACCCACCTTCTGTCACCATTAGTGATGGCACAATCAGATTGAAAATTTGGAAACCAATTAAGATAGCAGGGTTGCTTAATATGTCTGGAGAACTAAAAACAACGAGAGGTAGAGCACTGATTAATAAAGGCACAATAAACCAAAGAAGCCCTTTACCAATTTGTTTTTGTTTAAAATAGTCCATAGACTGCATGTAGACCGTACCTAAAAATAACGTCCCAAAAATATTATTGATAATTAAGCCACCTGTTGAAAAATACGCATTTAAAATGCCGTTCAGAATCCCCATAATCCAGAAGCCTAACAATAACCGGAACATGTAGTTTCGCCGATTGCTTGTGTGAATGAAGCCTTCAGAACTTTCAAATAAGAAAATAGGTGCAGCAATTCGTCCAATCCATCCGAACCAACCAGGCACGCCTAAAAAACTAAAAAATTGCAATAGATGGTCAAAGACCATTGAAATAACCCCAATGACTTTCAAGTGAAAGCCAGTTAATGTTTTACCCATAGTATAAACGCCTCTCTTTCATAAAGAACAATATAACAAAGTCCAGAAAAACCAACCATTTATTTGCCTAACAGTTATCTTACAAAATTGTTTGATTTCTTCAGCTTTTGATGAAAGAAAAAAGTGCCAAGACTAGTTTTTATAATTATTCTATGCTATAGTAAAAGTACATTTTAATAAAAAACATTTGGGGTGCTGTTATGGCTGAGATGATACCCATTGAACCTGATGCAGTTAGTACTGTCGCAGGGAAATGCCGATTTACTTTGATTTTTCACGCACTCATTCTGTCCTAGGATGAGTGTGTTTTCTTTTATCAGGGTTTATTTAAGTCACTCCTTTTGCTTTTTGTTAAGAGAAAGGAGTTTTTTTATTGAAAAAATGGTCATTGCAACAAGTCGTCTTACTCGCTTTTTTAGCCTTTTTGTTTGGCGGTGTTTTTATGGGGGCAGGGTTCCTCTATGCGTTATTGAATGCTGCGCTGTTACCATTAGGCCTGAGTCCATTTGCCAATGAGCTTTTATTTGGAATGTGGACCATGGTGGCACCAATTGCAGCGATGCTGATTCCACGAGCGGGAAGTGCTGTTTTGGCGGAAGTTTTAGCCGCTTTGGCAGAAATGCTTTATGGTTCGTATTTCGGACCTAGTGTATTAATTTCTGGTGTGATTCAAGGTCTAGGTAGTGAAAGTGGCTTTTTTGTGACACGCTACAAACGGTACGATACACTAACGTTATTTTATAGTGCGATTGGGACGACTATTTTTAGTTATGTGTATGAATACTTTAAGTTTGGTTATGGCAATTACGGTCTAGGGATGAACATTGCTTTAATTAGCGTTCGATTCGTTTCTATTTGTTTCTTTGGTATTTTCTTAACGAAAGTTATTTTACGAATGTATCAGTCTGCGCAAGGGTTAGCTGTGAAGGCAAAATGAATAGTATCCAATTAAAAGCTGTGTCCTTTTCACGAGAACAACCCTTGTTTGAAAAGACAAATTTAGCAATTCCTCAAGGAACGTTTTCCTTATTAATTGGCGATAGTGGTAGTGGAAAATCAACGCTCTTACGATTGATTGCCGGATTTGCTCCGCTTGATTACCAAGGAGAAATTTTGATTGAAGGAATGGAACGCCGACAATTATCAACTCGTGAAAAGGCGCAAAAAATTGGCATGCTGTTTCAAAACCCCAGTCAACAATTTACAATGAAAACCTTGGAACGAGAACTGATTTTTGCTTTAGAAAATTTAGGAATCTCGCCTGAAGAAATGAACCGAAAAATCCAAACAGCGCTTCAACTTGTTCAGACTCAAACCTTATTCACACGAGAATTAGCGACGTTATCTGGTGGTGAAAAACAAAAAGCGGCGTTGACAGTTCTGCTAGCAATGAACCCAGATATTCTTTTATTAGATGAACCTTTTGCAAGTATTGATCCAACCTCTCGAAAACAATTTATTCAAATTTTAGCAAGACTCCATCAAGCAGGCAAAACGATTTTGGTGTGCGACCACGATTTCAACGATTACGCTGATGTTGTGGACCAAGTCGTCACGTTGAAAAACGGCCAGTTTGAAAAACAACCGTTGACGTTTATCAAAACAAAACCGCAGACATTTCAGCTTACAACTTCTGTGGTAAAACAACCAATGCTCCAATTGAAAAATTTTCGTTTGTCTCAGGGAAAACGAGTGCTACTTGAAGAAAAAGAAGCGCTTTTGTTTAAAGGAATTACCACGTTGACGGGGCCAAATGGGGCGGGAAAATCCACCTTATTAAAAGCCATCGTTCAGAGACAAAAATATCAAGGGAAAATGTTCTTGGCAGGCCGCCGCTTGCGGGCTTCAAAAAAATTGTATCAACACATGACATTAGCGGTGCAACAAGCCAATCGTCAGTTTGTCACGTTGACTTTACGAGAAGAGCTTTTGTTTGGTCAGAACATGACAGCAGAAAAAAGAAGAAAACAAGAGGAAGCCTTAACTTTTTTAGGTTTAAAAGAAAAACTAGAGCACAGTGTTTTTCAACTAAGTGAAGGGCAAAAAAAGATGGTGCAATTAATTAGTTTGCTGAGCTTAGATTTGGACTGTTTACTTTTAGATGAACCTTTTGCTGGATTAGATGAGCGAGCATGCAATTATTTTGTTGAATGGATCAAAGAAAAAAGTGCGCAACAAGATTTTCTAATCGTCACGCATCGGCTAGAACCTCTCTCTGGCGTGAGCAATTATCGAATAGAATTGCTGCAGCAACAACTGATTATCTGGCAGGAGGGAACCACATGCAAATAAAGCAAACAAATGCAGCAATTTATGCTTCTTTGATTCTTATTTTGACCTTTGAATTATCTTTTTCTCAGTCAATTTTGGCAAATTTGGCGGTTTTTATGGGTTGTATCATTTTTTTAATAGGCCAGCGAAAATCCCGCTTACTGCTTTGGTTATTTTTCTTGCCACTTTTACCAGCAATCGGGACGTTTTGGTCTATTTATTTGCATGGTACGAGTAGTCAACAAGCCTGGCTTTTGTTTAGTCGAACGTATGCCTTTGCCGGTTTAGGACTAGCTTTTGCTGTAGGAGTTGATTTTGAAGAATTATTGTTGTTATTGGAACAAAAGGGGCTAGCACCAAACTTTGTTTATGGAATTTTAGTGGTGGTTCACGCCTTACCGGAAGTGAAAAGAGAAATTAATGATTTAAAAGAAGCAAGCCTACTCCGTGGCAAAACGTTTCATTTTTGGTCGCCGATGCTTTATGTTAAAACACTGCTCGTTGCTGTTTCTTGGCGAGATAAATATACGGAAGCAATGTCTGCCCATGGCTATGAAGAAGGAGCCACCAGAAGTCGAAAAGAGCATTTTGTGTCAGCAAAAGTCAGTCTTGGGCTTGCTATTTTGATCATCATTTTTACAAATTTGTTTATTTTTCTAACGTAAAGGAGAAACCTATGACATTTACAGAACAAGCCAAAGAACAAGCTCAAGCTTCTTGGCAAGGGAGTTTTCAGCATCCTTTTATCACAGAGTTACATGAAGGAACCTTGAGTCCAATGATTTTTCGCTACTATTTAATTCAAGATCATTACTATTTAAAACATTTTAGTCAACTTTATCGCTTGATTGCGGCACAAACGCAACAACCTCGATTGAAAAAATTACTCTTAACAAATGCGGAAAATCTCGCGTTGGGCGAATTAGCTATTCGTGAAACTTTTTTTGAAGAACTAGCGATTACGGAAGAAGAAGTTGCAGCGACACCGATTGCACCAACCGCGTATCACTATGTTTCTCATATGTATCGCCAACTTATTGAAGGAACGCCTAAGACGGCCGCAGCAAGTATGTTGCCTTGTTCTTGGCTCTATCAAGAAATTGGTGCACAGTTAGTCAAACAACACTCACCAGAGCCACTGTACCAACGTTGGATTGAAACCTATGCTGGGGAGGAAGCGTACCAACACGTCCAAGAGGAACGCCAACTGTTAGACCAATTATATGAAGAAAGTTCACCACAAGAACAAGCAGCTATGATCACCGCTTTTGTTATCAGCAGTGAGATGGAATACGCTTTTTGGGAAATGGCCTATACACACGAAACCTGGATTGGTTAATACAAAAGCAAGTCGTTTAGTGCTCGTAACTAACGACTTGTTTTTGTATTAGAAAGCAGTAATTGTCAGTTGCTTTTTTGACAGGGCGTGATAAGATATTCAGTGACGCAAAATCTGTTGTAACTCGCTCAGTAATAACAGAAACGCCTTGCTAAGAAAGGACTGTAGAAGCCTCATGAATTATCCAGAACCGATTGCAAAATTGATTGAAAGTTATATGAAATTACCAGGAATTGGTCAAAAAACAGCGACACGGCTTGCTTTTTATACAATTGATATGAAAGAAGAAGATGCTAATGCTTTTGCAAAAGCGCTAATTAGTGTCAAGAGAGATCTCCATTTCTGTAGTATTTGCGGAAATATTACTGAAGAAGATCCTTGTGAAATTTGCCAAGATAAAAATCGTGACCGTAGTATTATTTTAGTAGTGGAAGAACCAAAAGACGTTATGGCAATGGAAAAAATGCGTGAATATCAAGGCTTGTATCACGTACTTCACGGGGTGCTTTCACCGATGGAAGGAACAGGACCAGAAGATATTAATATTGCCTCTTTGATCAAACGATTGCACGATGATGAAGTGAAAGAGGTCATTATAGCAACCAACGCTACCACTGAAGGAGAAGCGACGGCGATGTATTTATCACGGCTCATTAAACCAGCTGGAATCACCGTTACTCGTTTGGCACACGGCTTGTCTGTCGGCAGCGATATTGAATATGCAGATGAAATAACCTTGCTAAAAGCAGTCGAAGGGCGTCGAGAAATTTAAAAGAAACATCGTTGGAAAAAGAAGTTGAAATCGAAGTAGGTCGTTTCTGTGAGAAAATGTCGCAGTTCAAGCTTTTCCGTACTTCTTTTTCAGTTTCTTTTTTTCAGCGGATGCATCACTTTAAATAGGACATAAGGATTTCAATTAGACTGATAGAGCAAGATGAAGTATAATAGATACAAGTAAAAATTGATTGGAGTTTTCGCACGTGCAGGGTATTTTTATCACATTTGAAGGTCCAGATGGTGCTGGTAAAACCAGTGTTTTGAAGGAAGTTTCTGAAAGATTAGCTAAAGAGTCAAAACGAAAAATTGTCACTACAAGAGAACCAGGCGGCATACCGATTGCCGAAAAGATTCGAACAGTTATTTTAGATCCAAGAAATGACAGAATGGATGAGCGAACAGAAGCTTTACTTTACGCAGCTGCTCGTCGTCAACATTTAGTGGAAAAAATCTTGCCAGCTTTGGAAGCAGGTCATTTAGTCCTATGTGATCGTTTTGTTGACAGCTCATTAGCCTACCAAGGCGCTGGGCGTAGAATTGGGATTGCCCCCATTGCTTCAATTAATGCGTTTGCGACAGAAGGTGTCTCACCAGATTTTACAATTTATTTAGACGTTGACTCAGATACTGGCTTACGGCGGATTCAAGAAAATCGAACACAGCAAATTGATCGCTTAGATTCAGAAGGATTAGAATTTCATCAACGTGTTCGTCATGAATATTTGAAATTAGCAGAAGAAAATCCACAACGTATCAAAAAGATTGATGCACGGATGAGTTTAGAACTTGTCGTAGAAGCAACGTATCAGGCGATTATTGAACGTTATCCAGAAAACTTTTAATTATAGGAAGGTGTAGACCATGAAGATTATTTTAGCCATTGTACAAGACAAAGATAGTAACCGATTAGCCAACGAATTTATTGATGCCAATATTCGTGCTACAAAATTATCCTCAACAGGTGGGTTCTTAAAAGCGGGAAACAGCACATTTATTATTGGGATTGATGATGAACGTGTCGACGAAACATTAGCTTTAATTAAAGAAACATGTCAATCAAGAAAACAATATGTTTCAACACCTGTGACTTTAGATATCACAATGGATGGCCAAATTCCTTATCCTGTGGAAGTTGAAGTAGGCGGCGCTACTTGCTTCGTCTTACCAGTTGAAGGATTCCATCAATATTAAGATGAATGAAGCACAACAGCTACAGCAAATGCAACCTTTGCTGTACAAGCAACTCCAAAAAAGTTTTGAGCATGGTCGTCTTGCCCATGCTTATCTTTTTGAAGGAGATACAGGAACTGGAAAACAAGAATTTGGCTTATGGATGGCGAAACATGTCTTTTGTACGAATTTAGTAAATCAACAGCCTTGTAACGAATGCCATAATTGTGTGCGGATTAATGAAAATGAACATCCAGATGTTTTAAGAATTGCGCCAGATGGGCAAACCATCAAAGTGAACCAAATCCGTGAATTAAAAGCGGAGTTTTCTAAAAGTGGGGTTGAGACTGCTAAAAAAGTTTTCTTAATTCAAGAAGCAGATAAAATGAGTACCGGCGCAGCCAATAGTCTCTTAAAATTTTTAGAAGAACCAGAAGGACAAATTTTAGCTATTTTAGAAACCACTTCGCTTTCTCGAATTTTACCAACGATTCAATCACGATGCCAAACCTTACATTTTCAACCATTAGTCAAAAAAACATTAATTGATCGCTTAATCAAACAGGGGATTGGTGAAAAGACTGCAACCCTTTTAGCTGAGCTGACAAATAGTTTTGAGAAAGCAGTTGAAATCTCTCAAGATGAATGGTTTAATGAAGCTAGGGAAATCATTTTGCAATGGTTTAATTATCTAAAAAGTAATGATTTACAGGCATTTATCTACGTTCAGAAGAAAATGGTCAAAGTATTTAAGGAAAAAGAACAACAAGCGCTTAGCTTTGACTTGCTCATGGTTTATTACCGTCAATTATTGGAAGAAAGTGTTGCGACACAGCAAGCCAAAAAAGTAACGGAAGAGCAGGCGGAACGGTTGGCGCTAATTTTGAAAGCACGCCAAAAATGGACTGCCAATGTTAGTTGGCAAAATGTTTGTGAACAATTAGTTATCCAAATGATTCACCCTAAATCATAAAGGAAAAAAGTGCCAAGTGGCATTCAGTTTCATAATATAGTAGGAACTTAGTTGTTTCAGCAAGTTCCTTAACCGATTGAAGCGACGTTCACTTGAACTAGATTAGGAGGAATAAAATGGTAGAAGTAGTAGGAGTTCGCTTCCGTGAAGCCGGTCATATCTATTATTTTGCTCCTGGAAAATCTGAGTATATTTATAATGAGAAAGTACTCGTTGAATCTCAACAGTCAAAACAATTAGCTACTGTTGCTATTCCTAAAAAAACAGTCGATTCAGACGATTTACCAGAGGACCTAAAACCCATTTTAAATAAAGCAACAGCCAATGATTTAGAAAAAGAACAAAAAAATTTGGCTGATGCAGAAGCTGCCAAAAGCATTGCCAATGAAAAAATTCGAGCTCATGACTTAAAAATGAAATTAGTGCGAGTAGAATATACCTTCGATCGTAGCAAAATGATTTTTTACTTTACGGCAGATGGGCGAATTGATTTTCGTGAATTAGTCAAAGACTTAGCGGCTATTTTCCGGACGCGAATTGAGTTACGTCAAATTGGTGTCCGAGATGAAGCGAAAATATTAGGTGGCATTGGCCCTTGTGGCAGACAACTGTGTTGCTCAACATTTCTAGGAGATTTTATGCCAGTTTCAATCAAAATGGCTAAAGATCAAGGGTTATCTTTAAATCCTGTCAAAATTTCGGGATTATGTGGCCGCTTAATGTGTTGTTTGAAATACGAAAACGACGAATATGAAGCCGCTAAAAAAGAATTACCAGATTATGGAAAAGAAGTAATAACACCAGATGGCAAAGGCAAAGTCGTCGGGTTGAATCTATTAAGTCGGATTGTCAAAGTTCGTCTGCATGGTCGTGAAATCGCAGCGGATTATGATTACGAAGAAATCAAAGAAGCTACTGCGAAAGTTGCTGCTGAAAAAGGTGATCAAAATGGATAAACGTTCGCTCTATGATGGATTAAATTCGTTGGAAACTGATTTAGACAGTTCAGTGACACAATTAAGAGAAATTAAAGCAGCACTCCATGAGTTGGTAGAAAAAAATACCACGTTGGAAATCGAAAACCAACGCTTACGGGAGCATCTCCAAGAACTGAATAAGTTAGCAGGAAATACAACTGAAACTGAAAAACAAGAGCTATCAAAATCACGTATGAATTTGGAAAAACTTTATGAAGAGGGCTTCCATGTCTGCAATATTTTATATGGTTCAAGACGTGAAAATGATGAAGAATGTGCCTTTTGTCTTGATGTTATTTATGGGGAACGTACGCGTTAAGTCTAGTGGACACTGCAAATAAAAAGGAAAGGTTTGGTTTGACAGTCAATCGATTGTCAAATCAAACCTTTATCTATTTATAGAACGAAAAAGGAAAATGAGGGATGCGCTATGCAAAAACAGAAAAGTTTTGATAAGCAAACAACAAAAGGAAAATTGTATCTTGTCCCAACACCGATCGGCAATTTAGAAGATATGAGTATTCGTTGTTTAAACATATTGAAAGAAGCAACGGTGATTGCTAGTGAGGACACAAGAAACACACAAAAATTGCTAAATCATTTTGAGATTACAACACCACAAATTAGTTTACACGAACATAATTACAAAGAGCGAATTCCTCAACTGATTACACGATTGCTGAGTGGTGAAACGATTGCCCAAGTTAGCGATGCAGGTATGCCTTCAATTAGTGATCCTGGTCATGAATTGGTTACAGCATGTCTTGAAGAAGAACTGGCAGTGATTGCCTTGCCAGGACCTACGGCAGGAATGACCGCCTTGATTGCCTCGGGTCTTTTACCACAGCCATTTACGTTTTATGGTTTTTTACCAAGAAAGAAAAAAGAACAGAAAGACGTGTTATCAGCATTAAAAGAAGAGCGGCCGACACAGATTTTTTATGAGTCCCCCTATCGGATTGCTAAAACGGTCGCAACGTTTGCTGAAGTCTATGGTCAAGAACGCCCCGCTGTGATTTGTCGAGAATTAACGAAACTTCATGAAGAGTATTTGCGTGGTACCTTAGGAGAACTAACAGAATATTTAGCAGAAAATACGCTAAAAGGCGAGTGTTGTTTATTAGTTAGCGGATTTACTGGTGAGAAAGAGACAATAGCAGCAATGCCAGCTATTTCCCTCAAGGAACATGTGCAAGTTTTAATGGAGGAAGAGGGACGGAGTTCCAAAGAGGCAATCAAAGAAGTGGCCAAATTGAGAAATGTAAAAAAACAAGAAGTATATAAAGAATATCATTCCATTTAAAAAAGGAGAGAAACATGAGTAATTTATTGCGAGCAGAAGGCGTGTCTTATCAAGTAAATGGTCGTAGCATTCTTTCTGATATTGATTTGTCATTTGAAACAGGCAGCAATACAACAATTGTTGGTCCTTCAGGTAGCGGGAAAAGTACATTTTTAAAAATTTTATCTTCATTATTAAGTCCTACAGAAGGCGAAATTTTTTATCAAGAAGCGCCAATTACTACAATGTCAATCGAAACATACCGCCAAAAGGTTTCTTATTGTTTTCAGCAGCCAACTTTATTTGGTGAAACCGTGTATGATAATTTGTTATTTCCATTTACCGTCAGACAAGAAGCGTTTAATCAGGAAAAAGTCGTGGCATTACTCCAACAAGTGAAATTGCCCGCTGCTTATCTTGAAAAGAAAATAGCCGAACTCTCTGGTGGTGAGCGACAACGGGTTGCTTTGCTACGAAACATTATTTTTGTACCAGATGTTTTATTATTAGACGAAGTTACAACGGGATTAGATGAAGAAAGCAAACAGATTGTCAATCAATTGTTAAACCAATTAAACAAAGAGCAAGGAGTCACGCTGGTTCGTGTCACGCATGATACCGAAGAAATTCAGCAAGCACAGCAAGTGATTCGTATTGTAGCAAGAAAGGTGGCGCCGACAGATGGATTTAGCAGTTAATAATTTGTCCTTATTTTTTTCAGCCATGCTAGTGGTGGTCGCATTAATTATTAGTACTAAAGAAAAATTAGGTTTTACCAAAGATATTATTATTAGTGTGATTCGAGCAGTCATTCAATTAGTCGCAGTCGGCTATTTATTAAAATATGTTTTTCAAGTCAATAACCTGATTTTAACGCTCATCATGGTTTTGGTGATTGTTTCCAACGCAGCCTTTAATGCAAAAAAACGTAGTCAGCAATTACAAAAGGGCTTTTTGATTTCTTTCATTGCGATTGGTTGTAGTACAGGAATTACCATTGGTATTTTGATTTTTTCTGGTTCTATTAAATTTATTCCTTCTCAAATCATTCCTATCAGTGGGATGATTGCCAGCAATTCGATGGTGGCAATTGGCTTATGCTATCGCAATTTAGATACTCTTTTTCAAAACCAACGGCAAGCGGTAATGGAGAAACTAGCATTAGGTGCAACTATCAAACTCGCCTCTTTACCAATCATCCAACAAAGTGTGAAAACCGGGATGGCGCCGACGATTGATTCTGCCAAAACTGTCGGAATTGTTAGTTTGCCTGGGATGATGTCAGGCTTGATTTTTGCGGGCGTTGATCCGGTCCATGCGATAAAATATCAGATTATGGTGACTTTTATGTTGCTATCAGCAACAAGTATTGGTTCAGTGATTGCAACTTATCTTGCCTATAAAGGCTACTATAATCAACAAAAACAATTGGTTGTTTAATTAAAAAGCTGGAAATCTGTGTTTATAACTTCACGGATTTTCAGCTTTTTCTGGTTGAAATAAAGAAGTTTCAATTTGAAAAAGAACGGACGTTCGTATATAATGGAGGGAGGAGGCGAATCAAAATGATGAGCGAATTACGTTTTCCCTTAAAAAAAGATACGTCGAGAAAAATTATACATATAGATATGGACGCGTTTTTTGCTTCAGTTGAAGAACGAGATCATCCAGAGCTAGTAGGACATCCGTTAGTTATTGCGCGCCATCCAAGTGATACTGGGGGCAAAGGAGTGGTGACCACAGCGAATTATATTGCTCGACAGTACGGTATTCACTCGGCTATGAGTGCTCAAAAGGCGTATGAACTATGTCCAAGTGCCATTTTTAAGCCAGGTAATTATCAGAAATATAGTGAAATTTCTCAAGAAATCCGTGAAATTTTTCGCCGCTATACAGATGTGATTGAACCAGTATCTATTGACGAAGCGTATTTAGATGTAACTGAAAATAAGGTCAACAGTAAGTCGGCTATTAAAATTGCGAAAATGATCCAATATGATATTTGGCATGAATTGCAGTTAACTTGCTCGGCAGGTGTTAGTTACAATAAGTTTTTAGCCAAGTTAGCATCAGATTTTCAGAAACCAAAGGGCCTGACGGTTGTCTTACCAGAAGAGGCCGAAGATTTTTTGAAATCATTACCGATTGAAGATTTCCACGGAATCGGGAAAAAAACAGTGCCTAAAATGCATGAACTAGGGATTTTTACTGGAGCAGATTTATACAAGCAAGATGAGATGACGTTGATTCGGTTATTCGGTAAAATGGGTTATTCATTGTATCGTAAAGTCCGTGGTATCCATGATGCGCCAGTTCAAGTGACTAGAGATCGTAAGTCGGTAGGCAAGGAACATACTTACGGCACCCCTTTAACGACGGAAGAGCAGGTTACGGCTCAATTGAGACAATTAGCAGCAGGTGTTGAGCGTGCATTGCAACGAGTGCAAAAACATGGCAAAACAGTAGTCCTAAAAGTTCGTTATACTGACTATACGACGATTACGAAACGTGTGACATTACCTGAATATATTTCTAAAAAAGAAGAACTTTTCTATCAAGCGAATTTAATTTGGGAAGATATTTTAGGTTTAGAACAAGGAATCCGTTTATTAGGCATTACTTTAACGAATTTAGATCCACTAGCGTATGAAAACATTGTTTTACCTTTATGGGAAAAAAGTTAGCCCTTTAGACACATCCTCAAGAGATGGCTAAAGGGCTAACTTTTTTAAATTGATTTTTTGATTTGTTCATAAGACGTTTCGGCGTCATGACATTTTTCCCAAATAACAGCTTTGCCAGCAGCAAGTGATTTGGGTACATCAATAATCCGTTGATTACTACTGCCACGAAATTGTAAATTTAAATTACGTTTTGCCAGTTCAAATCGCCCATCAACTAAAATGTCAATTGAATGGAGTAGTTCAAGCTTATCAGGCGTTTCTAAAAGTAGTTCTTCAAAGGTATACCCAGACCAAGACCAGATATCTTTGGCTGAGCCAAATGTTTCCCGCACACGTTTGACTACACTAAGACAAACATCTGTATTCAGAAAGGGTTCACCACCCAAAAGAGTCAAACCTTGGACATAGTCATGGGACAAATCTTCAATAATTTGATTCATTAAAGATTCTGTAAACGGCGTACCGTAATTGAAATTTTGGACAGCTTTGTTAAAACAACCTTCACAAGCAAAGAGACAGCCGCTCACATATAAACTATTGCGTACACCTTCGCCATCAACAAAGTTGAACGCTTTGTAATCGGCAATCTTTTTTTGGCTGTAGTCTTCGGTTTTCCATTCTTGTGGTTTCGGATTACGCATCAGCAAAACTTCTTTCTATAGAATAATCGAGTTTAATTTTTTAAATGTTTCACACGAGAGGAAATTTCTTTGTGACGACCGTGTACCATTGGGCGAGCTTGCGGGTTACCTAAATAACCACAAGTCCGTTTAACGACATCACAAGTCTTAGGATCATGATTGCCACATTCTGGACATTCAAAGCCACGTTCAGTTGGATGGAAGTCCCCTTCAAAACCACAGGCATAACAATGATCAATTGGCGTATTGGTTCCTAAATAGCCAACTTTGTCATAAGCGTAATCCCAGACAGCTTCAAGTGCTTTGGGATTTTGCTGTAACATGGGGTATTCACAGTAGTGGATAAAACCACCAGAACAGTATTTTGGATAATCCTTTTCAAAATCAAGTTTTTCAAAAGGCGTTGGATTTTTGCGTACATCATAATGGAAACTATTTGTGTAATATTCTTTATCTGTAATATTTTCGACGATGCCAAATTTTTCAGTATCTAAACGGCAAAAACGGTCAGTCAAGCTTTCGCTCGGTGTAGAGTAGACACTAAAATGATAGCCGTATTCGTTGCCCCAGTTGTCGGCATTTTTTTTCAGTTCTTTTAAAATATCCAGTGTAAAGTTTTTGGCCTCTTGATTGTCCTCCCAAGCACCGCCGTAAAAGGCAGAAGCCACTTCATACAAGCCAATATAGCCAAGCGAAACCGTGGCACGTTTGTTTTTAAACAGTTCATCTACGGCATCCTGTGTAGCTAAACGTTTTCCAAATGCACCATACATGTATAAAATCGGTGCATTCGCTGGTTTAGCTTCTTTAACACGTTCAACCCGATAAGCCAAAGCATCTTTAACGATCGCTAAACGTTCATTTAAAATTTGCCAGAACTTTTCTTGACTTCCTTGCGCTTCTAAAGCGATTCTTGGTAAGTTCAAGGTCACAACGCCTAAATTCATTCGGCCAACATTTACTTCTTCACCTTGTTCGTCTTTCCAGCCTTGTAAAAAGGAACGACAGCCCATTGGTACCTTAAAACTACCTGTTAGTTCAACGATTTTATCATAGTTTAAAACATCAGGATACATGCGTTTCGTTGCGCATTCCAGTGCCAGTTGTTTAATATCGTAGTTTGGATCAGTAGGTTGCGCATTGACGCCGCGCTTAATTGTGAAAATCAGTTTTGGGAAAATAGCTGTTCGTTTTTCAATCCCTAAACCATTAATTCGGATTTGTAAAATCGCCCGTTGAATTTCTCGCTCAAACCAGTTGGTACCTAAACCAAATCCCAGAGAAGTAAAAGGGGTTTGTCCATTGGAAGTAAATAAGGTATTAATTTCATACTCAAGACTTTGCATGGCATCAAAAATATCTTTTTTCGTTTTCTTCCGAGCGAATGCTTTTTGGCGTTCTTCTCCTTCAATCCATTCTTGCGCATCTGCTAAATGTTTTTCATAATTACGTTCCGCAAAAGGCGCTAATAATTCATCAATCCGATCGGCAGAGCAACCACCATATTGACTGGAAGCTACATTGGCAATAATTTGAGAAATTTGTGCAGTAGCCGTTTGAATTGATTTTGGTGATTCGACATCAGCGTTCCCAATTTTAAAGCCATTGTTTAGCATGCCTTTAAAATCAATTAAACAGCAGTTTGTCATGGGCGTATATGGATGATAATCTAAATCGTGGTAATGAATATCGCCTTTTTGATGGGCATTAGCCACGTGTGAAGGCAACATCTTTAAACCAATTGATTTTCCAACAATCCCAGCGGTTAGATCACGTTGCGTATTAAAAACGTCACTGTCTTTGTTGGCATTTTCGTTCACGACAGTCTGATCTTTATTAATTAATTTGCCGATAGATACATTAATATCAGTCGCTTTACTACGCTCAAAATCACGTTGGGTTCTGTAATGAATGTATTCTTCGGCTAAGGCATATTCGTTGTTGGATAGCAGAGTATGTTCCACAATATTTTGAATTTCATAAATTTTTACGTTATTGGTAAAACGTTCGGCAATTTCTCGATTGACATCGGCAACAATCGATTGGACTTTTTGATGTGTCAAAGGAGTGACTTGGTCATGTATTTTTTGTTCAGCTTTGATCAAAGCGTCGTATATTTTTTGATCATCGAAAGTCACTAAACGACCATCTCGTTTGATGACTTTAATTGTTGAGAGATTAACATCCTCGGCTTTTTCATCAGTAATCTTCATCATTTTATCCAGCTCCTTATATCTCGTTAGTAACTATCCTAATACAAAGGTCGGCTAAATTCAATCGATATATTGCGTATTTTTAGTAAAATATCACTAGACAAACACTATATATTGTGCTTGTGCTGTTTTGAAAAAATATGAAAACAAATGAAGAAAAGGATTGAGCAAATTTTTTTGTGTGAAAAAAATTCTTTGTCCAAATTAAAAAACAGCAAAGAGTTTTTTGCCAAATTGCTAAAAGCAACACTAAAAAATAACAATTATTAAATAATAATTGTTTGCGGATTTATTCACGAAATGCCAATTATTCTTTGACTACCGAACGATATTGTAAGATAAAACGATGTTCATTCAGATTTTTTCTTGGTAAAATAAGAGTAATAACAAAACGTTGGAGCGAGAAAAATGAAAAAAATTGTAGAAGTAAACCATGTCAGCAAGACATATGGTCGTTTAAATAATAAAACAGAAGTATTAGATAATATTTCGTTTACCGTTGATGAAGGCGAATTTGTGGGGATTATGGGTCCCAGCGGTGCTGGGAAATCGACACTGTTGAATGTCTTATCCTCGATTATTTTGCCAACCGCAGGAATCGTGCGCATCGCCGGACAAGATATTTTAAAAATGCGAGATAATCAATTAAGTGATTTTCGGAGAAACGAAATGGGGTTTATTTTTCAATCGTTTAACCTAATTGATACGTTAAATGTGAAGGACAATATTCTGTTGCCTTTAGCTGTAGAAAAAGTTTCATTAGAAGAAATGGATAAACGTTTGTTACATGTGACTTCGATTTTGGGGATTCAGGAGCTTTTATCTGCTTATCCACCAGAGATATCTGTGGGACAAAAACAACGGGTAGCAGCTGCTCGTGCTTTGATTACGAACCCTAAAATTATTTTTGCAGATGAACCAACTGGCTCACTGGATTCAAAATCAGCAACAGAATTGTTGAAATATTTAGCTGAAATTAATCTGCATGATGATGCCACAATTTTGATGGTGACACATGACCCGTACACGGCCAGTTTTTGCAATCGCATCTTATTCATTAAAGACGGTGCGATTTTCTCAGAAGTTGTTCGTCAAGGATCACGTAAGGAATTTTTTAATCGTGTGATAGATATGCAAGCAACGATTGGTGGAGGCGGGCGCGCAAATGATTTTTAAACTATCATTAAAAAATTTAAAAGCTCATGTACCTAACTATCTGGTTTATTACATTAGTATGACTTTTGCAGCGGTCGTTTATTATTGTTTCCGTGCGATTGCTTACAACCAGCCTCTTGTCGCAGGTGCAGGCCGTGATATCGAAATTAAGCGATCTTTAGGACTTGGTAGTACCTTAGTCACCATTATTATTTTGGGCTTTATGTTGGCAGCAAATCGTTTTTTTATAGGAAAACGTAGCCAAGAAATTGGCTTGTATCGATTAATTGGCTTGAGAAAGAGCCAAGTTTCACTAATTTTTTTAGTAGAAAATTTAGTTTTAGGCTTTGTTTCACTAATTAATGGAATTATTTTAGGAGTGATTTTCACCAAGTTGTTTTCAATGATTTTAGCCAAAGTTATGTTTTTAGAAGTCCCCAGTTTCTTCTATATTTCTTGGCGTTCCGTTATTGAAACCGGTGTAGCTTTTGCATTTATGATTTTGATTGTCTGCTTAAGAAGTATTTGGATGATTTATCGTTATCCATTGTCGCAGCTTATGCACCAAGAAAAAATTGGTCAAATTAATTATAGTCGTTTAACGAAACGGCGGCAGTTTCTAGGTATTTTAGGACCTATTTGTTTACTGGCTGGTTATTTTATTGCGTTTGATTTTCGGAATTTAGCGACAGGTATTGTGTATAAACAATTAAATGATTCATTGGATATCTCGATTCCGATGATTATTACATTGACGCCTTTTATCATTTTGGGTCTATGTGTGGTGGGAACTTATTTATTTTTCCGTTATACCATGTATTTTATCATTCGCTTATTTAATCATAGAAAAAAATGGTATTACCAAGATTTACGCATGATTACTTTAGGCAATGCCAAACGCTACTTATTTAAAAGTAGCAAAACACTCACTGGTTTGACCTTGTTAATTGCGACAGCCTTGAGTGGGATCGGCGTGATGGTTTTTGTGTATACGATTAGTATGCACACGGTCAACAGTGATGGCCCCGTGGACTTTTTAGTTTCACAGGAAAGCTATCCTAAATTGAAGAAAGTTCTCGATGAAGCGAAGGACACCAAAATAAAAAATGAAGTGACACTTTCTTATAAAATTACTGGAATTGAACGAAGTTTGCGAATTGGTCAAGCGCAAGAGGAACAAGAAACGATTGAAGCAGTTAATGTTTTATCCTTCTCAAATTACCGCAACTATCAAAAAATTAATCCTTATTTAAACGATTTACATTTAAAAAATGACCAAAGTGTTATCTATATGGATAGCTTTACCAATATTTTAAGTGGTATGTCTCGTTATGAATCGAAACTGCAATTTGTTGAAGGAGAGAAGGCACAACTGCAACAAGTGCTGCCTAACTATCTAGGCAATTTTTTATTGCAATATTCCTTACCAACGATTGTCGTTTCCGATGCCCTTTATCAGAAAGTGACAAAAAATTCCATTCAGTATCAGATTAACGCCGTAAATGTTGACACGAAAAGCCGTGAAAAACTTTATGAAGCCGTAAATAAACAGATTGCCACAGAATGGCAAGCGCCAATTTTGTATAAGTATGAAAAAAATAACCAGCAGTTGAGTGGTTTTGCCAAACAAATGCCTAACGAAGAGGTAAAGAATACGCAAGATGATGTCACAGAAACTTGGCGGCTAAATATGAATGATCGCTACGCCTCTTTACGCTATGAACGAAAAATTAACGGCTTGACTTTATATGTCTCCATGTTTGTGGCAATTTTAGCGTTGTTTATTACGGGCAGTATTTTGATGTTACGACAACTCTTTTCAGCTGTAAGTGAGCGTCAAGATTACGTGACTTTAAAACGGATGGGTGTTTCTAGTAAAGCGATAACTAAGCAAATTTATCGACAGAATAGTTTGATTTTCTTTCCGCCGATGGTCATTGGGATTTTGCATACCACCTTTGCCATTTATTTGTTAAGCCAATTTATTAAGAGTCCAGGATATTTGTTAGTATATCTTTCTTGTGGAATCTTAATAATTGTTTATCTAATTTTTTATATTTTAACGTCTGCCATTTATGCGCGGATGATTCGACACATCCATTTTTAAAAAACTGTAAAAGCCGTTGTGAAGCGGTTTTTACAGTTTCTTTATGCGAAAAAATTATGAGAGTTCCGTTTATGAAAATCATGAAAATTTAAGAAGTGACGAAATTGTTAGTTTTTTTATTAAATTGTAAGAAATTTCAATGGACTTTGCTGAAATATAGCATAAAATAATGGATAGCGATTAACCTTAGGAGGTGAATGATAATGAAAACAACTTTTCAGAAAATTCTCAATAACGAAAGTCTTAAATTCATCGGTAAAACGTTATTTTATTCTTTCATTGTCATTGCATTAATTTATCTTTATCATTACAAGAATATCAATGGAGGAACCTTCATTTATAACGAGTTTTAAGGAGGCGGCTATACATGGAAAAAGTAATTAATATGATTCAAACGATTGATGAATGGGCACGTAAAGAACCCCAACGTCCTGTTTATTTAACCGAAGAAAAAGTCTCTACGTATGGAGAGTTAAAAGAAAAATCAGACAATCTAGCCGCTTATTTAGCTGAGCTGAAAACGGACAAGTCAGCGATTGTCGTATACGGAGAATTAGATTTTGAAATGATTGTGAGTTTTCTAGGCGCATCGAAAGCTGGTTTTAGCTATATCCCCATTGATGCACATACACCAAAAGAACGCATTGAACTAATTCTAAACGTAGCCAAACCAACCGCAGTGATTGCTGTGCATGAATGGCCTGAGTTAGCCACCGAAGTGCCAGTAATTACGGCGGAAGAATTAACAGAAATGATGATGCATGCACCCCGACATGCGCCTGCGTTGACGCCTGTCACAGGAGCAAGTAATTACTATATCATTTTCACTTCAGGGACAACTGGCGTACCAAAGGGTGTGCAAATCAGCCATGATAATTTAGTTAGCTTTACGAATTGGTTGTTGCAAGATTTTGGTTTAGAAGAAGGGGCCCGCTTTTTAGCACAGGCACCTTATTCGTTTGATTTATCAGTGATGTCTATTTATCCCGCATTGGCGTTAGGTGGCTCATTAACTCCGTTACCCAATGAAATCATTAACGATTTTAAACAATTATTTACGCGTTTGCCACAATTAACAATCGACGTCTGGGTTTCAACACCGTCCTTTATTGAATTGTGTCTAATGGAACCAACCTTTGATGGTGAACATCTACCAGCACTGCGCACGTTTTTATTCTGTGGAGAAGAATTACCAAAACCAACGGCTGAGAAATTAGCCGCTCGTTTCCCAACTGCGCATATTTATAATACGTATGGGCCGACAGAAGCGACTGTAGCGATTAGTGCCATTGAAATCACTCAAGAAGTTTTAAAAAGTGTCCAACGTTTACCAATTGGGTATGTGAAAGAGGATACGCAAATTTATATTATGGAAGGCATGTCAAAATTACCTGCAGGTGAAATTGGTGAAATCGTCATTGCTGGACCAAGTGTTTCCAAAGGCTATCTAAATAATCCTGCGAAAACAGCTGAAGCTTTTTTCCAATTAGATGGCGTACCAGCTTATCGCACAGGCGATGCTGGAAAGTTAGTCGATAACCTATTGCAGTATGAGGGACGCTTAGATTTTCAAATTAAATTGCATGGCTACCGCATTGAGTTAGAAGAAGTGGATCATCACTTAACGAATGTTTCCTACGTGAAACAAGCAGTCGTTGTGCCGAAATATCAAGGAAATAAAGTCCAACAATTAATTGCCTATGTCGTTCCGCAAGCACATGAATTTTCAAGTGATTTTCAATTAACTAAGGCAATTAAACAAGAATTAGCCACGTTGACAATGGACTATATGATTCCGCAAAAATTTGTATATGTTGAACAATTACCTTTGACAAGTAATGGCAAAATTGATCGGAAAGGGTTGATGAATGAGGTGAATGCCACATGATGAATTTTCCTCATATGATTCCCTATAATGCACCGTATTACTTTGTTCTGCTAATTGCGGCCTTGTTGCCGATGATTTTAACTTTAGCCATTAAAGGGACACGTTGGCCTTGGTATCAAACGCTCGTGACACTGGTCTTTCTATATATCAGTTTTGGTGGCGAATTTTGGCAACAAGGAGTCGCTCTGATTGTATATGTTATTTATCAGACGTTACTAACGTGGGGCTATGCGGCTTATCGAAAAAATAAAAATGCAGGTTGGGTCTTTTATCTGGCTGTCTTTTTAGCTATATTACCGCTTGTTTGGGTGAAAGTTTCTCCCTTCATGACAGGCAAAACAACTTTACTTGGCTTTTTAGGGATTTCTTATTTAACCTTTAAAGCGGTCCAAGTGGTCATGGATTTACGGGATGGCGTAATGAAAGAATATCATCCGTTTCGTTACATTCAGTTTCTCTTGTTTTTCCCGACTATTTCTTCAGGACCCATCGATCGTTATCGGCGCTTTGAAAAAGATTTGAAAAACCCGCCGAGTGCGGAGAAATATTTAGACTTTTTAGAAAAAGGAATTTTTTATTTATTTCTAGGATTTTTATATAAGTTTATTATCAGTCATTATCTTGGTGGTGTCTTTTTACCACATGTGGAAAAAATGGCCTTGGCACAAGGTGGTTTATCCTGGTGGACAGTCGGCTATATGTATAATTACAGTTTGTATCTATTCTTTGATTTCGCAGGCTATAGTTTACTGGCCGTTGGCACAAGTTATTTAATGGGCTATGATACACCAATGAACTTTAACAAACCGTTTCTAAGTTGGAATATTAAAGAATTCTGGAATCGTTGGCACATGACCTTATCTTTTTGGTTCCGTGATTACATTTACATGCGCTTAATGTTTTTCTTAATGAAAAAGAAAGTCTTTAAAAGTCGGATCGTGACTTCTAATATTGGTTACTTTGCGTTGTTCTTAATCATGGGCATTTGGCATGGATTAACGTGGTTCTACATCGCTTATGGGCTCTACCATGCAACACTAATTTGTGTAACAGATGCTTGGCTACGTTTTAAGAAAAAACATAAAGACAAGATACCATCAAACAAATTTACACATGCATTTGCAGTCTTTTTAACTTTCCAAGCGGTTTGTGTCAGCTTCCTGATTTTCTCAGGATTTTTAGACAAACTATGGTTTAAATAAATAAAAATAAAAATATAAAGGGGCAATTTATAATGAACATTCAAGAAACAGTATTAAACATTTTAGAAGATATTACAGGAACAGACGAAGTTGTGAACAATCAAGACATTCAATTATTTGAAGAAGGATTATTGGACTCTTTAGCGACGGTTCAATTATTAGTAGAAATTGAAGGACAATTAGGAATCCAAGTTCCTGTATCAGACTTTGACCGTGAAGTATGGGGAACACCAAAACAAATCATTCAACAAGTGGAAGCTTTACAATAATGTCTAGAAAAAAACGACTAATCAGAATCTTAGGTCCAGTGCTTTGTTCAGCGGTCTTGGTTGCAGTGTTCTTTTTTGCACCGTTCAGAATCAATTTAACTTCCGAAAAAACGTTGAAGGAAGCATCAACGTCAATGGCACCGAACGTTTTAAAAGGCAATGTGATTAAAAACAAAGCAGTGGCTTCTGGTAAATATGTTCCTTTTTTTGGCTCTTCTGAATTAAGTCGATTTAGTGCTTTCCACCCTAGTGTGCTCTCTGAAAAGTATCAACGGAACTACCGACCGTTTTTACTAGGAGAAGCGGGCACACAGTCATTAACCCAAGCAATGGTCATTCATTCGATGGGCGATGCGATTGCCAATAAGAAAGCGGTCTTTATTTTATCTCCGCAATGGTTTGTCAAAAAGGGTGTACCTAATGATAGTTTTGGTGCACACTATTCACAATTACAAACCTATCAATGGTTAGCTAATTTAACCGAATTAACCAGCGGTGACCAATATCTAGCACAACGTTTGACCAAATTTCCAGTTGTTCAAAAAGACAAAGTCTTAATGGAAACCTTGGCAAATCTGCAGGCAGGGCAACTTCCCCAACGCTCTCAACGAGATTATTTTATAATGAATCTCCGTTTCTTGAATCGTGAAGATGAATTGTTTAGCCAAATTGGCATGGTTAGCAGAGAACCAATTGTTGAAAAAGATATGAAACAATTACCTGCTACTTATAATTTTAATGAATTAGATCAGCTAGCTGGAAAAATTGCGGCAAAAGCCATTAATAATAATAAATTTGAAATTAGTAACGGTTTTTATCGCCAACGGATTAAACCAGTTTTACCGAAATTAGCTCATTCACAAAAGAAATGGGATTACCGTTTTTCTCCAGAATATGGTGATTTCCAAGCTGCGTTAGAACAGTTAGCAGAAAAAAATGTCGATGTTTTATTTGTAATCCCACCTGTTAACAAACGTTGGTCGGACTATACGGGCTTGTCACAAGATATGTTGCAACAAGTAGCACGCAAGCTGAAATATCAACTTCAAGAGCAAGGGTTTACTAACATTGCTGACTTCTCAACATGTAGTAATGAACGCTACTTTATGGCGGACACGATTCATTTAGGTTGGCGTGGTTGGCTCGCTGTTGATCGTCAAGTAGATGAATTTATGAAACAACCTGCGTCTAAAAAGTTAGCGTATCAAATTGATGATCGTTTTTATCAGACAGATTGGCAACAACAAAATCCATTGGTCTTACCTCAATTTTAAGAAGGCAAGATGGATCAAGTACCAATTATCTGAAGCGGACTAGAAGCGCTTCGTAACAATGAAAATAGCCTGTACCTGCCGTTGAATAACGAGCGTGCAGGCTGTTTTTTCGTTTATTTTTAGTGGAGAACGTTGCTCAATTTATTTTTTGTAAGTATTTTTTTAGTTCGTGGTATAATGGATAAAATTGGTTTTTGAGGGGAGTTATTTTTATGGATGCAAAAGAAGAAAAAATGTTAATTGATTTAACAAGTGCTAAAGGGATTGCTGGGAATGAAGACGAAGTACGTTCGTTATTTAAAAAGTATGCAGCACCGTATGCGGATAAATTTTTATATGATGGCCTTGGCAGTATTATTGCAAAAAATGTTGGTGATAAAGAAGGACCAAAAGTCTACATTTCTGGGCATATGGATGAAGTCGGTTTCATGGTTACCCAAATCACAGAAAAAGGCTTTTTAAAATTTCAAACCGTTGGTGGTTGGTGGGGGCAAGTGATGTTGGCCCAACAAGTTCAGATTAAAACCACGACTGGTAAGGTTTACCATGGTGTCATTGGGTCTAAACCACCGCATGTGTTAACAGCGGAAGTTCGTAACAAACCCTATGAGATTGCAGATATGTTTATTGATATTGGTGCAAGTAGCGATCAACAAGTTGCAGAATGGGGGATTCATCCAGGAGATATGGTGACACCATATATTGACTATCGTCGCATGAATGATACAAAATTTTTATTGGCAAAAGCGTGGGATAACCGAATTGGTACGGCCGTTTCATTAAAAGTTTTAGAAAATTTAGCGACAGAAGGGCACCCCAATATTTTATTTGCAGGCAGTGATGTGCAAGAAGAAGTGGGGCTACGCGGTGCGCAAACAAGTACGCATCTTGTGAATCCAGACATAGCGTTTGCTTTAGACACAGGAACAGCTGGTGACACACCAGGAATGACACCTAAAGAAGCCGACTCTGTTTTAGGTGAAGGGCCACAAATTTTGATTTATGATGCATCAATGATTCCGCATAAAAAATTACGTGATTTTGTTATTCAAGTGGCGGAAGAAAATAACATTCCCTTCCAATATACAGTGATTACAGGGGGAGGTACGGATGCTGGCCGCATGCATTTAACGCGCAACGGGATTCCATCATTAGCCATCACGGTGCCTGTTAGATATCTGCATTCACATACCTCAGTTATTCATGAAGATGATTATTTCAACACAGTCAAATTAGTCACAGAAGTGGTGAAACGTCTAGATAAAGAAACAGTCGCTAAATTGACTAGTTATTAGTTTCAGAAAGGATGGAATGAATGAAAAGTTTAGTAACAAATTCGCAACATCGTGCCAATGCTCGCAGAGCCCTTGATGGGCAATGGGGGATCATGGCTTGGTTAACTTTCTTAGGAGTGGTTTTACAGAGCTTCTTAACATCGATTGTGCAAAATTTATTTTCTGGTGAAAATCAAGTTTTTCAAAGTAGTTTTGCCGCAGTATTACTGCAAATTTTTGTTTTATTCGCGTTAAGTTATGCGCTATATTACGCAGCCTTGAAGGTGTTACGTGGTGAAAAGGTGCGGGTCAATATTTTAATGAGTGTTTTTCAAGGAAAATATTATGGTCCGCTATTTGTGGTCAACCTACTTCAAAAAGTACTTGAACGTGTAATTGGTTTGTTATTTTTGTTACCAATTTTATTTGGAGCAGGGACAACCTTGTATTTCAAATTGATGTTTAATACAGTTACACCAGAGGAAATTCAGACCTTTTTCTTAAATGATTTTTCCTTTTTCCTAGCGTTTGGCGTTGCCTCTATCTTAATCTTTTTAATTGGCTTATTTGTGAGTGGCGTTTTTCAATTTGCTGTGTGGCTACGTTTTGATAATCCAGAACTGCCAATTATGATGGCATTGAAACAGGCGTTATATTTAATGAAAAATCGTTTTTGGCAATATTTATGTTTACAATTTTCTTTTATTGGTTGGTATATTGTGGGCTTTTTAGCTATTGGTATCGGTCTATTATGGGTGATTCCTTATAACTATGTAGCGTTAGCTAGTTTTTATCAAACTGCCTTAGAAGAAAAAGGTTTAGCCGAAGAATAAAAAAGAAGCTTGAATCCTTCGTTATCTCGACAAAGGGTTCAGGTTTTTTCTTTGGTCTTTTTGTGAAAATTTAAGCGTTTTAACCTCGTTTTTCCGTTATTTTATGGTAACATGGAAGTATCGTATTGAAGGAGGTTGTCCACACATGAAATTGACTGTCTTAGGCTGTTTAGGTGCTTATCCATACAAAGGAGAAGGAACGAGTTCCTATTTGTTAGAATCTGAAGGCTTTCATTTGCTTATTGATGCAGGCAGTACGACATTAGTGCGTTTAGAAAACTATCTAGATCCATTGAAATTAGATGCTGTCATTCTGTCGCATTACCATCATGACCATATCGCAGATTTAGGTGTTTTACAATATTATCGTCAGCTTTATCCAACGCTGGAACCGACGCCTATTTTGCCAATATATGGCCATACACAAGATCAAATGCATTTCAAAGAACTAACGCTTCCTAACGTTTCCGAAGGGAAAGAGTATTTTGAAGCAGAAGAGTTGGCAGTAGGACCATTTTTAATTACTTTCATGGAAACGATTCATCCTGTCACTTGTTACGCGATGCGGATTGTTGAAAAAGCGACCGGCAAAGTCTTTGTCTTTACAGGAGACTCTGGTTACTTAGCAAGTTTTGAAGACTTTGCAAAAGACGCGGATTTATTCTTAGCGGATACGTACTTATTTGAAGGTAATGAACGACATCATGCACATTTTACGTCAAGAGAAGCGGGTGAAATTGCCAAAGCAGCACAAGTCAAACAATTGATGTTGACCCATTTACCACAGCATGGGTCATTGGAACAACTACGGAAAGAAGCGCAAAACTATGCTGGAACGGAAATTCCAGTGACATTAGCCCAACCAGATTTAACAGTTGAGATTTAAAAAAGTAACTATACCAAGGGAGAGAACCGATTGTGATTTTTGTACCGAATGAAAATAATGACCCACGAGTGAACTTAGCAATTGAAACATATTTGTTAACAGAAATGCCTTTAGATGAGCCCATTCTTTTATTTTACATTAACGAGCCGTCAATCATTATTGGCCGTAACCAAAATACAATTGAAGAAATTAACAAAGAATATGTAGATGAGCACGGCATTCATGTTGTTCGTCGCTTAAGTGGCGGCGGCGCCGTTTATCATGATCATGGTAATTTGAATTTTAGTTTTATTATGCCAGATGACGGCAACTCTTTCCGTGATTTTGCGAAAGTTACCCAACCAATTATTCAAGCATTGCACGACTTAGGCGTTGAAGGTGCCGAATTAAAAGGGCGCAATGACCTAGTGATTAATGATATGAAGTTTTCAGGAAATGCGATGTACGCTACCAACGGCCGCATGTTTGCACATGGAACCTTAATGTTTGATAGTGATATTGATGAAGTTGTAAATACATTGAAAGTACGGAAAGATAAAATCGAATCTAAAGGTATCAAGTCTGTTCGTTCACGGGTAACAAACATTAAACCATTTTTATCTGAAGATAAACAAGAGATGACAACGGAAGAATTCCGCCAAGAAATTCTTTTGAAAATTTTCGGCGTAGATTCGATCGACCAAGTTAAAACGTATGAATTAACTGATCAAGACTGGGCGGCTATTAACAAAATTTCAGAGCAATACTATCGCAATTGGGATTGGAATTATGGTAAATCACCTGCATTTAACTTAGAACGTCGCCATCGTTTTCCAATTGGCTCAATTGAAATGAAAATGAATGTGGCGGATGGTGCCATTCAAGAAATTAAAATCTTTGGGGACTTCTTTGGTCTTGGTGAAATTAAAGATGTTGAAGATATTTTAACCGGCGTGAAATATGATAAAGCTTCTTTAGAAGAAGCCATTGATCAAATTGACGTTAAAAAATACTTTGGCAATATCGAAAAAGAAGATTTGCTTGGGTTAATTTATTAAAAAAAAGACAGCCGTTTCAAACGGTTGTCTTTTTTCTAGCTAAAAATAATTTTTAGCTTTTAGAAAGGTAGTGCTATGTGCAAAATCGTCGAAACGATTTTTATCAGGGAACTATCAAATAGCTCGCCTGCATATGTACTTGAACCAAGTCAAATCCGGGAATTTGGTTATGTGCTTCACTATAAATCACTATCTGTAAAGAGTATACAAGATTTCCTTTCTTTTGTGATATCAAATTTTTACAGACAAAGTAGTAAAATTTGACGTTTCTTATTTTAGCAAGGTTATAGGCTTGTTTTGGGGCTTGAATTAGCAAGAATTAATAGTGATTTAAGGGAAAATATTAACATATGTAGAAATATTTTTATAAGAAATAACGAGAAAAAATCAATAGGTATGTTCTTGAGGGCTACTTTTTGACGTTTTCTGAATAAAACTTAATAAAAAATAGCAGAAACAAAGAAAAAATGTGCTTACAAGAAGTAATCCGCACTTAGCTAGGAAGTTAAGAATGTGCATGTTATTTTCAAACAAATAATAAGAATCCTATTTCAATCCTTTACAGAGGAACAAGGACTTCGTATAATAAAGGGACGAAAAGGAGCGAAAGTGATGAGAAACGAAATGATGCATCGACCAGTCGTTAAACCAGAATTGGTTGAGTATATGCGTACAAAACAAAAGAAACTTCCCGGAGAATTAGGTGCAGTGGAGGCGGAAGCCAATGAAGCAGGGGTACCGATTATTCCGCACGAAACAGTAGTTTTTCTACAATTTTTGCTAGGACAACTAAAGCCCAAAAATATTTTAGAAATCGGGGCAGCAATTGGTTTTTCTTCAAGCTTGATGGCCCAATTTGTCGGTGAAGATGGTCACGTGACCACGATTGATCGTTTTGACGTAATGATAAAAAAAGCGAAGAAAACCTACCAACGCCTAGACTTAGAAGAAAAGGTCACTCTTTTAGAAGGACAAGCAGCTGAGATTCTACCAACGTTGGAAGGACCTTATGACTTTATTTTTATGGATAGTGCCAAATCAAAATACATTGAATTTTTACCTGAATGTTTACGGTTGCTACCAGTTGGCGGCGTTTTAATGGTGGATGATGTATTTCAAGCTGGGACAATTTTAGACCCTGCTGAGGAAGTACCGAAAAAAAATCGAGCGATTCATCGTAAATTAAACCAATTTTTAGATGTAGTCATGGCTCACCCTGATTTAACTTCTACTTTAGTTCCTCTCGGTGATGGAGTTATTTTAATTACCAAAGAGAAAGAAACGATTATTTTAGATAGTTAAAGAATGTCTTCACAAAAAGAAAGCGAATCGTTAAAAAGCAAGTTCTTTTAATGATTCGCTTTCTTTTTTATGTTATTTAAAAAGTTATCTCACTATTTCTAATTGAGAATGATAATCATAGAATTCTCAATAGGACAGTATTATGTGTTAATAAAACCTCGTTTGTTTATAATTATTCTATTGACGGAATAATTATAAACTGTTATCCTTAAAGAGTAAAAAAACAGAGGAGGAACGACAATGAATTTAATTAATCAAAAACTTTTTGACTTTGAATGTGATGCCTATCACGATGGTGAATTTACACGAGTATCAACAGAAGATATTTTAGGAAAATGGAGTATTTTCTTCTTTTATCCAGCTGATTTTTCTTTCGTGTGTCCTACGGAATTAGGGGATATGCAAGAGCATTATGCGCATTTACAGGAATTAAATTGTGAGGTTTACTCTGTTTCAGAAGATAGTCATTATGTGCATAAAGCATGGGCTGACGCTACAGAAACGATTGGAAAAATTAAATATCCAATGTTAGCCGATCCCAACGGTCAACTTGCTCGTTTCTTTGGCGTTTTAGATGAAGCTTCTGGAATGGCTTACCGTGCTTCATTTATTGTGAGTCCAGAAGGGGACATCAAATCTTATGAAATCAACGACATGGGTATTGGTCGTAATGCTGAAGAACTTGTTCGTAAATTAGAAGCTTCTCAATTTGTAGCAGAACATGGTGATAAAGTTTGTCCAGCCAATTGGCAACCAGGAGAAGAAACAATTGCGCCAAGCTTAGATTTAGTTGGTAAAATTTAAATTCGCTTTGTAAATAGAGGTCAAAGAGTTGGATAAAACAGAGAAAATGTTTTGTTCAGCTCTTTTTCTGAAACACAGAAGAAAGAGGAGAAGCAAGTGACAGAAGAAATCTACGATTTGATTATTATTGGTGGCGGCTCAGCTGCTTTATCTGCAGGTATCTATGCAGGTCGCGCAATGATGGATACCTTAATTATTGAAAAAGACAAAATTGGCGGACAGGTAACGACGACTTCTGAAATTGTGAACTATCCAGCGATTCGTCACACAACAGGTCCAGAACTAATGGAAGAAATGCGCATTCAAGCACAAGACTTCGGTGTAGCTTTTACAAAAGACGAGATTATTGATGTTGATTTTAGTCAAACGATAAAAACTGTTCAATCGGCGAGTCAAACCTACCAAGCATATGCAGTATTGATTGCGACAGGGGCCTCTGCTCGTAAAATTGGTTTCCCTGGTGAAAGTGAATTTACAGGACGCGGCGTGGCCTATTGTTCTACTTGTGATGGGGAGTTTTTCCAAGGCCTAGATATTTTTGTGATTGGTGGCGGTTATGCAGCAGCGGAAGAGGCCGTTTATTTGACACGTTACGGTAAATCAGTAACGATGATTATCCGAGAACCCGATTTTACATGTGCAAAATTAACTGCGGAGGCGGCCAAAAATCACCCGAAAATTAAGATTGTTTATAACACAGAAGTGAAAGAAATTACGGGAGATGATTTTGTCCGGAAAGCTGTGTTTGTCAATAACCAGACGGGAGAAGAAACGGTTTATGAAGCACCAAAAGACAGTACATTTGGTCTGTTTGTTTTTGCTGGAAATAAACCAAGTACAGAAATTTTTGAAGGGAAAATTGCCTTAGACCGTGGGTATGTGCCAACAACTGAGAATATGGAAACCAATATTCCTGGCGTTTATGCAGCAGGAGATTTACGAATAAAAGAATTACGTCAAATTGTGACGGCGGTTGCAGACGGTGCAATTGCCGCCACTCATGCGCAACGTTACGTGACAGAACAAAAAACACAGGCGGGCCAACCGATTGTAACGAAGCGAATGACTGAACGATTAGCTAATCAATCTGCCCCTGAAACAAACAGTCAGCAATCAAAAGAAAAACAGCCAGCGAAAGTTACTGGTAAGCATCAGTGGTTCCCAGAAAGTATGCGCCAACAATTAAGCGGTATTTTCGCTAAACTAACCAAAAAAGTGACATTGCTTCAGTTTTTGGATGCAAGTGATGAAAAATCATTGGAACTTCAGTCATTCTTAACAGAATTTGCAAGTCTGGATCAGAAGATTACTTTAGAAACGATTTTGAAAGATACTGAGCCAGCCAAAGAATTGCTGTATGGGATTGAAAAAATGCCTAGCGTTGTGCTCTTAGATGCGGCAGGAAACTATACAGGAATTAAATTTAGTGGTATTCCTAGTGGACATGAAGTAAACTCGTTGGTTTTGGCGGTTTATAATGTCGGCAGCGAGGGGCAGCCGTTAGAAGCAAGTCTGCAAAAGAACATACTTGCATTGCCAAAAAGAAAAATAGAAATCTTTGTTTCACTAACATGTCATTTCTGTCCCGATGTCGTGGCCGCTTGCCAACGGATTGCATCAATTAATCCTCATGTTGAAGCAGAAATGGTGGACATTAGTCTATTTCCAGAGTTGAAAAAAGAAAAGAAAATTATGAGCGTTCCAGCAATGCTGATTGATGGCGAACAAATGATTTTTGGTTCAAAAACAATGACCGAAATTATTGAAGCCTTGGCTTAAAAGAGGCGGAAAAAAGTAAATAGCCTAAAGACCTAAGTCATTCAAAAAAGTGAGAAATACGTCGAGATGATGTATTTCTCACTTTTTTCGCATAGTTAGTCAAGTACCTTTTTTGATTAAGCGATTGAGTTTCCTAAAAAGAATTAAAAAGACACAACAGCAAATGAACAATAGGCTTCCTGTTAGTGGTAAAAAGATACCTTGCATGTAGCTATCGATATGCATTAAACCAGGCACCTCGCTGAAAAAATCATGGATAAACTGTTGAATGAGCTTATTAGCTAGAAAAGCAGCTAAAGGCAAAACAAAAATCAAATAATAGATGGGTTGTAAGGCATAGCTAATTAAAATTTGTAATTTTGTCGTACCTAAAAGAGCTAAGATCAGTAAGTCGTTTTTTTGCTCTAAAAAAGTTAGGAAGAAAGCTCGGCAAATATAACTAATCAGGAAGAAAAAGAGTGTTCCAGCGCTGATTCCAGCCAAACCTCTGAAAATTTTCAAGGGAGGAATCACTGCATAATTATCAAGAAGAATCATTTGTGAAAGCCATCGAGAAAACAACAAAGTCAATAATAGAGCAGAAAAAGTCAGAAAACTAATAATAAAGATAAGAATCAACGTACTAAATTGGTTTTTTGAGCGCCACGCATTTTTGAGAGAGTCTGTGAATAAGTAAAGAATCGAATACATCATCGCGTCCTTTCTGAAAAATTTTTGTTTTAGCGGAAAAGTTATGTAAAAGAAAAGACGTTATCTCCTGCCAACTAGCCAATGAAAGAGATAACGCCTTCGCTGGAAACAAGAACTGGATTATTTCACCAATACTAATTTTTTTAAAGGTTCAACCCCAAATCGTTGTTCTTGCTGTAAAAGAATTTCGGCACAAGCACGGCTATCTTCTAAAGCATCATGATGATTATTTAAAGTGATATTGAGGTTTTCACAAACGGTATTTAATTTATGATTAGGAAATTCAGGAAACAGTTTGCGACTCGTTTTGACAGTACATAAAGAAAGGTAATTAGGTTGTTCTAAGCCATAGTAATCTAAACAGCCAGCCAAAACGCTACAATCAAAACTTGCATTGTGAGCGACCACTAACCGATTTGGCTGAAAACAATGCTGAATTTGTTGCCATACTTCAGGGAATTTGGGCGCATTGGCAACATCTGATTCATGAATGCCGTGAATTTGCGTATTTCGCCAGAAAAAAGGTGTTTCTGGTTTGATTAACGTGTAAAATTCATCCACAATCCGACTATTTTCTACTTTAACAATTGCAATGGAACAGGCACTATGTTTATCATAACTAGCTGTTTCAAAGTCAAAAGCGTAAAAGTTCATTAAAAAAACTCCTTTCAACGCGTTGAGTAACACTTAAAAATCAAGTACAACTTCCACTGGACAATGATCACTACCAAGAATATCTGTATGGATTTTAGCACTGACTAAACGTTCATTCAAGGATTCTGACACAACGAAATAGTCAATCCGCCAACCTGCGTTATTTTTTCGTGCATTAAAGCGATAACTCCACCATGAGTAGATGCCCTCAGCTTCTGGATAAAAATAACGGAATGTATCAGTGAAACCACTGTCTAATAACTCAGTAAATTTTTGCCGTTCTTCAGGCGTGAACCCCGCATTTTTTTGATTGGTTTTCCAATTTTTTAAATCAATATTTTGATGAGCTACGTTTAAATCACCGCAAAGAATTACGGGTTTTTCTTGATTTAATTCGTTTAAATAGGCACTAAAAGCATCTTCCCATGTCATTCGATAAGCTAAACGCTTTAGTTCAGCTTGTGAGTTTGGTGTGTAGCAAGTAACTATGAAAAATTCTGGATATTCTAACGTGATCACGCGGCCTTCTTGATCGTGAGCCTCGATACCTAAGCCATAGCGAACACTTAACGCTTCTTCTTTAGCGAAAATTGCTGTGCCAGAATAGCCTTTTTTTTCGGCGTAATTCCAATACTGATGATAGCCAGGAAGTTCTAAATCAATTTGCCCAGCTTGTAATTTTGTTTCTTGTAAACAGAAAAAATCTGCATCTAATTCATTAAAAACATCCATAAAATTCTTTTTAACAACCGCTCGTAAGCCGTTGACATTCCAAGAAATACATTTCATTGTTGAAACTCCTTTCAAATAAGAAACGCTTTTGCTCGTTTCAGTGCAAACCAGAACCAAAGAAAAGGTCGCTTGGTGCTTTCTTCTATTCTAATACTTTTTAAAGAAGTTTTAAATACTTGAAAAGAAAAAGAGAAAATGACTGATTTTTGGAAAGAAGTAGTCTATGATAAAATAGTAAAAAGAGCAGAAATGAGGACAAACGAATGAAAATTGGAGTCATTGGTTTAGGAAATATTGCACAAAAAGCGTATTTGCCAACTTATAGTGAATGCCGCCATTTGGCAGAGTTTGTGTTAGCAACTAGAAACCCAGAAACACGACAAAAAATCGCTGATCAGTATGGCTTTACAGAAATCGTTGGGACCATAGAAGAATTGATTGAAGCAAAGATTGATGCTTGTTTTGTCCATGTAGCCACAAAAGTGCATGGTGCAGTCGTTCGCCAATTATTACAGGCTGGTATTCACGTCTTTGTGGACAAACCTTTAAGTGAAGAGCTTGCTGAAGTCAAAGAATTACAAGCATTGGCAGCAGCAAAAAATCTGTGTCTGATGGTTGGTTTCAATCGTCGTTTTGCCCCTTATACGGAAGTATTGAAAAATATTCCTGAAAAACAAACTATTTTTATTAAAAAGAACCGCATCAATACAACGAGAGAAACAAGTTTTATGATGTATGATTTATTTTTACATGTCGTTGATACCGCAGTTTATTTAGCGGAAGGACCGCTCCACGTGGTGCAGTCAAAATTAGTGGAAGAAAACGGTTATTTAAAACGAGCAATTTTACAATTAGAAACCGAACAGACAACGATTGTTTGTTCCATGGATTTACACTCTGGGGCCAATACTGAAACTTTTGAAGTCACCAGCCCCACAGGTACTTATCGCTTGGAAAATTTAACGCATTTGACCATCCAAACAGAAGAAGAATACCAAGTAAAAGAGATGGGAGATTGGACGCCAACATTGGAAAAAAGAGGTTTTTACCAAATGGTTACTGCTTTCATCCAGGCCATTAAAAAACCGCAAGAGCAAGAGTTAAAACAAGAAAAAGTCTATGAAAGTCATGCGTTATGTGAAGAAATGCTACGCCAACAACAACGGCATGTTCTTTAAAGAGGACTAGCAACTTTCTTTCTATCATGCTAGAATAAGACAGATATTTTGAAAAGAAAGGACTAACTTTCGTGAACACTAAAGCTATGTTAGAAACATTAAACGAAATTACTTTATTAGTAGATGAACCATTAAAAAACGTAACCTTTACCAAAACAGGCGGCCCAGCTGATGTGTTGGCCTTACCCAAAACAAAAAAAGAAGTCGAAGAGATTGTGGCGTATTGCCGAGAACAAGGACTTTCATGGTTAGTATTAGGCAATGCTAGCAACTTGATTGTTCGTGATGGCGGTATTCGCGATGTCGTGATTATGCTAACAGAAATGAAAGAAATCAAAGTAGCCGGTACCACCATGATTGTGGATGCTGGTGCCAAGCTGATTGATACAACCTACGAAGCCTTAGCAGCTGATTTAACTGGTTTTGAATTTGCTTGTGGCATTCCAGGAAGTGTCGGCGGTGCTGTTTATATGAATGCTGGAGCATATGGCGGGGAAATTAAAGATGTTTTCCAGTCTGCAGAAGTGCTGTTGGCAGATGGAACTATCCAAACAATGACGAAAGAAGACCTGAATTTCCGTTATCGTCATAGTGAAATTCAAGAATTACATTGCATTGTCTTGCAAGCAACGTTTGCTTTAGAAAAAGGAAACCATGCAGAAATTAAAGCCCAAATGGATGAATTAACGGAACTTCGTGAACTGAAGCAACCGCTAGAGTATCCCTCTTGTGGCAGTGTCTTTAAACGCCCTGTTGGTCATTTTACAGGAAAATTAATCCAAGACGCTGGCTTACAAGGCTTAAAATGGGGCGGTGCTCAAATTTCTGAAAAGCATGCGGGATTTATTGTTAACATCGATCATGCAACCGCAACAGATTATGTGGAATTAATTGCACATATCCAAGGAGTGATTAAAGAAAAATTTGATGTTGAATTGCAAACGGAAGTTCGAATTATTGGTGAAGAAGTCTAAAAAATAAGCTAGGGAGGTAAGTCATTTTGACTTGCCTCCCTAGCTTTAAATCCTAAGCTAAAGGTCGTAAATTTTACTCGTCTTCTAAATTTTCCAATTCTACAACTTTAAAGTTTTTCCGCTCTAAATGTTCTACAATGGCTGTACACGTTTCGGCAGTTGTGCCGGCTGGTAAAGTAATAAGTGTGCGACGAACAAATTCTTCACTATCGACATCCAATGTAATACAGCTGGCGATGCTGCTATATTTGGCAATGATTTTTGAAATGGCTGCTAAGTCGCCTTGTTGACCAACTGAAGCAATTGTTAAAACGTAGCTCCCTTGTTTTACATTCCAAGATTGCGCTAAAATATTTAATAAGGTGCTGTGTGTTAAAATGCCGTAAAAATAATTATTTTCATCTAAAACAGCAATGTAAGGTAGTTCTTTAATAGTAAAAAATACCTTGAAAAATGAAGTGTTGACATAAATAAATTTTGTGGCATTTTTTAACAAATAGGTAACAGGTAAACTCATATCGCCACCGTTTGCTTTGTGGCGGTAAATATGCATTTTATAAATATTTCCTCGGAAAATTTTTCCAGATTCGTCTAAAATTGGGACACAACGGTAACCTGAGTCTTCTAAAATAGAAAGAGCTTCTTCTAGAGTACAAGATTCATTGACGGTTGTTAAATTATCTTTTTTAATAACTACAGATTTTAATAACATAAACAGGCCTCCTAAGGGTTCATTTTTAATAAATTTATCATATCATAACTTAGCAGAAAACAATAGCTGAGACCTCAGAATAAAAGCAATTTTGTTAAAATAAATAGAAAATAAAGAAAAATCAGATATTTTATAAAAGAAATCAAGCACGTATTCGCGATAATGGTAAAAAATTACGTAAGAATCGGCACAGCGCTTCTTTAAAAAGTAAATTAAACTTTGACAACTTTTTCGAATAATGGTACTGTTAAGAAGTAAATTTGTGAATAGAGGAGGTCGAAGAACATGGCAACAAAGAAAGCAGCTCTTGCTTGTTCCGTTTGTGGCTCTCGCAACTATTCTAAATCCGTTAGTGAAGGTAAACGTGGCGAACGCTTAGAAATCAATAAATTCTGTAAATATTGTAATCAATACACGTTACATAAAGAAACGAAATAGATTTAGAGGAGGGTATCAACATGAAATTTTTCCGCAGCGTTGCTGATGAGATGAAGCAAGTAACTTGGCCAACAAAAAAACAATTGCGTAAAGATACATTAGTTGTAATTGAAACATCTATTTTATTTGCAGCATTGTTCTTTATCATGGATACTGTTATCCAAACGGCATTTGGCTGGATTTTAAAATAATTAATTCTAGTATTTCCCGACGAGGGGTGCTATAATAGTATTCGAGAAAAAGCTTCGGGAAACTGAGCTTTTTTTATTTGCTCGAAAAAAATAAACTAAAACATTTAAAGGAGCCGAATCAGTAATGGAAACTTTTGAAAGAAATTGGTACGTATTGCACACCTATTCAGGCTATGAAAATAAAGTAAAAGCAAACATTGAATCACGTGCACAAAGCATGGGGATGGGCGATTATATTTTTCGTGTCGTTGTACCAGAAGAAACAGAAAAAGAAGTCAAAAATGGTAAAGAAAAAGAAATCGTTCATAAAACTTTCCCTGGTTATGTGTTAGTGGAAATGATTATGACCGATGATTCTTGGTATATTGTTCGTAACACGCCAGGCGTAACTGGTTTTGTAGGCTCACATGGTGCTGGTAGTAAACCCGCTCCTTTATTACAAGAAGAAATTAACCACATTTTACGTTCAATTGGCATGAGCTCCCGTCAATCAGACTTAGAAGTAGCGCTAGGCGATACAGTGAAAATTATCGAAGGTGCCTTTTCTGGTCTTGAAGGTGTTGTGACAGAAATCGATGAAGAAAAACAAAAATTAAAAGTAAACATCGATATGTTTGGTCGTGAAACAAGTACAGAATTAGACTTTGAACAAGTCGATAACATTGATTAATAAACAAGCTGACAAACTATTGTTCAGCTGATTGATACAGATTGTAGGGTCTGGAAAAGCAGTCAACTGACTTCTTTTCCAAGCCCTTTTTTAGTTCATCGCAGAAAGGAATGAAAAAAATGAAACATGCCCAAAAATATCGTTATTTTTCTTTGCTAATGGGTCTTGTTCTATTATTAAGTGCTTGCCAAATTGGGGCAACCACGAAGAATGACAATCAAGCCGCCACAAAAGAAGCAACTGTTGAGTTAAACCGCACAACAACACCAACACTTTTTTTTCATGGTTACGCAGGAACTAAAAATTCGTTTGGCTCGTTACTGCATCGCTTGGAGAAACAAGGTGCCACAACTCAAGAATTAGTGCTACTCGTTAAACCTGATGGGACCGTGGTTAAAGAGCGAGGAGCTTTAAGTGGCAAAGCGACGAATCCCAGTGTTCAAGTTCTATTTGAAGATAATAAAAACAATGAATGGAATCAAACAGAATGGATAAAAAACACATTACTCTATTTACAAAAAAATTATCAAGTGAACAAAGCCAATATTGTCGGGCACTCTATGGGTGGTGTTAGTGGTTTACGTTATTTAGGAACCTATGGGCAAGATACATCGTTACCTAAAATTGAAAAATTCGTCAGCATTGGAGCACCTTTCAATGATTTTATTGATACGAGTCAACAGCAAACCATCGAAACGGAACTAGAAAACGGCCCCACAGAAAAAAGTAGCCGCTATTTGGATTATCAAGAGATGATCAATGTTGTTCCAGAAAAACTGCCCATTTTATTAATTGGTGGTCAATTAAGTCCAACAGATTTAAGTGATGGAACGGTACCGTTATCTAGTGCCTTAGCAGTCAACGCCTTGCTAAGACAGCGAGGAACTCAAGTCACTAGCCAGATTATTAAAGGAGAAAATGCACAACATAGCCAATTACATGAAAATCCTGAAGTAGATCAATTGCTAATCGAATTTCTATGGCCGAGTAAAAAATAGCAAAAAGGCACATGTTCCATAAAAAATGGAACATGTGCCTTTTTCTATACTTGGGCTAGCGAAATAGCTTTTTTCAGCTATAATAAATAAAATTATTTATTTTTAGGAGATATTGGAATGTAATCCTCATGATTTAAATAAGCACAAATCAAGGCTTCAAAGGTGATTAATGTTTGGCCAAAAAACATTTGTGGCTGAGCGACACTTGTTGAAAACGGGCTGTAAGAGTCAGTTGAAAAAACGAGATCTGCCAGTCGACCAAGAGTTGAATTTTTGGCACCAACAAAAGAAATGATAGGATGTTTTTTCTCTTTCGCAAGCAGAGCTGTTTCTTTTAGGTATTTTTCTTCACCAGAATGTGAAAGAATGATAAAAAGAAAATTCTGATTATTTTGACTATTTATCGAATGAGTATGGGCTGTTGTGATACTGGGGATGCCATGAAAATTGAAAACCTCACTAATGTAAGCCGCCAAATGTCGTGAAAAGTCATGACCTAAAATAACAAATAAATGACTCTTGTGTTTGGCAAGCAGTTGACAAAACTCGTTGGTTGTTTCAAATGAAGGCGCTGTTTCAAAAGGGATTGGCTGAGAAAAATGGGCTTCTTTTAATTTGTAAATAAGTTCATTATAACCTGATAAATTTAATTTTTTGGCTAAACGAATGATGGAACTAGGCGAAGAAAAGCAGTGTTTGGCAACTTCTCGAATACTCAAATCGGCTGCATTCGTACTTTGTTGATCCAAATAATACAAAATCTGACTTTCTGTTTTCGTTAAATGGTACGTTTCTTTTAAGTAATCTAAGTTCATGAGCAAACCTCCTTTATCAGATTATAAATAATTTTGTGGGAAAAAGGTATCAAAAAATAAAAAAATGAGGTGTTTTTATGAAAAGGGCAACAAAGCAAAGGCTGTCTTTGGCAGCAATCATGGTTTTACTTCTCTCGGGCTGTGGAAGTGTTGGGAAAGAAACCAAAAAGCAAGAACAACAGGTATTACGGGTCGGGATTGATTCGGAATTATCAACGGCAGACGTGTCGTTGGCAATGGATAATACAGCAGCAGATGTAATGAGCCAAGTAGGGGAGGGACTTTTCTCCTTTGACGAAAAAGGAGAAGCGAAACCAGCATTGGCAACTGAAAAAGTACAGCCCTCCAATGATGGTTTAAGCTATACTTTTACGATTCGAAAAGATGCAAAATGGAGTAACGGCGAGCCAATCACAGCCAATGATTTTGAATACTCTTGGAAGCGCACAGTGGACCCAAAAACAGCTTCCCCGCAAGCGTATTATTTTGAAGGGCTAAAAAATTATCGTGCTATTGTTGACGGTGGCAAATCTAAAGAAGAGTTAGGGGTAACAGCCATTGATGACCATACCTTGGAAGTAGAGCTAAGCTATCCTATGAGTTATTTTCAACAATTATTGGCGGTGCCAGCTTTTTATCCTTTAAATGAAGCATTTGTCGAAAAAACGGGCAAAAACTATGGTACATCAGCTGAGTCAACACTTTACAATGGCGCCTTCACATTAGAAGGTTGGGATGGCACGAATAATACTTGGTCCTATGTGAAGAATAAAAATTATTGGGATCAAGCGAATGTTTCGCTAGATAAGGTGGATGTCCAAGTCGTTAAAGAAGTCAATACTGGGAAAAATCTTTTCGAAGGGAAAGAATTAGATGTTGTAAAAATTTCTGGAGAAATTGTTGCACAAGAACAAGGCAATGCAGCTTTGAAAATTCGTGAAATTCCTGGAACGTATTATATCCAATTAAATACGCAAAAAGATCTTTTGGCAAATAAGAATGCACGTCGAGCGATAGCATTATCATTGAATTCTGAACGTTTAGCTAAAAATGTTTTAAATGATGGCTCAAAAAAAGCACTTGGCTTCGTACCAACAGGTTTCACTAATCAAGAAACGCAAAAAGATTTTGCAGAGGAATTAGGAGATTTAAATCCTAGTGAACCAGAAAAAGCGAAAGAGTTATGGCAAACGGCTAAAAAAGAATTAGGAATTGAAAAAGCAGAGCTAACGATTTTAAGTTCGGATACAGAAAATGCTAAAAAAATCAGTGAGTATGTTCAAGGAGCTTTAGCAGATAATTTAGAAAATTTAACAGTCAATGTTTCGCCAGTTCCTTTTAATAATCGTTTAGAAAAAAGTCGCAGCGGAGATTTCGACATTGTGGTTGGTGGCTGGACGCCAGTATATGCTGATCCAATCGATTTCTTAAACCTATTGCAATCAAAAAATTCCAATAATTTTGGTAAATGGTCTAATAAGACCTTCGATCAGTTGCTTCAAGAAGCAAACGTAACTTATGCAAATAAATATGAAGAACGTTGGAAAACATTACAAAAAGCGGATCAATTGGTTGCGGAAGAAGCACCCCTAGTTCCTCTTTATCAATTAACAGAAGCACGCTTAGTGGACGATTCTGTCCAAAATTTAGTCTATGGTCCATTAGGTTCAGGCTATTACAAATCAGTCTCTATCAGTGACAAGTAAAGGTTGGGAAAAAATGAAAAAAAGTCAAGCTGTTCAATTAATTCAGGAACTTTCAAATGCTAATGGTGTTTCAGGTTTTGAAACAGAAGTCGTTAGAATCCTTCAACACGCAACTGCGGATTTTACTATTCAACGGCTAGATGCCATTAAAAATTTATATCTTGAGAAGAAAAATAATCTAAGTGAAGGTCCAGTAGTGCTTTTTGATGCTCATAGTGACGAAGTGGGTTTTATGATTCAAGCAATTAAAGAAAACGGTTTGTTGCGTTTTCTTCCGTTAGGTGGCTGGGTCCCTAATACGATTTCTGCACAAAAAGTTCGGATTCGTAACCGGGAAGGCACCTATCTGCCAGGCGTAGTTACTAGTCGGCCCCCTCATTTTATGACACCAGAGGAACGTCAGCGGCCATTAACCATTGCTGATTTGACAATCGATATTGGCGCTACCTCAAAAGAAGAAGTAATTGAAACGTACAAAATCGATCTTGGTGCACCGGTCATTCCAGATGTGACGTGTTGTTACAACGAACAGACAGATCTTTTTTTAGGAAAAGCTTTTGATTGTCGCATTGGCTGTGCTTGCTTAGTGGACGTCATGGAGGAGTTGAAAGAAGAGACACTTCCATTCAAGTTAGTTGCGACAGTAACTGCACAAGAAGAAGTTGGCGAAAGAGGAGCACTTATTGCCGCAAAACAAGTCAATCCTGATTTAGCTATTGTTTTCGAAGGCTGCCCTGCTGATGATACGGCAGAAACGCCAGAGATGATTCAATCAGCAATGGGAAAAGGACCGATGTTACGCTATTTTGATGTTTCTATGATTACGAATCCGGAATTTCAAGAGTATGCACTAGAGATTGCTAAAATACACAAAATTCCTGTTCAAGTTTCTGTTCGAAGTGGTGGTGGAACCAATGGCATGGCGATTACACAAGTTCAAGGAGCCCCGACGATTGTTGTAGGAATTCCTGTCCGTTACGCACACACACACCATTGCTATGTGGACTTTCAAGATTACCAAGCGGCGAAAGAATTAGTCATTCAATTAATCAAAAATTTAGATGCTGACAAAATTCAAGCACTGGTTCAGCCATTGTCAAAGGAGTGGAACAAATGAAAATTTATGTGTCATGCGATATTGAAGGATTAGCAGGTATTGCGACATTTGATATGGAAAAAGAGGATACCGTTTTATTCCGAGAATTATATCACCAACATGTGGCTTGGTTGATTGAAGGGATTCAAAAGAGTGCTAAAAATGAACAAATTACAGAAATTACTATTGCCGATTCGCATAGCCGTGGATTGAATTTAGCTTATGCGCGCTTAGCAGAAATGGATGAACGAATTTCCTTAGTGAGCGGCTTTCCTCGCATGGATTATATGATGAGTGGCTTGGATAGTAGCTATGATGTAGTCTTTTTCTTAGGTTATCATGCTGGTATTGGTAAACAAAAAGGGAATATGGATCATGGGTATAGTGCTAGTGTTGCTTATGATTTAAAAATAAACGAATTAGCGATGAATGAAACGACAATTAATGCAGCTTACGCTAGCGAATTAGGTGTCCCTGTTGGTTTAATTATCGGTGAATCAGGCTTAGAGGAACAACTTTTTCAAGAAAAAATGATGCCCGAAGTCCCCTTTGTTTCCACCAAAGAATCTCTGGGACGTTATGCAATCAAAAATAGACCCATGCAACAAGTTCGGGAAGCTATCGTAGCAACTACAAGTCAGGTGTTAACTTCCTTTGCGTTGTCTGAATTACCCCGATATGCCTTGCAAACACCTGCAACTGTAAAATTGCAATGTGTGACGACAGCACAAGCAGATCGCATTGAAATGTTACCAATGATTAAACGCATTGATGGTAGAACCGTTTCATTTGTGGGTGAAACGATGAAAGATGTCATGAATGGAATTGTCGCTGTGGTTGGTTTAGGCGGAACAAGTGATTAAAGAAGAAGCTTACGGAAAAAACGAATGGACGTTTTTTCTGTAAGCTTCTTGCTATAGTTATTTCTATTTTTGTTTCTCTAGAATTTCTTTGCTTAAACGTTGTGCAGTTGGTGTCACCGCAAGACCGCCTTCAGCGGTTTCCTTGAAAATTTGTGGCATTTGGCGACCCACTTGGTACATTGCGTGGATGACTTCATCTGGTGGAATGACACTTCGGATCCCCGCTAAAGCCATGTCAGCTGAGATGAAGGCTTGAGAAGAACCTAATGCATTTCGCTTCACGCAAGGGACTTCAACAAGTCCTGCAACAGGATCACAAATGAGGCCCATCATATTTTTTATCGTAATAGCCACAGCTTGAGCAGATTGATCAGGCGTACCGCCAGAAGCCGCAACTAAAGCGGCACTGGCCATTGCACTAGCAGAGCCGACTTCAGCTTGACAACCACCTTCGGCACCACTGATTGAGGCATTGTTGGCAATCACTAAGCCAAAAGCCCCAGCTGTAAATAGAAAATCCAATTGTTGCTGATGGGTTAACTTTAAGCGATCAATAACTGCCAACAAGACGCCAGAAACTACTCCGGCACTGCCTGCAGTTGGTGTAGCACAAATCAAGCCCATTTTTGCATTAACTTCATTAACAGCAATCGCATTTCGCACGGCTTGTAAAATGGTCTCACCGCTTAAAAAGTTGCCTGAATGTATGTAATCATTTAAGCGGGTTGCATCGCCACCAGTTAGCCCTGTTACTGAGGTAACACCAGCGATTCCTTCAGCGACAGATTGTTTCATAACGGCTAGATTTTTTTCCATTGTTTCAATAATTCGTTCACGAGAATACCCGCCATGAGCCATTTCTGTTGCAATCATTAATTCGCTCACAGAAGGGTACTCTTTCGCTTGAGCTACCAAATCTTCAATTGAATAAAACATCGTATTACTCCTTTACGTTCATTTAGTCAAAATAGTTAACGCTATATATATGAGGGATTTCAGCTAATTGCATGACAATGTCACCGACTTCGGCTTGATCAACTTCAATAATCATAATCGCTTTTTCCCCTTTAGATTCTCGGGTAACGGTCATTGTACTAATATTGATATCGCTAGTTGAAAGGATGTTGGTCACCTTAGCAATCATGCCAGGAACATCTTGATGGACAACAATAAATGTTGGCGTGCCCATACTTAAAGACAATTTGAAGCCATTTAATTCAGAAATTTGAATGTTTCCACCACCAATTGAAATTCCTGTCACAGATAGTTTTCGGTCGCCAGAAGAAACCACAATTTTAACGGAATTAGGATGGTCTGCTTTTTCACTTTTAGGAATAAAACAAACTTCCATTCCTTGTTCATAGGCAATTTCCAAAGAATTGGCTAGTTGCTCATCATCTGGTTCCATGCCTAAAAGGCCGCCAACTAAGGCGATATCTGTTCCGTGACCACGATAAGTTTTGGCAAAAGACTCATATAAATAAATGTCAACGCTATCAGGTTGCTGTCCAAAAATACTGCGAACCACTTTTCCAATTCTTGCCGCTCCAGCTGTATGAGAACTGCTTGGACCAATCATAACGGGTCCGATAATATCAAAAACACTATTAAAGCGTAACTCTTCCATTTCAGCACCTTCTTCATTAGAATATGTTTTCATTGGAAGTCTAACACAAAAAATGGCGGGGAACTAGGCAATCGCTTGTGTTTTAGCGAATAATTTAAATTTTTATCAGAATGAAAGCAAGGGGCCTTCGTTGACAAATCAGTGAAGAGATGCTAAATTCTAGATAATAAAAGACGAAAAGAGGGATTCGTGCGTTGAAAATTTAAGTTAATTTTTTAGAGAAACTGTATAACTTTGCCTGAATATAACGGGTGGAGTGTGCGGATTTTCGGAAATTAGCTTAAAGAATTCAGCCACGGGTCTTTTTGTATACCTTGGATTGATGCCGCTGATTTCCGTAAAGCTGCATCAATTTTGCTTTATGGAGGTATATTTATGTCGAAAATTGAACTAAAACAACTATCTTTTGCCTATGATAATCAAGAAGCGTTGCTTTTTGATCAGGCAAATATCACGATGGATACCAATTGGAAATTAGGATTGATTGGCCGCAATGGCCGTGGGAAAACAACCTTATTAAGATTGTTACAAAAGCAGTTGGATTACCAAGGAGAGATTCTTCATCAAGTCGATTTCGTCTATTTTCCACAAACAGTTGCAGAAGAACAACAGCTCACTTATTATGTCTTACAAGAGGTGACTTCTTTTGAACAGTGGAAATTAGAACGAGAATTAACGCTTTTAAACGTTGATCCTGAAGTTTTATGGCGGCCCTTTTCTTCTTTATCAGGCGGCGAAAAGACGAAAGTTTTATTAGGTCTTCTTTTTATTGAAGAAAATGCCTTTCCTTTAATTGACGAGCCAACAAATCATTTAGATCTAGCTGGCAGACAACAAGTAGCTGAATATTTGAAGAAAAAGAAACATGGATTTATTTTAGTCAGCCACGATCGGGCATTTGTTGATGAAGTAGTTGATCATATTTTGGCGATTGAAAAAAGTCAATTGACACTGTATCAAGGGAATTTTTCTATTTATGAAGAGCAAAAAAAATTAAGAGATGCTTTTGAACTGGCAGAAAATGAAAAAATCAAAAAAGAAGTCAATCGCTTGAAAGAAACCGCTCGTAAAAAAGCGGAATGGTCGATGAACCGTGAAGGTGATAAATACGGCAACGCTAAAGAAAAAGGGAGCGGGGCGATTTTTGATACAGGAGCCATTGGTGCCCGGGCAGCGCGCGTAATGAAGCGTTCGAAACACATTCAACAACGCGCCGAAACACAATTAGCAGAAAAAGAAAAACTATTAAAAGATCTTGAGTATATTGAGCCTTTGTCAATGGATTATCATCCAACGCATCACAAAACATTATTGACGGTGGAAGAGCTTCGTCTGGGCTACGAGAAAAATTGGCTATTTGCGCCAATTTCTTTTTCAATAAACGCGGGAGAAATTGTCGGAATAACAGGAAAAAATGGCTCAGGAAAATCGAGCTTAATTCAGTATTTATTGGATAATTTTTCTGGGGATTCAGAAGGCGAAGCCACTTTGGCTCACCAATTAACCATTTCTTATGTGCGCCAAGATTATGAAGACAATCAAGGAACTTTATCCGAATTTGCAGAGAAAAATCAGTTAGATTACACCCAATTTTTAAATAACTTACGAAAACTTGGGATGGAGCGCGCCGTTTTCACTAATCGAATTGAACAAATGAGTATGGGGCAACGGAAAAAAGTCGAAGTAGCCAAATCATTGTCTCAATCAGCTGAACTTTATATTTGGGATGAACCCCTTAATTACTTGGATGTGTTTAATCATCAACAATTAGAAGCGCTAATCTTATCTGTGAAGCCTGCAATGCTAGTGATTGAGCATGATGCACATTTCATGAAGAAAATAACAGATAAAAAAATTGCCTTGAAATCATAAAAACATCTTGAAAAAGTAAAGGGAATCCTGTATAGTAATAGGGTATGTTTTAAATGTACGTTGAGTGGGAGGGGAAATCTCAACCCCATTAACCACGCACGAGAACTTAAGGAGGTATTTTCGTGGCTAAAAAAGTAGAAAAAATCGTTAAATTACAAATTCCTGCGGGGAAAGCAACACCAGCTCCACCAGTAGGTCCAGCGTTAGGTCAAGCAGGTATCAACATCATGGGATTCACTAAAGAATTCAATGCTCGTACAGCTGACCAAGCAGGCTTGATTATTCCAGTAGTAATCTCTGTATATGAAGATCGTTCATTTACATTCATTACTAAAACACCACCTGCTGCAGTCTTATTGAAAAAAGCTGCAAAAATCGAAAAAGGTTCAGGTGAACCAAACAAAACTAAAGTTGCAACAGTTTCAAGCGATCAAGTGAAAGAAATCGCTGAACTTAAAATGGCAGACCTAAACGCCGCTGACGTTGAAGCAGCAATGCGCATGGTTGCAGGAACTGCACGAAGCATGGGTATCATCGTAGAATAATTTTTATTCCACACTTACTCAAAGAAGTAGCTTCTCAGTTCGTTTCATATTTAAAGATATGAAAGACGTGGGAGGTACAACCGTTATAACCACAATCAAGGAGGAAACAAAATGGCTAAAAAGAGCAAAAAAATGCAAGAAGCATTGAAAAAAGTTGATGCTACAAAAGCTTACTCAGTTGAAGAAGCAGTAGCTTTAGCAAAAGATACAAACATCGCGAAATTTGACGCAACAGTTGAAGTTGCTTACAAATTGAACGTTGACCCTAAAAAAGCAGACCAACAAATCCGTGGAGCAGTTGTGCTTCCAAACGGAACTGGTAAAACACAAACTGTTTTAGTATTCGCTAAAGGCGAAAAAGCTAAAGAAGCTGAAGCTGCTGGTGCAGATTTCGTAGGCGACGACGACATGGTTGCAAAAATCCAAGGTGGATGGTTCGACTTTGACGTAGTTGTTGCGACTCCTGACATGATGGCTACAGTTGGTAAATTAGGCCGTGTCTTAGGACCAAAAGGTTTAATGCCAAACCCTAAAACTGGTACTGTAACAATGGACGTTACAAAAGCTGTTGAAGAAGTTAAAGCTGGTAAAGTAACTTACCGCGTTGACAAAGCTGGTAACATCCACGTACCAATCGGTAAAGTTTCATTTGATAACGAAAAATTGGTTGAAAACTTCAACACAATTAACGACGTATTATTGAAAGCTAAACCATCAACTGCTAAAGGTCAATACATCAAAAACATTTCAGTAACAACAACATTTGGACCTGGAATCCACGTTGACCAAGCTTCTTTCTAATTTGAAAGAAAATAATTAAAAAATTCTTGACTCACTCACTTACCCTATGGTAAAGTGAGTGAGGTTAATAATTAACTGTACCGAAGACAGTAGGTGACGCAAGTCTTAATTTCCTACCGAGGACAATTGTTGAGTTATATACAATTCGGTCCCTCTATGTCTACGGTGGCATGGAGTTTTGTTGTTTTACATGACTTTTTGAAAAAAAGCCGATATAAAACAATACTTGGCGAACGAAGTGAGCGAAGTTTCATTTGATTCTTCTACTTTACATATCGTAAACCAAGTCCAACTCCACCATCAAAATCAGGAGGTGAAATAAATGAGTGAAGCAGCAATCGCTAAAAAAGAAAGCCTAGTTCAAGCAGCCGCTGAGAAATTTGAATCAGCAGCATCAGTTGTAATCGTGGACTACCGTGGTTTAACAGTTGAAGAAGTCACTAACTTACGTAAACAATTACGTGAAGCAGGCGTAGAAATGAAAGTCATCAAAAACTCAATCCTTTCTCGTGCAGCTAAAAAAGTTGGTTTAGACGGCTTAGACGAAGTCTTTACAGGCCCAACTGCTGTCGCATTCAGCAACGACGATGTAGTAGCACCAGCTAAAATCATCGACGAATTTGCTAAAGATGCAAAAGCATTAGAAATCAAAGGTGGCGTCATCGAAGGAAAAGTTTCTTCAGTGGAACAAATTACTGCCTTGGCAAAACTACCAAACCGCGAAGGTTTACTATCTATGCTATTATCTGTATTACAAGCGCCAGTCCGCAACGTGGCTTACGCTGTCAAAGCAGTGGCAGAGAAAAACGAAGAAGTTGCTTAATTGCAGTCTAATTCAAACAAATAAAAAACAAACAATTTTAATTTAAATGGAGGAAATTCAAAATGGCATTAAACATTGAAAACATCGTTGCTGAGTTAGAAACAGCAACTATCTTAGAACTAAGCGAATTAGTTAAAGCTATCGAAGAAAAATTTGACGTATCAGCAGCAGCTCCTGTAGCAGTAGCTGGACCAGCAGCAGGTGGAGCAGCAGAAGAACAAACTGAATTCACTGTTGAATTAACAGCAGCTGGCGATCAAAAAGTTAAAGTTATCAAAGCAGTTCGTGAAGCAACTGGCTTAGGCTTGAAAGAAGCTAAAGCTGTAGTTGATGGCGCTCCTGCACCAGTTAAAGAAGCTGTTTCTAAAGAAGAAGCAGAAGCTTTAAAAGCTGCTTTAGAAGAAGTTGGCGCTTCAGTAACAGTAAAATAATTCATTCAACTTTTGAATGTTCGAGAACCCTTGTGTTACAAGGGTTCTTTTTTTATAGCAAACGGTAGTTGTCTTTTGCTAAAACAACTACCGCTAGTAAAATATCTATAAAATTTAATTGTCTACTTTGACAAATTAACAACAATACAATCATCTACCACTTTCTCTCCAATATTGTTTATTTGCTAAAACTTGTAAATTATTTATTGATTTTGATTAGTCTATATATCACACTCCCACCTATAATAAAACCCTAATTAATTATAAAATAGATAAATTATAAGAACTACCTAAATTTGAAAATTATTAAATAAATTGTTTTTTTCTTTAACTACAGATAAGCAACAATTTATTTTAAGTCAAAAACTGTTGACGATATTGTCGAGGTGTCATCTCTTTTTTCTGGAAGAAAAATTTTGAAAAATAAGAAGGTGAAGAAAAACCTGCTTCAAAACTGATTTCCGTGATGGTTAAGGAACTTTTTCTTAACAGAGAACAGGCTTTTTGCAATTTTAAGTTTTGTACATAAATACTAGGATTTGTTTGTTCATAACGCTGAAATAGCTTAAATAAATAGCTACGATCAATGTTATACTCAGAAGCTAATTGACTAATTGAAAGATTGTTTGAAAAATTTTCGTGAATAGCCATTTTAATTTGGTTAAATAATTGTTGGCTTTGATTTTCGTGCTGTGTAACGGAATGATGCTCTAGATAATTCAACAATTGAAAGCTTTCACTTAAACTGCCAAAATGATTATGTTTCTTCGCTTCTTGGTAAATATTTTTAAATAAACTTTCTAATTTCTTATCAACAGTTCCTTTTAAAATACAATTTTCGGTAGTCAGGCCTATTTTTTCTAAATACTGAGACGAAAGATCTCCAACAAAACCAACCCAATGATAGGTCCAAGGATTTTGCCGATTAGGATAATAAATATTGCGACAATTGGCTGGAATCATAAACAAATCGCCAGCGGTAATGTGTTGTTTTTCCATAAAGGGTGTTGAAAGATAGCCTTCACCATCGCTACAATAATGCAAAACCCAATAATTAATGGGGGCAAACTCAGTTGGTTTTGTCGGACGGCATTTTTCATAGCCAGCTTCATAAAGATGAAATTCTTGGCTAATAGGTTGATCATTAATCAGGATGCTGACATTATTTGTAAAAACATTTTGCATGCTATCACCTCTTTATAAGAGTATGTAAAGGCTTTCTAAAAGTCAACATCTTTACAAGAAATAGGCAACATTTTTTATTTTTAAAAAACTGTAAGCGTTTTACAATGTGTGAGTACTAATTAATTTGATAAAGAGAGGATGTAGTAAAATGGCAACACATTCACGGGAACGATTAGGTTCTGTCGCATTGATGCTCATGACTTTTTCAGCGGTTTTTGCCTTTCCCAGCATTGTTAACAACAGTATTCAGATTGGCCTAGCAACTATTCCAGGCTATTTATTCGGCTCTATTTTTTACTTTTTACCATTTATTCTAATGATTGCAGAATTTGCTTCTGCTAATTCTGAAAATGAATCAGGTGTTCACAGTTGGTTGGAATCTGTGTTAGGACCTAAATGGGCATTTTTAGGTGCTTGGTCGTATTTCTTTGTCAACTTGTTTTTCTTCTGTTCATTACTACCGAATACATTGATTTATGGTTCATACGCTTTTTTAGGTCAAAACGTTTTTCAAGGAAACCATAGTACTAAAATAATTGCAGTGATTTCTATTCTGTTATTTTGGTTAATGACATGGGTTTGTATTAAAGGGGTTTCGTGGATTTCGAAAGTGACTAGCTTAGCGGGTGGTGCTCGTTTATTTATGGGCGTGGCTTTTGTGGTTTTAGCCTTTGTCGTCGTGTTTGGTTTTGGCAATGAACCAGCACAAGAGTTTACCACGACGTCAATTATGCCAACTTTTAATTGGACTTTTTTCATGACGATGGCGTGGATTTTACAAGCTGTTGGCGGTGGTGAAAGTATCGGCGTATACATTAAGGATGTTAAAGGCGGCAATAAAACGTTTGTCCGCACGATGATTGGTGCGACGATTGCGGTCGGCATCATGTATATTCTTGGTGCCGTTGCTGTAGGTTTGGTAGTGCCAACGGACGTCTTAAAAGGAAATTTTTCAAATGGTATTTTTGATATCTTTAAAATTTTAGGTACGTATTTCCATATTCCCGCAGCAATGATGGTGCGCTTAGTAGGAATTATCTTATTTGTCGGAAGTCTTGGTTCTTTGGCTCTGTGGACGGCAGCACCAGTTAAAGTATTTTTCTCAGAAATTCCTGATGGGGTCTTCGGTAAGTGGCTAGTGAAAACGAACGAAGAGGGAAATCCAACCAATGCTTTGTTAGTTCAAGGAATTATTGTGACGATTTTAGTTGCCATTCCAGCATTAGGAATTGGAAATATGGATAGCTTTTTAGAAACGTTAATTAATATGACAGCTTCTACGTCATTAGTGCCTGTCTTGTTCTTGTTAATCGCCTATATTGGGCTTCGTTGGAAAAAAGAAACAATACCGAGAAGTTTCCGCTTTGGTAATCGAACCTTTGGCTTAATTGCGGGAATTTTCTTATTAGCCATTTTTATCTTTGTATTCTTTATGTCAACTGTGCCGGATCCAAAATTAATCATGGAAGAAATCAATGGCACGTTACCGAAAGGAACCGCTAGTCCACTGGGCATGTTGGCGTATAACATCATTGGGTTAATTGTCTTTATGGGCTTTGCTTGGATTTGTTGGAAACGATATGAAACAAAAGAAAAAAATGAAGTTGGTAAAGGAGAAATGGATTATGAAGACTTGGGAAAATTATAAAGTAGATAGTATTAATCGGTTGCCTGGACGAGCACACTTTTCGAGCTTTCCCTCGAAAGAAACAGCGTTATTAAATGAAAATAAATATACACAAGCATACAAAAATTTAAACGGACGCTGGCATTTTCTCTTTTTAGAAGCGCCAGAATACAGCCCAGAAAACTTTTTTGCGACGGATTTTGATACAAGCCAAATGGATCAAATCACTGTTCCTGGAAATTGGCAAGTCCAAGGATATGGCAAAATGCATTACTCTGATTTATGGTACAATTTTCCCATTAATCCGCCGTATGTACCAACGGAAAACCCAACAGGTATTTACAAACGGACATTTGCTATAGATGAAACATTTCACGATAAAAAAATCATTTTACGTTTTTGTGGCGTAGATTCAGCTTATCATGTTTGGGTGAACGGCCATGAAGTTGGCTACAGTAAAGGTGCACGAAATGAAGCAGAATTTGACATTACGCCTTACGCTAAAATTGGTGAAACAAATGATTTAACGGTGCGAGTCTATCAATGGTCAGATGGTACGTATTTAGAGGATCAAGATATGTGGTGGTTAAGTGGTATTTTTCGTGATGTTGAATTACTCGGTGTACCAGAAAATGGGCTGGAAGATTTCTTTATTATTTCCGATTTAGATGATTCGTATCAAAATGGCCACTTGGCAATTACGGGTAAATTTTGGCAAGACAAAGGACAACAAGTTCAATTGGAGTTGATGGATCAGCAGGGAAAAACGGTTCTTAAAGAGACTGTCGCAGGAAATCAAGGTACGGTTGAATTTTCAGCAAGTTTACCGTCTGTCACTGCTTGGTCAGCTGAAAAACCATACTTGTATCAACTATTTATCACTGTTTTTTCTGAAGGGGAAGTCGTCGAAGTTATTCCGCAAAAAGTTGGTTTCAGAAATATTCATGTATCTGGTGAGACTTTCTTAGTCAATGGTGTGGCCATTAAACTAAAAGGAATGAATCGTCATGATTATAATCCGAAAAATGGTCGAGTGGTTAGTCGTAAAGAAATTGAAAAAGATATTCGTTTAATGAAACAATTTAATATTAATGCCATTCGAACCAGCCATTATCCAGCATCTGCTTATTTCTATGATTTATGCGATGAATATGGAATGTATGTGATTGATGAAACTGATTTGGAATGTCACGGCTTTGAATTAACCGAAGAATATGATTGGATTAGCAACGATCCAGAATGGGAAACGGCTTATGTTTCTCGGATGGTACGGATGATTCAACGGGATAAAAACCATCCATCAATTCTCTTTTGGTCGTTAGGAAATGAATCTGCGTTTGGTCATAACTTTATTGAAATGGCCCGTATTGCCAAAGAAATGGATCCAACACGTTTAGTTCATTATGAAGGTGATTTTGAGGCAGAGGTCACGGATGTCTATTCTACAATGTATACGTGGTTGGAACACCCAACTAGAGAATTACTGATGAATACGATTATTGAAAATTCAAAAAAACCGCATATTTTATGTGAATATTGTCATGCGATGGGGAATGGCCCTGGGAATTTAAAAGAATACCAAGAGCTATTTTATGCTCATGATAAATTACAAGGTGGCTTTATTTGGGAATGGTTTGACCATGGCATTGAATCGGTGACAGATAGCGGTGAAGTTTATTATCGTTATGGCGGCGATTTCGGCGATGATCCAAGTAACAAAGATTTTTGTATTGATGGGATGTTGATGCCTGACCGTACGCCATCTCCTAGCTTGTATGAATACAAAAAAGTCATTGAACCCATTACAACTAGCGCTATTGACGTTCTGTCAGGTGAATTCTCATTATTGAGTCGGTTTGACTTTGAAAACTTGGCTATCTTTAAGCTGGTTTATACAATTACTGAAGATCAAACAGTGATTCAATCAGGGACAGTAGCAGTGCCAGCAATTGCTGCTAGAGCAGAAGGAAGACTGCACTTACCTTTTCATTTAGATTTTCCTAAAAAGGCAGGAGCCGCCTATTATTTAACTCTTTCATATCAATTGAAAGAAACGACCGCCTATGCATCTGCTGGTCATGAATTAGCTACCGCACAGTTTGAATTGCCAATTGCAACACCAGGGATTGAGATCACACCAGTTGGCTCGCTAATGGGAAAGGAAATTGGCCCTCATTTATACATTGAAGGACCAAACTTTTCAATTAATTTTGATAAAGTGAAGGGCGCCTTAACGAATGTGACACGAGATGGTAAAAAATTATTGCATAAAGGGCCGAGATTTACATTTTGGCGGGCACCGATCAGTAATGATATGGAAATTATTGATGAAATGAAGAAGAAATATTTCTTACATTTAGAGCATGAAATTGTCCGTTCTTTTGAGTGGAAAAAAGTTGATGATTTTATCCAAGTCATCGTAAAAACAATTAACGGAACGACTAACAGTGCTTGGCATTATCAATGTACCTATCAGTATTTAATTGCACCAAATGGCGAAATTTTCTTCGACTTAAAAGGTAGTCCTGCTGGTAAAATTGAAAATGCACCAGATATGTTACCACGTTTGGGTGTGACTCTCCATTTAGACAAGTCTCTATCAGAAGTAAAATATTTCGGTAAAGGGCCGAGAGAAAACTATGTAGATTCACAAGAAGCTGGTTTACTTGGCGTTTATGATGCTACAGTGGCGGAAATGTTCACTAATTATGTTGTTCCACAAGCCAATGGTAACCACATGGCGACTAAATGGTCCGCATTCACGGATGATCGCGGCCAAGGGGTAGTAGCAACAGCGGCTGATTCATATAATTTTAGTGTTTCTTATTTTGAAGAACAAGCGCTAGATGTTGCTAAGCATACCAATGAATTACAAGAAAGTGAGTATGTTGTTTTAAATATCGATTACAAACAAAACGCCCTAGGTAGCTACTCTTGTGGCCAGTGGCAATTAGAAAAATACCGGACTACGTTTGAAGAATTCCAATTGGCATTCCGCTTAACACCTTTTAATAATAAAGAGATTCAAGCAGCGGATGTCGCACATGAACGAGTAAAACGACCAACAATTTCTTAAATAAAAGCTCAGAACAGTGCACATCGGTCTCCTGTTCTGAGTTTTTTTAATGAAATTATCAGAAATTATTGCTTTTTTTTCATGGAAACAAGCAAACTATTTTGTTATCTAATAAAAGTAGTCCATAATAGTAACACAGCGAATTATTCGCTAGATAAAGCATTTAGGAGGAATTATTTTATGCATACTTTATGGGTTTTAATCGTTGGTGCTGTTATCGGTGCTATCGCTGGCGCGCTTACAAGCAAAGGTCAATCAATGGGTTGGATTGCGAATATCGTTGCCGGTTTAGTTGGTTCATTTATCGGAGAAAAAATCTTAGGTAGCTGGGGTCCTCACGTAGCAGGTATGGCAATTGTGCCATCAATTATTGGGGCAGTAATTTTAGTTGCTGTGGTTTCATTCTTCTTCGGACGAAAAAATAGCTAATTAAGTAAATAATTGTTTAATTAGTTAAAGGAGGTCGGGACAGAACCGTTTAGCTCCGAGAAATAAGAAGAAATTTCCGAAAATTGCTCTTTAATTTTTGGAGACCAAGTAGGTATTGTTCATCATCGAATAACTACGTTCTTCGTGATTCTCAACAATTTCGGCTTATTTCCGAAGGACCTTCAACTCTTAGAGCTTTAGCTCTTAGAAGTTGTTGAGATCGGAGCAACGCGTAGTGTTGGTTCTGTTCCCGCCGTTTATCAGTTTTTGAGCGTGGAGCAAAAATCCAAAGTGATTTTTGTCCCACGCTCCTTTTTTTATTTTCTCGTTAATTTTACGACAACTTCACAACGAGCGGTTTGTGGAAACATATCAACAGATTGTAAATAGTCTACTTGATATACTTTGGCTAATTGAACTAAATCACGTGCTAACGTGGATACATTACAAGAAATATACACCATTTTCTTAGGTGGTTGTTTCAAAAGGGCCGTTAATAATTTACGATCCAAACCAGTCCGTGGGGGATCAACTACAATGGCATCAGGTTTAAAGCCTTCTTTGAACCATTTAGGTAATAAGTCTTCAGCTGTTCCAACAGCATAATGTGTGTTCGTAACACCAAGTCGTTTTGCATTGAATCTAGCATCGTCAATTGCGGCGGGAATGGTATCCATACCACGAACTTGATGCGCTTGTTTCGCTAAACTTAAGCCAATGGTCCCGACGCCACAATAAGCATCAACAACAGTTTCATTTGGTTGTAAATCTAAGGCCTTGATTCCTTCATTATATAAAACTTCCGTTTGTTCTGGATTCAATTGGAAAAATGCTCGCGGCGATAAATCAAAGACAACGTCGTTAATGTGTTCTTCAATGCTTTCTTTGCCCCATAAGTGAAGGGTATCATCACCCATTACTAGAGAGGTTTTTTTATTTTGGACATTTTGCATAATAGAAACAACTTCTGGTAATTGTTCATTAATTGCGCGAACCATTTTTTCTTTTTGTGGAAATTTCTGCGATTGTGTAATGAACACTACTTGGACTTCGCCAGTTTGGATGCCCACTCGAACCATTAATGTTCGAAAGATACCACTATTTTTACGTTCATCATAAATTGGTAATTGAAAGTCATTCAATAAATCAACTAATGTATTCATCACCTTGGTTGTCGCAGGCTGTTGGACCAAACAGTTATCAATCGGTACTAATTGATGTGAATCAGCTTGATAGAGACCAGCTTCTACTTGGCCATCGATTTGGCGTAATTGGAATTGGGCTTTATTTCGATAATTCCAAGGATTCTCCATCCCAATTGTTTTTCGTAGTTCATAGTTTTGATAATTGGCTGGTTTAAATTTGTTAAGCGCCTGCTTTAATAAATCTTTTTTAAAGTCTAATTGTGCTTTGTAGGCTAAATGTTGTAGTTGGCAGCCGCCACATGTTTCATAGACAGGACAAGGAGGGACCACGCGATCTTTAGCAGCTTTTTTGACAGATTGAAGGGTTCCTTCAGCAAATTTTGGTGTAACATTTGTGATCGTGGCAGTCACTTCTTCTTTCGGTAGCGCCCCAGGAACGAAAATAATTAATTTTTTATAATAGCCGATACCTTCGCCATTAATTCCTAATCGTTTAATTTTTAAAGAAATTTGTTGGCCTTTTTTTACTAGTTGTTGGGTCATATTCTTTCATCCTTTAGTCATCTCACATTTTTCACTTCCTCCCATTTTAGCACATTTTTATTTATTTGGCTTCCAAGGATTCTATGGTATAGTAGAATATATGTTCTGATTTAGAGGGGCAGGAGAATAAGATGACAACAATCACACGAATTAGTAAAGATAAAGGTGAATTTTATCTACTTTGGCTATCTTCAGGCGAAAAACTGCGTGTCTCGGAAGATATTTTAGTACGGCAGCGTCTGCTAAAAGGCCAAGAGTTATCAGATACTTTAATAGAAGAAATAAAAAAAGCCAGTTCTTATGATGTCGGGTTACAAATGGCGATGAATTATTTAAGCTATCAATTACGTTCAAAGAAAGAGATTTTTACTTATTTAAAAGAGAAAGAAATTGTACCTGAAGATCGAGTAAAAATCGTTCAACGTTTAGAAGAGCTGCGGTTGTTGGATGATGCAATTTTTAGTGAAAGTTACGTACGGACAGCTATGCGAACCAGTGATAAAGGACCACGAAATGTGGCACAACAATTAAAGCAAAAAGGCATTAGTGAAGAAGATATTCAGCATGGCTTGACCTTTTATACGTTAGATGAACAACTTAATGTTGCCACAGCAACTGCAGAAAAAGCCATGAAACGCTATCGAACTAAAAGTTTTAAAGATGCACTTCAGAAAACGCGTCTGCATCTGATGCAAAAGGGCTTTACAAATGAAATCATTGATCTAGCTTTGGAATCTTTAGCTTTTGAAAAGGACGAAGAACAAGAACAACAAGCGTTAAACAAGGAAGGCGAACGTTTATGGCGTGCTAATCAGCGATTTGATTTTTCTAAAAAAGTCCAAAAAGTAAAACAAAGCTTATTCCAAAAAGGGTTTGACTATGATTTGATTCAGCAATTTATTAGCGAAAAGGAAGTAGAACATGACGAATAAAGAGCCTTGGGAGGCGTGGAGTCCCGAAAAAGTTAGTTCATTCCAGGAAGATTTTTTAGCTTGGTATGAACGAGAAAAACGCAATTTACCTTGGCGAGCGAATACAGATGCATATCGTATTTGGATTTCTGAAATTATGCTACAACAAACTCGCGTAGATACAGTCATTGATTATTTTTATCGATTTATGGAATGGTTTCCGACGATTCAAGATTTAGCGGAAGCGCCAGATGATAAGTTGTTGAAAGCTTGGGAAGGGTTAGGCTACTATTCACGAGCGCGTAATTTAAAAGTGGCAGCGCAACAGATTGTTTCAGAATTTGGTGGGAAAATGCCTGACACAATCGAAGATATTCGGAGTTTAAAAGGAATCGGCCCCTATACGGCTGGTGCGATTGGCAGTATTGCCTTTAATCTCCCCGAACCAGCAATTGACGGTAACGTCATGCGGGTAGTGAGCCGTTTATTTGAAATTGATGCAGATATTGCAAAAGCGAGTAGTCGTAAAGTATTTGAAGCGGCGATGCTTAAAATCATCGATCGTGAGCGCCCAGGGGATTTTAATCAAGCCTTAATGGATCTAGGCTCAGCCGTCTGCACCCCAACTTCCCCTAAGTGTGAAAGCTGTCCGCTTCAGCAATATTGTGCGGCCTATCAGGCAGATAAAATGACCGCTTATCCAGTCAAATCAAAAAAAGTTAAGCCGAAAGATGTGTATTATGTCGGCACTATTATTGAAAATAAAAAGCAAGAATTTTTATTAGAACAACGACCTGAAACAGGTTTGTTAGCCAATATGTGGCTGTTTCCGATTGAAGAAATTAGCAAAAAACAATTTCAACAATTGCAAAAACTGGCGCAACCAGTAGAAACGGAAAAACAATTAACTTTAGAGTTAGCGCCTGTAACAGAGCCTTTGGTCGCTGAAGAACCTGTCAGCTTTTTTACGGACTATGAAACAGTTGTCTGGCAAAAACGTGCCTTAGGCGAAGTCGTTCATATTTTCAGTCATTTAAAATGGCATATCTTAGTCTTTTATGGCCGAAATACAGGCGAATTAGCCACACTAGAGTCGCAGCGGTGGGTGGCAGCACAACAATTTTCGGACTATGTTTTTCCAAAACCACAGCAAAAAATGGTGGAATTGTTCAAAAAAGAACACAAAAATAAATAACAAAAAAGAGAGACTTTTAAACAAACAAGCCTCTCTTTTTTGTTTCCTCTAGGTTATACCCCTATATAAATTCTGCTATGTTTAGTTTTGAAGGGGACTGGTAAGATAGACTTGTCTCTTGTCTGCTTAGAGGAGTAGTAATGATGGTGGAGACTTTTCAAGAGAGAGGAAGTACAGCCAATGAGTAGGAAGCGAAAAATCAGCTTAATTAGTTTAGTCATCATTTTGTTTTTTGTCACAGTCGGCTCAGCATACTTTGCTGTAGCGGGTAGCTATTTAAAGAAAACGATTGATAAAGGCTATGTTCCCATAAAAAATGATTATACTGAAGCGCAAAATAAAGATAGTCAATCGTTTTTGGTCATGGGTCTAGACAATACAATTGAACGGAAATTAGGCACAACTAGGACTGATGCTATGATGGTGATTACCGTGAATAACAAGACGAAGAAAATAACCTATTTAAGTTTGCCACGGGATAGTTTTGTTCAAATTGATGCGAAAAATTACCAAGGGATGCAGCGAATTGAAGCCGCCTATACCTACGATGGACCAACAGCTTCTGTTAACACAGTTGAGAAATTATTGAATATTCCAATCAATCATTACGTTGTGTTTAACTTTTTATCTTTTATTAAGTTAATTGATGCGGTTGGTGGCATAGATGTCAATGTCAAGCAGGCGTTTGATGGTGTTACCAAAGACGGGCCAGGATCCATTCATTTTGATGCAGGGAAACAGCATTTAGATGGTACGAAAGCTTTATCTTATGCCCGTGAAAGACATAGCGATAACGATATTATGCGTGGATTCCGACAACAAGAAATTATTCAAGCAGTTGAAGACAAGTTGAAATCTGGTCAATCAATCATGAAAATAATGGACATTATTGATTCGTTAAATGGAAACATTCAAACTGATGTGGATTCCAATGAATTGACTCATTTAGTCAAAGAAGGTTTGACTTGGACCAATTATGATAAACAACAGCTTTCTTTTGACTGGCGCACTTTTAGTAATGAAGGGCGCAGTATGGTTGAACTATATCCAGATAGTATTGAAAATGTCCGTCATCAATTACGTGTGTCTTTAAATTTAGAAAAGCCAGATGAACGAGATCAAGACGGCTATGTCTTCCATACGAACGGTGAATTTTTATATCAAAGTGATTATACCGTTCAAGATGAAGCAGCTGAGGAAAACGAAATGACTTCCATCAACGGCAATACGTATATTGGTGTTCCTGGCAATACACAGACTGGCCCGTTGCCATCAGTTAAAACGGAAAATGGCTTTATAAAATAATTTATTTTCCAAGTGTAGAAAATCCGAACATAACAGATTAAATAATCCGCTTACTTATTATTCTTCTAAGGAAAAAACGAAGGATTTTAGCAAGGAAACAGCGTATCATTTGATATAAACCCAACATTCCCTTTATAATGAAAGTAACAAGCAAATTTTTGTTACTTAGAAGGGGAAGGGAGCAAGGAGTTATGTTTAGTTATACAGATACCATTTTGTCAATTATGCAAAGAATTGAAGTATACAACGAAATTTTCAAAGCCATCTCTAAAGAAGTTCAAGAATACGGTTGTAATCAGGCTGCACATCGGAGAGGCCGTGACACTTATATGTTTTGCCGAAATAATGTGAATCGTTTTTTTACAGAAGAAATGATGTTTCGTAAAAATTTAGAGCCGTATTATGATAAAGAAGCAACGAAAATCTTGCTAGAAGGATTAGATACGTATAAAGAAGGAGTATTTTTCTGGTTAGAGGCATTAAGTGAATCTTGCCAAGTGACAGATGAATTGAAATATCAATTAGGAATCCGCCAAAAAGAATCCTCTTATTTATTAATTAATCAAGCTTGTAAAGAAGCCTGTGAGGGCATTCAAAGCGCTCATAGTGTTCATAAGATGTAAAAAGTTAGGGATAGCTGTCAATCTGGCAGTTATCCCTAACTTTTTTATTTCAATATCATCTGATAAGCATAACGTTCGCCATCGTTAACATCTAAAATCACGTCACCTTGATAAACAAAGCCAGCTTTTTTAATCAGGTGCTGCATGGCGAGGTTTTGTGGATGTGTATCGATTCGAATATCAGTAGCACCTTGCAAACGAGCGGCTGTAACCAGTGAGCGCAAAAGCACCAAAGCCAGTCCTTGACCTTGAAAGAAACTTTTTAGAGCAACACGATGAATTGCCGTATACGTAGTTTGAGAATGAGGTTGCCAAGAACCATTAAAAATCGCTTCATAAGCAGGATCAATCTCCGAACATAAAACACCAACGCCTGCCAAGGCATCCTCAACCATTAAAATATAGCAAGTTTGCTGGTCGATATCTTTTGCTAAAATTTCTTGATTCGGGCCATCGCCGTTTTGCCATTGGGGAATGCCACTTTTTTGTAAGGTGCGGCGTCCATCTTCAATGATAGCAAGGATGTCAGGCAAATCAGAAGGTTCTGCTTTTCTTAAGTAAACAGTCAAAAAATATTCCCTCCTCTTAGAACCCTGTCGTTGTTTTCAATTGGTAAATTTTTGAAGGGCGGCCAATGCCAACGGGACGTTCACCTAACTCTTCAAAATATTGTGTCATGGCTTTTTTAAAATTTGAATGGTCAATGCTGCGATAATCAACGCCGAGGAACTTCGCAAAAACTTTACGGGCTTCCGTAATGGTGAAATCTTTTCCTAAGACTTGAAGCACTTGCGGTTCATGTTCCATTTTATCAACAACACGATTAAACGCCTTAATTATAATTTCACTATGGTCGAAGGCTAATGTATCTTTACCAAGAGAGGCCGCTGTTTTCAAGTCTAAAGTAATTTCCACATCTTCATGAGATAACGTGATATGTTGACCATGCCGTTCAAGATTGAACCAGTGGACTTCTTTGGCATCGTCGCCAGCAATTAAAGGTTCTTCACCAATAAAGGCTAAATAGCTGACTGTCACGACCCAGCCACGAGGATCACGATCTGGGCGACTAAAGCTGTGTAATTGTTCAATATTTTCTTGAGAAATCACCACACCAGTTTCCTCTTTTGTTTCTCTTAAAACACTATCTTCAGTAGATTCGTTACGATTAACAAAACCGCCAGGAAGCGCCCATGAGTTTCTAAAGGGGTGACCTTTACGTTGAATCAGTAAGACTTTCAATTGATCGGCTTCCTTGTTGTAACAAAGAAGAACCATATCAACGGTTAAAGAGGGTTTTTCATATTCAGGTAATTCTTGTTGATGATACCAAGTTAAAAACTCTGCTAAGCTAGCTTGGCGTTCATAATAATTTTTTTCTTCGGCTTTAGAAGCAAATTGTGGCACAATTGCTCCTCCTTTCAAAAAGAAACATGGTTTTCTTTTATTGTATCATTAAGTGGCTGAAATACAATATTCAAGCGTAAAAAGAAAAGCAAGCCTGGGACAAAAATCACTTTGGATTTTTGTCCCAGGCTTGTACTATAAGAAGTTTGTTCTAGACGTTATTTATTGTGTTAATTCTAATAATTTATTTTTCAAATCTTCTTCCATATGGCCAAGTTCGATTTCGGCAGCTTGGCGTTTTTCTTTTCCTTCTTGTTGAATACGTAATGTTTCTTGGATAGTTTCAATTAAATCATTTTGTGTTTTTTGTAATGTTTCAATATCGACTAGGCCACGTTCGTTTTCTTTTGCTGTTTCAATTGCAGAAATTTTTAGCATTTCTGAATTTTTCTTCAGTAAGTCATTGGTGGTTTCAGAGACTTGACGTTGAGCAGTCACAGCATCTTTTTGACGGAGTAAGGTCAAGGCGATGACTACTTGGTTTTTCCATAACGGAATCGCCGTATTCACCGATGATTGAATTTTCTCAGCCAAAGCTTGGTTAGTATTTTGGATTAAACGAATTTGTGGGGCTTGTTGAATCGTAATTTGACGAGCCAAGCGTAAATCATGGGTTCTTTTTTCTAAACGGTCTAGGAATTGGTTATAATCATTAACAATTTGGACATCCATTTGATCCCCAGATTCTTCCGCTTTTTTCATGGCTTCAGGAATAATTTGCGTCCGTAGTTCTTCTGCTTTTAATTCCCCAGCGGCAATATAGATGTTTAAGGCATCAAAATAATCTTTATTTTTTTGATACAATTGATCTAACATGGCATTATCTTTTAAAAGACCATCTTTTTCATGGGTTAATTTGACAGCAATTTTGTCAATTTGCGCACCAATTTTTTGATATTTGGCGGTAATTTCGTAAACGGATTGTTTGACTTTACCTAACATTTTTTGAATAAAGTTGCCTTCGCCAGCACGTAATTCATTGGGATTGGCTTCATTTAAACGAAACATTAGATCGGTCAGTGAATCACCAACAGGACCAATGTCTTGTGCTTGAACGTGGTTTAACATCGCTTGCGAAAATTCGCCAAGTTTGATTTGGGCGTTTGAACCATAGGTAATTACTGCTTGTGAATCTTGGACGTCAATTTTTGAAGCTAACTCTTTTGCTTGGGCTTGACGTTCTTGTGGTAATTTATCAATTAAACGAGGAGCTGCTTGCTGTTCTTTTAACTCAGATAGTTCATTTTGTTGCGTTGGTGTTAGTTCATCCATTGATGAAAATGGATTACTTAATAAATCGTCCAATGTATTGGTTACAGATGTTGTTTCTTTGGGTTGTTGCTCAGTCATTTTTTTTCCTCCCTAATGATTATTGCTGGTCTTCGTTTACTTGAGGTGATTCCTCAGTTGCAGCTTTTTGCGACAAGCTGCTTTTAGCGATCGACATTTCGACATCTAAATCGTCTAAGTCATCGGAAACGATTTCCTCATAATCATTTTTAACTAATTTTGACAATTGGTCAATGATTTGTGCGCTTTCTTCTAATTTTTCATACGTTTGTTTGTTTTTTACTTCATGTTGTTCGATTTCTAAATGCTTACTTGTTAAGTCAACGATATTTGGTAAATGTGTATAGAGAAAGTGATTGGCTAAGTGTAACTTTTTAGGTTCTTTCACTAACTCTTTAAACAGAGCTTTAGAAACCTTCGTAGTATCATTACGTAAGTCAATCGCCCGTAATTTAGTTGAACGATTCATGTTTTCTTGTAATTGTATGATTTGTTTTTTGGCTGTGCTCATTGTACTTCTGAAAAAATCAATTTCTTGTGGAGATAACCCCAACTCACGATAATGGGTTTCTTTATCTTTCGTTAAGTAAGGCATTTGATCGCTTTTGTCGGCGGCATTTTTCTTTTTTCGATAGAGAACGAATACTAAAAAGCCTACCAGAATCACAAAAGCGAAGAAGCCATATTCTCTAGCGACAGCAATGATTAAGGCTCCTAAAAGAATATAGCCAATCAGTAATTTTGTATTTAATTTGTTCATTTATATAGTTCCTCCTATCTATCTAATCCTCGAAAGAGTCAGCTCTCGTTACAATAGTTATTTTAGCATACTCTGTGAGAGAAAAGACATACAGCGGAAGATGTATTTTATGATTTAGTGAAATCCTAAGAAAAAAAGTATAAAACGCAAAAAAAGACCCGTCCTAATTGGGGGTAGGACGGGAAAGGAGTTAAAAATGAAAAAGTGTTTTGTTAGGGTTGTTTGTTGGTATGCTTAAATAATACAAGGAAGTTGTGAATTTTTTATGTCTATTTTTTTTCGAAAATGTAATTTTTTTCTAAAGCAATAAATTTTTTTCTTTGAAAAGGGTTTAACTAGAGAAGAAGGGGTGCGATTTTTATCATTTTAGGGTATGATAAACAAGAAAGGTTGGTGAAAGATATGTTAAATTATGAGGACTTCGAAGAAAAAACACTTCAACGTCGTGAAATTTTTAAAGGAAAGATTATTGATGTTTTTTTGGATGACGTGGCTTTACCGACAGGCGGCACTGCTAAACGCGAATTGGTTTTTCATTCAGGCGCAGTAGCTATGATTCCGTTAACCGCAGAAGGAAAAATCGTCTTAGTTAAACAATTTAGAAAACCCTTGGAACAAGTGATTTTAGAAATTCCAGCGGGAAAAATTGATCCTGGAGAAGAAAATCAACTGGAAACGACGGCTATGCGGGAATTGGAAGAAGAAACTGGGTATCGTGCAGGTCAGCTTACCTACATAAATTCAATGTATCTGTCACCAGGATTTGCTAATGAAAAATTGGCTCTCTATTTGGCAACGGATTTGCAGAAAGTCGAAAATCCGCGTCCTCAAGATGAAGATGAAATCTTGGAACTTTACGAGCTAACAATAGCTGAAGCCAAAGCAGAGGTGGCAAAAGGCACGATTTGTGATGCCAAAACACTTTTTGCTATACAATACTGGGAATTGTATTTACTGCAGAGACAGTTTAAGGAGGACACGCAATGAGCAAAGGTCCGTTAGTCACTCGGACAGAGCTTCGCAAACGCAGAGAAGCAGAAGAAAAAGAAGCGGAACGTCGTCAGCAGGAAGAGCAGAAGCTGGCGGAAAAAGCGTATAAGCGAAAAGAAAAAGAAATTTCGACGTTTTATCGTAAAGAAAAGAAAAAACAAAAACCGATCAACAAGTCACGAGTAGGAGAATACTCGAAGCGTCGAGAACGGAGTACTTGGTTAAACAAGGCAATTATTATTGTAGCGATTTTATTAGCCGTTGTGGCGTATATCGTTTTGAATTTATAGAAAAGAGGAATCACTATGAAAATTGGAATTATTGGAGCAATGGATCAAGAGGTCAAAATTCTAAAAGAAAAATTGACAGACACGATGTCATGGGAACGAGCAGGCGCTTTATTTGTTTCTGGTTCGTTAGGAAGACACGAGGTGATTGTGGTTCGTTCAGGAATTGGTAAAGTGGCCTCAGCTGTGACCACGACTTTATTGATTCATCAATATGGCGTAAATATGGTGATTAATACAGGTTCTGCTGGTGGTATCGGTGAAGGACTAAAAGTCGGCGATTTAGTCATTGCAGACAAATTAGCTTACTTTGATGTTGATGTCACTGGTTTTGGTTATGCCTATGGACAATTGCCTGGTGGTGTGCCTTTGTATTTTGAAACAAGTGAATACTTGCGGATGGAAATTGCGAAAGCCGCTGAAAAAACTGGTTTAGCTATTCGTAAAGGATTGATTGTTACTGGAGATACTTTTGTGGATAGCGCTGAGAAAATCGCCAAAATTAAGAAAGAGTTTCCTGAAGCCTTAGCTTGCGAAATGGAAGGCGCAGCAATTGGCCAAGCCGCTTCACAGTTCAATATTCCATTCTTAGTTGTACGGGCAATGAGTGATACAGCAGATGGCGAAGCAACTCAAAGCTTTGACGAATTCATCGATGAAGCTGGGAAAAAATCAGCCGAAATGGTTATTCATTTTGTCGAGAACTTAGTTTAAAAAGAGAAAGAAACAGCCATCATTTCATCAATGAAATGATGGCTGTTTCTTTTTGCTTATTGTCACTTAATGGAAGGTTTTTAAATACTGTTCTTTTTGTTTGCGCGTTAATTTTTTAAAGGCGGCTTCGGCTTTGGTGGCCGCGCTACGTGTTTCAAATTTCTCTGTATGAATCATTTTGACTGGCCGTCGTTTGGCTAACCGTGTATATTTTGCACCAGTTCCGCTATTATGTTCGGTTAATCGACGTTCTGGCTCAGTTGTATAGCCACCGTAAAAGGAACCATCTTGGCAAAGTAAAACATAAAAATAATGGGATTTCTTATTCTCCATACAGCATAGCCTTCATTTCTGCTTCGTATTCGTTCTTTTCATTGTATGTAAAAAGAGGTGGTAACACACGAAAACCGTCTTTTTTGCCTTGCTTAATGCCTTCAATTAGTAAAACATTGGCTTCTTTGCCTGGCTTCGGATAAACAAACCGAGCTTTTTTCGGCGCAATATTGGCGTTTTCCATGGCATGTAAAATATCCAGGAAACGATCAGGACGATGAACCATTGCGAGGCGACCATTTGTTTTTAATAAATCCGCCGACACAGTGACCACTTCTTGAAGAGACGTGTGAATTTCATGACGGGCAATCGCTAAGTGTGGGTTTGGATTTTTTTGGCTAGTTGGTCGTTCTTTAAAGTATGGGGGGTTACATAGTACTAAATCAACAGAATCTTTTTTGATGACCTCTGTCGCTTGTTTTAAATCACGTTCATACATCGTTACTTGTTTTTCCAATTTATTTAATAGAATACTTCGTTGACCCATATCTGCCAAACGAGGTTGTAATTCGATTTGGTCGATCTTTGCAGCTGTTTTCCGACTAACGAAGAGGCCGACCGCGCCATTGCCAGCACACAAATCGACAATCTTGCCTTTTTTTGGTAGTTGCGGAAAATTAGCCAATAAGACTGCATCAATGGAAAAAGAAAAGACTTCTTTGCTTTGAATAATTTGAATATCATCCGCATATAATTGATCAATCCGTTCGCCGGATAATAACATAGATTAAGAACCTCCAACTTTTCATCTGATTGTTCATGTATTATACTACTTTTAAACCCGTATGACAAAATCTGTTCCCTAGATTAGTAGGGACATGTTATTTCTCTGATTGATAGACGTAAAAAAAGCTTGTCAAAAGGTAGAGCTTTCGGCATACTAGAAAGCGGAGAGAAGAAAGGAAGAAAATTATGTTTTTTACATTTATGCGTGGCGTGGTTCGCGTCATTTTATTTGTGATTAATGGAAATGCACATTATGAAAATAAAGAAAAATTACCAAAAGACCAAAACTATGTCTTAGTTGCGCCGCATCGAACATGGTGGGAACCGCTGTATTTAGCTGTTGCTGGCAGTCCTAAGAAGTTTAGCTTTATGGCAAAAAAAGAGTTGTTTAAAAATCCTGTTTTACGTTTCATTTTAAAACATGCGAATGCGTTTCCGGTGGATCGTGAGAAGCCCGGTCCCAGCGCGATTAAAACACCTGTCAAAATTTTAAAAAATTCTGATTTAAGTTTGATTATGTTCCCTAGTGGCACGCGTCATTCCTCAGAATTAAAAGGTGGGGTAGCCTTGATTGCTAAAATGGGGCGAGTACCTATCGTGCCATCTGTTTATCAAGGTCCGTTAACTTTAAAAGAGTTGTTTAAACGTAAAAAAGTAACGGTTCGTTTTGGGGAGCCAATCGATATTAGCGATATTAAAAAAATGGATAAAGACGGTTTAGCTGAAGTGGAACGTCGGATGCAAGAAGCATTTGATCAGTTAGATAAAGAAATTGATCCAACTTTTAAATATGAATCAACAGAAAAAGAATAAAACAAACCGCTACAAAATAGGAATGTTACTGGCAGGTAGTCTCATCAAAAGATGATGCTCCCTGTCTTTTTTCTTGTGTTAAGAAAAAAGTTTGTTAAAAATCTAATTCTTCTGTCCGATTTTCTTAAAAAATACCAGAAATTTGTTATAATAATAAGAAGGACTTTTTTAGGCGGTGAAAAAATGAAATTTTTACATACAGCAGATTGGCATATTGGCAAAAAATTACATGGTTTTGATTTATTGGCAGAACAAAGGGAAGCCTTTAAACAAATCTTAGCAATTGCGAAAGAAGAGCAAGTGGATGCTGTTGTGATCGCTGGAGATTTGTATGATCGCTCTGTTCCAGCGGTTGAAGCAGTCGAGATTTTTAATGAAATGATGATTCAAATGAATCTCAAAGAGCATTTCCCCGTGTTAGCTATTTCGGGAAACCATGATAGCAGCACTCGTTTAGAAACAGGAGGCCCTTGGTTTAACCAAACGCAATTTCATTTGAATACGCGTTTAGAACAAGCCTTTCAACCAATTGAAATCGACAATACCCAATTTTATTTGTTGCCTTATTTTGAACCGATTGCGGCTCGCTTATATTTTGAAGATGAAACGATTCGAACGATTCAGGCGGCGATGGAAAAAGTTGTCGCGAAAATGCAAGAATCTTTTCTCCCCAATAAAAAACAAGTGTTAGTTAGTCATTTTTTTGTCGCTGGCAGTGAAAAAACTGATTCGGAAACAAAATTAACAGTGGGTGGTTTGGATGTTGTACCAACAGCTTTGTTAGAGCCTTTTGATTACGTCGCGTTGGGCCACTTACATGGAAAAAATGCGTTGCAGGCACCTAATGCTCGATACAGTGGCTCGCCTGTAAAATTTTCTTTATCAGAAATGACACAAGAAAAGGGTGTTTGGCTTGTTGAAACAGAAGATGAAGTTCATTTTCAATTCCGTGCTTTGAAACCATTGCGAGACATTCAACAATTGACGGGCTCGTTTCAGCAGTTAACGGATCCCGCTTTTTATCAAGAAGTGAATCGGGAAAATTATTTACATGTCCAATTAACCGACCGAGCGATCATTCCCAACATGATGAATCAATTGCGAAAAATTTACCCCAAAATTATTGGGTTGGAACGTTTGAATGGTCGAGAAACAAGCAGCGGAAATCAGAAAAAAGTGGTACAAATAGAACAACGTTCACCAGAAGAACATCTGCATGACTTTTTTAACGATGTGACAGGAGAGGCCTTGACAGAACAACAAGCACAATGGGTCCAAGAAGAACTGAGTACACTTAATCAATTAGAAAGAGGGAAGTAATAGGATGAAACCATTATCTTTAACATTGAAAAACTTCGGACCGTATATTAATGAAACCATTGATTTTACGAAGTTTGAAGATTCTTCACTTTTTCTAATTAGTGGAAAAACAGGATCTGGGAAAACAACGATTTTTGATGGAATGAGCTATGCTTTGTTTGGTGAAAGTTCTGGAAAATTACGTTTAGGCAAAGAAATGCGTTCCACATTTGCTGACCCCTCAGAAGCCACTGAAGTTACTTTGCTTTTTAAACATAACGAGTATCTCTATGAACTGAACCGCCTTCCCGAACAAGAACTTTTTAAAAAACGTGGCACAGGAGTCCGTAAACAAAGTGCCAAAATTTCTTTAATTGTCAAAGATGCTCAAGGGAAAGAACTACGAGCCTATTCTAAAAGACGCGAAGTGGACGAACTCATTCAAGAATTATTGCATTTGAATGCCAATCAATTTGCTCAAATTGTATTGTTACCACAAGGAGAGTTTCGGACTTTTTTAATTGCTAAAAGTGATGAAAAAGAAAAGGTTTTGCGTAATTTATTCGGAACAGAATTGTATCAGTTGTTCAGCGAAAATTTAAAAGAACGCTTAAAAATTGCCAATCAAGAGATTCAAGAAACCCAGCAAAAAATTGAACTGAAAACAGAACAGTTGCATTGGTCAGAAGAACCTGAACCGACAATGACACTTTTTGAAAAACTTCAATTATTAGAAAGCCAACAACAAGAGGCTCAGCAACAACTATTAGTTGAAAGAGAACAAATTGCAACCTTAAAACAAGCCAAACAAGCAAAAGAGCAAGTTCGTCATGCCATTGAAGAACGGCAAAACTTGCAACAGCAAAAAGAAGAATTACTGGAAAAGAAAGCAAAACAAGCTGAACAGGAAACCGTCATTGAGCGGCTAAAGGAACAGATTCAGCAATTAAAATGGAGCCAAAAACAGCAATCTTTAGCTGAAAAAGTCTTTGAAAAACGAAGCGAAAAACAACAAAAAGAGCAAGAAACAAAGTCCAAACAACAAGCTCTTATGGAAACGCAACAAGCATTGACAGATTGGCAAGCAATCATGAGTGAGTTGGAAGAACAACAACCATTGATTGCTGAAAAACAAGAACGTCTTCAAACGATTCAACGTCAATTACCACAATACCAAGAATATGAACAGTTAGCCCAACAACAAATAGCAGAACAAGCCAATTATCAAGCCATTCAAAAAGAGTATGAATCTTGCCAACAGGAAAAAATAACATTAGCGGATAAAGTGGCGACAGCCAAACAATTTATTGAACAAGAAGGAACACTTGAAAAAGCAAATTTTGAATGTTCTAGTGTAGCAGATCATTGGCAAAATTTTGTAGAACGTTGGCAAAAAAATCAAAAAGCTTGGCAAAAAATTAGTCAAAACCAAGTGGAATTGCACGAGTTGACACAACGGTTTGCTGTTGAACAGCAACAAAAAAGCGCCGAAGAAGCGAAGTTGCAGACAAAGAAAAGTCAATGGGCCTCTTTACAAATCCAACGATTAAGCTTGTTACTTGAAGAGGGGGAACCTTGCCCAGTTTGTGGCTCTTTAGAACATCCAAAGCAACAAACTCATCAAGAAGTTTCCTTAGAAGAGATTAATCAAGCGGAACGGGAATTAACGGAAGTTGAAAAAACGGTTCAACGATTTACTGAAACGCTCTCTGCATTAGGGGCGGAAAAGCAACAGAAAGAAAGCCAATTACAAGAACAGGAAGCTGCGTATACTGAGGAACAAGAACAATTAGCAGCGCAGTTTGCTGACTTGCAGTTGCCGTTAACAGGACTAACTTTTTCACAAGTAACACCTGCAGAAATTGCGGAAGTTGAGTCGCAATTAGCTAAAGAAAAACAACAAATAGCACAAAAACTAACGGAAATTTCAGTCGAAAAGGACCGTCTGGCGGAACTAGAAGAACAAGTAGCTGAAAATTCTCAACGCTTTGAAGTGCTCCGACAACAAGTAGAAACAATGCAACAAAGTCTGGAAAGAATCACTATCCAGCAGCAAATGATTGCTAGCCAATTATTGGATGCAACCGTCACATACGAAGAAATGACCAAACAACAAGCTTTGCTTCAAGAAGAACTCTCTGCATTTGAACGTCAAAAAGAAAACGTGACGACACAAGGAGAAACCTTGAAGAAAGAAGAAATGATCCTTGAAAGTACGTTGACGCATTTGGAGAAAGAACAACAAACACTTCAACAAACAGTCGCACAACTTGAGAGTCAGTTAAAGGCAGTTTTAACGGAACAAGGCGTGACAGAGGACCAATTGACGGAGTGGTTGAAAGAGGTACCGACACTAGAAAGTCAGCATGAACAAATTGCTTTATTTGAACAAGAGCAAACCCAACTGACTATCCAACTCGCTGAAATTGAAAAAAAATTATCTAGTGATACGTTCCCAGAATTATCTTTAATCACCACAGAAATTGAACAAATAACACAACAAATTGAAGAACAAGAAAAAAAATACTATCAACTGCATGAAAAAATGCTGAACAACCAACAGTTGGTTCAAGAAATTAATGCGCAAAGAACAACAATTGAAGACAAGTTTGAGGAAGTTGCTGCACTACAGCAGTTGGCAGATACGGTGAATGGCAATAATCCTAAAAAAATTAGTTTTGAACGGTATATGTTACAAACGTATTTAGAAAGAGTGCTGACAGTCGCTAATCAGCGTTTAGACCGCCTGACCAATAGTCGTTATCAATTTGAATTGAATCACGAAGCAGGTAGTTATCGGAATCAAACGGGGCTAGAAATCAATATTTATGATGACAATTCAGGGACGGTGCGCAGCGCTCACACGTTATCAGGCGGGGAAAGTTTTATAGCAGCGTTAGCTTTGGCACTTTCTTTAGCAGAAGTGATTCAAGAACAAGCAGGCGGAGTCTTAATTGATGCGTTGTTTATTGATGAAGGCTTTGGTTCCTTAGATGAAGAAGCATTGGAAATGGCAATGGAGGCGTTAGAAACGATTGAAAATGAAGGCCGCATGATTGGGATTATTAGTCATATTGGCGAATTAAAAGCACGAATTCCACAACAATTACAAATAAAAAGCAATGGGAATGGTCAAAGTACCGTTCACTATCAGCTAGCTTAGTAGAAGAGGAGGTGAGTCGATGAAATGGAGTATTCCAGAGCGAATCGTTGAACAAGGACGCGAATATATGCAAGAAGGCCGGGTCTTATCTATCGTTCAAAATCCAGAAAAAAGGATCTGGTTGTCTGAGGTTTTAGGGGAAGAACTTTATCTTGTTGAATTGGATGGTACCGCCAAAGAACAAGATGTTTGTGAATGTCAATATTGGATGGAACATGGCTATTGCAAGCATACAGTGGCAGTTGAACTGGCACTGAAACAACGAGGCGTGTCAAGAATTATTCAAGCAAATCAAACAGTCAGTTTTGAGAAAACAAATCGATCAACAGCTGAAATGTTTACCAAAGGCTTTGCCAAATTAAGCAAAGCCTCTGCCGAAGTTCCCTTGCAACCTTTACGTTTAGAATTTCATTTAGATGTGATTGAAACGAATAATTACTATCCAGAATTATCAACGATTGGTCTTTCTTTAAAAATTGGTTTGGAAGGGACCAAACCTAAAACATATATTGTGAAAAATATTGGTGATTTTTTACAAGCATATGAAAAGGAAATGACTTTTATGGTGAATAAACAACACCAATTTACTTTGCTACATGATTCTTTTTCAATGGAGATTCAAGAAATTTTAACAGAACTTGCGGCAATTTATCATACCAGCCAATTATTAGGTGCAAACGGTATTCAAGTTAAAGGGAAAATCGACAAACGTTATCTATTATTACCAATTGATCGCAGTCAATCGTTAGTTGAAAAAATGAATCGAACGGGTCAGTTTATATTGACCAATCAAACGCATAAGTATCGCTATCTAACGTTTAAAGAAACCAGTTTGCCACTTACGTTTACAGTGCAAAAAAACGAGGAACAAAGCTTCAAATTAACTATTCAGAATCCTATTACAACGTTTCTAGCCCACTATCACTGGGCGATTTCGGATCAAACGGTTTATTTACTAACAGAAGAGCAGGAAGCCATCTACACCACGTTACTTCAATTAATGAAACGCTTGGAAGAGCCGTCAATTATTTATGAAAAAGAAACAGTTTCTGATTTATTTAGTGAAGTGTTACCATTATTGGAAAAAATTGGTCGAGTGTCTATTGAAGAATCAGTTGAAGAATTAGTCGTCCATCATCCTTTAAAAGCAGTCTTTATTTTTAAGAAAATTAAAGGTCGGATTAACGCTCGGATTGACTATCACTATGGAGAAGTCATTTTCTCGACAAACCCGAAATATGCTCAATTACCTGAAGTTAATCAAGAAATCGTTCGAGATAAAGCAAAAGAAACAGCAATTAAGCAGCAATTTCAACAGTTTGCCTATCAGCAAACAACCACAGGCTTTGAAAAAGTCTTACCTGCTGGAGAGTCCTTGTATTATTTCTTTAAAGCAGAGGTTCCAGCTTTCCGTCAATTAGGAGAAGTTCGGATGGGACGGAAATTACGGGAATTGTATTTAGATGCCCAGCATCATCAACCAACGATTGAAGTTGCGGAAGGGGATTCTTGGTTAGATATTCGGTTTGATGTCACTGGCATTGATGAAACCGAAATCGATGCAGTATTGACTAGTCTGCTACGTAATGATGCTTTTTATACGTTAAAAAGTGGTGAAATTCTTGCTTTTGACTCAGAGGAATTTTTCCATACAAGTGCAATTTTAACGAAGCTGCGAAAAAATATGCATCAAGAAGATAATGTCATTCATGTGCCCAAAAACCAAGGCCTCATGATCGAAAGTTTATTAGAAGACAACGAGCGGGCACATTTTTCAGATTCCTTTAAAAAAATGGTTACGGATTTAACACATCCGGAAAACTTTGAAGCGCAAGTCCCAAAATCTTTACAAGCAACGTTACGCCATTACCAAGAAACAGGGTATAAATGGCTGAAAATGCTTAGCCATTATCAATTTGGCGGTATTTTAGCTGATGAAATGGGTTTAGGGAAGACACTGCAAACCATTACCTATTTACTTTCGGAAAAAGAAGAAGAGCGCTTGAAAGGGACAGCTTTGATTGTCGCACCTGCAAGTTTAACCTATAACTGGTTAGCCGAAGTCAAACGTTTTGCGCCAACCTTAAATGTTCAAGTGGTTTCTGGCAACCGCCAAGAACGAGCAGCGCTTTTACAAAATAGCACCGAAGATATTCTGATTACTTCTTATGCAAGTATGCGACAAGATGTTCAGCTTTATCAGGAAATGCGTGTCGGCTATTTGATTCTAGATGAGGCCCAAATGGTTAAAAATAGTGGGACCAAAACGGCGCAAGCCTTAAAAAGTTTAAAAGTACCCCAACGTTTTGCATTAAGTGGCACACCAATTGAAAATAATTTAGATGAACTGTGGTCAATTTTCCAAATGATCTTACCGGGATTGTTCCCAGGCAAAAAAGCCTTTCGAGAAATTAAGCCGGAAGAAATTGCCAAAATGATTCAACCATTCATTTTACGACGAGACAAGAAAACGGTGCTCGCAGACTTACCAAAAAAAATTGAAAATAATATGTACAGTGTCTTAACAGAAGAACAAAAAACGGTTTATTTGGCCTATCTAAAACAAATGCAAGCAGATGTCAGTCAAATGGATCAGGCGACCTTCAAGAAAAATCGCATGAGTATTTTAGCAGGCTTGACCCGTTTACGACAAATCTGTTGCGATCCGCGTTTGTTTATTGAGGATTACACGGGAGGTTCTGGCAAAGTGGAACAAGTCAAAGACTTTTTAGTGGCTGCCAAAGAAAACAATCGTCGTGTCCTATTATTTTCTCAGTTCACAAGTATGCTTTCTATCTTAGAAAAAGAATTGAATGAATTAGGCTTAGAGACGTTTTATTTACGAGGAAGTACGAAGCCTCAAGATCGGTTAACAATGGCGAATGCCTTCAATGAAGGAGAAAAAGATGTCTTCTTAATTTCATTGAAAGCAGGGGGCACCGGACTAAATTTAACTGGTGCAGATACAGTTATTTTATACGATTTATGGTGGAATCCCGCAGTCGAAGAACAAGCGGCTGGTCGGGCGCACCGCATGGGACAAAAAAAGGTTGTTGAAGTGTGGCGGATGATTGCAGAAGGAACGGTTGAAGAAAAAATGAATTCCTTACAGCAAGAAAAACGCGAGCTGTTCCAAAAAGTGATTCAAGGAAATGAAGAGCAATTAGCGAAAATGACGGAAGAAGATATTCGCACAATTTTAAGCATTGGGGAATAGCCGTTCAACTTAGTTGCTATCTTATTTAAAGAGAAATGGAGTAATTCGTTTGAAACAAAAAGAATATATGGAATATCGGCCGCTAGGTGAAGAAATTGAACGGATTCGTAAAGGGAAAAATATTCCTCTGCGTGTCTTTGATGAAAATGGTGTTTCTAGTCGAAGTTATCAACGCTTTGTCCAAGGAAATAGTGAATTGCGTATTTCGGATTTAGCCATTATTGTCGAAATCTTGTCTATTTCGCCGATGGAAATGACAGAAAAATTAACGCCAATGTCCAAAACAGTTTTAGCTAAGGAGCAGTTTAATCAAGCAATCTTTAGTAAAAATTTTCAAGAAAGTAGTCGAATCGTTGCAGATTATCGGGAGTATTATGATAAATCGTCTTTTGCTTTAGGAAAGCAAGAAGTAATGTATTCGATGTTGGCGTTGGAATATCTTTTTAACCCTCAAACGGTTGTGACAAAAGAGGAAATTATTGCATTAGAAAATCAGATTCTGGAACGATTAATTAATGCCGATGTGTATACTATTTTTAATTTGAAATTTTTAGCATTACAAAAAAACGTTGGCTTGCAGCCGTTTCCAACTTCGTTACTTTTTCGTGTACTACAATCTGTCAATGAGCGGGAAATTATTGATATTCGCTCGCTAGAAATTATCGAGCAAGTAATTATTGATTTTTTATTTGCGGCGATTGTCAGCCAAAATGTTCCCCATATTCTTCATGTATTAAGCATGTTTAAAGAATATGAAGTGGGTGAAAATAACTGGCGAATGATCCTCTGGAAAAAAATAGCAGAAAAAATAGAAATGATTTTAACCAATGAAGAAATATTCGCAGATTGGTCAATCTTTAAAGAACAAATCCTCTTATCTATCACATTGTTTTTACCAAAAGCCAAACAAGAATTTTTTGCTGGGCAATTGGAAAAAATAGAGGATAGTTTAAAAGAAATAAAAGAAAACTAGGCATAATTGAGAATTTGTCATAATAAATTCTGGTTGTGTTTAGCGACAAAGAGCGCCAAATAGGGGTATAAAACCCTATTTGGCGCTCTTTGTCTTGTCTATACAAATTAATTTGGACAGTTTGTCGTAATTGAACCCATTTTCAGTTGATATTCACTATAATTAAGAAAATATCAGGAGGTGAAGTTTATGAAAAAAATGTGAATCTCCGCAGTTAGTGCCTTACTTTTGGCTAATAGTTTGCTACTTCCTGTAACAACTTTCGCCGAAACGACCGAAACAATCGCATCCTCCAGTGAAGAAAATGTTTCATCTGTTTCAGAAGAAAAGATTCCAGAAACTTCATCGGCAGAAGAGCAAAATTCAGCAACCAGTAGTTCGGAGATTCCCCAATCAGAAGAGTTAACGACTGTTGAAACAAGTGAAGAGCCGCCAAATGAAGCACTAGCGATAACGGAAGCACAACTGATGATGCCCCAATTATACGCAGGTGCTGTCTTAGATAAAGCGACGCCTATCAGTACACTATTTCCTGATCCAGCCTTTGCGGAAAATATCAGAAAACAGTTAAGCAAATCTCGGACCTCTAATACTGTCACCCAAGCAGAATTGGATAAACTGAATAAAGTTATTTTAGAAAATGTCGTTGTTTCTAATGTGGAAGGAGTTCAATACCTAAGAAACTTAGAAGAATTATCTTTTCAAGATTCACTCAATGTAACAGATTTGAGTCCTTTTGCTAAAGGTGAATTTAAGCTATTACGTTTTTTATATATGAGAAATAATAAAATAGCTGATCTTAGTCCGTTAGGTCAAGCAGGATTAATTAGTTTAGAAGGCTTGTATGTTGAGAACAATCAATTAACGACATTAAATGGACTTGAAGGAATGGCTGCTTTAAAAAATTTAAGTATCCAAAATACGACAGATCATCCGTCAAAAATCACGCCGAATAATCGAGTGACTTCCTTCGACCCGCTTCGTTCTCTTCGTAATTTAGAAACCATTTGGGCTGCCAATAATCAGATTGCTACTTTAGATGGGCTTACGGAAGCAAATAACCTACTCCGTCTTTATGTGGAAAATAATCAATTAAAAACAATTGCGCCCTTGGCGAATAAGCCACGTCTAGAAGAGTTGAGTATTATGAATCAAACGATTGCTAGTCTGGAAGCTTTAAGCACTGTTCCTAATCTGCGTGTACTGTATGCAAGAAACAATCAAATTTCTTCCTTGGCACCGTTAGAGAAAACACTCAATCTAACAGTTTTAGATGTGGGAGAAAATCAAATTTCAGATATCAGTCCGTTAAAAGGCTTAACGGCCATTACAGGGCTAGATGTATCTAATCAAATGATTATCTTATCTTCTGTCGATTATATTGCTGGGAAACCACTGCAATTAAAAAATAAGGTGGTATCTCGTGATGGTCAACTATTTCCACCGCTGACGATTAGCCCTTATGGAAGTTACGATGCCACAAAAGGACTGTTTGAATGGAATTTACCCAAAGCTCATGAAGGCGTTTCTTATATCTGGGAATCAACAGATAAAGCATACTTAGGGAACTTTTCTGGAACAGTCGTCCAACCTGTCAAAGAAGTTTTCTTAAGTGAAACGAAACTATCTTGGTCAAAAGAGCGTATAGAAAAGTCGATGGAAAAAACAATCGATATTGATGACTTTCAAAAAACAGCCCTGCCTTTTTATTGGCAAGATGTCGATGCTGGGAATAGATTACAATTTATTGTCAAAAAAGAGGGCCAAGAAATCCAGAAATTAGCAGATGAAACAACCACTAATTCTAAAACATTTAAGGAAAAAGCCTTGTTATTACCAGAACTAACTTATGGAAAACAGCAGTTGGTCGTGGAAGTCTATGATAAAGGCTACAAGATTGATGAATTAGCGCTAACAGTCACTGTGGTTGGCTCTGTCAGGTTCAAAACGGTACCCACAGCGATTTCCTTTGGGAATGAGCTGCAAATCGCTAGTAGCACGACCCAATATCCAATTGTTTCCATGGATCAACCATTAGTGATACGGGATACTCGTCAAACAGGGAATAATTGGTCGCTTGCACTAACCGTTACTTCTGATTTCAAATCTGAATCAGGTGCTACGTTGCCGAATATTTTAAAATTTAGAACCAACCATCGCTTACAGGACATTCCAGAAGGCCAATCGATTCTTGTTCACAACCAAGTCAATGGACATCAAGAAACAAATATTTCTGATCAATGGAAAGAAAATGACCAAGAGTTGTTATTATCTGTTCCTGGAGGGACGGCCAAAGCAGAAGAATACGAAGCAAAACTAACTTGGCACTTGATGGACGTACCTGATGGCAGTGCAAAATAGGGGGTGAGTCTTATCAAAAAAATAGTTAGCGGTGTATTGCTATTAGGATTGATTTCATCAGTTGATGTATTTGCTGAAACAAATGCCTATCCGACAAATGCAGAAGTTTCTTTTTATGGCGAGTATGAACCACCAGCCAACAAAGAAAAACCAGATGGTAAGATACCACAGCGTTTCCCCAAGCAGTCGGAAGCAATACCAGCAGTGAGTGGAGAATCATTGAAGCACTCAACAAGTAAAACGGTTGATCAAAAAGGCTCAGGCTTCTTACCTCGAACTGGTACTAAACAGCAACAAATGTTTAATTATATCGGAATAATAGTCATCTTTATGGCTAGTTTTATTTTAAAAAAAAGAAAGAAGGAACAATAAAATGAAAAAAATTATCTTATCAACAATCCCCGCTATCACTTTAGGCGTGGCTATTGCACCAGAAGTGAATGCAGAAGAAAAAAACTATGACTCAAATGCCATCGTAGAATTTACGCCGGATACCTCTATCAACAAACCAGTCGATCCAGTGAATCCAGATACCGAAAAACCTGTTGAACCTTTTGACCCAACGACACCAGACACAGGCAATAAGCCAAATGAAGGAACAACTGGTCCACTAAGTATCGATTATGCTTCTAGTCTAGACTTTGGCAAAAATAAAATTTCAAATAAAGATGAAAAATATTATGCAAATCCACAATACTTTTTCTTGGCAGACGGTTCTGGTCCTGATTTGACTAATCCTAAACCAAATTATGTACAAATTTCCGACAAACGCGGAACGAATGCCGGTTGGGCCTTAACAGTTAAACAAGAAACACAATTAACAGCGACAAAAGAAACATTAAATAAAGTTTTAGACGGTTCAGAAATTAAATTAAGTCAAAACAAAGCAGTGTCTAATTCCAAAGCAGTCACACCAACTGCGCATGAAGTAACTTTAGTAGCTGGCGATTCATCAAATGTGATGTCTGCCGCTGAAGGTCAAGGTTCTGGAACTTGGCTTAGTGCGTTCGGTGGGATTGAAAAAGTGGAAGTTGACGGTGAAAGCGTAGATAAAAATACAGCGATCACATTAACTGTACCAGGAGCAACACCAAAAGATGCTGTTCAATACAAAACTGTTTTAACATGGACAATCGCTGATTTACCAAGCGTATAATTATTGAAACTATAACAATAGAAGAGAAGGAGCACTAACATGAAAAAAATGACCATCGCAAGCAGCTTAATTTTAGCAACCATCGCGGTAGGCACACTACCAGTTCAAGCAGAGGAAGTGGCTAATCGCGACACAGATGCTATTGTAAAATTTAAAGCACCAGATGAAAAAGATCCCAACAGCAAAAATCCTGTAGTGGATCCAGAAGACAAAGACGGCAAAGATCCTGTGACACCTATCGACCCAGTAAATCCTGATAAACCAGTTGATGAAGGTTCTACAGGCCCCTTAACCTTGGACTATGCTTCAAGTTTAAACTTTGGTGAAAATATCATCAGCACAAAAGATGAAATCTATTTTGCATCAGCACAAGTTTTAAAAGATAAAAATAATGCTGAAAAAACGGGTCCATTATTTGCTCAAATTACAGATAATCGTGGAACTTTAGAAGGCTGGACTTTATCTGCAAAACAAAATTCTGCATTTACTTCTGCTACAAAAGGTCAGACACTTGAAGGAACTGAAATTGTCTTTCAAAATGCTTCAGCTGTGACAGCAGGACAAAGCGCTGCACCAACAAGTTTAGCGAGCGTAACTTTTGGTACAGTTGGTGAAAGTCATAACGTGATGGTAGCCGCAACAGATCAAGGTGCTGGGAAATGGTCATACTTATACGGCAATGCTAGTTCAATTGCTGAAGTTGACGGCCGTCAAGTAATGAAAGATGTTCAATTAAAAGTTCCAGGTAAATCAGTTAAATTAAACGATGCCTACAAAACAACAATTACTTGGACATTAGCTAATACGCCAGTATAAAAAGAACCTTTTTGGAGAAAGGAAGAGGGGAACTCAGCCTTTCTCCTTTACATAGAAATGGAGTGTAGAGCGAAATGAAAAATAGATATTTTATTCTGATGATCCTAAGTTTTTATTTCTTTGCTTTTGGGATTGAAACCTCAGCAGCAGAATTACGATTTAGTGTTGAAACAGAAATTCCAGAAAACCAAATAGATAAAACAAAAACATATTTTGATTTAATGATGAAACCAGACCAAGAACAAATTTTGAAAGTTCGAGCGGCCAATAGTACAGATGAAAATTTAGTGATTGATGTTAGTGTGAAGTCGGCCACAACAAACAGCAACGGAGTGATTGAATATGGTGAGTCGTTGACAGCATTAGATAAATCTGCACCAGCAGATTTATCAGAAATCATTCAACTGAAAGACGGCGGTGAGAGTGTTGAATTGCCTGCTAAAAGTGAAAAAGTAGTTGAATTGCGAGTGAAGATGCCTAAAGAAGAGTTTTCAGGGCAACTAGCGGGCGGGATCACGTTTAGTGAAAAAGTCGATGAAACGAAAGACAAGCAAAAAGAAAATACAAACGGCTTAGCAATTGAAAATCGCTATGCCTATACAGTAGCTGTTTTACTTCGAGAAAATGAAACAGTTGTGCAACCTGAATTGTCTTTAGAGAAAGTTGAACCGACGCAAAGAAATGCGCGCAGTGTTATTTCTGCAACACTACTAAACCATGAAGCAGCCTATCTTCAATCAATGAAAGTAACGGCAAATGTTAAAAATAAGAAAACAAATAACGTTATTTTAGAGAAAGAACAAGAAGATATGCAAATGGCGCCCAATTCAATTTTTAATTTCCCTATTCCTTATGAAGAAAATGAAATGGAAGCTGGGACGTATGTATTGGCAATGACTGTGGAAGGCTCAGGAAAAAAATGGCAATTTACGAAAGAATTTACGATCTCAAAAGAGGAAGCAAAAACATTTAATGAGAAAGATGTAACCGTCAAAAAAACGGAATCTAAACTTATTTATCTCTTAATCGGTTTATTGATCCTTTTACTGATAATCTGCCTGTTCATCATTTTACGTCTGAAAAAACAAAAAAATAAATAAAAAAAAGCCGTTCTTCAATTTGAAGAGCGGCTTTTTTTTAAAGATTAAATAATTTCTCCACAGTCGGACAAAGTTCGGTGAAACAAGTGACTTCTGCAAGGTGTGATGCAGGTTGGCAACTTGGTAGTTCACGAGAGCGGTGGTTAAACCAAAGAGAATGCCAGCCACCATTACGTGCGCCTACAATATCATTGTCATAACTATCACCAACATATAAAGTATGTTCAGGTTCCATACAAAATTGATTACAGGCTAAATCAAAAATTTCCTTTTCAGGTTTTTGAAAACCCGTACTTTGAGAAATAATGATATTTTGGCTTGGAACCCATTTTTCAAGATTCAATTGTTTAACTTTTTTAAATTGATGGTCTGTTGGACCATTTGTAATAATCCCCATCGGAATTTCTTTCTCTTGTAAAGTATCAAGAAGCTTAGTAACTTCTGGATGCATCGTAATATTATCCAATTCTTCTTCATAAACTTGTTGGAAAATTTTTCCTTCTTCTTGTGAAATTCCTGGATAGTTTAGATCCTTTAATGTTTCATTCATCCGGAAAAACCGCATGAAATCTAGGGACCATTCATTGGCTAAAACTTTCGGAAACGTTTCATCGCTGTGGTGTCTAAAACGAAGATACAATTCATGCATATCCTCTGTCGCAACGTTTGGGAAAATTTTAGTCATCGCATTTCGAAAGGGTTGTTGCTGATCGTACAGCGTGTCATCAACATCAAAAACAATGGTTCTCATTTAACAAGTGCACCTCTTAACTTTTTTACAAAACTTTTCATATGTTATATTGTAGCCGATATTTTCACAAATAAATAGAGTATTTTTCACTGTATTTCAAGGTTTTTCGCAGAAATCAAAGCCTTGCGGGAAAAGACAATTATAGTTATTTTTACCGAAAAAATGGAAACGATAAATGAAAAAATATTCTGATAATGAAAAGTTTGTGAAAATGATTTTGAGTCAAAGTTACTTAAATAACACGTGTTCTGATAGAAGTTAGAATTTTGCAAGAGACAGTCTTTTTCCGTATAATGAATGAGAATGAAGGGGGAGAGTTAGGGAGTTATGTTAAAGCGTTTTTTTGGGTATTATCGGCCGTATCGTCGATTATTTATTTTGGATTTTGGGTGTGCCGTTTTTGCGGGGCTGTTAGAGTTGGCTTTTCCAGTAGCAGTCAACCAAGTAATTGATAAGATTATGCCAAAAGGAGATTTTCGCCTCATTGCATTAGCTAGTGCGGGCTTATTTGCATTTTATATAATCAATACGTTTTTACAATTTATTGTGGTTTATTTTGGTCATATGTTAGGCGTGAATATTGAAACAGATATGCGTGAAGAATTATATCAACATCTGCAAAAACAACCGTTTGAGTATTATGATAATCAAAAAACAGGGAAATTAATGAGCCGTTTGACCACTGATCTTTTTGAAATTTCGGAAGTGGCGCATCATGGTCCAGAAGACGTCTTTATTACGATTATGACGTTAGCAGGTTCTTTTTTATTGATGTTAACCATTCACGTGAAATTAGCCATCGCTACGTTTATTTTATTGCCATTTATCACGATTGCGCTAGGCTATTTTAATAAAAAAATGACAAAAGCGAATACGGATATTTACGATAATTTAGGTGAATTTAATGCTGGGATTGAAGCGTCAGTAAGTGGGATACGTGTCACGCAATCTTTTGCAAATGAACCATTTGAACGAAAACAGTTTAATTATTTAAATCAAATGTATCGAAAATCGAAATTATATTTTTATAAGGTGATGGGTGTCAGTTCCGCCTATAATTACTTATTAATTCGTCTGATAAATTTATTTTCATTAATTTTTGGTGCGTATTATACAATTAAAGGAGAAATTACAGAAGGTCAGTTTGTAGGATTTATTTTATTAGCCAATATTTTTATTCGGCCGATTGAAAAAGTCAACAATATGATTGAAAGTTATCCCAAAGGATTTGCTGGTTTTAAACGTTTTACGGAAGAAATGGACAAACAACCGTCCATCAAAGATTTGCCAGGAGCTGTTGCTGTTTCGCATTTAGAAGGAACGATTGCCTATAAAGACGTTTCATTTGCTTATGAAGATGGCACAAAAGTTTTAGACCATATCAATTTAAAAATTCAACCTGGTGAAACCGTTGCTTTCGTTGGCCAAAGTGGTTCAGGAAAAACGACCTTGTGCAATCTGTTGCCTCGTTTTTATGAAGTCAGTAGTGGTGAAATTACGATTGACGGTAGAAATATCCAGCAAATGACCTTGGCTTCATTACGTAAGCAGATTGGAATTGTTCAACAAGATGTGTTTTTATTCCCTGGAACATTACGAGAAAATATTGCTTATGGGAATTTAAATGCTACAGAAATAGACATTCAACACGCGGTGAAATTAGCACATTTAGAACATGTAATTCAGCTAATGCCAGATGGCTTGGACACAATTATTGGCGAACGTGGCGTGAAATTATCGGGCGGTCAAAAGCAGCGAGTGGCAATTGCGCGAATGTTCTTGAAGAACCCGCCGATTTTAATTCTAGATGAAGCGACTTCTGCATTAGATACAGAAACAGAGCAAGTGATTCAAGAGTCATTAAACTCGTTAGCTGACGGGCGAACAACATTAATTATTGCCCACAGACTGGCAACGATTAAACATGCTGATCGAATAATCGTAGTGAGTGACCAAGGAATTTTAGAAGATGGAACACATGAAACTTTGTACGAGCAAAGAGGCCACTATCGTCGCTTATACGATGCTCAATTTAGAACATAAAAAAACCCGCGAATAAAACTTCGCGGGTTTTTATTATGTTTAGTTAGCGCCGAACTTTTCTTCCCAAACCAACAGCATTTTTCATTCGTTGAAGTGTTTTGTTGGCTACCTGGCGAGCGTTTTCTGCGCCCTTATCTAAAATCATATCTAATTCTTCTGAAGCTAGAAGCTCTTGGTAGCGCACTTGAATAGGTTCTAATAAGGCAACTACTGCTTCTGCTAAATCTGCTTTGAAGTCTCCATAGCCTTTGCCTTCGTATGCTTGAACAAGTTCCTCAACAGTTTGACCTGTCGCAGCAGAATAAATATTTAGTAAGTTAGTAATACCAGGCTTTTCTTCTTTATTATATTCAATTACACCAGTTGAATCAGTTACAGCAGAGCGGATTTTTTTGCGAATCACTGCTGGCTCATCAAGCATTGAAATAAAGCCCTTCACATTTGTATCGGACTTACTCATCTTTTTCGTTGGTTCCTGTAAGCTCATAATTCGACTACCTTGCTCAGCGATTTTTACTTCAGGCATCGTTAAAATTTCTTGATTTTTTTGGGCATAACGTTTATTGAAGCGTTCCACAAAATCACGTGTTAATTCTAAATGTTGTTTTTGATCATCTCCGACTGGCACTAAGTCAGCATTGTACAACACGATATCACCAACCATTAATGGAGGGTATGTTAAAAGACCAGCGCTTACGCCAGCACGACCATTTTTTTGCGATTTATCTTTAAATTGTGTCATTCGCTCTAACTCACCAATAGAAGTATTGCACTGAATGATCCAACCAGCTTCTGCATGGGCACTCACTTCAGACTGTATGAAAATTGTTGCTTTTTGTGGGTCTAAACCAACCGCTAGGTAAAGAGCTGCTAAGCTACGAATTTGTTGACGTAGCTTTTGCGGTTCTTGGGGAACGGTAATGGCATGTTCATCCACAATACAAAAATAACAATTGTATTCATTTTGTAATTCGATAAATTGTTTCATTGCACCAATGTAATTTCCGATTGTCGGAGTACCACTGGGCTGAATACCAGAAAAAATTGTTTTCATTAAATAACCACCTGACTTTAGACTTAAGATAGTGAATAGTTCTATTATACATTTTATTAGAAAAAAATACATGGGAACTTCTTGAAAAATCACCAAGAGAAGTAAATTATAACAGCAACCATAAAAATAGAAAACTGTATTACTTTTTTACAGAATCATAACGAATATCCATAAAATTTCATAAAAATTAACCCTAATTTTACACGGATGTAATGAAGGAAAAATAAACAAAGTTAATAAAAAATGTTTAAAAACCCCTAGTATTTTTATTAGAAATTAGGTATACTGGTTTTAAATAGAGGAACAGTACAGTTCCCTGTTTCAGAAACGCGATGATTCGCGAAAAGGAGTGATGCACAATGTTGACACTTTATACTTCCCCAAGTTGCACGTCATGTCGTAAGGCTAGAGCCTGGTTGCAAGAGCACGAAATTCCTTTTAAAGAAAGAAATATTTTTTCTGAACCTTTAAATATTGAGGAATTAAAAGCAATTTTAATCATGACAGAAGATGGAACAGAAGAGATTATCTCTACTCGCTCTAAAGTTTTCCAAAAATTAAATATGGATTTGGACGAGCTTCCACTTCAAGATTTATTAGAGTTGGTTCAAGAAAACCCTGGATTGTTGCGTCGGCCAATTATGATTGATGAGAAAAGATTACAAGTCGGTTTTAACGAAGATGAAATTCGCCGATTCTTACCAAGAGATGTTCGACAACTGGAATTGCGCCAAGCACAATTAATGGCAGGTTTATAAAAAATATAAAATTTTGTTCTTTATTTGTTAATTGTAATAAAGAACGATTCATATGAATTTAGGGCCAGGGATTTTTATCTCTGGCTTTTTAATACATATTTAGAACTTGTATTCATTTGATTTGGCAGAACGTGGTCAAGGAAAAATAGTATCTTTTTTGGAGAGACTGCGTTAAGATGAAGAGGTAGAAGGAGCGAAAAACCAATCGTTAAAAAAGTTCAAAGTTTATAAAACGTTCGCTAGTTTTCGAGGATTTATAGACTTTCCACTTTACTTTTGTGTAGTTTTCGCTACAATGAACGTAAGAAGTTTCCTGATTGAAGCAAAGAGAGGTGTAGCGCTATGGAAATGGAACATATTAATGAAAATACGATTCGTGTGTTAATTGGCAACGAAGACCTGGCGGATAGAGGGATTACTTTTCTTGACTTACTAGGAAACCACAAAGATGTTGAAAATTTCTTTTATAGTATTTTAGAAGAAGTTGATGTCGAAGATGAATTCCAAGGTAGTGAAGCAGTCACTTTCCAAGTCTTGCCTAAAAATGATGGTTTAGAACTGTTTATTAGTAAAAATGTCGCTATGGACGACTTGTCTTCCTTAGAAGGTCTGAGCGAAGTCAATGCAGATGTTAGCGAATTAATTCGCAAACAAATTGAAGCAGACAAAGCAGCCGCCGATGAACTTGATGAGATGGAAGCCACAGATGAAACAAACAGAAATGTAATCTTTGAATTAGATAATTTTGAAGCGATGATCCAATTATCCAAAGAAGTCTTCATGCAATCTGTTTTGACTAACTTATACACGTACAACGATCGTTATTACTTACAAGTTTTGTTCTTAACCGATGAATTAGAAAAAACAAATGTTGACAATGAAATTGCACAGATTTTAGAATTTGCTCATAAAACAACTGTCACTCAGGATACTTTAGTCGAATATGGCACTTGTATTATGGAACGCAGTGCGTTGGAATTAACACGTTATTACTTTAATGATTAAGCAAAAAAGCAAAAACTTTCGAGTTTTTGCTTTTTTTTTAATGAAAATTAAGAAACTTTGCGTAGTTTATTTATGAGAGGTGAAAATCATGTTAACAGCTTTAACGGCAGACAACCAAGAATTATTTTCTTTAATCGACTGCTCGATTGATGAATTAACACAGATACGAAGCGAACAAGCTTTTGTGTGTCCAATGTGTCATCAATCGGTCATTTTGAAGGCAGGCCCCATTAAAATACCCCATTTTGCTCATCGTAAAAAGAATAGTTGTTGGTACGAAGCAGAAGCTGAAACAGAAGAACACCTCCGCTTGAAGCAGCTTTTTGCGGAAAAGTGTTTACGCGAAAAGCTGTCCTTTCAAGTTGAGGCATACTTACCCAACTTGAAGCAACGCCCAGATTTACTCATTGGCAAGATAGCCATTGAAATTCAATGTAGTCCATTGCCAATTAAACGTTTGGTGGAACGGACGGAGACTTATCAAGCTCATGGCTATCAAGTTGTTTGGATTTTAGGTGAACGATTAGTGCCTAAAGACAAGCTCACGCAATTAACGAAACAATTCCTTTATTTTTCGGAGTCCTTGGGATTTTATTTATGGTCGGCCAATAAGAAACAAGAACGAATAGAGTTACTTTGTCATATTGAAGAGAGTCAATGTCAACAATTTTATAGAAGAAAACAATCATGGGATTTTTACGAAAAAAAATTACTAGAAATCTTCCGACTACCGACCTCTAATTTAAATTTACTGCCAGATAGACGGCATACTGGTCAATTGATGCATGATTATTATCAAAAATTGACTCAACAACTTGGTTACAGAAATGCTCAGTTGCTTAGGACACAGAGCTTTTTATATACGAAAGGTTGTCACCTTCTCCAGTTACCTCCTTGGTTTTACTATCCTGGATTGAAGCTAATACCTTCTTCTGAAGAAGATATTCATTTAAAAATGCTTGTTTGGGAAGCACTAAAAACCGAAGAAGAGCGTTTAGTGACCAAACAGGAACTATGGCGTATCTTGGAAGCTGTTTTTTTGGAAGAAGGGAACTTTGTTTGGCAGCCACTGCCGAATATTGGCTTAAAAAAGCTTTTTAAAATTGTGGGGAATAGCTTATTGAGCTGGTTACAAGAATGTTATGTGTTAATTAAAGTAAACAATAAGTACCTAATAACTAGTATTTTCCTAAGAGAAGATCCTGAAAAGCTCATTCATTGGCTAAAAAAAGTGAAAAAACAACATTTTTTTAGTCACACGTGTTAAATTATGATAGTATAATGAGTAAAACGTTTCTTAAAGGAGAGTAAACTATGAGCGAAATTAAACAATTACCAACACGTGATGAAGTTCCAACTCCATTAACTTGGGATTTAACCAAAATTTTTAAAGATGATGCTGCTTTTGATGTTGCGTATAATCAGTTGACAGAAGAGCTAAATCAAGCAGAATCATTTAAAGGAACCTTAGGGAATGGTGCAGAAGCTTTTCTAGCTGCGTTAGAATACGTTTTAGATGTCTATCGAAAAGTGGAAACATTATATGTCTATTCTCATTTAAAAAATGATCAAGACACTACAAATACAGCTTACCAAGCTTTATATGCCAGAGCTAGTTCTTTATATGCACAAGTTAGTGAAGCTGTTTCTTGGTTTGACCCAGAGGTTTTAACATTAAGTGATGAACAAATCTGGGGATATTTTGAAGAGCAGCCCAAATTAGCTGTTTATCGTCACTATATTCAAAATATTTTAGATGAACGTCCCCATGTTTTATCGATGGAACAAGAAGCTTTACTGGCGGGGGCTAGTGAAATTTTTGGTGCCTCAAGTAATACATTTTCAATTTTAAATAATGCAGACTTAGAATTTCCAACTGTGCAAAATGCTGAAGGCGAAACGATTCAACTTTCTCATGGCGTTTATGGTCAGTTAATGGAAAGTGTCGATCCATCTGTTCGTGAAGCAGCATTTAAAGGTTTGTACAAAGTATACAAACAATTTAGAAATACCTTAGCCTCAACTTTAGGTGCACATGTTAAAACGCATAATTATAAAGCAAAAATTAGAAATTATGATTCTGCTCGGGCAGCCTCTTTAGCAAGTAATCATATCCCTGAAAGTGTTCACGAAACATTAGTAGCTGTAGTAAATAAACATTTACCTTTGCTACATCGTTATGTAAAATTAAGAAAAAAATTATTAAACGTAGAAGAATTACACATGTACGACTTGTATGCGCCTTTGCTAGGTGAAGCACCAATTCGTTACAGCTATGAAGAAGCAAAAGAAAAAGCAATTGAGGCTTTAAAACCACTAGGTGAAGACTATTTATCTATTGTTAAAGAAGCTTTTTCAAGTCGCTGGATTGATGTGATTGAAAATCAAGGAAAACGAAGTGGCGCATATTCTTCAGGAGCTTATGACACAGCCCCATACATTTTAATGAATTGGCATGATAGTTTGGATCAACTATTTACATTAGTCCATGAGATGGGCCATAGCGTTCATAGTTACTATACAAGAAATAATCAGCCGTATGTTTATGGCGACTATTCAATTTTCTTAGCTGAGATTGCTTCAACCACAAATGAAAATATTTTAACAGAATATTTATTACAAACAGAAACAGATCCTAAAGTACGTGCGTATGTCTTAAATCACTATTTAGACGGCTTTAAGGGAACCATTTTCCGTCAAACCCAATTTGCGGAATTTGAACATTTTATTCACACGGAAGATGCTAAAGGCACGCCATTAACAAGTGAATATTTGAGTGAGTATTATGGCGAGCTCAATGCTAAATATTATGGACCAGAAGTAGTTAGAGACGAAGAAATCAGTTACGAATGGGCGAGAATTCCACATTTTTATTACAATTACTATGTTTATCAATATGCAACTGGCTTCTCAGCCGCTTCGGCATTGTCTAAACATATTTTAGCTGGAGAAGAAGGAGCTTTAGAGAAGTACCTTAACTACTTGAAAGCAGGAAGTAGTGACTTCCCAATTGAAGTGATGAAAAAAGCGGGCGTGGATATGACACAAGCCACGTATATCGAAGATGCAATGAAAGTTTTTGAAGAGCGTTTAACGGAATTAGAAGCTTTGGTTGAAAAATTATAGACAAAGAAGTGGGATATAAGTCCAAATGACTTATATCCCACTTTTTAACTCTTAAGATAATTGGTTAACAGCTTTTCTCGCAGCATCTTTTTTATAATAAATGTAAATGTCCATTTGGAAAATGATAATTGGAGCGACGTTTAAATTCAAAGGTTGCGTCACCTTGGTCCAGCAACGGTTCGTTATGTGGATGGACACGACACAGTTGTTTAATTTCATCCATGTTTTCAAAATTTTCGACTAAAATGCCGAAATCGTTCTCGCAAGTATAGTTGTAAACGACTGCGGTAGGATGTTGTTTAATCCCCATTTCTCGAGCAACTTTTTGGTCGGTTTGGAAAGATTCTTTGACAAAATCGGATTGTCGGTCTTTACGATACATATCAATATCCCCGCCAGCCGCTAGAAGTAGTTCTTCTGATAACTCAGGAGAGTAAGCTAGACCGTCTTCAGCTACTGCTTTTTGTAAGCCAATCAACAATTGTCGGCCTTTTTTTCGGCCTTGTAACTGTGCTGCTTTATAGTCAAGAGCGGCTGAGTATAAATCTTCAAAAATTCGATTCCGTCGTTTAATGTCATTAATCGGAATATGTTGACGACTCAAAAATTCATTGATCGTTTTCATATTTAATAAAGGAATAAAGCGCAATTGTATTTTCTTCTTGTCGTTAACAGACAATTGTATAATTTCTTTTTCAATTTCTAAACAGACGCCGCCTAAAGGATTGACGAACAAATAAATTTCAACCATTCATACTTCCTCCAATGCCATGCTTTTTCAAATACAGGTGCCAGAACGTCAGTGCTTCGAATACTAAGGGGCAGTGGTCCGAATCATGCGTTGAATCTTGTTAGGTGCAAGCGTAATGGGAATGTTCAAATCAGCCATTAATGTTTGAAACGCTTGCTTGCCGCTTTCAGCTTCAGTAACTTCTAACTCTAATTCAAAATCGTGCTGTTGGTTATACCAACTTTCGTCTAACGCAAGTAGTCCTTGAGGAATTTGTTTTTCTGCACGTGCTGTTTTTAATGAACCAATTAAATGGATCGAGGCGATTTCAATACCTAATTCTTGTAATTTCTTCGCCACAGCCCCCTCAGTAGGGAGGTGATTCCTCTTGATAAAGTGGTTCGCCGTCTCAAGCGATAAAGGGTCATTGATTTCTAATAATCCTTCTGGCGCAGGAACTTTTAAGGTTAACTCACCACGATCTGCTAATACGCGAATTCTTAAGCCCATTCGTTGTGCTTTTAATTGAAAATCGTCCGTATCAAAATAATGATTTGTTTGCGTAAAAAAGTCCGTTTTTTGAATAGCAAAATGGTCGATTAATCGTTTGAAATCTTGCGGACTAACTAATGTTTTAAATTCAATTTCTAAGTGCTCACTCATGGGGTTCTCTCTCTTTCTTAAATCACTCCAATTTTCACATATTATATAGGTTTCCGTCAAGAAAAGTGGTCTTCTCTGTGAAAAATTTTTCTAATGAAAGGCGTTTGGAAATCAAATAGCGAATAACACCCTATTTTAGGGAGGACTGTGGTAAAATAATCAGTGAATGAAATTCAAGGAAATTGAGGGATCTACCATGGAACGAGAGTGGGAGCTGTTTTTAGCGCCATATGAACAGGCGGTCAGCGAATTAAAAGTAAAACTACGAGGTATTCGTAAACAATTTCGGGAGCAAGATAAACACATACCAATTGAATTCGTTACAGGACGTGTGAAACCAGTAGATAGTATTTTGACAAAGACGGCAATTCGGCATATTCCTTTAAATCGGATTGAAGAAGAAATGCAAGACATTGCTGGTTTGCGGATTATGTGCCAATTTGTGGAAGACATTTACCAGGTAGTCGCACTTTTAAGAAATCGTAAAGACTTAAAAATTGTGGAAGAACGTGACTACATTGAAAATAAAAAAGAAAGTGGCTATCGTTCGTACCATGTGGTGGTGGAATATCCTGTGCAATTAGTCACCGGGGAAAAGATTATTTTGGCCGAAATCCAAATTCGGACACTTTCCATGAATTTTTGGGCAACGATTGAACATTCTTTGAATTATAAATATCAAGGTGTCTTTCCTGAAGAAATGAAAGAACGCCTTCAGCGAGCGGCAGAGGCAGCCTATTTATTAGATGAAGAGATGTCATCTATTCGTGAAGAAATTCAAGAAGCACAACATTACTTCTCTCATGGCCGTGGATTGCTAGAAAACGAATACTATAAGCAAATTAAAAACGAAACACCAGAAAATCAGTAAAGGAGTCTGCTTATGAAAGTGGCGATTGTTCATAACTCGGAAGAAAAATCGAAACAAGTCACAAAACAACTGACAACACTATTAGAGCAAAACCAAATTCAAATAGACAATCGTCAACCTGAACTTGTGATTTCAGTCGGCGGAGATGGTACGCTTCTTTCCGCTTTTCATCGATTTAATCATCTGTTAAACGAAGTAAGTTTCTTAGGTGTACATACCGGACACTTGGGTTTCTATACAGATTGGCGTGATTATGAATTAAAAGAACTAGTTGAGAGTTTGTGTATTCATCGTGAAAAAAGTACGAGTTATCCATTATTAGATGTGCGGATTCGGTTTAGAGATGGGAAACCAGATAAACATTTTTTAGCATTAAATGAATCGACAATTAAACGAGGAAACCGGACGATGGTGGGCGATGTGTTTATTAAAGACGAACTGTTTGAACGATTTCGTGGTGATGGGTTGTCGATTTCGACCCCAACCGGCTCTACTGCGTATAATAAAAGTATTGGTGGGGCTGTTTTGCATCCTAGCATTAATGCGTTTCAGTTAACCGAAATCGCCTCCTTAAACAATCGTGTCTTTCGAACATTGGGGTCACCGATTGTAATCGCACATACGGAGTGGCTGGAGATTAAATTACAGGAAAGTGATGATTATTTTGTCACGGTGGACCAATTAGATATTTATCAAGAAAATATCGCTTCTGTCTGCTATCGAATTGCAGACGAACGGATTCATTTTGCCTCTTATCGGCACATGCATTTCTGGCATCGAGTGAAAGATGCCTTTATTGGTGAGGATTAATTAAACGATGGAATTTCAATGGACATATGACAAAGAAACAACACAACAAGTGAAATATTTTTTAAAGGAACAAGGTGTTTCAAAAGGGTTATTAGCTAAGGTGAAATTTCAGGGTGGTAAAATTCAAGTGAATGGGACCGTTCAAAATGCCATCTATCCTTTACAAACTGGCGATGTCGTTAAAATGACGATTCCAGATGAAGCGGAACATGAGACATTATTAACAGATGATGAACCGATTGAAATTGTGTTTGAAGATGATCATTTTTTAGTAGTTAATAAGCCTGCTGGCATTGCCTCGATACCTGCTCAGTATCATCCTTCAGGAACGATGGCGAATCGTGTTAAGGGCTATTACAAGCGTCAAAATTACGTGAATCAAGTTATTCATGTCGTGACTCGTTTAGATCGAGATACTTCTGGGCTGATGTTATTTGCGAAACACGGCTTTGCTCATGCTTTAATTGACCAAGAATTACGAGAAAAAAAAGTGACAAAAATTTATTATGCCCTTGTTGGTGGAGCGATTGAGCAGTTAAACGAGCATCAATTGATTGAAAAGCCAATTGGGCGCGACTTGTCCTCTTTATTAAAACGCCAAGTTATCGAAACAGGTCAATTTGCTAGTACAGAATATTGGCTCGCAAAAAGAGGAGCCCAAGCAGCAGCTGTGCGCATTCAGCTCCATACAGGACGAACACATCAAATTCGGGTACATTTTGAAGCAATTGGCTGTTCATTGTTAGGGGATGAGATGTATCATGGAAAGATGGATCAAGGAATTGAGCGGCAAGCGTTGCATTGCATGGAACTAATTTTTACTCATCCTTTTACCAAAGAAACGGTTCATCTGATTTCCCCACTAGCGGAGGATATGAAAAGTGTAGATGATACGTTATAATAATAAAGAGGCAGGAGGGGAAAGTGTAAGATGAATGAAGGCCAAGAAATGGAAGAGCAATTTGCCCTTCTTTTAGAAACGCTAAAAAATCAACAAATGAACGAATTTCGTGAGCTATTTTTAGCGTTACACATTTATGAACAAGGACAATTTTACCAATCGTTAGATGAAAAAGACCGACAACATTTATACAATTACCTATCTCCGAAAGAACTAGCGGATATGTTTGATGTTATCGAAGAAGATAATGAGAATATGAAAGATTATTTAGCTGAAATGCGCCCAAGTTATGCAGCCGATATGTTAGCTGAGATGTATACCGATAATGCGGTGGATTTACTAAATATGTTAGATAAGAGTCAAAAGGCGAAATATCTTAGTTTGTTAAGTAGTGAAGAAGCAGGCGAAATTAAAGAGTTACTTCATTACGAAGATGAAACTGCTGGGGCGATTATGACCACCGAATTTGTTTCGATTGTGGCGAATCAAACAGTGCGTTCTGCGATGTACGTCTTAAAGAATCAAGCGGACATGGCGGAAACAATCTATTACGTTTACGTAGTCGACCAAGAAAATCATTTAGTCGGCGTTATTTCGTTGCGGGATTTAATTGTTAATGATGATGATACCTTGATTGCTGATATTTTGAATGAACGGGTTATTTCAGTTCATGTTGGCGATGACCAAGAAGATGTCGCGCAAACAATTCGTGACTATGACTTCTTAGCTGTGCCAGTTACAGATTATGATGATCATTTGTTGGGGATTGTAACAGTTGATGATATTATTGATGTTATCGATGATGAAGCCGCTAGCGACTACTCTGGTTTAGCCGGGGTCGACGTTGAAGAAGTTAGTGAGAACCCTTTAAAAGCCGCTTCTAAACGATTACCTTGGTTAATTACGCTGCTGTTTTTAGGGATGTCTACGGCCTCGTTAATCAGTAATTATGAGTCGTTAGTTAGCGAAGCGAGTATTTTAGCCGTTTTTATTTCTTTAATTACCGGAACAGCCGGCAATGCCGGAACACAATCATTGGCGGTCGCGGTACGCCGTTTGGCTATGAAAGATGAAAAGGATAGTAATTTTGGTCGCTTAATCTTAAGTGAAGTGCTCACGGGACTAGTGACGGGTGCTGTGACAGGTTTAACCATTATGATTGTGGTTGGCGTGTGGCAACATAATCTTCCGCTTGGATTTGTGATTGGGATGGCAATGCTCTGTGCAATTACTGTGGCGAATTTAGCAGGGAGTTTAATCCCAATGTTAATGGATAAATTAGGGTTTGATCCCGCAGTTGCCAGTGGCCCGTTTATTACTACCTTAAGTGATTTAACCAGTGTATTAATTTATTTTAATATTGCCAGCATGTTTATGCGTTATTTTGTTTAAAAAATTGCACTTATTTATCATGAGACTGAGGTAAAAGGATTCGTTGGTTTGCTTGAAATCAAAAAAGTGAGATAGCCGTTAATACGACGGCTACCTCACTTTTTTAGATACAAGAAATTAAACAATTTTTGTGCCATGGACTTCTGTGACTTTTAAAGTGTCCATCACAGTTTGAACGTTTTCTGTGGAAATACCGCCACCTGGTAAAATAAGAATCCGTTGATCTGCGTAGGCAATTAATTCTTTTAAATGATCAAAGTTGTCTTCGATAGGGGTACCAGCTGGCCCGCCATGAGTTAAAATACGCGTCACACCACGCTCAGCTAACCAGTCGATCGCCTTAAATTGGTTTTCTTTCGACAAGGCATCAAAAGCCATATGGAAAGTGATTTGCAAGCCTTCAGCTGTTTCAATGAATAAGTCCAAAGCTTCTTCATCTAACCAACCGTCCTCAGTTAAACAGCCAATAACAATGCCGTCGGTTCCTAATTTCTTTGCTTCGATTAAATCGGTATGCATAATTTTTAATTCAATATCATTATAGACAAAATTGCCGCCACGAGGACGAATGATTGTCATCACTGGTACAGAATGTTCGCCAGCGTATGCTAAGACTTCTTCAATAACACCAGTACTTGGCGTCGTTCCACCCACGGCTAAGTTATCGCATAATTCGATGCGATTCGCACCTTTTTGAATGGCTTGGGGAATCTTAGTGAAATTTTCGGCACAGAATTCTTTAATCATTTCTTATCGCTCCTTGCTTTTTCTTCACAGGCATTGTACCATAATTCTGCTTACTACCATAGCCCTGAAAAAAAGAGTGCAACTTTTTATAAGAGAAAATGTTCATTTGATGAACGTAAGGAGTTTTAAATGTTAAAGAAAATTGAACGAGCACAACAATTATTGAAAAAAGAAGCAGCCGTATTTCGCTGTCCAACTTGTCATGAACCAATGCATGTAGAAGGGGTTGGTCTGATTTGTCAACAGAGGCATCAATTTGATTTATCCAAGAAAGGCACGCTATACTTTCTAAATCATGGCGTTCAGACAGAATATAATAAAAAAATGTTTACTTCTCGAGGAAAAATGATTCAAAGTGGCATGTACGCGCCTGTTTTAAACAAAATTATGCACTATCTTCCTCAAAATAAAACAGTAGTCGATGTTGGTTGTGGTGAAGGGAGTTTTCTTGCTGAGTTAAGTCAAGCAGGCTTATCTGGACTGAAAATCGGGTTTGATTTATCAAAGGAAGGAATCTATTTAGCAAGTAATCAGCCAATTGATGCGTTTTGGTGTGTGGCGGATTTAACGAATTTGCCATTTGCGGATCAAGGGCTTGATACGATTTTAAATATTTTTTCTCCTTCACATTATCAAGAATTTCGGCGAGTACTAAAAGCTGACGGGACTGTGATTAAAATTATTCCTGAAGAGAATTATTTAAAGGAATTACGAGCGGCTTTTTATCCCAATGACGAAAAGAAACAAAGTTATTCCAATCAAAAAGTAGTCCAACGTTTTGCCGAGGAATTAGCAGTGGAAGTAGATGAACGAATAACTTATTGCTTTGACATTCCCGAGGAAAGACGGTTGGATTTATTAGAAATGTCGCCATTAGAGTGGCAAGTTTCTCAAGAAGTTAAAGCCGAGCTACAACAGCGACCATTGGAAAAAATCACGATTGACGTCCGCTTGTTAGTAGGTCGTAAAAGATAGACTTTTTTGTGAAGAAAATCCTAAAAAAGTCTTGCAATAAAGTGACATTGGTGTTATATTACTTACAAGTTGTTTTTTCATTGGTTTTTATCAGGGTCCTGTTCTGATAAAAGTTAGTGAAGAGACCTTCACTAACGTAACGACTCGCCGTGCTAGACACCGAGACGGTACGTTTTTTTTATTGGTTAGAATAGCTGCCGCCTGACATCATCGCGTCATGCGGTTTTTTTTTTTGAAAATAAGTATTGTGGGCGCTATTTATTTTGAATTTATGCTAAAATGAACACGATTGATATTTGAGGAGCTGAAGATAGTTGACGAACCATATTGTTTTATTTGAACCACAAATTCCAGCAAATACTGGAAATATTGCACGGACATGTGCAGCGACGAATACACCGTTGCATTTAATTGAACCTTTAGGATTTTCAACAGATGATAAACACTTAAAACGTGCCGGATTAGATTATTGGAATGATGTAAATATTACGTATCATAAAGATTTGGCTGCCTTTTTAGCCCATGTGGCAGGCAAACACTTGCATTTAGTAACCAAATTTGCTCACCAAACATACAGCGAGGTCAATTATAATGATGGCGGGGACCATTATTTTCTTTTTGGAAAAGAAACAACGGGCTTACCAGAAACGTTTATGCGAGAAAACGAAGAAAAGTGTATCCGAATTCCTATGAATGATGAACATGTGCGCTCATTGAATCTTTCTAACACTGCCGCACTAATTGTTTATGAAGCCTTACGTCAGCAAAATTTTCCGAACTTAGAACTGACGCATCATTATGAAAATGATAAATTGGATTAAAAAAAGTTAAGACAGTAGCGCTTTTTTCAAAAATGTCAGAAGAAAGTGGTTTTATTTTTACTGTTGCCCAATTTCCGAGCCTAGAACAAAAAACAATTTAGATTTTTGTTCTAGGCTTATTTTGCTTGGATTACTAGAAACTTCCATGGATATTTTCGCAGGGAAGTGATAAACTAGAAAGACATATGAAGAGATAAAGAAGTTTGGAGAAGTTACATGAAATTATATTTTACACGACATGGAAAAACTGAATGGAATCAACAGAAACGATTTCAAGGAATGACAGGAGATTCGCCGTTATTACCAACTAGTTATGACGAAATTAAACAATTAGGCCAATATTTACAAGATATTCCGTTTGAAAAAATTTATTCTAGTCCGCTATTACGTGCCAAAAATACTGCGCGGGGAATTCAACAAGAATTGAATCATCCAGTTGAAATTGTTTATACAGATACCTTAAAAGAATTAGGTTTAGGTCGTCTAGAAGGACAATATATTGAAGAAATGCGTAATTTTTATGGAGAAGAATTAGATCATTTACGGCATCGTTTAGATTTGTATGATCCAACAATTTTTGATGGTGAACCAATCGAGCAAGCGATTCAACGGATTTCAGAAACAGTTGCTGAAGCGGCGAAACAGCACGAAGGTCCAGTTCTATTTGTCGGACACGGAGCAGCGCTGACGGCGGCAATCCAAGCGATGGCTGGTAAACCATTATCAGAATTACGGACAATGGGCGGGCTGTTAAACAATAGCCTCTCAATCCTTGAAACCCAAGAGGCATCAAGGAACATGCCGTACGACTTAACGTTATGGAATGATACGTCTTTTTTAGCTAAAGAAAAAGCACAATAAGCACACAACAGAAAGGAGGGCTTGTAGTGGTAACACTTTTTGGTGAGGACGAAGAAAAAGCCTTTATTGTTGGAACTGTACAAGCAATCTTTTTTGAAAATCCCAGTAATTTTTATAAAGTCGTTCTTGTAAATGTGACCGATACAAATACAGATTATTTAGAAAAAGAAATTGTAGTAACTGGAAGTTTTGGCCAAGTTCAAGAAGAGGAACCCTATCGTTTCTTTGGTCATTTTGTGGACCATCCTCGTTATGGCAGACAGTTTCAGGTGGATAGTTATCAGCAAGAAAGACCGACTTCGGCTAGTGGGGTGGTTAACTATTTATCAAGTGACAAATTTCCTGGCATTGGTAAACGAACTGCTGAAAAAATTGTTGAAGTATTAGGGGAAAGTGCGATTGACCGAATTATTGATGACCCGAGTGTTTTGGAAGAAGTTACTGTTTTAAATGAAAAAAAACGTCAAGTAATCGTCGAAACAATTCGCTTGAATCACGGGATGGAGCAAGTGATTGTGGGACTAAATCGATACGGCTTCGGTAGTCAGTTAGCTTTTTCAATTTATCAAACCTATCAAGAAGAAACCCTTTCTGTGATTCAAGAAAATCCTTATCAGTTAGTTGAAGATATTGAGGGAGTCGGATTTAAACGAGCGGACAATATTGCTGAACAAATCGGCATTCAGGCGGATTCTGCTGTTCGAATTCGAGCGGCGATTTTACATGAAGTGTTTGAACACTCCATTCGCTCAGGCAATACGTATGTTCAAGCAGATGTTTTGTTAGAAGAAGCGATTCGGACCTTGGAAGCAAGTCGCCCAGTGGAAATCTCACCTGATCAAGTAGCCAATGAAATCATTACGTTAGTCGAACATGGAAAAATCCAACAAGAAGAGACTAAACTTTTTGAGAACAGTCTCTATTTTTCTGAATGGGGCATTGGTACTTCGATTCAGCGTTTACTTTCTCGTAAAAAAGAAATTCATTATGAGGAAGAAGAAGTCCAAAAAAATATCCGAATGATTGAGAAACGTTTAAATATTCAGTATGGCGACTCGCAACAAGCAGCGATTGAAGAAGCGATTAAATCGCCGTTATTTATTTTAACTGGAGGGCCCGGAACAGGGAAAACAACTGTTATTAATGGGATTGTCTCGTTGTTTGCGGAGCTAAATGGTCTTTCATTAGATCTCAAAGACTATACGCAGGAGATGTTTCCAATCTTGCTAGCGGCGCCAACTGGGCGAGCAGCGAAACGTATGAACGAAACGACAGGTTTACCTGCAAGTACCATCCATCGTTTGTTAGGCTTGACAGGTCGTGAAAAAAATCCGAGTTTAACCGCCAAAGAATTAGAAGGTGGTTTGCTAATTGTAGATGAAATGTCCATGGTGGATACTTGGTTAGCCAATACGTTATTAAAAGCTATTCCGACAAACATGCAAGTGATTTTTGTTGGTGATAAGGATCAGCTACCGTCTGTCGGTCCAGGTCAAGTCTTACATGACTTATTGCAAATTAACGAAATTCCCAAATGTGAGTTAAACGAAATTTATCGTCAAGGAGACGGTTCAAGTATTATTCCTCTTGCCCATGAAATTAAAGAAGGAAAGTTGCCTGCTGATTTTCAAAAAAATCAAAAGGATCGCTCGTTCTTTGCAAGTGATATTGGTCATATCGAAGAATACATTCGACAAATCGTCACAAAGGCAAAAGCAAAAGGGTTTACGCCACAAGATATCCAAGTTTTAGCGCCAATGTATCGTGGCGCAGCCGGCATTGATGCCTTGAATAAGATGATGCAAGAAATCTTCAATCCAAATGATGGTAAGAAAAAAGAAGTCAAATGGAATGACACCGTCTATCGGATTGGGGACAAAGTTTTGCAACTAGTCAATACGCCAGAATTAAATGTGTTCAATGGAGATATGGGAGAAATCGTCGGAATTACTTTAGCCAAAGACTCAGAGGACAAAGTGGACGAGTTGGTTTTACAGTTTGATAATAATGAAGTAACGTATAAAAGAAATGAATGGAATAAAATTACGTTATCCTATTGTTGTTCGATTCATAAAGCGCAAGGTAGTGAATTCCGCATGGTGTTACTGCCAATGGTTCATCAGTATAGCCGAATGCTGCAACGAAATTTGCTGTATACAGCAGTGACACGTAGTAAAGAATTATTAATTCTACTAGGTGAGGTTTCTGCTTTTGAAACATGTGTCAAAAACGAATCGGCTAGTCGCATGACGATGCTAAAAGAACGAATCGTGAACGCAGAACAAATGACCTTAACGACTAGAACTCAGTTAGAAGCCTATGAAGAAGGTTTAACGGCAGACCATCCATTTACTGAAAAGGAAACAAAAGCTGTCTCTTATGAAACTGAACAGCAATCAACGAAAGCCGATCAGATCAAAGAAACAGACGAGCAATTAGTTGACACAACGGTACAAGAAGTTTCACTATTTGCTGATGAAGGGGAAGAGTCAACCCCAGAAACAGCAAATAAAGCGACAAAAGTTGTCGAAGAATCATTACCAAAAGAACCACGACTAACAGTCGAAATTATTCAAACAAATGCTGTTGATCCAATGATTGGAATGAAGGATACGACGCCTTATCAATTTATGTGAGAAAAGGAAAGAGTGCCATAAGTCGTTTTGACTTATGGCACTCTTTTTCAACCTTAAGGGACTCAGTTAAAACCAAAACAAACGTTTTTGTGTGGTATAAACCATATCAATACTTCGTTTGCCTAAAATCTCGCCATCTGCGTGAATGGTTTGTGGAATCGTCGAAACAATTCGAATTTTGCTTGATTGAAAATGATGAAAATGCTTAGATTTCCCTTGTTTTTGGCGAAGCAATAGGAAAATAAGCCACAAAATTTTAAAAATATTGATTCGTTCCACGACAACTAAGTCCACGACTGCTTTGCGAGGATTGGCCGTCGGCATAATTGATACGCCCCCGCCAAAATAAGGATGATTTGTGACCGTACATAGGAAAGCACGATTAAATGTGTATTGTTTACCATTCATTTCAACTAAAATTGGAAAGCCTTTTTGTTTAAAAAAGACATGAATGATTGAAGAAATATAGGAAAGCGAGCCAAGCTTAAATTTATTTAAGGCTTTTTTTGATGACGATTCGTTGGTTTTTTCCACGATTGCCGCATCTAACCCTAAGCCAACATTATTGCTGGATAAGCCGATTTCTTCTTGGTTGGCTTCTACATAATGAATCGTTTGAATTTCTTTTGGTCGTCTGGTGCGCAGGATTTGATGCAATGCTTTATCAATATTCCTTGATAATCCCACCCCTCGTGCAAAATCATTTCCAGAGCCGCATGGAATATAGCTTAAAGGAATAGCTGAATCATATGGAAGTAATGAATTAATGACATTATGTAGTGTGCCATCGCCGCCTAGCACGACTAGGATTGGAAAAGTTGAAACGTCTAAGTCTTCAGACCAAGGAAGTAAAGTTGTTTCTGCAAGTTCCTTCGTCAATTCTTTTTCATGTCCAGCGTAATCAGTGTAAAGAGCCGTATATTTAAGTTCTTGTTGCTTGAGTTGTTGAATCACTTTTCTAGCGACTTTTCGGCCATTGCCGCTACTTGCCTGCTCGTTGATAATAAGATAGTAGTGAATGTTCATTGAGCTCCTCCTTTGAATCGCTATTGTCCATTATACCAGAGGGAGGAACTTCTGCGAATAAAGATTGCTTAAAAAAGTAAAAAATGACTAGAAAAAGGCACGAAACAATGCATGAGAGGTGAAAACTGCAAATAAGTGCAAAGTAAAACAGGGCTTTCATTGACTATTTTGACTTTCCATATTAGAATGTGAACTGTTGCAATTGTAACCAAGGTTCATCAACCATCCCTTGTAAAAAAACTCGGAGAAAGAAGGAAAAAGTATGCAAAATTCGTTTCAAGCCAATCGAAAGCTAAGAACAGTCTTAGCCAATGGTATCATTATGGGCTTATATATTGTCCTCTCTTTATTGGTTCGGCCAGTTTCTTCTGGTATGATTCAATTTAGAATTTCAGAAAGTTTGAATCACCTAGTCGTTTTCAATCGCAAATTGATTTGGGGTGTTTTAGGCGGCGTTATCTTTTTTAACTTATTTTTTGGTTTCGGTGTAATGGATGCTCTGTTTGGTGGTGCGCAAACATTATTTGCGTTGAGCTTAACAGCTTTTTTACAAAAAAAGGTACCAAGTATTCCTGTTAGAATGTGTCTAAATAGTCTATTTTTCACTGTAAGTATGTTTTTTATTGCCTTTATGCTAGTACCAAGTGGCGGTCAAGCATTTTGGACAACTTATAGTTGGTTAGCATTAAGTGAAGCGATTATTATGACGATTTCAGCACCAATCATGTATTTTATCAACAAGTCATTAAAATTTGAAACACGTATTTAATTGAAAAGATGTGGATAGAAATGATTCATCCTTTGAATGGCAGTGAAGAAAAGTGTCGTTGCTATTAGTGAGCTAAGTGATAGAATGAACTGTTTCTACCTCGTCTTTTTTACATAAAGAATAAGATCTACATTTTTTCTAAAAATTTTCATGTAAAACTTTACTAGTCTGTTGGAATACACTATGATAGTGTAAGATAAACGGACTATTGGAAAGTCACAGCAGAGGAGTTTGAACATGTACACATTTAAAATCGGTATTCCGGCAGAAGTACACGATACATTTGTTAAAAATCACCCATTATGTAATTTACTACAGTCATCTTCATGGGCAAAAGTCAAGGATAACTGGGGTTCTGAAATTGTTGGGGTTTATGAAAAGGATACATTAGTCGCATCAAGTTTAGTTTTAATCAAACCATTACCAGCCGGTTTTACGATGTTATATACACCAAGAGGTCCAGTAATGGACTATACAAATGAACGTTTGGTCAGCTACTTTATGGCTGAATTGAAAAAATTTGGCAAGAAAAAACGAGCTTTATTTATAAAAATGGATCCAGCGGTTCACTATCAAGATTTTCATTTGGGAGAAGAACATCAACCGCATGCTGAAGCGACAGCTATTATTGAGACCTTGAAAAAAGCAGGGGCCAAATATCAAGGACTGACAATGGATATGGGGGCCACCATCCAGCCCCGCTTCCAAGCGAATATTTATCGTGAAGATTTTAGTGAAGAACAATTGTCAAAAAGCACCAAGAAAATGATTAAAACAGCTGAAAAAAAAGGGGTCGTTGTGCAGCAAGGGCATGTTGACTTTGTTGATGAATTTGAAAAAGTCATTCAATCAACCATGGAACGCCAACATATTTCTTTACGGAATAGTGATTACTTTAAGAAGCTGTTGAACATTTACCCAGAAGACTCCTTTATTATGCTGGCGCAAGTCAATTTAAAGGAACGCTTAGATAGCACGCGACAACGCTATGACAAAAATCAAAAAGACTTGAGTAATTTGAAAGAAAATCAAGTGAAAAAGCGCCATAATTTAGAAGAATTAGATGCTTCCTTGACTCGGGAACTAAAAGAATTAGAAGAAAATATCGCAGAAGCTGGTGAAATCGTCACGGTTGCTGGCGCCTTGGCTGTGACATTTGGTCCAACAAGTGAAATCCTTTATGCTGGCTTAGATGATCGTTATAAACGCTACATGCCAACATATGTGACTTGGCGAGATGCCATTCAAGAATGTTTTAACCGTGGCTGCGAAAGCTGTAATATGGGCGGCTTAGAAGGTAGTTTAAATGATGGCTTAATTAAGTTTAAAGCGAACTTCAACCCAACGATTAATGAATTTATTGGGGAATTCGATTTACCGGTTAATAAATTATTATTTAAAGCCAGTGAATATGCCTATAAATTACGAAAACAAAAAAAATAAATAAAAAAACACATGGACTAAAAATCAAACTTGATTTTTAGTCCATGTGTTTTTTTCTATAGTTTTTGCGTTGCATTCCGTTTCATTAAGCGAAGCAAAACGCTAGCAATTGCTGAAGCAGCTACACCAGCAACAAGAGCTTCTGGCACACCAGAACTGAAAATCGTCGCAATAATAGCTAGGTAAACAGCAGTTCCAGCTTTACCAATAATTTCAGCATAAGCTGAATTAAAAAGAAAATAAATCATGTTCATGACTAAAATGGTATTCGTTGCTGAGCCTAAAACACCAGCCACAAATAAGGAGACAGGTTGCGCTTTTTCCTTCGTTAATTTATTTAGCCATTTGTAAGCGAAATAAGGAACGACCCCAATTAAAATCCGCGGAATGAGAACAATTAAAAGAGCCTTCCAACTACCGTGATCGGTACCAATCACGGGAATAAATGGAGAAAAAACAAACGACAAAGGTGTTGGTGCTGTCGTATTTTTAATTAAGCTAATGATCCCAAACGTGCCGCCCAACATACTACCGATTTTTGGCCCTAAAACAATGGAACCAATAATTACAGGAATATGCATCGTGGTCGAATTTAAAGGACCTAATGTGATAAATCCTAGCGGGGTTAAAGCCAGTAAAAGTAAGATAGCTAAGAACATTGCTGTTAACGTAAATTTTTTCGTGTTATTCATAAATTACTCCTTGTTATCAGATGCTAAAATTTTCATCACTGTTTGAAGGATATCTTCAACAGTGGCAAGTGCGCCACGACCATAATCGCCACAAGCTAATAGAGCTTCACGTGGGATTATTTCTTGATAGCCGACTTCTTTTAAAATGCCAATATTTCGTTGGACAATGGGGTTTTGGTACATATACGTATTCATCGCGGGCGCAATAATTTTGGGTGTTTCAGGATAAAGCGCCAAAGCAACTGTTGATAATAAGTCGTCGGCAATCCCATGGGCTAATTTCCCAATTGTATTGGCCGAAGCAGGTGCTACTAAAAATAAATCCGCTTTTTTAGCTAACTCAATGTGATTAATTTTACTGGGATCAATTTCCATCATGACATCCGTATGCACTGGATTCTTAGAAAGTGATTGTAAGGTCAGCGGAGTGATGAACGCTGTGCTACTTTTAGTCATTAAAATTTCCACATTGTAGCCAAGCTTAGTTAGTTGACTTGTAATATCTGCTGCTTTATATGCAGAAATGCTGCCAGAGACGCCTAATAAAATAGTTTTCATTGTTGTTCTCTCCATTTCTTTTCAACATTTTTAACGATCATTGAACCAATCCCTTGTTTTGAACAAGCTTCTTGGACAATGCCCGTTTCGTTAATTAATAATCCTTCGTGTTCTGTTTCATGAACGTTCATCAAGTCATTGGCTAAGACAAAGTCACACCGATTTTTAACCAAAGCGGCTTGTGCAACCTGGACAAGTTCTTCTTGTGAAACGTCGACAAGTAATTTAAAGCCCACTAAAACAGTTTGGGGTTGCTTGTCACGAATCATTTGGATGACTTTAGGATTTTTCTTTAGAAAAATTAATAATCGGTCCGTATCAGATGAAATTTTTGTTGCTGTTTGAGGAATATCAGCAATCTGATTCAATGTGTTTTGAACGATAGTTGCCAAGGCTTCTTTGGTCTTTGGCAATGTTTGTTCGCTTAATTGTTGAGCAAAAGAATCAATAAATTGTTCTTCCGTTTGCGCGGCTTCCGTCGTAAAATCACTGACTGCCATTGCGTGAACAATCGCATCAAATTGCTTTTCAGCAAAGAGTTGTTCTAACGTAGTGGCTAATTCAACCGTTGTTTCTATTTCTTTAATTGATAAGTCCAATTGTTGGGTTGGACGTAATGCATGTTTGGTTGTTACGTAGGTTACGGTGTGTCCAGCAGCTAAAAAACTTTCAGCAATTGCTTTTCCTAGTCCGCCAGAAGAATGATTGGTAATCGAACGAACATTATCAATCGGTTCTGACGTTCCGCCAGCAGTAACTAAAACATCCATAATCAAAACGCCTCCTTAAGAAATTCGGACAATGGTCCGTCCAATATGTTGGCCTGCTTGTAATGCTTCAAAAACAGGGGGAAGTTCTTCTAAAGTAATCTCTTGATACACAGCTTTTTCAGTGATGTCTAAATCAGTGGCAAGACGTTGCCAGACTATTTTTCGTTTGTCCATACCAACATTAACCGAATCAATGCCCAATAAATGAACGCCCCGTAAAATAAAGGGTAAAACGGTTGTCTCTAATGTAATTCCAGCAGCGCGGCCACAAATGGCTGAACGGCCATCATAACGAAGTTGTGGTAAAACAGCAGAAGTAATTTCCCCACCAGTGGTATCAATTGCAAAAGCAAAACGCTGTTTCATCAATGCTTTAACAGGAGTTGCTAAGAAATCTTCTACTAATAAGCATTCACTAACACCTAACTCTTTTAAAAGCTCAAAAGAATCTGGCTTTCTAGTTAATGCAGTGATTGAAGTGTAGCCTAATTGATGCAACATCGCAATAGACAATGTCGCAACACCGCCTGTCGCACCAGTTACAATAATGGGGGCTTCTTTGTCGTCGCGTAAGCCATCGTCTTCTAAAGCTGTGACAGATAATCCGGCCGTAAAGCCAGCAGTTCCGAAGATCATTGCTTCTTTGAGACTCATTTTTTCAGGAAGTGGAACTACCCAATCGCCAGGAACACGCACATATTCAGAATAACCACCAGTATGACTAACCCCTAATTGATAGCCTGTTACGATCACTTTATCGCCTTCTTTGAAACGAGGATCTTCCGATGTGACAACAGTGCCACTGACATCAATTCCTGGAATCATTGGATAATTGCGAATCACACCGCCGTCTTTTTTTGAAGCTAAAGAGTCTTTAAAGTTAACTGAGGAGTAGGCTGCTTTGATTACTACAGTGCCTTCTGATAAATCGTCTAAAGTAATGGTTTCTAGTTGACCAATAACAGATGTATCTTGTTCTCTTAACGTAAATGCTTGAAATGAATTCATATAAAAACTCTCCTTCCAATTATGTAAAAAAGCAACTCGTCTTATTTTATCATATTCTGATTTTTTCGTATCATTTTTCTTCTTATAAACAGTAAGTTATACAGAAAAGAAAGATTGTGTGACAATTAGACTAGAAAAATAAAGAAAAATGGTTGAAATTTTTCAAAAAGTTCGTATACTAAAAAAGGTAAAACTAAACTGTAAGTTTAGTATTACAAAACTTTTGTTGAAAAGATTAGCTGAAAATAGAAACGAGGTGTGCCATGGAAATTGGTGAGAAGTTGAGAAATTTACGCATTCAGAAAAATTTAACACAAGAAGAATTAGGCGAAAGAACGGATTTATCCAAAGGCTATATTTCCCAATTGGAGCGGGATTTAAGCTCACCATCAATGGAAACATTTTTCTCAATTTTAGAAGTACTAGGCGTGACGCCAGAGCAGTTTTTTAGTCAGCAACCGCTTGAACAGAAAATTGTCTACAATGAAGAAGAAAGTACCCTCTATTATGATGAAGAACATGGCTATGAACTAAAATGGTTAATTCCAGCCTCAAATGAAAAAGAAATGGAACCTGTCATTATTACTTTTGATAAAAATGGCGAATACAAAACGTTTGAACCTTCTCTATCGGAAACATTTATTTATGTGATTGATGGCTCCATTCGTTTGACATTAGGGGAAGCCACGTATATTGCTAAAAAAGGTCAAACCATGTATTACCAAGCAACAGAACCTCACCAAATTAGCAACAATGGTCGAGGAAAAAGTCGTGCGTTAATTGTGGCGACAGAATCGTATTTATAAAGGACGAAATGGAGGAGTTTATCCAGTGAGAAACCATGTGATTTCATTTGAAAATGTTGTCAAACAATTTGACGATGAACCAGTATTAAAAAATGTCAGCTTTGAAATTGAAGAAGGAAAATTTTATACGTTATTAGGACCTTCAGGATGTGGCAAAACAACGATTTTGCGTATTATTGCGGGATTCAATGACGTGACTTCTGGCGATGTTTATTTTGATGGTAAAAGAATAAATGATGTACCTGCCAATAAACGCCAAGTCAATACCGTGTTTCAGGATTATGCTTTGTTTCCTCACATGAATGTTTTTGATAATGTTGCGTTTGGTTTAAAAATCAAAAAACTATCCAAAGCAGAAATTGAAAAAAAAGTGAAAGAGGCATTACGTTTGGTTCAATTACCCGGCTACGAAACACGTGAAATTAGTGAAATGTCTGGGGGCCAACGTCAGCGGGTCGCAATTGCTCGAGCGATTGTCAATGAGCCAAAAGTATTGCTTTTAGATGAGCCGTTATCCGCTTTAGATTTGAAATTACGCACAGCGATGCAATATGAACTACGTGATTTACAACAACGTTTAGGAATTACTTTTATTTTTGTGACCCATGATCAAGAAGAAGCATTAGCGATGAGTGATGAAATTTTTGTCATGAATAAAGGTCATATCGTGCAAAGTGGCACACCAGTCGATATTTATGATGAACCGATTAATCACTTTGTTGCTGACTTTGTAGGGGAAAGTAATATTGTGGACGGTGTGATGCTGGAAGATAATTTAGTTTCATTTGTGGGCAAAAAGTTTGAATGTGTCGATGGCGGCATGCGGAAAAATGAACCTGTAGAAGTCGTTTTACGTCCAGAAGACTTAACGATTACCACGCTTGAAAAAGGCAAGTTAACCGTAACAGTGGACACGCAGTTATTCCGCGGCGTTCATTATGAAATTATTTGTTTTGATGAACAAGGAAACGAATGGATGGTGCATTCCACTCGAAAAGCCAAAGAAGGCGCTCAAGTAGGGCTGTCTTTTGAGCCAGAAGATATTCACGTGATGCGCTTCAATGAATCAGAAGAAGACTTTGATGCCCGTTTAGAAAGTTACGACGAGTAAACGAAAGGGGAAAATAAAATGAAAACAATGCGTCGAATTTATTCGATTCCCTATGTAATGTGGTTACTTTTATTCGTCATTGCGCCAGTGCTGATGATTATTTATCAATCATTTTTCGATATGAATGGCCAGTTTACTTTGGCGAATTACCAAACGTATTTTACATCAGGAACGTACTTAAGTATGACCATTAATTCGGTTTGGTATGCTTTTCTGATTACCATTTTTACGTTATTGGTAAGTTATCCTACGGCTTATTTTTTGACAAAGCTCAAGCATAAACAGTTATGGTTAATGCTCGTTATTTTACCAACGTGGGTGAATTTATTATTAAAAGCTTATGCCTTTATTGGGATTTTCAGTATTCATGGGAGTATCAATCAGTTTATGAGTTTTATGGGTTTGGGCACGCACCAGATTCTGTTTACAGATTTCAGTTTTTTATTTGTCGCAACGTATATAGAAATTCCATTTATGATTATGCCGATTTTTAATGCCTTAGAAGAGATGAATCCTTCATTGATTAGTGCTAGTCGGGACTTAGGAGCTAGCAGTGCGGAAACATTCCGCCGTGTCATTTTTCCTCTCTCCCTGAACGGTGTGAAAAGTGGCGTTCAAGCTGTCTTTATTCCTTCGCTCTCGCTCTTTATGTTAACGCGTTTAATTGGCGGCAATCGGGTGATTACGTTGGGAACGGCGATTGAGGAACACTTCTTAGTAACGCAAAACTGGGGCATGGGTTCAACAATAGGTGTGATTTTAATTGTTGCCATGTTTATTGTGATGTTGCTGACGGGTGAGAAGAAGAAAGGGCGTGGCAAATAATGCAAAAGAAAAAGTTTAAATGGTCTTATGTGTATTTATTCGTTGTCTTTGCGCTACTGTACGCACCAATCTTTTATTTGATTTTTTATTCGTTTAACGATACGCAAACGATGAATCAGTTTACTGGTTTTACGTTAGATAATTATCGGAACGTTTTCGAAGACACACGCTTGTTAACCATTGTTCTGAATACGTTTTTGTTAGCTTTCTTATCGGCTTTAATAGCAACCATCATTGGAACATTTGGCGCGATGGGGATTTATTATACAAAACGTCGTAAAAACCGGAACACGTTGCTTAGCTTTAATAACATTTTACTCGTTTCACCAGATGTTATTATTGGAGCCAGTTTCTTAATTTTCTTCACAGCAGTAGGGTTTATCAGTTTAGGTTTTACAAGTGTATTATTGTCGCATATTGCCTTTAGTATTCCAATTGTTGTTTTAATGGTTTTACCAAAACTACAAGAGATGAACGATTCTATGGTAGATGCGGCAAGGGATTTAGGGGCCAATAATGTTCAAGTGATTAAAAATATTATTTTGCCTTTTTTAGCGCCTGGAATTATTGCTGGCTACTTTATGGCCTTTACTTATTCGTTGGACGATTTTGCCGTAACATTCTTTGTGACAGGCAATGGTTTTTCAACATTATCTGTTGAAATTTATTCACGAGCACGTCAGGGAATTAGTTTAGAAATCAATGCCTTAAGTGCGTTAGTGTTCCTATTCTCAATGATTCTAGTTGTCGGTTATTACTTTATCAGTAAAGACAATACGCCAAAACGTTTAAAGAAAATGCGTCGGGAACAAAGTGAGGTGGCCAAGTTAAAATGAAAAAATTACAGTCACTTTTTATTGGAATTATCGCTATTATTGTCATCTTGTTTTTTGGCGTGCGCCAATTGGAGAAAGCAAGTGGCATGGCAGGAGCAGATACCTTGACCATTTACAATTGGGGGGACTATATAGATCCAGCCTTGATTAAGAAATTTGAAAAAGAAACAGGCTATAAAGTCAATTACGAAACCTTTGATTCTAATGAAGCTATGTATACAAAAATTCAGCAAGGTGGCACAGCCTATGATATTGCCATTCCTTCTGAATATATGATTCAAAAAATGATGAAAGCGAAGATGCTTTTACCACTTGATCACAGCAAATTAAAAGGCTTAGAAAACATTGATGCACGCTTTTTAGATCAATCCTTTGATCCCAAAAATAAGTTTTCCGTTCCATACTTCTGGGGTACGTTGGGGATTATTTATAATGATAAATTTATTGACGGCCGTCAGATCCAACATTGGGATGATTTATGGCGCCCAGAATTAAAAAATAATGTCATGCTGATTGATGGCGCTCGCGAAGTGTTAGGATTATCTTTGAATAGTTTAGGCTATTCGTTAAACAGTAAAAACGACCAACAATTACGTCAGGCTACCGATAAGTTAAACCGATTAACGAACAATGTCAAAGCAATTGTTGCCGATGAAATCAAAATGTACATGGCTAATGAAGAAAGTGCAGTTGCTGTAACTTTCTCTGGTGAAGCTGCTGAAATGCTAGAAAACAATGAACATCTACATTATGTGATTCCCAGTGAAGGCTCTAATCTCTGGTTTGATAACATTGTGATGCCTAAGACAGCCAAAAATAAAGATGGTGCCTATGCATTTATGAACTTTATGTTACGACCAGAAAATGCAGCACAAAATGCAGAATATATTGGTTATTCCACACCAAATAAAGAAGCTAAAAAACTATTACCAAAAGAAGTTGCCGAAGATAAACAATTTTATCCAGATGATGAAACCATCAAACATTTAGAAGTTTACCAAGATTTAGGTCAAGAATACTTAGGAATTTATAACGATCTGTTCTTGGAGTTTAAGATGTATCGGAAATAAAAAAGTACCTTCGTAACTTTCGAATCGCCCCTAAAAGCTAGATTTTTAGTCTAACTTTCAGGGGCGGCTTTTATTCATACAAGCTTCTAATTGAGGCACGAAGAAACCTGTGCTACACTTTGTATAAAGCATAAAAGGAGCAAAGAAAATGAAGAGGAAAACAATCCGAATACTACTAATCAGTAGCGGGCTTATTTTAATCCTGCTGGTAGGTTACCGTTTGTATCTAGAATATCAAACAGATATTCAATTATTTTTGAATCCTAAAGCCAGTAAGACACAATTATTAGAGCGAATTCGTTCACATGGTTTTTCAGCAGCGCTATTGTTAGTTTTTTTGACCGCGATCATGTGTGCAGTACCAGGGATTCCAACCTCGGTAATTGGTGTGATTGCAGGATTGAGTTTTGGTCCCTTCAGCGGCACACTCATTAACGTTTTAGGGAATAGTTTGGGAAATTTAGTTGCAATCTTTTTGATGCATCATATAAAATTTTTAGATAAAAAAACGGAGACCAATCATTGGGTCCAGTCCATTCGACGGATGAAGCATCCAAAAATTGGGATTATGGTAGGCTACATGATTCCAATTATTCCTTCTTCTGTGATTAATTTTGCTGCGGATACTATGCAGCTGCCATTAAAAAATTTAATAGCCGCGATAGTCGTTGGTGTAATTCCTTCCTCAATACTTTACGCATGTGGAGGCGAAGCGCTATTTCATGGATATAATAAAACGGCAGTATTGTTAATTGTGAGTGTTCTTTTGTTCGTTGGCTTGGTGGTCATTATTGAGAAAGATAGAAAAAGATTTCAAAAAACTGTTCTTTAAGAACAGTTTTTTGTGCATTTGAACAATAAATCCTGTTAAATTTACAATTTTAAAAAGAAAGGACTTTGATAAAATGAAAGCGTAAACAATTTAAGGAGCTGATTTTGAATGCCAGATATTACAATATCTTGGGTTGCTGCAATTTTAGGATTAGTTGTAGCGATAGTATTAATTTTGAAAAAATTTAATCCTGTGTATTCCTTGTTTTTTGGTGCAATTGTTGGTTGTCTTATTGGAGGCGCTTCCCTGTCAGATACAGTCGCTGTTCTATTAAACGGAACACAAAGTATTATGGGAACCGCAATCCGTGTTTTAGCAGCCGGTATGTTGGCGGGTGTGATGATGGAATCCGGTGCGGCAGAATCAATTGCCAACGCCATTGTACAAAAGCTTGGCGAGAAAAAAGCTATTTTATCTTTGGCATTATCCACAATGGTAATTACAGCAGTGGGCGTATTCATTCCTGTTGCAGTGTTGATTGTTGCCCCGATTGCTCTATCTGTTGGGAAAAGTACGGGTATCAGTAAGTTATCATTATTGATTGCCTTATCAGGTGGCGGCAAAGCGGGCAATATTATTTCGCCTAATCCAAATACTATTGCAGCGGCGAACGGCTTTGATTTACCTCTAAGTGACGTTATGATTGCTGGCTTTATTCCAGCCGTATTTGGTTTAATTACAGCTGTTGTTCTTGCAAATATCATGAGAAGCAAAGGGTCAATGGTCAAAGAAACGGATCTTGTAGAGGAACAAACAAAAGAATTATTACCTTTGAAAAAGGCGTTGATCGCGCCAGTGTTAGCGATTGTCTTATTATTACTTAATCCGATTGGCGCCGTTTTAAATATTTCTTTCATCAAAAGTTTGAATATTGATGCTCTGTATATTTTGCCGTTCGCTTCAGTTGTTGGGACAATTGCGATTGGGCAAACAAAACAACTGGCCTTTTATGCATCTTCTGGCTTGAAGAGAGTAACCGATACCGTTTTAATTTTAATTGGTGCAGGTGCAATTGCTGGATTAATTTCTGTTTCTGATTTATCAACACAAATTGTCCACTTAATTTCTGTTATGGGAATTTCTGGAACCTTCTTGGCACCGATTTCTGGTATTTTAATGGGCTTAGCAGTTGGTTCAACATCCACAGCGGTTATTTTAGCGACAGGTTCTTTTGGACCAGCGATTTTAGATATGGGCACATCTTCACTTTCAGCAGCAGTCATGGTGCATACTGGTGCAACTGTGATTGATAGTGTTCCTCAAGGCAATTATTTCCATATTACGGCACAAAGTATGAATATGACGATTAAAGAAAGAATTCGAGTGATTCCTTATGAAATGTGTGTCGGTGGGGTAATGACGATTGTTGCAACCATTTTATATGGCTTTATTTTAAACTAGTTGGAAAGTAGGCGCGAAAAGATGACGAAAAAATTTGTTTTGGCTCCAGACTCATTTAAAGAAAGTATGAGTGCAAAAGAAGCCTGTCTGGCAATGGAAAAAGGGATTTTAGCTGTATTTAAAGATGCAGACATTCAACACGTCCCGATGGCAGACGGCGGGGAAGGAACGGTGGATTCCTTAGTGGATGCAACAGGAGGCACAAGAGTACCAGTGCGTGTGGCAGGACCGCTTCCTGATCAAATCGTTGAAACCTATTACGGCTTATTAGGTGACCAAGAAACGGTGGTCATTGAAATGGCGAAAGCCAACGGAATTGAATTGGTTAAAGCAGCAGAACGTAATCCCTTGATCACTTCTACTTATGGTACAGGAGAAATGATTCAACATGCGCTCAATCATGGGGCAAAAAAAATCATTATCGGCATTGGTGGTAGCGTGACAAATGATGGGGGTGCAGGTATGATTCAGGCACTTGGTGCGCGTTTGTTAGACAAGGAAGGGCAAGAATTGACACGTGGCGGTGGTGCATTAGATAAACTGGCGCAGATCGATTTAACACAGTTTGATCAACGTATTTTTGCTACCGAAGTTCTAGTAGCAAGTGATGTGAATAACCCACTAACAGGGCCAACAGGGGCGTCTCATGTCTTTGGTCCGCAAAAAGGTGCGACAGAAGAAATGGTGGCTCAATTAGATAAAAACTTAGCCCATTATGCAACGATCATCAAAAAAGAGATCGGCATTGATGTTGAGATGATGCCAGGTGCAGGAGCTGCTGGTGGTTTGGGTGCAGGGTTACTAGCATTCACAAAAGCTCAGTTACGCCCAGGGATTGATATTGTCGTAGAAGTGAATCAATTAGAAGAAAAAATAAAAGCCGCTGATTATGTCTTTACTGGTGAAGGCGGTATGGATTTTCAAACAAAATTCGGCAAAGCCCCTTATGGCGTCTCACGTTTGGCCAAGAAGTATCAAAAACCGGTTTTCGCTTGTGCTGGCTATATCGGCAAAGATGTGGATGTCCTCTATGAAGAAGGGATGACGGCTATTTTTGGAATTTTGGCCAAAGCCGAACCATTGGAAGCAGCATTGAAAAATGGACCAGTTAACTTAGAAAGAACCGTTGAAAATATTGCTCGTACATTACAGCTAGTGCCTTGTGACTAAGAACTAACCATGGTATCATCAGTAATGAAAGCTGAAATAAAAATGTTCAGTCGTTGATCTGAAGAATTAAGCGTTTGGGACATAAGTCATTGCGGCTTATGTCCCAAACGCTACTCGCTTTTTAGAAAGTTGGCGATAGCAATGTTAAAATTAGACAAAATCCAAGCAAATAAAATTGTTGAAAAGTTGATGGCAGATATTCCTTATAACATCAATATTATGGATGAACGAGGAAAAATTATTGCGAGTGGAGATTCTGCTCGAATTGGGGAGCGCCATCGTGGTGCAGAAAGAGCCATCAATGAACGAAAAAATATTGAAATTTATAAAGATACTTCTTTAGAGAAAAAAGGCACCAATGAACCGATTATTTTGAATAATCACATTTTAGGTGTCGTAGGCATTTCAGGAGAACCAGACGAGGTGCGCAAATTTACCAAGCTTGTGCGCTCGATTGTTCTTTTACTGACAGAAGAATTAAATACACAACAAGAACGCGAAAAAAAGAAGAAACAAAAAAATCAGTTTATCCAGCACTTAATGCATGTTGATTCTGCTTACTCAGAAGCCTTAAAACTTGAAGCGTTGGAACTATATAACCTTCAATTAGATGACCAGAATCATTGTGTACTGACCAAGGACAAGCGCTTATTATCCAGTTATTATCCTGGACATGAAATATTTGAATGGGAAAATTGTTATCTGGTGATTACTTCTGAACCACCTCAGATAACAAAGCCAGTAACAGAATACCTTGTGATAAGTTCGGAAAAAGCCACGATTCAACAAATGGTCCAAGAGGCACAAAACACGTATTTACTTCTATCGTTTCTCCAATTAGAAAAGGCTAAGTTTTACCAAGCAGAAGATTTTTTCATTCAAGGCATTTTTAATTTTCCTTTTCATATTGAATTGGATTTTTTTGAAACCATCCAGACGATTTATGATGAATACTATGAAACCGTTATTTTTTTCGCCAATCATAACTTAAACATCAATGAAACCTCACAAGTATTACATATCCATCGAAATACATTGAATTACCGCTTGAAACGAATTCATGAATTGACGGGGATGGATCCAAAAGTTTGGCAAGATTTTTGGAAATTGTTCTATTATTTTGCCTATTGCTTTAAAGAACGTTTTGAAAAGTAGTGAGGAGCAGGAATGCTTGTTTGTTAAGCAAGTGTCAGCATATTTTTCGCCAGAATCAAAAATATCTTTTATAATAATTGTAAGGAATCAAACGATTTAGATATCAACGAGGAGTGGTACCAGTGAAAAAAGCAGTTTTAATTGTTAACCCCAGTTCTGGTGGTGAAAAAGCCAAAGAATTTGAAACGTTAGCAGAAGAAAAATTAAAGCAGTTATTTGATGAAGTTGTAGTGAAACAAACAGAAAAAGGCGGCGATGCAGAACAATTTGCCCGTGAAGCTGCGGAAAGTCACTTCGACAGTGTTTTCGTAATGGGGGGAGATGGAACCGTTAATGAAGGAATTAGCGGGTTGGCAGAACAAGCTTACCGCCCAAAATTTGGCTTTTTTCCTTTAGGAACGGTGAACGATTTAGCGCGAGCCTTGAATTTACCGATGGACCCTGAAGAAGCGATTCAACAATTAGATTTAGAAAAAACCAGTGCTTTAGATGTGGGGAAAATCAATGACGACTACTTTATGAATGTCGTTGCGATTGGGACGATTCCAGAGTCAATTAACGACGTGGACGTTGAACAAAAAACGAAGTTAGGAAAACTCGCATATTTTATTTCAGGTGCCAAACATTTAGCGAATGCTCAAACGTATCCTTTTCATTTAAGCTTGGATCAAAAAGAACAAACCATTGAAAGTAGTACCGTTTTAGTTGGCTTAACGAATTCAATCGGTGGGTTTGAAACATTATTACCAGAGGCCCAAGTGGATGATGGCAAACTTCATTTAGTTTATTTAAAAGATCAATCATTGTGGGATGCAGTAAAAGCAGTCCCAGATTTGTTAAAAGGCGTCGACCAGTCCACTGATAATTTAGCTTACCTAACCTTTAAAGAAGGAAAAATCTCCTTAGAAAACCAAGAAGAATTAACCACTAATGTGGATGGTGATGAAGGAGCTGCTTTGCCAATTACGCTGGAAATTTTGCCTAAACACTTGACGGTGTATTGCGGTGAAGAACAAACAAAATAGCTGATTTTTTGAGAAAAGCTAGAACATTTCTATTTGTTTAAAAAACAGATAAGTTCTGGCTTTTTAAATCATCTAAAAGAGAATCAATCAGGGGCTATGCTATACTTTGTTTCTACATATTGATAGATAAAGGAGTTAATGAGATGAGAAGAAAAAAACATAAAAACAAAAAGAAACAAGAACTTTTTGAAGAGATTGAAAAACAAGAATTAGCAGAACAAGAAACTAAGCAATTGAATGAAGAAATCGAAGACCCAGAATTTCGTTCTTTTTTTCAAGATGTCTTGAAAAAATTTCCACAAAAAACGTCTACGGTCATAATGAATGCTTTCGCAACTTCTAAAGGTAAAGCAGAACAATTAGTGACGAACAGTCAAACACAACTCGACAAAGTATTTGATGAATTTTTGGCTGGTGTTTCACCTGACGTGAAAAAGAAAAGTCATCAAACGATTCATTTTGCTGCATTGTCAGCAGCAATTATTGGGTTTTCGCCAATTCCATTTTCGGATGCTTTTTTACTGGTACCTGTTCAATTAACTATGATGTCACGGCTGCATAAAATTTTTGGTCAGTCTTGGTCTGAAAGCTTAGGGAAAAGCTTAACCAAAGAATTAGTAGTGGTTAGTTTAGGTAAGAGTGCAGTCGGGAATATTCTAAAAGTGATTCCTGTTGTCGGAACTGTGACTGGTGGCATGGTCAATGCTTCAGTTGCAGTAGCAATTACGGAAGCGCTTGGCTGGGTTACCGTCAAAATGTTAAACGATGGTGTTGATATCTTTGATGATGTGATGTCTTTCAAAGGACAATTTTCAACATTATTTAAAGCCATCCAAAATGCTAAAAAGAAATAATCGCTGTATTGATTAACTAGAGTGAGACACATTTAAACTTTTTTAAGTAATTCGTAGCAAATTTCCAAGGTTTTCGTCACAAATTATTCACAGGTTCTCGTTAATATATAAGCATACCAACAAAACACCCAACATAAACACTTTTCATTTTTACTCCTCAAGTAAAAATAACTCCTTTCCACTCAGTCTACCCAACTGAGTGGTTTTTTTGGCGAAAAAAGAGGGCGTTGAACAATTTGTTCAACGCCCTCTTTTAATAGATGGGGAAGTCATTTGTTAAGAATTATTTTTTCCATTCTGCTACTTGGTCTTTATGTGAATCAACCCAATCACGTGCAGCTTCTTGTGGGTCTTTGCCTTCGTTAATTTCTAACATGACAGATTCCATATCCTTAGTGGTCCAATGGAAATTATCTAACACTTTGTAAGCTTCTGGTTGATCTTCTTTTAGGCCTTGGCGAGCCATTGTGTGAATCGCTTCTTCGCCGCCCATAGTGCCTTTTGGATCAGCTAAATATTTTAAATCATATTTTGCAAACATCCAGTGAGGAGACCAGCCAGTAATAACGATGTCTTCGTTGTTTTTAATTGCTTGTCCTAAGGCGACAGTCATGGCACCTGATGAAGAAGTTTCAACAGACCAATCTTTCAAATTAGGATAAGCTTCTTTAGTTTTCTCTGCTGCTGCAACAACACCAGCCCCAGGTTCAATTCCAGTAATCTTTTTCCCAGCTTGATCAGATAAATCTTCGATAGAATCAACATCCATATAAGAAGGGACGACAATTCCTAGCTTTGCACCTTTAAGGTTTTCACCAAGGTCGTCTAATTTATCTTTATATTGTTTATATTGCTCTGCGTGAGTTCCTGGCAGCCACGCACCAACCATGGCATCTGTTTCACCTTTAGCTACAGATTCCCACATAATTGCGTTATCTAAAGGGGTCGTTTTAACATCATACCCCATATCTTTTAAGACTTCGGCAACCACATGTGTGGAGGCTACTTCGGTATCCCATTCCACATAAGAAAGGGAAATTTGCTTATCATTTGTTGTTGTAAAAATTGAAGCACCAACTAAGCCAGCCACAATTACAACAACCGCTGCAATAATCCCATATTTTTTCTTTTTAGAGGTGGCACCAGCTGCTTTAGGGGCTGCTTTTTTATTATTTAAATGTTGAGTAAAACGGTCAATGATAATCGCTAAAATAACTAAAGCCACACCATTTACAAAACCGTTCCCGACTTGCGCACGTTGTAAAGCGGAAAGGACGCCACGTCCTAATCCAGGCGCACCAATCATTGAAGCAATAACTACCATTGATAGAGCTAGCATGGTTGTTTGGTTAACACCAGCCATAATCGTGTTTTTGGCTAAAGGTAATTCTAATTTGAATAATTTTTGCCAGCCAGTACTACCGTAAGAATCAGCTGCTTCAACAAGTTCATTTGGCACTTGTCGAATTCCTAAGTTCGTAAAGCGAACAGTTGGTGGTAAAGCGAAGATAACAGAGGCGAAGACCCCAGGAACCATACCAATTCCGAAGAATGCAACGGCTGGAATCAAGTAAACGAAACCAGGCATTGTTTGCATGAAGTCCAAAATCGGTGTAATGATACTTTTGGCTTTTTCGCTTTTCGCCATTAAAATCCCTAGTGGCACACCAATGATAATGGAAATAACACTAGAAAGTAAAACTAACGTAACGGTACTCATTAAATCGTTCCATAAGTTTTGATTATAGATAAACATTAAGCCGATAAACGTGAATAAACTTAAGCCAATTTTTTTATTAGAAATAAAGAAAGCAGCAATCGTTAATAGCACGATCAGCACAAGTGGTGGTACGGCTGTTAGTAATGCAGTAATGTTGTCCATTACACTTTGACCAATTGTTTGTAAAAAGCTGAATAATCCAGCAAATGTTGAAGTTAACCAATCAGTAAAACTTTCAACCCAAGACGCAACAGGTAATTGATACTTATTCATGTTCGTTCACCTCTGTTTCTGCAAGTGCTTCAAGTACGCTACCACGGATGACCACGCCTAATAGTTTGCCGTTATCAGTCACGGCAAGAGGCGTTTGTGCATCATAAATCAGTGGAAAAATATCATTCACTAACATATCTTTGTCGATTGTTTGAATTTCTGGATCCACACATTCTACAAGAGAAGTCCCGTTTTTACGCGCTTCTAAAGCTTTTTCTGCGCGTACAACGCCTTTTAGTTGGCGTTTTTTATCCACGGCAAGTAACATACTCACTTCTTCTTGACGCATCCGTTTTAAAGCAACAGTTGGGCCATCAATTTCAATGTTAGTAGTTAAAGCAGGTACCATAATATTTTGGGCAGTTAAGACTTTTGAACGATCCACATCTTCCACGAAGGTTCGCACATATTCGTTGGCTGGGTTGGTTAAAATTTCTTCTCCAGTCCCAATTTGCATAATTTGACCATCTTTCATCAAGGCAATCCGATCGCCGATTCGTAAAGCTTCATTCAAATCATGTGTGATAAAGATAATGGTTTTTTTGACATTTTCTTGTAAATCTAATAGTTCGTCTTGCATTTCACGACGAATTAACGGATCAAGAGCAGAGAACGCTTCGTCCATTAATAAAATTTCTGGATCGTTAGCCAAGGCACGAGCAAGGCCGACACGTTGTTGCATCCCACCAGATAATTGACTTGGTAATTGGTCTTTAAAAGCAATTAAGCTAGAATTTTCTAAGGCTTTTTCAGCTTTTGCTTGGCGTTCTTCTTTAGGAACACCACGAATTTCTAAACCATATTCCGTATTTTCTAAGATAGTTCGATGGGGGAAAAGACCAAAGTTTTGGAAAACCATGCTCATTTTATTTCGACGTACTTCACGTAATCCTTCTTTATCTAAAGAAGAAATATCTTGTCCATCAATATAAATATTTCCTGAAGTTGGTTCAATCAAACGATTTAATAAACGAATTAATGTTGATTTCCCACTTCCTGATAACCCCATAATAACGAAAATTTCGCCTTCTTCAACTTCGAAATTTACATCATAAACACCGACTGTGGCACCCGTTTTTTCTAAAATTTCTGTTTTGCTTTTGTTGGCACGAATCATTTCAAGTGCCGGTTTGGTTTTCTTACCAAAGATTTTGGTAAGGTGATTTACTTTTACTTTTGGCAAATCATTGTTCCTCCTCAATAAAAAAGTGACTACATCAGACTACTATAAAGTTGTCACTTTGTCAAATTAGATGAAAATCTTTCTGAAAATGAAGAAAAACAGTATTTTAACTAGGTTTTATAGTGGTTTTTTATGAAAAATAGAAATAATAAATAAAAAAAGTGACTATTTACCGCAAGATAAGTAGTCACTTTTTTGTTTAAGGATAAAAGAAATTTTGGACACGTTGTAAGGTTGATTCGTCATGTCCAACAAAATAAAGTGTGTCGTTCAACGAAATCTTTGCATATGGACCAGGTGAGACCAGAAGCTCTTCTTTGTGTTTGATAGCGATAATCGTTGCCGAAGTGTTTTGCCAAAAATTCATTTCGCTAATCGTCGCCTCAAGATAAGCAGCTTCTTCTGTTAAAACTAATGAATAAGGATTCATTGGATTGAAAGAATCAAAACGCTTTGTTTGTTCAACAAGAGTATCTAGAATGCTAGAAAAATGAGTAAGTTCTTCTTTTTGTTTCGCTACGCTATCTAGCAATTCTTCTTTAATTTCAGCAATCGTTTGAACGTCTTGATATTGTGTCACAAAGTCCTGCGCTTTTTCTTTTGATGCCACATAGAAGCCGCTGCCGTGTTTGGCTTTAACGATTTCTAAATCGACTAAAACGATAATGGCTTTGCGAGCTGTTTCTGGCGACACTTGGTATTGGTTAGCTAGGGTGGAACGGGCATGGATTTTATCTCCAACATGTAATTTGCCTTCTGCAATTTTTTCCGCAACATCAACGGCGATTTGTTGATATTTGGGCTTCGTTAAACTGATTTTTTTGGAAGCCATAGTGAATCCCTCCGTTAATTGTTATTTTCCATTTCTTCTAATTCTAAACTGAAATTTTCCCATTGCTCAAGTAGTTCATCTTGTTGCTGACGAGCGTCATCTAATTGTTGGTTTAGAGCCAGCAATTCAACATGATTTTCTAGAATGTCTGGTTGACTCATTTGTGCTTCTAATTGTGCAATTGTCGTATCTAACTGAGCAAGATTTTCTTCGACTTGTGTTATTTTTCTTTGCAAAGTACGGAGTAATTTTTGTTGCTCCTTGTTTTGATAAAAGGTATTTTTGGCTGTAACTGGTTCGGGTTTTTTCGCCGCTTCTTCATTAGCTAAGAGGGCAGCGATTTCTTCTTCCTCTTGTTTCTTTTCTAAATAATAATCATAGTCGCCTAAATAAAGTTTGCTGCCTTTTTCAGAAAGCTCAACAACTTTTGTTGCAATTCGATTGATAAAGTAACGGTCATGGGAAACGAAGAGGATGGTTCCTTCATAATCAATCAGCGCATTTTCTAAAACTTCTTTATTATCGATATCCAAGTGGTTGGTTGGCTCATCGAGAATCAAGAAATTGTCACGATCCATCGCTAATTTTGCTAATGCCACACGGGCTTTTTCGCCACCGCTTAATAAAGGAATCGTTTTTTCAACATCATCTCCACTGAAGAGAAAGCCGCCTAAAATACTTCGAATCTCTTTTTCAGGTGTGGTTGGGTGTTCATCCCATAATTCCGCTAAGACCGTTTTATTGCCATGTAAATTGGCTTGCTCTTGGTCATAGTAACCTACAGAAACATTGGTACCAAAAGTTTTACTTCCTTTAATGAAAGGAATGCGGTCAATAATTGATTTCAAGAGAGTGGATTTACCAATTCCGTTCGGTCCGACTAAGGCAATGGCTTCTTTGCGACGAATATCCAAGTGAATAGGTTCGGATAAAATATGTTCTTGGTCGTAACCAATGGCGGCATCTTCGACTTGTAAAACAACATTTCCCGAGACTTTTTCACTATCGAAAAGAAAATGCGCCGATTTTTCATCTCCTTGAGGTCGGTCTAAACGGTCCATTTTTTCTAATACTTTTCGGCGACTTTGTGCACGTTTCGTTGTAGATGCACGAACCAGATTTTTGGCAACGAAATCTTCTAACTTATTGATTTCTTCTTGTTGCTTTTCATACGCTTTCCATTCACTGGCTAATTGTTCTGCTTTTAACTCTAAGTATTTGGAATAGTTTCCTTTGTAGTGAGTCATTTTTTTGCGGCTCAGTTCATAAACTTCATTAACTACCTTATCTAAAAAATAACGATCGTGGGAAACAATTAATAGGGCGCCGGCATAACTTGGCAAATAAGATTCCAGCCAAGAAAGCGTCTCGATATCTAAGTGGTTTGTAGGCTCGTCCAGAATTAAAATGTCTGGTTTTTGTAAAAGCATTCTCGCTAATGCAAGCCGGGTTTTTTGACCACCAGATAAGGTTTGAATATCTTTCGTGTAAAAGGATTCATCAAAGCCAAAGCCGTGAAGGACTGAACGAATTTCATTTTCATAGCCGTAGCCATTTTTTTCAGAAAACGTATGTTGCAATTGATCGTACTCTTTTAAAATTCCTTCATAAACGGAAGTGGTTGGCTCCATTTCACTAATTTTGGTTTCTAATTCTCGCATACGCTGTTCCATTTCTAGGATGTCAGCAAAGGCTTTTGTCATTTCTTCCCAAACGGTTTTATCTGATTCTAAACCGGTATTTTGAGCTAAATAACCTAACGTAGCAGTTTTATTTTTGGCAATGGTTCCGCTATCGGGAGCATCAATGCCTGCAATGATTTTTAAAAAAGTCGATTTTCCAGCACCATTACGACCAACTAAGGCAATCCGACTTTTTGTTGCAATTTCTAAATGTATGTTTTCAAACAATGTTTCCGAGCCAAAATGCCGGGCAACTTGATTTGCTTGTAATAAAATCATCAGTAGTCCTCATTTCTAAATTCATTGCCCTTAGTGTAGCATAAAATCTGCTAAAATAGCACGTATCAAAAAATGCTTTGTGAAGGTTTATACCTTTTATCACAAACTTTTGAAGAAAAATGCTATTTTTGAGCCATAGAATTGCTTTTTATTGTGAAAAACTGCTATTATGTTAATGGATAAGATTTAAGTGAAAGTATTGGAGGTCCAATTGTGAAAGATCAAGTTATTCCAAAAGCAACGGCGCGACGCCTTCCTTTATATTATCGCTACTTAAGAATGTTACATGATACAGGAAAAAATAAAGTCTCATCAACTGAATTAAGTGAAGCGGTACAAGTAGACAGTGCGACTATTCGTCGTGACTTTTCATATTTTGGTGAATTAGGTAAACGTGGGTACGGCTATGATGTTGAAAACTTAATGAACTTTTTTGCAAAAACATTGAATGAAGATGAGTTAACCAATGTCGCATTAATCGGGGTTGGTAATTTAGGAAGTGCTTTATTAAAGTACAAATTCCATCAAAGCAACAGTATTCGTGTAAGTTGCGCATTTGATGTGAATGAAGATATTGTGGGACGCATTGTTGACGGTATTCCGGTTTATCCAATGGAAGATATGATGGAACAAATCCGTGTTCAACAAATCGAAGTAGCTATTTTAACTATTCCAGCTCGCAAAGCGCAAGAAGTTGTGAACAAACTTGCCGAAGCAGGGGTTAAAGGAATTCTAAACTTTACGGCTGCGCGTTTAGTAGCGCCACCTGAAGTATTAATTCAAAATGTTGACTTAACCAACGAATTACAAACATTAATTTATTTCTTACATCATGACAACGAATTGATTGACGAAGAAGAATAAGCAAAAGAAAAGGGCCTAGTCGTTTAGACGAAGGCCCTTTTCTTATTGAATTGCACCATTATGCAAAAGTAGTTGAACAATAATCACAATCGTATTCATGCCGCAATGGGCAATAATTGAGGTCCAAATTTTTCCAGTTTGCTTGTACAAAAGAGCAAAGAAAAATCCCATAAAGAAATAAACAAAAAAGTGACCATCGGCATGTGCGAGTGAAAAAATCGCCGAACTAACAGTAGCCGCAATCCAGAAATTTGTAAAAGGCTGGATTAAATGGATAAATGCATAACGAAAGACGAATTCTTCCATAATCGGACCACCGATAGTAGTTGCCAAAATAAATAAAGGATTTGCCAAAATCACCGCTACAATAGCTTGTGTATTTTGAGAAGTAGCTTGTTCTCCTGTGATGGCTACTTCAATGGCAAAAGTAACCCCTTGAATCAGCATGGCAATGAAAATCCCACTAACACCTAGTAAAAAAATAAAAATAGGTGATTTCAAGGTTGCTGTTTCCTCTAAAGGAGAAGGTTCTGTTGTTTTTAAAAAGATGCCAATCATTACAAGGGCGCCAATAATGTAGAGAGCAGTTGTCACATTAATCGCTGCATTGGGGGAAATACCCGAAAAAAGTAACGGCCCGAAAAAAGCGATAATGTATGTGACTAAAATAAATAAACTTGATTTTCTTAAGGTCATGGTTAATCCTTTCTATAATTATTTTTTACGATTATTGCGATATCCTAATAAAAGAAAAACGAATAAGAAAAAGAAAAGAGATTCCCAAAGTGTCGAAACAATTCCTTCTGTGACACTGAAAACAAGATTTCCTAAATTCGCTATCACAAAATAAACGAAGGTTGCTATTAGTGCTGTAAGTAAACGTTGTTTCATTTTATTCGCCTCCAATCGTAGTCAATTTATTTTACCATGAATTAAAGGATTGGAAAAACATTCCATGAAAAAAGAATACTCAATAAAAAATGCGTATCTTATAATTGACAAGAAAAAGAGAGAAAAGACTTGCATTTTTAGAGTGAAATGAGTATTATAAATAGTGTGAGTTAGCACTCTTATGTATCGAGTGCTAAAATAAGCGAAAACTTTTTATTTGGAGGGATTTATTGTGTTAAAACCATTAGGCGATCGCGTCGTAATTAGAGTCGCGAAAGAAGAAGAAAAAACTGTTGGAGGAATTGTTCTTGCATCCGTTGCAAAAGAAAAACCACAAACAGGTGAAGTTATCGCAGTAGGTGAAGGTCGTGTGCTTGAAAATGGCACAAAAGTTCCGATGGAAGTAAAAATTGGTGACACAGTAATGTTTGAAAAATATTCAGGAACAGAAGTGAAATACGAAGGCGTAGAATACTTAATTGTATCAGCCAAAGACATTATTGCCACTGTTGAATAATAAACAACTTTTACAGAATAGTATAATAGAAGAAAAAAATTATGAGGTGAAGAAATCATGGCAAAAGAGATTAAATTTGCAGAAGATGCACGTGCAGCAATGCTACGCGGAGTAGATGTATTAGCAGATACAGTGAAAGTGACATTAGGCCCTAAAGGTCGTAACGTTGTTTTAGAAAAATCATTTGGTTCACCATTGATTACTAACGATGGAGTAACAATTGCTAAGGAAATTGAATTGGAAGATCATTTTGAAAACATGGGCGCAAAATTAGTTTCAGAAGTTGCTTCTAAAACGAATGATATTGCTGGTGACGGAACAACAACAGCGACTGTTTTGACACAAGCCATTGTTCGTGAAGGCTTAAAAAACGTAACTGCTGGAGCTAACCCATTAGGTATTCGCCGTGGGATTGAATTAGCAACAAAAACAGCAGTAGAAGAATTACACAATATTTCATCTGTAGTTGATTCAAAAGAAGCGATTGCACAAGTCGCTGCTGTTTCATCAGGTTCTGAAAAAGTCGGCCAATTAATTGCTGATGCAATGGAAAAAGTTGGTAACGACGGCGTAATTACCATTGAAGAATCAAAAGGGATTGAAACAGAATTAGATGTGGTTGAAGGAATGCAATTCGACCGCGGTTATTTATCTCAATACATGGTTACTGACAACGATAAAATGGAAGCTGTTTTAGAAAATCCATATATCTTAATTACCGACAAAAAAATCTCAAATATTCAAGATATCTTACCTTTATTAGAACAAATTCTACAACAAAGCCGTCCACTATTGATCATTGCGGATGATGTTGATGGGGAAGCTCTACCAACATTAGTATTGAACAAAATCCGTGGTACATTTAATGTTGTCGCAGTAAAAGCGCCAGGATTTGGTGACCGCCGCAAAGCGATGCTTGAAGATATTGCTATTTTAACAGGTGGTACAGTAATCACTGACGACTTAGGGTTAGAGTTAAAAGACACAACTATTGAAAACTTAGGAAATGCTAGCAAAGTAGTTGTCGACAAAGATAACACAACAATTGTCGAAGGTGCTGGTTCAAAAGAAGCCATTGATGCCCGCGTTCATTTAATTAAAAACCAAATCGGCGAAACAACGTCTGATTTTGATCGTGAAAAATTACAAGAACGTTTAGCTAAATTAGCTGGCGGGGTTGCTGTCGTTAAAGTCGGTGCTGCAACTGAAACAGAATTAAAAGAATTAAAATTACGAATTGAAGATGCATTAAACGCAACACGTGCCGCTGTAGAAGAAGGCATGGTTTCTGGTGGTGGTACCGCACTGGTCAATGTAATTGGTAAAGTCGCTGCGCTAGAAGCTGAAGGCGATGTGGCAACAGGGATCAAGATTGTCGTTCGTGCATTAGAAGAACCAATCCGTCAAATCGCTGAAAATGCTGGTTATGAAGGATCAGTGATTGTTGACAAACTAAAAAATGTTGACTTAGGTATCGGATTCAATGCAGCTAACGGTGAATGGGTAAACATGGTTGAAGCCGGTATTGTTGACCCAACAAAAGTAACTCGTTCTGCCTTACAAAATGCAGCTTCTGTGTCAGCTTTATTATTAACAACTGAAGCAGTTGTTGCAGACAAACCAGAACCAGCTGCACCAGCTCCTATGATGGATCCATCAATGGGCATGGGCGGTATGATGTAAAAATAAAAAAGTATTCTAAAAGCTTACGATTGAAAAATCGTAAGCTTTTTTTTACATAAAGAATAAATAATCTAAATAATATCTTTGCTTATGGTGTTTTCTCAAATATTTACTCAATTAACAAAAAAGATGATAATTTAAAGGCTTCGTTTTAGCTAGACAGCCTTGTTTTTATTCGATAAAATTTAGTAATAACAATCATTTTTTGAAAACTAGTAGTTGGTAATTTTTATTTATTAATAGAATATAAATAAAAATTATTATATTTTGAAGGGGAATATTAGGAAGATTGAGGTGGAAAAATGGAAAAATATACAATTGGTGTCGTTCCTTTGACAATTGAAACAAAAGAATACTGTCAAAATTGGTTTGTTAGTAATCAAGTAGAATGTCAGATCATCCAAGGAACAAATATACTTCTTCATTTGCACCATATTGATGGATTAGTGATTGAAGTTACTGACCACCAGCAAGTAAATACTTGTTGTGAGTTATTAATGACGATTCGCAAGCAGTCAGATTTACCGATTTGGTTATTTTCTCGGACAGAAGTAATTAGTAAAGTCAATCGAATTATTTATTTACAATTAGGTGCAGATGGCGTTTTTGATCATTCTTATGATCGTCAAGAATGCATGTTAAGCATGAGTAATTTATTGCAACGTGTAAAAAGACGTTTTTATCCTAAATTAGCTATTGCAAACGAGGAACAAACAGTTACTAAGAATCTTTCTGAGAGATTGTATTTAATTGCGCCAAATTTGAGTGTTTGCTTGGGAAGTGGAGAAGAAATTCTTTTAACAAAATTGGAATTTTTCACAATAGAGTATTTATACAAACACGCAGGACAAACAATTACATATGAAGAACTCTACAAAAATGTCTGGAAAGATACTGCGAATGAACGAAAATATCGTGTCGCTAATGTGATTTTCCATTTGCGCAAAAAAATTGAACAAGATGTGAACAAACCACAATATATCAAAACAATTCGTTCAAAAGGCTATATGTTAACGGTGTAAAAGGTACGAAGGAGGAGAAAAAGATGTGGCAATTTTTGACTAAAAACAATGAAGATGAGGAGTATGAGAAGATGCCGGATTTTGAAAATGAACAATCGATGAAAGCACAACCAACGGTAACAGAAGAAGCAATCTTTGATGACGAGGTCGTTTATGCAAAAGAGCAATCCGCAAAAGTAAAACAGGTCCAGCAACAAGTGCCGACTGAACTGTCAGAAGAGTCATTTTCTTTTGTTGAAAAACTAGAAGAAGAAAATCAACTATATCAGCAATCCATTAAAAAGCTAACGGAGCAATTATTAATGCAAACCAATGAAGTGGAAGCATTACAAAAACAAGTAGTCGAAAAAGATGTTCAACTTAAACATGTTAAAGAAACATTAAGTGATAAAGAAACAACTATCACTTCTTTACAGAAACAATTGTCTGAAGAAAAGATGCAACAGAGACAGACCAGTGAAGAGAATTTAGACACAGCCGTTACGCTTTCTCAAAAAGAAATTGGCGAAGTGTTATTAGAAGCCAAACGTCAAGCAAAAGAAACAATTAGTCAAGCCAAACAACAAGTTGCAACAGTTCATGAAGAGATGGAACAACGTTTAGCAACTTTAACACGCATGAAGCAAGTGGCAAGAGAGTACCAAGCTTATTGTGAACAAATGCTGACCATCAAGAATGAATCAACAGGAATGTACCAACAGATAGAGCAATTATTAGCAGAAATAAAGAGGTAAATGAAGGAGAAATGCGATGAAAAAAAGAAAGGCAAGATATTTGAAGTTGGTATGTCTTGGAGTCTTAGGGGCTTATGCGGGCGCCAGTTACTACAATTCAGAACCATTAATCGCTCAAGAGGAGACCGAAACGAGGGACGAAAGTCGACAGCTATCGCTGGAAGAAAAAAGAGCGGACCAAGCCAATCAAGACCAAGGAACCCTTACTTCTTCAACGCTGAACGAAACAATAATAAGTTCGTCTGAACAACAAGAAAGTTCAACACAAAATGACAGCAGTGACCATCAGGAAAATAATGTGGAACCATTAGAATCTGAAAATAGTTTACCGCCACAAGAAAAGACAATTGCTAGTACTAAACCAACCGAATCGTTACAAAATGAGCAACCAGTATCTGAAGAGCGTAAAGCGCTCACTGAGAAGTTACCTCATAATCAGGAACCACAAAATTCTACATTAACTGAAAAGACCAAAGAGCCGTTGGTACATTCAGAGGTAGACAATAGTCAAGAAAAGGAAAAGCAAGCAGGAATTCAACAACAAGCCGAGGCAAATTTTGTTGTCCAAGAGAATGCTTCTACTTCTGAGTTTATTAGAAAAATCGGTGAAGAAGCACGAGTTATTGGTCAGCGACATGATCTATACGCTTCTGTCATGATAGCTCAAGCTATTTTAGAGAGTGGCTCGGGCAATAGTGCGTTAGCCGCGCCGCCAAATTATAATTTGTTTGGCATTAAAGGCGCTTATCAAGGTCAAAGTGTCAGCTTTCCCACACAAGAAGATGATGGTAAAGGGAAGATGACCACCATTCATGCCGATTTTCGTCAGTATCCTTCCTATAAAGAGTCTTTAACAGACTATAGTAAATTAATCATCAATGGGCTGGCGGGTAATCCAACGTTTTATCACGGCGTTTTGAAAGCAAACACGACGAATTATCAGCAGGCAACAAAATTTTTAACAGGTCGTTATGCAACGGATGCATATTACGATAAAAAATTAAACGCGTTGATTGAAACCTATCAATTAACTGAATACGATCAAGAAAAGAAGCAACCAGTAGTGACTAATTTGGCAGAAGAAAAGAAACCTTCGTTTGATAAGGAAGCAGTCAAGGCACAGCTAAAAAAAGAAGCAGTCGTCTATGAAGTAAGCAAAGGAGATTCTCTCGCCACCATTAGCCAGACGTTTGGTGTGTCAGCAACAGCCATTTTAAAACAAAATTCAAAGACTCAAGAAATGTTTTATATTGGCCAAAAGATTACGATTCCTCAGCAAACAGCGGCGACTTCTCTAGAACCGAAAGAACAAGCGTTACTTCAATCACTAATAATCAGTAAATCGGTGACTAATGCTTTGGAAACAGCAGAGCAATCAAATGGTACAGCGAATGCCTCAAAAACAGAGTCTACTGAGTATTATGAAGTAAAAAGAGGAGAGACACTCGCAAAAATTGCTAAAAAAACGGGCTATTCCTTAACCGCACTCAAGCAGGCAAATGGCTTAACGTATTCTGTATTAACCGAAGGACAAACGATAGCACTTCCTAAGCTAAAGGACTAATGCTGATTTAACTTATTGGTCGATAGAGTCAATATATTATTAGACGAAGAGTAGAGGAAAAGTTCATTCATGGATGAACTTTTCCTCTACTCTTACTATGTTTTTCATAAATACTTAATAAATAGTAAAATTAGCAAGAGAATTGTGTCTTTACACAAAATAGATAGGTTTTCTTGCCGAAGTTTGATAAAATGATTAGTTGAAAGGATGCGTGAAAATTGAAAGAATTATTTCGTAAATACCGAGAAGTACTGGCTTATTTATTTTTTGGTGGTGCAACGACGGTCGTCAACTTAGTTGTGTTTTTTGTTTGTCAAAATGTGTTAGGGCTGGATTACAAGATAAGTAACATAATTAGTTGGTTTTTATCTGTTCTATTTGCCTTTTTCACGAATAAATATTGGGTATTCGCAAGTAAGCATGAAAGCATAGCTGGTTTTTTTAAAGAAATGGGCTTATTTTATTGGTACCGAATTTTATCTTTTGTGGCTGATATGGGTTTAATGATTCTCCTAATTGATGGCATTCATTTTTCATCGTTTTGGGCGAAAATGATTACACAAGTTGTAGTAGTGATTTTAAATTATTTCTTCAGTAAATTTTTCATTTTTAAAGAAAAAGAGGTCTAAGCAGATTTTAGGCTAAAAAAAATTTTTTTGTTATAATATAAACAAGTTTTTAATACAAAGAATAGAGGTAGAAAACGATGGACTATACATATGCAGATGATAGTTTGACATTGCATACAGATATGTATCAAATCAATATGATGCAAACATACTGGGAATTAGGGAGAGCAGATTTACATGCTGTTTTTGAATGTTACTTTAGAGAGATGCCCTTTAATCATGGCTACGCAATTTTTGCAGGCTTAGAACGTTTGGTCAATTATCTCGAAAATTTAACGTTCACAGAATCTGATATTGCATATCTCCGAGAAGTTGAAGAATATCCAGAAGATTTCTTGACGTATTTAGCAAATTTTGAATTTAAATGTACTGTACGCTCTGCTTTAGAAGGGGATTTGGTTTTTAATAACGAACCGTTAATTCAAATTGAAGGTCCTTTGGCACAATGTCAATTGGTAGAAACAGCTTTGCTAAATATGGTGAATTTCCAAACATTAATTGCGACAAAAGCGGCTCGAATTAAATCCGTGATAGGCGATGATCCTTTATTGGAATTTGGAACACGCCGGGCACAAGAATTAGATGCTGCCATTTGGGGCACAAGAGCCGCCTATATTGGTGGGGCGGACGCGACAAGTAATGTTCGTGCTGGTAAAATTTTTGGTATTCCGGTTAGTGGGACTCATGCCCATTCATTGGTTCAGTCGTATGGAAATGATTATGAAGCATTCATGGCGTATGCCAAAACACATCGGGATTGCGTTTTCCTTGTTGATACGTATGATACTTTGAAAGCGGGAGTGCCAAGCGCAATTCGAGTAGCTCGAGAAATGGGTGATAAAATTAATTTCCTAGGTGTGCGGATTGATAGTGGCGATATGGCTTATATTTCTAAACGAGTTCGTGAACAACTGGACGAAGCTGGCTTTACTGAAGCAAAAATTTATGCATCGAATGATTTAGATGAAAATACGATTTTGAATCTAAAAATGCAAAAATCAAAAATTGATGTATGGGGCGTGGGTACCAAGCTGATTACCGCCTATGATCAACCGGCTTTAGGAGCGGTGTTTAAATTAGTTTCAATTGAAGGTGAAGATGGTCAAATGAAAGATACCATTAAACTATCTAGCAATGCTGAAAAAGTGACAACACCAGGAAAAAAACAAGTCTGGCGCATTACACGTAAATCTGATAAAAAGTCAGAAGGGGACTATGTGACACTTTGGAACGAAGATCTTCGCCAAGAAGAAGAAATTTATATGTTCCATCCCGTTCATACCTTTATTAATAAGTATGTCCGTGATTTTGAAGCACGGCCAGTACTCCAAGATATTTTCGTTGAAGGAAAACGTGTGTACGAATTACCAACTTTAGATGAAATTAAACAATATGCAAAAGAAAATTTAGATTCACTTTGGGAAGAATACAAGCGGGACTTGAATCCGCAGAAATATCCAGTGGACCTTTCAACAGATTGTTGGAACCACAAAATGAATTTATTGGAAAAAGTGCGTAAAGACGTTAAATATTTAACGGAAACGGTGAATAAGGAGGCCTAGAAATGACAACACTTCAAGAAAAAATCATTCAAGAGTTAGGTGTGTTACCGACAATTGATCCAAAAGAAGAAGTTCGTAAAAGTATTGATTTTCTGAAAGCTTATTTAACTAAACATCCTTTTTTAAAAACCTTTGTCTTGGGAATTAGTGGCGGACAAGATTCAACATTAGCTGGGCGCTTAGCACAATTAGCGATGACTGAAATGCGCGAAGAAACAGGAGATATGTCGTATCAATTTATTGCGATTCGCCTTCCTTACGGTGAGCAAGCAGATGAAGCTGATGCACAAGCCGCGCTAGCCTTTATCCAGCCAGATGTTTCTTTACGAGTGGATATTAAACCAGCAGTGGATGCAATGGTTGGTTCGCTAGAAAACGCTGGCGTTCAAATTAGCGATTTTAATAAAGGAAACATGAAAGCACGTCAACGTATGATTACACAATATGCAGTAGCTGGCGAAAATGCTGGCGCAGTAATTGGCACAGACCACGCAGCCGAAAATGTGACAGCTTTCTTCACCAAATATGGCGATGGCGGAGCGGATATTTTACCGTTATTTCGTTTAAATAAGCGCCAAGGAAAAGCTTTGCTGAAAGAACTTGGGGCACCAGAAGCCTTGTATCTAAAAATACCAACAGCTGATCTAGAAGATGACAAACCGTTAGTTGCAGATGAAGTTGCCTTAGGTGTCACGTATGATGCCATTGATGACTATTTGGAAGGCAAAAAAGTCTCGGAAACAGATCAACAAACAATTGAAAACTGGTATAAAAAAGGACAACACAAACGGCATTTACCCATTACAATTTTTGATGATTTTTGGAAATAAAAACACAGACCATCGGCGAATGAACGATGGTCTGTTTTTTTTTACATAACTACTTTTCAGAAAGTAAACGTTGCTACAGCAACTATCCTATGATAATGAAAGTCGTTTTCATTTAGGCGTTTTCACTTTCTTTTTCAAAACAGAAAAGGTACGCTCAATAATGTAAAGTGAATGATGGGAGAGAAAAAGAGATGAAGCATGTAACAAAATTGGGGATTACAATTATAACAGGAGTTTTGGCATTATTATTTGAATTTATTTTACATCAGCCGAATTGGGCGTATGGTATTATTTTAATAACAGGTTCTGTAATGGCGTTAATGATGTTCTGGGAAATGATTCAAACCTTACGTGAAGGAAAATATGGTGTCGATATTTTAGCGATTACCGCTATCGTTGCAACCTTAGCTGTGGGAGAATACTGGGCCAGTTTGATGATTTTAATTATGTTGACTGGTGGTGATTCATTAGAAGACTATGCCGCTGGAAAAGCTAACCAAGAGCTGAAGTCATTATTGGATAACTCGCCACAAAAAGCTCATCGCTTGAATGGCGAAAATTTAGAAGATGTTTCTGTTGAGGAAATCAATGTTGGCGATGAATTAGTAGTAAAACCAGGGGAACTAGTTCCAGTTGATGGCTTGGTAAAAACCGGGACATCAACAGTCGATGAATCTTCATTAACAGGAGAATCAAAACCAATTGAAAAAAATCCTGGGGATGAATTAATGTCGGGTTCCGTGAATGGTGATGGCTCTTTGAAAATGGTTGCTGAAAAAACTGTAGCCGACAGTCAATATCAAACAATTGTGAACTTAGTGAAAGAATCTGCGGCACGTCCAGCTCATTTTGTACGTTTAGCAGACCGCTATGCGGTACCTTTTACACTAGTTGCCTACCTAATTGCAGGTGTTGCTTGGTTTGTTTCAAAAAGTCCGACGCGTTTTGCGGAAGTCTTAGTTGTTGCTTCGCCGTGTCCTTTAATTCTATCTGCCCCAATTGCTTTAGTGGCAGGGATGGGTCGTTCAAGTCGTCATGGGGTCGTTATTAAATCGGGAACGATGGTCGAAAAATTAGCTTCTGCAAAAACGATTGCGTTTGATAAAACAGGCACGATTACGCAAGGACAACTTTCTGTTGATCAAGTCCAACCAATCAATGCGGAAATAACTGCTGCTGAATTAGTGGGATTGGCAGCAAGCGTGGAACAAGAATCAAGTCATATTTTAGCTAGATCAATTGTTGCTTATGCCAGAAAGCAAGATGTCCCATTAAAAAATATTACAGATCTAGCGGAAGTTTCTGGTGCTGGCGTGAAGGCATTTGTGGATGGTGCTGAGATACGGGTAGGTAAAAAGAATTTTGTGACACAAGAGTCTCAAGAAACTGAAAAAATTGATAAAACGACTATTCATATTTCACGTAATGGCACATATTTAGGCCGAATTACTTTTACAGACACTGTACGCCCAGAAGCAAAAGAGACTATGGAAAAATTACACCAATTACATCTTCAACGAATTTTAATGCTGACGGGGGATCAAGAATCCGTCGCAGAAACGATTGCTGCAGAAGTAGGAATTACCGAAGTACATGGGGAATGTTTACCACAAGATAAATTAACTATTCTAAAAGAATTGCCCAAAGAAAACCATCCAGTCATCATGGTAGGAGATGGTGTAAATGATGCACCTTCGCTTGCCGCTGCAGACGTAGGTATTGCTATGGGCGCTCATGGAGCTACTGCGGCTAGTGAAACTGCTGACGTTGTTATTTTAAAAGATGACTTAAGTAAAGTCAGCCAAGCGGTCGAAATTGCCCAAGATACCATGAAAATTGCCAAACAATCTGTATTAATCGGAATTTTTATTTGCGTTTTACTAATGCTAATTGCTAGTACCGGGATCATTCCGGCGCTAATCGGGGCTATGCTACAAGAAGTCGTGGACACTGTGTCAATCTTATCTGCTTTGCGTGCTCGTCGAATTGGCAAGTAAGGTGGAACAATTAATTGCCTGAATGTCCAGCTTAGTGGTAAAATAAAGGTACGTTTTTAATATTAATAAGTTACAGGGGAGAGATTGTGCAATGAAAGGAAACCAAATAGATGGGCAACCAGTCACGGAAGAACAACTATTAAAAGAAGGCTACCGTAAATATACTGGGGAAGGAATTGATATCTTTTATAATAAAGATATTTGTGAACATATTGGTAATTGTGTTCGTGGAAATCCAGAAGTCTTTGAAGTTGGTCGGAAACCATGGATTATTCCAGATAACGGAAGTGTTGAAAATGACATGATTGTAGTTGATTCATGTCCAAGTGGTGCTCTAAAATATATTCGGAAAGCAGGGAACGAATATGCAAATTAAAGAAGAAAACAATCGTTTTGCTCTATATAACGATGAAAACCAAGAAATTGGTGAAATGACTTGGTCAGATGCTGGCGAAAGCATGATGATTATTGATCATACGTTTGTTGATCCAACTTATCGTGGACAAAAATTAGCTGAAAAACTTGTTTTAGCCGGTGTTGAAAAAGCGAGAAAAGAGCATAAAAAAATTATTCCGCTATGTCCATTTGCCAAAAAAGAATTTGATACTAAACCTGAATACGGAGACGTATTGAGAAAATAAAGAAGAAACTAGCAACAGCCGCAAGTAGAAATCTGATTCCTACTTGCGGCTGTTGCTATTAGAGACAAATAGGGAAAGACATTAAATTTCACTGGTGTTTACAGATAAAATATGCTACATTAAAGTAGATGAATTTCGCATATTTGTATAAAAAGGAGAATTAACGCATGTATAATCTAATCTTAACGTTGGTCATCATTTTATCTGTTTTAATCGTCATTACTGTTATGATGCAACCAAGCAAACAAAACAGTGCAGCAAGTGCCTTCACTGGCGGTGCAGATAAATTATTTGGGAAGCAAAAAGCGCGCGGTTTTGAAGCTGTTATGCAACGCTCAACAGCAGTTCTTGGCGCAATTTGGATGATTTTATTATTTGTTTTGGCGTTCTTATCTTCAAAATAAGTACGTAATCTTTTAAAATGACAAGTTTAGAACAGAGAGATGAGTGCGGACACTTATTTTTCTGTTCTTTTTCTTTCTGAAAAAGTCTTTGAAACTTATCATTTCGGAAGGTTTTCTTTTGAGAATATGATAGAATGAAGCTGAGGTGAGCGAAGTGGCAAAAAAAATCAATTTACCGAAGCCGTTATTTTCAGAAAAAGGAAAACGGGCGGTCCTTTTATTACACGCTTATTCTGGCAGCAGTAATGATGTACGGATGTTAAGCAGACGTTTAGAAAAAGAAAATTATACTGTCTATTCGCCTAATTTTTCAGGACATGGCACGCTAGTTCCTGAAGATATTTTAGATCAAACAACGGAACAATGGTGGCAAGATACACAAGAAGCAGTCGCTTTTTTGAGAGAAAGAGGTTACCAAGAAATTGCCATTTTTGGTTTATCAATGGGCGGGATTTTCAGTATGCATGCATTAACGGAACAATTAACAGGATTAATTGGTGGTGGATTTTTCTGTTCACCGATCTACCCTGTCGAAAATAAAGTCCCAGAAAATTTCGTATTATACGCAGAAAATGTGATGAAAATCGCAGAAGTTCCTGCAGAGGAACAACAAAGCCGGTTGCAATCGATTGAGCAACGAGTCAAACAACAATTAGGAGCGATTGAAACGATTGCTAGTCAGACGGCTGACAAACTAAACAAAATCCACGCACCTCTTTTCTTAGCGCAAGCTGGCAAAGATGAAATGATTGAGCCAATGGGCGTCTATCAAACGGCCCAAGCGCTAACACAAGCACGTGTGACCTTACAATGGTACCCAAACAGCGGACATGTCATTACGGTGAGTGGAGAACACAAACAATTAGAGCAAGATGTGGTGCAATTTTTAGCAACACTACCTTGGAATGAGGAGAAATAATGACAAAACAAACAATTAAAGAGCAAATTTTACATTTCATGGAAAGCCAAAAAAAGAAAAGCTTTTCAATGGAAGAAATTGCACAAGGCTTGAATTTAGAAAAAAGTTCAGATTTTAAAATTTTAGTGCAAACCATTGCACAAATGGAACGAGAAAAGTCAGTTAGTTTCAACAAAAAAGGCAAAGTCCTGTTACCAATGAAAGACTTATTAATAGAAGGAACGTTTCGTGCAAATGAACGAGGCTTTGGTTTTGTAACCATCGATCCTGAAGAACCAGATGTTTATATTCCGAAAGAGGCAACGAACTTTGCAATGGATGGGGACACGGTTTTAATCGACGTGATCCAACATGCGGATCCTTTTTCAGATCGCGGCGCAGAAGGTAAAGTCAAAGAAATTAAAGAGCGAGCAGTGAGCCAAGTTGTCGGAGAATTTGTGGCATATAGTGAAGAAGAAATGGCAGAAATGGGACTGTATGGCTACATGATTCCCAAAGATAAGAAATTGAATCAGTATACTGTATCAATTGCACCTGAAGGGATTAAGCCAGTAGATGGTAGCATTGTCATTGCTGAAATTACCTATTATCCAGATCAAGAATATCCAACGAGTATGGAAGGACTAGTCAAACAAGTGATTGGTCATAAAAATGATCCAGGAATGGATATTTTATCAATCGTGGTGGCTCATGGAATTCCCACAGCATTTCCTGATGAAGTTTTAGCTGAAGCGGACCAAGTACCAGAAACTATTGCAGAAAGCGATTTAGTCGGTCGTCGGGATTTACGTGATCAGTTGATTGTGACGATTGATGGAGAAGATGCGAAAGATTTAGATGATGCAGTAACGGTACAAAAGTTAGCAAATGGCAATTTCTTTTTAGGGGTGCATATTGCAGATGTTTCTTATTATGTAACTGAAGGAAGCCAATTGGATATGGAAGCGTATGAACGCGGCACAAGTGTCTATTTGACAGACCGAGTTGTGCCAATGATTCCGCAGCGATTATCAAATGGGATTTGTTCGCTAAACCCACATGTTCCACGTTTAACCATGAGTTGTGAGATGGAAATTACACCAGAAGGAGAAGTTATTTCGCATGAAATTTTCCAAAGTGTAATCCAAACAACGGAGCGAATGACCTATACAGCAGTCAATGAAATTTTAGAAGAGCAAAAACCTGAAACGTTAGAACGCTACAAAGAGCTAGTTCCCATGTTTAAAGAGATGGGCGAGCTGCACCATATATTAGAAGAGATGCGTATGCGCCGTGGTGCGATTTCTTTTGAAGATCGTGAAGCCAAAGTCCTAGTTGATGAAAATGGTCATCCCCAAGATATTCTTTTACGCACGCGTGGCGTGGGTGAACGATTAATTGAATCCTTTATGTTGGCAGCGAATGAAACTGTGGCGCGTCATTATCATGACTTAAAACTGCCATTTATTTATCGGATTCATGAACAACCAAAAGAAGAAAAAATGCAACGTTTCTTTGATTTTGCTGCAGTACTTGGCATTCTTGTTAAAGGAACAAAAGAAAACATTTCACCGAAAGATTTACAAAAAGTTTTAGAGCAAGTTGAAAATAAGCCGGAAGAAGTGGTTATCAATACGATGTTGCTAAGAAGTATGCAACAAGCGAAATACTCAGAAGACAACTACGGACACTATGGGTTGGCGGCTGAATATTATACGCATTTTACTTCACCAATACGTCGTTATCCAGATTTAATTGTGCATCGTTTGATTCGCAGCTATAGCCAAGATCAATCTGAAAAAAATCAAGAAAAATGGAACGAAGCATTACCAGAAATTGCCAATCATAGTTCAAGTATGGAACGTCGCGCAGTTGATGCAGAGCGTGAAGTGGACGCCATGAAGAAAGCCGAATTTATGGTAGATAAAGTGGGAGAAACGTATGACGGGATTATCAGCTCAGTCACAAAATTTGGTATCTTTGTGGAACTGCCTAATACAATAGAAGGCTTAATTCACGTGAACAACTTAAAACAAGATTATTTCCACTTTATTGAAAATCATATGGCGTTAGTTGGTGAACGGACGGGAATGACTTTGAAAATTGGTCAGAAAGTTCAAATCCGTGTTGAAAAAGCTGATCCAGAAACAAGAGAAGTTGATTTTGAATTGATTTCAGCTGAAGAAGTTGCGCCAGTCGAAGGACCAAAAGGACGTAAAAAAGGTAAAGCCAATTCTTCAACTCGTTCAAATAATCAACGAAGAAATAAAAAAGATGAATCATTTGATGGTAAGAAAAAGAAAAATAAGAAAAAAGGCAAAGGCAAAAAACAACCTTTTTATAAAGAAGCAATGAAACAAAAAAATAAAAAAGGAAAAAAGAAGAAGTAGAGGAGGTCGCTTATGCCAAAAGGGGAAGGAAAATTAATCGCACAAAACCGCAAAGCTAGACATGATTATTCAATTATCGATACGGTTGAAGCAGGTCTTGTTTTACAAGGAACAGAAATCAAATCTATTCGAAATGGTCGTATCAATTTAAAAGATGGTTTTGCACGAATTCGAAACGGAGAAGCCTTTTTGTATAATGTTCATATTAGTCCATATGAACAAGGCAATATTTTTAATCATGACCCATTACGTACCAGAAAATTATTATTACACAAAAAACAAATTAATAAGTTAATCGGCGAAACCAAAAATACAGGTATCACATTAGTACCTTTGAAGGTCTATATTAAAGACGGCTATGCCAAAGTTTTGATTGGTTTAGCTAAAGGGAAAAAGCAGTACGACAAGCGTGAAGACTTGAAACGTAAGGAAGTTGACCGACAAATCAGCCGAACATTAAAAAATAACCGACGTTAAAAATGTAAATTTATTCTTTTTCGCATATTTGCTTGCCTTTCTTCGGATTAGGTGTAAAATCTGGTAAGTGTTGAGTAAATGAATGTAAATGATTCGTTTTTTAATCGCTTCGGAAAGCAGTACCACCCTGCATTAGATTGGTTTATGGAAAAGGTTTTCCAACCAATTTTCAACACATGAAATTTTAAAAGTAAACTATTTGTAAATTATCAACAAGTGGTGGTACGATAGCTTTGCCAGGGATTATCACTCAGGAGTAGGATGAAACTTCTGAAAGATTGTTGGAAAAGAGGTGAATTGATTTGGAAGAGAAGAAATTACTCTTCAATATCGGACCAATTTGGTTTGATGGAACCATTGTTTTGATGGTGCTGTTGACGTGTATCATTGTTTTCGCCTTTGTCTATGCTTGTACGAGAAATATGAAGCTACGACCTAAAGGCAAACAAACGGTCATCGAATGGTTAGTGGATTTTATTCGTGGAATCATTACAGACAATTTACCTCGTAAAGAAGTGAGCAATTTTCATTTAATGGCGTTTACCCTTTTCATGTTTGTACTTGTTTCAAACATCTTGGGTCTCGTTACAAAAATCGTTGTGGGCGACGATCTCAGCGTTTGGAAAAGTCCAACCGCCGATCCAATCGTAACCTTAACGTTAGCGATGATGATGATTGTCTTAACACACTTCTTTGGTATGAAACGCTTTGGTTTTAAAGGCTATCTAGTTAATAGTTATTTAAGACCCGTTGGTTTCTTACTACCGGTAAAATTAATGGAAGAATTCACGAATCTATTAACATTAGGCTTGCGTTTGTACGGAAACATTTTTGCCGGCGAAGTTCTATTGGGCTTAATTGCTGGAACCGTTGCAAGCGTCGGATTATGGGTTATCCCACTAGCAATTCCGCTAGAAATGATTTGGGTAGCATTCTCAATCTTTATTGGATGTATCCAAGCGTTTATCTTTGTGACACTTTCAATGGTTTATATGTCACACAAAATTGAAACAGAAGAATAATCAAGAAATACGAAGGACAAAAATTATCTTTTAGGAGGATTTTACACAATGGAAGGATTAAATTTTATCGCAGCAGCAATTGCAATTTTCGGTTCAGCTATCGGAGCCGCTATCGGTAACGGACAAGTTATTTCAAAAACAATCGAGTCAATGACTCGTCAACCAGAAATGTCTGGTCAATTAAGAACAACAATGTTTATCGGGGTCGCTTTAATCGAAGCTGTGCCAATTTTAGGTGTCGTTGTTTCTTTATTACTTTTATTCAGATAAGCAATAAAATGGAGGCAGGACGCTGATTATTATCGGGACCGTCACTGCTTTCTTCTATCTTTAGCCTTTTCAATAGCTGGTGTTAAAGCAGTTGAAGAAGCTAAATCGATTTTTGCAGGAAAGGAAGTTGAGACTTCATGCTACTTACTACATTGGTAGTCGGTGAAACGGCTCCTAGTACCACACTAGGCACGATGATTGTTGTCAGTGGTGCATTTTTAATCTTGATGCTCTTATTAAAGAAATATGCATGGGGAGCAATCGTAGATATTTTGACACAACGTGAAGAAAAAATTGCCAACGATTTAGACTCTGCAGAACAATCTCGCGTAGCAGCAGCGAAAATGGAAAAAGAACGTCAACAACAATTACTTTCTTCCAGATCAGAAGCAGCTGAAATTATTAAAAACGCGAAAGAAAGTGGAGAACAGACTCGCCAAAAAACATTAAAAGAAACAACTGCGGAAGTTACTCGCTTACGCGAAAAAGCTCGGACAGATATTTCTCAAGAACGTGAAGAAGCATTGTCTTCAGTAAAAAATGAAGTGGCAGATCTTTCTCTTCAAATTGCAGCCAAAATTTTAAATAAAGAATTAACACCAGATGCACATGAAGCATTGATTGATTCTTATATTGAAAGTTTAGGTAAAGCAAATGAAACTAGATAAATATACAGTTGGTAAACGCTACGGCAAGGCTTTGTTTGAGTTGGCAGTTGAAAAGAACCAAGCTGAAGCAATTTATCAAGAATTATTGACGCTTCGCGAAGTCTATCACCAAGTACCTGGTATTGGCGATATTTTAAGTGATGATCGCTTAGAACCTTATGAAAAAGACAGCATCATGGAAAAACTAGTAACAGGTTTTAGTGAAATGATGCAAAACTTTTTGCGAGTGGTTTACGAATATCGTCGCATGTACGATCTGCTCTTGATGATTGATGAATATGAACGACGTTATGATGAGCACCAAGGACTAATTTTGGGTTCAGTGACAACAGCCATTCCTTTATCAAAAGAACAACATCAAGCAATGGAAGAAAAAGCTGCCCAATTATTAGGGTATGAACAAGCGCATTTAGTCAATTTAATTGACCCGTCAATTGTCGGCGGAGTGGTTATTGAAGCAAACCATCAAGTAATCGATGGCAGCATCCGCAAACAATTAGAACATATGCAGCAGAAGTTATTAAAATAATCTTTAGGACTACAAAGAGGTGAATTGAATGGCTATCAAAGCAGAAGAAATCAGTGCCTTGATCAAAGAACAAATCGAAAACTATCAACAACAGCTTGCTGTTGAAGAAGTTGGAACAGTCACTTACGTCGGTGACGGAATTGCCCGCGCCCACGGTTTAGAAAATGCCATGAGTGGAGAACTTGTTGAGTTTTCAAACGGTTCATACGGAATGGCACAAAACTTAGAAACAAATGATGTAGGGATTATTATCCTTGGCGATTTTGAAACCATTCGTGAAGGAGATAAAGTACAACGCACAGGCAAAATCATGGAAGTACCCGTTGGGGAAGCTTTGATTGGCCGTGTTGTTAATCCATTAGGTCAACCATTAGATGGTTTAGGCGAAATTAAAACAGACAAAACACGTCCTGTGGAAGCAACAGCTCCCGGTGTTATGCAACGTCAATCTGTTGCTGAACCAATGCAAACTGGCTTAAAAGCCATTGATGCCCTAGTACCAATTGGTCGTGGACAACGGGAATTAGTTATTGGAGACCGTAAAACAGGGAAAACATCGATTGCAATTGATACAATTATTAACCAAAAAGGACAAGATGTAATTTGTATTTATGTAGCGATTGGTCAAAAAGAATCTACTGTTCGTAACCAAGTAGAGACACTTCGTAAATTTGGTGCCTTAGATTATACAATCGTTGTGACTGCAGGGGCTTCACAACCAGCACCATTACTTTACATTGCACCATATGCAGGAACTGCAATGGGTGAAGAATTCATGTATAACGGCAAACATGTCTTAATTATTTTTGATGACTTATCAAAACAAGCCGTGGCTTATCGTGAACTTTCTCTACTATTACGCCGTCCACCAGGTCGTGAAGCTTATCCAGGGGATGTCTTCTATTTACACTCACGTTTGTTAGAACGTGCAGCTAAATTAAGTGATGAATTAGGTGGCGGTTCAATGACAGCCTTACCATTCGTTGAAACACAAGCAGGCGATATTTCTGCTTATATTCCAACAAACGTTATTTCAATCACTGATGGACAAATTTTCTTAGAAAGCGACTTGTTCTATGCAGGCACTCGTCCAGCCGTTGATGCTGGGTTATCTGTTTCTCGTGTCGGAGGATCAGCGCAAATCAAAGCAATGAAAAAAGTTGCCGGAACGCTTCGTTTAGACTTAGCTAGTTACCGTGAGTTAGAAGCCTTTACACAATTTGGCTCTGATTTAGATGCGGCAACACAAGCTAAATTAAACCGTGGTCGTCGTACGGTAGAAATTTTAAAACAAAAACTACATGCGCCACTGCCTGTAGAAAAACAAGTCTTAATTTTATATGCGTTAACACACGGCTTTTTAGATAGCGTGAGCGTAGATAAAATTTTACACTTTGAACAAGATTTATTCGATTATTTTGATGGCAAACATGCAGACTTATTGGAAACCATTCGTACAACGAAAGACTTACCAGATACTGATGCATTAGATGCAGCGATTACAGAGTTTTCTGAAATGTTTGCAGCGGCAAACAACAGCGGAGATTCAGCCAAAGAAGCTTTAGAAAAAATCGATAACGCATAAGAGAGGTGAGCAACATTGGGTGCTTCATTAAACGAAATCAAACAACGCATTGCATCAACAAAAAAGACAAGCCAAATTACCAAAGCGATGCAAATGGTTTCTGCAGCCAAATTGACCAAGTCAGAAGGCGCCTCTAAAAGCTTTCAAGAATATTCTTCAAAAATTCGTAGTGTCGTTACGCATTTAGTAGCTGCTCAGTTAAGTGAATTACGTGAAACAGAACAATCTTCTCTTAGTGAAGGGAACTATCATGTGATGTTAGCACAACGACCTGTCAAAAAAACAGGCTATATCGTTATCACTTCTGACAAAGGGTTAGTTGGTGGCTACAATAGCTCAATCTTAAAACAAACCATGAGTATGATTCAAGAAGACCATGATTCTAATAAAGAATATGCCTTAATCGCCATTGGTGGTACAGGGGCGGATTTCTTTAAAGCACGCGGAATCGATGTTTCCTATGAGCTAAGAGGCTTAACGGATCAACCAACGTTTGAAGAAGTCCGTAAGATTGTGACAACGGCAACGACTATGTACCAAAACGAAGTGTTTGATGAATTGTATGTTTGTTATAATCACCACGTTAACTCACTAACGAGTCAGTTTCGTGTGGAAAAAATGTTGCCAATTACTGATTTAGATCCATCAGAGGCGACCTCTTACGAACAAGAATATCTTTTAGAGCCTTCACCTGAAGCAATCTTGGATCAATTATTACCACAATATGCAGAAAGCTTAATTTATGGGGCGATCATTGATGCGAAAACAGCAGAACATGCTGCTGGGATGACCGCCATGAAAACAGCCACTGACAATGCGCAAAATATTATTAGCGATTTAACAATTTCTTATAACCGTGCTCGTCAAGGGGCGATTACCCAAGAAATTACAGAAATTGTTGCTGGTGCAGCTGCACTAGAATAATCTAGTCTTACGTTTGAACGTTTATAAAAACGTTCAAAGCGTGTGACTTTATGAAGACTGGAGGAAAGAAATTATGAGTTCAGGAAAGATTGTTCAAGTAATCGGTCCCGTTGTTGACGTGGAATTTTCATTAGATCAATCCTTACCCGATATTAACAACGCTTTAGTCGTTTATAAAAATGGCGAAGCAAAACAAAAAGTAGTACTTGAAGTCGCTTTAGAACTAGGTGATGGAGTGATTCGTTCTATCGCCATGGAATCGACAGATGGTTTACAACGTGGAATGGAAGTTATCGATACAGGAAAATCAATTTCAGTTCCTGTTGGTAAAGATACATTAGGTCGTGTGTTTAACGTTTTAGGAGACACAATTGACTTAGAAGCGCCATTCCCTGCAGATGCTGAACGTAGTGGGATTCATAAAAAAGCGCCAGCATTTGATGAATTAAGTACCAGTAATGAAATTTTAGAAACAGGGATTAAAGTTATTGACTTATTAGCACCTTATCTAAAAGGTGGTAAAGTCGGACTTTTCGGTGGTGCCGGTGTTGGTAAAACCGTCTTAATTCAAGAATTAATTCATAATATTGCCCAAGAACATGGAGGGATTTCCGTCTTTACTGGTGTTGGTGAACGGACACGTGAAGGGAACGACCTGTACTATGAAATGAAAGATTCAGGCGTTATTGAAAAAACAGCCATGGTTTTTGGTCAAATGAACGAACCACCAGGTGCACGGATGCGTGTGGCCTTAACTGGGTTAACGATTGCTGAATATTTCCGTGATGTGGAAGGACAAGACGTGCTATTATTTATTGATAACATTTTCCGTTTCACCCAAGCCGGTTCAGAAGTTTCTGCCCTTTTAGGTCGGATGCCGTCAGCCGTTGGTTACCAACCAACCTTAGCGACTGAAATGGGACAATTACAAGAACGGATTACTTCAACGAAAAAAGGATCAATTACCTCTATTCAAGCAATCTATGTTCCAGCCGATGACTATACCGATCCAGCGCCAGCAACAGCGTTTGCCCATTTGGATGCAACAACTAACTTGGAACGTAAATTAACCGAACAAGGGATTTATCCAGCGGTAGATCCGTTAGCTTCATCTTCTAGTGCCTTGGCTCCTGAAATTGTTGGAGAAGAACACTACGAAGTGGCTACCGAAGTGCAACATATTTTACAACGTTACCGTGAATTACAAGATATCATCGCTATTTTAGGGATGGACGAATTATCAGATGACGAAAAAGTACTTGTTGGTCGCGCACGCCGTGTTCAATTCTTCTTATCTCAAAACTTTAACGTTGCTGAACAATTTACAGGTCAACCTGGTTCTTATGTACCAGTTGCGGAAACAGTTCGTGGCTTTAAAGAAATTCTTGAAGGTAAACATGACAATCTGCCAGAAGAAGCCTTCCGTAGTGTCGGTAAAATTGAAGATGCCATCGAAAAAGCGAAACAATTAAACTACTAGAAAGGCGGCAAACACAATGGATAGTCTTACTGTGAATGTAGTAACGCCTAATGGTCTAGTTTATGACCACCATGCAAAAATCGTTGTGGCGAAAACAACAGATGGTGAAATTGGTATTTTACCAAAACATGCGCCAATCATCGTTCCGCTAGCGATTGATGAAGTCCGCATCAAACGGACCGATTCAGATACACATGTTGACTGGGTAGCTGTAAATGGTGGTATCATGGAAGTCCGTGATAATGTCGTTTCTATTATTGCCGATAGTGCCGAACGTGAACGAGATATCGATGTACCTCGTGCTGAACGAGCAAAACAACGAGCAGAGCGTTTAATTGAAGAAGCCAAAGCAAAAGACGACCGCGATCAACTACGTCGTGCGACTGTTGCTTTGCATCGTGCAATCAACCGGATCAATGTATCGAAACATGGGTAAAAAAGGCTGAAGGATTCAGTCACTTTTGTAGAGTTTAAGGCGCTTGCTATTGAGTCAGGTGCTTTAAACTCTATTTCTTCGTATTTTTTAATAAATAGTGTCAAATTTTGGCATTTCAAGTGGATTAATTATCGGTTTTTATTATTTTGTGATAAAATGTTCCTACGTTAGAAAAAAGGAGGCTCCTTATGCAATACTATGGAGTAGATGCTATTGTTCGAATCGTTAGTCATCTTATGTTCATTTACATAAGTTTTTGGGCGTTGCAATCATTGCGTATTGAGCAATTTTTCAAAACCCAATTTACACCGCAAATCAGAATGTTGATGGTATTTTTCGCCATCGCTATCGGATACACAGTTAGCTCGTTTGCTTTAGAATTGATTGCACTTTGTCGAAATCTTTTCATTGTGTATTTTCCTTAAAAATTGAAAAATAAAAAAAGGTACAATTTTTAGTTGAATAATGGTATAATAGTAAAGATTTTGAATAGGAATACCTATTCTCATTTTTTTGGGGGGAACAAAATGGAACAAATTATTGTTCATGGTGGTAATACAAAATTAGAAGGAACTGTAAAAATTGAAGGCGCCAAAAACGCTGTTTTACCAATTTTAGCAGCTACTCTTTTAGCTGAAGAAGGCGTTACTACTTTAAAAAATGTACCAATTTTATCTGATGTATTTACAATGAATCAAGTAATTAAGCATTTGAATGTAGCCATTGATTTTGATGAAGACGCGAATGAAGTAACAATAGACGCAACACAACCTTTAGGAATCGAAGCAAACTATGAGTACGTTAGTAAAATGCGTGCTTCTATCGTTGTAATGGGACCTTTATTGGCTCGTAATGGCCATGCCAAAGTGGCAATGCCAGGCGGCTGTGCCATTGGCAAACGACCAATTGATTTACACTTAAAAGGCTTCCAAGCATTAGGTGCAAAAATCATCCAAAAAAATGGTTATATTGAAGCAATTGCGGATGAACTAATCGGTAACACTATTTACTTAGACTTCCCAAGTGTCGGCGCTACGCAAAACATTATGATGGCTGCTGTTCGTGCGAAAGGAACAACTATCATTGAAAACGTTGCTCGTGAACCTGAAATCGTTGACTTAGCAAACATTTTAAACAAAATGGGTGCCAATGTTATCGGTGCTGGGACAGAAACGATGCGTATCGAAGGCGTCGATAAATTACATGCTGTAGAGCATTCAATCGTTCAAGATCGAATTGAAGCAGGTACGTTCATGGTAGCTGCAGCAATGACTGAGGGCAATGTTTTAATTGAAGAAGCAATTTCTGAACATAATCGTCCGCTAATTTCTAAATTAACTGAAATGGGTGCAATCATTGAAGAAGAAGAAAATGGCATCCGTGTAATTGGACCAAAACATCTAAAACCAACAGATGTTAAGACAATGCCGCATCCTGGTTTCCCAACAGACATGCAAGCGCAAATGACAGCGATCCAAATGTTTGCTGAAGGAACAAGCATCGTGACAGAAACAGTCTTTGAAAATCGTTACCAACACTTAGAGGAAATGCGTCGAATGAACGCTGACTTAAAAATTGACGGCAACATTGCCGTTATTAATGGTGGCAACGAGTTACAAGGAGCAGCAGTGGAAGCCACTGATTTACGGGCAGCTGCCGCATTGATTTTAGTAGGGTTACGTGCAAATGGCATTACACGTGTCTCTAATTTGAAATATTTAGATCGTGGCTATTATGAGTTCCATAAAAAACTTCAAAAATTAGGCGCGAACGTTGAACGTGTCAATGATGAAAAAATTGAAGAAAAACAAGCAACGACAGTAATCTAAAGGAGTCAAACGTATGAGTTCATTTCGTTATATTTTAGTAACATTATTGAAAATTCTAGTGGTCATTTCGTTAGTCATTATCTTATTTGTTGTGGGAACAATGATTGGTTATGGTTTGATTGGAAATGGGAATCCAATGGATGTCTTTGATGAAAAAATTTGGACTCATATTATGAACTTCTTTAAATAAAAACTTATTTTAAGGCGGTGAACAGAAGTCAATTGACGATTGTTCATCGTCTTTTCTTTTTCCTGAATATCTATTTTATTCTATGCTATAATAATAGAAGTAAGATAATGAAGGAGTGGGATGGAAGATGCAAGCAACCGTAACAGAAATAGGCAAACATGCAATCGATGATTCAGAAAAAATGATTATTCTTTTTGGAGAAACTGCTACCGATACCTTGAAGCAACATGCAGTTATTCAATCATTCCCAGAAAAAGACCAAGTTACCTTGGCAGAAGGAGATCATCTGAAAATTGGCGATACAAACTATACAATCACAAAAGTGGGTTCTTTTGCCAATAGTAACTTGCAAAGTATCGCTCACAGCACTTTAATCTTTGCTGATGCACCCACCGATGAGGATGATGTTATCCGAAATGGTGTTTATTTAACGCCCCATCAGTTACCAAAGATAACCATTGGAACAACAATTGATTATTTAGTAAATGGAGCGTGAATCAATGGATAAAAAACAAACGACTGATAAACGCCTGTCTTGGTTTTGGCGTTGGTTTTTAAATAATCAAGTAGTAACAGCCTTACTGATTGTCTTATTGGTGCTGTTAATTATTCTAACTTTTACGAAAGTTTCTTATTTATTTAAGCCCGTCTGGCAGTTTTTCGGCGTTGTCGGCTTACCAGTAATTATGGCGGGGATTTTATATTATTTATTAAATCCGATTGTCGATTATTTAGAGAAAAAACAAATCTCACGTGTCTGGAGTATTATCGGCCTATTTATTTTAATTGTGGCACTACTCATTTGGGGTGGTATTGTAATCGTTCCTAAAATTCGTGAGCAATCTGTCAGCTTTGTGAATCATTTTCCTCAATATATTGATACAATTGATCAAAAATCGCAGGAAATATTAAGTGATCCACTTTTCGCGCAATTTAGAGAACAACTTGAAGCGGCAGGCGATAAAGTTGTCAGTTCGTTAGGTACCATCATTAAAAACGTCTCAACGTTCACAGTACAAGGAATTGGTAATTTCTTTGGGGCGGTGGCTACGATCTTTGTCGCCATCATTACGATGCCCTTTATTCTATTTTATTTACTGAAAGATGGCAAAAACTTAGCGCCATATTTAATGAAGTTTTTACCAGTGAAGATGCGTAAACCAACCTTAAAAGTTCTTGCAGAAGTCAATGATCAAGTCTCTTCTTATATTAGAGGACAGTTAACTGTCGCTTTCGCAGTGGCAATTATGTTTATGATTGGTTTTTCTGTCATTGGCTTAGATTATGCAGTCACTTTAGGTATTGCAGCAGGCTTTTTAAATTTAATCCCTTATTTAGGGTCATTTTTAGCCATGATTCCAGCAGTCTTTTTAGGAATTGTCAGCGGGCCAGCTTTGTTAATTAAAGTCTTGATTGTTTTTGCCATTGAGCAAACGGTCGAAGGTCGGTTTATTTCACCACTTGTCCTAGGCAGTCAGTTATCCATTCATCCAGTCACCATTTTGGTTGTTTTATTAACGTCTGGTAAACTATTTGGGATTGTCGGGGTGATTTTAGGAATTCCTGTTTATGCCGCAGCTAAGGTGATAATTACACACATTTTTGAGTGGTACCAAATTGTTTCCGGTTTGTATGATGAAGATAAGCCAGATCAACAAGAATCTACGTAACAAAAGAGACAAGCAGTGAATGAACTGCTTGTCTCTTTTTGATGTAAATCACTCGGAAAATTTAGAATGTTTTACCGTATTCAGTTGCTTTGGTCATGGCAGTATTTAAAAGTTCTTCCGCACGATCAGGGAAATGATCGATTCCTTCGATGAATAATCCGTCAACTTGATCAACGCCAATAAAGTTTAGAATCGCTTTAATGTATTGAGAAGCAAAATCTTTTCCTTCGTAGAAGCCGCCATTTGATTGGATGTGTAAGGCTTTTTTACCACTTGTTAGAGGTTTTGGTCCTTCTGCAGTATATTGGAATGTTTTTCCAGCAACGTTGATTGTATCTACCCAAGCTTTTAAGCGTGTCGGTACGTTTAAGTTCCACATTGGATTAGCAATTACTACTTTGTCTGCAGATAAAAATTGATCAGTTAATTCATTAAAACGAGCCACTTTTTGTTGTTGGTTTTCGCTTAATGTTTCAAATGCTGCGCCAGCGCGAAGTGCACCCCAAGCAGATAATAATTCTTCATCGATTTCCGGCATGTTTGTTTCTGGTGCATAAACATCTAAAATTTCGATTTCGTCTGATGGATTTGTTTCACGGTATGAAGCTAAAAATGTTTCTAACGCACGAACTGAGCGTGATTCTTCTTTTGTTAATGGATGTGCTTTAACAACTAATAATTTTGACATTGTGTAATCTCCTTAAAATAAATAGTTTAAAAATTCAACATCTCTATTTTACTAATAAAAAGTAAGAGAAAGCAAGTCTTTTTTTTACTTTTAGTAAACTTTTTTTTAAAATGGATCAACAGAGTAAAAAATAAATAAAAATATTTTTTTGGAAAGGCTTGCATATTAAAAAAAAGCATGCTATTATTACTTTGTAAATAAGGATTGTTACTGCTTTGCAGGCAAAACCAGAGTCTTCCATTAACACAATCAGTGGAGGGATTCTGGGCTTTTTTTATAAAAAAGTGAGGTTGCATTCATCATGAGGATTGAAAAAGTTTTAAATAATAATGTCGTGCTTTCAAGAAATGAGCAAGGCGAAGAAATTGTTTATATGGGACGCGGCTTAGCCTTTCAAAAGAAGATTGGAGACACGATCAATCCAGATTATGTTGAAAAGGAATTCGTGTTAAAGGACTCCGCTATGGCAGGGCAATTCCAGCAGCTGTTTGAAGACGTCCCCACCAAAGAAGTAGAAGTCGTCAAACAAATCGTTGATTTAGCAGAAACAACGCTAGCGATTGAGCTTTCATCAAATATTTATTTAACTTTAACGGATCATATTCACTATGCGTTACTTCGAGCCAAAGAAGGAATTGATATTCCGAATCCTCTTGTATTCGAAACACGCAAATTTTATCCTAAAGAATTTGAAATCGCAAAGCAAGCATTAGCGATTATTGCTGAAAAGCTAGGGGTTCAATTTTCAGAAAATGAAGCGGGCTTCATTGCTTTTCATATTGTGAATGCTGAACAAGGAAATGGCAATATGGAAGTTACCATGGAAGCAACCAAGATGGTTCGTGATATTTTAACGATTATTAGTCGCTACTTTGGACAGGTGTTTGATGAAGATTCATTGAACTATCAACGAATTGTTACACATCTTCAATATTTTGCGCAACGTTATTTAAAACAAGAAGCGCATGATGAGGAGGACGAATTTCTTTTTGCTTTGGTCCAAGGAAAGTATCCTAAGGCGTTTCAAGCGGTCCAACGTATTAATGAGTATTTATTAAAAAGCTATGATCGACCAATTGATCAAGCGGAAATGATTTATTTAACCATTCATATCCAAAGAGTGGTCAATGATAAAAAAGCATAACAACCAATAATCGCGGATTGTTACTGATAATGCAGGCAAAACCTAGATTGAAAAAACCGATAACGATTTTCGCAGACTGCGCAGCTGTGAAGAGAAGGATCTGGCTCTTTTTCAATGTAGGTTTTTTTGATATTAAAAATTAATGGAAATGAGGATCTAGAGATGAGTAAAAATCAAGAAATTGCAGCACGTGTGTTAAAAGCTGTTGGGGGCGAAGGCAACGTTAATAGTGTTGTTCACTGTGCTACACGCTTACGTTTTAAATTAAAAGATGAAAATAAAGCAGATACAGCTGCATTGAATGCTGACCCAGATGTTATTCAGGTAGTTCAAAGTGCAGGACAATATCAAGTGGTTATTGGCAGTCACGTTAGTGATGTCTATAAGGATTTGATGGCCAACAGTGGACTAGGTAATGATTCTGATAATATAGAAAAAGAAAGTGGCGGAAATATCTTTAACCGTTTAATTGATATTATTTCTTCTATTTTTACACCGTTTTTAGGTGCAATGGCCGGCGCTGGGGTTCTAAAAGGCTTCTTAACATTGGCTGTAACTATGGGCTGGTTAGCTGACACTTCAGGCGTATATCTTGTTCTCTTTTCGATTGCAGATGGTTTATTTACTTTCTTACCAATTATGTTAGCGTTTACGGCTGCTAAAAAATTCAATACTAATCCCTTTTTAGCGGTTGCTTTGGCGATGGCCTTAGTTCATCCCAGCATTACTGCTTTAGCAGGCAAAACAATTAGCTTTGCTGGTCTTCCAGTGATTATTGGGCCAAGTGGCTATACTTCTTCGGTTTTACCAATTATTTTGGCTGTTTTTGCACAAAGTTATGTGGAACGTTTCTTCAAAAAAGTAATTCCGAGTTTTCTACAAATTATCTGCGTTCCGTTAGCTGTTTTCCTTATTATGGCACCTGTTACCTTCTTAGCTATTGGTCCTATCGGGACGGTCATCGGCGATTGGTTGGGACAAGGATACAACGCAATTTACGCTTTTAGTCCAATTATCGCAGGGTTATTAATGGGTTCGTTGTGGCAAGTCTTGGTAATGTTTGGTATGCATTGGGGCTTTGTACCAATTATGATGTTAAACTTAACACAAGGTGGCGATACGATGGTACCAATGTTATTACCAGCCGTTATTGCACAAGGCGGGGCTGCTTTAGCTGTCTTTTTCCTAACAAAAAATGTGAAACTAAAAGGTTTGGCTTTGTCTTCAAGTATTACGACTATTTTTGGAATTACTGAACCAACTGTATATGGCGTGACTTTACCATTGAAAAAACCATTTATTGCAGCTTGTATTGGTGGCGGTATCGGTGGTGCATTTGTAGCTATGAATCACGTGAAAAACTTTACGTTTGGCTTGGTTAGTATGTTGAGCTTACCTGGGTTTATTCCTGCAGAGACAAAAGATACTGCACCGATGATTACTGGTGCAATTGGTGCCGGAATTGCTTTTATCATTGCGTTTGTCTTAACGTTTGTCTTACGTTTTGAAGATCAACCTAATCCAGAAACAGCAACTGAAAAAACAGAAACTGATAAGATGGTGGCACCTGTAAAAACGAATCAAGAAGACAAAATTATTTTAGCAAGTCCACTTCAAGGTGAAATTTTACCGCTAGAAAAAGTACAAGACCCTGTTTTTGCTTCAGGTGCTTTAGGAAAAGGTGTTGCAATTGAGCCGACTGAAGGCAAACTGTATGCACCCGCAGATGGTGAAATCACCACATTATTTCCGACAGGACATGCTGTTGGCTTGACGACAACAGAGGGCGTTGAATTATTAATGCATATTGGCATGGATACGGTCGAATTAGATGGTAAAGGCTTTGAATTATCAGTGAAACAAGGTGATTCTGTTAAAAAAGGAGATTTGCTGGTTACTTTTGATATTGCTGCCATTAAAGAAGCTGGTTATCCAGTAGTTACACCGATTGTGGTAACGAATACGAATGATTATTTAGATGTTTTGGATATGAACCAAACAGACGTGTTACATGGTGAAGACTTTTTAGCCATTATTAAATAAAAGACAATTGGAGGAGGAACAAGTATGACAACAACGACAAAATTTCCAAAAGGATTTTTATGGGGCGGTGCGACCGCAGCCAATCAATTAGAAGGGGCTTACTTAGCCGATGGTAAAGGGTTATCTGTGGCAGATGCGATGCCTGGAGGAAAACAACGTTTCGCTATTTTAGGAGATGAAGCGTTTGATTGGACGATTGACGAAACGAAATATCGCTACCCTAATCATACAGGAATTGATCACTATGATCGCTTTAAAGAGGACATTGCGTTGTTTGCTAAAATGGGCTTCAAATGTTATCGCTTTTCAATTGCGTGGTCGCGTATTTTTCCACAAGGAGATGAAACACAACCGAATGAAGCCGGCTTGAAATTTTATGATGCGGTTATCGATGAATGTTTAAGCTATAACATTGAACCAGTAATTACGATTTCTCATTATGAAATGCCACTGCATTTAGCGAAAGAATACGGCGGGTGGAAAAATCGTCAATTAGTTGACTTTTATGAACGTTTTGCGGAAACTGTTTTAACACGTTACCACCAAAAAGTTAACTATTGGATGACATTCAATGAAATTAATTCAGCTTTTCATTTCCCAGCACTTAGTCAAGGATTGGTAAAAAGCAATGGAGCCAATGATTATCAAAACATTTTCCAAGCATGGCATAATCAATTTGTTGCAAGTAGTAAAGCTGTAAAAATTGGCCATGAATTAAATCCAGAATTAAAAATTGGATGTATGATTATTTATGCAACAACGTATGGCATTGATTCGAATCCAGTCAATCAAGTTGCTACAATGATTGAAAACCAAGAGTTTAATTATTATTGTACAGATGTTCAAGTTCGTGGTGAATATCCAGCATACGCAGAACGCATGTATCAAAAATATGCTGTGAAAGACTTAGTTATTGAAGAAGGAGATTTAGAATTATTAAAAGAATACCCAGTGGATTACATTGGCTTTAGTTATTATATGTCGACTGCTGTCGATGTTACTGGTACTACCAACGATACAGCAAATGGGAATCTTTTAGGCGGCGTTAAAAATCCCTTCTTAGAAGCAAGTGAATGGGGTTGGCAAATTGATCCCGAAGGCTTACGAATCGCCCTAAATGAATTATATAATCGTTATCAAAAACCTTTATTTATTGTGGAAAACGGATTAGGTGCAATTGATAAAGTAGACGAAAATTTCTATGTGGCAGACGACTATCGGATTGATTATTTACGTCGTCATATTGAAGCAATGGCAGAAGCAGTTGCAGACGGCGTCGATTTAATGGGCTATACGCCGTGGGGCTGTATTGATTTAGTCAGTGCTTCCACAGGTGAAATGAGTAAACGGTATGGGTTTATTTACGTTGATTTAGACGATGAAGGAAATGGTACTAAAAACCGTTATGAAAAAAAATCGTTTAATTGGTACAAACAAGTTATTGAAACTAATGGACAAAACTTAGACTAGTTATTGTAATTAAACAAAACAAGATAAGCGTAGTAGGTTGTTGCTTCTGTTCCCGCCGTTTATTAATTGTTAAGCTTGGGCCAAAAATCCAAAGTGATTTTTGGCCCAAGCTCTTTTTTGTCAATTTTTCAAAATAGTGCACAATACGTTATAATAGAAACAACTGAGAGGAGCGTTTCTAATGATTAAGCAATTACAACATCCATTTTTTGTTATTATGGGTCCGAGTGGTTCTGGCAAGACCGCAATTACAAGTAAGGTTTTTCCGAAAAACTATAAAGTTATCTCGCATACTACGAGGAAAAAACGATTGGATGAAGTGGATGGTGTGGATTACTATTTTGAAACAAAAGCAAGTTTTCAAACCTTGATTGAAACCAATCAGTTAGTGGAGTATGATTTTTACCATGGAAACTATTACGGTGTCGGTGTAGATGCCATCGTTGAAACAACGAAAGAGCATCCAGCCTATAATGCGTTAACTTTTCCAGGCTTTCAAGCGGTCTTTGAGCGTTTTGGCGAGTCCGTCATTCCAGTTTTTTTTGACGTTTCAAAAGAAAATATTTATCAACGTTTAAAGCAACGAGAATCTGATCCTAAAATTATTGAAGAACGTTTAAACCTTTATGATCAAGAAATTCTTATCAAAAACCAATTGGAACAATATCCTAATTATCAACGAATAGATGCCAATGGACCTATAAAAGAGGTCGCTGGCTTGTTACAAGAATGCATCAAACACTATTATTAATCAAGCAACTGGTGAGACAGAATCTAACATTAATTTTGTCTTGCTGGGTGCTTGATTTTTTTTGTAAAAAACTTGCATTCTGAATAGAGAGTGCTATAATGACATGGTGTCATATGACAATGTGTCATAAAAGGGAGGAACACAAATATGCCTACGAATACGTTTTTTCATTTGCCAGAAGAAAAGCAACAACGCTTATTAGATGCTGCGCAAATTGAATTTTCGCGCCATTCTTTACAAGAAGCGTCAATTGCAAATATTGTTAAATTAGCGGAAATTCCACGCGGTAGCTTTTATCAATATTTTGAGAACAAAGAAGATTTGTATTTTTATTACTTTGCGACATTAAGAAAAAATAGTGAACGAGATTTAGAGAAACAAATTATTGCAGAAAATGGTGATTTAATCGAAGCCATGGATGTCTATTTCTCCAAAATGATTGTCGAAGTGCTAACTGGAGAGAATGCTTCTTTCTATCGGAATTTATTTGTCAACATGGACTATCGTGCTTCACGTCGGGTGACGGATAATTTAGCGACTGGGGAAGAGGAAAAAAATAGGAAACAGCACTGTCATAAGCATAGAGGAAGAAAAGGCCATGCTGCCTATGCAGAACATCTTTATCAAATAATCGATCGTTCGAAATTAACCATTGAAACGCCAAAAGAATTCACATGGTTCATGCAGACGGCGATGCATGCCGTTTTCTCAACAATTGTTGATGGGTATCGTCAACAAAGAGAGAATACTGCCTATGATTCAACTGAAGCAGTCAAACAATTAAAAATGAAATTAAATTGGTTGAAAAATGGCGCTTATAAGTAGCAAAAAGGAGGAGAAGTTAGTTGATTAAACTAGTCAAACGGATGTCGTTATGGTCGGTCTTTGCAGCGGTTTTATTTATGATCGTGCAAATTATCGCAGATTTATATCTGCCCACATTAACATCTAATATCATTAATGACGGTGTCGCTAAAGGAGATATTAACTATATTTGGAGTACAGGAGTTGTCATGTTAGGCTTTTCTTTGATTAGCATTGTCGCTTCTATTGGAAATACCTTTTTTGCCACCAAAGAATCACAAAGTTTAGGTAAAAAATTACGGACCGATATTTATCGAAAAGTTGAAAATTTTTCTAATAATGAATTTGACAAATTTGGGACAGCTTCGCTAATTACACGAACAACCAATGATGTCAATCAGATTCAAATGGTTATGCAAATGTTTTTACGTTTAATGATTAACGCACCTTTAACGTTAATTGGTGCAAGTTTTATGGCGTATAACAAGGACCCACAATTAACGAAAATTTTTCTATATGTTTTACCAATTATGGCTGTTTTAGTGGGAGGTATCATGTTTTTAGCGGTTCCGTTATTTAAAAGCATGCAAAAGAAAACAGACCGTTTAAATTTAGTTTTTCGTGAAGGACTGACAGGGGTTCGTGTGATTAGGGCCTTTGGCAAAGCAAACTATGAAGAACAACGTTTTGATGAAGCCAATAAGGATTATACACAAACGGCGATTAAAGTGAATACGATTGTCGCTTTGATGATTCCTTTAATGACACTCATTATGAGTGGTACCAATATTGCAATCACTTGGTTTGGCGGTCATTATATTGCGGAAATGCAACTAGAAGTAGGGAACTTAATCGCCTTTATGACTTATGCCATGCAAATTCTGATGAGTTTCATGATGCTATCCATGATTTTTGTCATGGTACCGCGGGCGCAAGCTTCTGCTGATCGGATTAATGAGGTGCTAAATACTGATTCAGAAATCAAAGATGTACCCAATCCAGAACTACTCTCTCTAAAAGGCGACAAAGCAACATTGGCGTTTGAACATGTTAATTATCGTTACCAGCATGCTGAAAACTTAGCACTGGAAGATATAGATTTTTCAGCAAAATCTGGGGAGACGGTCGCGATTATTGGTGGGACTGGTTCTGGGAAAACAACGCTGGTTAATCTTTTACCACGCTTTTATGATGTTGAATCTGGCAAGATTTTGCTAAATGGTAAAAACATTAAAGATACGTCACAGCATAATTTACGAGAAATGATTGGCTTTGTACCGCAAAAGGCTGTTTTATTTACAGGAACGATTCGTGAAAATATGCAATACGGCGCCCCAAATGCGACCGATGAAGAAATTTGGCAAGCTTTAGAAATTGCGCAGGCGAAGGCGTTTGTTTCAGAATTGGCAGAAGGTTTGGATAGTCATGTCGAACAAGGCGGCGGTAATTTTTCTGGCGGACAACGCCAGCGGTTGGCTATTGCTCGTGCTTTAGTAAAACCAGCAGATGTCTATGTTTTTGATGATTCCTTTTCTGCATTGGATTTCAAAACAGATGCTAATTTAAGAAAAGCCTTAAAAGAGCAGATGACGGATGCAATTGTCGTTTTAGTGGCCCAACGTGTAAGTACGGTTATGGAAGCATCGACAATTTTAGTATTAGACGAAGGAAAATTAGTTGGTAAAGGAACGCATGAAGAGTTATTAGCGAATAACCAAACGTATCAAGAAATTGTACATTCTCAATTGAGAGAGGAGGACCTTGCATGAGTAGTCGACCAAAAGGCGGACCAATGGGCGGTGGACCAGGACGCAACATTGGCGCAAAAGGGCCAAAACCAAAAAATTTCTGGAAAACAGTGAAACGTTTATTTCGGTACATGTCTAAACGAATGCTGTCAATTATTGCTGTCTTAGTGTTAGCAATCGCAGCCGTCGTTTTCCAAATTCAAACACCAAAAGTATTAGGACAGGCAACAACTGAAATTTTTAAAGGCGTCATGAAAGGCGCTGCTGAAATGAAACAAGGCTTAAAAATAACATCTTTTCCAATTGATTTTGACAAAATCGGTCAAATTTTATTAATTGTTATTGCCATGTACCTTATTTCTGCTGTCTTTAATTTCTTGCAGCAAGTAATTATGACACGTGTTTCACAGCGAACAGTTTATGAATTACGTCAAGAATTAGAAGCGAAAATGAACAAAGTTCCAATTTCCTATTATGATACTCATAGTAATGGGGACATTATGTCACGGGCAATTAACGACATGGATAATATTGCGAGTACTTTACAACAAAACTTAACCCAATTAATTACCAGTATCGTGACATTTGTGGGCGTACTTTGGATGATGCTGACCATTAGCTGGCAGTTAACACTAATTGCCTTAGCAACAGTGCCATTAAGTTTAATTGTTGTGATGGTTGTGGCGCCTCGCTCGCAAAAACATTTTGCGGCTCAACAAAAAAGCTTAGGATTATTGAATAACCAAGTCGAAGAAACCTACGGTGGTCACGTAGTAGTAAAAAGTTTCAACCACGAAGAAAGTGATCAAGAAGTATTTGAAAAAGAAAATGAAAAATTATATCATGCTGGTCGCAAAGCACAATTTATTTCAGCGATCATTATGCCTTTAATGAACTTTATCAAAAATCTAGGCTATGTGTTTGTTGCAGTCCTTGGTGGCGTAAAAGTAGCGAATGGTATGATGGATTTAGGGGATGTCCAAGCATTTCTTCAATATACCAATCAATTTTCACAACCGATTACTCAAATCGCTAATTTAATGAATACAATCCAAGCTACGGTGGCTTCGGCAGAACGTGTCTTTGAAGTATTAGATGAAGAAGAAATGGTGGATGAACCTTCTGGCATACCAGTGGAAACAGATAGTCCTTATCGTGTTTCTTTTGAACATGTTGCTTTTGGCTATTCACCAGAGAAATTATTAATGAAAGATTTCAATTTAAATGTTAAACCTGGGGAAATGGTCGCAATCGTGGGCCCAACAGGTGCTGGGAAAACAACCCTAATTAACTTATTGGAACTCTTCTATGATATTAGTAGCGGCAGCATCAAATATGATGGCGTAGATACGCGCGATTTATCTCGCGAAGAGTTGCGAGCACACTTTTCAATGGTTCTTCAAGATACTTGGTTGTTCACTGGAAGTATCTATGACAATATTCATTATGGTAATGAGCAAGCGAGCGAAGAAGAAGTGATCCGTGCGGCGAAAGCAGCCCATGTGGATGATTTTGTCAGAAAATTACCAGAAGGCTATCAAACGATTCTAAATGAAGAAGCCAGCAATATTTCTCAAGGTCAACGACAATTAATTACAATTGCTCGAGCATTCTTAGCAAATCCAGACGTTTTAATTTTGGATGAAGCCACCTCAAGTGTGGACACTCGAACAGAAATACTGATTCAAGCAGCAATGAATCGTTTATTGGAAAATCGGACCAGCTTTGTAGTTGCTCATCGCTTGTCAACTATCCGTGATGCCGATACGATTATCGTTATGGCAGAAGGTTCAATTGTAGAAACAGGAACCCACGATGAATTAATGGCGAAAAACGGTTTTTATGCTGACTTATATAACAGTCAGTTTTCAGAAGAAGTAGCCTAAAAGGCGAAGCAAAAAAATAGTAATTCATGATGAGGCTTCAGGAGCCATAGTCGTAAAGACTGGTTCCTGAAGACTTATTTTTTTAACAAAAAGTTAGCGAAATTGAAAAATTTCTATTTTCTTTTGAGAAAAACAGGATATTACTTGATGAAATAGCAAGAGATGTATAAAATGGGAGAGAAGAAAATGGAGGTAACAGAAAAAATGACTGAATTTCAATTAGAAAAAGCTGCGACATTAAAAACAATTGCCATTCGTGCGAAAAAAGTTGGCGAAATGGTCGACTTTTATAAAAAAGTAATGGGTTTTGTTTTAAAGTCAGAAGAAAATAACCTGTCTATCTGGGGTACACGTGAAGCAGGAACGCAATTATTAATTTTAGAAGAAACTAGAAAAGCCGAAGATTTTCATAATGAAGAAAAGCAAATGGCTTATTTTTCAATTAAAGTTCCTACGGAAAAAGAATTTTTACAAATTGCTCAACGAGTGCTTGAACAAGACTACCCAATTGATGAAAGTTTCCAAATTGGCACACGTCAAAGCATGTTCATTACTGATCTTGAAGGCAATCAATTTGAGATTTTTCACGATGAAGCAACAGCAAATTCGACTTCTGAAAAGCAACCGATTGTGCTTAAAGATCTTATCAGTGAGGACTTAGAGCCACATCAAGGGTTAGCCGCTGGGTCATATTTAGCGCATGTGCAATTAAAAACAAACAATCAAAAAGAAATAAAAACATATTATGAGGAAGTTCTGGGTTTAAAACACAATGAAAAAGATCAATTTGTTTTAGAAGATGGCAAAGCAACTATTGGATTCCAAAAACCTGAAACAAGTGAAGTGGATCAATTACCTGATCCACACTTAGGTTTAGATTTCTTTACCATTAAGCTCTCTGATCAAGACCATATTTTAGCAATGGAGCAACAATTAACGGCAAAAAATCAAGAGTTCTTTATTGACCAGAAAAAAGCGATTGTCACTGTGTTTGATCCAATTGGCTTGGAATGGTGGTTTGTCTTAAAATAAACGCTCAGACAGACAAAATAAGCTTGTTTTAGCAAGTCTGGAATAAAGTCTGAATAAAAGTTTAACGCTACTTTTGTTCGGGACTTATTCTAGACTTTTCCTTTAATATTAAAAATAGAAGGTGAAAAAATGTACGAAAAAACAAAGTGGAAAATTCAAAAAATGATGAAAAAAGGTGTTTTTTCGGGGGCTAGTTTTTGTTTCATTGAAGGTGAAAAAGAGGAGAGCAATTGTTGGGGACTCGCACAAATAAAACCCACCAAAGAACAATTAACTTCGGCCATGCTGTTTGATGTGGCTTCTTTAACCAAAGTAGTCGGCACCACCACCGTTATTTTACAATTAGTGGAAGAAGGAAAAATTATTCTAGATCAATCATTACAAACCTATTATCCCTCTTTTCAAGATCCTAATATTACAATCCGGCATTTGTTGACACATACGGCAGATTTACAAGGCTATATTCCTAATCGTGATCAGCTGAATGCTCAAGAATTAAAAGACGCCTACAATCATTCATTTCACGCAGGCACAGCGATAGGTAAAAAAGTTGTTTATACAGATGCAGGGACTATTTTATTAGGCTTTATGTTAGAAGAAATGATACAGCAATCAATGATAGAAATTTTATCTGAGCGAGTATTGCTTCCTTTAGGGATGAACGAAAGTACGTTTCTACCAAAGAATCCTTTAAACTGTGTGCCAACAGAATTACATGAACAAAGAGGGTTGATTCGAGGTGCAACCCATGATCCTAAGGCATTCGTTTTACGGGAACATGCAGGGAATGCTGGCTTGTTTAGCAATGTCTATGATTTAACAAAATTTGTTCGAATGTATTTAAATCGAGGCAGTTATCACAATCACCAATTCTTGAAAAAAGAGACAATTGATTTGTTACTAGTTAACCAAGTGCCAGCTGCAGATAAACCACGTTCTCTAGGCTGGGATTTTAAATATGATGTAGCTACGCAACGGCCATTATTATTCCATACAGGCTATACAGGCACTTTTTTGCTAATTGATGTGCAAAAACAATCAGCGTTTATCTTTTTATCTAATCGAGTCCATCCAGAGGACCACCGGAACACTTATATCGAAGAAAGAGATCAGTTGTTGGCAACCTATTTAAAAGAGAAATCATCAGTTTCAGATGAAATGACTAGTTTTTAGTGATATAATGAGAGCGAATTCAATTTGGGAGGTCACAGTCAATGCAAGAACCATTATTTTTACAACCTGTTTTTCAAGAAAAAATTTGGGGCGGCAATCGTCTACACACGCTATTTGGTTTCGATTTACCGAGCGATAAAATTGGTGAAGATTGGGCAATCAGTGCACATCCACATGGCGTTAGTACTGTTTTAAATGGCGAATTTAAAGGAAAAAAATTAGATGAATTGTGGGCAGACCATCAAGAGTTATTCGGTCATGCAGGTGGCGCTGTCTTTCCATTATTAACGAAAATTTTAGATGCTGAAGATGATTTATCCGTGCAAGTTCATCCCGATGATGCATATGGCCAAAAACATGAAGGCGAGCTAGGCAAAACTGAATGTTGGTACATTATTGATGCAGAACCTGGCGCTGAAATCATTTATGGACATCACGCGAAAACAAAAGAAGAACTAGCTGAAATGATTGAAGAAGGTCGTTGGGACGATCTTTTAAGAAAAGTACCAGTGAAAAAAGGCGATTTTTATTATGTACCAAGCGGCACTATTCATGCCATCGGCTCGGGTATTTTAATTTTAGAAACGCAACAAAGCAGTGATACTACGTATCGGGTTTATGATTATGATCGAACAGATGATCAAGGAAAGACCCGGGAATTGCATATTCAACAATCCATTGATGTGACAACCGTTCCGGCAAAGGATCCTGACCTCTCTATTCAACAAGAAAATCAAGGACAATCAAGCATTGTTACTTATGTAAAAACGGATTTCTTTAATGTCTATGAGTGGCGTGTCAGTGGGATTCTAAAAGTTAAAAAACAAGCACCTTATACATTAGCAACAGTTATTGAAGGTGTGGGTCGATTGATTACAGAAGATGCTGCAAAAGCAGATGTGGCTACTTTTGATTTGAAAAAAGGCGATAGCTTTATCTTTCCGACAGATATTCCGAGCTGGCGTTTTGAAGGTGATCTAACGATTATAGCTTCAGAACCTGGCAGTCGCTAAAAAAAAGAGGAGATCATCAACAGATGATTTCCTCTTTTTTTGGCATTAAAACAGTTTATTTTGTTATAAAGGAACGTTTAGGTAAGGCAGCGATAAAAGCTGTGACGATGATGACTGATAGCAGACGATCCCCGTAATCTGTTATCAATTGAACCAACAGGACGCTTGCTAACTGATTTAAGCCTAAACCATATAAAAATTGGACAATTATGCTGGAGCCAGCAGAAGTTATTCCACCAAATAAACAAACTGTAATCAAGGAAGAAATTACTGTTCCTGGTATCGTTAACCACAACGTTTTAAATGGTAATTTGGTTACTTTTAACTGCTGATGAAGGAGCAAACCTGCTAAAATTCCTGTGCAGAGTTGGACAGGTGAATAATATAGAGAAAAGATATCCGTTGTCAATCCAGTTAGTAGACTTGTTAAAATACCTGTCAGTGCACCAAAGAGTGGGCCTAATAACGCACCTGTAAAAATAGTTCCCACGCTATCAAGATAGATTGGTAAGCGAAGGAGCAATGCAATGGTACTGCCAAGGTAATTTAAAGCAACACTAAAAGCGATAATTGTAATGATTCGTGGTGTTATTTTTTTCATGGTTATCCCATCCTTAAATTTTTGAAATCTCTTTCGATCTCATCTATTTGTACATTTAAAAGAATGGATAGAAACTTCACGAAAAACTGTTGACTATCAACCGTAGTCAAGACATGACAATTAGCTGGTTGCTGCTGGAAATGATATTGATCGATCATTGATTGCCCCATAGCAATGCCGTCAGGAACAATTTGTCCGTAACTGGAAAAGCCTTGGCAGAGCGTAGAATCAATAAAATAAGCAACCGCTAAGGGATCGTTGATAACACACCCTAAAATACGTTCATATTTCCAATGAAAATCAAAATAAAATTGAGTAATCTCAGCGAGGTAATTCCCCATTTTGGGGTTGAGTCGTTGGCAATAATTGAGAATTGTTGGTGTAAAAACAATTTCTCGTGTGACATCTAAGCCGACCATCTCGATTTTTGCACCTAATTCCTCAAAAACCCAAGCTGCTGCATCAGGATCACACCAATAATTAAATTCTGCAACAGGAGAGCAATTGCCGTGGCTTTTAAAGGTGCCACCCATTGAGACAAAACGTTGAAGATTTCGCCCCAGAAGAGGTTCTTTTTTTAAAGCCAAAGCAATATTTGTTAAAGGACCAAGGGCAATGATTGAGCAATCGGTAGCTTGTTGAAAGGTTTGTGCTAAATAGTCAGCAGCGGAAAGCGCTTGTGCTTGGATTTTGCTAGTTCTGGGGAAATATGTTTCACCTAAACCATCCATGCCATGTGTATCTTGTGCACTAACAAATGGCCGTTTTAAAGGGCTAGCAGCCCCTTGGTAGACAGGAATATCTAAGCGATTAACTTTTTCCAAACATTTAAAAACATTTTCCATGCCAATCTCCACAGGGACATTTCCGCAAACAACTGTAATCGCTTGGACATCTAGCTCTGGTGAAGCAAGTGCATACAAGAGAGCAAGCGTGTCATCAATTCCAGGATCACAATCAATAATTACTTTTTGCATTTTTTCCAATCCTCCTTTTTCGTTAACTGCAAATGATAACTCTTGTTAAAAAAGCTATGACTTGAGTTAGTATTGAGAGATACTTAGTTTTTTATTCTGGGAAGTTTCCGAACCAGTCCGAGAAATTCTCGATTTTAAATGCACCTCTTTATCTTACTATATTTTGTAAAGATGTAAATAGTTGTTGGAGAAATGAAAAAGAATCTAGCCCTATATGTAGGAACTAGATTCTTCTTTTATTTATAAAGCGTTTCAGGAATAGCGATCGGTTCACCATATTTTTTCTCTAAAGCGGTCCGAATTAACCGAATCCCTAGATTTTTGTTGCGTGCTAAGATTGGACCGTGGAAGTAGGAGCCAAACACATTTTTATAGACAACGCCTTCGCCATTATCTTGACCGTTATTGCCTTTGCCTTGTTTGACTGTTCCTAAAGGTCGTTCACCTTCGCCTAAAAAAGTCATGCCATTATGATTTTCAAAACCATAATACGTTTCATCAAATTCTTCATTATAAATTTCAATATCACCAATGAAACGATTGTTGTCTTGGCTCAAAGTGTAATGATCTAATGCACCGATTCCTTTAATTTTTTCGCCTTGTGCGCCGACATAGTAATGTCCTAGAAGTTGATAACCACCACAGATAGCTAACAAGACGCCGTCATTTTCAATATAAGAAGTCAAAGCTTCTTTTTTATTCTGAATGTCTTCTGAGATGATCAGTTGCTCGAAGTCTTGACCGCCACCAACAAAGACTAAATCATATTTTTCGGGATCAAACGGTTCGTAGATACTAATAATTTCTGATCGGAAGGTAACGCCCATTTTTTCGGTTAAATATTTAAGCATCAATAAATTTCCGTTATCTCCGTAAGTATTTAATAAGTTGCCATATAAATGACAAACGACTAATTCTTTAGACACCATTCATTCCCCCTTGAATATACCCTTGGGCTGTTAATGATTTTCTTAATTGCAAAACAGCAGTATAGGTTGCCAAAATATAGACATGATCTGTCGGCAACCTTTTAATTTCTGAAATTACTTGCTCTAAATCAGCAATTTCTAGTAATTTTTCTTCAGGAATACCCGCAACTTTTAAACGCAAGGCCATATCTTCATGGCGATCACCGCCAGCAATTACTTTTGGAATGTCCATATCAGCAAAGGCTTCATGATTACCATCCCAAATCCAACTGACATCAATTCCATCTGCATAATTGGCATTTAATAATGAAACCAGCGAGAAAGAGTAAGGGGCTAAGCCCATCATATCAATGACCTGATTTAAACCAACGGGATTTTTTACTAAAACTAACGTACATTCTTTATCGCCAACTTTAATAGTTTCTTGACGCCCAAAAACTTTTTCATCATAAGCTAAGCCTGCTCGGATTTTATCTGGTGCCACCTGATAGTATTCTGCTACCGCTGTGGCCGCTAGCGCATTATAAACATTATACATCCCACCAACAGCAATGCCATATTCTTCGCCATCAATCACAAAATCAGCAGATGTATTATCCATCCGGACCATTTCCGTTAACTGCACATCCAATTCAGGGCGTTTGAAGCCACAATTTGGGCAATAGTAATCACCTAAATTAGCATACGTAATCATTTTATAATGAAGAATATGATTACATTTTGGACATAAAACCCCATCTGTATTGTAATGAGCTAATTGCTCTTTCGGTGGTAAATGATTAAATCCATAGTATTTGCGAGGATTTACAGTTTCTTTTGAATTAAAAATTGGCGAGTCACCATTGCACAAAATAGTTGCTTCAGGAGCAGCGGCGGCGCCTTCCATAATTAAGCGATACGTCGTATAAATTTCACCATAGCGATCCATTTGGTCGCGGAAAATATTCGTAAAAACAAATAATTTTGGTTGAATATATTTAGTGACACGGCTTAAACTTGCTTCATCAATTTCTAAAACCGCAAATTTCTTTTGCCCTTTTTTCGCCTTGGCATTTAAAAAAGTAGAGACAATTCCTTGCTCCATGTTAGCACCCGTTGGATTTGTTAATACCTCATCAAATTCTTGGCGTAAAATGTTAACAGTTAAAGCAGTTGTCAATGTTTTGCCGTTCGTTCCAGTGACTACGACAATTTCATAGTCTTTTGCCAATGTATCTAAAATTTTAGGATCGATTTTTAGGGCTAATTTCCCTGGGTAGCTACTGCCGCCTTTAAAAAATGTTTGTAAAACCCATTGCGAAGTTTTTCCTGCAGCAATTGCTAAATGACTTCGAATCCCCATTTGTTGTCCCCCAATTTCTATATCTTTAATTTTTCGTTATTTTAAATTAAACTCAATCTATCATACCATAACTAAAATAAAAAATTAATTCCTTTTACTTTTTCTTACTATTATTTAAAAAGTCTTTTAGAAAAAGTAGAATAGTGAAGAAAAAAAGAGAATAAACGACTTGTCTTAACAACAAATCGTCCATTGATTTCCATTTTTATTTCGCATCAATATAACTGTATAGCGTATATTTAGAAATATTGAAGAAGTTAGAAACTTTGTCCCCAGATTTAGTGACTAAGAAGGCGCCTTTATTATTTAAAAATTGAATACACTTGATTTTATCGTCCTTCGTCATTAATGGGACCGGCTTACCAACTAATTTGACTGATTCGTGAATTAAATCGTCTAACAACTCATTAACATCCTGAGGAATGTAATCAGGGTCTTTATCTTCTTCAGGTTCTGCAGTGGAAATCAAAGATTTTAAGTTCGACTCTGCAGCAATCAATGTAGTGATGTCGTAGTTAATAGCAAAAATACCATCGAGTTGACCATTCTCATCTTTAAAATACATTGTACTAGATTTTAAAATACGACCATCATGGGTGCGGGTCAGATAGTTAATATGATCATTCAACTCACTAGGGTCTTTTTTTAAGGCTTCTAAGACTACTTGAGAAGGTCCATCGCCCAGATGACGAGAAGAGACATGACCATTTTCAATGGAAACAATAGAATTGTTAATATTGTCTTCATTGATTTGGTGGATAACGACTTCGCAGTTTTCCCCAAATTGACCAGCTAAACCTTTAGCAATTTGTGTTAAAAAAGTAAGTTTTTCGTCGGATAACATAAATAAGCTCCTTTCTAATGTGCCTGGCACAAACAGTTTTTATAAGATTGTGTCAAATTTAACATAATATTTTTAAATGGAATAGGCAGGGCTAAATCCTTTAATGTCGCGTACTGCCTGTTCTGAAAAATAATGATAGCATGATAAAAATAATAATACAAGATAACGGCTGTCAAAATTCTAAAAAATATTTTTTAGGTAGCATTGTTTTTTTTAAGGTAAGGTGATATACTTTAATCAAGTTAATGAGTTCGTTAGTAAAAAAATGCAAGCGCTTCAAATGCTTTTCGTAAGGAATGTAGATTAGCAAAGCTAATCAAGCTATATTCGTGAATGATTGAGCGATTGATTTGTAAGCGTTTGCCACTTGTGGGGAATAGGTTGAAAAATAGGAGGAGAATACATGTTATTAATTGGAAATGGGCGTTTAATCACTCGGGATGCGCAGAATCATTTTTTTGAAAATGGGTGTGTGGCGATTGATGGTCAAGTTGTGAAACAAGTCGGAACGACAGAAGAATTAAAACAAGCTTATCCAGAAGCGACATTTATTGATGCTAAAGGTGGAGTGATTATGCCAGGCTTTATTAACATGCACAATCATATTTATAGTACCTTTGCACGTGGGTTAAGTTTAACGAATTATCATCCTAAAAATTTCATGGATATTTTGGTAGATCAATGGTGGCGAATTGATCGTGCCTTGACATTAGAAGACACTTATCAAAGTGGTAAGGTTGCTTATTTAGATAGTATTCGCAACGGCGTTACAACTGTCTTTGATCATCATGCTAGTTACGGAGAAATTACAGGGAGTTTAACCCAATTATCTAATGCAGCGGACGAGTTAGGGATTCGAACCTGCCTTTGTTATGAAGTTTCTGATCGCGATGGTGAGCAGAAAATACAGGAAGCAGTTCAAGAAAATGCCGCCTTTATTAAAGCCAGTTCCTTAAGAAATGATGATATGCAAAAAGCGATGATGGGTATGCATGCAGCATTTACTTTATCAGATGCTTCTTTAGAATTATGTGCAGCCAATACGCCAGATGGGATTGGTTATCATATTCATATTGCAGAGGATTTAGCCGATGTTCATGATTCTTTGAAAAAATATGGGAAGCCGATTGTGAACCGATTATTTGATTTAGGAATTTTAGGAAAACAGACAATGGCAGGCCATTGCATCCATATTGGACCTCATGAGATGGAATTACTAAGAGATACAGACACAATGGTGGTCACGAATCCAGAGTCGAATATGGGGAATGCGGTCGGCTGCCCGCCTGCGATGCGCATGTTTAATGAGTATGGTATTTTGATGGGTCTTGGCACAGATGGTTATACGAATGATGTGACGGAATCTTATAAGGTAGGAAATGTTATCCACAAACATCATTTAGCTGATCCAAATGCGGGTTGGGCAGAAATTCCCACAATGCTGTTTGATAATAATCCGCAAATGGCTAATCGCTATTTTAAAACAAAGCTAGGCGTTTTAGAACCTGATGCAGCAGCAGACGTCATTATTGTTGATTATCATGGCCCGACACCAATGACAAAAGAGAATTATAACATGCACATTTTATTCGGCATGAATGGTGGGATGGTCACTGACACGGTGATTAATGGAGAAATTCGGATGCGTAATCGTGAAGTTCAAGGAATTGATGAAGAGAAAGTTTGGCATGATGCGCAAACGCAAGCACAATCTTTCTGGAAACGAGTAAATCAATAGCTTTCATTATAAATAAAAGGAGTGACGTTAATGAGTGATATTATGCATCCCATCTCAATTGAGGCTTTATTAAATTGGATTTTTAGTGAGTATCAACAAGATGGCACAATTTTTGGCATTCGTAAATTTTATCATGCGGATCCTACAAAAACGATTTCGTTATTTGGAGAAAAAATGGAAACCCCTTGTGGTCCAGCAGCAGGTCCTCATACACAATTAGCACAAAATATTATTGCGGCCTATTTAACAGGTTCTCGTTTTTTTGAAGTTAAGACAGTCCAGATACTGGATGGAGAAGATTTACCTGTGAGTAAACCATGTATCGCAGCAGCAGATGAATGTTACAACGTTGAGTGGTCCACAGAATTGCGCGTTCCCCAAGCTTATGATGAATACGTCAAAGCATGGTTCGTTTTGAAGTTACTTAGTAAAGAGTTCGAGCTAGGTGACCCGAATGGTTTCATTTTTAATATGAGTGTTGGCTATGATTTGGCAGGGATTCAATCACCAAAAATTGATCGTTATATTAACGAAATGCAGAACGCAGAAGGAACGCCGATTTGGGCGGAATGCCAAGCAGCTGCCAAAAAATATCTATCTTATTTTAAAAAAGTAGATGACTTATATATCGAAGCAATTAGTCCTAAAGTCTGTCATTCTATTACGCTGTCGACTTTACACGGTTGTCCATCAGACGAAATTGAACGAATTGCGGCCTATTTATTAAGTGAAAAAGGGCTCCATTCCTTTATTAAATGTAATCCAACCATGTTAGGTTATGAATATGCGCGTCAAACGATGGATGAGCTAGGGTTTGATTATATGGTTTTTGACGATCACCATTTTAAAGAAGATTTACAATTTGAAGAAGCAGTACCGATGTTACAACGTCTACAATTATTAGCCAATAGTAAAAATCTAAGCTTCGGAGTTAAAATTACGAACACTTTCCCGGTAACGATTGCAGCAAATGAATTACCTGGTGATGAAATGTACATGTCAGGACGTTCGCTATTTCCTCTTAGTATTTCATTGGCACAAAAATTATCAGAAGCATTTGATGGGAAACTACAAATTTCTTATTCTGGCGGTGCAGATATTTTCAATAGTAAAGAAATATTTGATGCTGGGATTTGGCCAATCACTATGGCAACGACGCTATTGAAACCTGGTGGCTATCAACGAATGAATCAAGTTGCTAATGTATTAAGCGCAGCAGAATATCCTCAGATGGTTCATGTCAACTTGGATAAATTAGCCCAAGTTGTTGAGAAAGCTAAAACACAAGCGCGTTACCAAAAATCAATTAAATTACCAGAAAGTACCAAACTAAGAAAAACAGTTCCACTAACAGATTGTTATATCGCTCCTTGTCGAAGTGACGGTGGTTGTCCAATCAATCAGGATATTCCTGCTTACCTTCGTTATGTAAGTGAAGGCAATTATTTAAAGGCCTTGCAAGTAATTGTCGATAAAAATCCGTTGCCTTTTATTACTGGAACCATTTGTGCACATCCTTGTATGACTAAATGTACACGTCAATTTTATGAAGAATCTATTCATATTCGGGAAGTGAAGTTAGAAGCAGCTGAACATGCTTATGATGAATTATTGACGACACTAGAAAAGCCACAGCCAAAAGAAAATGCACCTAAAACAGCTGTTGTGGGTGGAGGTCCTGCAGGGATCTCTGCTGGGTATTTATTAGCACGTGAAGGCATGCCTGTTACTGTGTTTGAAAAATCCGAGACAATTGGGGGCGTTTGTAGCCAGATTGTACCAGAATTTCGAATTTCTATGGAATCTGTTCAAAAAGACGTTCAGTTAGCGGAATTTATGGGAGCCGAATTCCGTACAGGACAAGAGGCGCCATCATTGGCGGAATTGAAAAACCAAGGCTATACGAATGTTATTTATGCCATTGGTGCATGGAAACATGGGGTCCTTCGTTTAGAATCTGGTCGAGCATTGAACTCGTTAGAATTTTTAAAAGCAAATCGAGAAAATCCAACGATTAATCCTTACGGAGAACAGATTGTCGTCGTTGGTGGCGGAAATACAGCTATGGACTGTGCTCGTGCAGCCACAACATTACCTGGTGTTAAAAAAGTCTCAGTGGTTTATCGTCGGAATAAACGCAATATGCCAGCAGATGAAGAAGAACTTTATTTAGCCTTAGAAGATGGCGTTGACTTTTTAGAATTACTTTCGCCAATTAAACATGAAAATCAACAATTAACTTGTGAAAAAATGGTCCTAGGTGAACGAGATGCCTCTGGACGCCGTCGACCAATTGGTACAGGAGAAATGATTGATATTCCTGCTGATACAGTGATTGCCGCTGTTGGTGAAAAAGTAGATACAGAATTTTACCAAGCATTAGGCATTCACACAGACAACTATGGGAAAGTCGTTTCAAATCAAGAAACATTGGAAACAAATATACCAGGCGTCTATGTCATTGGTGACGCTAATTTAGGACCAGCTACAATTGTTGAAGCAATCGCTGATGCAACCAAAGCGGCCAATAATATTTGTCTTGTCCACAATCATCACTATGAAAAAGATAATTTAAATAGTGATGTCGCATTTGTTAGAAACAAACGGGGTATCCTTGTGACAGACGAGATGTCTTGTAGTCAAGCTAGTCGTTGCTTAGAATGCTCCACAATTTGTGAATCTTGTATGGATGTCTGTCCAAACCGAGCAAATATTGTTGTGTATGTCGAAGGAAAACCACAAATTGTCCATGTTGATCGGATGTGTAACGAATGTGGTAACTGTGAAACATTTTGCCCTTATGCAAGTGCCCCTTACAAAGACAAATTTACCTTATTTAATAGTGAATCTGATTTTTATGACAGTACTAATTCAGGTTTCTATGTTCAAAATCCTGTGGATAAAATTTGTTTACTGCGTCTATGGGGAACAGTGTCAACGATTCAATTAACAGATCAAGGATTAGATGTACCAGAAGATTTAATTGCATTAATGGTAACTATGATTGAAGAATATGCTTATTGTATGCAAGCATAAAAGGAAATTTACGACTGGGGGATAAATAAATGTCTATTCTGCTCAAAGGTGGAACCGTCGTATCTGCATATAATCGTCGTCAATTGGATATTCGAATTGACGGCGAGCAAATTGTAGAGATGGGGGCAAATTTACCAGTAGAAAATTCTCAGATTGAGGATGTTACGGGGTGTTATGTATTACCAGGCTTTATTGATGCGCATACGCATCTGGAATTAAATAATGGCAAAGGTTCGTTAAGTACGGCGGATAACTTTACCACTGGAAGCCAAGCGGCGGTGGCCAAAGGTACGACTACGGTTATTGATATGGCTACACCTAATAAAGGCGGCTCATTGAAAGACTGTTTAGCTACTTGGAATCAATTGGCTGAAGGCAAGAGTTCATGTGATTATACTTACCATATGTCCATGATTGAATGGAAACCAACGATAGCTGCTGAAATTCAGGAAATGATTGCTGCAGGTATTACTTCCTTCAAAATGTATATGGCTTATGATAATTTGCGAACCACAGATGCGGAAATTTTTGAAGCGATGAAGGAAATAAAAAAAGTTAATGGAATGTTAGGCGTTCATTGTGAAAATGGTGATTTAGTAGATGAATTAATCCAATCATATGTTTCTCAAGGAAAGTTAGCCCCGCACTATCATCCGTTATCAAGACCGGCGGCTGTTGAAGCAGAAGCGGTAGCAAGATATTTGATGATAGCGGAAATGGCTGATTTGCCGGTTAATATTGTGCATTTAAGCACAAAACGATCGTTAGAAGCGGTGGAACGGGCTCGTCAAAGAGGACAATCAGTCTATGTAGAAACTTGCCCTCAATATCTTTTACTAGATGATCACTTGTATGATGCGCCTAATTTTGAAGCAGCAAAATATGTCTGCTCACCGCCACTACGCAAACGAGAGGATCAACAGGCTTTGTGGCAAGGAATTAAAGAGGGGGCAATCAATACAATATCGACAGATCACTGCAGTTTTAATTTTCACGGACAAAAAACAGTTGGCAAAGATGATTTTAGTAAAATTCCCAATGGGATGCCAGGTGTTGAAACGAGACCAGAATTAATTTACACGGAAGGTGTGGCGAAGGGCCGAATCACCTTGGAAAAAATGGTTGCTCTGCTTTCTGAAAATATTGCTAAACAATTCTCGATGTATCCACAAAAAGGTGTGGTGCAAGAAGGCAGTGATGCCGATTTAGTTGTTTGGGATCCTAGAACAACCGGCGTGATTGCTGCGAGAACGCAGTTACAAAATGTCGATTATACGCCGTATGAAGGATTTGAAACACAAGGACAGGCTCGAATGGTTTATTTAAGAGGTCAAAAAGTTGCTGAAGCTGGGCAAGTCATCTTGGCAAATCAAGGAAAATTTGTTTTTCGTAAAGCAACTTAAAAATAGAAGGAGGAGAAGTATTTTTGGAAAAAATTAAATGGACAGTAAATGAAATGCCGAAGACGGAGGATAAGTACTTACCTCTGATGTCTAAAGAAAAAATTGAGAAAGCTTTGGCTTTTCACAAAAGTTTTCCACAGTATTCAGAAACACCATTAGCAGAATTGAATCATATGGCCGCTTATCTGGGGTTAAATGATTTCTTTGTTAAAGATGAATCTTATCGCTTTGGTTTAAATGCTTTTAAAGTCTTAGGTGGTTCGTTTGCCATGGCTAACTATATTGCCGAAAAATTAAAGAAAGATGTTTCGGAACTAACATATGATGAATTAACTTCTGATCAATTACGATCAGCTTTTGGACAAGCTACGTTTTTTACAGCAACTGATGGTAACCATGGACGAGGAGTCGCTTGGGCTGCGAATAAATTAGGCCAAAAATCAGTTGTACTCATGCCGAAGGGTTCAACACAGACGAGAAAAGAAAATATTGAAAAAGAAGGCGCAACCGTCACAATCGAAGAAGTTAATTACGATGAATGTGTGCGAATGGCTAATAAAATGGCCGAAGAAACTGAAAACGGTGTCATGGTTCAAGACACCGCTTGGGACGGATATGAAAAAATTCCGACTTGGATTATGCAAGGATACGGAACGATGGCGTTAGAAGCCTCTCAACAATTAAGAAAATTTGGCTCTGAACGACCTAGTCATGTTTTTGTTCAAGCTGGTGTCGGTAGTTTAGCTGGTGCGGTGATTGGTTATTTTGCTAATGCTTTTCCAGAAAACCCACCGATTATGGTCGTAGTTGAGGCACAGGCGGCTGACTGTTTATATCAATCAGCAATTAAAAAAGACGGAGAAATTCGCTTTGTCGATGGTGATTTACAGACAATTATGGCTGGCCTAGCATGTGGAGAACCTAATACGATTTCTTTTGATATTCTAAAAAATCATACATCCTTCTTTGTTTCAGCACCAGATTGGGTTTCTGAAAAGGGAATGCGTATGTTGGGAGCGCCATTAAAAGGGGATCCGCAAGTTGTATCAGGCGAATCTGGGGCAGTAGCAATGGGCTTAGTAGCTACAGTGATGCAAGATACCGACTATCAAGAATTACGTGAGGCATTGCAACTGGATGAGACGTCAAACGTTTTAATGTTTTCTACCGAAGGGGACACTGATCCAGACAATTATAAAAAAATTTTATGGAGGTAAAAGGAATGGATTTTAATGCAGTAAATGCAGCAGCAGAAGGTTACAGAGAAGATATGGTCAAATTTTTAAGAGACCTTGTCAAAATTCCAGGAGAAAGTGCAGAAGAAGGCAACAAAATTGCGCGAGCAAAAGCCGAAATGGAAAAATTAGGTTTCGATAAAATTGACATTGATCTTCAAGGAAATTTACTTGGTTATATGGGGTCTGGTGAAAAATTAATTGCTTTTGATGGGCACATGGATACTGTCGGAATTGGTGAAATGAGTAACTGGAAATTTGATCCTTACGATGGTTATGAAACAGAAACTGAGATCGGTGGTCGCGGTACATCTGACCAAGAAGGCGGGATTGTTTCGGCTATTTATGGCGCTAAAATCATGAAAGATTTAGGTCTATTATCAGAAAAATATACTGCTTTAGTAACAGTTACTGTCCAAGAAGAAGACTGTGACGGTTTATGCTGGCAATACATTATCAAAGAAGACGGTATCCGTCCAGAATTTGTTGTTTCAACAGAACCAACAGATGGTGGGATTTATCGTGGTCAACGAGGCCGAATGGAAATTAAAGTTGATGTCAAAGGCGTTTCGTGTCATGGCTCAGCTCCAGAACGTGGAGATAATGCCATTTACAAAATGGCGGATATCTTACAAGATGTTCGTGCCTTAAACAACAATGGAGATACAGAAAGCACAGCGATTCGTGGTTTAGTTCGTATGTTAGATCCTAAGTACAATCCAGAGTGGCAAGAAGCCCGTTTCTTAGGTCGTGGTACGGTGACTGTTTCGCAAATTTTCCATTCTTCACCAAGTCGGTGTGCTGTTGCGGATGGCTGTACCGTTTCACTAGACCGTCGAATGACTGCTGGAGAAACTTGGGAAAGTTGTTTAGAAGAAATTCGCAATTTACCAGCTGTTAAAAAATATGGAGATGATGTGACGGTTTCAATGTACAACTATGATCGTCCTTCTTATACTGATTTAACTTATGAAATTGAATGTTATTTCCCAACGTGGGTCATTCCAGAAAATCATGATGTAACAAAAGCCTTGATGGAAACGCATAAAAATCTCTATGGAGAAACACGGAAAGGCTCTGTAGAAACAGTGGAAATGCGTGAAGAACGCCCATTGTTAGATAAGTGGACCTTCTCAACAAATGGCGTTTCAATTATGGGACGTAATGGTATTCCTTGTATTGGTTTCGGGCCAGGGGCGGAAGCACAAGCACATGCACCAAATGAAAAAACTTGGAAAGATGATTTGGTTCGTTGTGCAGCCGTTTATGCGGCATTACCAACGGTCTATTGTGGTTAAGTAAAGGATTATTAGACAAGAAAAAAGGAGCAGATGGAATGGAAACGTTTAAAGAATATATTGAGAAATTAGATAAATTAGAATTTGAAAAAATGTACGAAAATGACTTTTTCCTAACTTGGGAAAAAACAAGAGATGAATTAGAAGCTGTTTTCACAGTTGCCGATACATTACGCTATTTAAGAGAAAATAATATTTCAACTAAAATCTTTGATAGTGGCTTGGGGATTTCTTTATTCCGCGACAACTCTACAAGAACACGTTTTAGTTTCGCTTCAGCGTGTAATCTTTTGGGCTTAGAAGTTCAAGATTTAGACGAAGGAAAAAGTCAAATTTCTCACGGAGAAACTGTTCGTGAGACAGCAAACATGATTTCTTTTATGGCTGATATCATTGGTATTCGTGATGACATGTACATTGGTAAAGGCAATGCTTACATGCACGAAGTATCAGAATCTGTCCAAGAAGGATATAAAGATGGGGTATTGGAACAGCGCCCAACGTTAGTGAATTTACAATGTGATATTGACCATCCGACACAAGCAATGGCAGATGCGCTGCATTTAATTCATGAATTTGGTGGTATTGAAAACCTGAAAGGGAAAAAAGTTGCCATGACTTGGGCGTATTCACCATCTTATGGAAAACCATTATCTGTTCCTCAAGGAATTGTTGGTCTAATGACCCGTTTAGGAATGGATGTCGTCTTAGCACATCCAGAAGGTTATGAAATTATGCCAGAAGTAGAAGAAGTTGCGAAGAAAAATGCGGCAGAATTTGGTGGAAACTTTACTAAAACGAATAGTATGGCAGAAGCATTCAAAGATGCGGATGTTGTTTATCCGAAAAGCTGGGCACCTTTTGCGGCAATGGAAAAGCGAACTGAATTATATGGCAATGGTGACCAAGCAGGAATTGATCAATTAGAACAAGAATTACTTTCTCAAAATAAAAAGCACAAAGATTGGGAATGTACTGAAGAATTGATGAAAACAACGAAAGACGGCAAAGCTTTGTATATGCATTGTCTACCAGCTGATATTACTGGTGTAAGTTGTGAAGAAGGTGAAGTGGAAGCTTCTGTTTTCGATCGTTATCGGGTCGAACTTTACAAAGAAGCTAGCTACAAACCGTATGTTATTGCGGCTATGATTTTCTTAAGTAAAGTAAAAAATCCGCAAAAAACCTTAACAGACTTAGCGGATAAAGCGACACCAAGAGAAGTAAAATAATGAATTTGGCATGAAGACAGATGCTTTTTCTTTACACAATGAATCATTAGAAGTTGCCTCTTCAACATGAACAAATAAGACCTTCCCAAGTCTATTCATGAATGTGTGATTGTCTCGAGTCAAGAACGCTTAGTCATGTGCGTTGACTTCATGCAACGACAACAGACAGTTAATACGAAAACTCGTTGTGAAAAAGAAAAAGCATCGTCCTTTTTATAAAACAGAAAATGAGGTGAAGCAATGGGCAAACGCGTCGTAGTAGCTTTAGGTGGCAATGCTTTAGGAAATAATTTGACGGAGCAGATGACTGCCGTAAAACAGACCTCCAAAGCGATTGCAGATTTGATTGAAGCAGGATATGAAGTTATTTTATCTCATGGCAATGGTCCTCAAGTGGGGATGATTCAATTAGCTATGGAAGAATTTTCCTTTAATAATCCACAATATCCAGTTGTTCCGTTATCCATGTGCGTAGCCATGAGTCAAAGTTACATTGGCTATGATTTAGAGAATGCGCTACAAGAAGAGTTGCGTCAACGAAATATAAGTAAAGCCGTCACCACCATAGTCACTCAAGTGGTCGTGGATGAAAATGATCCGGCGTTCAAAAAACCAACGAAACCAATTGGTCGGTTCATGACAAAAGAAGAAGCAGAACAATTAGTCAAAGAAAAAAATATACAAGTGATGGAAGATGCTGGCCGTGGTTATCGCCAAGTCGTCGCTTCTCCTAAACCCAAAAATATTGTCGAACTTCTCACGATTCAAACATTGGTTGATGCTGGCCAAACAGTCATTGCTGGCGGCGGTGGTGGCATCCCAGTCATTCAAGAAGGGAACCGACTAAAAGGTGTCAATGCAGTCATCGACAAAGATTTTTGTAGTGAACGACTGGCTGAACAAGTGGATGCTGATCTGCTCGTGATTTTAACAGCAGTTGAAAAAGTTTGTATTAATTTTGGTAAAGAAAATCAAGAAGCCTTAGGGAATGTTTCAACAGAAAAAATGAAACAATATGCGCAAGAAGGTCAGTTTGCTCCAGGTTCAATGTTACCAAAAGTTGAAGCAGCGATTAAGTTTGCTGAATCTAAGCCAGGTCGAAAAACATTGATTACGTTATTAGAAAAAGCCAAAGAAGGATTATCTGGAAAAACAGGGACTTTAATTGAAAATAAAGAATCATAGAATGGAGGAAAACGATGACAAACAAAATGATTAATTCTGCACAGGCACCAGCTGCTGTAGGGCCTTATTCACATTCTGTCTTAGCGGGAAATACGTTGTACATTTCTGGACAACTAGGATTAGATCCGCAATCGGGCGAAATGAAGACTACAGTGGAAGAACAAGCAAAACAAGCTTTTATCAATTTAGGTTCGATTTTAAAAGAGGTCGAGATGACCTATGATAATGTTGTGAAAACAACGGTGTTTTTACAACATATGTCTGATTTTAGCAAAATTAACGAAATCTATGGGAATTACTTTTCAGAAGTTTTGCCTGCACGTTCTTGTGTAGAAGTAGCCAAGTTGCCAAAAGATGGTTTATTTGAAATTGAAGCAGTTGCTGTCAAAGGATAATTTTTAAGATGTTTCTGAGGGAAAAAGGATTGCATTCTTTACAGATTAAGGGGAACAATCCTTTTAGAATAAAAAGAAGAAGGAAACGATCCTATGAATGAAAAAAAAGAGCAAGCATTATTTGAATATGATGCGAAACTATCAATTTCTGAAGCAATTCCGATGGGATTGCAACACGTTGTCGCAGCAGTAGTAGGGATTGTCACACCGGGAATTATGATTGCCAAAGTTTGCCAATTAAGTCCTAGTGATACGACTATTTTGATTCAAACATCATTGATTTTTTCAGCAGTTGCAACGTTAATTCAACTTTTCCCTATTTTTGGAAAAGTGGGTTCACGGTTACCAGTTATGATGGGGGCAAGTTTTGCGTATGTACCGATTTTGATGGCCATCGGAGCTGATTTTGGAATTGCAGCAATTTTTGGTTCCCAATTAGTTGGCAGTATTCTTGTTATTATTGTTGGTTTGTTCATTAAAAAAATCCGTGTGTTGTTTCCGCCTTTAGTAACAGGAACGGTTATTTTAAGTATTGGCCTATCCCTGTTTCCTGTTGCGATTAAGTATATGGCAGGAGGAGCTGGTAGTGCTGATTTTGGTTCAGCCCGGAATTGGTTAGTTGCATTATTAACCTTTGCGATTGTCTTTTACTTCAATTATTTTGCAAAAGGATTTTTGAAGTTATCCGCAATTTTAAACGGAATGGTTATTGGCTATTTGATTTCTTTAGCTTTAGGGATGGTTAGTTTTGAGCCAGTTCAAAATGCTAAAATCGTTCAGGTAATTACCCCGTTTCACTTTGGACTGGATTTTCAATTGGTACCAATCTTTACGCTTGTGGTGATGTTTATTGTTGATGCTGTTCAAGCCATCGGTCAATTTACAGCAACAACGGTTGGGGCAATGGATCGGGATGCAACGGATGAAGAATTATCTGGCGGAATTATGGGGAGTGGTTTCACTAACTTTATTGGCAGTTTATTTGGATCAATCCCAGTGGCAACTTTTGGACAAAATGTTGGTCTGGTTACGGTAACAAAAGTGATTAATAAATATGTTCTGGTTTTCGCTTCAGTTATATTATTAATTGCTGGTTTTGTTCCGAAAGTAGCTGCATTATTAACTACAATTCCTTACGCGGTAATTGGTGGCGCAACGATTTCAGTTTTTGCTTCTATTTCTATGACAGGTATTCGGATGATTGCTTCGCAGGAAATGACTCCTCGAAATACTGGGGTTGTCGGAACAGCTCTAGCATTTGGAATTGGTGTCACATTGTCTACTGGAAGCTTAGCTGGTTTTCCAACTTGGGTAACAACGATTTTCGGTAATTCGGAAGTTATCTTAACCACTTTGGTAGCAGTCCTTTTAAATGTCATTTTAAAACCAAAAAAGCGCGTAGCACTTGAGTGAAGATTGCTTTTTTTGATACGAAAGTGAGTAAGCTTTCGTATCCTTTTTCCCTTACGTTATCTATAAAAAAATGAACGAATAAAGGAGGAGAAGATGTTTACGTATTCCCTAAACTTAAAATTAAAAACAGATCGGAACTTTTTTGGTCCTGGCGTTGTCGAAGTTTTACAAAAAATTCAGCAAACTGGTTCACTAAACTTAGCGGCAAAAGAGATGAAAATGTCTTATAATAAGGCATGGCGGATTGTGCGGGTAGCTGAAGAAGAGCTATCTTTTCCATTAATTATCAAAAGTGTTGGTGGTTGTAATGGTGGCGGGTCAATTGTTACGGACCAAGGAAAAGAATTGATTGATCAATATCTTTTATTTGAGAAAAAAGTGTATCAACAGGTAGAGGCATGCTTTGAAGAAATATTTAAAGAACAGGATGTAGTATCGGAGGAACTGAAATGAGAGAAGTATTTCAGCGTTTGAAACAGGCAATATTGGAAAAGCAAGACACGATGTTATTAACGATTGGTACAAGTTCAGGATCTACACCACGAAGTCAAGGGGCTAGAATGCTGGTTTCCGCCGAAGGTAGAATAGCCGGAACTGTTGGTGGTGGGGCGGTTGAATTTCAGGCTGAACAAGTGGCAAAAAAGCTACTTATTGAGAAAGAAAATGCACAACGTCAATTTATTTTAGCACCGAATAATATTGCTGATTTAGGCATGGTCTGTGGCGGAAATGTCACGATTTTTTTCCATTATCTTTCATGGGAAACGCCATTTTTAAAAGAGTTGTGTGAGTCCATAGAAACGCATTTTCAAAATAATCAACAAGGTTGGTTAATGACTGAACTAGATCAAAACAATTTAGGAAAAGTATCCTTTTATAGTGAAACAGGCGAATTGATTGGTTCCACTTCTTGGGAGGGGGAATTAAGTTTGCTACCTAAAGGTATCCATTGTGTGCAAAAAGAGGAAACAACTTTTTTAACAGAAGCGATCCTCCAAGTAGGGAAAGTGTATATTTTTGGAAGTGGTCATGTCGCACGCGCATTGGTACCTATTTTAAACTATTTATCGTTTTATTGCGTTGTAGTGGACGATCGTCCAGAATTTTTGACGGCACAAGCTTTTCCACAAGCTGAGGAACTACGGGTGATTCCTTTAGAAAATTTAGCTGCGTTTATTGAAATAACGGCGGACGATTATGGTATAGTGATTACCAGAGGACACAATTTTGATTTCATCGTTGCCAAACAGTTATTGGAAACACCAGCCAAATATATTGGTGTGATGGGGAGCAAACACAAAATTGCTTCACAAGTTCGACGGTTAAAAGAGGTCGGTTATACAATGACTGAAATTGAAAGAATTTTCATGCCAATTGGCTTAGATATTGCAGCCGAAACACCAGAAGAGTTAGCGATTAGCATCGCGGGAGAATTAATTCAACAGCGCTATCAATAATGAGGACCTTTAAATTAAACAAAAAACTTTTTTTGCTAAAAAATAATTTTTAGAACGAAGATTTGTGGTATAATCTAGGTGATTGAACACTAAACTATATCAGAAATCGAGGTGCAAGAAATGTATTCAATTATTGTAAATGGTCAAAGTGAAACCTGTGAAACAAACAAAAAATTAATGGACTTTTTGCGGGAGGATCTGGGCCTAACTGGAACAAAAGATGGCTGTAACCAAGGCTCTTGCGGTGCATGTACGGTGTTAGTAAATGGAAAGGCTTCCAAAGCATGTTTGTTTACTCTAGAAAAATTAGCTGGTAAAGAAGTCACGACAATCGAAGGTTTAAGCCAACGGCAAAAAGATGTCTATGCCTATGCGTTTGCAAAAACGGGTGCAGTTCAGTGCGGGTATTGCATCCCTGGGATGGTTATTTCGGCACAAGGATTATTGAACAAGAAACCCGAACCCACAAAAGAAGACATTCAGAAAGCTATACGAGGAAACATTTGTCGTTGTACAGGATATGTGAAAATAATAGAAGCCATTCAGTTAGCTGCTAAAATGTTTTGTGAAGAAACGAGCATTCCAGAAGAACATTCAAATGGTAAATTAGGGGAAGACTTCCAACGGGTCGATGCAGTGGAGAAAACCTTAGGAATAGGGATTTATGTAGATGACATTGACATAGAAGGAATGCTTCATGCATCTGCTTTGCGGAGTGCCTATCCTCGCGCAAAAGTTCTATCAATCGATAGTACCCAAGCATTGGCGCATCCTGACTGTGTGGCTGTGTTCACAGCTAAAGACGTTCCAGGAAATAATAAAATTGGTCATTTAGAATTTATTTCCGATTGGGATGTAATGATTCCAGAAGGAGAAATAACGCGGTATGTTGGGGATGCAGTAGCACTCGTTGTTTCAAAAAGAAAAGAAACCTTACCAGAGATAAAAAATTTAGTGGAAGTTGATTACGAAGAAATGATACCGCTTACTTCTTGTGAAGCTGCTTTAGCAGAAGGTGCACCAGCTATTCATGAAAAGGGCAATATCTTGTCTCATGAACACTTGGTACGTGGCAATGCAGAGGAAGTGTTAGAAAATTCTGCGTTTGTAGTGACAGAACATTATTCCGTACCAATTAATGAACATGCCTTTATGGAGCCCGAATGTGCGATTGCACAACCTGAAGGTGAGGGCATTTTACTCTTTAGTGCGGGTCAAAGTATCTATGATGAACAACGGGAAGTGGCTCGGATGCTAGGGCTAGACAAGGAAAAAATTCATGTTCAATCAAAACTTGTTGGTGGTGGTTTTGGTGGAAAAGAAGACATGAGTGTTCAGCATCATGCATCCTTAGCCGCTTGGTTATTGAAGAAACCAGTAAAAGTACTGCTAAGCCGTGAAGAAAGTTTGATGGTTCATCCCAAACGCCATGGCATGGAAATGGACTTTACGACCGGCTGTGATGAAGAAGGCAATTTAACTGCAATGAAAGCAGTGATTTATGCGGATACTGGGGCCTATGCTTCTTTAGGAGGACCGGTATTGCAACGGGCTTGTACACATGCGGCAGGTCCCTACAAGTATCAAACGATTGATGTGGAAGGGTTTGCTGTATATACTAATAATCCGCCAGCAGGTGCATTTCGCGGATTTGGTGTTTGCCAAACGGCTTTTGCAATTGAAAGTAATTTAAACTTGTTAGCAGAAAAAGTCGGACTATCACCATGGGAAATACGCTTTAAAAATGCCGTCGCCCCAGGAGATACTTTACCGAATGGACAATTGGTCTCGAAAAATGCGGCGTTAAAAGAAGCCTTGTTAGCGGTTAAAGACGTCTATGAACAAGCGGAAGTTGCTGGAATTTCTAGTTTCTTTAAAAATAGTGGTGTGGGTGTGGGGCTACCTGATACAGGGCGTTGTATTATTTCTGTTGAAGAAGGAAAAATACATGTCCGCACAAGTGCTGCTTGTATCGGTCAAGGGATGGCAACCGTTACGACGCAAATTGCCTGTGAAACATTAAATTTACCACCAGAAATGATTGTTGCGGAAGCACCTGATACGAGAAGAACGCCGAATTCAGGAACAACAACGGCTTCGAGGCAGTCACTCTTCACAGGAGAAGCTACTAGAAGAGCGGCAATGCAATTACGGTATGAACTTGATATGGGACGTGCTTTAAGCGATTTGGAAGGCGAAGAATTTTATGGGGAATATTCAGCGAAAACGGATCCGTTAATTAATGATAAAAAAAGTCCAGTTAGTCATGCTGGATATGGTTATGCTGCTGAAGTAGCTATTCTAGATGACAAAGGAAAAGTAGCTAAATTTGTGGCTGCGTATGATATGGGGCAAGTGGTGAATCCACGAGCTGCTGAAGGTCAAATTGAAGGTGGGATTGCAATGGGCATGGGGTATGCTTTAACTGAAAAATTTGCCTTAGAAGAAGGCTATGTTAAAGCAAAATATGCAACGCTAGGATTAGTGAACGCCACTCAAGTACCACCAATCGAAACAATTTTGGTTCATGCTGACAATCTTCACGAAGGTTTAGCCTATGGAATTAAAGGCGTAGGTGAGTTAGCAACGATCCCTACCGCACCAGCTTTAGCAGGCGCATATTTTGCCTTGGATGGTCAGCTCCGACCAAGTCTGCCTTTAGAAAATACCCCTTATCAAAAGAAAAAAAGATAAAAGGAGACAACTCATGTCACTCGTTAGTGTCATTATTCTAGCATCGGGCAATTCACAACGAATGGGCCAAAATAAATTGTTCTTAAAATATCAAGGCAAAACATTTTTAGAGCACACGTTAACCTTAGTGAATCAATTAGACGTATTAGAACGGATTTTAGTTGTTTCGCCTGAGAATCAGCCAGCGTTTCCTTTACCTAAGAACATTCAGTTGATTCTCAATCATCAATGGCAAGAAGGACAAAGTAGCAGTATTCGTTTAGGAACCGAACAAGCTCGGGGAGCTGGCTATTTATACTTACCTAGTGATCAACCATTGTTAACACCTAAAATGCTACAACCCGTGTTAGATAAATGTCAGAGAAATAAAATTGTAGTGCCATTACAAAAAGATGGCTGTCCTAGTAGTCCAGTATTATTCGGTAATCAATTTCGACAAGAACTATTAACATTGACTGGTGAAACAGGCGGACGCATGATTTATGAACGCTTTCCAGAAGCAGTTCAGATGCTGAGAATAGCGACTCCTGGCCGTTTAAAAGATATCGATACGCCAGAAGAGTACAGAAAACTAATTCAAGAAACCAATAGTTAGAGAGGAAAAACGTATGAAGGACTTGGTTTATTTAAATTATGCAGCGACTTCCTATAAAAAATTTCCAGCAACCATTGAGGCTTTGACTGCCTATTTAGCAGAAAATCAGTTCATGAATTACGGAAGAAATGCCCCTTTGCTTAGAGAGGGGCTTCCTCTTTTAGAGACACGTCAATTGTTAGCAGACTTTTTTCAGGCACCCAGTGCGGCTCAGATTACGTTTACGAATAACGCAACAACTTCCTTAAATCTTGCATTAGCGGGGATTTTACAACCTGGCGACCATGTGATTACGACTATGTTAGAACATCATGCAGTAGCCAGACCTCTTCACTCGCTTGAGAAAGAACGAGGCATTTCAGTGACGTATGTTGCTTGTCAAAAAACTGGCCTGTTAGATGTAGAAGATATTCAGCGAGCTTGGCGAACGAATACAAAAGCCTTGGTGATGACACACGCATCCAATGTCTTAGGCACCATTTTACCCATTGAAGAATGTTTTCAATGGGCTCAACAGAAAGGATTATTAACCGTTTTGGATGCGGCTCAAACGGCGGGATTTTTACCAATAAAAATGACCCAGATGGCCATTGATGTGTTAGCCTTTACTGGACATAAAAGCTTATATGGATTAGCAGGTATTGGTGGGTTAGCTTTTAGTGAGCGAGGGGCTGAAGCGGTCAAACCACTGATGGCGGGCGGCACTGGTAGCCATTCTAATTCCTTTGATCAACCCTCTTTTTTACCAGATAAATTTGAAGCTGGTACGTTAAACAGTTTAGGTATTCTAAGCTTAAATAGTTCTATTAAAGAGTTGAATAAAATTGGTTTAGCAGCGATTCAAAAGCATGAACGAACCTTAATGCAGAATTTTTTAAATGGTTTATCAGGGTTACCTGTCACAATTTTAGGAACCAAGGACGTGGCACAAACTGTCCCTGTTGTTTCTATCACACTGTGGAATCAGGAAGAAACAGTGGTGGCACAGCAACTAGCAGAACAATATGGCATTATGACGCGCGCAGGTTTGCATTGTGCACCATTAGCCCATGAAACAGCTGGGACTTTAGCAACTGGCACCTTACGTTTTAGCTTTGGTTGGCAGACAACGCCTGAAGAAATTACTTGGACAATTCACGCTTTACAAGAACTACTAATTTGAGAAGGAGCGGACAGCATGGATTTTTTATCACAATGTACATCAGGTGGCTGCGGGGCAAAAATTGAATCCCGTGTACTGAACCAATTGTTGCAACACTTACCTGAAACACCGGCAAATGAGCGGCTACTCGTCGGGTTTGAACATGCCGACGACGCCGCGGTTTACCAAATAACGCCTGAAAAAGCTTTGATTTCAACGGTTGATTTTTTTTCACCAATGGTCAATGATCCGTTATCATTTGGAAAAATTGCGGTCGCTAATGCTTTAAGTGATGTCTATGCCATGGGCGGAACAGTCCTTTATGCGCTAAATCTTGTTTGTTTTCCACAAAAGATGTCAAAAGAATGGTTGGAACAAATGCTCTTGGGTGGCAGCTTAAAATTAAAGGAAGCGGGCGCTTTACTGGCGGGAGGTCATTCGATTTATGACCATGAACCCAAGTATGGCTTAGCGGTAACTGGAGAAGTTCATCCAGAAAATTTGTGGCATAATAATACGCCACAGGTGGGGGATGTCTTGATTTTAACTAAAGCATTAGGTGTAGGAATTATTCAAGCGGCTGTTCGGGGGCAATTAGCGAAGCAGACGGAACAAAAAATCGCGCAAGATTCGATGGAACGTTTAAATAAATATGCCGCTGCGAATGCTCGATCCTACGCAGTACATGCTTGTACTGATGTGACTGGGTTTGGTCTATTAATTCATGCAAAAGAAATGGCTGATAATCAGGTAACATTACTGATTGATACAGAAGTATTACCAACCATTACAGGAGCGTTGGCCTACGCCGCAGAATGTTTAGTCACTGCAGCTGGGCAAAGAAACCGACAAACAATCGGAACGACAATCGATTATTCAAAAATTTCTATGGAAATGCAAGAACTTTTGTTTGATCCACAAACATCTGGCGGACTGTTAATTAGTGTCGCTGCTGACGAAGCGGCAGCCTGTTTAGCAGCTATTCAAAAAGAGGACCCTGTTGCCAAAATTATTGGCGAGGTTCTGCCAAAAGAACAACAAGCAGTAGTACTTTTATAGAGAGAAGGGCCAAATATGAAATTAGTAGATGCATTGGGAAAACCTTGCCCAATACCTGTGATTGAAACGAAAAAAGCCTTGGCGGAGCTAGGTTTGGCTGGAGGCACTATCGAGGTTTTAGTCGATAACGAAGTAGCCATTGAAAATTTAAAAAAATTAGCTACTAAAAAACAAGCCACTTTGACTGCGAAGCAGATAGAAGCCACGGTTTTCTCTGTCAAAATTACGGTACCTGAAGAAGCGACGCAACAAACAAGTCAGTCAGCAACAGATTTAGTAATTACGATTGGCTCCGATCAATTAGGTACTGGAGACGAGCAGCTAGGACGACTATTAATGAAAAGTTATCTTCAATCATTATCAGAAGCAGAAACTGTTCCTACACAGCTATTATTCTTTAATCGAGGGGCGTTTTTAACGAATCAAGCAGCGAATACCTTAGCTGATTTGCAACAATTAGCGGAGAAGGGAACCACGATTCAAACGTGTGGGGCCTGTTTAGATTTTTATCATTTAACAGACACCTTAGCTATCGGCTCTATTACTAATATGTACGAAATTGTTGAAACAATGAATCAAGCGGCTAAAGTAATTACGCTTTAACAAAAAAGAAGGTGAAAAGATGGAGTATTTGCTAACCTTTCCGAATACACATTATGCTGTTCAGGCGGAACAAGTACTGTTGGCAAGAAAGGTGGCTGTTCGCGTCTTTACTTTGCCACCATCATTGACGGATGGCTGTGGGGTCGGTTTACTCATTAATGAAGCAGAAATAACTCACAGTGTATGTTTTTTAGAAGAAGCAAAAGTACGCGTAGCCTCTATTTTTTCTGTGAAAAATGACCTTGGGGAAAGGAGGTACCAACTGTGGAGTCCTTAAAAAAGTGTTTTGATTTACAAGGGAAGGAAATTGTGTCGATTGTTGGTAGTGGTGGGAAAACAAGCTTAATGTGGGCGCTAGCAAAAACATATCGAAAGGAAGCTGTTCTGGTTAGTACAACCACAAAAATTGGGTTTCCCCAACGTCAATTGTATGATTATTTTTATACAAACCATTTTGAAAAAATAACGCCGAATATCTGCGGAATCACTTTAGCAGGAACCGCTATCAACAACCAAACAAAACTAACGATGCCTGCAATGACCTCGTTTCAAACATTGTTTCAGCACTTCACGAAAGTTTTTTTAGAAGCGGATGGATCCAAACAACGACCTTTGAAAGGCTGGTCCTCTTATGAACCCGTGATATTAAAAGAAACAACCACCACAATTGGTGTGCTTCCGATTTCTGTGATTGGTCAAAAGATAGATGAAACGACCATTCATCGGTTGCCGCTTTTTTTGGAATTAACCGATGCGCAACAACAAGAACCAATCACAGAAACATTGTTAGCTCAACTCATTGCTCATCCAAAAGGATTGTTTAAAGAGAGCCAAGGCAAACGAATTTTGTGTTTAAATCAAACCCATACGCGAAGAGAGTTCGTTCAAGCGATGAATGTCTGTCTTCAATTACCCAAAAGCTGTTTTGAAAAATTAGACAAGATTATTGCTTGCAATATGGAATTAGAGAAAGGACTTATTTTATGGGAGAAATCAGTCAAAACATCCAAGAAAAATTAGTGATTGTTCGCGGAGGGGGCGATCTAGCGACAGGCGTTATCCAAAAATTATGGCACGTTGGCTTTAAAATACTAGTATTAGAAACAGAATGTCCTCTGGCCATTCGGCGGACTGTTTCAGTTTGTGATGCTATTTTCCAGAAAGAACAAAGAGTGGAAGATTTGGTTGCTGTTCGAATTACTTCATTAAAGGATTGCGCGAAATGTTGGCAGCAAAATAAGCTGCCTGTTTTTGTCGATCAAACAGCAAGTGCTATTCAACAATTGAAACCACTGATTGTTATCGATGCGATTTTGGCTAAGAAAAATTTAGGTACGCATCGAGGAATGGCACCGATTACGATTGCTTTAGGACCAGGATTTTCAGCACCGCAAGATGTCGATGTTGTGATTGAGACAATGCGTGGACATGGGCTGGGGCGTTTATACTTTGAAGGAACAGCTTTACCTAATACAGGTATTCCAGGTGAAATTGGCGGAAAAAGTGCGGAACGAGTTGTCCATGCCCCTGCTTCAGGACAAGTTACCCACCTTAAAAACATAGGGGATTTTGTGTTGAAAGGGGAAGCATTATTTTTTATCGATCAGGTTCCAGTTTATTCGCCTCTGACAGGGACTTTGAGAGGATTGATCTCAGAAAAGGTAATATGTTGTCAAGGGTTGAAGTGTGCAGATGTAGATCCTCGACCAGTTGAGAAAGTCGATTGCTTGACGATCTCCGACAAAGCTCGTGCATTAGGGGGAGCGGTTTTAGAAGCAATTTTTATGATTGGAAGAAGGAAAAACGTTTTATAAAAAAGAACCTAAATAATATTTTTTTTACCTTAAAAATATTGTTAAAAAGGTTTGGAATGTGGTATAGTAAAGACGTAGTAAAAAATACTCTATCTCGAAAGGGGAAGAGTACATACTTATTTAGATTAGTTTGTGAATAAAATCATTTGTAAAAGTTATTTTTTTAGGAATTAATGTAAGGGGTTACAATTGCATTTGAATGCATTGAAATATTTAGGAAAAAGAAAGGAAATGAATGAAGATGGCACTAGTAAAAATTGTTTATGCAAGTATGACTGGAAACACAGAAGAAATTTCCGAGATTTTGGAAGAACAGTTTCAAGAAGCTGGAGTTGAAGTAGAACGTGAAGAGTGTTCAGAAGTTGATGTAGACTTCTTTGATGATGCAGATGCTTGTATTATCGCAACGTATACTTATGGTGATGGGGAACTGCCTTTTGAATTTGAAGATTTCTTTGATGAATTAACTGAAAAGGATTTAACAGGTAAGCCATTTGGCGTTGTTGGTTCCGGTGATCGTGAATATGGTGAATTTTTCTGTAAATCAGCGCATGATTTTGTAGGAGCTTTTGAAAAAGCTGGTGCTAAAAAAGTAGCTGAAACAGTTGAAATTGAAAACAATGCAGAAGAAGAAGACATCGAAATGCTAAAAACATTTGTTAAAAGTGTTGCCACAACTTTATCTGATAGCGTTGCCTAAAGGTTTAAGAAAGTAGGAGTCAGAATGAAAAGGAATGATGAAGGTAGGTATTTCAATGTTTAATATTCTTCAGTCGACTCAATTATCTAGTAATACATTTGATTTTTGGCTGGAAGCGCCAAGAATAGCGACACATGCCCAGGCTGGACAGTTTGTTATTTTAAGAATTGACGAAAAAGGAGAGCGGATCCCTTTAACGATTGCGGAGACAAATCCACAAGCAGGCAGTATTCGAATTATTTTCCAAGTAATTGGTAAGACAACAGCTGCACTTTCCCAACTTAAAACTTCCGACTCTTTGTTAGATGTCACTGGACCTTTAGGTATGCCCACAGAAGTGAAGCAATATGGAACGGTGATGGTTGTCGGTGGCGGGGTTGGTATCGCGGCTATTTATCCAATTATCAAGGCTTTAAAAGAAGCAGGCAACCGAGTGATTACGATTTTGGGAGCACGAACAGCTGAGTTAGTTCTGTTACAAGAAGAATGCCGTCGTTATTCAGATGAGCTAATCATTACAACGGATGATGGTTCATTAGGTAAAAAGGGCTTAGTAACAGAAGCGATGGAAGAAGTTATTGCACGTGAATCTGTAGCGTGCAGTTGGGCGATTGGGCCCAGCATCATGATGAAATTTTGTACCTTGACAGCTGAAAAACATCAATTACCAATTTATGTTTCCTTGAATCCTATTATGATTGACGGAACAGGCATGTGTGGCGGTTGTCGGGTCACTGTTGATGGCACCATGAAATTTGCCTGTGTTGATGGACCTGAGTTTAAAGGCAATGAAGTAAATTGGGATGAATTCATTAATCGAATGAAGCAATATCAGGAAGAAGAAGCAGTTTGCTTTACAGATCGTTTGAAAGAGCAGGTGGAGAAAAATGGCTAGAAAAAGTCGTATAAAAACACCGATTGCGGAACAAGCACCTAGTATCAGAAAGAGTAATTTTGAAGAGGTTTGCTTAGGCTATACATTAGCAGAAGGGCAAGAAGAAGCGATTCGCTGTTTACAATGTAAAAATGCACCTTGTATTGCTAAATGCCCCGTGATGATTGATATTCCTGGATTTATTTTAGCTATTCGTGAAGGAAACATGGAACAAGCAGCCGATATTTTAAGTAAATATACGAATTTACCTGCTATTTGTGGACGCGTTTGTCCGCAAGAGAAACAATGTGAACAAGTTTGTAAATTAGGGAAAGCCAAAAACTTTGAACCAGTGGCAATTGGCAAATTAGAACGTTTAGTTGCCGATTGGGCATTAGAAAATCACAAGTTTCCTAAGAAAACAGCGGAACCAACAAAAGGGAAAATCGCAGTGGTCGGTTCTGGTCCTTCTGGGTTAACAGTTGCGGGGGATTTGGCAAAGCTCGGCTACGAAGTAATTATTTTTGAAGCGCTTCATGAAGCTGGCGGCGTATTAACCTATGGCATACCTGAATTTCGATTACCGAAAAAAATTGTTAAACAAGAAATTGCGAGTATTGAAGCCTTAGGTGTAACAATAGAAACCAATGTGGTAGTAGGTAAAACGATTACGATGGAAGAAATAATGTCAGAGTTTGATGCCTGTTATCTATCGGTTGGTGCAGGGGCACCAAACTTTATGGGAATCCCAGGAACTAGTTTAAATGGGGTTTATTCTTCTAGTGAATTTTTAACACGAATCAATTTAATGCATAGCTATGAGTTTCCAGAATATGATACACCGATTAAACGTGCTAAAAATGTTGTTGTGATTGGCGGCGGGAATGTTGCAATGGATGCCGCTCGTTCAGCCAAACGATTAGGCGCTGAAAATGTGAACATTGTGTATCGTCGTTCGTTAGAAGAATTACCAGCAAGAATTGAAGAATACCACCATTCCCTTGAAGAAGGAATTAACTATTATTGGTTAACGAATCCAATTGCTTATTTAGATGACCAACAAGGAAATCTAGCTGGTGTTGAATGTGTCAAAATGGTTTTAGGTGAACCAGATGTGTCTGGAAGACGACGGCCAGAACCGGTTCCAGACAGCACGTTTACCATTCCTGCTGATGCAGTAATCGAGGCAATTGGCCAAGGGGCAAATCGAGTCTTGTTATCAACATATCCAGAAATAGAACTAAACCAATGGGGTTACATTCAAGCTGATCCTAAAACAGGAGCAACCTCAATACCTGGCGTTTTTGCTGGGGGCGATATAGTCACAGGTGCTGCCACCGTTATTTTAGCGATGGGCGCTGGGAAAATCGCAGCTAATGCAATTGATCAGTATGTCAAAACACAAAAAACAACAGTCACAAGCAATGTTTAGGAAAGATAAAAGGTGAAAAAATGAAAAAAACAATGGATGGAAACACCGCAGCGGCTTATATTTCATATGCGTTTACAGAAGTTGCCGCTATTTATCCTATCACACCAAGTTCAACAATGGCTGAGTTGGTAGATGAATGGGCGGAAAGTGGTTTAAAAAATATTTATGGTCAAAAAGTTCAAGTTATTGAAATGCAATCAGAAGCTGGGGCAGCGGGAGTAGTTCATGGTTCGTTAAAAACAGGTGCGTTAACCACTACTTATACTGCTTCACAAGGTTTACTGTTGATGATTCCCAATATGTATAAAATCGCAGGAGAATTGCTGCCTTCTGTGTTCCACGTGGCGGCTCGGGCAGTAACGACAAGTGCGTTGAGTATTTTTGGTGATCATGGCGATGTAATGGCTACCCGACAAACAGGTTTTTGTATGTTAGCAGAATCAAGTGTTCAAGAAGTGATGGATTTGTCGGCAGTTGCTCATTTAGCTAGCTTAGAAGGTAGTTTACCTTTTGTAAACTTTTTTGATGGTTTTAGAACGAGCCATGAACTACAAAAAATCGAAGTGATTGATTATGATGACCTGAAAGAAATGGTGAATCAGGAAGCTGTAACTCGTTTTAGAATGGGAGGCATGAATCCTAATCATCCCACTGTTTCAGGGACCGCTCAAAATACTGACATTCATTTTCAACAAAGAGAAACAGTCAATAAAAATTACGAAGAAATGCCAAAAATTGTTCAAAAATACATGAAAAAAATTAACAATCTTCGTGGAACAACGTATGATTTAACCGATTATTATGGGGGTGAAGATGCAACAGAAGTCATTATTTCAATGGGGTCGGCTTCACCAGTAATCAAACAAACAGTCGATTATCTCAATCAACAAGGACGCAAAGTTGGTTTTATCAATATTCATTTATATCGTCCATTTCCTACCGAAAACCTTCTTGAAAAATTACCAGCTACAGTAGAAAAGGTTGCGGTTTTAGATCGAACAAAAGAATCAGGAGCCGAAGGGGAACCGTTATTGCTAGATGTTCAAAGCGCTCTTTATCAACATGAAAATCGACCAATTGTGATTGGTGGACGTTATGGGTTAGGCTCTAAAGACGTAGCGCCTAATCAAATTAAAGCGATCTATGATCATTTGTTATTGCCATTTAAAGAATTAAAACAACGCTTTACGGTGGGAATCGTTGATGATGTAACCTATCAATCATTGCCAGAAGAACCTACTTTAGATTTAACGCCAGATACTACCTTCCAAGCAAAATTTTGGGGCTTTGGTTCTGACGGAACTGTGGGAGCAAACAAGCAAGCGATTAAAATTATCGGAGATCATACCGACCTTTATGCACAAGCTTACTTTAGTTATGATTCTAAAAAATCAGGCGGTTTAACCGTTTCGCATCTGCGTTTTGGTAAAGAGCCAATTACTTCCACGTATTTAATTGAACAAGCAGATTTCATCGCTTGTCATAATGCTTCCTATTTGCATAAATACGACCTGTTAAAAGGTTTAAAAGATGGCGGAACTTTTTTACTGAATACTATTTGGGATCAAGAAAAGGTTCACCGTTTATTACCGGCTAAGTTAAAAAAATATATTGGGGAGCACCAAATCAAATTTTACATTATCAATGCGGTTGAGTTAGCTCGCAAAGTAGGCTTAGGTCGTCGGATCAATACAGTGATGTCTACTGCCTTTTTTGAAGTAACAGATATTTTAACGAAAGAGCAATATTTACCGTTACTTAAAGAAGAAGTGAAAAAGACTTATGGAAAAAAATCAATGGAAATTGTTGAAAAAAATTACCAAGCGATTGATGCTACCTTTGAATCGCTGCAAGAAATCGTAGTTCCAGAAGATTGGGCAACCATTGTTTTAGAGCCAGAAAATCAAGAGTCGGAAGCTCCAGCTTTTGTGACAAATATTTTAGAACCAATCAATCGTCAAGAAGGGGATCAGCTGACCGTTTCAGATTTGATTGAAAACGGAATGAAAGGCGGTGCCATTCCTATGGGCACTGCGGCTTATGAAAAACGTGGCATTGCGTTAGAAGTGCCTGAGTGGCAAATGGATAAGTGTACGATGTGTAATGAATGTGCCTTTGTTTGTCCACATGCGGCTATTCGACCGTTTTTAGCGGATGAAGAAGAACTGAAAGAAGCACCTGCAGGTTTTGCCATGCGCGAAATGCGTGGCACAGATGGGTTGATGTATCGTATCCAAGTTTCTTTAGAAGACTGTACAGGTTGTGGTCTTTGTGTTCAGGCATGTCCCGTGAAAGACAAGGCGATTTTAATGAAACCTTATGAAACTCAGAAAGAGCAAGCGATGAATTGGGCCTTTGCGATGACTCTTAAACAAAAAGCCAACCCAGTCAAAAAACTTTCTGTTAAAGGTTCCCAATTTAACCAGCCATTGATGGAATTTTCAGGTGCTTGTGAAGGCTGTGGCGAAACACCTTATATTAAGTTGTTGACGCAATTATTTGGTGATCGAATGATGATTGCTAACGCAACAGGCTGTTCATCAATTTGGGGTGGTTCGTCACCGGTGACGCCTTATACAACGAACGAATGTGGCCAAGGACCAGCTTGGAGTAATTCGCTGTTTGAAGATAATGCGGAATATGGTTATGGTATGTATATTGCCAATCGAACGAAACGTCAACATTTAGCTAGTCTGGTTGAAGAAAGTCTTGCTAAAAACGTCGGATCAGATTCACTTCAAGCCTTGTTAAATGATTGGTTGGAACACATGGCTGAAGGGGAAGGAACACAACAGCGAGCCACCAAACTAGCGGCAGCATTAAGTGAAGAAGCCGATGAAGATCCACTTCTAACAAAAATTTACGAACAAAAAGATTTACTAGTGAAAACGAGTCAATGGATTGTCGGCGGCGATGGTTGGGCCTATGATATCGGGTTTAGCGGCATTGATCATGTTCTTGCTAGTGGGGAAGATGTTAATATTTTTGTTATGGATAACGAAGTGTATGCCAATACAGGCGGACAAACATCTAAAGCTACACCAGCTTCTGCCATTGCCAAATTCTCAGCGGGTGGGAAACATACCTCTAAAAAAGATTTAGGGATGATGGCAATCACTTATGGGAATGTCTATGTTGCACAAGTGGCTTTAGGCGCAAACTCAATGCAAACGATTAAAGCAATTGACGAAGCGGAGCGGTACCCAGGCCCATCAATTATCATCGGTTATACCCCATGTATTAATCACGGGGTCAAAGGCGGAATGGTTCGGACGTTAGATCAAGCCAAAGAAGCCGTTGAATCTGGCTATTGGCCACTTTATCGTTATAATCCAGAGTTAGTTAAGAAAGGCAAAGATCCGATGGTCATTGACTACAAGAAAACAGATTTTGACAAAATGCGTGATTTCCTTGAAAAACAAACACGTTACTCTGCGTTGCATACAATTAAAGAGAATCAAGAAGTAGTCGAACATTTACTTGATAAAACTAAAGAAGATGCAATTGAACGCTCTGAAAGTTATAACAAACTAGCCACACATATGAAAAAATAAAAAACAAAGCCTCTTACTTGAGAGGCTTTGTTTTTTTATCCAATAATAATTTTTTCTGAAGGGTATTCGTAGCCTAAGTCACGTGTTTCTTTTGGTACAAAAATCATTAAGGTATAAAGCATACCAATACGTCCAATAAACATTAATAAGGCAATCATTAATTTACCTACTGTTGTTAAATCGTCTGTAATGCCCAAAGAAAGACCGGTTGTTCCAAAGGCAGAAGCGACTTCCACAATGATTGAAATCAAGGGCAGATTTTCAGTGGCTGACAAAAAGACGACAGCGAAAAAGCACATAATCAAAGATAACATGAAGACGACAATCGATTTTTTGACATCATCGTCATCTATTTTACGGCTAAAGACGCTAATATCATCTTCACTTTTTAAAAAAGCTAACAAATACAAGCCAATAATCGCAACAGTCGTTGTTCGGACACCACCACCAACAGAGCTAGGACTACAACCAATAAACATTAACACAGAAAAAATAATCAATGTTGTGATTTGGAAGTCCCCTAAATCATTAATTTGGAGGCCAGCGTTTCGTGTAGTCATCGAATAAAACATCGAACTTACCCAACGGCCACTTTCATTCATTGTCAAAAATAGGTGATCTTTTTCTAATAAGTAAATCAAAATAGTCCCCCCAATAAACAGAACAATAAACGCTAGCAAAGCAATTTTACTAAACAATGAAAAGCGGAAAGGCAAGCCTCGTTTCTTCTTACGAAAGTTCTTTTTCTTAAAATGTAACCACTCATGAATTTCCAGTAAAACGGGAAATCCAATTCCGCCAATAAAAATCAAGAACATAATTGCCAGTAAAAAGAGATAATCATGAGCAAAAGGAATAATTGAATCACCTGAAATATCAAAGCCTGAATTAGTTACTGCAGAAATAGCTTGATAAAAGCCATAAAATATCGCATCTCGCCAGTTCGTATAATAACCATTTATATAAAAATAAAGCGAAAAGAGCGAGCCGAATATTACTTGAAACCAAATTAAAATCAAAAAAGTGGTGCGGATCAGTCGAACAATTCCGCTCAGTCGCGGCTGATTCATGTCAGTCATAATTAACTGACGTTGCTTTAATGTGATTCGCCGTTTTGATAAAATAAAAAAGACCGTTGAAATCATCATAATCCCTAAGCCACCAACTTGGAAAAGAACCTCCAATAAGACGATCCCACGATCATTAAAAACCGAATTAATATCGACTGTGGTGAGTCCAGTAACACTGACTGTACTGATTGCTAAGAAAAATAAATCAATAAAAGGAACATGCGAGTCAGGTTCTCTGAAAATAGGGAGGCAAAACAATAAATAAGAAATAACCGTCATTAATATGTAGTAAGCGACGATGATTTGAATAGATGAAAAATTTTTGCGAATAAATCGATCGCTTTTTCGCTGTGCCAGCCACAGCAAACGTGTATGGTTCACTAGATAACCTCCCAATTCTAATTAAACTAAGTATACCAAAACTTTTCGCCTCAAACGAATAATTCTGCCAGAAAATCCTTGAAATGACAAATAAAAATAAGAAATTCGTTAGAAATAATTGGAAAACATCCACAAACAAGCGAGAACATGATATTTTATGAAAGAATAGAAAAATAGGTTGTTCCCCAAACAACTTATTGCTAATTGGTCAGTTTGTCTAACGATACAACTTTAAAAAGTAGTGGTAGCTTTTTTATTTCGGTTGATATGTGAATGTGTTCACTTTATGTAACAAACTGTTATTTTTATTCAAATGAAAAATAAGAAATTGTGTTGGTAGAAATCAATAGTTTATAAGGTGGGAAAACAATGAAAAAAGTGTTAATGGGAGTTCTTTCCCTAGGGTTATTATTAGGTGCAGCAACAGGTTGTACAAGCGATCAAGAAAAAGCCGCTGGTAAAACAAAAGCATCTTCTGAAAAAACAGAAGCAACATCTGGTGCCTCTGCTAATGGTTATACAGATCCAAGTGAACTAAAAGACAGTTATGATGTTGTTATTGTTGGTTCAGGTGGTGCGGGGATGACCGCTGCATTACAAGCCAAAGAAGCTGGCATGAATCCAGTTATTTTAGAAAAAATGCCTGTTGCAGGTGGGAATACAATTAAATCGTCTTCAGGAATGAATGCTTCACAAACAAAATTCCAAGAAAAAGAAGGCATTAAAGATAGCAACGATAAATTCTTTGAAGAAACACTAAAAGGCGGTAAAGGAACCAACGATCAAGAATTACTACGTTATTTTGTTGATCATTCAGCTGAAGCAATTGATTGGTTAGATACAAAAGGAATTACATTGAGCAATTTAACGATTACAGGTGGAATGAGCGAAAAACGCACACACCGTCCTGCTGACGGATCAGCAATTGGGGGCTATCTAGTTGACGGTTTAGTACGTAACGTTCGCGAAGAAAAAATTCCATTGTTTGTTGATGCTGACGTCACAGACTTAGTTGAAGAAAACGGTCAAATCGATGGCGTAAAAGTGAAAATGAAAGATGATAAAGAAAAAACAGTTAAAGCAAAAGCAGTCGTTGTCACAACAGGTGGTTTCGGTGCCAACGAAAAATTAATTACACAATACAAACCAGAATTGAAAAACTATGTTACAACGAACCAAGAAGGAACAACAGGTGACGGTATCCAAATGATTCAAAAAGTTGGCGGTGCGTTAGTAGATATGAAAGAAATTCAAATTCACCCAACTGTTCAACAAAGCGATGCTTTCTTAATTGGTGAAGCAGTTCGTGGAGAAGGCGCAATCTTGGCTTCTCAAAAAGGAGAACGTTTTGTTAATGAGTTAGATACACGTGACAAAGTTTCTGCAGCAATCAATGCCTTACCAGAAAAATCAGCTTATTTAGTCTTTGACCAAGGCGTTCGCGACCGTGCAAAAGCCATTGATTTCTATGATCAAAAAGGTTTCGTGGAAAAAGGTGAAACGATTGAAGAATTAGCTGAAAAAATTGGCATGCCTGCCGATACATTGAAAGCAACGATTGATACTTGGAACCAAGATGTTAATGCCAAAGATGACAAACAATTTGGCCGGACAACTGGAATGGAAGCTGACTTAAGCACAGCGCCTTACTACGCAATTAAAATTGCACCAGGGATTCACCACACAATGGGTGGCGTGAAAATCAACACGAAAACAGAAGTTTTACGTGAAGATGGCACACCAATTAAAGGTCTATATGCTGCTGGTGAATTAACAGGTGGCTTACATGGTCAAAACCGTATTGGAGGCAATGCCATCGCCGATATTATCATTTATGGTCGTCAAGCAGGTACGCAATCAGCAGAATTTGCCTCTGCTCAAAAATAACTAGCATTAAAAAGTCTGAAATTGTAGTCAAATAACTACAATTTCGGGCTTTTTTATTGCATACTAGCAGGATCATTAGTTGGAGTATAAACAGCCCTGCTAAAATGACTTTGGCGTAGATTCTGTTTTTTTCAGAAAAATGCACGACCATTTTAGCTAAAAATACTGCTTTTTTGCTGAAAATATAGTAAAATACGTAAGGAACTAACGGAAAGGTGTAGTGAACATGGCTCAATTATTTTTCAAGTATGGCGCAATGAACAGTGGTAAAACCATTGAAATCTTAAAAGTAGCACACAATTACGAAGAACAAGACAAACCAGTTGTTTTGATGACCAGTGGACTAGATACACGTGATGGTGTTGGGAAAGTATCCAGTCGCATCGGATTACGCAGAGATGCTATTCCAATTTTTGAAGAAACCAATGTTTTTGACTTGATTAATGATTTGTCTTACAAACCTTTTTGCGTATTAGTCGATGAATGTCAATTTTTAAACAAGCATCATGTCATTGAATTTGCACGAATTGTTGACGAATTAGATATTCCAGTAATGGCATTTGGGCTAAAGAATGATTTTAGAAATGAATTATTTGAAGGCTCAAAGTATTTACTTTTATATGCAGACAAATTAGAAGAATTAAAAACGATTTGCTGGTTCTGTCATAAAAAAGCAACTATGAACTTGCACTATATTGATGGCAAACCCGTTTATGAAGGGGATCAAGTCCAAATTGGTGGGAATGAAGCCTACTATCCTGTTTGTCGCAAACATTATTTTCATCCAAAAACAGTGAATGAAGAACAGTAAGGAGAGACACTATGTACGATCAATTACAATCTATTGAAGATCGCTATGAGGAATTGGGCGAATTATTAAGTGACCCAGCAGTCATTAGTGATACAAAACGTTTCATGGAATTATCGAAGGAAGAAGCTAATACACGTGAGACGGTTGAGGTTTATCGCCGATATAAACAAGTTGTTGAAGGGATTAGCGATGCCGAAGAACTTTTAAGTGAAAACTTAGATGCGGAAATGGCCGAAATGGCGAAAGAAGAACTTTCTGATTTGAAAAAAGAAAAAGAAGTGTTAGAAGACCGCATTAAAATTTTATTATTACCAAAAGACCCAAATGATGATAAAAATATCATCATGGAAATCCGTGGTGCAGCCGGTGGTGATGAAGCCGCACTTTTTGCTGGCGACTTATTTAATATGTACCAAAAATATGCAGAAGCACAAGGGTGGAAAGCGGAAGTTTTAGAAGCGAACGTCACTGGAATCGGTGGATATAAAGAAGTAATTATGATGATTTCAGGAGATAACGTCTTTTCAAAATTAAAATACGAAAGTGGCGCTCACCGCGTGCAACGAGTTCCTTCAACAGAATCACAAGGACGGATTCATACATCGACAGCAACCGTTGTAGTTATGCCGGAAGCGGAAGAAGTCGAAATCGAATTAGCTGATAAAGATATCCGTGTCGATATTTATCATGCAAGTGGCGCTGGTGGACAGCACGTCAATAAAACCGCTTCGGCTGTTCGTTTAACCCATTTACCAACAGGAATCGTGGTCGCAATGCAAGATGAACGTTCACAGCTAAAAAACCGTGAAAAAGCAATGAAAGTTTTGCGTGCTCGTGTATATGACCAAATTCAACAAGAAGCACAAAGTGAATATGATGCTAACCGTAAATCGGCGGTGGGGACCGGAGATCGTTCAGAACGAATCAGAACGTATAACTTCCCACAAAATCGAGTAACGGATCATCGTATTGGTTTAACCATCCAAAAACTAGACCAGATTCTTGCTGGCAAATTAGATGAAATCATTGACGCATTAGTCTTATATGATCAAACATCGAAATTAGAAGAGATGCAAAATGGCTAAACGTTACTTTGAAGTCCTTAACTGGGCTTCTTCTTTTTTAGAGGCGCAAGGCAAAGAAGGCTATGCTATTCACTATGTTTTTTTAGAACGTAAAGGTTGGGATAAAACGCAGTGGCTCCTGCACATGCAAGAGGAAATGCCCAAAGAAGAAGAGGAACAATTAAAAACGGATTTAGCCCAATTATTGACAGATTACCCAGCACAATATTTACTAGGGCAAGCTGAATTTTATGGACATTCCTTTATTGTTAATGAACATACTTTGATTCCTAGGCCAGAAACAGAAGAATTAGTCGAGCGTTGCTTAAAAGCCAATCCAGATACTCCTTTGACGGTCGTGGATGTCGGAACAGGGACAGGTGCCATTGCGATTAGCTTGAAACTGGCACGGCCCAACTGGCGAGTTATTGCCATTGATCTTTCAGAGGAAGCGTTGACTGTCGCTAAACAAAACGCGCAAGCATTAGGTGCTGGCATCGAATTTTATCATGGGAATGGCTTACAGCCAGTTGCTTCTGAAAAAATTGATCTGCTTATTTCTAATCCGCCCTATATTAGTGAACAAGAATGGCATTTAATGGATGCAAGTGTCCGAACGTATGAACCTAAAACCGCTTTATTCGCTGAAAATAACGGTTTGGCTTTATACCAACAATTAATTCATGAAAGTCAAACGATGCTTAAAGCAGACGGTAAAATTTATTTTGAAATAGGGTTTCAACAAGGCGCGGCCCTCCAAGAATTATTGAGCGCCGCCTATCCACAAAAAACAATTAAAATTGAAAAAGATTTATCTGGCAACGATCGCCTCGCGATAGCCGAGTAACTAAGGTTCTTCGTCGCCACTTTTCTAGAAGGAGCGATTTGCAATGGAAACAAAAAAATTAACCAAACAAGAAATAGCCCAAGCAGCAGCAGCCATTCAAGCAGGCGAGCTAGTGGCTTTTCCAACAGAAACTGTTTATGGCTTAGGTGCCGATGCCTTAAATGAAGCGGCAGTAAAAAAAGTTTACCAAGTAAAAGGCCGCCCCAGTGATAATCCATTGATTGTTCATGTGAACAACGTTGAAATGGTCAAAAAATACGTAGCGACCTTACCAGAAGTCGCTACAAAATTGGTGTCTGCCTTTTGGCCGGGACCATTAACTTTAATTTTTAATGTGCCTAGCGATACATTTTCTAAAACAGTAACAGGTGGTTTAGAGACAGTCGCTTTTCGTATGCCAGATAACCAAGCGACCTTAGCTTTGATTGAACAAGCCAATGTTCCGTTGGTTGGACCAAGTGCGAACACTTCTGGCAAGCCTAGTCCAACATCTGCAGAGCATGTTTATCATGATTTGCAGGGGAAAATTGCTGCCATATTAGATGATGGCCCAACGCAGATTGGGGTGGAGTCAACGGTCTTAGATTTAACGGCGGAAGATGGTGTGCCAGTTATTTTACGACCAGGAGCAATTACCAAAGAGCAGTTGGAAAGCATTATTCCCCAAGTGAAAATCGATACACATTTGATTAGTGAAACTGCAGCACCCAAAGCGCCAGGGATGAAATACAAACACTATTCTCCTGATGCGGAAGTTTGGATTATAAGCGGTCAAACAGTAGAATGGCAAGCGGCGATTCAGCAAGCAACAGAACAACAGGAAAAAATCGGCTTATTTTTAAGTGATAAACAGGCAGCACAACTAGATACAGAAAATGTATTTGTTTATTCTTATGGTGCAGAAACGGTTGAAAATGCCACGAAAGAACTATTTGCAGGGTTAAGAGCGTTAGATGAGCAAGGAGCTACCACGATTTTTGCGCAAGGATTTGCAGAAACTGGTTTAGGCACTGCTTACATGAATCGCTTGAAAAAATCAGCTAATCAAAAATTTTTTGAAAAATAAGAGGTATTTGTAACGAAGCTGACACAGAAGTATGATACAATCAGACAAAAGAAAACAAAATGGAGTGTTGTTTGAATGGATTACAAAACGTATGACCCAGATTTATGGAATGCAATTGCAAGAGAAGAAGAGCGCCAAGAAAATAACTTGGAACTAATCGCATCTGAGAATGTCGTGTCAAAAGCGGTTATGGCTGCCCAAGGAAGTATTTTAACGAATAAATATGCAGAAGGTTACCCTGGTAAACGGTACTATGGTGGTTGTGAATTTATCGATATCGTAGAAAATTTAGCTATCGATCGTGCCAAAGAATTATTTGGTGCAAAATTCGCGAATGTACAAGCCCATTCAGGTTCTCAAGCCAATACAGCGGCATACCTTTCATTGGTTGAACCAGGTGATACCATTTTGGGGATGGATTTATCAGCTGGTGGTCACTTAACACATGGTTCGCCCGTTAACTTTAGTGGCAAAACCTATAATTTTGTCAGTTATGGAGTGGATCCTTCAACAGAAGTAATCGATTACGATGTTGTGCGAATTTTAGCAAGAGAACATCGTCCAAAATTAATTGTTGCTGGCGCAAGTGCGTATTCACGAACGATTGATTTCAAACGTTTCCGTGAAATCGCTGATGAAGTAGATGCCAAGTTAATGGTTGATATGGCGCATATTGCAGGCTTGGTAGCTTCAGGCTTGCACCCAAATCCAGTTCCGTATGCTGATATCGTAACAAGTACGACCCATAAAACATTGCGTGGTCCTCGTGGCGGTTTAATTTTGACAAATAGCGAAGAATTGGCGAAAAAAGTAAATAGTAGTATTTTCCCAGGCATTCAAGGTGGCCCATTGGAACATGTGATTGCCGGAAAAGCCGCAGCTTTTAAAGAAGCATTGGATCCAAGTTTTGCTGAATATAGTCAGCAAGTGATTGCAAATGCGCAAGCGATGACGAAAGTTTTCAATCAAGCGCCAGAAGCTCGTTTAATTAGTGGGGCAACAGATAACCACTTATTACTGATTGAAGTGACAGGTTTTGGTTTAAATGGAAAAGAAGCAGAAGCTATTTTAGATAGTGTAAATATTACTGTCAATAAAAATTCAATTCCGTTTGAACAATTAAGTCCATTTAAAACAAGTGGTATCCGTATTGGAACGCCTGCGATTACTTCACGTGGTTTTAAAGAAGAAGATGCGGTAGAAGTTGCTAAATTAATCGTTCAAGTCTTAAAAGATCCAGAAAATACAGCAGTTCATGATGAAGTCAAAGCAGCTGTAGCAGCGCTAACTAAAAAATATCCATTATATAACTAACATCAGGGATAGCTGAAGCGCGATTCTCTGTACAAATAAGAGTCGGAGCTTAGGATTTAAGGAATTCAACTTGTGTCCTAGGCTCTTTTGTTTTACAATAAGAAAGAATAAAATAATGAAGGAGAATAGATATGGGAAAATTTCAAGTAATTGATCATCCGCTAATTCAACACAAACTAACAATGATTCGCGAAAAGAACTGTGGGACAAAGGTTTTCCGCGAAGTTGTCAACGAAATTGCTATGTTAATGGCTTATGAAGTATCACGGGATATGCCTTTAGAGGATGTTGTCATCGAAACACCGATGGGTAAATCAACACAAAAAACACTTTCAGGGAAAAAAGTAGCAATCATTCCTATTTTACGTGCCGGCATTGGCATGGTTGATGGGATTTTAGAATTAATTCCAGCAGCGAAAGTTGGACACGTTGGACTTTACCGTGATGAAGAAACATTGCAACCACATGAATACTTCGTGAAATTACCTGAAGACATTGCAAGTCGTCAATTATTTGTTGTTGACCCAATGCTAGCAACAGGTGGTTCCGCAATTATGGCCATCGATTCATTAAAAGAACGTGGTGCTAGCAACATTAAATTTGTATGTCTAGTGGCCGTTCCAGAAGGTGTGAAAGCTTTACAAGAAGCGCACCCAGATGTAGATATTTATACAGCAGCTTTAGATGAGCGCTTAAACGAAGACGGCTATATCGTTCCTGGTTTAGGGGATGCTGGTGACCGTTTATTTGGAACAAAATAATAACAAAAAACCGTTAGATAACCGATTATGGTTACTAACGGTTTTCTTTTGCTTAAAGAACTTTTCTAGGTGTATAATAAAAAATAAAAAAACAAAGGAGTAGCTATGAAAAAGAATAAAAAAGTCTTACACGCTATCGCTGTGATTGCTAGTGTGATGTCAGTTTTGATGTATGTTTCATATATTCCACAAATTTATGGAAATTTACATGGGGAAAAAGGCAATCCGACGCAACCATTAGTGGCAATGATTAATTGTATTTTTTGGACGATTCATGGGTTATATGGAGACGATGGAGAGACACGAGATAAGTCCATTATTTTTGCTAATGTTCCTGGAATTATTTTTGGTTTTTTTGCGTTTATTACAGCATTATAGTTTCCGACGAATTGGAAAGTATTCCAATTCTGTACATAAAAAAGAGCGGGGGAAATTTCCCACGCTTGAAGAATTAAATCTTTTTCAATTGTTTGTAATTAATAACAATCACACCATTGCTGTGCACCATTAAGTGATTGTTTTTTTGCGTTTCGTCAATTTCGACGACAGCGGCATTTTTTAATTGTTTCGTAACAACGCCTGTTTGTGGCTGTCCGTGAACAAGAAAAGTAACATGGGTGTCAACGGCGAAATCCTTACCAGCATCCGATGGAACAACAGGAGTAACCATACCATTAAAATTTGACATACAAAAAACCATCCTTTCTTGATATCTCTATTATACCACATTTTCAGAAAAAAGTTTGTAAAGTCGCTATTTGGCTTATTTTAAAGAGATTTTGCATAAATAAATAACAAACAGACTTTACAAATAAAGTAGAAAGTCCTATAATAGATTTGTTTCAGGCCAGCTTAGCTCAGTTGGTAGAGCAACGCACTCGTAACGCGTAGGTCGTAGGTTCGAACCCTATAGCTGGCATAGATTGAAAAGACAGATATATCAAGCCTTAAAGGTAATTGGTATATCTGTCTTTTTTGTGTTTTGAAAGTTTCCGATGTCTAAAATTGCCTACTTATTAAAAATTAGTATTTAAAACGTGTTATTTTATAGCTCGAAAATATCATAATTATCAAATTTGTCGCTCATTGATTTTTGAGAATTAGGGTATAAATGACCATAAGTATCAATTGTTGTAGTAATGGAAGAATGACCTAATCGTTCTTTTATAGTAGTATTTTTTTCGTTATTGTGAATAAGAAGAGCTACGTGTGAATGTCTAAAGTCGTGTAATCTTATAGGTTTAAGGTTCAAGTTGTTTTTTGCAATTATTTTTTTTATTTGTTTAGAGTAATAATCACTTGAAGGGTGTTTTTCACTGTATTGAAAAACAAGTAATTTGTCACTATCAATATTTTGAAAATTATCTATTAGTAATTTTGGTTGTATTTCTTGCCATTTTTTTAACATGGTGGTAATTTTTGTGTTGATAGTAATATATCTGTTACTGCTTTCCGTTTTTGGTGTGGTGGTTACGTAATTACCATTAATTAGTTTAGCACTTTTATTTATACGGACTGTTTGATTATAAAAATCAATGTCACTCCACGTTAAAGCAATCATTTCTCCTGCACGCATTCCTGTAAAAAAAGCAAACTGGTAGAATACTTTTAAAAATGGTTTATTTTTATCAATATGAGAAATAAAGGTTGTAAATTCGTCTAATGTCCAAAAATCAATTTCTTTTTTTTGCACTTTTAACTTGTCTATTTGGTTACAAGGATTTTCGTAGGATAATCCTTCTTTCGTAGCTACGTTAAATAATTTTTGTAGATGAATAATAATCATATTGATTGTCTTATTTGATAAAGTCTCTTTTCTCTTAGGTTTACTAGTTAATAGAAACTGTTGGAAATCATAGATTTGTTGTTTTTTTATTAGTTTGATTTGAGTATTTTTAAAATAAGGTTCTATATAGTTTTTAAAAATTCTTTCTTGTGTTTGTTTGTATGATGGCTTAAGGTTTTGCGTGTATTTTTCTTCGTAAATTTCGTAAATATCTTTTAAAGTTAAGTCTGAATTAGTTGTTAATTTATTTTCGTGGTATAACCTTAAATACTTTGATTCAATTTGTTGGGCTTCTTTTTTAGTTGAAACTGTAAGTCTCTTTCTACGTTGCTTGCCTGATATTGGATCAATCCCCAAGCTAACGTCAACAAAGTAACCATTTTCTTTTTTTGTAATCATATGTAGTTCTCCTTTTATTAATAATACATATTATCCAAAACAAACATGTGTTCTTTTTTGTTTAAAAAAAATAAATCATATTTCATTTTTACAATATCGAAGTCTAAATTAAAGTAAGAAGATAATTCGTAAATATTCATATTTTGGATAAAGGGTAATTCTTCTTTTATTATTGAATCATTCAATAATAATTCAGTTGCGAATATATTTGCTTCATTTTCTAAAGTAGCCTCAAAAGCTAGGGTGTGCATATCTACACAAAATATATTTAAATGTTTGTGTAGGAAATAATGTCCTAGCTCATGAGCAATTATTTTATCTTGTGTTGTTTCATCAGTAATATTGCTATTAATATGAATGATGTAAGTGTGATTGTAATATTGTAGAAAACCTTCTACATTGCCTAAGTTAGATTTTAAAATATGAATTCCTAAGAATCCGGAAATTTTTTTTGGATCATTAGATGAATAAAAATTAATTATACCTTCAACTTTGCTTTTTATTTTTGAATAGATGCTACGTATCGTACTCACTCCTTAGTCATTTTTCGTCATATCGTCAACAGTTTTTATACCATTTTTTATAGCAGCTTTTAATAATCTAGCTGTATTTTCGTCAAACTCTCCGTTTTTCATAAATAATAATGTATCTTCATTTTTTAATTCGTCAATGGTTGAATCAATAATTTGTTCAAGTTGGTTTTTGTTTTTTTCGGGTTGACCTAATAGATAGTTAGTTGATACATCGAAATAATCAGCAAGTTCTATAATAACTTTAGCTGTAGGTTGAATTTTTCCATTTTCATAGCCACTAATGGTTGTTTGCTCAACAAAGATAATATCAGCAAGTTCTTTTTGGGTTAATTTTTTTTGTTTTCTAAGTTGTCTTAAAATTTGTCCGAACTCCATTAAAGAACGCCTCCTTTTAAATTATATTAGCAGTTTAAATCATAATTAGAAATAATATATATAAAATATCCATATTACTATTGACAATAGGATTATAATCCTATAATATATGTGTATAAAGAATAAAAATTGATAAAAAATCATTTAAAATCATTAGGAGGGATAGGAATGAAGATTAAGTTTTTGACAGCAAATGAAGTTAGTGAATTAATGAATTGTTCAAAAGCTAAAGCGTACGGAATCATCAAAGAATTAAATAGCGAATTAAAAGAACAAGGAATGAAAACTTCGGCAGGGAGAGTGAATGAACAATTCTTTGCTAAAAAATTTGGTTTTGAGCATGAGTAATAAAATTGGATATTTTGTTTTATTAGAGTATCTGATTATATGTCGGATATTCTCATAAGGCAAAAAGCCTTAGTAAAATTAAATAAACAAAAAAGCGTTCACGAGAAGAAAATGAATTTCTGTTTCGCAAACGCCGTGAAATAAAACATAGACACTTTTATTCTACGGTATTTGACGAAATAATACAAGAATGAAATTTTTATTCGAGGTTATAAGTCTTGTTGAGGTGGAGTGTACCAGCCGTTGAATGGGACACAAGGTGGCAGTAGTATCTTTAATTAGAGCCATATTGATGAAGAATTTTAGGTGGAAGTTTCTAGCTTTCATACGAGGACTAGGTTCGCATACTGTGTATTTGTAAAATATTAACAGTTAGAACAATGGAGTTATTTCCGCTTGGTGATTGAAGGGTGTTCATTTAAAAGAATCAGATTATTTCCGATAATCATGTCGTGATGACACGTTAGAAATAATTGCTGAATTAGATTGAATAAAAAAATCTATGCAAGCTCAATAAAAGGAGGAGCGCTGTACACCGTATGTCGTAGGTCTATCTAACGTGCCGTGATGTAATTTTAATTACTAGCCGTTGAAAAATGATTCTATGAAACGAATGGATAAGGGGACTATTTCATAGCTAAGGCGAACTTTTAGTCTGTTATCTGCAAAAATGTACATTCTACTACGATGAATTTTAGAATCTAAAATTGATGTACAATTAAGGTTGTTATTTGTAAGAGTGGAAAAGATTTTTTTCTAAAAGAATAACTAATCTTAATTTAAGTATGCACAACTGGAATATTCTAGTTGTGCTTTTTTTTATTTGAAAGAATAGAATTTGTTATTAAGTTAATAAGGAGGATAAGAATGAAAGAAGAGTTATCACTTTTTGTTGAGAAGTTTGTTGAACGTATGAAGAGACAAAAACGAGCATTTTGTCTGGCTGATATTGAACGTACCTATGATAAAGAGCAGAAAAAGCAAGGGAAAAAATCAGTAAAATGGACGAACATGTTACGTTTGTTGATGGAGAGTAAGTTATTGAAAATATCGGAAATATACCGAATGTATCGTAAGCGAGCAGACGGAGTGATTTATCCGGTCTTTTATTTTAAACAAGAAAATTTGTAAGTGAAATACGATAAATGAGAAGAAAGAGGTAGTAAAAGTATGGGATTAAGATATGTTTTAGTGAACCCTGAGGCATTAGGAAAATTATTTTTTGTAAAACATGTAGAATCGATTGGAAAGTCGCAACGAAGAGGTCGACGTTCTGTAACGGTTGCTACACATGAGATTTACGATTTGAAAAATGAGAAAGGTTCTTTAAGTGTACGGGTACCAGTATCTGGTGCATTAAAAGGGGATTTTTATGACAAAGAAATTCGGCTGATTAATCCTCGAATTGTTAATCGACCAGCGCCTTATTTTAATCAAACTTTTGAGCGTAACGAAGCACGCAATCGTTTGTATTTAGAAGCAGATAAAATTGAATTAGTAGGAGGAAAAGCATAATGCCACAAGAAAAACCAATTATTTTTGACGACAATAAAATTCCAGTATTATTTAATCAAACCGTTGGAAAAGTAACGTTTGTTGCAAAACGTGAGAATAAATTTGAACGTGACGAAGAAGGAAATTATACGGATATTGTTCGATTGCAAAGTATTGAAGTATCTAGTGAGGCGCAACGTGAAACGTTTAATGTGGACGTACCAGCTGATTTTGATTTAAGCCCATTTAAATTTGGAGATACGATTGAAATTGAAGGGGTGGAAGAAGCTGAACCGTGGGCGCAATTGCCAGCAGGTGATCAAAATATTAATAACGTATTTACTGGTTTTTCGGTACTTGCAACAGGGATTCGTAAAGTGAATTTAAATGATACGTCAAGCAATACAAACACGCCATCTGTTAACCAACCTCAAAAATCAGAAAATAAAGGAGAAAAAGGAAAGGATAAATAAGTCTTTTCCTTTTTTGATTGTATAAGTATTAAAAAAATGAATTATGAGAGAGTAGAGGTGTAGTGTGGTGTATGAAGAGCAAACACAAGAAGCAAAACAAATTTTTTCGGAAGTCATGTTAAAAAGTTTACAGTTAGCAAAAGATAATTATTTAGAAAAAAATCATATGAATGAAAAGTTCGTTTATATTGATCTGTATGTATTGCGTGATGAAGAAGTTGCTTTAGGTTTTGATGATTTAGTAAAAGAAGTGAATGTGTTAAGTGAATCATTAGAAACTGATATTAAAGAATTTGTACATGTATCTTATGATTATGGATATTTTGAGCCAAAAATCGAGAAGTGTATTGATTCAGAAAAGGTTCTTACAAATCTTAAAGAAGAGTTGGTTTTACAGCTGAGTAATGTAGAGCCTTATGGATATGTACCAAGTCAGTATTGGTATTCAAAAGTGCAACGTGTACAATCTGTTCAAGAATTAGGAAAGTATGTTGATGGTAATCTTGAAGCATTTGTTATGAATTATGCAGAAGATTGGGAATCACAAAAAGAAATGTAGGTAAGTATATGGAGAAAATAGACAATTGGTTTACGTCTTTTCGAATTAGAAAATTAGTTGCTTTTAAAAAACTTCGTAAGGAGTTAGAAACATTAGATAATGAAGCGTTTGATTTTTTATATGTAAGAAGTAAAACTTCATTAACGAAAAAGCTTATTTTTCGGTGGGTACCGTTGTTTTTTACCATATTATTTTTTGTGTTGACCTTGTTTCTTGTTTTTTATGGAAATGTGGTTGCTGTAAGAAATGAATTACATTCTGTGTTAAGTAAAGAAAACATGGAACTTTTTCAGACAGTCGTTAATGTGGGTGTGGGATCGTTATTGATGGTGAGTGCTTTCTGGTTAGTGATATTTTGTTCCATTGTAAGAGGAGATATAAAGAAACTTGAAACAAAAATTGTTTTGATGGAATTAATGCACAAAAAGTAAATTTATGTAGTGAGGTGTTTTAATGTTCTTTTATAATAAAGTTGCTGTTCCTGATGGGACTAAAATTTGTTTGACAAAAGAAGAAGTTTTTAAAATTTTAAATAATTCATTAGAAATGAAAGTTAAAGGATTGGTGGGAACATTGTTTTAAATATAGAGGAATAAGAATACGAAAACTTCATTATTCTATTGTGAAGTTATATTTTTTCATGGCGTATCTACCATTTTTAATTGGGATAGGCTTTTTTTGTTATTTTAAAATCTATCCAGCTGTTCGTCCAATGGTAGAGAGAAACGTTTATGATTGGAAAGTATTATTGCCGTATGGTTTGGTGTTGGCAGGAATGCTTTTCGTTCCTGCTATTTTGATTGGCCTGTTTTTTCGATTTAGTCGGACACACCATGGCTTTATGTTGTGGGTCAATCAACGGCAAACGTTAGGTCGTATGATCATTAATAATCGTTATTATTTAACGAAAAAGCATACGACTAGTAATAATGGAAAGACAGTTACAAAGGATAAAATCAGCTATTTTCCAAAGATTTATTATCAACGGAAAAAAGGATATATCTATGTTCGTTTTCCATTGGATTTAAGTAACTTTCAACAGCAGTTTCTTAAAAAGGGGAAAGAATTAGAACAAGCGTTTAAGCTTGATTTAACCGAAGAAGTGAGAGAAGACGGTTTTATTTGTTACAAATTCTTGCATGACGTAAAGGTTAATCGTATAAATATAGTTGATATGCAAGTTGTTGGTACAAAAATTCAATTAATGAAAAATCTTTGGTGGGATTTTAAATCTTCGCCTCATGGATTGATTGTTGGTGGTACTGGTGGAGGAAAAACGTTTCTTCTTTTTAGTATTATTCATGCGTTGTTAAAAGCAGGCGCTCATGTAGAAATTTGTGACCCAAAAAAATCAGATTTAAAACAGTTAAATAAGCTACCTGTGTTTAAAGATAAAGTTTATTGGGACATGGGGATTGTGAAAGCCTTACAAAAAGCAGAAGCTTTAATGGACGATCGTTATGAATATATGGAAGCCAACAATACCAAAGGATTAACTGATTATGAAGATTACGATTTTGCACCTTATTTCCTTGTTATTGATGAATGGGCAGCCTTTTACGATTCGATTGAGAAAGATATGAAAATGTTACGTGAAGTGTTAAAATCGCTGTCACAATTGACTTTAAAAGGACGTCAAAGTGGCGTGTATGTTATTTTGGGCTTGCAACGTCCAGATCAGAAGTATTTTGATGGTGGGATACGTGATCAATTAGGTTTACGAGCAATTGTTGGGAAAATTTCCCCAACTGGTTATGATATGGTGAATGCTGCTGCAACAAATGATAAAGACTTTTTCAATACAAATGAAAAAGGACGAGGATATATTGATGTTGGCACGTCACAAGTTGGCGAATTTTATGCACCATTTATTGATACGAAAACTTTTGATGTCTTTATTGAATTTGGAAAATTCCCTGAACAAGCTGATCCAAGGATTCCCAAAGTAGCATAAAAAGGGAAGATAAAAGAAAAATATTTTAGAAAAAGTGTAAGAAAAACCTAGTGAATGGGGGAACTGTTCGCAAGAAACAGCGCCGTAAGTGGGCGTTAAGCCCACAGCGAATGAGCGTAGGCGCTTTTGCACGTGGGAGCGGTTGAGCGATAAGTGCAAGAACAGCGAGGGGCGCGTTAGCGCCCCTCGCCCTTCAACCCCCATATTCTAATAGGGGGGTAACTTTCTTAGCTTTCTCCCTCAAAAACGAGGGTGTAACCTTGATATGACTGCATTTGAAGCCTTGATACAAAGGTAAACTTTTGCAGTTTCTTTTTTGTAAGGTTTACCTTTATAAATAATTTTGTGAAAGGATAAAATAAATGAAATTTTTAGTTCAAATGATGTATATAATGTTACTTGTTTTTCCTTGGATACCATTAATAGCAGTAAGCTATTTTTCAGATAAAAGTTTTAAAATACAAAAGAGCTTTTTTGAGTGTGTAAGACCTCAATCAGAAAATGACAATGTAAGGTTGCTAATAAACTTTAGTGTATTTTTATTTAGTATTTGGTGTATGTTGTTCTTTTTAATTAGTCTGTTAGAAAATGTGTAATTGATGTAACTATAGTTCTTGCTGGCGAATTAGGATTTGTATAGAACATAAAAGAAATAACGATAAAGAAAATGATACTTATAGGAATTAATGAAGTTAATTTTTCAACTTTTATATTTTCTTTTTTTCTAAATAGATCGCTAACCATGAACACTAGTGAAAAAATTACAAAAACTATGTTTGATAAAATGGCTACAGATAAAGGACTTGTACTTATGGTTTTAATAAGGTTGTATATTTCAGTAATTGGAGCTTTAAGTTGTTGTAAAATTTGAGATAGCGTATCTACATGATTGAAGTCTATTTTGTAAGCATTTTTCCAGTAGTTTATAATTTCTTCAGGTAATGTTTGTTGAATAATAGCTGTAGTAATGATAAGTAGTAATGGAAGTACCATTTGTTTTTTGAATGCTATTTTTAAATAGCGATATCTAACAATGAGCGCAAAAGCAAGAATAATTAATACTTCAACAAAGTATGGTTGTAAAAGAGCGTAAAAAATATAAGTACCAATGAGAATAAGTAACCCGAAAAACCATTCCATATTTGAAGTTGTGCTATTTGAATTACTGTAAGTAGTTCTAAAATAATAATTTGTAGAATTGTCTATTGAAATAGTATCTTTTTGAGGAAGTAGGGCAAGAATAACTCCTAATATAGCTAAGATGTTGGAAAAAATACCTGAACCTAAAAAATTTAAAAATATATTCATATAATTCTCCTTTTATATATTGTTTTAAATAAATTATACATTATATGGATTATTTTGTAAAAAAAGGATGTGATATTAAATTGATAGAGGTAAGGAATTTAAAAGATTTACGTCTAAAATTAGGATTAAAACAAGTTGATGTAGCCAATACATTTCAATTAAGTAAGACATATTTAAGTTTGATTGAAAATGGAAAGAAGAAATGTCCTGATGATCTGTATAAAGAATTAATGGAATATTACAATACAATGAACCAAACCGAGGGACTGGAAGCAATTTTTGATTATGTTCGTATTCGTATCCCTTCACATGATGTAAAACGTGTGGTTGAAGATGTTTTACTGATGGACTTTGAAAGTTTTTATGAAAAGCCAACGGGATTGTTTGGTTATCGCTTGATGTATGAGTACGATAATATTCGAGTATTACTTTCGAAAAAAGGTGATGATCGAGGAATATTAATTGAGTTATCTGGTCAAGGTTGCCGAAACTATGAATACATTTTGAATGAGTTAGATCAACAGTGGCTAGATTTTTTTGGGCGCTGTTTATTTGTTGATGGGGTAATGAAACGTATTGATATAGCAATTGATGATTATATTGAGTATTTTTCTTTAGACACTGTAGCGAAAAAAATTCGTACAGAACTTTTTGATACAAATTTTAAGAAGTATCGAGTGGTTGGTTCTGGAAACGTTGTTGATGGTGTAAGTGAAGGAACAACTATTTATTTTGGGACAAGAAATAGCTTAGTTTATTTTTGCTTTTATCAAAAAAATCATGAAATTGCCAATCGTGAAAAAATTCCTATTGAGGAAGTGGAAGTCAAAAATCGTTATGAAGTACGGTTACATGACGAAAAAGCACATAAGTTTATAGAACATTATATGGAAGATACGTTTTTGTTACGATCGGCAAGAAGTGTAATTTCTCAACAAATTTGTTTTTTTGAAAAGACACGTACAGGTGACTTGAAAAAATGGTCAAAATGGGAACGATTTTTGGGTGCAACAAAGTATGTAGATTTAAGTATGAAAGTTGTAAAACCTAGTTTTTATCGTAAGTTGAATTGGTTAGCATATACGTGTTTACAAACAATTAAAGTTGTTCAGTTAGGTGGGGAACAGGAAGGTTTTGATTATTTAGGAAAATTGCTAAATGATGTGGAATTGAATGAAAAAAATAAAAAAGTTTTAGAATGGCATTTGGCAGAAAATATGGAGGTTTTAAGCGATAATGGACGGTTAATTGCTAAAGAAACGGGGGAGATTATTTGTTAAGACAGAAAAAACATGAGATTGATTTGAAAAGAAAAGAATTTTTAGATTATGGTTTTTTTTTGTTAAAAAGACAAGAAAGCTTGTTGTCAGGGATAAAAGATAGTGATTTAGACAATGTAAACATTGAAGTTCACATTAGAGAATGTTATCGAGTAATTAATGAGTTAGAACGATTTATATTTGCCATTTCACATGATCTGTTGAGCTTTAGACCACAGTTTATTCTTTGGGAAACATTTAAGTTGGGTAGGTGAGTGTCGATGGTTGAAGATATATTTAAGTTTACTATATCGTTTGTAATTTTTGTTGCGCTATTTGTTAGTGGTGTGAATGGGTTTATTTATTTGTCAGAATCAGGTTCTTTGAGAAAAGAACTTGCTGATGATCGTTTAATATCTTATGTCACAATAAAAAAAGAAATTATTGAAGAATTAACGTCAGTGGATAAGGAAGTAACGAGTTCAAGTCGTGAAGGAAATTCTGTGTTGGGAAAATTCTTTTTAAGTGATGAAGAATCATTGAAAGAAGAAAAATATAGTGTAAATGAGATTTATTATTTTACGAAAACAAAATTTGGTTATGAAAAACACCAGTTATCAGACACAATACATGTAGACAAAGAAAAAAATAATGTATTCTATCAAACCGTAGAAGGTGGGAAAAATCCTTTTATTGAAGTAAAAGAAGCACAATTCAAAGATAAGGCGAAAGAGGAAAAACGTATAAAGAATAAGGTATCAAGAGAAATTTATATTATCCATGCGCCAACTGATGTGTTAAAGGTTTTGAAAAGGGTTGATTTTGAATAATAGAATTGAATAACTGTTTTAGAGGTGATCCAATGAAGCGTATTCGTGGCTCTCCTATTTTTTTATGCAAAATTTAGGAGAAATGAAATAGAAATAAAAAAATAATGATGAAAAGAGGAACTATTTTGAAGAAAACAACGATTATTCAAGGATTAGCAACTGTAACAATTTTAGCAGGCATGGCAATGCCAATGATGGTTCAAGCACAAGAAGGCGGACAAGTACCACAAACAGTTAAAGCTGACTTTTTCCAACGTGCAAGCGCTAATTCAATCATTAATGCCCCGAATGCTTCTGTAGTGACACCAGATGATGAAGCAGGCTCAAAGTATAGCTTTATTGCAAAGTTTATTAAAGGTGTCACTACGGTTGAAACAGGTGGTGATGGGTGGACGAATGATGTTTACGTTAATATGCCTCCACAAAAATGGGACGGGAAAATCGGTCTTGATGTAACGAAAACGAAGAAAGGGCAATCGTGGATTCGTTACAATAACGTTGGTACAGCTGATGATGGGACACCGATTGATTTAAAAATTACCATTCAAGACTGGGAACAATATAAAAATGCACAAAATATGGTGTCAAATAATATCGTTGCCTTTAACAATGTATCCGCAATTGCAACCTACCAAGGTGGTTTCTCATGGGTGAAACAAACATGGACGTACCTAGAACATGGCACAGACAAAGAAAAACCAGTCAGTGGTTACTATTCATGGATTGATATTGATAATTTACAAGGAATGACGATTGACAAAGATTCGTACAAAGCAATCGATAAATTGTACGTACCAACGAAAGATACAATTGTTAAATACAAAGAAGAAAAAGACGGTGGAAAAACTTTTTACGATTCTGACGATATTCCATTAGATGATGGTGACAATCGTGGTGATTTTACGTTCTTGTATTCTAATCGTTCTCGATTTGATTTCACGTACAGTGAAGATTTCGCGACACGTGAAAAGAATTTAGGGTATCCTTTACCGCCAAAAAATAATAACCAGTACAGCTATTTTGGCTATAGTGCCAAAAAACCAGTTCGGACAGCGCCAATGATTCCTACTAAAACGGTGACAGATAGTGATGAAACAAATGTTGATAAAAATACGTTAGAAGGATTAGGCGAAGTATATAGCTATACGATCACACATAAAGTTCCTGATGAAATGAAAGAATTTTATTATAGCAACTATGAAATGCAAGACGAACTGATTCCTGAATTGGAACGTGTGTCTGATGTGAAAGTCACGGACGAAGCAGGAAAGGACGTTACCAATAAATTTGAAGCGAAGCATGAAGGCAATTTAGTACGTATGGTTGCAAAGGCTGACGTATTAAAAACAGCGGATTTCTATAATCACGAATACAAATTCAATTTCCAAACAAAAATTCGTGAAGGTGCCAGCTTAGATAAGTACCTTATTGATGGCAAGTTACAAATTCCAAATAAAGCAAAAATTATCCAAAACAACAAAGAAGTCCTAACTGATGAAACAACTACCACTGTCACACCAAAAGACCCGTCTATCGCGAAGAAAATCCTTGAAGGCGATAAAGAAGTGGATTTGACCAGTGCCAAAGTGGGCGATGAAGTGACATTCAAATTAGATGTGCAAGTACCAAACACCAAAGATATGACGTCTTTAGTCATTCAAGATGATTTAGAAGATGTTTTAGAAGCGAATAAAAGAGTAAAAGTTACTCTTTCAGATGGGACAGATATTACGGATCAAGGAAAAATTAGTGTTGATGAAAAAACACAAAAAGTTTCTTGGACTGCCAATGAACCAAACAAATTAAAAGAAAAACAATTGTTTGTGTACATTAAAGGGAAATTGAAAGACGCAGATTTTTCTCAATATGTTGATGATAAAGGAAATATTATGATTCCAAATGTGGCACAATTGGTTATTAATGATGAACCGACAGATTCTAACAAAGTGAATGTGACAACGCCGCAAGCAAAACCTGAAATTTTACCAAATACAAACTTGAATGTTGGTAATGGTACAGGACTTGCGGTAGGTGCCTTGGTTGTGATTGGTTTGAGTGGCGCAATGGTTGCGGTGAAGCGCAAAGGTAAACAAGAGCAAGGAGAATAATATGAAAACATGGCTAAAAAAGAATAAATATCTTGTGGGAGCAATTGGTTTTGGTATGATTGCTCTTTTTTGTTTCTTTTTTGCCAATTTAAATCAGAAAGAAGAATTTACGAGAGAAGCCAAAACGCTTCTCTCTTCTGGTTTAGAGGAAGCAAAAAAGCCAAAGAAACAAGTGGAAACAAAAACGAGTAAAACAAATTCTTCTCAACCAGAGGCAGTGACTGGTGCAGAAATACCTGTTGCACCAGAAGAAACAGCTCTTCCTACTGGTGTTGCATTATCTGAAGGGGAACGACCAACGGTTGAAACACTGCAAGAAGCACAGAAAGATTTTGAACAAGTAAAAGACGATATTTTAGGAACGATTCGTATTGCTTCTATTGGTTTAGAAATGCCAATTCTTGAAGGGGATAGTTTTGAAAAAATGTTATATGGCGCTTGTACGGTGTTACCAAAACAAACAATGGGAAAAGGGAATTATACGTTAGCTGCGCATAATGCAGGTGTAGACGGATTAATGTTTAGTTCTTTGGGAAATGTAGCAGTAGGTGAAACAATCACGTTAAAAGACCGTTCAGGACATGTTTATAACTATAAAGTAAAAGAACAGCGACATGTGAACATGACAGATACAAGTATCTTAAACCTTACGAGAAAACCAACCTTAACCTTAATTACCTGCGACCAAGCAACAAAAACTGATGGACGAATTGTTGTGATTGCTGAAATGGTTTGATACACGGAGGGGTTCTGAAAATAGTGTCTTTAATTGCTTTTGTTTCTGTTTTATTTGGAATGATTATTTCAAATTTGTTAACTGATTCTATGGAAAAGTTTTATAAGTGTTGGTTTGGACTTTTTGTCATAGCTTTTATCATTTTAGATTTAATTTTTAAAACGAATGTTACTTTTTCGATTTTGGAACGAGTTTTTTGGTGGGTGGGTTTGAGTTAATTTAAAAGAAGCTAAGATACCTAAAAAGCGATAAAAATGAAAGAATTAATTGTTGTGACTGTAGGATTGACTAGAGAGGAGAAAGTTTATGTTAACAAAATTAGGAACAGAACTAGAAAAAGACGTGTATATCACACGCTATATGTCTAATTTTACACGTTTAGTTCTTATGTCAGACAAAGAAAAAGAATTAACTGCACGTGAAGAGCATTTGTTGGCGTGTGAAAAAGAGTTATGTGCTTTATTTTATGAACAATTTAAAAAACAACACGGGCGTGCACCTGATGAAGAAACCTTGGACGAACAAGTCAAGAAAAACTTTATCGAGCGTGCGCCTGTTTTTGCTCGTGCGCCAATGGTAATGGACGAGGCTAATTTTATTCAGTCACATGTTGATCGAGTAAAAAGATTAAGGGAAATGCGAATGGAGGATTATTTGCCAGATAGTTATTACCATATTTTGGAGCGAGAAGAACAAGTGGCAGGTAAGTATTTTAGAAAGCATGATGATTATCCGTTGGGGTATGAACAGTTAATGATTAGTCGATCCTTAGATGTAGTAAACCAAGGATTAGCACAGTTGTTAGAAGAATTTTATGAAAATTATCAAGTGTACTATCGGCAGTATAGATTGGAGAGATAACGAATGAATGAAAAAGAAACGCCTTATTTAGAAGGCTGGTTGGCATTTCAAGTTAAAAAAGAAAATCTATCATGGGTATTAATTCAAGGCATTGCCAAAGGGGATATTGTTCTACTGTCTGAACGAGATTCAGCTTTTGGCTATATCAAGGTAGGGTCGGGAAAAGTATTTTTTCATGAAGAATCGTGGGTTTTAAAAAGTCCTCTTGATGTTTACAGTGTATTTACATTAGAAGATTTTTATACGCTATTGGTTCGTTTACGGAAGGAGGGGCAATCTTGTTACCAGTATTCAAGCCACACTCTGATTTTTACAAACACTATTCCAAGCGGTCGGTTCCTGACTTGCTAAGAGAGCATGGATTTTCTGTAGTTGAAAACTCGATTGATGATGAAGATATTGTTTATATTGAACAATACAAAGAATATCTGATGGGTATGGGGATTGTAAACGTAACGATACCTTTTAGGAAAGAATTTATTGGTGAATATCCACTGTCAGCAAATAAAAGTATCTTTGTTCAGGGATATTATTTACGTCTGCCTACTGGAGAGAAAATGTATAGTAGTTATTACTATCGCTTTTATTCGTGGTATAGCAGGACAGGGGCGGAATATGTTTATTTAGAGAGAGCAGACAAAAGTAAATTATTAAAGTATTTTGAGAAGTATTTACGATTATTTCAACAAGGAGGAAGAAATGAAGTTTATTAAACGGAAAAAACCACCAAAACAACAGTTGTTAAAGGATAAGGCAGAAATAAGCCCTAAAACGGCTCGTATCGTGTTTTTAAGTGCGTTAGGCTTGTTAGTCGCAACGGTTCCTTTATCGTTTCTAATGGCGAAAAATGCCAATGTCAATGCAACACAAAATAAGGAGGCGTTAGCTGTTGTTCAAAAGGATTTGGCTAGCGATACAAAGGAAACGTTAAATGAAGATTTAGCAAAACGTTATTTAGGCGAGTTTGTACCACTTTATATGAATAAACCGTCTGATGAAAAAGCACGTGCGGATCGTGATAAAAATTTAGCAACCTATATGGTAAAAAAATTACCTAAAGAGGAAGAAACGGCTATAACACAAAAGTTGGATTCTTCTTCTTTTTTTACCTTTGAAAAGCAAAAACAGACATATGTCGCAAAATATGTAGTCACGTATACTGTTTCTTATCCAGTAGAAAAAGAACGAACAGTGACGAAAAAAGAAGGTAAAAAGACAGTGACAGAAAAACAAAAGTACAAAGAACAAGAAAGTAGTCAACGAACTGTTTTATTGATGATTCCATTTATTCAAAAAAATGGACAGTTTAAAGTTACTTCATTACCTTATTATTCAAGTATTCCTAGCCTAAAAGCAGGGGATATGGACGGAAAAACAATACAAAACAATTCATTTGATCGTGTGGATGAACAAGAAGAAGCGAAATTAGCAGATTTCTTGAAACAATTTTATCAATTGTATGGTAGTGATGATAAAAAACAACTATCTTATTTAATGGCTAATCCTGTGGTATTAGGTAAAGGCTTTACTGTGAAACAAGGAGAGCCAGCTTTTTACAAAGACGGGAAAAATTATTTGATTGTTGATACGCCAACGATACAAGAGGGCGATAGTGGAAATAATCATAAAGAATACGTGGTATTAACAGTTGTTCGTCAAGACGGCAAATTTTATATAGATAAATTCGCACATGATTTGGGAGGAATAGTAGAATGAAACAAGTAAAAAAACTGAATACAGTAGTTAAGAAAAAAGCAATGCGTATTTGGCAAAAAGTCAGCATTGCTTTTTTTGCATTAGTAATGAATTTTTGTTGGGCGTTACCAGTTTTGGCAGCCGAAAAAGAACCTAGCGCACAAGGATTAGTGGATTATGTTTTAAGTAAATGGGTAGCGCCTATTTTTACTGGAGCAGTTGTAATCTATGCACTTAAAGAGGGGATTGCTCAAAAATTTGTAAAATGTATTGGATTGATTGCCTTAGGAGCAGTGGGGTATTTCTTCATTAAAGATCCGAGAAGTTTCTTAGATAGTTTAGTAAGTATTCCAACGAAAATGGGCTTCTAGGTGGTTGTATGAGTAAGCAATCAGAAAAACCATTAAAAGAAGTATTTGATTATAAGGAGCCGTTTCAAGCACCGCAAATGGTACGAGAAATTACAAAAAAACTAAAATTGAGAAATGCGGTGGCTGCTCAAACGATTTACGTGGCATTCGGTACTGCCTTAATTGTTGGTTCTGTGTGGTATCTAGTAAGTGGTTTTAGTCAAATGATGGTGTTTGTCACGTTAGGGCTTTCATGGGGAATGGTTGAGTTATTTAATCGAGTAGAACCTGACGGAAAGAAAGTGCATATCTTTTTGAAGGATTACATTCATTACCTTATTTTGTATCAAACAAAAGGGAAAGTGTTGCAACATGGACGATTGATTACGTTAAACAAAAAAGAAACTGTATATGAACGAGCGACAGTAGAAGAGCTTTCTATTGACGGAAGTTTGTATCAAGAACAAGAAGAAGGACAATGAATTTCATTGTCTTTCTTTATTTTATAAAGGAGTGTGGATATGAGCGCAACAAAATTTAAGATTCCAGCAAGAAAGATTTTTGGCAATCTATTAGTGACACATACCAATGAGGTTTGGGCATATTATCGTGTACCATTAGAAAATATTGCGGGTCAAAATCGAGAAAAACAAGAAGAGTACAAGGAAACAATGGAACAGTTTTTACAAGGGTTAAAAAAATACAAAGAATTTGAGTTAAGTGTGGAACCTGTTTCTTTTGAATTACCAGAACGTGTTGCTTCTATGGAAAAAGATTTTGCGAGTGAACACAAGGGTTTAGCAGAAGATATTGAAGAACGAACGGTACAGATTTTAAATGATGAATTGAAATTTTTAACGAGTGAACGATTGATCATTGGTGTGAAGGTAAGTAGTAGTTTTACAGCGAGTACGTTTAAAGGAAAAGCAGTTCAGCTGTTAGATCAAGTAGCGTATCGGGTGTTGGCATTAGGAAATTATGAAATAGTCGTAGACAAAGAATTTTTTGAACGGTACAGCATGACGGAAGAAATGATCTTCCAACGATTTGGTGCAGTTCGTGGGTCACGTTTAACGCAGAAAGAATTACGTCACCATATCGAATATCCATTTGTACGTGGTTTAGACAGAGCTTTATCTGAAATGTCTGATATGAACGAAGGCATTCATTCGTTGACAGATAGTATTATTGATACCAAAGAAAATCAAGGATATATTGAGCTGTCAACAAAAGCTGGAAAATCGTATGTATCGTTATTACCGATTCATAAATTTCCTGTCAATATGTGGTTAAATCATGTTGTTTCACGAGTTCAGGAGTTGCCATTTCCTGTAGAATTTCAATTAAAAGGGAAATTTGTTCCCTTGAAAGGTGCAAATGGACTTCAAGGAAAAAGCAAGCGTGCCAATACTCGTTTGAAGAACTCTGCGCAAGAATCTCTGGAAATGGGAGATTCTGAAAAGAAAAGTGGACGTTTAAATCGCTATATTTTAATGAATTTAGATGAAAAGATTGAAAAAAAAGAGCCGATTATCAAATGGTTTGGTCTGTTTGCAGTTTTTGGTTCGACGTTGGACGAATGCAGGAAACGTTCAGCACAGGTCATTGACTATTGCGAATCAATGAAAGTAGAGGTAGTCAATGGCTTAGCGGATCAAGACGTCTTGTTCCATTCGTTTTTGGCAGGGCAAGAAAGCTACTTAATGAAAAATTGGGTACACTATACAACGGCACAAGGTGTTACAGAACTGATGATTGGTACAGATAATCGTATAGGGGATCGTGTAGGTTATCCTATCGGTCGGGTGTCAACGTTGGGGAACGTGAAGGGATTAACACCAGAACAAATAGCACGCGCCTGCCGGAAAGTTGTTTTGTTTAATCCATTTTTAGCCAATCAAGCCGAAGTGGCTGGAAAAGCTTCTAGTTCGCCTCATATTGCGATTACTGGACCGACTGGAGGAGGAAAATCATTTCTTGCAAAATTGATTTTCTTTTACTGTAGTTTGTTAAATGGGAAGGGTTTATATATTGATCCGAAATCAGAATATAGAAAATGGTTAATGAAAGTCGTAGAAAACCCGTATTATCAAGAAAAATACCCGTTATTCATTGACTATATTCGTTCGTTCCATTTTGTGACGTTAGACCCGAATAAAGAGGAGAATGCAGGTGTTCTTGATCCCTTGAATTACTTATCAGGGGCAGAAGTACAAGATACGTTAGAAACAATCTTTGAGCAGATTTATGATTTTTCAGAAAAAGAGGACGCTCGAACAGAAATGTTAAAAGGGATTAAGTCAGTTGTTGCAAAAAAAGAAGAAGGTCAACAAGTTGGGCTGTTAAATGTTTTAGATTATATGGTTCAAAGTAGCAACGAAGAAGCGAGAAAATCAGGAAAGGCTATTTTAGAACGAGTAGACGGATCAATCTTAGAATTGGCATTTTCACGAGGAGAGAATAACGGATTGAACTTGACGAAACACGTCACTATTTTAGAAGTAGCTGGTTTAGATATTCCAGATGCGGAAGAAAATAGTCGGAACTACACGTCTAGTCAGAAAAAATCATTAGCCTTAATGATGTGTTTAGGGAAGTTCTGTGAAGCTTTCGGATTGAAAGATTCAGAAGAAAATACGTTTGTCTTGTTTGACGAAGCGTGGGTGTTTAGCTCGTCTAGAGGTGGGAAAAAAGTGATTAAAGCCATGCGACGTGTAGGGCGTACATTTAATAATATGATGGTTTTAATCACGCAATCGATTAAAGATACGCATTCGGAGGACGATTCTGGGAACTTTGGACGTGTTTTTGCGTTTGATAAAGACGACGAACGAGAATTGATTTTACGGCATGTTGGGTTAGAAGTAACTCAAAAAAATATTGAGTTCTTGCGGAAAATGCCTCAATATCATTGCTTGTATTTAGATATTTATGGTCGTGTAGGACGAATGTTGGTGTATTGCCCATTTGAGGAAGTAAGAGAAAGTTTCCGTACGGTTAATCGCAATGAAAGTGCGAATGCGGAAGAAAAATTTGTGGCATAGAAGGGAGGTTTTTGTATGTTAACAGATTATTTTGATATTGATTCCATTTTATCATTAATTAAGAAAACTTCATGGCTAGGTGGATTCGATGAGAAAATGGTTGGTGGATTTAACGGGATTTTGAATGTTTTGTTTTCCATTGGAAAAAGTATTGTGGAAGCTAGCATGGTGTTAGTCGATAAAATTTATTCTGTCGATATTTTGAATAAGAGCATTGATAGTGCTTTTTCTTCTAGTAATGCGGTATGGGATAACCTATTTAAAACCTTTGGAACGTTTTTTGTGATGATGGTATTTATTTACGGGATCAAAGATTTTTTTCGTCATGGAATGGAACGATTGTTTATTCGCTTATTGATTTTAGGTAGTTTGATTGTCGTTGGAACAGGATTTTATTCTAATGGCGCAAACTTTTTAAAGAAAGTAAACACGGTTTCAACGAATGCGCAAACAGAATTGGTGGGTATTATGGCACCGAACGTGTCAAAGCCAGCGGAGCAGCTAGTGGAAGATTTAAAACTAACACCACCTGATACCGTGACAGGGGAAGTGCAAAACATGATGTATTATCGCTTTGTGATTGAACCTTTTTTACTGATGAATTTTGGGAAAACAGATGTTTCAACGAAAGACATTCAAGCATTTACAGCAAAACGAGGGGAATATTCTGATAAAGAAAAAGAAATAAAGGAAAAAGTGGAGGATAAAGCAGAAAAAAATTCTTATTTAACCATAAATAAGTTGGGCCAGAAGTGGGCAGTATTGCTTAATTCAGGGATTGATTTTGTGATTGTGGCAGGCGTGATCTTGTTTATTGCGGTAATGAATTTCTTGTTACAAATTTTCATTCTAATGTTAATTCTGTTGTCGCCTGTTTTTCTTGCTCGTTCGTTATTGCCAGACAATGAGCATGTGTTAATGAATGCAGGGAAGCTGATTTTTGGCTCTTTTTCGGGAAAAGTATTGTTAGGTCTTGGTTTTGGGTTTATTTTTATGACTTTAGGTTGGCTAGATTCAGCGTTTGGAGCTACAACTTTCTTAACAGTTATTGCTTCACTTTTTGTTAAAGTTATTTTAGCTGTTTTGATTTACAAGAATTGGCGTTGGTTTGTATCTGTTATTCAACATCAGAAAGTGGATAAGGTACCGTTAAAACAAAAATTCCCTCATTTCAGAAAAGATGTGACACCAAAAGAAGAAGGAACTTCGCCTCAATCCAGTCGACCACCAAAAGAGGTATTAGAACCAATAGGATATTCGGATACTAACGGTCAAAGTGACTACATGGATAATATCATTCTAGGCTCAACAATGGACGAGGTTCAACTAACGAGAACAGAAAAATTAGCACAAAAAGCAGGTTACTTTTCTGAACGTGGGTTAGGTGGAAGCTTAAAAGATGGTATGAGTCAATTGTATCAAGAGTCAAAATTAGCGAATGGCGTTGATAAAGTGAAAGGACTTAATCCTAAAGATCGGTTTTCTTCAATGGCGAATGGGTATCGTGAGGGTCAATTTGAGGCTTTCGATAAACATAGTTTTGTGAATGATCCGGAAGCACCTATCGATCCGATGGCTTATGATGATTTTGATAATATGACTCGTTTTGATAGTGTGGGGAACGAGAAAAATTGTATGCACCTATCGGAAGAAGAAGAGAAGAAGTATCGTCGTAATAGTTCATGGAGTGTTGCGACGGAAAGTTTTGAGGAACGTTTGGCGAAACTTCGTGGAGAACCTTATGAGTACGATGTACATTTTGATGAGTTTAAAACAGAACCAAAAGAATGGACACAAAGCTATTCATACAGTCCCGAAGAGCCGTTGTCAAAAGAGCCGAAGGAAACACGAAGAGAAGCAAAAGAAGGAGGAAAATCTTCTTCCACCGTTCGTTATTCAACAGAAGATAATTTGAGAACAGACCGCGAGATTCAGGAAGAATTATCTCCTGAAAAAGAGAGCGGGAAAACGACAGAAACCTTGTAAAATCAACGAAAAAACTGTTCATAGGCATGTGGAAATGGTACAATAAAAGAAAAAGAGAGGTGCAGTATGAAAAAGTTTTTATCAGTTATTTTTTTAGGAATGTTGTTGGTGTTTACAGCGTGTGGGAGTAATGAAAAAGCTGATAAGGGTACACAAGTTGTGATTGATGAAGTTGTAAAATTAAAAACAAATGTAGATAATGACTCTTTAGAAGAAGGTCAAAAAAATTATAAGTATACAGAAAAAGATTTTAGTTTTTTAATCTATAAAGATACAGAGAGTTACATTGTAGATTCTTGGGTACCTGTTGAAGGGAAGCCAAATAGTAGAGAAGGCTTTTATAAGTTTGATAAAAGTAAAGGATTGGATAATTTTTTTGAAGGTTATGAATTTAATGATAAAAAAGCAAGTGGAAACTATGAGCTTGTTTATAAATCAGGTAAATTTAAAGAGTAGCATAAAAGAAACGCTGTAAATATGCAGTGTTTCTTTTTTTGAAAATATGGATAGAAAGAAAGCAGTGTCTAAGCATGCATTGCTTTTTTTGTTTACGAGGAGGGGCATGTTTGAAGAAATATTTTATTAGTGTGGATGTAATGCTAGCGTTGTTTTTTATACCAATTATAATGATTCTTGGCTTTTTTACAGTAGATACAACTAATGATTCTGGATTTGATCCTCAAAATGAACAGGAACGAATTGCGCAGAAAGTAGCAAGCTACGTGACTTCTCATGGCGGTACCTTGGAATTTGCGGCTGCTTGGATAGGTAATATGGAACATGAGAGCGGACTTATTCCTTCACGTATTCAAGGGGATAAATTGTATGATGAAGTACTCGCTATGAATCCGAGTGTTGGAGGCTATGCGATGGGTTTGGGGCAATGGGATAGTGGGCGACGTGTGAACCTATTAAAGCTTGCGAAAACAACCGATAAAGACTGGAAAACAGTAGAATTTCAAATGGACTTTGCTTGGAACTATGACGGATCAGATAGTACTCTGCTGAAAAATATGTCAAAACATAAGGACGTTGAGAGTCTTTCAATTGATATTTTGAAATTGTGGGAACGTGCAGGAACAAAAGACGATCCTATAGAACAGATTGGACGTAAAACAAGCGCTATGAACTGGTATAAACGTTTAACGACTGGAAATGGTTCAGCAAATATTGGTGGCGGTAAGATTGATGTTCTTGAAGCTGTTTTAGGTCAAACAATAAACGGTGGTCAGTGTTATGGTTTGACGGCTTTATATGTTGAGAAAATGGGCGTTCCAGTTTTGATGGGTTCTGGGCATATGTATGCTAGCCAAATTGGTAGTGATTATGATTGGAAAAATTATCATTGGACGGTTATACAAAATCCAAAATATGAAGATTTAAAAGCTGGTGATGTAATTAATTTTGGTCAAGGTGGCGTGGCGATTAGTGAATTTGGTCATACAGGTATCGTGGCAAGTGTGGAAGGGAATAGGAAATACACAACCTATGAGCAAAATGCAGAAAAAGGACAGACGACAGAAAAATATTTACGTCAATGGCAGAAAGATTTTCCAATTACAACAAGTTTAGTTAGAAAGGATGTAAAATGATGAAAAAAGTAATTTTTGATGTAGGATTTATTTTGTTGATGTTGGGGGTGTTTTTTTTGCCAGTAGGAAAAGAGAAAGAACCTTCAAAACAAGTAAAAATTGTTAATACAACAGAAACTACTGATTTTTCGTTGTCAGAGAGTGATTCTAAGGCTTTTTCAGAGGAACGAACAAGAGATACGGTTAGTGAAACAACTGAATCAAGCATTAAAGAAATGCAAGTAAACAAAAAGGAATTGTTGCAGTCGTTTGGGGAAGCTTATGCGAACTATAGTAGCATTAATGATCGCAACGAGAAATTAAAAAAATTAATGACTGCCGAATGTATTAAAAAGAATGGGATTGATGTAAAAACATCCGTTCAATTATCTAGTGAGGGAAATGTGGAGACTGTTTATCAATCAGGAGATAATAAATATGCGGTGATTTTGACGTGTAAACAATCTGGTAGAACGATACGGGTGTTGTTGTTGGCAAGTGTGAAGGACGGAAAAGTTTCAGAAATGACCTATAATACTATTAAAAAAGAGTATTGAAATATTCGGTTTTTTAGAACACTGCTAGTGGGCGGGGTTCTTTTTTTTGCTTTTTTATGGTATAATGTGTGGGTAGAAAAGTTATGACGGTGGCTATCTTTGAGAGGTGGTGGTGCTTATGAAAGTGAGTACTAATATCTTTAGAAAGGAAATGCCTTTTTGTCTGCATATGAAACAATCCAGACAATTTTTGCTTTTGGTATGTTTACCATTGCATTGATTGGTTTGATTGTGAAATTGCTAAATAATGACAAAAAAGTAACCAGTCATTAACTTTGGCGAGTTAACTGGTTACAATTTGTAATTAAATCTTGCTACCCTCTTAAACGGTTCTACACGAGGCGTGTTAGTAGCACGTCCTGTTTACATACTAATAATACCGCAATAAAAGAAAAATTGCATTGAAGAATAATTATTTTTTTGTACGTAGGGGATTGTCAAGTAAAGTGTGTAAGTAGGAAATAAACTTTTTCCGATTTACAAATAAACACTATACTTTTCAATTCTTTTTGAATAGGCATCATTCGTCATCAGCTGGCTCATTTACGCTCAAGTTTAGACATACGAAGATACAAAAGCTTTAACAGGGCATTTTCATTAGGGAAAGCCCTTTTTTTAGTGACTTTCCGAAAGCTGGCATGGATACTCTCAATCGCATTTGTTGTATACGTGATTTTTTTAAGTGATGAGCCAAAGTCAAAAAGCTGTTCAACATGAGTGAAGTTCCGCTACCATCGCATGAGTAACGGAAAAGCCATAAATATCCTCGATGGTATCAGAAATATCGAGTTGACTCATTCCGCGAGCATACATCGCTAAAAGCTTCCCTTCAATTTCTGAGATATCCTTTTTCCTCTCTGGAATCAAGATAGGCTCGAAAGAGCCATCACGATCTCTAGGTGTTTGAATAGGCACTTCACCCATGCTGGTTTTCATCTGTTTTTGGCCACAGCCATTTCGCCGGTTTTCAGTAGGCTTTTCTACTTTTTCGTGTGCCTCATACTCTAGATGATGATTGAACTCTCCCTGTAACATGGGCTCAAATATGGGAAAGCATTCTGCATGTCTTCTACACTTTCAGGCTGATACGTATCGATAATAGACTGAGCTAATTCCACAGATTTTTTTCTCGTTTTTTTCTAGTCATAGCGTAATCACTCCTCATCTAATTTTATCCAATTTTGGATGAAATCAAAAAGAAAAACTGTGAAGCTGCTTTATCTAGAATTAGCAACTTACACAGTTTATTTCACACTCCCTATTAATATGAGTAGTAGGGCGTTCTACGATGGCGCCAGCAAACCGTACGTACAGATTAGGTACAGAATCTTTTTATAAGTGGTATAACCGACGCTGTTATATTGAATTTTTCAAACAGTTTATTAATAAAGATTTTTGTATTTCTATTCCTCCATTTTTTTGCTATTATATATAATACTTTCTAGAAAAAGAAAGTTTTTCTTACTCAAAATTCAAAATTAATACCGCGAAATTATTGTGAATTAGATTAAAATAATGTTTGTAGTTGATAAAAAAGTTGTTGAAATTTATTAATGTTTTCGATATACTCATATAATATATATATAGTTTTAAATTATTTCATGTAATTAAAACTGTTAATTATATTTGAAAGGAAGATTTTTAATGAAAAAAATAACAAATGTTATCTCAATAGGAGTGCTAGTATCCTCCATTATTCTACCAAGTTATGCTAGCGCTGTTACTGTAGATAGTCAACCACAATCTAGTATTTCTGATATAGATAACGATAATGTAATTAAAGATAGTAGTGATGTTTCTATTGAGGATACTAAAGATATTGATGGAAATTCAGATAAAGGAAATGATACAGCAGATAATCATGAAGAAATAGGAACAACAACTTCAAAGTCACTATTCAGCAAAGAAGAAACAGAGGGTACGACGAATCAAATGTCGCCTGGGAAAGACAATTTAAACAGTAGTAGTGACGAAGAAAACAATTCTTCGAGTTCGATAGACACTCTTGATACAGTCGTTACACCAGAAGTATCTGTCAAGAATCTGAGTCCTTCCTCTGCTGATACCCCCCTAAAGCAAGGGGACTCTGTTGTTTATAAACTGACGTTAACAAATAGAGATACTAAAGGAAATGTAGTACCAGCAGGGACTAAGATAAAATTTACTATAACACCAGTAGCAGGAGTATCAGCAAGTAATTTTTTAACTTATTTAAGTTATTCAACTGAAAATATGAGGGATTTTACTGTAGAATCAACCACTAATGGGGCAATTTTGACGATTGAAAATGATTTTTATCCCGGTACACAAGAAGTAAATGTCAATTTTTTAGTTAAGAATCCAGGCTATAATTGGGATGGGCTAGATAATAAAACAGATCCAGCAGTAGCTTCTGGAAATATGGAAATTAGTTTGGTTGAAATAGATGAAACAACGACGATTATTAGTTCAGATCAAATTTATGTTAAACCTTCAAAATATTCTCCTCCAGTGAATCCTGGTACAGCAGGTTGGACAGCTTCTGGAACTGGGGGAGTACTTGGAGTAAACAACAGTAACTATCCTGATGATCAAGCTGCTGTTAGATCAGGTTCAGTCTATCTGCAAAATCCTTATAATCGTTCGGTCAATGGGTCCATGTTTTTTAGTTATCTTGGTAATTTTCAACCTGTTTTAAGTGCAAATCCTCATACAGGTGGTCTCTATTTTAAATCAGATCTTCCATTTGATACATCAGCGAATACTCTTTATTATAATGGTGTAAATATTTCAAATGCACCCGGAGTTGTCTGGAATGTTTCGGAGGATAAGTTAACTATAGAGGTAATTTTTTCTGATTATATGCAAGCCAATGGTATCGTTAATGGCAATTTTTTTGCTAGGGTGTATGTACCAGCCGCAGATATTAACTCAATAAATGTAGTTCAAACAGCTGTTCGCTCTTATGGGAACAATGGCATAGCAACACAGGGTGCTTGGAATTATACAACCATGTTTCAATCTGTCACAACTGGGACATCCATTCCTTATTTTAGAGGAAATGACAAAACAATCTATACTACAGATAATTATGATCCACTTCAAGATATTTATGCTTACAGCGCACAAACAAATATTACAAATGCGATAAAAATTACAAATTATGATGGTTATCCCACAGATGGTAAGCAACCAACCGCAGGGATTTATACTATTCATTACAGTGTTACCAATACTTCAGGAGAAACTAGCGAATTTACTAGAAAAATAACTGTATTAGAAAACAAACAATCCATCAGTGGCTCAGACTTTAACATGTATGTAGGAGATAAAACACCAACTGTATCAGACTTCAAAGCTACTGCAACAGATAAAGACGGCAAAGAGCTTGAAGTGACAGCGGACTTCTCAAAAGTAGACTTCTCAAAAGCAGGAACCTATGAAGTTACACTACAAACAACAGATGGTCAAACCAAAACAGTTAAATTAGTAATTAAAGAAAACAAACAGTCTATCAATGGCGCAGACTTTAGTATGTATGTAGGAGATAAAACACCAACTGTATCAGATTTCAAAGCTACTGCAACAGATAAAGATGGCAAAGAGCTTGAAGTGACAGCAGACTTCTCAAAAGTAGACTTCTCAAAAGCGGGAACCTATGAAGTTACACTACAAACAACAGATGGTCAAACCAAAACAGTTAAATTAGTAATTAAAGAAAACAAACAGTCTATCAATGGCGCAGACTTTAGTATGTATGTAGGAGATAAAACACCAACTGTATCAGATTTCAAAGCTACTGCAACAGATAAAGACGGCAAAGAGCTTGAAGTGACAGCGGACTTCTCAAAAGTAGACTTCTCAAAAGCAGGAACCTATGAAGTTACACTACAAACAACAGATGGTCAAACCAAAACAGTTAAATTAGTAATTAAAGAAAACAAACAGTCTATCAATGGCGCAGACTTTAGCATGTATGTAGGAGATAAAACACCAACTGTATCAGATTTTAAAGCTACTGCAACAGATAAAGATGGCAAAGAGCTTGAAGTGACAGCAGACTTCTCAAAAGTAGACTTCTCAAAAGCAGGAACCTATGAAGTTACACTACAAACAACAGATGGTCAAACCAAAACAGTTAAATTAGTAATTAAAGAAAACAAACAGTCTATCAATGGCGCAGACTTTAGCATGTATGTAGGAGATAAAACACCAACTGTATCAGATTTCAAAGCTACTGCAACAGATAAAGACGGCAAAGAGCTTGAAGTAACAGCAGACTTCTCAAAAGTAGACTTCTCAAAAGCGGGAACCTATGAAGTTACACTACAAACAACAGATGGTCAAACCAAAACAGTTAAATTAGTAATTAAAGAAAACAAACAGTCTATCAATGGCGCAGACTTTAGTATGTATGTAGGAGATAAAACACCAACTGTATCAGATTTCAAAGCTACTGCAACAGATAAAGATGGCAAAGAGCTTGAAGTGACAGCGGACTTCTCAAAAGTAGACTTCTCAAAAGCGGGAACCTATGAAGTTACACTACAAACAACAGATGGTCAAACCAAAACAGTTAAATTAGTAATTAAAGAAAACAAACAGTCTATCAATGGCGCAGACTTTAGTATGTATGTAGGAGATAAAACACCAACTGTATCAGATTTCAAAGCTACTGCAACAGATAAAGATGGCAAAGAGCTTGAAGTGACAGCGGACTTCTCAAAAGTAGACTTCTCAAAAGCGGGAACCTATGAAGTTACACTACAAACAACAGATGGTCAAACCAAAACAGTTAAATTAGTAATTAAAGAGAAAAACAAAGCTATTAACCAAAACATTGATAAAAATAATCATTTGTCTCGTCAAAGTAAACAGGCAAATAATTTTAAAGCAAATTTACCAAGTACGGGAGAACAAAAATCAAATCTATTTTATGTTATAGGAACAATACTAATCCTTTTAGCTCTTGCTATATTTGGTGGATTAAAAAAATATAGAAGACGCAATTGATTAAATTGCTATATGTTTATACAAATAGATATAAAACAATAGACAATTGTTTTATAGTGATAAGTTAGAAAGAACCAACGAGGTATCCCTTGTTGGTTCTTTTATATAGCTATATTAGTATGCTTGAAATTATAAGAGGCTAACAGAGTTAGACAGCAAATTTTTTTGAAATGATGAGTATTCTTAATACAAAAAAACTACGTACGCGTGAGTAGTACATTTCGAAATAGAGTCGCTTTTTAAGTGTATTAAAGTTTTTGCAAATAATCCTAGTAAAAAAGACACTCATCGTGAAGACTTTAAAGAAATAATGAATTTAATTAAAGAAGTTACGCTTGAAGTTTTGAATTTAATTGTTTTAATAGACATAAAAAAAGATAATTTAAGTCTATTACTTAATAATTTAATTGTCGAACTGTATAAAAGTGCCAAGCTGAAGAAAAGAACATCGATATAACAAATAATTGATAATTAAGCTAGCAAAACAAAAGTTAGACATACAGGTAGTTAACAAAAATATAGTGAGAACGATTCACTCTTTTAGTTAGCCTTTAAACTATTTCTCTTGAAAGTGAATCAGAAAAAAAGTTGAAGAACAAATAGGGATAAATAGACAATAGTACAATCAGAGTTACGGAATTACTGCAGAAAAAAGAAAGAAGGAAAAAATAATATGAATAACGTGGAAAAACAAAAAGCATTGAGAATTAAGAAGAATCTTGATTTTCTTTGGGAATGTACAAGAGAAATGAACGCATACTTTCAAATTATACAAAATATTATTAAAAACAAATCTTTAAATACTGATTTAATAGCTATTTCACCTACATTTTATCAATATACGTATAATGCACTGATTTTGGCAACTTTTTCAGAAGTGTCGAGAATATACGATAGAAAAAGCAATACAAACTTTTTTAAGTTTCTAGAAAATTGTAAAGAAAACAGAGAATTATTGCTAAAAATGAATGAAGAGAACTTGAAAGAAGTAGGCGGTTCCTTTGATTTTGGCATTACAGTGTCTTCAGAATATATAGATGAAAATTTGGATTGTATAGATCAAAGGTTATGGGAATTTGAAATAACATTTAAACACTTAAAAACACAAAGAGATAGAATATATGCTCATAATGAATCTAAGAGCTTTGACACTATAAAAACAATAATAGAAAAAAATTCAAATATTTTGAGTGATATGAGAGCGCTGATTACATTTACTACGGAAACGCTAGAATGGTTATATAATGTAATAGCACAAAAACATTGTAGTAGATTGCCAATAAATATTGATGATTTAGATAATACATTAATTGTATTAAAGTCTGTATTTACAAGTAGATAGAAATTTTATGTCAATAAAAAATAGTTGCTTGATAATGTATTAGAATAGCTTGTTAATTATTATATTTTTTAAAATATAATTAAAATATTTTTTGTTTTTTATAACTAAAAGATGATGAAAGAGATATACTTACTAAATTTTCTAGTTCTTATAAAAATTATGAAATAAGAAAAAAGCTGAAGTAACAGTAAAGAAATAAAGGCAGAAAATCCATTATTGGCACAAAATAAAGAACGATTAACTTTTGTACAAATACAAAATCTAACTCAATGAAGAAATGGGAAGGATAGTTCCAGCTTGGAGAGTATAGATATACTATTGAATTGTCAGATGAATAAGGGTATAAATAGAGATTTTCCGAAGTGTTTCAAATTTATAAAACCAAAGCAGAAACATTACTAGTGCAATAGTTTTGCTTTTTTTTACATGCTTGTATTGTTTTATTGAATAATCAATTTTGAAGGTTTGATTAGTAGTTTATTATTAGATTAAAAAGTATAATATTGATAAATAATTTTATTTTGATGCTTTGAAAGAAGGATATTACTATTTATTTTAAAAGGAAAGATAGAAATAAAAAAAAGTATATAAACTCTTCTTTAAGAAAAGAATATAATTTATGGGGAATGCAAATAGACAAAAAAAATTGTAATGAATTTCCTTTTTACATTGAATGTAGTTGTGGGGAATTAGCGCAATTAGTGCCATATAGAAACAAAGAGTATGTATGCTTAAAATGTGGAAGTTACTTTAAACGAGTGGTAGGTGGTTATATCAAAATAAAGAATTTATCACATTTCTGAATGTGCAATTTAATTTATTTTAAAAGAATTGAAAAGAGGATATAATGATACAGTAATATTTTAAAATTTTTATTTCAAGTGTAATCGGTGATTGTCAAGTAAAGTGTGTAAGTAGGAAATAAACTTTTTCCGATTTACAAATAGACACTATACTTTTCAATTCTTTTTGAATAGGCATCATTCGTCATCAGCTGGCTGAGAACCAGTGGCCAATCGCGTATATGGCCACTGGCTCATTTACGCTCAAGTTTAGACACACGAAGATACAAAAGCTTTGACAGGGCATTTTCATTAGGGAAAGTCCCTTTTTTAGTGACTTTTCGAAAGCTGGCATGGATACTCTCAATCGCATTTGTTGTATACATGATTTTCTTAATTGATGAGCTAAAGTCAAAAAGCTGTTCAACCGTGGGAGATCCTAAATAAGTCGAACCTATTGTTACTACAGATGTAAATGCAATAAAAAAATTTTCAGAACGGATGAGTTAGCTGGTTATATGGATAAATCACTTTCAGTACAAACATTTGCTGATAATGTTAATCTTTATGTAGCTTATTTGAAACAAGATGATCAAGAGGACTTATGGGTTTGATGTCCTTTAGTTGTTCATAGAAGATGTATAGATCCCATGTTCAGCATATACAATCAATTATCTTATTCTAATACAATGATATCTCAAACTAGAGAACCAAAGGTAGAATCAGAATTTATTTACTCAAAGTCTTGCTGGATAAATATAACAGGAAAAGAGAATGGTAAAAAAGATCATCATGTGAAAGAACAAGCTTTAAGGGCTATTGAAATAGTAGATAAGGCTTTTGAAAAAGCTGAAGGCTGTCCAGATATATAATTTCTCCTTTTACAACGGTAGTTAATAGGTTTATAAATCTTTTTTAAAGGAATCTAAATACAAAGAAGAGGAAGTCATGCAAGAATGGATTAATAAAAATTGTGGGACGGTTCATAAATTTCAAGGAAAAGAAGCAGAAGAAGTTATTTTTCTATTAGGATGCGACTCGAATGCAAAAGGCGCTGTGAGATGGGTCAATGACAATATTGTTAACGTTGCAACTACACGAGCAAAATATCGATTGTACACAATAGGTGATCGACAATTATGGAGAGTGAATCCCTTCGTTTCAGTTATGCAAGAATACTTGAAAAATTTTGAAGAGAGTTCAAACGATTTTAGTTAAGAAAAAACAGTTTTTTCAATATCAACTTTTAATATTAACTCAGGTTTTGTTATAATTTGGTTCAAGGTTTATCAGGAAATTTTAAATAACATAATCTGTGACTTAATTTGTTATTTTTATGTGGCTAAAATTTGACTAAAATACTTTGAATTATGTGGAAATGATAGACTATTTGTAAAAATAATGTTGATATAAAAGCATTTGTGCAGAAAATATATTTTATAATTTACTCGTAACGCGTAGGTCACAGGTTCGATCCCTGCAGCTGGCATCTAAAAAAACAGACAGGCACTACCATCTGGTAGTGCCTGTCTGTTTTTTTAGATGAAATTTTGGATTAGTGTAAATGAAGCAATGCCTACCAGTACAATAATCAATAAGTTTTTAGATAGTATTGCGGCTAAAATGGTAGGAAATGAAGCGAATAAATAAGGAAGATTGAGGCTTGGTAAATGCCCTATTCTTTGTTCAAATAAGCTACTAAACCATAAGGCGGACATAATCACAATGGGAACAAAACTTAGATATTCTAATAATTTCTGTGGCAGACTGATTTTTTTTAAAAGTAAAAATGGCAGTATTCTTGAAAGCCAGGTTGCAACGGTACAGCCTAAAATTGTTAAAAAGAGATACTCAGAAGAAGGCATGTTTTATCATCACTCCTATTCCACAACCGATTAACGTGACAACTAAGACAATTAAATTACTGGGAATAAAAATTAGACCAATAGACATCAAACCAAAAGTAATCAGGACCATGATGAGTTGTAAAACGATTTTCATGGAACGATCACTAATTATCTGCAGATAGAGTAAACCAATGAACATAGCCACGACCGCAAACTCAAGACCTAATGCTTGAGGATTTGCAATAAAGCGCCCTAGATAGGCACCGATGATCGTCGAAAAAACCCAAGTCGCATAGGAAATCAAATTGGCAGCATTAAACCACTCAAAACTTAAACGTCCTTTAGTGTGGTTCAATTTATTCATTCCTAGTGCAAAACTTTCATCCGTCAGTAAGGTTCCTAACCAGAGATTTTTACCGAGAGATTCGGCTTTAAAGTAAGGCCCAATGGTCATTCCCATAAGAATCATACGCGCATTTACTAAGAAAGTCGCTAACACAATGGATAAAATAGGGCTGCCACCAGTCAACATACTAACTGTTACAAACTGAGCAGATCCTGCAAAAATAAAAAACGACATCGCACTAACAATCAGAGGGGAAAAACCTGCTGCTTGTCCTACGATACCAAAAGCAATGCCAATACCAATATAGCCAAAAACCGTTGGCAAGGCTTCACGAATGCCAGTGCGTGCATCTAATTGGTGGTTCATTCTCTTTTTTTCCTTCTTTCTGTATAAAATTTAAACACGTGTGTATGAAAATCTAGACCTTCGATAATGAGACACAACGAGCGAATGAGCGTTTTCATTATTAACCACTCCTTTTGAACAACTAAGATATATATTGTATAATACAATAAAGAATACTTTTGTTCAATATATTAAACTTTTGGATGATAAAAAGAAACAGAAGGAGCAACTATTTTGGAAATTAATACAATTATTGGCAATAATTTAAAAAAAATTAGACAAGAAAAAAAACTTACGTTAGATGAACTAGCTGGGATAACCGGAGTGAGTAAAGGGATGCTTTCGCAGATTGAAAAAGGAACCACCAATCCTACCATAAATACAATTTGGAAAATAAGTAATGGACTCAATGTTCCATATACGTATTTATTAGAAGATGACTATGTTAAAGAAAATCCCGTGGTAAAAAAAACTGAGACGGTAACACAACATTCTGAAGATCACTCCTATCGAGTCTTTAATTACTACTCAGACAACCAGGAAAGAAATTTTGAACTCTTTCAGTTTGAATTAGATCCAGGGAAAAAGTATCAAGCTGTTGGGCATTCAAAACGTTCGACAGAATATGTCATGGTTATTCAAGGAACATTAGCTATTGAAGTGGGCGGTCAGAGATATCTTCTTCCAAAAGACGCTGCTATGTATTTTGATGCTAATCAAGTACACACGTATATAAATGACGGAACAGAGAAAGTCCAAGCAGTCGTCATTAACTATTATACGTAACAGTGGAAAATAAACATTAGGAAATTGCTGCATCTGTTATTTTATAGACAAAAAAAGTAAACAATGCTACCCTAAAAATAATAGAAAATGAAAGATAAAAGAAGAGGTCAAAATGAATAAAAAAATTGAAAGTCTTGGTAATACAGCAATAAGTTTACTAAGTAATACGATTATTGTTGTGCCTTATTTACTTTACATTCAATTGAGTGATGGACACAACCTTTTAACAATTTTACCATTTGTCTTATTTTATACATTGCGTATGACAGGCATTTTTCTGGTTCGAGGAATTAATTTGTCTTTAAGTAGTCTAGGTCTACTAAAGATTTCTCTATTGTTAGGCTTGGCAGGATCCTTAATTGGGATCGCCGGCGCTTTTTCTTTCCCGCTTTATAGTATTTCAGGAATGTTGTTAGGACTTAGTGGAGCGTTGTTGCCACCAAGTAATCAATCAATTCGCTTTTTCTTGAAAGAAGAAGGTCAAAAAATTAGTCACAGCAATCTTTTAACGACAGTCTTATTGACCGCTGTTTTATTTGGCGCTTTATTTTTTAAAGCGACTGAGATTGGACTGGCGTTATTGGTGTACGCGCTCTATTTTCTGGTTGCTTTAGTAGCAATCAAGAGCTATCCTGTTTCATTAAACGAGCTAGAAGAAGAATCAGCAGAAGTTTCACGAAAAGAATTAATTCTGTTTGTTATCTTTTTTGTGTTATTACTTTTATTAAGAAGTGGTCGCTTATTAACGAATGCGGTGGAATTTGATTATGCGATTGTTGGCGCCTGCTGTTTCTTTGTGGTGGCTGTCCTTTTCGTTAGTCATTATGGCAAACGCGGTGCGTATAAAGTATCATTAGAAATGAATCTTGCGACCTTGATTAACGGGATTGTCGGGAACTATTTATTTTTATTTGGTTCCATTTATGTTGCAGGGGTTTATGGCAGAGCTCATATGGGCATCTATCTCTATTTACCTTATGTTTTAGGGATGATTTTTGCAATGATTGCAGCTAGTAAAACGAAACAATGGTCAAACAACATACCAATGATTGGTCTGGCGGGAAGTTTGGGAATATTACTTTTTACCTCGTGGACTATTTTAGGCCTGTTTCTCTTGAGTTTTTTCAAAAGCACATTGAATAGCTTTTTAGCTAGGCGATATTATCAAGAGACAGATTTGCCAAAAGATAGCCGCATCCTTATCAAATATACAACACAAACAAAAGGGAGTTTATTCCATCAATTTATTTTGATGGCGCTTATGTTAGTCACTGTAGTAGGCAAAGGTGGCACGACACAATTTTTATTAGAATTGACTGGCGGCAAAGGTATTTCAACGCAAACAAGTCAATTTTTAACTTTCATTAAAAATAGTAACTCGCTCTTAGTGTTATTGTTTATTGCAGTTTATTTCGTGGTCGTTTTTCGTCAAAAGAAACGATAATTTACAAATATTAATAAAAAAATACTTGGAAAAACAGTGATTGTGGCTGATTTTCCAAGTATTTTTTTATGAAAAGCTGTTTTTTTTTTTCGAAGATTCAAAAAAAATTAATCAATTGTTTCATTTTTAACAAGCTATTATTAGGTTATATGAATTTTATTGAAAGGGGATTAGTATGAAGAAAAAAACTTTTTCTTTTGTGATGTTGAGTATACTTCTCGCACAAAATTTCGGGTTTGCCGCAAATGCCTATGCTGTAACAACGACAGAAGCACAAACAGAGACCACTGATACAGCAAAAAAAGAGGCAGAGTTATCGAACTCAACACCATCTTTACCTTTAGCAACAACGAATACTTCAGAAATGAATCAACCAACTGCAACAACTGAATCGCAAACCACAGAGGCGAGCACAACAGCTTCCAGTGATGCTGCTACACCATCTGAACAACAAACAACGGAGGACAAGGATACCTCACTTAATGAAAAAGCCCTACCAGATGTTCAAGCGCCAATTACAGATGAACTACTTGACAGTATGAGTCTTGCGCCGATTGGTGGAACAGAATACAGCCAAACAGAGGTTCACCGCGAATTAAATACAACACCGGTAACCGCTACGTTCCAATTTGCTGTTGGAAACACAGGTTATGCACCTGGATCAGTTTATACAGTTCAATTACCAGAACATTTAGGTTATTCAACTGTTAGCGGAGATGTGACGGGCATTGGCGCAACTTGGGCAGTCGATGCGGCAACCAAAACATTAAGTATTACGTTTAATCAACGAGTTTCAGATACTTCCTTTAAAGTAGAACTAAAAAGTTATCTAACAACAGAGGCGGAACCATTAATCAAAATTGAAACTCCAGGAAAAAATAAAAAAACCTACTCGTTTGATTTATATGAACAAGTAGAACCAATTCAATATAACGAACGAACCAGAACGACAGGGTTAGATGGCGAAATTTTTTATAATTTAGACCGGACGTTAACTGGCAATCAAACATTAGAATTATTAACAACAGAGACGCCAGGCGCTGTCTTTGGAAAACAAGATAACTTGGAACCTCAAGTTTTCAGTTACGATGTCGACATTAATGGTCAAATTTTACCAGAAACGCAAACCTTGTTAACACCTGGCAAAGATTATACATTAAGCGATAATTCACTAGGGCGGATTGCTGTAACTGTTCCAAACATGAATCAACAAAAAGCCTATTCCTTATCGATTAATCGGACAATTTATTTAGAGAGTGCTTCGGACTATAACTACTTATATTCGCAGCAGTATCCAACAACAAAAATTGGGTCAATTTCTTTGAAAAGTACGACAGGAACTAAACAAACAACCGATTTTACTGCTAAGACGAGTCAAACAAGTAAAGTAATTGCTGATCGTGAAATGCGTAGTATGTCCTATATCAGTTTTCAAAGCAAAGGGAAATATTATGTAACAATTTATGGCACGTTAACAGAAACAAAAGTGGGTCAACAAATCGTATTAGAGAGTACAAACGGTCAAGAAATTAAGAATCCTAAATTTACGGCGTATGGTCCTTTATATGAAAATGTAAAATTGGAAGACTATTTTGATATTAAAACTGAAGGTGGCAAGCTCACTTTAACGGCCACAAAAGATAGCTATTTAAGAATAAATATTTCTGATTTAACAATGGATTTTGACAAGAAAGATATCAATCTATCATTAAGTACACCTGTAATTGGTCCCAATAAAGCCATTCAATTAGTATCTGATCAATATATTGAACCAATTAGTGTTGTTAATCCTTTGAATGCTGAAACTGCTTGGGGTAATTATGATCAAAATGGTGCCTATTCATCAAGAACAACTGTCTCAGTTATGGGAAACAAAGAGACACCGATTCAAAATTTAGAAATTAAAGTAAAGCATCCTAACTATCTTTCATTACGAGCTACAAAAGAAATTTATTTTTATTACAAGTTAGGAACGGATTATACAGTAACGCCAACGTCAGATGGCTCAGTTATTAAGTTCACTACGCCAATAACCAATGAAATCCAAATTCCAATAGGTTTTAATTATGTGCCAGATAGTTTGCCAAAAGATAAAAGTATCCCAGTCGATACGATACCGATAACAATGAGTGCTGAAGGTTTAACTCCAGTTGATACGACAGTAACTACTAATAGTAAGCGTGGTTCTGAACGAACACTTCAAAGTAGTAAAAATCAATTCCTTGTCAATGCACGAAATGATTCTTTTGACTCACTAAGCGTCCGTACAAAAATTCCAGCTGGCGCCGATGTTCTTTTTGACATTTATGATGTTTCAAACGATCAGGTAGATTCAATTTATCCACAATACTGGGACCGCGGTCAATACTTTGATAAACCAATGACACCAAACAGCCCTGGATATCCAACGATTACTTTTGACGAAAATACCAATAGTTACACGTTTGATTTTGGAAAAACCAACAAACGTTACATTATTGAGTATAAAAACGCCAATGGCTGGATCGACGTGCCAACTCTTTATATAACAGGGACAGCTAAAGAACCACAATCGAATAATAATGAAATGTCTGCTTCGGTTTCTGTTCAAAATGAAGCGTTAGACATTTTGAGTGCAACACAAGCGGCGAATCCAACATTAAAAAATGTAACAAAAACAACAGTAACAACAAAAAATATTGATAATAAAACACATCGTGTGAAAAATCCAACGATTGAATTAACACCAAAAGGCACAACCAATGCTCAAATCGATTTGAATTCTATTACCGTGAAAGGCATGCCAGAAGATGCTTATTCATTAGAGAAGACTACAAACGGTGCGAAAATTATTTTTAAAGACTATACATTGACAGAAAACATTACGATTGAATACAATACTGTCTCTGCAAACTCTGGCCAAATCTATACAGAAACAACAATCGACTCTGAAACATTGGACCAGATGTCTGCTAACAAGAAAAAAGTCACCACTGCACCAATCACATTGAAATTCTCAGAAGGCGATGCGGAAGGTATTGTTTATTTAGCAACTGCCACATTCTATACGCATAACATAGAGGATGAAAACCAAGCAATTGCGAAGGTTTCTTTTGAACTAATTGATAATGTCACGCATACAGCAACCGAATTTACAACAGATGAAAAAGGTCAATACTCCTTTGATGCCATCATGACAGGTGATTATACTTTGCGAGTAACGAATGTACCGCAGGAATATTCCGTGGATGAAGAGTATTTGACAGGAAAAGCCATTAAGCTGGTCAAAGGAGACAATCAACTAAAAATTCCATTAACGAAAACAATTGATCACAGTCGTTTACAAGTCAAAGATTCAACGATTTATGTCGGCGATTCATGGAAACCAGAAGAGAACTTTGTTTCAGCGACAGATAAAACAGGCCAAGATGTCCCCTTCGAAAAAATCACTGTTTCAGGTCAAGTTGACACTAGCAAAGCAGGCGTTTATCCAATCGTATACAGTTACGAAGGTAAAGAAGAAACAGCCCATGTGACCGTCAAACCCGACCAATCTAAGTTAGAGGTCAAAGATACAACGATTTATGTCGGCGATAAATGGAAACCTGAAGATAATTTCGTTTCAGCAACAGATAAAACAGGTCAAGACGTTCCTTTTGAAAAAATTGACGTTCAGGGAACAGTGAATGTCGATAAAATAGGCGATTATGAAATTGTCTATAAAAATGGCACAAAAGAAGCGAAAGCAATCGTTCATGTTCGTGATGACAGTCGCTTACAAGTCAAAGATTCAACGATTTATGTGGGTGATTCATGGAAACCAGAAGAGAACTTTGTTTCAGCGACAGATAAAACAGGCCAAGATGTCCCATTCGAAAAAATCACTGTTTCAGGTCAAGTTGATACTAGCAAAGCGGGTATTTACCCAATCATTTACAGTTACGAAGGTAAAGAAGAAATAGCTAATGTGACCGTCAAAGCCGACCAATCTAAGTTAGAGGTTAAAGATACAACGATTTATGTTGGTGATTCGTGGAAACCAGAAGATAATTTCGTTTCAGCGACAGATCGTGACGGTCATGCTATATCCTTTGATAAGGTTCAAGTAAAAGGGGAAGTTGATACAAAGAAAACAGGAGAGTACCAGATTTCCTATACCACTGAGCCAGTTAATGAAACCAAACCAGCTGTGCAGTCACGACTTTTCTCAATGTTTTCAAACGAAACACCTCGTCAATTGACGACAGTAGCAACTGTTCATGTGATTGATCGTAATCCTACACCACTACCAGATAAAAATGAGAACAACCAGACTAGTTCCTCAACGAATCAAACCACGATAAAACGTAGTCAGTATGTCACACATATTGTGAAACCTGACAAGCAAGGACGTTATCCAAAAACGGGAGAACAAACTAATGGTCTCTATCGTGTGCTAGGACTTGTTGTGTTACTTATTGTGATTATTAGTGGTATAGTCATCAAGAAGAAACGAAAATAATTAGATGAGCGTGGGGCAAAAGTTTAAAGTAACTTTTGTTCCACGCTTAAAAGATGAATAAGTGCATGAATGAGGGTAGCTGTTTCCTTGGAAAATAGGAAGTTTTACAAGTGACTTTTATTTTAAGAACACCTATTAGCAGGTTTTTCTGTTAAGATAGTTATTTTTATGAAATAGTTTGGAGGAATAAAAAACGAGATGAACCAGCGAACTATTTATTATGGTAGTATCGGCACAGCCTTATTTCTTTCTTCAGGAATGTTGATTGCTTCAGTGAATAGCTATGCAAACGAAGCGACAACACCAGGCAAATACACCGTGACTTATGAAGTGGATGGCAAAATTGAAACAGCAACCATTACGGTCAAAGAAAATCAAACGGAACTTAAATTAAAAGACACGTTTTTAGGAGTTAATCAAGCATGGTCCCCATTAGACAATGTCGTTTTTCTAAAAGATAAAGAGGGTTGCCCTTTAAATTTAGAAAATGTAATTATAGAAAATAATGTAAATACTCAAAAAGTAGGCCTTTATTTTGTAACCTTCCGTTACGAGTCATACCTTTCTATTGCGAAGGTGTATGTCAACCCTACTAATTTTGCTGCAGAGGGGAATATGCTTGCAGAGCTTCCTTATAGTCAAGCAATGATTGGCCCAGAAAGACCAATTATTGCCTCGAGACAGGACAAGGAGCAACAAACAAAACAGGAGAAAAAGAAAAATAAAATTGAACAGGAACGAGTAAATAAAAAAGTGCTGTTAAATGATGAGTTGTTGAAAAAAATAGATACGATAGCCCCAGTGGAAATTACTGGAGGAGCGGCAAGTGGGTCCTCTCAATTTGGCACCACTTTAAGCTTCCTGTCAGGCTCACTTTTGTATGGAACAAGGAGAGTTTAAATGGAATTCTTGTTATTAGATGATCGGGAAAATTTAAAATTAGCGATTATTAGAAAGTTAGAGCAACAATATTCATTTTCTGAACGAAAAGATCGTTTATGTAAGCAATTAGCTATTTCTCCTTATTTGCTAGAACGGAACATAACAGAAATCAATGCAGATTTGCAACGCTTTGGTCTGATTAATGAGATGGAAATCAGTGAAAAAAATAATGAAATTTTGTTATCTCAAAGCCTTCGTATTTCTTCAAGTATTATTGAAGAATATTATTTAAAAGACTCGTTAGAATTTAATCTATTAAAAACGATTTTCTTTCATCAGTTTACCTCAATCAAAAAATATGGCGAAAAGCACGGGATGAGTCGAACGGTTGTATACAAAATTGTTGACCATATCCGGAAAGAATTAGGTCAATACGGTATTAAGTTATCCAAAAATTTACAACTTAGCGGCAATGAAATGGCGATTAGACAATATTTTACTATGCTTTATTACCGAATTTACAAAGATTCTGAAGAATTATATAATCAAACAGATCTTCGCGCAGTGAACCAATTATTGGCTCAATTGAAAGGCTCTTATGAAAATATCACTAATTTTCATTTATTTAAACATTATGTATTGGTGGCGTTAGAACGAACGCAAAGAAAAGCTAATTATTTTTTATCCCAAGAAGAAAATCCATTCGTTTTTGACGAAGAAAGTTCGATTTATCAAGAAATTCAATGTTGGATCAACGAAGTGATGAAGGCGACTCATGCAGAGAAAAACGCAGAAATTCAAGGGATTATCGGCAATTTATCAGTTTATCAAAGTGAGCTTATCTCGGAACATCTGCTGAGTTCTCACAATGAGGCAATTACGGCTACGAAAACATTATTTTTTTCTTATATGCCGTTTACAATTTCGGACGAAGAATTTTATCAAGAAATTGTTCCGATTATTTATCAACATCGTTTTATTACGCCGTTCATCGATATCACCTTACGAATTATGGATTTAGAATTTTTTCAGGAACGCTACCCAATTGTTTTTAATAGCTGTCGTCAGTTTTTATTTGCGTTGGATTGCTCGGCGTTTGAGTTTAGTAAGCTTTCTTTATTTTTTGATTTGCTATTAGTGTTATCCCGTCTTTATGACCAAAGGAATGAAAAAAGCACGATCAATCTTTATGTGAATTTTACGCAAGGAGAAAAATATACTCAGTTTATCAAAGAACAAATCAAAATATTCGAATCTTTCAGCATTCACTTTCATTCAGCGATTCGACCAGATACTGATTTAGTAGTTTCGGATTATTTACCAAAAACGTTATTTTCAGTAAAATGTTTAATTTGGTTAGCGCCCCCGCGAGCCAGTGACTGGCAAAATTTTGGCAACGAAATTGTCCGAATTAATAAAGAGCTACAACAAACAAAACAAAGAAAAAGCGAATAAAAACAGTCGCAACGTGTTTTAGTTGCGACTGTTTTTTGTTACTGAATGTTTATAGTAAACTTTCTCATTATCACTGATGTAAAAAATTTTAAATAAAAGCCAAATAGGATTGAAGAAAAAGAAAAAATTGCTAGTGAAGGACCAATTCTCTAAAGTTTTTCTCAAATATAGTAGAATTCCTTTCTTTTCTTCTGTGAGAAAGATATAATAAAAAACGTATGAACAAAGGAAAAGGGATGACGAATGAATAGAAAAGAGAAAACAAATTTAGATAGTCGAATTGATTACGGCGTGATATTACCAGTTTTTCTTTTATCACTAATTGGTATGCTATCGCTTTACGTAGCGCTTTACAATGATCCAAGCAAACCTAAAATTGGTAGCTTGTTAATGAAACAAGGACTGTGGTATTTAGTCGGAGGATTAAGTATTGTCATTATTATGCATTTTAGCTCAAAATTACTCTGGCGGTTAACGCCCGTTTTTTATGCACTTGGATTAGTATTAATGGGATTACTACTGAAATTCTATGACCCCGTACTAGCAGAGCAAACAGGTTCTAAAAACTGGATTCGCTTTGGTGGCACCACATTCCAACCATCGGAATTGATGAAGATTGCGTTTATTTTGATGTTGGCCTATATAGTGACCATGCATAATGTTAAATATGTGGACCGAACACTCAAAAGCGACTTTTGGCTAATCGCTAAAATGCTATTAGTCGCGATTCCGGTAATTGTTTTAGTACTTTTACAAAAAGACTTCGGGACGATGTTAGTTTTCTTAGCCATTTTTGGGGGAGTTTTCTTAATGTCTGGCATTACTTGGAAAATTATTGTGCCCGCCTTTATCATAGCTGCTCTAGTCGGAGCTGGAACCATCTACTTGGTAACAACAGAAACAGGAAGAGACTTATTGTCTAAAATTGGCATTAAAGCTTATCAATTTGATCGGATTGATTTATGGCTAAATCCTTTCCATACAGATCCAGATCGCTCATTCCAACCAGCGCTAGCATTAACAGCAATTGGTTCTGGGGGCCTTTTCGGAAAAGGCTTTAACGTGAGTGATGTGTATGTCCCTGTTCGTGAGTCAGATATGATTTTTACAGTTGTTGGTGAAAACTTTGGCTTTATTGGTGGCTGTTTCATTATTTTGTTGTATTTTATTTTAATCTACCGCATGATTCGCGTTTGTTTTGATACAAATAATGAATTCTATGCCTACATTGCCACAGGAATTATCATGATGATTTTGTTCCATGTTTTTGAAAACATTGGAGCGAATATTGGTTTACTACCATTAACTGGGATTCCATTACCGTTTATTAGTCAAGGTGGTTCTTCCATTTTAGGTAACATGATTGGGGTGGGCTTAATTATGTCCATGCGTTACCAACAAGAAACGGTTCGTACCAGAAGTGGTCGTTAAAGAAAGAAGAAAGAAGGGGTAGAAATGTACACACTTTATGAATATCCTAAATGCTCAACTTGTAAAAAAGCGAAAGCGTGGTTAGACCAACAAGGCGTTAAATACCAAGCAATTGATATTAAAGCAACACCGCCTAGTAGTGAACAACTAGCAAAATGGATGAAAGAGACTGGCTTGCCTGTTCGTCGTTTTTTTAACACAAGTGGGGTTTTATATAGAGAACAAGGCTTAAAAGATCTTGTTGACAGTTTTTCTATTGAAGAAGCAAGTCAGCGTTTAGCTGCGGATGGCATGTTGATTAAGCGTCCAATTCTCTTAAAAGATAATACATTTCTAACGAATGGTTTTAAAGAAGCAGATTACGAAGGAGTGCTTGGAAAATGAGTGAAATGAAACAAATTGATCAATTATGGATCTTACCAACAGAAGCAGGTTATAAAATTGGTTTAACCGCCGAAGCCCAAGAGGATTTAGGAAAGATTACTTTTGCAACGTTTCCAAAAGTCGGACAAACATTAGCTAAAGGTGACTCTTTAATTGAATTAGAAGCAGAAAAAGCAGTCAGTGAATTCAGTAGTCCATTATCTGGTAAAGTAGTCGCGATTAATGAAGCGGCTGATCAAGAGCCAAGTGCGTTAGATGAAGAAAATGCCTGGATTGCTGTTTTAGCAGATGTTGAACCAACAGAATTTGAAAATCTTTAGTCTTACGTTGACAAGGCCAATGTTTATTGCTATAATTTTCTCAATCTAATCAAAAGAAAGCTTTGAAAAGAAGAGTACATGTTAAGGACGTTTGAAGAGAGCCCTGTTTGCTGAGAATGGGTAACAGATTTAAGATGGAAGATGGTCTTTGAGCAGAGTAAGTGAGCGAAGCAGTGAACTTACTACGGGGCGCCCGTTACAGCCAACGGTATGCGAAGAATCAAGTACCGTATGAGGTTATTATTGAGAAATAATAGCGAATTAAGGTGGTATCACGAAATGACAAACTTTCGTCCTTTTTGCTGTAATAGCAAAAGGATGGAAGTTTTTTTGTTTTTATTAAGCAAATTCGTTTCATAAAAAGTGCGAAACCTTCAAAATAAGAAAGTAGAACAGAAAGAAGAGGAGAACAAAATGGCATTAATTGAATTACGTCATGTAAAAAAAGAGTTTTCCGGTAAAGCGGGTAAAGTCACGGCTTTAAAAGATATTGATTTAACGGTTGAATCAGGTGATATTTATGGCATTATTGGCTATTCAGGTGCAGGAAAAAGTACGTTGGTTCGCCTATTGAATGGGCTTGAAACACCTACAGAAGGTGAAGTAGAAATTCAAGGACAAGATATTGCATTGTTGCCAAATAAAGAACTACGAAACTTCCGTAAAAAAATTGGGATGATCTTTCAACATTTTAATTTATTATGGTCACGGACGGTCCTAGAAAATATCATGCTCCCATTGGAAATTGCTGGTGTTCCAAAACAAAATCGGAAAAGCCGCGCAGAAGAGTTAATCAAGTTGGTTGGTTTAGAAGGACGGGAAACCGCCTACCCAAGTCAACTCTCTGGTGGGCAAAAGCAACGAGTGGGGATTGCCCGTGCCTTAGCTAACAATCCTGATATTTTGCTTTGTGATGAAGCAACGAGTGCTTTGGATCCGCAGACAACTGATGAGGTGCTAGAATTACTACTAAAAATCAACCAAGAATTAAATTTAACGGTTGTATTAATTACCCATGAAATGCACGTGATTCGTAAAATTTGTAATCGCGTAGCCGTGATGGAATATGGTGAAATTGTTGAAGAAGGTAAAGTAATCGATATTTTCAAAAAGCCTCAAACAGAAATTGCGAAACGCTTTATCCAACAAGAAGCGGATAAAAACATTGAAGAAACGGAACTGGTTGTTGAAGAAATGTTGGAACAATATCCGAATGGAAAAATTGTTCGCCTACTTTTCCACGGCGAACAAGCGAAATTGCCAATTATCTCGCATATTGTCCGAGAATATCAAGTAGAAGTCAGTATTATTCAAGGGAACATTCAGCAAACAAAGCAGGGTGCAGTGGGTTCTCTTTATATTCAATTATTAGGCGAAGAGCAAAATATTCTAGCAGCCATTGAAGGATTACGTAAACTTCGTGTAGAAACAGAGGTGATTGGAAATGAATAATCGTGGCTTAGCAAGTTTCTTTGATTTTTCGCAAATTGATATAAGTAAACTACAAGAAAAAACGATTGAAACACTCTATATGACAGGGATTTCAATCATAGTGGTCGCCATTTTAGGGCTGATTTTAGGACTACTACTTTTTGAAACGTCAGGCAGAAAAGGGATTTTGAGCCGATTACTGTATTGGCTAGTGGCCATTTTTGTAAATATTTTCCGTTCGATTCCGTTTATTATCTTAATCGTTCTGTTAATTCCTTTTACAAAAATTATTTTAGGGAGTATGTCTGGTGTCAAAGGTTCCTTACCAGCTTTGATTATTTCCGCAGCACCTTTTTATGCTCGCATGGTCGAAATTGCTTTTCGTGAAGTTGATAAAGGCGTGATTGAAGCAGCCAAAGCAATGGGGGCCAATCGTTTCCAAATAATTTGGAAAGTTCTATTACCAGAAAGTCTGCCAGCGCTTGTTTCTGGCTTAACCGTTACAACCATTTCCTTAGTGGGCTATACTGCAATGGCAGCTGCTATTGGAGCGGGCGGTTTAGGAAGTTTGGCGTATCAAGATGGCTTCCAACGTGGTCAAAATACAGTTACCTTAGTAGCAACGATTTGTATCTTAATTATTGTCTTTGCGATTCAATGGATTGGGGATACAGTCGCTAAAAAAATAGATAAACGATAAATGGAGGGAATAAGATGAAAAAACGTACATTATGGTCAGTAATTACTGTTGCAGTAGCTGTCTTAGTTTTAGGGGCTTGCGGCAATAAAAAGAGTGATGACTCGGTCTTGAAAGTTGGAGCTTCACCAGTTCCACATGCAGAGATTTTAGAACATGTAAAACCTTTATTAGAAAAAGAAGGCGTAAAACTAGAAGTGACGACTTATACAGATTACGTGCTACCTAACAAGGCGTTGGAAAGTGGCGATATCGATGCCAACTATTTCCAACATGTGCCGTTCTTTAATGAAGCGGTTAAAGAAAATGATTATGACTTTGTGAATGCAGGTGCGATTCATTTAGAACCAGTAGGGCTTTACTCGAAAAAATACAAATCGTTACAAGAAATTCCTGATGGTTCAACGATTTACGTTAGCTCTTCCGTTTCAGATTGGCCACGTGTTTTAACGATTTTAGAAGATGATGGTTTAATCACGCTGAAAGAAGGGGTAGACCGGACAACTGCTACTTTCGATGATATTGATAAAAACACTAAAAAGTTGAAATTCAATCATGAAAGTGATCCAGCAATCATGACCACTCTTTATGACAATGAAGAAGGGGCTGCGGTTTTAATTAACTCAAACTTTGCCGTGGATCAAGGATTAAATCCGAAAAAAGATGCGATTGCCTTAGAAAAAGAAAGTTCACCTTATGCCAATATTATTGCGGTTCGTAAAGAAGACGAAAACAACGAAAATGTAAAAAAATTAGTCAAAGTGTTACGTAGCAAAGAAGTCCAAGATTGGATTACGAAAAAATGGAACGGTGCCATTGTTCCAGTCAATGAATAAAAAGAAAAAGACAATAGAATAAAAACTTGAGGTCGGGACAGGCGTGTTAAGCTTCAAGAAATAAGAAGAAAGTTCTGAAAGATGCTTTTTGTCTCTCAAGGACGTTCAGCTTATTTCCGAAGAAGCTACTCCTGTCCCGTTGTTTATTTAAAATTTTAGGGCTAGGCAGATACATCATGTTGATTTACCTGCCAAGTCTAAGTTTTTTTCTTTTAAAAAAGGACTATAAATGATAAAGTTACAAGGAATTTCTTAATTATCAGGAAAATTCAGGGACTATGCATAGGCATTTGCATTAGTTATTGTTATAATAATTAAGATAGATTTTTTGGAATGGAGGGAAAAAGATGTTACGTTTTTTTCCGCAAAAAAATAAATATGTAGAAGAAGCAAGCCAGTACGCCTTTGATAAAGAAGGCCAAATTCCGCAGCACATTGCCATTATTATGGACGGAAATGGACGGTGGGCACAGAATCGAAGACTGCCGAGAATTGCTGGACATAAAGAAGGCATGGATACGGTTAAAAAAATAACGAAGCATGCTAGTCATTTAGGCGTTAAAGTTTTAACACTTTATGCATTTTCAACGGAAAATTGGAAGAGACCAACAGATGAAGTCAATTTCTTAATGCAATTGCCTGTTGATTTTTTTGATACATTCGTGCCTGAATTAATTAAGGAAAATGTTAAAGTCAATGTAATGGGCTACCAAGAGTTTCTACCAAGCCATACGCAAGATGCTGTTAAGCGGGCCATTGAGCAAACCAAGGACAATACGGGCATGGTTTTGAACTTTGCTTTAAATTATGGGGCGCGTGCGGAGCTACTAACTGCCATGAAACAGATTGCTGCAGAGGTTTCAGAAAAAGCATATACGGCAGATGAGATTACAGAAGAAACGATCGCAGATCACTTAATGACTGGCTTTTTACCCACGGAACTTCGTGATCCAGAATTGTTGATTCGAACAAGTGGGGAAGAGAGAATTAGTAATTTCTTGTTATGGCAAATTGCTTATAGCGAGTTGTTTTTTACAAAAGCATTATGGCCTGATTTTTCAGGGGACACTTTAGAAACCGCGATTGCTTCTTTCCAAAATCGTAATCGTCGTTTTGGAGGTCTAAAAGAAACTACAGAAACAGAAGGGAGCGATCCGCAGTGAGACAACGTGTCATCACAGCTATCGTCGCATTAATCATCTTTATTCCAATTATCTGGTATGGTGGTTTTGCAATTGAGATTGCCGCTGTTGCTTTGGCAGTAGTCGGCGTGTACGAGTTATTCCGTATGAAAGGATTAACGTTATTAAGTTTTGAAGGTGTTTTATCAGCATTAGGGGCCGTTTTTTTAGTTATCCCAACAATTAAATGGTTAAACTTTTTGCCGGAAATGCAAACAAATTTCATTTTATTTTATGTCACTGTAATGTTGTTGTTAGGTGCTTCGGTAATTTCTAAAAATACATATACGATTGAAGAAGCTGGCTTTCCAGTTATTGTCAGTTTATATGTAGGGATGGGGTTCCAGAACTTTATTAGTGCCCGTTCCGCAGGTTTTGAAGTCTTGTTATTTGCTTTATTCATTGTCTGGGCAACGGATATTGGTGCATATCTATTTGGACGCCGATTTGGTCGTCATAAATTGATGCCAGATGTTTCACCCAACAAGACAATAGAAGGTGCACTTGGTGGTATTTTATCAGCCGTGGTTGTAGCAGCGTTGTTTTTAGTTTTCACAGCTAATAAAGGGCTATTTCCTTATCCAATGCCGGTGATGCTCGTATTGACGGTTCTATTTTCTATAGTAGGGCAATTCGGTGATTTGGTTGAATCTTCTATCAAACGTCATTATGGCGTGAAAGACTCTGGTAACATCTTGCCAGGACATGGCGGTATTTTAGATCGTTTTGATAGTTTATTATTTGTTTTCCCAATTATGCACTTATGTGGATTATTTTAAATTGATTAACAAAATTTAAAAAAGTATCGTCAAATAAGCAAAAATCCAGAAGAGTCTCTCTTCTGGATTTTTACTGTTTATTGAGATAATGCGTGAAACACTGACAGGGTATGTTTGAGATAAGTTTAACTTTAAACATACGGTGGTTTTACTCTTTAATTGACAATAGCCTTCTCTTTAAAGAGAAGGCTATCTAACGAATCAATATTATTATTTTAAAGTTGGATCAGACTATTTCTAGTATTCAAGTATTTTTCATTTAAGCGATGTATTCCCTACCTCTAATACATCCTTGTATCTCTCTAGACACGCCAGTTTTGAATAAAATCATCAAAACAATTGAATGGTTCGTTTAAAAATATTTTTCGTGTTCTAATTATTATAACATAAAACTCGTCAACTGACCACTAGCTGACGAGTTCATAATTTTTCCAGATAAATAGACAGCCGTTTTCCGCCGACTGTCTAAGATTAAGATAGATTTGTAAAGAAGTGAATAAATGCTTCCTACTATCTCTTTATAACATGAGGAAAAGAAAACTGCAAAAGATAGCTGTGTTTTTTGAAAAAAAGATCAGCTGGTTTCCGCCAGCTGATCATCCGTTGAAAAGAGATATAAAGAAGTGAATAAAGCTTGCTTTACCTCTATTTTATACCATGTTTTGATTCAAATAACTATTCAGTATTAGTTATACTTAAATAATAAATATGTATACGGATGTATTGTTTTGAGGTATAGTCATAGAGAAAAGAGGGAACGTTTATGAAAAAATTTTGTTTAAGTTATAGCTCTGGTAAAGATTGTTTATTGGCGATGGATCGATTAATACAAGCAGGAAATCAGCCAGTAGCGTTAGTGACAACATTAAGTGATGAAATTAATCGTTCTTGGTGTCACGGCATACCAATCTCCGTCTTAGAAGCAGCGGCTGAAGCGTTAGATTTACCACTTGTTATATCACATAACAATGAAACAAATTACACAGAAAAAGTGGTTGAGGCACTGCAGGAAACCAAAAAATTAGGTGCAGAAACGGTTTGTTTTGGCGATATAGATATTGAACAAAATGGTGCTTGGGATCGCCAAGTTGCATTAAGTGCTGGACTTGAACCACAATTACCTCTTTGGCAGGAAAATCGCGAAGCACTTGTCAAAGAATTCTTGGCAAAAGGGTACACAGCAATTATCAAAACGGTCAGCAAAGAGGCTGGTATTCCAATAAAATTTTTAGGAGAACCGTTAGATGAAACATTTATCACGTACCTTAAAGAGCATCAATTAGATATTTGCGGAGAAAACGGGGAGTACCATACGTTGGTAATTGACGGCCCGCTATTTAAAAAGAGGCTCAATTATTATACTTCAGGAATTTATGAAAGTTCTTATGCTTATTCTTTGATTATTGATGCTTAAATGAAAGTAAAAGGACACAAGCTGCCACTTTTTCTAGCTATATGCTATAATTAACTTAAGAAAAGTATAGAAAGTGAGTGGTTAATTATGGAAGAAACTGTCTTTTTTAATTTAGGAAATGCCCTTGCTTCAAAAAGAGATCAAAAAGAATTAATTAAAGAAGCCCAAATTGCGAAAGATACTCGAAAGATTCCAGGAAAACTGATTATCGTTGAAGATGAAGAAAATGGTACCCATATTTTATTTGAATTAGCTGATCAAACAGAACCATCTGCTGAAACAAAAGAATTCAAAGTGAAAAAAGTGATTGATTAATAAAAAAGCAACGAATTTTTCTAAATTCGTTGTTTTTTTATATTTTTTTACACAAATGATACAAAAAGAATATCAAAATCAAATAAATGATTAGTATACTTGAAGAAACAAATAGGAAGCAAAGCAAACGTTTTGAGGTGTTCTTTCATGGAAAATCGAGGAATTTTATTTGATAAAGATGGTACGTGTATTCGTTTTGACACTCTTTGGCAAGCAGGTTTGCAAGCTTGTTTTGAAACACTAAGTATGTTAGCCCCTCATCATTCAGCAGAAATAAAAAAGATATTAGCTATTCAGGAGCAACGTTTTTTGCAAAAACATTTACTTGATGAAGTCCTTTATCAGGAACTTTATCAGGAATTGGCGCAATTTGAGGAATTAGTCGAACAGGGAATCAGCAGTCGATGGCTGGAGCAATTTTTTTATGATTATTTACGAAAAAATCTGAAAAAGATTGAACCAATTGGTGATTTAAAACAGTTATTTCTTGAGCTAAAACGGAAGAACTATAAAATTGGATTAGCAACTTCAGATACTTTGCCAGCGACTATGTTGATTATGGAATATCTTGGTTTAACAGAAATGTTTGATTTTATTGCGACAGGAGATCGTTACTTACCGAAACCAGATGCGGACATGCTCCAAGCCTTTTGTCAGTCATGTCAATTGAAGGCGACAGAAGTAATTATGGTAGGTGATTCGCTCGTGGATGTTTTCATGGGAACGTGTCATGGCAAAGCAGGAATTGGTGTTTTAACCGGCAACTGCCAGTCAACTGATTTTGAAAAGTTTGAAGTAGCTTATTTTCGTGATATCCATGAAATACCTTATCAAGAATTATGGGAAAATACCAAGAAGAAAAAAATCCTGAAAAGATGACGAGTCTTTTCAGGATTTTTTTATTAATCTAATTGAAGCAATTGCCGTTTCTTTTGTTGAAATTCTTCTTCTGTTAGAATTCCTTCATCAACTAACAGTTTTAAATTTCTTAACTAAGCCATTACGTCTTCAATAGTGCTAGGTGAGTTTTTTTGTGAATCAAATAGTTTTGGTTCAATCGGTTGGTTTTTATCACTCTTTATAGGAGTTGGTATTTCTACGAAAAATCTAAAAACTTCGACCGCCGCCACCGAATGTGCCGCCGCCAGTTGAGTGGGTGGTGCTACCACTACCGCCCATTCCGCCACTGCCGCCATTGTTTTTAGGAATACGACGCGTAGTGATGAAAGAGTTGGTTAACTGATCTGTGCGGGAGGTTAAGTTTAAAGTTGTTTTTTCCCTAAAGGGATATTGATAACTTGAAAATTTTAATTGGTATTTAGAAATATTGATGCCTAAGAAGACCAAGCTGAGTATTAGCGCAGCAGCAAAAGCAATTACCATTTCCAGAGGGGTAATGACTTTATAACGGGTGATTTTACCTGTTTCGCTATCCACACGATAGTGCCCCCCAGGAACCCCTTTATCAACAAATGTTTGAGTTTCCTGAACAAAAGTTTGAGCAGCCGCAAAATAATTTCCTTGACTCATCCCATCCATTACTTTATCTAAGGTATCATCAATTCGTGCATCCGTCATATAATCAATCATGTTTCCAGAAGTAGAGATGTAGACTTTCCGTAAGTCCATATCAATGAGAAAAAGAATCGCATTTTGATCCTTGCCAACTTTATTTAAAAGATAATGATCTGCATATTCTTGTTCATCGCCATAGGTATTATTATTTGTGGTCACAATAAAGACAGAGGCTTTTGTTTTTTCTTCTAAAGGTTGTATCTCTTGCTTTAGTTGGTTGATTTGATCAGGTGTCAGTAATTGTGCGCCATCATCAATTGAATTTTCAGCCGCCGAAACGGGTAGGGCAAGGCCAAAGGTAAGAAGTATTAGGAAAAAAATAGGTAAAAGTCGTTTTTTCATAGGAAATAACCTCCTAATAAAAAGAGTGCTAAGAGTCCAGCGAAAATGCCTAACGTTGCTAGTCCTAAACGGGTGTAACTAATTGGAAGCACACCGCTTACTTTACCTGTTTGTCCATTCATGGCATAATAATAAACTTTTTTTGATTGTTCCTGACTGCGATAGGTGACTAACCAAATTGGCAAAAGCATATAGTGATTATTTTCTTGGTTTAGAGAAATATCCGTGCGAACATTTGTCAACGTAGTATAACCAGAAGCAGAGTCCCGTAACAATGATTCCGAATAATCTTGTAATTCTTGTTGGACGTGTTTTTTGATTGCTTCATATTCAATATCGCGTTTTTCTGCTTGGAAACCTGCTAGGTATTGGCTTTTGAAAGGCACCGCTTGATCAATTAAAAATGGTTGAACGCCTTCCACCATTTTTTGTTGGACGTTTTTTGACAAGGCATTTTTAACTAATTCTTTAAACGATAATTTTCCTGAACGTCCCACATTGAAACGTTTTGTTTCGGTGTATTCAATATCACCTACGCGCCAAATGCGAATACTTGTGCCAGTAGCTTGCAGTTGTCCGTCGACTTCTGCATCAACGACCCAATAGGGGAAGTAAACCCCAGTTAATTTATCGATTTGATTTTTGCTGAAAAAATCTCGAGGAATGAACCATTTTTTCTTGGTCCAAGCGAGAAATTTTTCAATCGCTTCGTCTTTTTCAATTGTAAAGGGTAAGACGTTTTCTGGTAAAAATTCGCCACTTAATCGACCAGCCAAGACAACTGGATTATGGCAATAATAACAGTATGTGGCTGCCGTTGTTGCATCGGTGACAATTTGAGCGCCACAGCTGGGACAATTAAAAATTTCCATTGTGCCTGCATCTGCAGCTGCTTCATTCTCAGTGGTCTCTGTTTGTTGCGTAGCGGAGGATTCTTCTTCCGCCGTGAAAGTCAAATTTTCCTCGTCAGTCGTTGTTGTGGGATTCTCTAAATGCGCCTCATGTTGCTGTTGCTCATAACGAGTCACTTCTTCTTCCGTGTAAATATTTAAACAATATTCACAATGAAATTTTTGATCTTTGGGATTAAATAAGAGCGGGCCGCCACAGTTGGGGCATTTATGGGTAAATGTTGTTTCCATTGCAACCGTCCTTTCTAATAGAGTGAGTAAATAACAGGAATCTGATTCAAAGAAAAAGGGTAGACTTGTGCCTGACCCTTTTCTTTAATTGTTCACTACTTGCTTATAAAGGAACCCCTTGGAATGGTTTACCACAATGTGGACAGAACTTAGGAATACCATTACTTAAGTCAACAATTTCGCTACATTCACTACATTTCATTTCTAATTTTGGTTTTTCGTTTGTTGGTTTTGGTGTACCACAGTTTGAACAAAACTTCCCAGTGTTTTCAGTCCCACATTGTGGGCAAGTCCAAGTGTCTGTAGCCCCTTGTGCGTTTTGCTGGTTTTGTTTTTCTTGCATTTGTTGTTGGTTTGTTTGAGACGCTTGCGCAAAGTAGTTGCCATTCGCATTCATGCCCATACCAACGCCCATAAAGCCGCTCATAGCGCCACCTTCATTTTTACCAGCAGCCTCCATACCACGAGCCAAGGAACCTTGAACATAGCCTTCGCGAACACCTGGATCGCTGAGCATAGCACCTTCATTTCGCATGTTGATTAATTTAGTTGAATCATCTGTATAAGAAATGCTTGCAACTGCTACAGAAACAATTTCCATGCCGCGATTGGTGCGCCAATCCTCGTCAAGCGCAGTTTGCATATATTTGCTTAATTCAACACTTTTTGAGGGAACATAAGAAATACGTTGTCCATCAGCAGACATTTGATTGATTGCTGCTTGCAATGCTGTAATGAACTCTGCCAAATATTGTTCATTAATATCATTAATATCTACTTGCGTTTGGTTTTTAGGAATCGCATTAGTATAAAATAGCAAAGGATCTGTAATTTTAATTGAGTAATTTCCGTGTGCACGTAAGAAAAGTTCGGCATTATAAAAATTATCAAAATAGTTTAATGGCGCAGGTGTTCCAAATTTAATGCCTTTAATTTCTTGCAAATTAATATAAAAAACTTGTTGTTTTTGTGGAGTTACGCCACCAAATTTGAAACGACTGAAGGTCTCTGCAATCGCATCTTTTAAAGAACCGTTAAACATTGAAGGCGCAGAATCATTTTTGACTGTATAATAGCCTTCTTCAGCAGTGTAATCGATGATTTTGCCACCATCGACAAGAAGCATCATCATGTTGGGATAGACATGTACAACAGATCCATCTGTTAAAACATCGTCCGTTCCTTTACGATTAGAACCACGTTTATCATCTTTACGCACAAAAACACCTTTTGTCATGACGGTTGTGTCCCCCATATTATCAGGTTCAATAACCTCTAGCCATTGATCGGCCAAGCCACCGCCAACTGAACTTGTTGCTGCTTTAATAAGTCCCATGTTCATTCCTCCTAATAAAAAACTAATTGTTACAGCTAGTATACCACACAATGAATGCAGAGAAATCCAACGAAAGCCTGATGAAATGGAAAAATTTGATCAAACTTTATTAAGAAATTAAAAAAAGTATAGGTGAAACACAAGCATTTTAAAAAAAGTTACGTATAATAGAAGAAAAGACATATTATATAGTTAGGGGATTATTGAATGGAACGAAGCAATCGTAATAAAAAATCTTCAAAAAAACCACTTATTCTTGGTGTTTCTGCCTTGGTTCTAATCGCTGCTGCCGGTGGCGGGTATTATGCTTATAGTCAATGGCAAGCCAAACAAGAATTAGCCGAAGCGAAGAAAACAGCTACTACATTTTTAAACGTATTGTCAAAACAGGAATTTGATAAGTTACCGTCCGTTGTTCAAGAAGCTAGCTTAAAGAAAAATGGCTATGATACTAAATCTGTTGTTGAAAAATACCAAGCAATTTATTCAGGGATTCAAGCTGAAGGAGTCAAAGCTAGTGATGTTCAAGTCAAAAAGGCGAAAGACAATCAATACACATTTACCTATAAATTATCGATGAGCACGCCTTTAGGCGAAATGAAAGATTTGTCTTATCAATCAAGTATCGCCAAGAAAGGCGATACCTACCAAATCGCTTGGAAGCCGTCTTTAATTTTTCCAGATATGTCAGGAAATGATAAAATTTCGATTCAAGTAGATAATGCCAAACGTGGAGAAATTGTCGATCGTAATGGTAGTGGGCTAGCAATTAACAAAGTGTTTGACGAAGTGGGCGTAGTGCCTGGCAAACTCGGTTCTGGCGCAGAAAAAACAGCCAATATCAAAGCTTTTAGTGATAAGTTCGGCGTTTCTGTTGATGAAATCAATCAAAAGTTAAGCCAAGGGTGGGTCCAAGCAGACTCCTTTGTACCAATCACAGTCGCTTCTGAACCAGTGACAGAATTACCAACAGGGGCTGCGACAAAAGATACAGAGTCACGTTATTATCCGCTGGGGGAAGCAGCTGCGCAATTAATCGGGTATACGGGCACCATTACTGCAGAAGATATTGAAAAAAATCCAGAGTTAAGTAGTACGGGCGTAATTGGTAAAACTGGTTTAGAACGAGCGTTTGATAAAGAATTAAGAGGGCAAGATGGTGGCTCACTAGTTATTTTAGATGACAAAGAGAATGTCAAAAAAGCTTTACAAACCAAAGAGAAAAAAGATGGTCAAACGATTAAATTAACGATTGACAGTGGCGTACAACAACAAGCCTTCGCTATATTTGACAAACGTCCTGGTAGTGCGGTCATTACCGATCCTCAAAAAGGCGATTTATTAGCAACGGTTAGTTCACCTTCGTATGATCCTAATAAAATGGCCAATGGTATTTCTCAAAAAGAATATGATGCTTACAATAACAACAAAGATTTACCATTCACAGCACGTTTTGCGACAGGCTATGCACCAGGCTCTACCTTTAAAACAATTACCGGTGCCATTGGTTTAGATGCAGGGACATTGAAGCCAGATGAAGAGCTAGAAATTAATGGTTTGAAATGGCAAAAAGATAAATCTTGGGGCGGCTATTTTGCGACACGTGTAAAAGAAGCAAGTCCAGTCAATCTGCGTACCGCTTTAGTTAATTCAGATAATATTTATTTTGCCCAACAAACATTACGGATGGGAGAAGACAAATTTAGAGCGGGTCTTAATAAATTCATTTTCGGTGAGGAACTAGATTTACCAATTGCCATGACGCCTGCTCAAATTTCAAATGAAGATAAATTTAATTCTGAAATTCTTTTAGCAGATACGGGCTACGGTCAAGGTCAATTGTTAATTTCGCCAATCCAGCAAGCTACCATGTATAGTGTTTTCCAAAATAATGGAACATTAGTCTATCCAAAACTAGTTTTAGACAAAGAAACGAAGAAAAAAGACAATGTAATCAGCGCCAACGCAGCGAATACAATTGCCACAGATCTTTTAGGTAGTGTGGAAGATCCTTCAGGTTATGTTTATAATATGTACAATCCGAACTTCTCATTGGCTGCTAAAACAGGAACAGCTGAAATAAAAGATAAACAAGATACAGATGGCAAAGAAAACAGTTTCCTTCTAACGTTAGATCGTAGTAACAATAAATTCTTAACAATGATTATGGTTGAAAATTCAGGAGAAAATGGTTCTGCAACAGATATCAGTAAACCATTAATTGATTACTTAGAAGCAACCATTAAATAAAAAGAGAAAATGAACGAAACGAGGTTTCTGTAAAAAGAAACCTCGTTTTCCCTTTTTAGAAAAAGGAAAGTGTGCTACAATGAAGCGACTAAATTGTAGAAGGAAAGGGATTCGTGTGCGAATTTTAGCAATAGATACATCTAACCAAACATTGAGTATTGCTGTGTGTGAAAATCAAAAAATTCTGGGAAGTTATACAGCAACGGTTAAAAGAAATCATAGCTTAACATTAATGCCGGCAATTGACTATTTGATGAGTCAATTGAACTTGGCGCCAACGGCAATTGATCGTTTTGTCGTAGCAGAAGGACCTGGATCATACACTGGCTTACGTTTAGGCGTGACGACTGCCAAAACATTGGCCTATACTTTAAAGAAAGAGCTAGTAGGCATTTCCAGTCTACAAACGTTAGCTGCCAATTGTGTTGGACAAACCGGTTTAATTGTGCCTCTTTTTGATGCGCGTCGTAAAAACGTCTATGCTGGTGCTTATCGGTTTGTCAATGGCGTGTGGCAAAATGAGTTACCGGACCAACATATTTCCCTGCGGGAGTTATTAGAACAACTAAAAAATGAACCAAATCTTTTTTTTGTTGGTGAAGATGTTGAAAAATTCACTGAAGAAATAGCTCAAATCATTCCTCATGGAGAAATTTGTGATGTCCCGCAATGGCAAATTCCTAATGCTGCAGTTTTGGCTGCGTTAGGTAGTGTGGCTGAACCTGTTGAAAATGTTCATGGGTTCTTACCTGCGTATTTGAAAAAAGTAGAAGCGGAAGAAAATTGGTTGAAGACACACACGCCTAATGGAGAAAGCTATGTGGAAAAACTTTAATTTTGTGACAAAATACTTTACAAAAAGACGGCAACGGTATATAACTAAAACCATTGCAATGAACCAGCAAGAATTTCAATTGCGTGAAATCACCTACCAAGATATTAAGGATTTACTAGCAATTGAACGTGAAGTTTATGCTGGGGAACTTCCTTGGACGATGTCTGCTTTCATGGCAGAACTTGGCTCAAAAGCGCCGCATCTCTATTTGTTAGCGGCAATTAACGGAAAAGCAGTTGGCTTTATTGGTTGTCGGATTCAAGGAACGGATGCACACATTACGAATGTCGCTGTCCATACAGCATACCAAGGCTTAGGTTTAGGTCGTTCTTTAATAGAAGAAACGCGAATTTTTGCCAAGAAAAATCGTTGTGAAACCTTATCGCTAGAAGTACGAATGAGTAATGTTAAAGCCCAACGTTTATATCGAAAAATTGGCTTTGTCTCACAAACGGTGAAAAAAGGCTATTATGACGAAAATAATGAAGACGCACTAGAAATGATAATTGATTTAAAAGAAGAGTGAAGAAAAAATGTTAGTAACAAAAAAAGAAATATCTGTAGCAAATATTGGTGAAGAATTATGGCGTTTTAGTAATTCTTCTTATACAACTGGCTCCCCTTGGACAGAAACACAATTCGCGGAAGATTTTGCTCAGGAAAATAGCGAATATCTTTTTTTAGTTGAAAATGGCCAGTGGTTAGGTTATATTGCCTATCATTTTATTTTAGATGAAGCAGAAATTAGTCACGTTGTTGTGAATGGTCAGAAACAACACCAAGGAATTGGTTGTCAATTAATGAAAGCTTTTAAAGAATATGTTAAAAGTCGTAACATTACACAAATTTTCTTAGAGGTCAGAGAATCGAATACACTAGCTCAAAAACTTTATGAGAAAACAGGATTTCGGAAAGTAGCTGTTCGAAAAAATTATTATAAAGAACCTCAAGAAAATGCCTTTGTAATGTGTGCGAAATTAAGGAAGGAAGCCCAATGACAATTTTTACAAAAGAACGTAAATTATTATTAGCTGTGGAAAGTAGCTGTGATGAAACAAGTGTGGCTGTCATTGAAGATGGCGACAAAATTCTTTCCAATATCGTAGCTTCGCAAATTAAGAGCCATCAACGTTTTGGCGGAGTCGTTCCGGAAGTTGCGAGTCGTCATCATGTTGAACAAGTGACGATCTGTATTGAAGAAGCATTAACAGAAGCAAAAGTCACACCAGAAGAGCTTAGTGGCGTTGCTGTGACCTATGGGCCTGGGTTAGTCGGTGCTTTATTAATAGGACTTTCTGCAGCAAAAGCATTTGCTTGGGCGCACCAATTACCACTTATTCCAGTCAATCATATGGCTGGACACATTTATGCTGCCCGTTTTGTGGCACCGCTCGAATTTCCATTGATGGCCTTACTCGTTAGTGGAGGACATACGGAATTGGTCTACATGAAAGAAGATGGCTCTTTCGAAATTGTTGGTGAAACACGCGATGATGCAGCTGGTGAAGCGTATGATAAAGTCGGACGTGTGTTAGGGTTGCCTTATCCTAGTGGCAAAGAGATTGATGTTTTGGCCCATGAAGGCACAGATACCTACCAATTTCCACGGGCGATGCTAAAAGAGGATAACTATGACTTTAGCTTTAGTGGTTTGAAAAGTGCGTTTATTAACACGGTTCATAATGCAGAGCAACGTGGTGAAGTACTGTCTACAAAGGATTTAGCCGCAAGTTTTCAGGCGAGTGTGGTAGAAGTATTAGTGACTAAAACCATTCGTGCTTGTCAAGAATATCCTGTTAAACAATTGCTAATTGCTGGGGGCGTTGCTGCGAATCAAGGATTACGAGAAGCAATGAGACATGCAATCAGTGAACAATTACCAGCAGTAACATTACTTATTCCGCCATTAAAACTTTGTGGGGATAACGCGGCGATGATTGGCGCTGCCGCTTTTATCGAAGCTGAAAAGAATCACTTTGCTTCGTATAACTTAAATGCAGAACCTGGCGTTAGTTTTATGACAATTAGTGAAGAAGGCTAGCCAGCTAGACAAAAATTTGCTATAATGAAGCCAGTTTAACAATGACATTCGATGATAAAGAGAGTACTTATTTCAACGTCAGCTTAGCGATCTTGGGAAGGTGGGAGCCAAGAGTGATCGGAATGAGGAAGCGCACTTTTAGAATTCTGCTGAAAGCAGACGGCAATCACCGTTATCGATGAAGCAGGTCTATCCAAGTAGTATAGACAATTAGAGTGGTACCGCGGGTAAATTCTCGTCTCTGACAAAACAAATCATTTTGTTTTGTCAGAGACGTTTTTGTTTTTTTATACTTACAAATTAATCAGGAGGGTTCTTATGAACAACAAAGAAATCGTAGCAAAAGCGTTACATGATGTTTTAAATGAAGAATTAACGATGGATCAAATCGAACAATTATTGGAAAATCCTAAATCTGTTGATCATGGAGATGTTGCTTTTCCAGCCTTTTCATTAGCTAAAATTTATCGTAAAGCACCACAACAAATTGCAGCAGAATTAGCAGAAAAAATTGATGGCACAAATTTTGAAAAAATTGAAGTGGTGGGACCTTATTTAAACTTCTTCATGAATAAAGAAGCAGTCAGTCAAGCTGTTATTGGCGAAGTAGTCAAAGAAAAAAACAACTACGGAAACAGTACCTTTGGTAATAATGGCAATGTTCCTATTGATATGTCTTCACCAAACATTGCTAAACCAATTTCTATGGGGCACTTACGTTCTACGGTAATCGGGAATTCAATTGCCTTTATTTTAGAAAAAATTGGGTATCAGCCAATTCGGATTAACCACTTAGGTGACTGGGGTACACAGTTTGGTAAGTTAATTGTAGCTTATAAAAAATGGGGTTCTGAAGAAGCAGTCCGCCAACAACCAATTAATGAATTATTGCGCTTATATGTGCAATTTCATGAAGAAGCAGAAGAAAAACCAGAATTAGAAGACGAAGCACGTGCATGGTTTAAAAAATTAGAAGAAGGAGACCAAGAAGCTAATGAATTATGGAAATGGTTCCGTAGCGAGTCTCTAAAAGAATTTGATAAAATCTATTCTATGTTAGAAGTTGAATTTGATTCATACAATGGCGAAGCCTTTTATAATGATAAAATGGATGAAATTGTTACTTTATTAGAAGAAAAACATTTATTAACAGAAAATCAAGGTGCAGAAATTGTTGATTTGACAGAATATAATTTAAATCCAGCACTTATTCGTAAATCAGATGGTGCGACGTTATATATCACACGGGATTTAGCTGCTGCGCTTTACCGTAAACGGACGTATGATTTTGCCAAATCACTTTATGTAGTCGGCAACGAACAAAGCAATCACTTCAAACAATTAAAAGCAGTCTTGAAAGAACTAGGGTTTGAATGGTCAGATGATATGGAACACATTCCGTTTGGTTTAATTACTCAAGGCGGTAAAAAATTATCCACACGTAAAGGGAAAATCGTTTTATTAGAAGAAGTATTGAATGAAGCTGTTACTTTAGCAGGAAATCAAATTAACGAGAAAAACCCAGACTTAGCAAATCGTGAAGAAGTGGCGAAACAAGTGGGTATAGGTGCAGTCATTTTCCATGACCTTAAAAATGATCGTCTAAATAATTTCGATTTTGTATTAGATGAAGTTGTTCGTTTTGAAGGTGAAACTGGGCCATATGTTCAATATACGCATGCTCGTGCGATGAGTATTTTACGTAAAGCAAACTTTACACCAGACGCTACACAACGTTATGCACTAAATGACAAGGACAGCTGGGAAGTCGTGAAGTTGTTACAAAAATTCCCTGAAACCGTGATGCAAGCTGCTGAAAAATATGAACCATCTGTTATTGCGAAACATAGCATTCATTTAGCACAAGCGTTCAATAAATATTATGCCCATGTTCGGATTTTGGATGAAGATGCTCAAAAAGAGGCACGCTTAGCGTTAGTTTATGCAGTAGCTACTGTTCTAAAAGAAGATTTACGTTTACTAGGGTTACATGCACCAGAAGAAATGTAGAAGTTTTTGTGAAAATTTTGCTACGCTGAACGCTAAACTTATTAAGCAAATATTAAAGTTAAGTTACAGATTGAGAAATTCATAGTAATTAAATAGCTGGGGTGCTATACTCGAGTCAAGTTATAAAAGGATTAGAAAAGGTGGCACCCAATTATATGACAGAAAAATGGCGTGAAGACGAAGAATATCTTTCTTATGTAGAAGATTTATTAGCAACCGAAGAAGTCCAAAAATTAGCAGAATACACACAACATATGCATTCAACTCGTTTAGAACATTCAATTAGTGTTTCTTATCATAGCTATAAATTAGCAAAGCGTTGGAACGGCAATGCTCGTGCAACAGCTCGTGCTGGTTTGTTACATGATTTGTTTTACTATGATTGGCGTACAACAAAGTTTGACGAAGGCTCTCATGCCTATGTTCATCCACGAATTGCAGCCAAAAATGCTGAAAAAATTACAGAGTTGTCTGATTTAGAACGAGACATTATTATTAAACATATGTGGGGCGCAACTATTGCACCACCAAAATACAAAGAAAGTTACATTGTAACCTTTGTTGACAAATATTGTGCTGTGAAAGAAGCGGCGTTGCCGATGACGACAGCCATGAAAACCAAATGGCGTCAGTATTTTGGCCAACAGTCAATCTAATAAAAAGCTTATCCGTAAGGATAAGCTTTTTTTGTTTGACGTTGACTAAAAAGTCTAGCATTCATCTATTTAAAATAAATATTAAAAGTAATTTTGTTCTGTTAATTTCTTTTGAGCATATCGATAGACTGCTTCTTGATTTTCAGTTGTCAATTGTTTGTAAACATTCATAATATTGGTCGGGACAACAAATGGCGTTTCTTCCGTTTCAGGAATACCTAAGATTTCAAGAGGTGATACATCTAAAACTTTAGATAAGGCGACAATTTTATCCCTCCCCATATTTTCAATCATTCCAGTTTCCCATTTCCTGACGGTACTTTTTCCAACACCAACAAAATTTCCAACTTGTTCTAATGTAAGATTTTTCTCCATCCTTTTTTGCTTCAAAAAATTTTCTTTCAAAAAAACCACCTCCGTAAAAACATTCTAGCACAAAAAGTGTCGCAAAAGAAACATGTTTTACTCTATACATAGAGTGATAAATAACTATTGAATAGGCATATATTGACGGTTTTTTCACAAAATGATATACTTCCAGTGTCTAATAAGACACTAAAAAGGGGTGAAAAGGGGGAGTAAAATGGAATCAAATTTAATTCATTCAAAATTGAAATTAAAAGGGAAAAATGTTGAATGGTTAGCAAGTGAAATGACCGCTGCAGGTCAACCAATCTCAGCTTCAACAATTTATAAGAAATTAAAAGGAGAGGTTGTATTTAAAGCTTCAGATATTAAATTGATTTCACAATTGTTGGATTTGAATAATGAAGAAATCATGGTTATTTTTTTTAATGAACTAGTGTCTAAAAAGACACGTGAAGATTGTTAAAGGTAATGAGTTATTCTTCTATTGCACTTTCTAGAGTTGCGTGGTATTATTTTTAATAGTTTAATAGCAACATGGTGATGGTGTTCACCACGAACTATTTATTGGACGAATAAATTAATGACGCCTACCAAACGGGAGAAGTGTACCCTTTGGTAGGCTTTTTCTGTACGCTAGGATTGGCGATAAGAAAATTGTAAAGGAGCATGTAAAGTGAAAAAAGAAACAAAGCAACTACTATCAATCGGCGGTTATATGGCAAAATGGTTGCTCATTACCGCAATTATTGGTTTATTTATGGGGGCGTTATCCGCCTTTTTCTTAAAGAGTCTCACCTATGTAACAGATGTTCGTTTAGCAAACCCTTGGTTACTCTTTATTCTCCCCATTAGCGGTGTCGTTTTTACGTATTTCTATACGCGTTTTGGGAAAAATGCTAGCCGAGGAAATAACTTAGTGATTGAACAAGGCAATGGCGGGGAAGAAGATATTCCCTTGCGCTTAATTCCTTTAACATTGTTTGGTACGATTACTACGCACTTATTTGGTGGTTCTGTTGGTCGTGAAGGGACGGCGGTGCAAATGGGGGGCGCAATCGCAAACGCTGTAGGAAAAGTCTTTAAACTGTCCGCTTTGGAACGACAAGTAATTATTATTAGCGGAATTAGTGCAGGTTTTAGTTCTGTTTTTGGCACACCATTAGCGGGAACGGTTTTCGGATTAGAAGTTTTGGCGATTGGAAAAGTTCGTGCAGAGGCACTTTTCCCAAGTTTTTTTGCAGGCTTATTTGCTAATTTTGTGACTGAAAGTTTTGGTGTAACACATACGCATTATCCGATGGGCAAAATTCCGACTTGGTCGGTTGATCTATTCGCAAAATTATTTTTGGCATCGATTTGTTTTGGCTTGGCAGGTTGGGTTTTTAGTCGTTCCATTGTCTTTTTAAAAAAGACCTATGCAAATTGGTTTGCTAATGTCTACCTTCGTGCGTTTCTTGGGGCGTCCATTGTCGTTCTGTTTGTGCTCGTCTTAAACAACCAACGTTATTTAGGCTTGAGTTTACCTTTATTAGAAGATGCATTTGCAGGCAATGCGCAGCCTTTTGATTTTGTTGGGAAATTATTCTTTACGGTGTTATCCTTGGGTGCCGGATTCCAAGGAGGAGAAGTGACGCCATTGTTTGAAATTGGGGCTACGTTAGGTAGTTCTTTGGCCCCTTTGTTACATCTGTCAATTCCTTTTTTAGCAGGTTTAGGATTTATTGGTGTTTTTTCTGGCGCCACGAATACGCCGATTGCTTGTTTCATTATGGGCATTGAACTATTTGGTAGTGAAGCGGCAGTCTATTTTTTCATGGTCTGCTTAATCAGTTTTATGTGTTCAGGAAATAGCGGTATTTATGCTTCGCAACAAAGTTTGTATCGTAAAGGAACAGCAGAATATCCTCTCTTTAATGCATTAAAAAATCGACGTAAATAAGATGTTTTTTTATGAAAATATGCTAAACTAGAGAAGATGAGGTGAAGACATGAAAGACTATCAATATCCATTAGATTTAGATTGGACGACAGAGGAAATGGTGATTGTCACTAATATGTGGACAGCAGTTGAGCAAGCCAACGAAACAGGCTTGCCTGTTGACAAATTTTTAACAACTTATCAACAATTTAAAACGGTCGTTAAAAGTATCGGCGAAGAAAAACGCTTAGGTCGTGAATTTGAAAATGCTTCAGGATATTCGTTATATCGTACGCTTCAACAAGCTAAAAAACAGGGAAGCGGTAAATTAAAGCTGGGGGATGATTAGATGACTGAAACGCAAAAATTTGTTCAAACAATTCAAAGTTGGCTTTTTGAAGCAGCCGATGTGATTCGAATGAACTTGGAATCAGAGTTAACCGTTCAACAGAAAAATGGCCGCACCGATTTAGTAACAAATATGGATGAACAAACCCAAGAATTTTTAATGAATAAAATTCAAACAAATTTTCCCGAAGATCAAATTTTAGGGGAAGAAAAAGGCTACAATACTTTAAAAAGTTTTGCTGGTCGCGTGTGGATCATCGATCCGATTGATGGCACAATGAATTTCGTGATGGAAAGAGAAAATTTCTGTATTATGTTAGCTGTTTATGAAGACGGCATTGGTAAATTAGGTTTTATCTATGATGTGATGCGAGAAGAACTTTATTGGGGCGGCAAAGGGCTTGGCGTTTATCGGAATAATCAATTATTAAAAGCGCCTACTATGAAAGCCTTGGCAGATGGATTATGGGGCATGAATGCTTACATGCATGGAAAAAATATTCATCACGCAACGGAAATCGGACAAGCAAGCATGGGCGTGCGTATTAGCGGTTGTGCAGGTTTGGAAATTATTGCCATGTTAAAAGGCAACCATCATGGCTATTTATCTAATCTAAGTCCTTGGGATTATGCAGCAGGCTTAGTACTTTTCGAAGAATTTGGGTTTAAATACTCTGGTATTACAGGAAAACCATTAACTTTTGCGGGTCGTGAATACTTTATTGCAGCAACTCCTGAAACCTATGATGAAGTATTTACCCAATATTTAAATGAATCGGAATAATCAAAGAAGAGCGTTGCTGAAAGGTAAGGCTCTTCCTCTTTTAAAAGAGAAAAATTTGTAAAAAAATGTCCTTGTTTTCAGAAAAAGCCGAATAATTTCTAAAACTTTCATTATTTTTGCAGGCGAAAGCCTTTTTTTAATGAAAAAAGTTTGCTATAATAAGCAGTCGGCTTTTATGGACTTAAGTAACATAAGCGTATATAGATAAGGAGCAATTAAATTGAAATACAGAGATGATATTCGTAACGTGGCAATTATCGCCCACGTTGACCATGGTAAAACAACCTTAGTAGATGAACTTTTAAAACAATCTGACACTTTAGATGGACACACACAATTACAAGAACGTGCAATGGATTCCAATGCACTTGAAAGTGAACGTGGAATTACTATCTTAGCAAAAAATACAGCCGTAGATTATAACGGTACACGTATCAACATTCTAGATACACCAGGACACGCGGACTTCGGTGGTGAAGTAGAACGTATCATGAAAATGGTAGATGGTGTTGTTTTAGTTGTCGATGCGTATGAAGGAACAATGCCTCAAACACGTTTCGTATTGAAAAAAGCATTAGAACAAAAAGTAACACCAATCGTGGTTGTTAATAAAATTGACAAACCTTCTGCTCGTCCTGAACACGTAGTAGATGAAGTTTTAGAGTTATTCATCGAATTAGGCGCAGACGACGATCAATTAGATTTCCCAGTTGTTTATGCTTCTGCTTTAAACGGAACTTCAAGTGAATCAGATGATCCAGCAGATCAAGAGCCAACAATGGCCCCAATTTTTGATAAAATTATTGAACATGTGCCAGCTCCAGTTGATAATTCAGACGAACCACTTCAATTCCAAGTCTCATTACTAGACTACAACGATTACGTTGGACGTATTGGGATTGGCCGTGTGTTCCGTGGCACAATGAAAGTCGGCGACCAAGTTGCGTTGATGAAATTAGATGGCAGCGTGAAAAATTTCCGTGTAACGAAAATTTTAGGTTTCTTTGGCCTACAACGTGTGGAAATTGATGAAGCAAAAGCGGGCGATTTAATTGCCGTTTCTGGAATGGAAGATATTTTCGTTGGGGAAACAGTTGTAGATGTTCACAATCAAGAAGCATTACCAATTCTACACATTGATGAGCCAACCTTACAAATGACGTTCTTAGTTAACAATTCTCCATTTGCGGGACGTGAAGGAAAATACATCACCGCTCGTAAAATCGAAGAACGTTTAATGGCTGAGTTACAAACAGACGTATCTTTACGTGTTGATCCAATTGGCCCAGATTCTTGGACTGTATCAGGCCGTGGCGAATTGCATTTATCAATTTTAATTGAAAACATGCGTCGTGAAGGCTATGAATTACAAGTTTCTCGTCCAGAAGTTATTGAACGTGAAATTGATGGGGTTAAATGTGAACCATTTGAACGTGTTCAAATTGACACACCTGAAGAATACATGGGTAGCGTGATTGAATCACTAAGTTTACGTAAAGGCGAAATGCAAGATATGATTAATGCCGGTAACGGACAAATGCGTTTAATCTTCTTAGCACCAGCTCGTGGCTTAATTGGTTATTCAACAGAATTCTTATCAATGACTCGTGGTTATGGTATTATGAACCACACCTTCGATCAATACTTACCAATGATTCAAGGAACGATTGGTGGCCGTCATCAAGGTGCGTTAGTTTCAATCGATACTGGTAAAGCAACGACTTACTCAATTATGAGTATTGAAGAACGTGGTACAGTTTTCGTTGAACCAACGACAGAAGTTTACGAAGGAATGATTGTTGGGGAAAACAACCGCGACAATGATTTAACTGTGAACATCACAAAAGCTAAACAAATGACTAACGTTCGTTCGGCAACGAAAGACCAAACATCAGTCATTAAAAAACCGAAAAAATTAACGTTAGAAGAATCATTAGAATTCTTGAATGAAGATGAATACTGTGAAGTAACACCAGAAAGCATCCGTTTAAGAAAACAAATTCTTAACAAAAACGAACGCGAAAAAGCAAGCAAGAAAAAGAAAAAAGCTGAATAATTTTTCGACAAATAAACATTTAAACCAACTATGCTCGTTTTACTACGAAAATAGTTGGTTTTTTTGATGGCAAAAACGAATTAATGCGTATTTTAAGATAAGGTTATTTTTTTATGTGTGGATAACTACTCGTTATCCACAACAAGCAAATGTCGTTATTTTTGAAAGCTTTTGATAGCAAGCTTTCACAATTTTTCATTCTTTTTGATGTTTCACGTTAATTGGTGTTTCACGATTATGTCTTGTTTTAACACACCTTGTTCCTGTTAGATTAGCGTGTTAAAATGACGTGTAGAACAAAGATTGGAGCGCAATAAATGAGTGCATTACAAGAATTATTAAAAGATACATTTGGCTATGATGATTTTCGGCCAGGACAAGAAACGATTATTCGTCATGTATTGCGACAAGAAAATGTCTTAGGCATTATGCCAACAGGTGGAGGCAAATCGATTTGTTATCAGTTGCCAGCCTTACTTCTGGATAATTTAACATTGGTGATTTCACCATTAATTTCTTTAATGAAAGATCAAGTAGATGCCCTGAATTTAATGGGGATTCCAGCTACATATATCAATAGTACCATTTCCTATCAAGAAATGAATCATCGTATTCAATTAGCGGTTAACAAAGAAGTCAAGCTATTGTATGTTGCGCCAGAGCGATTAGAATCTTATGATTTTCAACAGATGCTGACACATGTACCGATTGATTTATTGGCAGTAGATGAGGCACACTGTATTTCACAATGGGGGCATGATTTTCGTCCAAGCTATTTGCGTTTAGCAGAGATTATCGATCAATTTCAACAGCAACCAACTGTGATTGCACTAACAGCAACAGCAACGCCACAAGTAGCGGAGGATATTGTCAAGCAATTAAGAATTCCATCAGAAAATGAAATCAAAACAGGATTCGCTCGAGAAAATTTATCTTTTCAAGTCGTGAAAGATCAAAATAGAGACGTTTTTCTTTTGGAATATTTAAAGATGAATACTGGGCAATCAGGTATTATCTATGCAAGCACGCGGAAGGAAGTTGAACGAATTTATCATTTATTAGAAAATAAAAAAATTGCGGCTGGGATGTATCATGGGGGCATGAGTGAACAGTTACGTAGTGAAAATCAAGAAGCATTCTTGTATGATCAAGTGCAAGTGATGGTAGCAACAAATGCCTTTGGTATGGGGATTAATAAGAGTAATGTTCGTTTTGTCATTCACGCACAAGTACCAGGGAATATTGAATCTTATTACCAAGAAGCCGGCCGAGCTGGTCGTGACGGTCTGCCTAGTGATGCTGTGTTAATGTTTGCTCCACAAGACTTGCAAATTCAACAATACTTTATTGAACAATCTGAAATGACCATTGATTATAAGCAGAAAGAGTACTTGAAATTACGGGAGATGTCACAATATGCGAATGCACAAATGTGTTTACAAAAATATATTTTACGCTATTTTGGTGAAGAAGGGACGGACTGCGGTCGCTGCTCGAATTGTCTGGATAATCGAGAATTAGTCGATATTACGGTCGATGCCCAAAAAGTTTTGTCTTGTGTAAAACGTATGGGAGAACGTTTCGGTAAGGGCTTAGTTGGTAAAGTCTTGACTGGCTCAAAAGATCAAAAAATTGATCAATGGCATTTTGATCGTTTGCCAACATACGGACTAATGAAAGGCCGCACCCAAAAAGAAGTCACACAGCTGATTGATTATTTGACAGCAGAACGTTATTTAATTCCTTCTGATGGGCAATTTCCGTTGTTATCAGTCTCGACAGAAGGTGTTCAGGTGCTTTTAGGGGAACGGAAAGTCTTCCGAAAAGAAGACCAAAAAGTTCGAAAAGTAGCAGTGGATGATGCCTTGTTTGAACGATTACGCGAATTACGTATGGACATGGCTCAAGAGGCAGGCGTGCCGCCATATGTAGTCTTTTCCGATAGTACACTTAAAGAAATGTGTGAAAAATTACCGCAAACAACGATTCAATTATTGCAAATAAAAGGGGTCGGCCAAAATAAATTAGATAAATATGGCACCGCCTTTTTAGAAGTAATTAAAGAATATCAAGAGACAAAAAAATGATATAGTTTGTTATTTTATTTAAAATTAAAAGCAGAAAATAAGGAAAAAGTCTTTTAATGTATTTGTTGTTGTATTGATAAAATAAGCTTGTTATATAAAGAGATTTCTTACTTAATATATCGCTTGGTTTTAGAAAATTTCTTAAAGGAAATTTTCTGAAATCATCATGTATCTAACTGAGAATTATGTTATAATTATTTAATTAAGATAGGGAGGTTCTGTACAAATGGACGAAGGAATTTCAAAGAAATTTGCCATTCAATTATTAGAAGACGATGCAGAACGCATTAAAATGCTTATTCGTAATCAAAAAAACAGTTTGTGCATTTCTCAATGTAAAGCATTTGAAGAAGTGGTGGATACACAAATGTATGGTTTTTCAAGACAAGTGACCTATGCGACCCGTTTGGGGATTTTAACTAATGATGAAGGACATCGTTTACTAAGTGATTTAGAACGCGAATTGAATCAATTATATACAGATGTTTATGAAGAAACACAAGAAAAAAACGAGATTGGCAAGGAGGGTTAAGCTTTGCCAAACAAAGTAAAGAAACGGCATTTGCTAGACTATAGTATTTTTATTCCATATTTAATTTTAAGTATCGTGGGATTGATTATGGTATATAGTTCCACATCCGCATTACAAGTAATGAAAGGTTTTTCACCTACGTCATTCGTTATTAACCAGGTTGCCTTTTGGGTAGTAGGGTTAGTTGCAATGTTTTTTATTTATAAGATGAAAACATCCGTTTTCCAGAATCGAAGTTTTATCATGTTTGCCATTGCAGTAATTACGGTTATGGTTTTAGCCGTTCGGATTCCTGGTATCGGGAAAGAAATTAACGGCGCACGTGGTTGGATTGAGATTGGTGGATTTTCGATGCAACCAGCTGAGTATTTAAAAATTATGGTTGTCTGGTATCTGTCTTATATTTTAGCACGGCGACAAAAGACAATTAATGGAGGCATGGATCAATTTAAACAAGCTGCCGGGCGCCCGTTGATGCTCGTTTTTGTATTAATTGCTCTAGTTGCAATCCAGCCTGACTTCGGGAATGCGGCCATTCTAACATTAATTACCATCGTGATGGTTTTAGCAAGTGGGATTAATTATATGTATACCTACTTGGTCGGTGGCTTGGGCATTTTAGGTAGTATCACGGCTATTCAGTTATTAATTATGTCTAAAGGAAAAATTTTCCCAGCGCGTTATCAATATATTTATAATCGTTTTGCTGTTTTTAAAAATCCATTTTTAGATGAACGGAACTTAGGCCATCAGTTAGCTAATTCTTATTATGCAATCAGTAATGGCGGCTGGTTTGGCAAAGGTCTAGGGAATAGTGTTCAGAAAAAAGGCTTTTTACCAGAAGCACATACGGACTTTATCTTTGCGATTACTTTAGAAGAGTTAGGCATTATCGGCGGTCTAGCGATTTTAGGATTGTTGATGTTTATGATTGCGCGAATTATTTTAGTCGGTGTACGCTCGAAGAAACCTTTTAATTCACTAATGTGTATTGGAATTGGTACAATGTTATTAATTCAAGTCTTTATTAATGTTGGTGGGATTACTGGGATTATTCCATTAACAGGAATTACTTTCCCGTTCTTGAGTCAAGGTGGGAATAGTTTGCTGATTATTTCGATTGCTGTGGCCTTTGTCCTGAATATCAGTGCAGATGAAACACGTCAGAAATTAGAAAATGAGTACTATTTATCTTTAGAACAGAACCAATAAATTTGAAGGAAATTGATGGTAGGAGTGACGTTATGAAAAAGGTATTAGTTGCCAATCGTGGCGAAATTGCGATTCGAATTTTTAGAGCTTGTACAGAATTAGATATCCGTACAGTAGCGATTTATGCTGCAGAAGATGAGTATTCTGTTCATCGTTTCAAAGCAGATGAAGCGTATTTAGTTGGTAAGGGGAAAAAACCAATTGAAGCCTATTTAGACATTGAAAATATTATCCAAATTGCCAAAAAATCGGGAGCAGATGCCATTCATCCTGGTTATGGCTTTTTATCAGAGAACTTACGCTTCGCCGAACGTTGTGAAGAAGAAGGAATCATTTTTGTTGGACCTAAAACACACCATTTAGATATTTTTGGCGATAAAATTAAAGCGAAAGAAGCAGCTGTAGCTGCGGGGATTGCTTCGATTCCAGGCTCAGATGGGCCAGTAGCAACGGTGGAAGAGGTCGTAGCCTTTGGTGAAACGCATGGCTTTCCTATCATGATTAAAGCTGCTTTAGGTGGCGGCGGTCGCGGGATGCGGGTTGCCCACGATGCCAAGGAAGCACGAGAAGGTTACGAAAGAGCAAAAAGTGAAGCGAAAGCAGCCTTTGGTTCTGACGAGGTTTATGTTGAAAAGTATATTTCTAATCCTAAACATATCGAAGTACAAATTTTAGGCGATCATCATGGGAACGTCTTGCATTTATTTGAACGTGATTGTTCCGTTCAACGGCGCCACCAAAAAGTGGTAGAAGTCGCACCATGTGTATCAATGAATGAAGAACAACGAGCAGCCATTTGTTCGGCTGCTGTGCAGTTAATGGCGCATGTCGGCTACGTGAATGCGGGAACGGTTGAGTTTTTAGTAGAAGGGGATCAGTTTTATTTTATTGAAGTGAATCCTCGTGTTCAGGTAGAACATACTATCACAGAAATGATTACAGATATTGATATTGTGATCTCTCAATTACAAATTGCGCAAGGGCTTGATTTGCATAAAGATATGCATTTGCCAAAACAAAACGAATTGACATTAAAAGGCGCGGCTATTCAATGTCGGATTACGACTGAAGATCCCCTGAACCAGTTTATGCCAGATACAGGGAAAATTGATACGTATCGTTCACCAGGTGGTTTTGGTGTGCGTTTAGATGTAGGAAATGCTTATTCTGGCTACGCTGTGACGCCTTACTTTGATTCTTTATTGGTTAAAGTCTGTACGCATGGTTTCTCTTTTGAACAGGCAATCAGTAAAATGCAACGCTGCTTAAAAGAATTTCGGATTCGTGGCGTGAAAACAAATATTCCGTTTTTACAAAATGTTGTGAGCTATCCAGCGTTTCAATCTGGCGAAGCCAAAACAACCTTTATTGATAATACACCTGAATTATTTGAATTTCCTCGTATGCGCGATCGTGGCAATAAAACGATGAAATACATTGGAGAAGTAACGGTCAATGGGTTCCCTGGCATTGAACGAACGGAGAAAAAATATTTTGAAGCCCCGCGCGTGCCGACAGATATTGAAGTTCCAGAAAAAGTGATCACAGCTAAAAATATTCTAGACGCTCAAGGAGCAACCGCCGTCATCGATTGGGTTAAGAATCAAGAAAGTGTGTTAATGACAGATACCACGTTCCGTGATGCGCACCAAAGTTTATTAGCTACTCGTGTGAGAACACAAGATTTTAAAGCAATTGCTGGTCTAACTGATGCAGCCCTGCCTGAGCTGTTTTCTAGTGAAATGTGGGGTGGCGCTACGTTCGATGTTGCCTATCGCTTCTTAACCGAAGACCCATGGCAACGTTTAAGAAAAATTCGTCAGTTGATGCCAAACACACTTTTACAAATGCTGTTCAGAGGATCTAATGCGGTAGGCTATCAAAATTATCCTGATAATGTTATTGAAGAATTCATTAAAGAATCCGCTCGCCAAGGAGTCGATGTTTTCCGAATTTTTGATAGCTTAAACTGGATTCCTCAAATGGAAAAAAGTATTCAAGTCGTTCGGGATACCGGAAAAATTGCGGAAGCAGCAATTTGTTATACTGGGGACATCAATGATCCAGCCCGAGCAAAATATAATGTTCAATATTACCTTGATATGGCTAAAGAATTGGAAAATTTAGGTGCACAAATCATTGCGATTAAAGATATGGCTGGCTTATTGAAACCACAAGCTGCTTATCGTTTAATTAGTGAATTAAAGGCAGCCACGGATTTACCAATTCATCTCCATACCCACGATACTAGCGGCAATGGGATCATCACTTATTCAGCAGCTACTAAAGCAGGCGTTGATATTGTTGACGTCGCAATGAGTGCGATGAGTGGCGCAACTAGCCAGCCAAGTATGAACAGTCTATATTATGCTTTAGTCAATGGTGAACGGACGCCAACTATTAACATTGATAATGCACAGAAAATCAATCATTATTGGGAAGATGTGCGCATGTATTATCAACCATTTGAAAATGGGTTAAATGCCCCGCAAACAGAAGTCTATATGCATGAAATGCCTGGTGGGCAATACTCTAATCTACAGCAGCAAGCAAAAGCGGTAGGCTTAGGGCACCGTTGGGATGAAATCAAAAAAATGTATCACACAGTGAATTTGATGTTTGGCGATATTGTAAAAGTGACGCCATCTTCAAAAGTCGTGGGAGACATGGCACTCTTCATGGTTCAAAATCATCTGACAGAACAAGATGTTTATGTGCGTGGCGAAGAACTAAGTTTTCCTGAATCCGTTGTGACTTTTTTCCAAGGTGATTTAGGTCAACCAGTTGGTGGGTTCCCGAAAGAGCTCCAACGAATTATTCTAAAAGGTCGTCCAGCCTTCACAGAGCGGCCAGGTGACTTAGCAGCACCTGTTGATTTTGCGAAAGTACAAGAAGAATTAGCCGAAAAAATTGGGTATCAACCTAAATTGGAAGAAGTTTTAAGTTATTTAATGTATCCACAAGTATTTTTAGAGTATCGTCAAAAATACGAAACCTTTGGAGATATAACCTTATTAGATACGCCAACATTCTTTAATGGTATTCGTCAAGGAGAGACATTGGAAGTTCAAATTGAACGAGGAAAAACGTTAATTATTCGTTTAGATGAAATTGGCGAACCTGATATTGACGGAAACCGTGTCTTGTTCTTCAATTTGAATGGGCAACGTCGTGAGGTTTTAGTTAAAGATGCCTCTATTAAGTCAGCTGTTCAAGTTAAACAAAAGGCGGAACCAACTAATAAAGAACAAATCGGCGCAACGATGTCTGGTTCTGTTCTACAAGTATTGGTCAAACGTGGCGATAAAGTAGAAAAAGGTCAGCCGTTGCTGATTACTGAAGCCATGAAAATGGAAACGACTATCGAAGCACGTTTTGCGGGCACGGTAGATCACATTTATGTTGAAGAAGGCGAAGCAATCAGCTCAGGTGATTTGTTATTAGAAGTGAAAGAAAAATAAGATGAGAGGGGAAAAAATGAAGCGATTTTGGGCCTTTACTGCTGTTTTTTTAACAGTTCTACTCATCGGATATTTAGAGCCAGTTTTTTTCCCTGCTGAAAAACCAACCGAAACAGCTCAAAGTGGGCGCTTATCCAGCGCTCACACCGCTGTTCCTCATGAAGAATTGCCAGCTTCTGGCTACGCAGCATACATAGGGAAAGATGTGGAAACCTTTATCCGCCAGTTTGGCAATCCTAAAGAAAAAATTAAAACAGGTCGTACGTATGAATTATGGACGTTCGGTTTGACGATGAATGATTACTTAGAAGTCAACGTTCGAGAAAATAAAGTCATCGCAATTAAGGTCTTTAACAATGACAAAATGATAGAACCGTTTAAGATAGATATGAAGCTTGCAGACTTGTCTGATTTAATGACGATTTATTCGAATTTTGCATTTAATTTTCATCATGAAGCTTACGATGTCGAGCTGATGGAAGAAGATATGAACTATCGACCACTGGTTGCTTTTGATAATGGCAGTTTTGCAGTGTTATTTTTTAATCAGCGGACAGGCGGTTTAATGGCAGTCAATTATGTCAATAAAGAAACGTTGCTCACGGAAATGCCGTATCAATTAAATGAAGGTTCTCCTTTGCCAGTTGATATAACGCAGTCAATGACCTTCGATCCTGTTCAAAGTAACCAAGCGATTTATGTCATGAATCTGGTTAAACAGCAAGAAAATCAAGCTGCTTTTTCAGTTTCTACACAAAGCCAAAAAGATGCCCAAACATTGTATCAAACGCTGGCTAACCATACACCAACAATTTTGTCGGCAAATCGACAAGCAGAATTGTTACAAACGAGAGAGGAACATACAGCCATTCATCCCTTTCATTTGACTAAGGACGAATTTTCTTTATTAGTTAAAACGAGCAAACTTTCGTTGAGAGAACCAGCAGGTATTTTCCAAGAACCTGTTTATGATAGTACCTTTACTATTTTGTCATGGTTTTCGGACCCGCAATATGATAGCTATTTTGCTGAGTCAGAAACGACAGAATTGGGCGTTGCCTTTTCCAATGAAGGTGTGTTAGTCTTATTAGAGAAACGACCAGAAAATAGGCAAATCACGGAGAGTAGTGAAAAGTTATGATTGTGACAGAACATTTATTTGCAATTGAAGATCAAACAGAATGCTTAATTTCAGCACTTTTAGAAAGTGATGCTGTTCAAAACTATAAAGAAACAAAAAAAGCTATGTATGCTTCGGCGGAAGTTGCTCAGTTACAAAAAGCATTTTTAGAAGCTAAGTCAGCCTTTGAACGAGTAGAGGCTTATGGAATTCATGCACCCGATTTTCGGGAGAAACAGCGAGCCCTACGTAAAGCGAAGCGGGCGCTTGATTTAAATGAAATCGTTGCAAATTATCGTTTTGCTGAGACAAACGTTCAAACGTTGCTAGATACAATTGGTTTAAAGATTGCGCAACTAATTTCTGAAGATATTAAAGTAGATGCTGGAAATCCTTTCTTTGAACGAGGAAAGAAACATTCAGGTTGTGGAGGAAGCTGCCATGCAAGCTAAAGAAGAAAAAGAATTTACGCTTCAAGAGCGTCGTTGCCTAATTGTTTGGGTATACACATTAAAACCGTTAAAACAGTTACGCCGATATGGACTGATTCACTATGTTTCACGAAAAATGAAATATGTGGTGATTTACATGAATGAAGAAAATATTGAAAGTAACATGGAAAAAATTAATCAGTTACATTTTGTTCGTAGTGTCGATAAATCGTATCGACCAGATGTCGAAATGAATTTTGCTGAAAAAATTGGTACCAAAGCGGCTTATCAAGAACAAGAAGACGACGGCTATGTAGTAGAGGAATTATCTACAGAGATTCGCTTAGCAGAGAATATCTAATGCAAAAGAGTGAGAAATGTTATGAGAAATTTCAAACATTTTTCACTCTTTTTGTTATAATGAATTATAAAAGAATGATTGATAAAGGAGTCGAAACAATGCGTGTTATTTCTGGAGAATATGGTGGCCGGCGCCTGAAAGCGTTAGATGGCGACAATACTAGGCCTACAACAGATAAAGTAAAAGAATCTATTTTTAATATGATTGGTCCATATTTCGATGGTGGAATGGCGCTGGATTTATATTCAGGAAGTGGCGGGTTAGCGATTGAAGCCGTTTCTCGTGGAATGGACAAAAGTATTTGTATTGAAAAGAATTTTGCTGCACTAAAAGTAATTAAAGAAAATATTGCGATTACAAAAGAACCAGAAAAATTTGAAGTTAGAAAAATGGATGCTAATCGTGCCTTAGAACAGTTTTATGAAGAGAAGCTACAATTTGATTTGGTCTTATTGGATCCGCCCTATGCCAAACAAGAAATTGTTTCACAATTAGAAAAGATGTTAGAACGGCAGTTATTAACAAACGAAGCCGTTATCGTTTGTGAAACAGATAAAACTGTCAAATTACCGGAAACGATTGGTACACTAGAAAAAACAAGAGAAACCGTTTACGGAATCACTCAAGTAACGATTTATCGTCAGGAGGCGTAAGATGCGTAAAATTGCTCTATTTCCCGGAAGTTTTGATCCGATGACAAATGGTCATTTAAATTTGATTGAACGCAGTGCGAAGTTATTTGACGAAGTCATTATTGGCGTTTTTATAAATACAAGTAAGCAAACATTATTTACGCCAGAAGAGAAAAAATATTTAATTGAAGAAGCAACTAAAGAAATGCCAAATGTGCGTGTTATTATGCAAGAAACCCAGTTAACTGTGGAAAGTGCAAAATCATTAGGGGCTAATTTTTTGATTCGTGGCATTAGAAACGTCAAAGACTACGAGTACGAGAAAGACATTGCTAAAATGAATCAACATCTGGCGCCAGAAATTGAAACGGTTTTTCTATTAGCAGAAGAACCATATGCACATGTAAGCTCCAGTTTACTAAAAGAAGTTTTACGTTTTGGGGGCGATGTGTCTGACTATCTTCCTCCCAATATTTATCATGCGTTAAAACAAAAGAAGAATGACTGGAGCTAAAATAATGAATAAAAAAACAGAAAAATTTTCGTTTAAATCACTCATTCCAATGGTATTGGCATTGCTGCTAATTGGTTTGTTTATCGTCCCAATTCCTTATTATATTGAAGGACCAGGAACGACAGAAAATTTAAAAGAGTTTGTAACTGTTGATGGAAAAAAAGATACGCAGTCTGGTGCTTTTTATTTAACAACGGTGGGCATTCGTTCGGCCACTATTTTTTCTGCCATAAAAGCAAACTTTTCGGATTTTCAAGAAGTTATGTCCAAAAAAGAATTAATGGGAGATAGTAGTAATAGCGAATATAATCGAATTCAACAATACTATATGGATTCCTCAAAAAACGCCGCAATTGAGCAAGCCTTAAAATTAGCGAAGGTTCCATATGAGATGAAATTTAAAGGCGTCTATGTGTTAGCGATGGAAGACAACTCAAGTTTTAAAGGAAAAATTGAAGTTGGCGATACCGTGACAGGCGTGGATGGCAAATCTTTTAAAAGCAGTGAAGAATTAATGAATTACATTAAAGCACAAAAAGTGAATCAAAAAGTCACTGTTCAATTTATTCAAGATGGCAAAGCAAAAGAAGCGACCGGCAAATTAATTGAATTGCCAACAGATAAAAAAGCGGGGATTGGTATTGGTTTGACCGATCATACAGAAATTGATTCTTCTATCCCAGTATCTATTGAAGCGGGTGATATTGGTGGGCCATCGGCTGGGTTAATGTTTACTTTGCAGACCTATGAACAATTAAGTCATAAAGATTTACGTAAAGGTCATGAAATTGCTGGAACAGGTACGATGAACAGTCAAGGAATCGTTGGTAGAATCGGTGGTATTGACAAAAAAGTTGTAACTGCCAGTGAGAACGGTGCAGAAATTTTCTTTGCACCCGATGATGAAATAACTTCAGAAATGAAAAAAGTTGAACCGAAAATCAAATCAAATTATCAAGAAGCACAAGAAGCTGCGAAAAAAATTGGGACAAAAATGAAAATTGTCCCAGTAAAAACGGTTCAAGATGCCTTGAACTATCTAGAAAAATTAAAATAAAAGTGTGCCTGGACCAAAAATTACTAGTGATTTTTGGTCCAGGCGCATTTTTTTGTTAAAAAATGCGTAATTATATTTTGAAGGGAGGACAAACGATGGATTGGTTGAAACAGTTACCCAAAAAGTGGCTATTGCTAGGTAGTGGCGCGTCTATAGTTATTTTGATAACTCTATTAGTGGGCATTTATTTGATGGTTAATAAGGAGCCACGAGTAGACACCACAATGTGGGAGGAGACAAGTCTGACCACTACGGCAGAGGTCGCCACAGATGCCACAAAAGAAAGGGCAGAAACAATGATCTATGTTGATATTAAAGGCGCAGTGAAAGTACCAGGAATCTATCAACTAAAAAATCAGCAGCGGATTTGGGATGCTTTAGCTTTAGCTGGAGGTGTGAGCGAGGAAGCTGATACTGCCCAGGTCAATTACGCTCAAAAAGTAAAAGATCAAATGATTATTTACGTGCCCAAAAAAGGAGAAGCAGTGGCACAGTCGTTAAAAACGCTGCAGGAATCAGCACCTTCTCAGCAAAATCAGGAGGAAAAAATCAACCTTAATACGGCAACAGAAGCAGAGCTACAAACGATTTCAGGAATCGGTGCGAAAAAAGCACAAGAGATTATTCGTTTTCGTGACGAACAAGGACCGTTTAAAACCGTCGAGGAACTGAAAAATGTTCCAGGTATTGGAGAGAAAACAGTAGAACGTTTAAAAGACATGTTGACAGTGACTGGCTAACTTTTAACAGAAAATTCCTGAGAATTCTTGACTATGGGATGCGGATAACATACTATTTGTAATAAGATTAAATGATTTGGCAAATCGAAAACAGGAGTCATTAAAAATAAAGGAGGTTTATTATGGAACGAATTCCATGGGACCAATATTTTATGGGACAAAGCGTCTTATTATCATTAAGAAGTACTTGCACACGGTTAACTGTCGGAGCAACCATTGTTCGCGACAAACGAATTATTGCAGGAGGTTACAATGGTTCAGTCAGTGGCGGAACGCATTGTATTGATGAAGGATGCTATGTTGTTGATAATCATTGCGTTCGAACAATCCACGCAGAAATGAATGCAATTTTACAATGTGCGAAGTTTGGCGTCCCTACAGAAGGGGCAGAAATTTATGTGACACATTTCCCTTGTCTGCAATGTACAAAGATGATTTTACAAGCAGGGATTAAAAAGATTTATTATTTAAAGGATTACCGTAATGATGAGTACGCCCTAAATTTAATTGAACAAGTAGGAGCCACGGTTGAAAAAGTGACTTTAGTACCAAAATATTTTGCCGAATTACAATGGGGAGAAGAATTTGCCACACTTGAGGACAATCCTTCCTCAGCTGAGGAATAATTGGTTCTTCATAGCTCTGCTGACTAGTTGTGGGCTGTGGTGTTTTTTCGCACCTAGTCTATTAGGAGCTCTTCTTCTTTCTATCACTGTTATCCGTATTGTCTGTACAAAAAGTTTTCCTGTTATATTGGGAGGTTTTTTGTGCAGTTTTTTAATAGTAGGGGGCATATTGATTTTCCAGTGGTTAAAGCCAGTCTCTTTGTTGCCTAAAGAAGTCCGCTTGTCAGGACAGCTAACGATATTACCAGATGAAATACAAGTCGATGGTGATCAAGTAAAATTTCCTGCCAATTGGATCGTAAAAGGCAAAAGGCAGAAAGTGATGGCATTTTATCAATTAAAAAGTGTGAAAGAAAAACAGCAATGGCAACAACTAACCACAACCATTCAGGCAACCGCTGTAGGTATTTTAGACTCGCCCCAAGGTCAAACCAACAAAAATGGCTTCAATTATCAACTATTTTTAAAGAATCAAGGAATCGAAGCTATTTTATTCATTGAGGAGATAGGACAACCGCGTCCTTTTTTTTCTTGGCGGTTTAAAGAAATCATTAGCGGCTGGCGGAAGTGGGCGATGGTACATATTCAGAAAAATTTTGCTGATACTAGTGCAATGTACATGAATGCGTTGCTCTTAGGTTTTCGTAATGAAGAATTTGCTGAAATAAGCGATAAATTTTCAGCATTAGGCATTTTGCATCTTTTTAGTTTGTCAGGGATGCATGTTTCTTTTTTCCTTCGTTTATTTCGCTTGCTAATGCTAAGAATTGCTCGCCGAACGCAAGAAAGTTATTTTTTGTGGCAATGCGGTTTTTCACTGATATATGCTGGTTTAACAGGATTCTCAGTCAGTGTCATGCGGGCGCTTTTACAAACAAACCTCAATACGTTCAATCGACGGTTTAATTGGCAGGTACCGGCCCTCGATTGTTGGAGTTTAACTCTCTTAGTGCACTTGATTGTTCAGCCAACCCTTTTTTTTTCAGTCGGCGGTCAATTTAGTTATTTACTTTCCTTTGTTCTGCTGTTTTTAGAGCAAACATTGGTTGGTTATTCTTCGCCTTTCATTAAAAATTGTTTAGGCTCTTTCCTATTGGCTGTGGCTTCCTTACCTATTTTAGTCCAATCATTTTATGAATGGCCCTTGTTAGGAAGTTTCTTAACATTTCTCTTGTTACCAATTTTTGAACGGTTCTTGTTACCGCTTTTGACGTTGAGCTTTTTTCTAGTGATTATTATGCCAGCACGTTATTTAGCAGCCTTGCTCGAACCACTATTTTTAACAATGAATGGCTTATTTGAGTGGGTGCTAGTTCACTTAAATCCGAAGCTGACCATCGGCTATTTAAATTCTTGGATACAAATTAGTTTGTTATTACTAATCGGACTTTCAATGATTTATTTAGCAGACAAGTCTAAAAAAATTTTTTTCTCAATCGGACTACTAATTGTTTTGATAAATAGTAAATACCTTTCGCCAATTGGCATTGTTGCAATGATCGATGTAGGCCAAGGGGATAGTTTGTTTATCCAAGCGCCTTTTCACAGAAAAAATACACTAATCGATACAGGTGGTCGGTTGTCTTTTGACAAAGAAGCTTGGCGGCAACGGAAAAATAGTCGATCAGGAGCGGAATATTCAGTGATTCCTTTTCTCAAAAGTCAAGGGGTCAAACGTTTAGATGAAGTGATCATCACACACGCACATGAAGACCATTTTGGCGATTTATTAGCCATTGCGCAGAAGGTTCCAATTTCTGTTCTTTATTTTCCTAAAGGAGCAGCTGAAGCCAATTTTTCGTTTCGCCAAGTCTTGAAACAACTCCAAAAAAGCGGGACAGACTGTCGGCCAATTTTAGCGCCCAAGCGAATTAATGGGCCCGTTTCTTTTCAAATTTTATCACCAAATAAGAGCAGTATTGGGGGCAATAATGACTCGATAGTGTTTTCCACACAATTAGGCGGACGGCATTTTTTATTTACTGGTGACTTGGAAGCCGAAGGAGAAGAACAAGTGTTGGCTCGCTATCCCCAGTTGAAAATCGACATCTTGAAAGTCGGTCATCATGGTAGTAAAACGTCGTCTACTAAAAGATTTATCAAACAGCTTAATCCGCGAGAAGCATTGATTTCAGCTGGACTGAATAATCGTTTTAAACATCCTCATCAGGAGACATTAGCGACGCTGGAGGAGCAAAAAATAAATTATTATCGGACCGATCTTCAAGGAATGATTTATTATCAATGGTTACCCTGGCAAGGGCTTTCTAAAGCCAAATTTGTTAAAGAACAAGACTAGTATTTCCAGAAGTAACATGATAGGATAAACAAGAGAAACGAGAAAAGGAGCGAGCCAATGGAGTTACAAAAAACTTTGAAAGAAGTGCGAGAGCAAAAAATCGCTCCAGTGTATTTATTAATAGGAACAGAACTTTATTTAACTGAATTATTTAAAACAACATTGATGAAAGAATTGTTGACGGAAGAGGATGATCAATTTAACTTTTTCTCATTTGATATGGAGGAAACACCTTTAAGTGCAGCGATTGCTGAAGCGGAAACAATTCCGTTTTTTGGTGATTATCGCCTTGTCTTTGTGGAAAATCCTTACTTTTTAACTGCCGAAAGAAAAACAAACGGTGTGGAACATGATGTCAATCTTTTATTGAATTATTTGGAAAGTCCATCACCAACAACTGTTCTTGTTTTTATGGCCTCTTATGAAAAATTAGATGAACGCAAAAAAATTACCAAAGCATTGAAAAAAAATGCCACAGTAGTTGACGTCAATCCAATGGATGAAAAGGCTGTTCGTCAGTATATTTCTCAAACAATTGAGAGCGAAGGGTACACTATTCGCTCCGATGCTTTTGATTTATTACTTCAATTGACAGACTTGAACTTATCAAAAATTATGGGAGAATTACAGAAGCTGTATTTATATGCCCTTGAAACGAAGACAATTACACGAGGTGCGGTTCAAGAATTAGTCCCTAAGTCTTTGGAACATAATGTTTTTGACTTAACCAACGAAGTACTTTCTGGAAACAGTGAAAAAGCTGTTCAATTGTATGAAGATTTACTTTTACAAGGAGAAGAAACCATTAAGTTAAATGCAATCTTATTGAATCAGATTCGCCTTTTTCTGCAAACAAAAATTTTGGCTAAGATGGGCTATCAACAAGCGAATATTGCTGATACATTAAAGGTTCATCCTTATCGAGTCAAGTTAGCGTTACAACAAGTCCGACGATTTGAATTGTCTCGATTAGAAAGACTTTATGATGAATTAGTTGAAAATGATTACCGCATGAAAACGGGCCAAATGGATAAAGAATTACTATTCCAATTATTTATTTTAAAATTGACTGCACAAGCAAAATAAGAAAATGCCAGAGGCAATCGTCATACAACGATTGTCTCTGGCACTTTCTTATTATTTAGCTCCTAATAGTTCTTCTTTTCCGTGAACAAGCTGTGTCAACATGGCACAGAAAGGTGTTGCTACGTTGTATTTTTGTCCTTTGCGCCAAACGGCACCATTAATGTAATCAATTTCTGTGAGACGATGATTTTTAATTAAATCTTGATACATAGACGGATAGTGCAAGCCAATGCCATTTGGATCATAAGTTTGAACAATATGTGTATAGACTTCTGCTTGATCTAAATAAATGGCTTCTTTTTCTGCGACTGCTGCAAATTCACTGATTAATGTTTTAACAAGGGATTCACTAACAGGTAGTGCGCCAAATTCGGCAATATTACAATCAAGGATTGTACACAAACCGTTTAGCGTGCCATTGACACAGGCTTTCCGCCAAATAGAGTAGCGAACATTGCTACTATAGCTTGGATTTAAACCAGCTTGTTGGAAGACATCAACGACTTCTAAAGCAAATTTTTTACCAGAAGGATCAATATTTTCTAATTCAATTTCGCCATCACCTAAAAGTTTAACACGTCCCGGTCCTTCTAAACCAGCTGTCCACATGGTAATGCCAACCAAGATGTTTTCTTTTGGCACATATTTTTCTAGTACATCTTCATGACCTAAGCCATTTAATAAACATAGTACATACGTTTTTTCAGTAATCATTGGTTGAATCGCTTTAAACATTGCATCTAATTGTTGTGCTTTAGTTAAAGCGATAATTAAATCTACTTGTTCATTTTGATGGTCAATTTCTTCTGGTGAGAAGATTGGTAGGTTCGCGACAACTTCTTCTCCATTAAAATCAGCGATTAAACCATTTTTACGAATAGCTTCAATGTGCGCGGGCCATTGATCGATTAAAGTTACATCATTTCCGCCTTGATGCAACATAATTCCTAAACGGCTGCCCATAGCGCCAGCACCAGCAATTGCAATTTTCATGTGTATCCATCTCCTTAAAAGTTCTTTAACCGTTATTATTATACAGCAACTTTCCTAAAAATGAATAAATGGGACTTGCAAATTTGTTATTTTTTAAATGTTTCCTAAAAAGTAAGGATTGCATCAAATGGTAAAGTAAGCTAAAGTAAAGCGTGGAAAAGTTTATAAATGAAAGTAGAGGAATCGTTAATGACGAAAGAAAAATTTTGTCGAGAATCACGAGTGATTCAAACACATCGTGTATTTCCCTTTGATTTAAATCCCTTTGGTGCACTATTTGGTGGGAAATTAATGTCTTTAATTGATGACGCCGCATCCATTTCCGTTTCACGACATTGTCGGAGAGGGGCAGTTACAGCATCTTTAGATAACTTGAATTTTTTAAAACCTTTAAAAGAAAATCACTCAGTGTGTGTTGAAACGTTTGTTTCTGGCGTGCATCATAAATCGATGGAAGTATTTGTTAAAGTTGTAGGAGAAGATTTAACAACTGGAGTGCGTTATTTAGCGGCGACTTGTTTTACAACTTTTGTAGCCATTCCGTCTCATATGAATCCTGAAAGTGACTTCCAATTAGCGGCAGTCGTCCCAGAAACTGCAGAAGAAAAGTTGATTTGTTCCAATTATGAAACGAGACGACAACAACGTTTAGCTTTGCGAGAAGAGACTAAATTATTTAGTCAACATCTCACAACAGATTTACCGTGGATTGATTCACCTTTATAAAAAAATGTCCGAGTCTTTGTGAAAACAGACTTGGACATTTTTTGATGAAAAAAGAAGCTAACATGAATGCTAACTTCTATCTCACATTATTTAGCTAATTTGCTTAAACGAATTTTATCGCGGTTAGCTTTGTTTTTATGGATTAAACCTTTAGTTGCAGCCATATCAACAGCTTTAACAGCTTCGTTGTATAAAGCATCGACGTTATCAGCTCCAGCAGCTACAGCTTCTTCAAATTTCTTGATTGCTGTACGCATTGCGTTTGTTTGAGATGAATTTTTCGCATTCGCGTTAGCACTTGTACGTACGCGTTTGATTGCAGATTCGATATTTGGCATTTGTTTCACCTCCGATGATTTAGGTTTTACACTGGTCAGCCAATGTAATTCAACAGTAATCATTATACCTAATCCATTGTTCCATTGCAATAAAAGACGACAAGTTTTTTTCCTTAACAGACAATTTCAAGAAAAAAATAAGAAAATTTGCCAGAGCCTTAAGAAAAAAGCATACATTTTTTTTAAAACATGCTATGATAAAATAGATAAATGAAAAATGGTGGTGCCTTTGTGAGTATTGCATTATTGGTAACGATTACTTTGGTAATGGGTGTAATTTTTGTTAACGGTTGGACGGATGCGCCGAACGCAATTGCAACCGCTGTCTCGACTCGGGTGTTAAAACCGAATGTCGCAATTTGGATGGCTGTTGTGATGAACTTTTTAGGTGCATTAGTCATGACCTTTTTTAATGCCCAAGTAGCTGAAACGATTAGCAACATTGTTAGTTTTGACGCAAATGGAAACGCTTCACAGGTGGCTTTGGCTGCTTCGCTTTTTTCAATTGTGGTTTGGGCAGTTGCTGCGTGGTATTTTGGTATTCCCACGAGTGAAAGCCATGCGTTAATTGCCGGTTTGACTGGTTCGGCTATGGCATTAGGTGGTTTGGGTGCAGTCAATGGCTCGGAATGGATCAAAGTGCTTGTTGGTCTAGTTGTTTCTACCGTTATGGGCTTTGGCGGCGGTTATTTGATTGCCAAACTTGTTGTGAAAGCTTTCTCGGCTGTGCCTAGAAGAAAAGCCAACAAATTTTTTACAGTAGGGCAAGCCTTTGGTGCAGGAGCTAATGCTTTTTTACATGGTGCGCAAGATGGGCAAAAATTTATGGGAGTGTTCATGTTAGTGCTTTTTTATAATAATTTAGTCGAAAAAACAGGTGGCGGTTTTGTGATTCCGTTATGGGTTATGGTTCTGTGTTCCATTACAATGGGCATTGGAACTTCTGTGGGCGGCATGAGAATCATTAAATCAGTCGGGATGGATATGGTAAAACTTGAACGCTATCAAGGCTTCACTGCAGATTTAAGCACGGCTATTTGTTTATTTTTAGCATCGGCTTTTGGGATTCCAGTTTCAACTACTCATACAAAAACGACAGCGATTATGGGAGTAGGTGCTTCTAAGCGAATCTCAAGTGTTGACTGGCGTATTGTGAAAGAAATGCTGATAGCATGGATTTTAACTTTCCCAGGATGTGGGCTGATCGCTTATGTGATGTCAAAATTATTTATTGCAATTTTTTAAGGAGAGAAAAACATGGCACGTAAAAAACAATTTGATTATTTTGGAGAATTAAACCAGTTAGCAACAAATGCTTATGAAGCGGCAAAGGTTTTGCAAGAAATTGTAGACAATTATTCATTAGAAAACTTAGTAAAAAAATCAGAAGTGATTCATCAATTGGAAAAAGAGAATGATGAAATTGTTCGCAAAATTTTAAATGAACTCTATATTTCCTTTATTACGCCGATTGATCGAGAAGATATTGTCGATATTACGGATCACTTAGATAACATTATCGATAGCATTAATAGTTTGTCTTATTTACTTGATCATTTAGTTGTCGAAGAAATGATTACGCCCGCGCTAGAATTAACTGCTTATATTGTTAAAGCGACAGAAGGCGTTAAATCAGCAACGAAGGAATTTGCAAAATTTAAGAATTCTAAAACGTTAGTTTCATTGATTGATGAAGTGAATACGATTGAATCTCAAGGCGATAAATTATACAGTAGCGCCATGAAAGATTTGATGACTAACGAAAAAGATTTATTAAAAGTTATCAAGTGGAAAGATGTTTACGATCAGCTTGAGCGCACAATTAATGATTGTGAATCAGCTGTTAATATTATTGTCGGAATTGTCATTAAAAATACGTAAAGAAAAGAGGGGGAGCTGTTGGTTAAAGTAATTGTTGATGCTGATGATTTTGGGATGTCAGAAGCGATTAATCATGGCATTATCAAAAGTTATGTCGATGGTTTAACAACGTCGACACTTTTGATGCCCAATTTACCAACAGCAGAACACGCCGTTGCGTTAGCAAAAAATTATCCAGGCTTATTTGTAGGTCAGCATACGAATTTTTTGTTAGGGAAACCTTGTGCGGACCCATGTATGATTCCTTCACTGGTAGATGAACAAGGCAATTTTCATCGCTCTTCTTATTATCGTCAACAAAAGCAAGTAACCTTCGTATATGAAGAAGTACGACTTGAAACGATTGCGCAATTGACGCGCTTTAAGGAACTAACTGGACATTATCCACAACATTTTGATTGCCATTCGATTGGGGATGAAGTGGTTGATCAAGTATTTTTAGAATTAGCAGAAGAGTACGGACTTCATACAACCCTGAAATATAGTGGGGAAAAAGAATATCCACCGCAACAAGGTTATTTCCAGGTGACACATTTGTTAGAGTCTGGGGCGTTATCTTATATTCACGAAGGCGTATCAGTGGAGAATTTTTTAAAAGATGACTTTGGTTTATTACGGATGCCGGAATCGGCAATTGCTGAGATGCATTTTGATGTTGGGTATTTGGATCAATTTGTGTTAGACAATTCTTCTTATACCACTTTACGCTGCAAAGAATTAGCAACGATTTGTGATCCTCGTGTTCGTCAGTGGTTTGAAGAACAGGGGATTGAGCGAATAACGTTTGGCGATTTAAAAAAATAAAACCGTTGCTTTCACTGTTGAAAGCAACGGTTTTATTTTTATGAGAATAACCAGTAGCCAATTAAAATCGCACCTAAAATTACACGATACCAACCGAAAACTGTAAAATCGTTTTTCTTCAAGTAATTCAATAAGAATTTAATCGCAATGATGGAAACAACGAAGGCAACAATAGAGCCAGTTAATAAAATAATGATTTCTTCTGACCCAAACGTATTTCCTTTGGCCAAGAATTTAAAGATTTTTAAAAAACTTGCTCCAAACATTACTGGAATTCCTAAGAAAAATGAAAACTCTGTTGCAACAAAACGTGAGGCCCCAATTAAGATTGCCCCTAAAATGGTCGCTCCTGAACGTGAAGTTCCTGGAATTAATGCCAGTACTTGGAAAGCACCAACGATTAAAGCGGCTTTATAAGTGAAGTCTTTTAGATTAGTACACTTCGGTGCAACATTTTTATTTCGTTTTTCAATGATAATAAAAGCAATCCCATAAACAATTAACATAATCGATACTGTTAAAAAGTTATAAAAATGTGCATCTAAATAATCATCAAATTTTAGACCAATAACTGCCGCTGGTAAACAAGCGACTAAGACTTTAGACCAAAGAATCCAAGTATCTTTTTTCTCTTCGCCATTTTTCTTTGGTGAGAAAGGATTCAATTTGTGGAAGTATAAAATAACAACCGCCATAATCGCTCCCAATTGGATAACGACGTTGAACATTTCCATAAAATCTTTACTTAGATCGAGTTTAATAAACTCATCCACTAAAATTAAATGTCCGGTACTACTAATTGGAAGCCACTCGGTAATTCCTTCGATAATACCAAGAATAATTGCTTTCCATAGGTTAGCAAAAAGCATGTCACCATTCCTTTCTGAAATAAATGCAAAATACATCAAGTATAAGTATACCCGCTGACAAAGTAAATGCCAATGCAAATTCTTATTTTAAAATAAATTTTAGAATTATACAAAGGTGCCACTTGTAATTCATGAAACTTTTTTCTATACTAGTGATACTTTAAAAAATGGGGGAAGAGAAATGTTTGGATTTTTGAAGAAAAAGAATGAAGTTGTCGAAAATAATACAATGTATGCCGTTGCCAATGGAACCGTTATCCCAATTAGTGAAGTGAATGATCCTGTTTTTTCACAAAAAATGATGGGAGATGGCTATGCAGTAGTTCCAGAAAATGGTGAAATTTATGCACCTATTGAAGGAGAAGTTTTAAGCGTTTTCCAAACAAAACATGCTATTGGTTTAAAAATGACAAACGGTCTTGAAATTTTATTACACATGGGTATCGATACGGTAGAGTTAAACGGGGCACCGTTCACTATTAAAGTGAAAGAAGGCGACCAAGTGACTGCAGATACGGTGGTCGCAATTGCTGATTTAGAAGCAATTAAAGCAGCTGGTAAAGGAACTGAAATGGTTGTCATTATTACCAACATGGATAAAGTAGCACAATTTTCGTTAGAGAAAACTGGCGTGGTTACAGCTGGTACACCAGTTGGCTCTGCCACAGCCAATTAATGCATTAGACGAGGTCGGGACAGAACCGTTTAGCTCCGAGAAATAAGAAGAAATTTCCGAAAATTGATCTTTGATTTTTGGAGAATTTCGGCTTATTTCCGAAGGAGTTGGTTCTGTTCCCGCCGTTTATCAGTTTTTGAGCGTGGAGCAAAAATCCAAAGTGATTTTTGTTCCACGCTCGTTTTTTTTGAACAGAAATAAAATTTTATTTTGGGATTAAAAAATATTTAGAAAAATAGTTGAAATTTTATTTCAAACAAGTTATAATGAAAGCGTATTAGAGAGGAGCTAAAAAGATGTATGGTATTTCAGTTTTTCTTGGTGAAGAGATTACAAACGATACAATTATTTATATCAAAAAGATGAAAGCGCTTGGATTTGATGGTATTTTCACTTCTTTACACATTCCAGAAGATGATACTTCTCTTTATCGCCAACGCTTGACTGATTTAGGGGCAATTGCTAAGGCAGAAAAAATGAAAATTATGGTAGATATTTCAGGTGAAGCGTTAAAAAGAGCGGGTTTTTCTTTCGATGAATTAGAGCCTTTAATCGAGTTGGGCGTAACTGGCCTTCGGATGGACTACGGCATTACGATAGAACAAATGGCTCATGCTTCACATAAGATTGATATAGGATTGAATGCTAGTACCATTACACTGGAAGAAGTGGCTGAGTTAAAGGCTCACCAAGCGGACTTTTCTCGCTTAGAAGCTTGGCATAATTATTATCCAAGACCTGAAACAGGCATTGGAACAACATTTTTTAATGAAAAGAACCGCTGGCTTAAAGAATTAGGCTTACAAGTTTTTACTTTTGTGTCAGGAGATGGGCAAACAAGAGGCCCAATTTTTGCTGGTTTACCAACATTAGAAAAACATCGTGGGCAAAATCCTTTCGCCGCTGCCGTTGGTTTGATGGCTGATCCTTATGTCGATGCTGTTTATATTGGTGATCCTACAATTAGTGAGCGAACCATGGCTCAATTTGGTTATTATCACCAAATCAATCAATTTCTGTTAGAAGTAGCACCTAGCGAGAGCCGCTATTTGAAGCGAATACTTGGGACTCATACCAATCGTTTAGATGCTGCAAGAGATGTTTTGCGAAGTGAATTATCAAGAACGAGTGAAATGTTCAGAAAAGATGAAATTGCAACGATTGAGTCAGAGCAGACTGAAGCACGTCCAGTGGGAACCGTAACGATTGATAATGAAAAATATGGTCGCTATATGGGAGAAATTCAAGTCACACTTGTGGACTTGCCGAAAGATGAAAAAGTCAATACGATTACACGAATTATTGAAAAAGATCAAACGATATTGCCGTTAATCAAGGCAGGCAATCAATTTACGCTAGTCACGGAAGGAACGATAGAGAATGAATTTAGAAAACTTAACAACTGAACGTAGAAATGAAAATACAATGGGCTTAGATGAGATGAGTGTCAAAGAAGCTTTACAAAAAATGAATCAAGAAGACCAAAAAGTTGCAATTGCAGTGGGTCAAGAATTAGCAGCCATTGAACCAGTGGTAGAAGCCATCATCAAAAGCTTCAATCAAGGCGGCCGCTTGATCTACATGGGCGCTGGTACGAGTGGTCGGTTAGGTGTCTTAGATGCAGCCGAATGCGTACCAACTTTTGGCGTCGAGCCAGAGATGGTTCAAGGCCTCATCGCTGGTGGTCAAAAAGCAATGACTGTCGCAGTAGAAGGTGCTGAAGATTCAAAAGAACTAGGTCGTCAAGATTTAGTTGATCTAAAATTATCAGCAAATGACATTGTTGTTGGGATTGCAGCCAGTGGTCGGACGCCTTATGTAATTGGCGGTTTAGAATATGCTACAACGGTGGGAGCAGCTACCGCAACTGTGGCATGTAATAAAGATGCCGAAATTAGTAAGTATGCACAAATGCCGATTGAAGTAGATGCAGGACCTGAATTTTTAACAGGTTCGACTCGCTTGAAATCTGGGACAGCTCAAAAATTAATTTTAAATATGTTATCAACTATTTCCATGATTGGTATTGGGAAAGTCTACAATAACTTAATGGTTGATGTAAAACCAACCAATGAAAAATTAGTGGAGCGTTCCAAACGGATTATTATGGAAGCAACGGGTTGTAGTTATGAAGTTGCCGAACTAAAATTTGTAGAAGCAGAAGAAAATGTGAAGTTAGCAATTGTAATGATTTTAACTGATAGTACTAAAGAAGAAGCAACACAAAAATTAATTGACGGGAATCAATTTATCAAGAATACATTAAATTAAGGAATTAGGAGGGTGTTTTAACATGGCAGAAGAAAGAATTAAACGCATTGCTGATGGGATTTATAAAGAAGTTGGTGGTCAAGAAAACGTGGACAAAGTCATTCATTGTATGACTCGTGTTCGTATGGATATCCGCGATTATGACAAAGTGGATATTGAAGGATTGAAAAAAATTGATGGCGTTATGGGCGTCGTAGAAGATGATACGTTGCAAGTAGTTGTTGGTCCAGGGACTGTTAACAAGGTTGCACAAGAAATGGTAGATCAAGCAGGTGTCAAATTGGGAGAACCATTTAATCATGACACCGCAACTGATGCTTCAGCAGGAAAATCTGGAAAAGATTTAGTAGAAGAAAAAGCCGCTCAAATGAAAGCACAACAAAAAGCGAAGCAAAATAACACTTCACCATTTAAAAAAGTGTTAAAAGCCATTTCTAGTATCTTTGTTCCGATGATTCCTGCCTTTGTTGGGGCTGGTATTATTGGCGGGATTGCAGCTGTTATGTCTAACTTAGTTGTTGCTGGTGATATTTCAGCTTCATGGCAACAATATATTGATGTCTTAAATATCATTAAAAATGGGATTTTTGCTTATTTAGCTCTTTACACTGGGATTAACAGTGCCAGCGTTTTTGGTGCAACGCCAGCGTTGGGTGGTGTTATTGGGGCAGTCACAATGTTGACAGGAATGAATCCAGATGCTCCAATCAGTAATATTTTCACTGGGGGAACATTATCTGCAGGACAAGGCGGAATTATCGGTGTTATTTTTGCCGTATGGTTATTATCATTGTTAGAAAAACAATTGCATAAAATTGTCCCAGAATCAATTGATATTATCGTAACGCCAACCATTTCACTTTTAGTGATTGGCTTAGCAACTATTTTCTTAATCATGCCTGTAGCCGGAGCTATTTCTAATGGCTTAGTTGGTATTATCAATGTTGTCTTAGAAAAAGGTGGCATGGTTGCTGGCTTTACTCTTGGTTTAACCTTCTTGCCAATGGTAATGTTTGGTTTACATCAAATTTTGACGCCAATCCACATTGAAATGATTAATCAAACAGGGATGACTTTGTTATTACCAATCTTGGCCATGGCTGGTGCGGGACAAGTCGGTGCAGCTTTAGCATTATGGATTCGTTGTAAATCAGATAAAAAATTAGTTGAAATGATTAAAGGTGCCTTGCCAGTTGGGATTTTAGGTATTGGTGAACCATTAATCTACGGAGTTACTTTACCATTAGGACGTCCATTCATTACTGCTTGTATCGGCGGTGGTATTGGTGGTGCGGTGATTGGGGCCTTCGGTAATGTTGGTGCGATTGCTATTGGACCAAGTGGGGTGGCTTTAATTCCATTAATTGCCAACAACCAATGGCTTGCATATGTATTAGGTTTATTGGCTGCTTACGCAGGTGGTTTTGTAGCAACGCTATTCTTTGGGATTCCTAAAGATATGCAAACAAGTAAATAATAAATAGAAAAAAGGAGAACTTGGCTTCTCCCTTTTTCTTTGTTAAAATTTAATTGCGTAGGAAATGGTGTATCAGGAGGGGTGTTTATGCAACAAAATATTGTCTTATCTATCCAAGATCGTCTACAACAATTACCAAAATCAGAACGAAAAATCGCAGAATATATTTTAAAAAATACAGAAACAGTTATTTCAATGAATGCGCAAGAGCTAGCGAAACAAGCAGGATCAAGTCCAGCGGCAATTATTCGCTTTTGTCATTCTATGGATGTGAATGGCTTTACAGAGTTGAAACTTTTATTATCTGCAAATCTTGGTCAAATGAAGCAGCAAATGTACACTGAAGTTACTAAAGGGGAATCAACAGCTGATATTAAACAAAAGTTACAGGCACGCTTTGTTCATGTGGTTGAGCGAAGCGGTCAGACATTAGAGGATGTCGCAGTGAATGAAGCCGTTGATTTGTTGGAAAAAACAGAAGTAATTTTTGTCTATGGGTTGGGTGCCTCTTCGTTGGTTGCTCAAGATATTTATCAAAAATTTACGCGACTAGGCCGAACGGTATTTACAACATTGGATCATCATTTATTTGCTTCTATGTTAGGCTCTACAGAAAAGCCTAGTGTTTTTATTGTTATTTCTAATTCTGGAACGAATAAAGAAGCAAGTACTTTAGCTGATTTAGCGAAGCAGCAAGGGATTCCTATTATTAGTATCACACAAGATGAAAAATCAGTGATTGGTGAAAAAAGTGATATCGTCCTTCAAACCTCTAGTGGGGAAGACGTGCCATTGAGAAGTGCGGCTACTGTTTCCTTGGTGGCACAATTGTATGTAGTCGATGTTTTATTTTTTGCTTATGCAGCAAAAAACTATAAGGAAACCTTAGAAAAAATTCAAATCTCAAGAAAAAATGTAGAACGTTTAAAAGAATAAATAAAAAGAGAAGGTTATCTGTCATTTTGACAGATAACCTTCTCTTTTTTTACAACAAACGGCGCTTTTCAGCGATCTTTTTTCCCTTTTCAATATAAGAAATATCATTAATTCCTTGAATGGTAAATGTTCCTTTTTCGTAAGTTAAGGTCGTCACGCTACCATTCTCCAGCGCCATCTGCATAGGCAAACTTGCATCAATTAAGGAAAGTAAAAAGGAAATTGTTAGTCCATGGGAAACCACCATGACTTTGCCGCCACCATTTTTTTCTCGATGATGAGCGATATCTTCGAAACCAGACCAAACACGATCACGAATAACTTCATAAGGCTCCGCCCAGTCAGCCGTATCGGCTTCAATAATAGCATTTGCTAGCTCACGATAGGTAATTTTCGTGGTCATCATGTCCTCATAACTTTTAAAAGCTAAAATGCGTGGCACCACACCCCAAAGTTCACCATCATAGCCACCATCTAAAGAACCAAAACACCACTCACGAATCCGTTTATCGGTTAGGTAAGGAATCTTTTGGTGGTTTTGATGTTCTTGTAAAATAATCTGAGCGGTTTGCATGGCACGACCACTATCACTACTATAAGCTTCCTTAAAGTCTATGTCTCTAAGGCCTAAGCCTAAATGATAAATGCCTTCTTCTCCTTGTTTGGTTAAGGGGGTATCTGACCAGCCTTGGGTTCGGCCAATCGTATTAAACATCGTTTTTCCGTGACGAATAATATAAAGTGTCGTTGCTTCAGTCATTGCTACTCCTCCTAAGTTTCTTTAAATAGTGAATAAATCTCTAATTAAAAAATGGGTTTGTGGCTTTTTCATGTTGAATGGTTGTGGCATCACCATGGCCTGGATAAACAGGAAATTCTTCTGGTAAAGTGAATAGATAGGTCGTAATGCTGTGTAATAATTGTTGCATATCACCAGTGTGTAAATCGGTACGACCAATACTACCTTTAAACAATGCATCCCCAACAACGACAAAATCATCAAAGACAAAGCTGACGCTACCAATTGAATGACCAGGTGTTGGGACTACGGAAAATTTCATGCCGCCAATTTCATAATCGGTTAGTTTAAATTCATGTTCGGCGGGTTGAACAATAATATTTGCTATATCATCATGTCTGCCTAATCCTGAAAGATTCAAAATAGGATTGGAAAGCCACGCTTGTTCTAATGGACTAACATAAACAGGGATTTGATAATGATGGCGCAATTCTTCTACCGCACCAATATGATCATAGTGAGTATGTGTTAATAAAATAGCGGCTGGTTTCTTCCCTAAACGGGTAATTTCTTGAATTAGTTTTGCTCCTTCTGCACCTGGATCAATAATTAATAATGCTTCTTCATTATAAACAAGATAACAGTTTTCTTGAATAACACCTGTTCTAATTTGTTCGATCTGTATCATCTCAGGACCTCCTAAAGTTCTAACGATTCTCTTCAAGTATACCGAAGAATCTTAAGAATAGAAAGTTTTCTTGTTTATCCAAAGAAAAAATAAATCATTCTTAGAATGTTCGGTTTTTGCTTGTTTGAACACGTATTTTTTTAAAAAAAATCACATTTTTATAGTTATTAAGCGAAAGTTTATGTATAATCTTCATGTGATAGTAAGGAGGAGTATTAAATGTTTCATTTTGTAATAAAAGGAACAGGTTTTTCTAGTAAAAATTTGCAAGAGATTAAAGTTTATGAAGAGACACTTTTTTGTATAGATGAGGCCGGAGTAATTCAGGAAATAATTGAACCAGATGCTGAAGCGTATGAAACTGTGCTAGCAGAACAAAAAGAGGCACAACGTTTTCAAGAATTGCCCCAAGATTCTTATCTTTTACCTGGCTTTGTTGATTTACATGTCCATGCACCTCAGTGGGCACAATCTGGGACCGCCTTGGATATTCCATTGTATGAATGGCTGAATACGTACACGTTTCCTTTGGAGTCCAAGTTTGCAGATTTAGCATTTGCCCAACAAGTCTATGATGAATTGGTAACCCAATTGTTAGCTAATGGGACAACAACAGCCCTTTATTTTGCAACCATTCATTATGAAGCTAGCCGTCGTTTGGCAGAGATTTGTGCGGAAAAAGGGCAGCGTGGCTTAATTGGTAAAGTTGTAATGGATGATCTTAATGAGAATCCTGAGTACTATCGTGATCAAACAACGCAACAAGCATTAGAAGAAACGGAACGGTTTATTCAAGAAATTCAAACATTAGCGCAGCAAACAAAACAAGGCGTATATCCCGTTGTAACTCCGCGTTTCATTCCTAGTTGTACAGAGGAAGCACTTAAAGGATTAGGAGAATTAGCAGCGAAATATCAAGTCCATGTTCAAAGTCATTGTAGTGAGAGTGATTGGGAACATCAATTTGTTCAAGAACGTTTTGGAAAAAATGATGCCCAAGCATTGAATGATTTTGGTTTATTAACAGAAAAAGCAGTGATGGCACATGCAGGCTTTTTAGAAGAAGCAGATATGAATTTATTCCATGAAACAGGGACGGCTGTGGCACACTGCCCAATCTCTAATGCTTATTTTGGCAATGCAGTAACACCGATTGCAAAATTAGTACATCAACATCAAGTAGAAGTTGGTTTAGGTAGTGATCTTTCAGGTGGTTTTTCACCAAGTCTTTTTGATAATTTAAAGCAAGCAGTTATTTCTTCTAGAATGTTAGAAGATGGTGTCGATGCTACAAAAAAACCAGAAGTACGAGGTGTTAAAACAGCACGGATTACAGTAAATGAAGCGTTTTATTTAGCTACTGCTGGTGGTGGTCAAGCGCTAAGTTTGCCAATTGGGAAATTAGAAAAAGGGTATGCTTGGGATGTTCAAATTATTAATACAAGCTTGTCACAAGCACGAATTCCTAAAAATCCAGGGGAATCATTGCTTGATATTTTCCAAAAAATCTTATATTTAGCACGACCAGAAAATATTCGAGAAGTCTGGGTACAAGGTGAAAAAGTACATGATAAAAATTTAATGTCAGCAACTAAAGGAGTATAAAAAATGAGTGAAAAGAAACAAAATAATCTTCATTTAACAGTGGGGCCAGAAGATTCAGTATCTTTTGGGCAGGCCACTATGTTAGGGATTCAGCATGTCTTAGCAATGGACGTGTACGTCGTACCTGTAATCATTGCTTCGATTATTGGTATTAGCACAGCACAAACGTCTTCTTTAATTCAAGCAACATTCATAGCAGCAGGACTTGCCACGATTATTCAATCTCATTTTTGTATGAGATTACCAGTTGCGCAAGGCCCTTCATTTATTCCAATCGGGGCAATTGCGGGAATTTATTTTGCCAATAACCAACAAGGAAATGGCTGGGGCGCAGTTTTAGGTGCTAGTTTAGTGGGGGCAATTGTTGTTATTATATTAGGATTTACTGGTATCTTTAATCGTTTAATCACTAAATTTGTTCCACCAATTGTGGGAGGAACAATTATTTTTGTGGTGGGTCTTTCGTTAATGCCAGTCGCTTTATCGGATAATATTTACCACGCAAAAGGGGAATTAGGACAAAATATTTTATTAGCATTTATAGCAGCGGGTACGTTGATCTTCTTTGCGCTCTTAGGTTCTGCTTTGAAAAAAGGGCGGATTTTCCGCGTTTCTTCTGTCATTTTGGCATTATTATTTGGGAGCATCGCGGCACAATTATTAGGGGTACTTGATTTATCAGCCGTTAGTAAAGCGGCTTGGTTTAGTTTGCCTCAGTTACCATTAGTTAACTTTTCTTTCCAATTTGATTGGTCAGCTATTGCCACGATGTTAGTTATTTATCTGGTTTTAATGGCGGAAACAACAGGCACTTGGTTTGCTGTGAGTCATGTTGTCGCTGAACCTTTGACCGAAGAAAAAATTAATCGCGGCGTAATTGGTGAAGGCTTAGGTTGCTTAGTTTCTTCATTCATTGGCGGCACGCCAGTAACTAGTTACTCTACAAATGCTGGGATTATTTCAATCACTGGAGTTGCTAGTCGCAAGGTTTTTGTGGCTGCAGGTGCGTGGTTTGTCTTATTTGGCTTATCTGGAAAACTTTCCACCTTGATTTCGGCCATTCCGGCACCAGTTATCGGCGGTGTTTTTGTGGTTGTTTGTGGCATCATTTCTGTAAGTGGAATGAAAGTCATGAGTGATGTAACAATTCATGAAAAAGAGATGTATGTAATTGCCGTTCCGATTATTATGACATTAGCGTTGACATTGTTACCAAAAGAGTTTTTGGAAACTCTACCACAATTTTTACAATATTTATTTAGTTCACCCGTGGCAACTGCCTCGATTGTTGCTATTTTATTGCAGGCCATTTTACCAAACGTTCAAGAAGGGTAAAAAGATTAATTTTCGTTAAAACGCCTTTGACAAGTGGCGGTAAATAGTGTAAATTAACAATGGTGTTTGTAAACACGAACGTTAAATGACCGAATGTTCGGTTTTTACGTTATTTTTGTAAATAACTAGGAGGCAGTAAGTATGAAAGTTTTTGATTATGAAGATGTCCAATTAATTCCCAATAAATGTATCGTGAATAGTCGTTCTGAATGTGATACTACAGTAACTTTAGGAAAACATTCGTTTAAAATGCCTGTCGTTCCAGCGAACATGCAAACAATTATTGATGAAAAGATTGCGGAAACCCTTGCTGAAAATGGTTATTTTTATATCATGCATCGGTTTGATGAAGAGGCGCGAGTGCCATTTATTAAAAAAATGCAACAAAAGGGCTTAATCACGTCAATTAGTGTGGGTGTGAAAGAAGGGGAATACGCTTTTGTTGAAACGTTAGCCCGAGAAGGTTTAGTTCCTGACTACGTGACAATTGATATCGCCCATGGTCATTCAAATGCGGTGATTAATATGATTCAACACTTGAAAAAATTTTTACCAGAAACGTTCGTTATTGCGGGCAATGTTGGAACGCCAGAAGCCGTTCGCGAATTAGAAAACGCTGGAGCTGATGCCACCAAAGTGGGGATTGGACCAGGAAAAGTATGTATTACTAAAATTAAGACTGGCTTTGGGACAGGTGGCTGGCAGTTAGCGGCTTTACGTTGGTGTGCCAAAGCTGCTCGGAAACCAATTATTGCAGATGGTGGAATTCGGACCCATGGAGACATTGCAAAATCTGTGCGTTTTGGGGCAACTATGGTCATGATTGGTTCATTATTTGCTGGACATGAAGAATCACCAGGTGAAACAAAAGTAGAAGATGGCGTTGTTTACAAAGAATACTTTGGTAGCGCCTCTGAATTCCAAAAAGGCGAAAAGAAAAACGTTGAAGGCAAAAAAATCTGGTTACGCCATAAAGGGAAGTTGGCAGATACTTTAGTCGAAATGCAACAAGATTTACAATCTTCCATTTCATACGCGGGAGGTCGTGATTTAGAAGCGATTCGTAAAGTTGATTATGTGATTGTAAAAAATTCTATTTTTAATGGTGATACCATTTAACATTCAACTATAGACTGAAAAGAAGACAGCACGTAGTGCAGAAATTAAAATGATTTCTGCATTACGTGCTTTTTTTACTTTACCTATCGTAGTAATCGTGTTAAGATAATTACAACGACAGACGTAGTACGATAGTTGAAGTACTTGAGGGAGGAATTTATGTGATTGGTAGTGATGCAATTCGAGGATACAACGATACCTTTATTCTCTCAATCTTACAATCCGGCGCTTCATATGGTTATGCGATTTCTAAACGCATTCGTGAAATTTCTAAAGAACAATATTCGATTAAAGAAACGACACTTTATTCTGCTTTTACACGTTTAGAGAAAAATGGCTACATTGAATCATTTCCAGGAGAAGTAACGCATGGCAAAAAGCGGACCTATTATCAAATAACCCATGCAGGAGAGCGTTATTTAGAGGAAAAGTTACTAGAATGGGAAGTAACAAAAGACGTCGTCGAAGCATTTGTAAAGGAGATGGGAAAATGAAAATTATAGAAGAATTTATTGATAGCTTATTTTCAGGCGTTGTTGAAACATCTGAAACAAAACAATTAAAGGCGGACTTATTAGCAAATGCTGAGGATCGTTATGAAGACTTGCTCAGCCAAGGAAAATCGGAAAATGAAGCAATTGGTACAATTATTTCTGAATTTGGTACTATTGATGAATTAATGGAAGAATTGAATTTAGAAAATAAACAAGTGGATGAAACAAACGATTCAATGAACGGTTTGCCAGAAATTTCAGTGGAGGAAGGACTTGACTATTTAGCTGTCCAACGTAAAGGTGCTATTCAAATTGGTCTTGGTGTTGTTGCAATCATGGTGGGTGTTGGCTTGCTGGTTGGTATGCGTGGTGTTCTTTCTAACGGTCTTGGTTTAGTTTGTCTTTTCATAGGTGTGGCAATCGGCGTTCCATTATTTATTGTTGCTGGTAATCGGTTTGTTGCAATGGACAAACAGCTGGGGCAACGATTGATTCCGATTAAGTTAAAAAAAGAAGTTGCACAAAGAGAACAAAGTTTTCAACGATCATTTATTTTTTGTATGGCAGCGGGCGTAGTTTTTTGTATTTTGGGTTTAATCCCAGTTGTTGTCTTTAGTAGTGGCCTTCATCTGATGATGCGCCGTTCCATGCATCAAATGATGGGCGGACAATATTATAATGGAACAATGGGGATTAGTTGGCTCTTCTTTTTAGTATCGGTTGGCGTCTTCTTGTTTATATTTGGTGGAGTAATTAAAGGAAGTTTTAATAAATTGTTAAATGAAACTTATTTTTATTCAGAACATGTTGGTCATCCTGATTTTGCCCCTCAACAAACAAAAACAGAGGAAGGACCTGTGGGAAATCCTGTCGGTGCAATTATTGCATCCGTTTATTGGCCCTTAGTTGTGGCACTCTATCTATTTATTAGTTTTGTTTTAGGGGATTGGCGGTTTAGTTGGTTAATCTTTATGTTCGCAGGAATCTTTTATAACACCATCCAAGCATTTTTACACAAACATTGAGACAAACCTGTTAATAGTAAAACAGAAAAGTGGGACATTCGTCAAAACGGCTGTCTCACTTTTCTTGTATTTTCGATTGACAAAAGCATTAAACTGGATTACTTTTAACTCATCCAATTGTTGAGGTGATTGCTATGTGGCAACTTAAAAAAGAACAAAATGTTCCCATTTATCGCAGTATTATGGAAATGATTGTTCAAAAGATTCAAACAGGCGAATTATTACCAGGCGAAAAAATCCCTTCGGAACGTAAACTGGCAGAGTACTTGTCTGTCAATCGTTCAACCGTTGTTCATGCATTAGACGAACTGGTGGACTTAGGCTGGATTGTGCGAAAAAGAGGGAGTGGAACGATTGTCAACGAAGGAAAATGGGGGGTAATGATGACGCCACGAACGGATTGGCATCGTTATTTAGAACAAAATGTGTTCAAACAAGTTCATCCCTTGGTGGCAGAGATTGAGTTACGAGCTAAACAAAATTTGCCGACTGACTTAGATATGTATACAGGCGAGTTGCCGTTAGACTTAATTCCCAGTTTCGATTTTCCAGCATTAAATTGGAAACAATTTTTAAAAGAGGAAGCACAAGATGAATTAGGTTATTTGCCGTTAAGAAAAGAAATCCAAGCCATTACAGCAACGGAATATCAGCTTCATTTACCAAGTGAAAGTTTATTGCTTACTTCAGGTGCGCAACAAGCACTTTTTTTAGTTTTGCAAGTTTTATTGAGACAAGGAGATAGTGTTGCCGTAGAAGATCCATCTTTCTTCTATGCCTTACCAATTTTCCAAGCTGCTGGTGTGCGCTTATTTGGTGTGCCCATGACAGAGGAAGGGATTGATCTTGAAGCGCTAGAACAAACAATCCGACAACATCGCATCAAAATGGTTATGGTTAATCCTTCCTTTCAAAATCCGACTGGGACAGTGATGCCTTTAAGAAAAAGAGAACAGCTCGTGAAAGTTTGTCAAACGTATCAAGTTCCTATTTTAGAAGATGATGTTTTTGGGCAGCTAAGTTTTATCCCGAAAACAGAAATTCCTCCTTTAAAAAAATTAGATCCAGATAATGTCTTGTATATCGGTTCGTTGTCAAAAATTTTAGGTTCGACCACGAAAATTGGTTGGTTAAGTGCGCCTGCCTCCGTGACGAAACAAATTGCAGAAGCCAGAAAAATGATGGATGTTTCGTTGAGTATTTTTCCGCAGATGCTCGCTAAAATGGCGATTGAAGATCCTTCTTTTTCTGAAAAAATTACGTTATTAAATAAACAAGTGGAACAACGAGCAACAGCTGTATATCAAGTATTTAAATCGTTGCCAGAATGGGAAGTTTCGCCAGTAAAAGGCGGCTTTTATTTATGGGCACATTGGCGTCAAGGGGCACTTAAGCCAGAAGAGTGGCAGGTGTTTTTACGAGAAGGTGTTTTGGTAGCACCAAGTGTAGCTTTTAGTGAAAAACGTGGAAGTATTCGTTTGAACTGTTCCCGAATTTCAACAGAAGAAATGCCTCTTTTTTGTGAGCGAATGGTACGGATTACACGACAACTTTCTGAAAATAGACAAACAAAAATAGAACAGTAAGTAAGATTTTTCTTATAAAAATCATTTGCTGAGAGAAAACGCTACAACTTCCCTTTTCTAAACGAATATCCAATGCTATACTTAAAAAGTAAAAACAAAAAAACAAATGAGGTGTTTTCCATGTCTTGGGAACAAGTTTACCAACAATGGTTAAATGAAGAAAATATTCCAGAAAATTTAAAAAATGAATTAAAGGACTTAAATACAGACCCTGAAAAATGTGAAGATGCATTTTACGCACCATTAGAATTTGGGACTGCTGGGATGCGCGGGATTTTAGGCGCCGGTATTAATCGGATGAATATCTTTACAGTTCGTCAAGCAACAGAAGGACTTGCACGTTTTATGGATACGCAAGATCCTGAAACGAAACGTCGCGGTGTAGCTATTGCCTATGATTCACGTCATATGTCTCCAGAATTTGCAATGGAAGCAGCTAAAACATTAGCTAAACATGATATTCCTTCTTTTGTGTTTGAAAGCTTACGACCAACACCAGAATTATCTTTTGCGGTCCGTTACTTTAAAGCTTTTGCGGGAATCATGATTACGGCTTCTCACAATCCAGCTGCCTATAATGGCTACAAAGTCTATGGTGAAGACGGTGGTCAAATGCCGCCAGCTGATGCAGATGCATTAACTAAATATGTTCGTAGTATCGAAAATCCTTTGAAAATTGATGTCTTATCAGATGAAGAAGTTGCCCACAGCGGTTTAATTAACATTGTTGGTGAAGAAGTCGATAACGCGTATTTGAAAGAAATTAAAACAGTTACGATTAATCAAGAATTAATTAACGAAATGGGTAAAGAATTAAAATTAGTTTACACTCCCTTACATGGAACTGGGAAAATGTTAGGAGAAAAGGCATTAAAACAAGCCGGTTTTGAAAAATTTGTTTTAGTACCTGAGCAAGCCGTTGCTGATCCTGACTTTACTACAGTTAAGTCACCAAACCCTGAAGAACATTCAGCTTTTGAATACGCGATTCGTTTAGGGGAAAAAGAAGGCGCTGATTTATTGATTGCAACAGATCCAGATGCTGATCGTTTAGGTGCTGCTGTGCGGATGCCAAACGGAGACTACCAAGTATTAACAGGAAATCAATTAGGTTCAATTATGATTCATTATATTTTAGAAGCCCATCAACAAGCAGGCACGTTGCCTCAAAATGCTGCGGTTCTAAAATCAATCGTTTCTAGTGAACTTGCTACAGCGATTGCTGAGAAATATAATACGAAGATGTTTAATGTTTTAACAGGTTTCAAATTTATTGCTGAAAAAATTCAACAATACGAAGAAGACCACAGTCAAACGTTTATGTTTGGTTTTGAAGAAAGTTATGGTTACTTAGTGAAACCTTTTGTTCGTGATAAAGATGCAATTCAAGCGTTAGTTCTATTAGCAGAAGTAGCGGCTTTCTATAAAAAACAAGGAAAAACATTATACGATGGCTTACAAGATATCTTTGAAGAATTTGGTTACTTTGAAGAAAAAACTATTTCCGTAACAATGAGCGGAATTGAAGGAAGCGGTAAAATCAAAGCTTTAATGGCAAAATGTCGTGAACAAGCGCCAACTGAGTTTGCCGGGATTCAAGTTGCTCAAACGGAAGATTTTAAAGAATTAACACGCACTTTTGCAGATGGTCAAACAGAACAATTACAAACGCCTCCTTCTGATGTGTTGAAATATCATTTAGAAGATGGCAGTTGGATTGCTATCCGACCATCAGGAACAGAACCAAAAATTAAATTCTATCTAGCGACAAAAGCAACAAGTAGTTCAGAAGCTTCTGAAAAAATTGCTGCGTTTGAAGCAGTCGTTAATGAATTAACAAAATAAAATAAACGAAACAGGCTGTACGGAAAAAAGTACGAATGTTAGTGTTTGTGTCAAAAGCTAATTGACTTTTGACACAAACACTTTATTTAACTAAGGAGGGAATGCTATGGAAATTGGCTTTATCGGTGCTGGCAGTATGGGCGGTGCCATGATTAAAGGGTTACTGAAAGCTGAGGCAGTCAAGAAGGAACATTTATATGTGAAAGGCGGCTCAAGTGGAACCGCAGAAGCACTTCAAAAAGAGTGGGGCTTTCAACTTGTCACAGATTATGCACTTTTCCAAGAATGTAAGGTTATTTTTATTGCGACAGGAGCAAAGGTTGTGTTACCTGTCCTTCAGGAATTAGCCCCTCATTTTTCCAACGAAAGTCTATTGATTTCTGTTGCAACAGGTCATACCATAGAAGAAGCACAAATGGCCCTTGGTAATAAAGAAGCCAAAGTTGTTCATGCCATTCCTAATACACCAGTTAGCGTGAATCAAGGCGTGATTGGCGTAGCCTTGGCACCAACAATTGAAGGCCAAACGAAGGAACTGGTAATGGAACTTCTTGCTACTTTAGGGTTAGTCAAAGAAATTCGTGAAGCGCAACTGGAAACTTTTGGTACTGTGGCTGGTTGCAGTCCAGCTTTTGTTGATATCTTTATGGAAGCATTGGGAGATGCAGCAGTCTTAGAAGGGTTACCAAGAGACTTATCTTATGAAATTGTCGCTCAAATGATAAAAGGAACGGCGACCTTAGCCTTAGACACGAAAAAACACCCAGGAGCATTGAAAGATGAAGTGACTTCTCCAGGAGGAAGTACGATTCGCGGTGTCGTAGCTCTAGAAAAAAATGGCTTCCGTTATGCCGTGATGGATGCAGTTCAGCAAGCCAACCACGAATAGATGAAGAAAGTTGGAAAATCGACAAGTTTGTCATTTTTCCAACTTTCTTTGTGCCATATTTTTCGTAGGAAAGAACAATCGCAGTTCTTATTTTAAAAAACTCTGTGTTATAATGAGTGCAAAGTGAGGCGACTATAATGAAACAAATGGAAGAAATCAAACAAGTAAGTCAATTATATAAAGTATTAAGTGATCCAACACGTTTAAGAATTTTGCTACTTTTAAAAGAAGGCGAGCATAACGTAACGGCGATTAGTGAACAATTGGGAATGGAACAGTCCGCCGTTTCTCATCAACTAAAATTATTAAGAGATAGCCGGGTTGTCAAGGCACGTCGCGAAGGAAAAACGATTTTTTATACATTGGATGATCATCATGTAATAGATATTTTAAATCAGACCTTTGAGCATATTGAACATCGATAAAAAGTAGGAAAAAATAGCGTAACTAGAATAGCGCTGTTGATGGAGGTAAAAATGAAGGATACCTTAAAGATCGGGTTACTAGGATTAGGGACTGTAGGCACTGGCGTTTTAACTCTCTTGAAAGAACATCAAGAGAAAATTTCACAAGTGACAGGAATGAATGTAGTCATTGAAAAAGCATTTGTCCGAAATCTTGAAACGAAACAAGCGCAAGCGGAAGAATACGGTCTTTCTTTAACAACTTCAATTGATGATATTTTAGAAGATAAAGAGATTCAAATCGTTGTGGAATTAATGGGAACCATTGAACCAGCCAAAACGTATATCATGAAAGCTTTAGAAAAGGGCAAACATATTGTGACTGCTAATAAAGATTTACTGGCGCAACATGGGAGTGAATTAGTAGCGTTAGCCCAAAAACATCATTGTGATTTATATTATGAAGCAAGTGTTGCTGGCGGGATTCCTATTTTAAGAACAATTGCTAATAGCTTAGCGGCAGACAATATTCAAAAAGTTTTAGGAATTGTGAACGGTACGACGAATTATATGCTTACGCAAATGGTTTCTGCTGATAAAAGTTATGAAGAAGCTTTAGCAGAAGCGCAAGCGTTGGGATTTGCTGAAGCGGATCCGACAAATGATGTCGATGGAATCGATGCAGCCTATAAAATGGTTATTTTAAGTCAATTTGCTTTTGGGATGAATGTTTCATTACCACAAGTTGATATTCGTGGAATTCGCGGATTGTCTTTAGATGATGTCGCTATGGCTAAACAACTGGGGTATGAAATCAAATTGATTGGCTCTGCTGAACAAAATGAGAATAGTATCTCGGTGGAAGTGGCGCCTATGCTAGTCAATCAAAAGCACCCTATTGCATCTGTTCGGAATGAGTACAATGCAGTATTTATTAAAAGTGCAGGCGTGGGCGAATCAATGTATTACGGTCCAGGAGCTGGAGCTAAACCGACAGCAACCAGTGTGGTCAGTGATTTAATTACGATTGCTAAAAACATTCGCTTGGCAACGACTGGCCATATGTTCAATTCGTATCAACATAAAACCCAATTGACGAGTTCCGAAAATGTATTTGGGCAGTACTATTTTTCATTAGATGTTCCAGATACGCCAGGACAATTTTTGCAGTTGACGCAATTAATGACTAAAGCAGAAGTCAGCTTTGATCAATTAGTTCAACAGAAATCAGATGGACAGCGAGCAAGAATTGTTGCCATTACACACCAGATATCAAAAGCACAAATGCAACAAGTTGTGATAGCTATTCAAAATACGGAAGCCTTTCAGTTATTGAATGTAATGAAGGTTATAGGAGATGAGTAAACATGTATGAAGGTTTGTTAAAACAGTATCAAGCGTATTTGCCCGTAACAGAAAAAACACCAATGATTTCTTTAGCCGAAGGAAATACGCCACTGATTCCTTTACCTAATTTATCCAAAGAATTAGGTATTCAATTATATGGAAAATACGAAGGCTTAAATCCCACTGGCTCATTCAAAGATCGCGGGATGGTGATGGCTGTAGCAAAAGCGGTAGAAGAAGGTGCCAAAGCGATTGTTTGTGCTTCTACAGGAAATACTAGTGCCGCCGCTGCTGCGTATGCCACAAGAGCAGGCATTAAAGCGTATGTAGTGATTCCAGAAGGAAAAATCGCACTGGGAAAATTGGCGCAAGCTATTATGTATGGGGCGGACATTATTTCGATTCCAGGTAACTTTGATGAAGCATTAAAAGCGGTGCGAGAGATTGCGAAAACTGAGGCAGTTGCGCTAGTTAATTCAGTGAATCCTTATCGCTTAGAAGGGCAAAAGACAGCAGCTTTTGAAGTTTGTGAACAATTAGGTCAAGCGCCCGATGTCTTAGCGATTCCAGTTGGAAATGCCGGCAATATTTCCGCTTACTGGAAAGGTTTTAAAGAATGGCATGAAAAAAAAGGAACAACTTTACCAAGAATGCATGGTTTTGAAGCAGAAGGTGCCGCAGCGATCGTGAAAGGACAAGTGATTGAGCAACCTGAAACCGTGGCAACAGCGATCCGGATTGGAAATCCTGCTAGTTGGCAACTAGCAGAACAGGCACGGGATGAATCCGGTGGTTTCATTGATGCCGTGACAGATCAAGAAATTTTAACGGCTTACCGAAAAATTGCTGCTCAAGATGGGGTTTTCATTGAACCTGGTTCGGCTGCTTCATTAGCTGGAGTTATTCAACATGTTAAAAGCGGTAAAATCAAAGCAGGTGAAACCGTCGTGGCAGTCTTTACTGGTAACGGACTGAAAGATCCTGATACAGCAATGGAGACAGAAGTAGCTATTTCAAAAATGAGTGACGTGGAAGAAATGCGTCTGCACTTACGAAAAGGAGTCGCAACACTATGAAAATAAGAGTACCTGCCACTAGTGCCAACTTAGGACCTGGTTTTGATTCATGTGGCATTGCATTATCCGCTTATTTAACAATCAACGTTTTAGGTGAAAGTGAATTTTGGGAAATTCAACATACTTTGGGAGAAGAGATTCCTACTAATGAAGAGAATTTATTAATTCAAACGGCATTGAAAATTGCACCAGAATTAACACCAAAAGTTATTCGGATGGTTTCTGACATTCCCCTTGCAAGAGGACTAGGCAGTAGCTCAAGTGTGATTGTAGCAGGCATTGAATTAGCTAACCGACTAGCACATTTAAATTTGTCCCCTAAAGAAAAAGTTCGTTTGGCCACAGAGATGGAAGCACATCCGGATAATGTTGCCCCTGCTATTTTAGGAGATTTCGTGGTGGCTAGCCATGTAGAAAACCAAGTCTACCATGTCAAACATCATTTTCCAATGTGTGATGTCATTGCATTTATTCCAGAGGAACCGTTATTTACCGAAAAAAGTCGCGCTGTTTTGCCCGAAAAATTGACTTATAAAGAAGCGGTCGTGGCCAGCTCAATTGCCAATGTTATGATTGCCGCAATTTTAAACGGGGATTTACCTTTAGCAGGCAAAATGATGGAACAAGATAAATGGCATGAAACGTATCGTCGTTCATTGGTTCCTCACTTAAAAGAAATTCGTCGTTTAACTCAGCAAAGAGGTGCTTATGGCTCTTTCTTAAGCGGTGCTGGTCCAACTGTGCTAATCTTGTCGCCAGAAGAACGAACCAACGAAATTGTTCAAAGTTTGGAGAAATTATCTACCAAAGCGAGCATCCAAATTTTCAATATTGATCAAGAAGGCGTTCAAGTCTTTTAAAAAAAAACGAGAAAAAATCACTAGTGATTTTTTCTCGTTTTTTTTAATCCTCGGCTGTTTCCGTGGAATAATAGCTATGATCTTCTAAGTTCAAAGCATTAAGAATCATTGAGGCAGTTTCTTCAATTGAAAGAGAAGCGACATCAATAACGATACAACCTAATTTTTGATAAAGATCATTTGCAAAAGCCAGTTCTCGCCGAATTTTTTCAATATCTGAATAAGAAGTATTTTCAGGTAATCCATATGCGCGCATTCGTTCTTTACGAATCCCGTTTAAAACATTGGGATCATTGGTTAAGCCAACAATTTTTTTAGGGTCCATTTCGAATAATTGTTTCGGTAAATGTGCTTCAGGAATTAGTGGCAAATTAGCAACTTTTAAGTTCTTGTTGGCTAAAAAGAGACTTAGCGGTGTTTTAGAAGTTCGGGAAACGCCAAGAAGTAACACATCCGCTTCTAAAAAGCCTCGTGGGTCCTTGCCATCGTCATATTTGACAGCAAATTCCATTGCTTCAATTCGTTTAAAATAATTTTCATTCAGATGATGTAAGGCACCTGGTTCCCGCATGGGTGCGACACCTGTTAATCGTTCGATTTCCGCAACTGGTGGTGTCAAAATGTCAAAATGGAACAATTGATGCTCATTGAAAAATTGATTAGCAATCGCCACGAGATGATCATTAATGATAGTATGCAGTACCATGGCCTCTGCTTTTTTGGCATCTTCTAACGCTTGCACCAGTTTATCTTCGTCTTTAACGAATGTTCGTCTAATCAAAGTAAAATCAACAGTGGGGTACTGGGCCATTGAAGCAGCCGCCAATTTTGAAGCGGTCTCGCCAGCAGAATCTGAGATGACAAAAATCGTCACACATTTTTTTTCTTCAGAAATAGTCATAGAGGGTAAGTCCTTTCTTGCATTTTTAATAATTTTATTATACCATAAGTCCAGAATCTATTTCGTAATGATTCTGATTTAGGTTGGTGAGGGAGGAAATGGCGATGGCACCAGTAAAAACCAATATTGAACAAGCCTTAGAAACCATGAAAGCCAGTGGATTAAAATATACTAAAAAACGAGAATTACTGATGAGCTATTTGATTAAGCGAAATCGGTATGTTTCTGCACGTGAAGTGTATGAATTTATGAATGAAACCTTTAAAGGAGTCAGTTATGATACGGTTTATCGTAACTTGCATGACTTTGAGCGCTTAGAATTGCTAGAAAAAACAGAATTAAATGGAGAGCAAAAGTTTCGCTTCCGTTGTTGCCAAGAGGTGGAACATCATCATCACTTTATTTGTACGGTTTGTGGCAAAACGGAAGAAATTCACATGTGTCCGATGAATTTTTTTGAAGAACAGTTAAAAGGTTGTTCAATTGAAGGACATCGCTTTGAAATACTTGGTCGTTGTGCCGATTGTTGCGAAAAATAGCGAATAAGACGAAAAATCAAACAAAAATTTCGTATTTTATCAGTAGAGTGGTTGACGGTTATTTATGCTTTAGCTATAATATAACAAGGACAGTATTTTAATTTGTGGGTTTTTCCCACAAATAAGAAAAACGGTTACTTTTTAAGCTCGGAGGGAGGGAATAACATGTCAAAAACAGTCGTTCGTAAAAACGAATCTCTTGATGATGCTCTTCGTCGCTTCAAACGTTCCGTTTCAAAAGCGGGTACTTTACAAGAATCACGTAAACGTGAATTCTACGAAAAACCAAGTGTAAAGCGTAAGAAAAAATCTGAAGCAGCTAGAAAACGTAAAAAATTCTAGTTTTGAATGAATTGGAGTTGGTGGTATGTCATTGCTAACCACATTGAATGACGACATTAAAACAGCGATGAAAGCTAAAGACAAAGAAACTTTAGCCGTACTTCGTATGTTAAAGACTGCCATTCAAAATGATCAGATTAAAGCGGGCCGTGAATTGAACGGAGAAGAAGAACTCACTGTATTGTCTCGTGAGATGAAACAGAGAAAAGATTCTTTATCAGAGTTTGAAAAGGCGGGACGCGACGATCTTGTTGAAAAAGTAAAAGTTGAAATAGCAATTGTTGAAAAATATATGCCTCAACAACTAACGGAGGAAGAAATTCGTCAACTAGTTCAAGAGGTAATGACGCAAACTGGCGCCACTTCACCAAAAGATTTTGGTAAAGTGATGGGCGCTATGATGCCGAAAGTCAAAGGCAAAGCCGATGGCAACCAAGTTAACGCAATTGTGAAAGAATTATTACAAGAAAACTAAGAGCGTTATCGAAACTAGGACAGGATACTGTCCTAGTTTTTTTATACAAAGAGAAAACCGGTAGCTTTTTACGGTTTTCTCTTTTTTGACTTTCAAAGTCAAATCAGGTACGACTTCTTTTTAAACAGATAAGAATGTGGTATCATTGTAAAGGACTATATAATAAAGGAGATGGACGTTTTTTGACAGATAATCAGTCAAAATCTTTGGAATTAATACTTACTGATTCTGATGATGCACACATGCTTTTAGGAACACATGATAAACATATCAAATTTTTAGAAGAGAATACCCACGTAACGATTAATAGTCGTGGCGAAGTTATTCAGTTAATTGGCGAATCATCAGAGGTAGAGTTAGTCGCTTCCGTGTTAAGAGCGCTACAAACATTAATTCAACGAGGCATCAAAGTGCATACGCCAGATGTCGTTTCTGCTTTAAAAATGGCCAAAGCTGGAAATTTAGAGGCGTTTATTGCCATGTATGAAGAAGAAATTATGAAGGACCATCATGGTCGGGCCATCCGAATTAAGAATGTTGGTCAAAAAAAATATATCGATGCAGTTAAAACTCATGACGTCATTTTCGGGGTGGGACCTGCGGGGACAGGAAAAACCTTTTTAGCCGTGGTGATGGCAGTAGCAGCTTTAAAAAAAGGCGAAGTACAAAAAATTATTTTAACTCGTCCAGCGGTGGAAGCTGGCGAAAGCTTGGGCTTTTTACCAGGTGACTTAAAAGAAAAAGTCGATCCTTATTTACGTCCAGTTTACGATGCCTTGTATCAAATTTTTGGTATGGATCATACAAATCGTTTAATGGAACGCGGCGTTATTGAAATTGCCCCGCTTGCTTATATGCGTGGTCGTACATTGGATGATGCTTTTGTCATTCTAGATGAAGCACAAAATACCACGGTTGCCCAAATGAAAATGTTTTTAACTCGTTTAGGGTTTAGTTCAAAAATGATTGTTAATGGAGATACTAGTCAGATTGACTTGCCACGTGGTGTAACAAGTGGTTTAGTTAACGCCGAGCGTACGTTAAAAGACATTGAAAAAATTGCCTTTGTAAATTTTGAAGCCAGTGACGTTGTGCGTCATCCGGTTGTAGCACAAATTATTCAAGCCTATGAAAAAGAACAACAAAAGCATTCCTAAGCAGTTAGGGAAGGAGTGAAAGTACCTTTTGAAAAAAGTACTTACAAAGTTAGGGGATCGTTTAGGTAAAGCCTATTTACCTATTTTATTAGCCGTTTTTTCTCTTCTTTTATTTATGATTATGTTTGGCAGCGTCCATCAGAAAAGAGTAGAAATTAAAGAAGGTCAACTGGCCGAGAAAACCATTCGTGCAAATAAAAATATCGAGAATACCTACGAAACAGAACAAAGAAAAAAATTGGCAGCAGAAGCTGTCACACCCGAATATATTTATCAAGAAGATACGGCATCTGTCCAACATAATCGTATTGATAAATTATTTAAATTGATTGATTCTGCGAATGAAAAAGTAGACAAAGAGTACAGCAACAAGCAAGCGAAGGCCAAAAAGGAAGAAACGATTCCTGCGCCGACCGTGGAAGAACGAGTAGCTAGCTTAAAATCATTGTTTGAATCTTTACCGCAAGATGAAGTTACGTTTTATCAAAGTTTTCCTAATGTTTTTTATCAAACAATCTTTACATTAACCTCTGAGCAATTGGATAAGGTTCGTTCAGAAAGTTTGATGTTGGTGGACGACGCAATGCAAAATCACGTTCGAGAATCTGATTTAGATAAAATTCGCCAAGAAGCTAACGGTAAAATTCAATACTTAGATATTACGAGTACCATGCAACAAGTTATTCGTTACATTGTTAACCAAGGGATTGTGGTAAACGATATTGCCAATGAAAAACGAACAGAAGAGCTACGCCAAAAAGCGATGAATGCTGTTCAACCCGCAATGATTTATCAAGGCGAAATTATTGTTCGTGAAGGTACTCAAATTGATGCAAAAGCGGTCGAAAAACTTGAGTTACTAGGAATGACTAGTCAAAATACCTCTATTTTTCCGATGGTGGCATTAGCATTGGCTATTTTACTTCAAGTTGAAGTGTTGATTTTCTTTACAAAACAAGTGACTGAGCCTTCGCGACAACGCTCGTTTATTATCTTTTACACGGGTGCTATGCTAATCAGTGTTATTTTAATGAAATTCTTCCAGATTTTCCAAACAGAGCAGTTGATGTATATTCCCTTGTTCTATCCAGCAGCCTTTGCGCCGCTGATTCTAAATCATTTTGTGAATCGTCGTTCAGGGATAATCGCTGCCATTTTCCAAGTCGTTTTTGCGTTATTTATCTTTTATAATTCTATTGGCACAAACTCGTTGACGGTTATTCTGATTATGTACTTATTCTCAGGATTTCTAGCAACAGTTGTTAAACGGAAACGGATGAGTGAGCAAGTTTTCCCAGCTTTAATGTGGGTAGTGGTCTTTCCTGTTTTCATGGCGGTTGTCTTAATGATTTATCAAGGGATGAGTTTAACAGATGGTAAAACGTGGACAGCTTTAATTTGTGCAAGTGCAGGAACGGTACTTTCATTTTTAGCAACAATGGGCTTGCATCCATATATCGAATTATTAGTGACCGATGATAGTATGATTGTCTTGAATGAATTAAGTAATCCGAACCATCCGTTGTTAAAACAACTGTTAGAAGAAGCGCCAGGTACCTATCATCATAGCATGATGGTGGCTAGTTTGAGCGCTAACGCTGTTGCTGAGATTGGCGGGCGGTCGCTATTAACACGAGTTGCTTGTTATTACCATGACATTGGCAAAATTAAACACGCCAATTTCTTTGTGGAAAACTTACCTGCTGGTGCAGAAAATCCACATAACTTTTTATTACCAGAAGATAGTAAACAAATTATTTTTGGCCACGTAATTGATGGCGCCAAAATTTTAGAAGAGTACAATATGCCGCAAATGGTGATTGACATTTGTCGTCAACATCATGGCACAACATTGATGAAATTTTTCTATGTGAAAGCAAAAGAACGCAATCCTGAAATTAAAGAATCCGACTTCCGTTATCCTGGACCACGTCCACAAACACGAGAAGCAGGGATTGTGAGTATTGCTGATACTTGTGAGGCTGCTGTGCGGGCGATGGATCATCCCACCAACGAAAAAATTCAAGCCTTTGTGCATAATGTGATTCAAGACAGAATTTCAGATGGCCAATTAGATGAATGTGGGTTAACGATGAAAGAGATTCGCATCATTGAAAAATCATTAATTAATGGATTATGCAGTACCTTCCATTCACGGATTAAGTATCCAAAAATGAAAGCTGAAGCAGAAGAAATGAAAGATGAACAAGAAAAGAGAGATGACTAATGGATATTACTTTCATTGATGAAACCGAGAAAGTACCAACAGAAGAAATCAAAGAAATCGAAAACTTGCTGCAATTTGCAGCGGGTTTTCTAGAAATTGCCGAAGATACGGAGATGTCGGTGACTTTTACAGATAACGCAGGTATCCAAATGATTAATCGTGACTATCGGGGCAAAGATATGCCTACAGATGTCATCAGTTTTGCTTTAGAGGATGAAGGGGAAGACGAATTGCCAATTATTTTTGATGATGAAGAGTTGGCAGAGCTACCACGGAATCTAGGTGATTTAATTATTTCAACAGAGCGAGCAGCAGAACAAGCAGTTGAATATGGGCACACATTGGAGCGAGAAATGGGCTTTTTGGCAGTACATGGCTTTTTACATTTGAATGGGTACGATCATATGGAACCTGAAGATGAAAAAGAAATGTTTGGTTTACAGAAAGAGATTTTAGATGCGTATGGCCTTAAAAGATGAGCAAACAGGAAAAAATAAACATTTTATTAATTCATTAGAATTTGCTTGGCAAGGAATCAAAACAGTTTTTCGAGAAGAACGTAATATGCGCAAACATGTGGCGTTTGGTGTCACCGCCATTGTGTTTGGTTTCTTGTTTTCCTTAACACTTGCTGAATGGCTGTGGTTGTTATTGGCCGTTTTTCTCGTCTGGTTGGCAGAAATTATCAACACAATTTTTGAAAATGTCGTAGATATGTTTACGGATTTTCACTTTCATCCAATCGGAAAAAAGGTTAAAGACATGGCCGCAGGAGCTGTTTTATTAACAGCCGGTTTCGCAGTGCTAGTAGGACTAATTCTATTTGTACCAAAAATTTTACAAATCATTCAAATGTGGAAATAAGAGGAGAAATACAATGACAACTGAACATAAATCTGGTTTCGTAGCCATTGTCGGCAGACCAAATGTTGGAAAATCAACATTGTTAAATCGAATTGTCGGCCAAAAAATTGCAATTATGAGTGACAAAGCACAAACAACTCGTAATAAGATTCAAGGAATTTATACAATTCCTGAAGCACAAATTGTTTTTATCGATACTCCAGGGATTCACAAACCTAAACACCGCTTAGGCGATTTCATGGTGGAAAGTGCCTACAATGCGATGCGTGAAGTAGATGCTACTTTATTTATGGTAAGTGCTGATCAAAAACGCGGGAAAGGTGACGACTTTATTATTGAACGATTGAAATATAATAATAGTCCAGTCTACTTGATTATTAATAAAATTGACAAAGTCCATCCAGATGATTTATTGAGTATTATTGAAGACTATTCGAAACAAATGGACTTTAAAGAAATTATTCCCATTTCTGCCACGGAAGGAAATAATTTTGAGCATTTAATGGATGTTCTCGTTGAGCAAATGCCAGAAGGACCACAATATTTCCCTGATGACCAAATTACGGATCATCCAGAATATTTTATCGTTTCCGAATTAATTCGTGAAAAGGTGTTACTTTTAACAAGAGATGAGATTCCTCATTCTGTCGCTGTCGTTGTGGACTCAATGAAACGGGATGAAAACGATAAAGTCCATGTCCAAGCAACCATTATTGTGGAACGGGACAGTCAAAAAGGTATTATTATTGGCAAAGGCGGAAAAATGCTGAAACAAATTGGTACCAAGGCGCGTCAAGATATTGAATATTTATTAGATGACAAAGTGTATTTGGAGCTGTGGGTAAAAGTTCAAAAAGACTGGCGTGACAAAAAAATCTATTTACAAGATTTTGGTTATCGCAAAGAAGAATATTAAGAAAGTAGTGTTTGGGAAGTGAGTGTATAAACGAACTTTCCAAACACTACACTAATTTACATAAGAAATGGAAGTGAATTGAATGGCATTAGGGGAGACCAAAGGCATTATTTTATTTACGAAGGATTTTAAAGAGAAGGATAAACTCGTCAAAATTTTTACAGAATCCTATGGAAAATTGATGTTTTTTGTGAAAGGCGCGCATCGAAAAAATAATCCTCTTTTGCCAGCGATTCTGCCATTTACAGAAGCCGTCTACATCGGAAATTTTAGAGAAGAAGGCTTATCTTTTCTCAATAGCAGCAAAGAAGTTCAACCTTTTCGAAACATTCAACAAGACATATTTATTAACGCATACGGAACATATATTTTAAACTTAGTCGATGCAGCAATTGAAGATCAGCACTATGACCCAAATTTATTTCAATTTACCCACATGGCATTATCCGCTTTAAATGAGCAAAAAGATCCGGAAATCATTACAAATATTTTTGAAATTCAATTGTTAGAACGGTTTGGTGTACGACCAGAATGGCATCATTGTGTGGCTTGTGGCGAAACACAAGGGAAATTTGACTACTCTTCAAAGTATAGCGGTGTGCTTTGTGAAAAACATTGGCATTTAGATGAACAGCGCTACCATGCAGATCCTAGAGCGATTCATTTTATTCGCTTATTTTCGCAAGTCTCCTATGAAAAAGTCCAAAACATTCAAGTAAAAGAAGAAACTAAGAAAAGTATTCGAGAAACGATTGATATGTTATACGATGAATATGTCGGGTTGCACTTAAAAAGCAAAAAATTTATTGATCAAATGAAAACGTGGGAAAATACGTTAAAAATTCCACCACGAAAGAAGGAAGAAAAAGAAACATAAACAAGCAGACGTTTTTCTAAAAAAAAATTTGACAACTTCCCTCAGACACCGTATTATGATAGAGAAGTTAAATACGTACGAAGAAAAAGAGAAGTAAAAAGAACCCTCTGTTAAGCGAATCTGGGAGAGTGGGAGCCAGAAACACGGAACTTTTGAAAGGCACTTTGGAGTACGACAAACGAAGCTGCCGATGAACACATCGGAAGTAGGGTGGAACCGCGATAATTATTCGTCCCTATGTCTATTAATAGGCATGGGGACTTTTTGCATGTTCCTCACTGCGACTGACACAAAGTGTCAGAGCAGATGTGGAACAGTACAAGGTGACCAAAGGGAACGTTGTCTCCTCTATGTTAAAACAAACTGCTTAGCCAAAAACATGGAGTAGATGATGAACAGTACAAGGTGACCAAAGGGAACGTTGTCTCCTCTGTGCTAAAACAAACTGTTTAGCCAAAAACATGGAGTAGATGTGGAACGTTATAACAGCATAAAAATTATCCCATTCTACAAAATTGTTTCTCTGTAGCCCTTTTTAAATTTACATTCCCGAAGCAAAGCCAATCCCTATGTCTATAAAAAATATTCCAAGGAGGAAAACAATGAAAAACAAGTTAACCGTACAAGAAATGATTTTAACCTTACAAAAATTTTGGTCATCTAATGGCTGTATGTTAATGCAAGCCTATGATACAGAAAAGGGAGCCGGCACCATGAGTCCTTACACGTTTTTACGTGCCATTGGACCTGAACCATGGAATGCTGCCTACGTAGAACCTTCTCGTCGTCCAGCTGATGGACGCTATGGCGAAAATCCGAACCGTCTGTACCAACATCATCAATTCCAAGTTGTAATGAAGCCTTCTCCTGAAAATATCCAAGAACTTTATCTAGAAAGTTTGAAATTATTAGGAATTGATCCATTAGAACATGACATTCGTTTTGTAGAAGATAACTGGGAAAATCCTTCAATGGGCTGTGCTGGTTTAGGTTGGGAAGTTTGGTTAGATGGCATGGAAATTACCCAATTTACGTATTTCCAACAAGTTGGCGGCTTACAATGTCATCCTGTCACTTCTGAAATTACTTACGGGTTAGAACGCTTAGCATCATATATCCAAGAAGTCGAAAGTGTCTATGATCTAGAATGGACACAAGGCGTTAAATATGGTGAAATTTTTGTGCAACCTGAATATGAACATTCAAAATATTCCTTTGAAATTAGTAACCAAGAAATGCTTTTAGAAAACTTTGACAAATTTGAAAAAGAAGCTAAACGCTGTATTGAAGAAAGCTTAGTTCACCCAGCCTATGATTATATTTTAAAATGTAGCCATACATTCAATTTATTAGATGCTCGCGGCGCTGTCTCTGTAACGGAACGTGCAGGATATTTAGCCCGCATTCGGAATATGGCTCGTTCCGTAGCGAAAATTTTTGTGGCTGAACGTGAAAAATTAGGGTTCCCATTATTAAATAAAGACCAAAGTGTATCCAAGGAGGCAGAATAACATGGCAAAAGATTTATTATTAGAAATTGGCTTAGAAGAAATGCCCGCACATGTTGTCACACCAAGCCGTATCCAACTTGAAGAAAAAGTAATCAAATTTTTAGATGAACATCATTTAGACTATGAAACAGTGCAATCCTTTGCCACACCTCGTCGTTTAGCCGTGAAAGTAACTGCGATTCCTGAAAAACAAGCGGATGTTGAAGAAGAAGTAAAAGGTCCAGCGAAAAAAATTGCTTTAGATGCTGAAGGAAATTGGTCAAAAGCTGCACAAGGTTTTGTACGCGGCCAAGGAGTTACAACTGAGGACATTGTTTTCAAAGAATTAAATGGTGTCGAATATGTCTATGTGACGAAGTTTACCAAAGGCCAAAGTGCCAAAGAGGTATTAACAAAATTAAATGACGTGATTACAAGTCTAACTTTCCCGGTAACAATGCACTGGGCAAACTATGATTTCGAATATATTCGTCCAATTCACTGGATTGTGGCACTACTTGATGATGAAGTAATTCCTTTTAAAGTGTTAGACGTGACGACAGGGCAAACTTCTCGTGGCCACCGTTTCTTGGGAGACGATGTGACGTTCCAACACGCTAATGAATATGAAACAAAATTAAAAGAACAATTTGTAGTGGTTCAACCGAATGAACGGAAACAAATGATTGTTGATCAAGCGAACGCACTCGCTGCTGAAAAAAATTGGCAGTTAGCTTTAGATGAAGAATTATTGGAAGAAGTTACGAATTTAGTGGAATATCCAACTGCATTTGTAGGCAGTTTTGATGAAAAATATTTATCTGTTCCAGATGAAGTATTAGTGACTTCTATGAAAGAACACCAACGTTACTTTGAAGTTCGTAACGACCAAGGCTTATTAATGCCGCATTTTATCGCTGTTCGCAATGGGGATAATGTTCACCTTGAAAACGTGATTAAAGGAAATGAAAAAGTGTTAATTGCTCGTTTAGAAGATGCAGAATTCTTTTACAATGAAGATAAAAAATTAACGATTGAAGCATGTGTTGAAAAACTAAAAAATGTGACTTTCCATGAAAAGATTGGCTCAATTTATGAAAAAATGCAACGGGTTGCTTTAATTGCACAAATCATTGGTCGAAAAGTTGGCTTATCTGAGGATGAATTGGAAGATTTAAAACGTGCCTCTGAAATTTATAAATTTGACTTAGTAACAAATATGGTTGGTGAATTCCCAGAATTACAAGGAATTATGGGAGAAAAATATGCCTTATTACAAGGCGAAAAACCAGCCGTAGCAACGGCGATTCGAGAACATTATCTACCAACTTCCAGTGAAGGTGAATTGCCAGAAACAGCAATCGGGGCTGTTTTAGCCTTAGCCGATAAGCTTGACAGCGTCTTTTCATTCTTCTCAGTTGGTATGATTCCAACAGGTTCTAACGATCCTTATGCACTTCGTCGTCAAACCTATGGCGTTATCCGAATTATTGAAGATAAAGGCTGGACCTTCCCATTAGTCCAATTACAAACAGAAGTTGATGAAGCAGTGAATCAAGATGTTGAAAAATATGGTGTTTTACTAAACGAAGGACAAGCAGAAGTCGTTGAATTTGTGAAAGCTCGCTTACGTCAATTACTAATGACGAAAAATGTTCGCCATGACATTATCGATGCAGTGGTGTCTGCTGAGCAAGCCGATTTATCGAAATTATTTGCTTCAGCGAATATTTTAAAAAGCCGTTTTGAAGATCAAGATTTTAAACCATCCATGGAAGCCTTAACGCGTGTTATTAATTTAGCGAAAAAAGGTCAAGAACTTTTAGGTGATACTGAAGAAGGGATTGATCCAAGTCTGTTTGAAAATAAGGCAGAAAAAGAACTGTATCAAGCAGTTAACGATTTATCTGAAGCATTTGCGACACGCACGATTGCAGAAAACTATGAAGCATTAGTAAATCTACGTCCGTTAATTGATGCGTACTTCAATGAAACGATGGTTATGGTTGAGGATGAAAAAGTCAAACAAAACCGATTAAAACAATTAATGCAAATTGCTAAAATGGCGTTATCAATTGCTAGCTTAGATTTATTAATTGTAAAATAAAAAGCGCTGCTTTTCGACCGCTAAGGAGGAACCGACAGCATGCTAGAAACAACATTTGAACAAATTTTAACACAATTATCAAAGCCAGCTGTTCGTGCGCTAACGAATGAAAAAATCGACAGTGTGGATGAACTCTATGCACGAGGCCGAAAAGCGTTACTTTCGTTGCATGGCTTTGGTCCAAAGTCTATTCGAACTATTGAAGAGATAACTGGGAAAGAATTGAAGTAAAAAAAGGCTCGCCGTTTAGAGGCGATCCTTTTTTTATTTACGTTTTTGTTTTCCAGCATTGCGACCTTTATTGCCGTTTGCTTTTGGTTGGTTCGTTTTTTGCGTTGCTTTGTTTGTTTCTTTTGGTGTCACATCCTTAATAGGAGTAACCACTTGTTTTGGTGGGTTATTTTTCAATTCTTCTTGTACTTGTTTTTTAATTCTTGGACGTAAGAGGATATTTGTGATGGCAGATTGAATACATGTGAAAATACCACCAACTACCCAGTAAAGCGCTACGCCTGCAGGTGAGCTAAAGGACATGAAAACAATCATTAATGGTGAAACAATCAGCATTGATTTCATTGTTTTCTTTTGTTCTTCAGGAATACCAATCATTGAAATATAGCCTTGAGCTAAATAGGCTAAACCAGCTAATGCCACTAAAATCATATTTGGTTGCCCTAAATTCATTCCTAAGAAGCTTGCCGTGGCAATACCTTTTGTATAACGAGCAGCAAAGAACAGAGAAGAGAAAATAGGCATTTGAATTAATAAAGGCAAACAACCAATTCCGCCAACCATACTCACATTGTTTTCTTTATAAATCTTTTGTAGTTCTGCTTGTGCGGCCATTTGCTCTTCACGCGTACTTGCTTGTTTCATTTTTGCTTGTGCAACATCCACTTGGGGTTTGATTGCTTGCATTTTTTCCGTTTGGATAAAGCTTTTTTTCGATTGATGTAAGCCTAACGGTAAAATAATGATCCGTACAATAATGGTGATAAAAATAATCGCCCAACCATAGTTCCAATTAAAGTTATCGACAAGATAAGTAATTGCATTACTCATCGGTAAAACAAGGAAGTTATAGACAAAACCTTCACCAGTTGGTTGTCCATCTGCTCCTGTTTTCACACAGCCTGATAAAAACATTACTAAAAATAGTAAGCCAGAGCCGTAAAGCCATCGGTTTAATTTACGCATGTAATTCGGTCCTTTTCTAAAAAATTTTTACATGGTTAACTATACTTGAAACAGCGCTCTTTTTCAATCAAAATCGAAAAGAAGCTCTTACAAAAATCAATAAAAAGCAGGAACTACTTGCTGTTCAAGGCTTCTTCCCAAAGAAATCAATCGTTAGAAAGTAAGTTTATTGAATCACTTTAAATTGTTCCGTTTCTTCTAACAAAGGGTCTTCTTGAATATCAACATACGTTACACGTCCCGCTGGACTGGGGGAATCTTTGATTTTTTTGATAAATGTTTCCATTATGTCTTCAGGTGCAATTGCTGTGATTGAAACGGACCCGTCGTCTTCGTTCTTCACCGAACCAGTGACACCTAATTGATCTGCCACCATTTTTGTCATGTAGCGGAAGCCAACACCTTGGACACGTCCTTGTACATTCATTCTTAGTTTTTCCATGAGAGACACTTCCTTTGCTTTTTTCTTTATGATAGCGATTTTTCTTGGTTCTAGCAAGTATCCAAGCAAGCTAGAAGCATGCTATAATACAAAGGCGAGGTGACTTATGAAAGAAATTACATCAACGAAAAATAACCAATTAAAAGAATGGAAAAAATTACACAAAAAGAAGTACCGAGAAGAACTGAACCAATATATAATAGAAGGATTTCATTTAGTTGAAGAAGCCGTGAAGGCCAACGCTGATGTTCAGTGGATTTTGTTTAACCAAAGAGGTCAACAAGAATGGGGAACTTGGTTAGCTGAACAAGAAACAGAAAAATTAATTTTTGTAAGTGATGAGGTTTTAAATAGCTTGTCGGAGCTGCCAACTTCACAAGGGATTTTGGCAATTGTCACCTTGGAAACGCAACAAGAGCAGTCGCTTTCTTTTAAAGGTGGTTGGTTACTTTTAGATAATATCCAAGACCCTGGTAATGTTGGTACGATGATTCGCACAGCTGATGCAGCAGGTTTAGCAGGTGTGATTTTAGGTAAGGGCACAGCAGATATTTACAATACAAAAGTGTTGCGCTCAATGCAGGGAAGTCACTATCATTTGCCGGTTCTCCAACGAGAATTGACCGAAGTGGTTCAGGCATTCAAGAAGCAAGGTCTACCAGTTTTCGGTACAGAACTAAATGAAGCTGCGATTGCTTATTATGAACAAGAGGCAGTGGAAAATTATGCGTTGATTTTAGGCAATGAAGGTAGCGGGGTTTCGCCAGAATTGTTAGCAGAAACCACGAAAAATCTTTATATTCCAATGAAAGGTCAAGCAGAATCATTGAATGTCGCTATCGCAGCGGGCGTGTTAATGTTTTATTTTGAAAATGATCAATAACAGAAACGAGTGTCAAAAAATGCTGACTATCAAAAAGACAACCCAGTTAACAGAAAAAGAATTAGAAACCATTATGGCTATTTGGCTGCAAACGAATCTAGAAGCTCATCCATTTGTCGCACCAACTTATTGGCAAGAAAATAAGGCATTTGTCCGTGCTGCGTTACCAAAAGCAACACTGATCTTAGCGGAAGAAGAGGGTCAGATAATTGGGTTTTTAGGCTTAATGGATAACTATATCGCAGGAATTTTTATAAAAAAAGCGTTTCAAGGGAAGGGCATCGGTCAGAAATTACTGCAAGCAGCAAAAGAAGAACAGGACATCTTATCTTTGGCTGTTTACAGGGAAAATCAATCAGCTTATGCCTTTTATCAAAAACAAGGCTTTGTCCAACAAAAGCGAACCATCGATGAAACGGGAAACGAAGAATGTCATCTTGTTTGGCAAGTGCAGTAGGAGCGACATTTCTAGTTTTAAGGCTTGCTATTTTTCTGAAAATATCTTATACTGTTAAAGGTGTGATTTTCACACACGAAATCCACATTCTTTTCCATCTGCGAAGTGGTGCTACTACGGTAGTTCTTCAAGGAGTTGACGAAAAGAAGAGGAAAATAAAAACCAAACTGGAGGAAACACAACATGGCAGTAATTTCTATGAAACAATTACTAGAAGCTGGCGTACACTTTGGTCACCAAACTCGTCGCTGGAACCCAAAAATGAAGAAATATATCTTCACAGAAAGAAACGGTATCTACATCATTGACTTACAAAAAACAGTGAAATTAGTAGATGCAGCTTACGATTACATGAAAAACGTTGCAGAAGAAGGCGGCGTTGCTTTATTCGTAGGAACTAAAAAACAAGCACAAGAAGCAATCAAAGATGAAGCAATCCGCGCTGGTCAATACTATGTAAACCATCGTTGGTTAGGTGGTACGTTAACTAACTGGGATACAATCCAAAAACGTATTGCTCGCTTGAAAAAAATCAATGCAATGGAAGAAGACGGCACTTTCGAAGTTTTACCTAAGAAAGAAGTTGCTGGCTTAAACAAAGAACGTGAACGTTTAGAAAAATTCTTAGGTGGTATCGCTGATATGCCAAGAATTCCAGATGTAATGTACATCGTTGACCCACGTAAAGAACGCATTGCTGTTCAAGAAGCACACAAATTAAACATTCCAATCGTTGCAATGGTTGATACAAACTGTGATCCTGATGAGATCGATGTTGTAATCCCTTCAAATGATGATGCAATCCGCGCTGTGAAATTAATCACTGCTAAAATGGCTGACGCTTTCATCGAAGGTAACCAAGGGGAAGACCAAGCAACTGAAGAGTTATTCGTTGAAGAAACACCAGAAGCAACTTCAATCGAAGAAATCGTTGATGTTGTTGAAGGAAATAACGAATCAGCTGAATAATAATGATTACGGAGCTGTCTCAAAGGCTAGGCGACAAAAAGCCTGATTCTCCTTTGAGATAGCTTTTTTAAAAAGAATTGATAATATCCGAGGAGGACACAAATAATGGCAGACGTTACAGCTAAAATGGTAAAAGAATTACGCGATATGACTGGCGTTGGAATGATGGACGCTAAAAAAGCATTAGTAAAAGTAGAAGGCGACATGGAAAAAGCCGTAGACTTTTTACGTGAAAATGGTATGGCTAAAGCAGCGAAGAAAAATGACCGCATTGCGGCTGAAGGTTTAGCAAACGTAGCAACTGTAGGTAACGTTGCAGCAATCGTTGAAGTAAACTCAGAAACTGACTTCGTTTCTAAAAACGAAATGTTCCAAGATTTAGTTAAAGATATTGCGACTAAAGTTGCTGAAAACAAACCAGCTACGATGGAAGAAGCAATGGCTATTAAAACTGAAAAAGGCACAATCGAATCTGATTTAATCGAAGCAACAACTGTTATCGGTGAAAAAATCAGCTTCCGTCGTTTTGAAGTTGTCGAAAAAGCTGACAATGCTGCATTTGGCGCTTACTTACACATGGGTGGCCGTATTGCTGTATTAACAGTTATCGATGGCACAACTGACGAAGAAGTAGCGAAAGATGTTGCTATGCACATCGCGGCAATCAACCCTCGCTATGTCAACGAATCTCAAATTCCTCAAGAAGAATTAGAACACGAAAAAGCTGTGTTAACTGAACAAGCATTAAACGAAGGTAAACCAGCAAATATCGTTGAAAAAATGGTTGTTGGTCGTCTACAAAAATTCAAAGCAGAAATCGCTTTGGTTGACCAACCATTTGTTAAAGATCCAGATATGACTGTCGAAAAATTTGTTGCTTCTAAAGGCGGCGAAGTAAAATCATTCGTACGTTTTGAAGTTGGCGAAGGTATCGAAAAACGTGAAGATAACTTTGCGGATGAAGTAATGAGCCAAATGAAAAACTAAGAGCATCAAACGCTCGGTTGAAAAGCCGTGAATCATAAGTATCTAAACAGACAGCGATCCCCAAAGGAAGCTGCATAAATTGATTACTGCTTGATTCAAGGCAGTCTTTCAGCCATTTGGGAACGCATAACTTTGATATGCGCTCCCTTTTTTTAGGCAAAACCAGTGGATCGCACTGCTTGGTCTAAAAAATCATTTTGGTGAAAAGTCATCTAAATGAGGAATTGAATGATTTTTAGAGAATCTTGGAGGGAATTATGATGGTTAAACCTAAGTATCAACGTGTCGTATTAAAGTTAAGTGGAGAAGCGCTAGCCGGAGAAGACGGTTTTGGCATTAAACCACCAGTCATTAAAGAAATCGTCCAAGAAATTAAAGAGGTCCATGAATTAGGTATCGAAATGGCCATCGTGGTTGGCGGCGGAAACATTTGGCGTGGACAAATTGGTGCTCAAATGGGCATGGAACGTGCACAAGCTGATTATATGGGCATGTTAGCTACTGTGATGAATGCCTTAGCATTGCAAGATACATTAGAAAATCTTGGTGTGCCTACACGTGTTCAAACATCAATTGAAATGCGTCAAATTGCAGAACCATACATTCGTCGTCGTGCAGAACGTCATTTAGAAAAAGGCCGCGTTGTTATTTTTGCCGGAGGAACAGGAAATCCTTACTTCTCGACAGATACAACGGCTGCGTTACGAGCTGCAGAAGTAGATGCGGACGTCATCTTAATGGCGAAGAACAATGTTGATGGTGTTTATTCTGCGGATCCACGTGTGGATGAAACAGCGACAAAATTTGAAGAACTAACACATTTAGATGTTATTTCTAAAGGGCTACAAGTAATGGATTCAACAGCAAGCTCATTAAGTATGGATAACGATATTCCTTTAGTTGTCTTTAACCTAAATGAAGCAGGAAATATCCGTCGTGCCATCCTTGGTGAAAATATCGGAACAACTGTAAGGGGGAAATAAAGAATGTCTAAAGAAGTTTTAGCAACAGCCAAAGAAAAAATGACAAAAGCGGAAGAAAGCTTACGCCGTGAATTAGGTCAGATTCGTGCTGGTCGTGCGAACGCAAGTCTATTAGACCGTATTCAAGTAGAATATTATGGTGCACCAACACCAGTTAACCAATTAGCAAGTATCAATATCCCAGAAGCACGTGTATTAATGATTACACCGTTTGACAAAAATTCTATCGCTGACATTGAAAAAGCTATTCAAATGAGTGATATCGGCATTAGCCCAACCAATGATGGAAATGTCATCCGTTTAGTGATTCCACAATTAACGGAAGAACGTCGGAAAGAATTAGCCAAAGACGTGAAAAAAGAAGCGGAAAACTCAAAAGTTGCTGTCCGTAACGTTCGTCGTGATGCAATGGATGAGTTGAAAAAAGCTCAAAAAAATGGCGACATCACCGAAGATGAATTACGTTCATTTGAAAAAGATGTTCAAAAATTAACAGATGATAGCATCAAAAATATCGATGCGATTACTGCTGAAAAAGAACAAGAACTTTTAGAAGTATAAAACCAATCACTAATAAAAATTATTGAATCCAGAGAAGCAAATGCTCTGGATTTTTTTGTATAGATGATGAAGGCGTATCTCAACGCTCTCTTTGCGAAAGTCATTCTAAAGTAATTATTTAAGAAAACGCTTTCTTTAATAAATTTTTTTATTCTACCAGAATTTTTTTCTTTGTGTAGAGAGGATCACTTAAAAATATAGAGAAACTTTGAAATATCAGCCTTTTAAAATTTTCCTTCACAAATTGAATCCTAAAATTTGATGATAAGAGTTGTTATTTTTAGCAATTGTAATTTGCGATTCATTCTCAATTAGGCTAAAATGAGTGAGAACGGAAAAACGATTAAAACAAGTTGGAGGGAATTGTACATGTCTGTGTTAGAAATCAAAAATTTACACGTATCAATTGAAGATAAAAAGATTCTAAAAGGGGTCGATTTAACAATTAATACTGGAGAAATCCATGCAATTATGGGACCTAATGGGACTGGTAAATCTACTTTATCAGCAGCAATTATGGGAAATCCTAACTACGAAGTCACAGAAGGAGAAATTCTATTTGACGGCGTCAACGTTTTAGATTTAGAGGTAGACGAACGCGCTCGCTTAGGCTTATTCTTAGCAATGCAATACCCAAGTGAAATTCCAGGGATTACCAATGCTGAATTCATGCGTGCAGCAATCAATGCAAAACGTGACGAAGACAACAAAATGTCAGTCATGCAGTTCTTAAAAAAATTAGATAGCAAAATGGAATTATTAAATATGCCTGAAGAAATGGCTGAGCGTTACTTAAACGAAGGTTTTTCTGGCGGCGAGAAAAAACGAAATGAAATTTTACAATTATTGATGTTAGAGCCTACGTTTGCCATTTTAGATGAAATTGATTCAGGCTTAGATATCGATGCGTTAAAAGTAGTTTCTAAAGGGGTTAATGAAATGCGCGGCGAGAACTTTGGTGCGTTAATTATTACCCATTATCAACGCTTATTGAACTATATCACGCCAGATGTTGTTCATATCATGATGGAAGGCCGCGTTGTGAAAACCGGTGGGGCTGATTTGGCAAAACGTTTAGAAACAGAAGGCTATGCTGGTATCAGCCAAGAATTAGGTATTGATTACAAAGAAGAAGCGTAAGGAGGACAAGATAAATGAAAAAAGTAAATCTAATGGATTATCTTGACGAAGTCACCGCTTTTTCACTAGAACATGAAGAACCAGCTTGGATGACTGAATTGCGAACAACGGCTTTAAGAAACGCTGACGAAAGTGAGTTACCACATATTGATCGTGTGAAATTTCATCGTTGGCCTTTATTAAATGTTCACATGGAAAGTTATGTGCCTTCTGAAGGAAATGTCGCAAGTTTTGATCAAATGAAAGACAATCCTTTAATTGTTCAACAAGGATCTTTTCATGCTTTTGAGCAATTGCCAGCCTCATTAGCGGAACAAGGGGTAATTTTTACAGACATTTTTACTGCTTTACAAGAGCACCCAGAATTAGTTAAAGAATACTATATGACTAAAGCCGTATTACCAGAAGAAGATAAGCTGACAGCAGCTCATGCAGCTTTCATGAATAGTGGCGTTTTCTTATACGTTCCTAAAAACGTAGTGATTGAAGAGCCCATTGAATCTTTGTTTATTCAGGATTCAGATAGCAACCAACCTTTCTTTAAACATGTTTTAATCGTTGCAGATAATCATAGTGAATTCAGTTATTTAGAACGTTTTCAATCAACTGGTCATCACGCAGAGAAAGCTTCTGGAAATATCGTTGTGGAAGTGATTGCGAAAGATGGCGCAAAAGTTAAATACTCAGCCGTGGATCAATTAGGGCAAACTGTAACGACTTATATGAATCGTCGTGGCTATATTATGCGGGATGCCTCTGTTGATTGGGCTCTAGGCGTCATGAATGATGGCGATGTTGTGGCTGATTTTGATTCTGATTTAGTTGGCGAAGGCGCTCATTCAGAAGTTAAAGTCGTTGCAATTAGTGCAGGTAAACAAACACAAGGCATCGACACACGAGTGACAAACAAAGCGCCACATTCAATTGGTCATATTTTACAACATGGAGTCATTCGTGAACGTGGTACTTTAACGTTTAATGGAATTGGCCACATTTTAAAAGGAGCAAAAGGAGCCGACGCACAGCAAGAAAGTCGTGTTTTAATGTTGTCTGATAAAGCTCGTGGTGATGCCAATCCAATTCTTTTAATTGATGAAAATGAAGTGACTGCCGGACACGCAGCCAGCGTTGGTCGAGTAGATCCAGAAGAAATGTATTATTTAATGAGCCGCGGCTTGCGTAAAGAAGAAGCGGAACGTTTGGTGATTCGTGGCTTCCTAGGTTCTGTCATTACAGCAATTCCAGTTAAAGAAGTACAAAATGAATTTGTAGAAGTAATCGAAGGGAAGTTAAACGCATGATGGATGCAGCAACCATTCGTCAATCGTTTCCTATTTTATTTCAAGAAGTTAATGATGAACCGCTAGTTTATTTAGACAATGCTGCGACAACCCAAAAACCAACGGCGGTGTTAGATGTTTTACGACATTATTATGAAACCGATAATGCCAATGTTCACCGTGGGGTGCACACGTTAGCCGAACGAGCAACGAAGGACTATGAAGCCTCCCGCGAAAAGGTTCGCCAATTTATCCATGCCAAAGAAACAGCGGAAGTTTTATTTACACGAGGAACAACAACCAGTTTGAATTGGATTGCCAAAAGTTATGGTGACTTGGCAGTTACAGCCGGGGATGAAATCGTCATATCTTACATGGAACATCATTCAAACATTATTCCCTGGCAACAATTAGCCCAACGTACAGGAGCCATTTTGAAGTATATAGACGTCACTGAAGACGGCTTTTTAGACATGGCAAGTGCACGTCAACAAATTACAGAAAAAACGAAAATTGTTTCGATTGCTCATGTTTCAAATGTGTTAGGGGTCATTAATCCAATCGAAGAATTAACACAATTAGCTCATCAAAATGGCGCTGTGATGGTGGTAGACGGCGCGCAAGCAGTTCCTCATATGCCTGTGGACGTTCAAGCCATCGATGCTGATTTTTATGCATTTAGTGGTCACAAAATGTGTGGACCAACTGGAATTGGTGTCCTTTATGGCAAACGTCATTTATTGGAACAAATGGAACCTGTGGAATTTGGTGGCGAAATGATTGACTTTGTTCATCTTCAAGAAAGTACTTGGAAAGAGCTTCCATGGAAATTTGAAGCTGGCACACCTAATATTGCTGGGGCAATTGCCTTAGGTGCCGCCATTGATTATTTAACAGAAATTGGTTTGGAGGCCATTCATCAACATGAAGCAGCCCTTGTTCACTATGTTTTGCCGAAGTTGCAAGCTATCGAGGGCTTGACGATTTATGGTCCACAGAATCCAAAAGACCACACAGGTGTGATTGCTTTTAATATTGAAGGTTTACATCCACATGATGTGGCTACGGCGTTAGATATGGAAGGGGTCGCTGTCAGAGCGGGTCACCATTGCGCGCAACCGTTATTAAACTATTTGAGCGTGCCAGCAACCGCACGGGCAAGTTTTTATTTATACAATACCAAAGAAGACGCAGATCGCTTAGTTGAAGCGATTAAAGCGACAAAGGAGTTTTTCCAGCATGGCACTTTCTAAATTAGATAACTTATATCGCCAAGTCATTTTGGACCATTCTAGCCACCCACATCACCACGGAACGCTAGATGCGTCTAGCCAAACAATTGAACTGAATAATCCTACTTGTGGAGATGTGATTGAACTGGATGTGGCCATTGAAGACGGTGTGATTAAAGATATCGCCTTTCAAGGAAGTGGCTGTTCCATCAGTACCGCAAGTGCTAGTATGATGACTGATGCGGTCTTAGGAAAAACAATCGCCGAAGCAACGGCCTTAGCAGAGGATTTCTCTCAACTTGTTCAAGGAAATGAAGTGGCCGAAGATGAAAAATTAGGCGATGCAGCAATGTTAAGCGGCGTAGCTAAATTTCCAGCTCGGATCAAATGTGCAACCCTGGCTTGGAAAGCCTTAGAGCAGGCTGTTGCTAATAACGGCCAAGGCGAAGCTGGTCATTTACATTGTGAAAAATAAAGAAAGGGTGACGACGAATTGAGTACAGTACCTGAATTAGAAGAATATAAATTTGGCTTTCACGACGATGTGGAACCAGTCTTTAGTACTGGAGACGGCCTAACAGAAGACGTCGTTCGCGAAATTTCTCGCGTGAAAGGCGAACCAGAATGGATGCTTGACTTCCGTTTAAAATCGTTAGAACAATTCAATAAAATGCCCATGCAAGAATGGGGTCCAGACCTGTCAGATATTGACTTTAGTAAAATTAAATATTACCAAAAACCGAGTGACAAACCTGCACGCGATTGGGATGATGTACCTGATAAAATCAAAGAAACCTTTGAAAAAATTGGGATTCCCGAAGCTGAGCGTGCTTATCTAGCTGGGGCTTCTGCTCAATATGAATCAGAAGTTGTTTACCACAACATGAAAGAAGAATTTGAAAAATTAGGCATCATTTTTACAGATACTGACTCTGCTTTAAAAGAATATCCTGACTTATTCAAAGAGTATTTTTCAAAACTTGTGCCGCCAACAGATAATAAACTGGCCGCTTTAAACTCAGCTGTTTGGTCAGGTGGAACCTTTATTTATGTACCAAAAGGCGTTCGAGTTGATGTACCATTACAAACATATTTCCGAATCAACGCTGAAAATACCGGCCAATTTGAACGGACCTTGATTATTGTCGATGAAGGGGCCAGCGTTCACTATGTTGAAGGTTGTACGGCACCCACGTATTCAAGTAACAGCTTGCATGCGGCCATCGTAGAAATTTTCACTAGAAAAGATGCTTATTGTCGTTATACCACTATTCAAAACTGGTCAGATAACGTCTACAACTTAGTAACCAAACGTGCTAAAGCTTACGAAGGTGCCACTGTCGAATGGATTGATGGGAACTTAGGAGCTAAAACAACCATGAAATACCCAAGCGTTTACTTAGATGGCAAAGGTGCCCGTGGCACGATGTTATCGATTGCCTTTGCTGGCGCTAACCAAATCCAAGATACTGGGGCCAAAATGATTCACAATGCGCCGAATACCTCTAGCTCAATTGTTTCAAAATCAATTGCTAAAGACGGCGGCGAAGTTAACTACCGTGGCCAAGTGACTTTTGGAAAAGACAGCGCAGGCTCGATTTCCCACATCGAATGCGATACGATTATCATGGACGAAAAATCAAAATCAGATACGATTCCGTTTAATGAAATCCATAACAGCCAAGTGTCCTTAGAACACGAAGCCAAAGTTTCAAAAATTTCTGAAGAACAATTATATTATCTAATGAGTCGCGGCTTGTCTGAAGCCGAAGCGACAGAAATGATTGTTATGGGCTTTGTTGAACCATTTACGAAAGAATTACCGATGGAATATGCGGTTGAGTTGAATCGGTTGATTAGTTATGAGATGGAAGGCTCTGTCGGCTAGTTTTTACTCTACCAACAAATAATCAACCAAAACAACAACGGAAAGCCAAACAAGAAACACACTAATCATGCTTCTTCAAAGAAGCACAAATAAAAAAGCGATGACTCGAGAAGAAAATCTCTATGGAGTCATCGCTTTTTCTTATATTTTAGTTAAAAAATCATTTCACCAAAGGTTGAAGTAACTTGTTCCAGAAACTAATAAGTGGGCCAGCACCAAATGCACAAATAATTGTACCAATCCCAATTGGACCACCAGAAATAAAGCCAATTAATAGGACCAACAAATCTTGTGCTTTTCGAACAGAAGCGTAAGGTTTGTTGATTTGTTGACAGATGGTTGGCGCAATCGCATCATAAGGGGATTCGCCTTGATCTGTAGCCATGTATAAGGCGCAGCCAAATGTAAAAATCAGGACTCCGAAGAATAAAGAAAGTAGTTTGCCAATTGTTGAGCCTCCTAAACTATTGGCGTAAGGTTGAAGCCAAGTAGAAATCTGTTGAATCAAAATTCCTACTAAAAGCATATTTAAAATAGTTCCTAGACCAATGGCTTTTTTGTTTTTTAAATAGACATAGAATAGAATAAACGCATTGACAATAATTTGAAAAATGCCTAATTGCATACCAAACATCGAAGAAAGTCCGATATTCATAGCAGTGAAAGGATCAACTCCTAAACCTGCCACTCTTAAAGTGGATGCGCCAATCCCGATAATAACTAAACCAATTAAAATTAAAAGAACATTTTTGACTAGTTTCATGATAAGCCTCCTGAATAGATTTTGTGTGTGATAGTACAAAGTCTGCAACAAAAATTCATAGAGAATTTTGTTGCAGACTACTTTTTAACCAGCTCCGTGTTGGAACGAAGGGTATAGAGACATCCCGCCATCTACAAAGAGTGTTGTTCCAGTTACGTATGAGGATTCATCAGAAGCTAACCAAGCGGCCGCAGCAGCTACTTGATTGGGTTTACCAATAATGCCCATAGGAACCATGCTTGTTGTTTGTTTTAACTGTTCGGGATCGGAAAATTTTTCAGCATTAATAGGTGTGTTAATCGCTCCAGGTGCAATACAGTTGGCACGAATACCATATTCCGCATATTCCAAAGCGATTGTTTTCGTGAACATTTCGGTTGCGCCTTTACTTGCCGCATAGTGGGCGAACGTTGGCCAAGGAATTCTTTGGTGAACGGAGGACATATTAATGATTGACCCTTTGATTTTTTGATCTCTAAATATTCGGAGTGCCTCTCTAGAACCCAAAAAGACACCGTTTAAATTGACATCAATGACACGTTGCCATTCTTTTAATGGCATATCAATTGTCGGAAAAGAAGCCTCCACACCGGCGTTATTTACCCAAATGTCAACATGACCAAACTCTTTTAAAGCGGTTTCAGATAACGCTTTAATATCTTCTTCATTAGAGACATCAGCCTTCACGAATTTTACGCGGTCTGCGTGCTTGGCTTGGACATCTTCAAATTCTTTAGGCAGCTCACCGACATAGTCAGCAACAACATTCATGCCCTCTAAGATATAACGCAGAGTAATAAATAATCCTAAACCCGTAGCTGCACCAGTGACAACGGCCACTTTACCATGTAATTCTCCATACATTGATTCATTCCCCCTAAAATTACTATTAATACTTTCATGGTAGCACATGTCAATCAGCGTGTTGATAAAATACGACAAACTGTCGGAAAAGTTTATGGTCTAAAGTTAGCTACTATTGTTGAAGGTCTTTAAAAAAATACTGGTCGTAGTAATCAATTCCTCTCATTTATAGAGTTTTCTAAAAAAACACAAAATATCTAGGCGAAGTGGTCAAGTCCAATGGTTATTTATGAGTGAATATGCTAAAATAAAACTTGTCTTACATAAGGAAAGATTTGTTCACTAACAGTGGCGACTGTTCTCAGTAAACAGTTGCACTGGTTTATCGGGAAGGGAACAGAGCAAGTTTTACGAGACTTTCCCATGTAATAATAAAAAGCACTGAACGTCAGTGAATGAAGGAAGAAGGACATCTATGAAAACAATTATCACATTCATTATTGTCTTCGGTATTCTTGTCCTCGTACATGAATTTGGCCACTTTTATTTTGCAAAACGAGCGGGTATTTTAGTTCGTGAGTTTGCAATCGGAATGGGACCAAAGATTTTTGCGCATCGTGGAAAAGATGGCACCACTTATACGATTCGCTTATTGCCAATTGGTGGCTATGTGCGAATGGCTGGGATGGGCGAAGACATGACAGAAATCACACCAGGTATGCCTCTATCTGTTGAGTTAAATGCCGTGGGTAATGTGGTTAAAATTAATACAAGTAAAAAAGTACAATTACCTCATAGTATTCCGATGGAAGTCGTTGATTTTGATCTTGAAAAAGAATTATTCATCAAGGGCTATGTCAATGGAAACGAGGAAGAAGAAACCGTTTATAAAGTTGACCATGATGCAACGATTATTGAAAGTGATGGAACCGAGGTGCGGATTGCGCCACTTGACGTTCAATTTCAATCAGCGAAATTATCGCAACGCATTTTGACGAACTTTGCGGGACCCATGAATAACTTTATCTTAGGGTTTATTCTGTTTACGTTAGCGGTCTTTCTACAAGGAGGCGTCACTGATTTAAACACGAATCAAATTGGACAAGTGATTCCTAATGGCCCAGCCGCAGAAGCTGGGTTGAAAGAAAATGATAAAGTCTTATCGATTAATAATCAAAAAATCAAAAAATACGAAGATTTTACAACCATTGTGCAGAAGAACCCCGAAAAGCCGTTAACGTTCGTAGTTGAGCGTAACGGCAAAGAAGAGCAACTAACAGTGACACCAGAAAAACAAAAAGTGGAAAAACAAACGATTGGTAAAGTCGGCGTTTATCCTTATATGAAAACCGATTTACCGTCAAAATTGATGGGCGGTATTCAGGATACTTTAAATAGTACGACACAGATTTTTAAAGCACTCGGCTCACTATTCACAGGCTTTAGTTTAAACAAACTAGGTGGGCCAGTCATGATGTTTAAGTTATCGGAAGAAGCATCCAATGCTGGAGTAAGTACAGTTGTATTCTTAATGGCCATGTTGTCAATGAACTTAGGGATTATTAATTTGTTGCCAATCCCAGCTTTAGATGGCGGGAAAATTGTCTTAAACATTATTGAAGGCGTACGTGGAAAACCAATTAGTCCTGAAAAAGAAGGCATCATTACGTTAATTGGCTTTGGGTTTGTCATGGTGTTAATGGTGTTAGTTACTTGGAACGATATTCAACGCTTTTTCTTTTAAGGAGAAAGCTTAAGTAAAAAAGTGTGTAAAGAAATCAAAAATAGTTGATTTTAAAATAGAGGAGAGTTTTAATGAAACAGTCAAAAATGTTAATTCCAACGTTAAGAGAAGTACCAAATGATGCAGAAGTCTTAAGTCATCAAATTCTGTTGCGCGCAGGCTATATTCGTCAAGTCGCTGCAGGGATCTATTCTTATTTACCTTTAGCCAATCGTGTTTTAGAAAAATTAAAAACGATTATGCGAGAAGAATTTGAGAAAATTGATGCAGTTGAAATGTTAATGCCTGCGTTATTACCAGCAGAACTTTGGAAAGAATCAGGCCGTTATGAAACTTATGGACCTAACTTGTATCGCTTAAAAGATCGCAATGACCGTGACTATATCTTAGGCCCAACGCATGAAGAAACCTTCACAGAATTAATTCGTGATGAAATTAATTCTTACAAACGATTACCTTTGAATTTATACCAAATTCAAACAAAATATCGTGATGAAAAACGCCCACGTTCTGGCTTATTAAGAGGCCGTGAATTTATCATGAAAGATGGCTATTCTTTCCATGCCGATGAAGCTAGTTTAGATCAATCATACCGTGATTACGAAAAAGCTTACTCACGCATTTTTGAACGCTGTGGACTAGAATTCCGTGCCATTATTGGGGACGGTGGTGCCATGGGTGGTAAAGATTCTAAAGAATTTATGGCGATTTCTGAAATTGGGGAAGATACTATTTGTTATTCAACAGAAAGTGATTATGCTGCCAATTTAGAAATGGCAACAAGTCTTTATACGCCGAAAAAATCACATGAAACACAATTAGATTTAGAAAAAATTGCAACACCAGAAGTGGGTACAATTGCCGAAGTGGCAAACTTCTTTGAAGTTGAGCCACAACGTATTATTAAATCAGTACTATTTATTGCCGATGAAGAGCCAGTAATGGTCTTGGTTCGTGGCGATCATGATGTCAATGACGTCAAATTGAAAAACTTCTTAGGCGCTGATTTCTTAGATGAAGCAACAGAAGAAGATGCTCGCCGTGTCTTAGGAGCGGGCTTTGGTTCAATTGGTCCAGTCAATGTTTCCGAAGATGTTAAAATTTATGCAGATTTAGCTGTTCAAGATTTAGCCAACGCCATTGTTGGGGCTAACGAAGATGGCTATCATTTGACAAATGTAAATCCAGATCGTGATTTCCAACCAATTAGTTACGAAGATTTACGCTTTGTTCAAGAAGGCGATCCTTCTCCTGATGGCAATGGTGTCTTAGCCTTTACTAAAGGAATCGAAATTGGTCATATCTTTAAATTAGGAACGCGTTATAGTGATGCTATGGGCGCAACAGTTTTAGATGAAAACGGTCGTGAAAAATCAGTGATCATGGGTTGCTATGGCATCGGCGTTAGTCGTTTACTTTCAGCAATCGTTGAACAAAATGCAGACGAGCGCGGTATTAATTGGCCAACAGGAATTGCGCCATTTGATTTACACGTGGTCCAAATGAATGTGAAAGATGAGTATCAAACAAAACTATCACAAGAAGTTGAAGCAATGATGACCGAAGCGGGCTACGAAGTATTAGTTGATGACCGCAATGAGCGCGCAGGCGTAAAATTTGCTGATGCTGATTTAATTGGTTGTCCAATCCGTATCACAGTCGGTAAAAAAGCAGTCGATGGTGTGGTAGAAGTCAAAATCAAACGTACTGGTGAAATGTTGGAAGTACGCAAAGAAGAATTAGAAAGTACACTTTCTATTTTGATGAACACAACATCAGAAGTGGAATAATAATGAAAAGGGCGGACAGAATGATTAGGATAAACTGTTTCCGCCACTTATCAGCGTTTAAGCTTGAAGCAAAAATCTAAAGTGATTTTTGCTTCAAGCTCTTCTTAGCTCTTTTTAGAAAAGAAACAAGATTGTTTTTTTACAAAAAACGAGTATACTTAATAGAGAAGCGAATGCAGAGAAACCGAAAAAAGGCACTTGACAGATTTGTCTGAGGGCCTTTTTTCAATGATAGAAGGAGGTTCATTTTGTGACAGAAAAAGCACGCGATTTATTTGATAAACTGATGACGCAAATTCAGTTAGATGACACAGCGAAAGAACATCCCTTAATTCAAAATGGCCGGATTGACAAGGTCATTGTTCACCAACAAAGTCGCTTATGGGAATTTCATTTAAGTTTTGATGAATTGATGCCAGTGATGCTATATCAAACATTTATGCAACAATTGGAACTAGCTTTTCAACAAATTGCGCAGGTTTCCGTTCAAATAACCACAAATCAGACAACATTTACAGAGGAACAATTAACGGATTATTGGCAGTTAGCCTTGTTAAATAGTCAATGCAATACACCGTTAGTTCAGAAAGTCTTAAAAACACAGACACCACAATTTGAAGATCGGAAAATTATCTTACCTGTTGATAATGAAGCAGTTATTCCTTATTTGAAGCAACAATATTTACCAATTATTGAGGAACTTTATTTCTCTTACGGGTTTCCTAAATTTCATATTGAACCAAAAATGGATCAACAGCAAGCTGCAGAAGTGCTGAAAAAGTTTGAAGAGCAAAAATTAGAACAAGCCGCAGCCTTTCAACAACAAGCTGCTGAATCGCTTGTTAAACATGAACAAATGAAAAAAGAAAAACAACAACAAGCGCCTGCGTTTGATGGTCCAATTCGTTTAGGTCGGAATATTCCCAATGATGAACCCATTATGCCAATGGGAAATATACTGGAAGAAGAACGTCGGATAACGATTGAAGGCTTTATTTTTGATAAAGAAGTGCGTGAATTGCGTTCTAAACGAAAAATTTTAATTTTGAAAATAACTGATTATACTTCCTCTTTCGTGGTGAAGAAATTTTCGAATGGGGAAAAAGATGAACAAGTTTTTGATGCGATTCAACCGCAAAGTTGGATTCGTGTTCGTGGTAGTGTACAAGAAGATACCTTCATGCGTGATTTAGTCATGAATGCCCAAGATTTGATGGAAGTCGCCCATGCGCCAAGAAAAGACTACGCGCCAGAAGGTGAAAAACGTGTAGAATTACACATGCATAGTAACATGAGTACAATGGATGCGACCAATAAAGTAGGTGACTTGGTGGCGCAAGCGGGGAAATGGGGTCACAAGGCCATCGCAATTACGGATCATGGCGGCGCCCAAGCGTTTCCTGATGCCCATGCTGCAGGTAAAAAAGCAGGCGTTAAAATTTTATACGGCGTGGAAGCCAATATTGTTGATGATGGTGTACCCATTGCTTACAACGAAGAACATATTGAATTAACAGATGCTACCTATGTGGTCTTTGACGTGGAAACAACGGGGCTTTCCGCTGTTTATGATACAATTATTGAATTGGCCGCTGTCAAAATGCACAAAGGAAATGTCATTGAGACTTTTGAGCAGTTTATTGATCCTGGCCATCCATTATCTCAAACAACGATCAATTTAACTGGGATTACAGATGAAATGGTGCGCGGTTCAAAATCCGAAGAAGAAGTTTTACGCATGTTTAAAGAGTTTTCAGAAGGAACTATTTTAGTGGCCCACAACGCTTCTTTTGATATGGGGTTCTTAAATACAAGTTATGGCAAACATGGAATACCTGAAGCGGCTAATCCCGTCATCGATACATTAGAATTATCCAGATTCTTGTATCCACATTTCAAAAGCCATCGTCTAAATACCTTATCGAAAAAATTTGGCGTCAACTTAGAACAACATCACCGCGCCATCTATGACTCGGAATCAACAGGTCATTTGTGCTGGATTTTCTTAAAAGAAGCGAAAGAGAATCATGATATGCATTTCCATGATGATTTGAATCGTCATATTGGCGAAGGAGATTCATACAAACGAGCTCGACCTTTCCATGCAACGATTTTAGCAACAACTCAAGCAGGATTAAAAAATCTTTTTAAATTGATTTCGATGTCCAATGTAGATTATTTTTTCCGAGTACCACGGATTCCTCGTTCGCAATTATCGAAGTTAAGAGAAGGGCTTTTAATCGGTTCCGCATGTTCAAACGGCGAAATTTTTGAAGCAATGATGCAAAAAGGTGTCGAAGAAGCAAAAAATCGTGCCAAATTCTACGATTATATTGAAGTTATGCCCAAACCAGTTTACGCGCCATTAATTGAACAAGAATTGGTGAAAAATGAAGCAGATTTGGAAGAAATTATTAGTAATCTAGTGAAAATCGGTGACGAACTTGGCAAGCTGGTTGTCGCCACTGGAAATGTTCATTATTTAAATGAAGAAGATGCCATCTATCGGAAAATTTTAGTCGGGTCTATGGGTGGCGCTAATCCGTTAAATCGCCATAGTTTACCAAAGGTTCATTTCCGAACCACCGATGAAATGTTAACGGAATTCCAATTTTTAGGACAAGACGTCGCTAAGCGAATTGTAGTAGAAAATCCCAACAAAGTCGCTGATTTATGTGAAGAAGTTATTCCAGTAAAAGACGATTTATATACGCCAAAAATTCCTGGGTCTGAACAAGAAATCACTGATTTAAGCTACAATCGTGCGCGCGAATTGTATGGCGATCCTTTACCAGAAATTGTCGAAAAACGGTTAGAAAAGGAACTGAATTCGATTAACGGGAATGGTTTCTCGGTCATTTATTTAATTTCTCAAAAACTGGTGCATAAAAGTAATGAAGACGGCTATTTAGTTGGTTCACGGGGCTCTGTCGGTTCGAGTTTTGTTGCGACAATGACAGGGATTACTGAAGTAAATCCTTTAGCGCCACATTATTATTGTCCTGAGTGTCAATATTCTGAGTTCTATGAAGATGGTTCCTATGGTTCAGGGTTTGATATGCCTGAAAAAGCCTGTCCAAAATGTGGCGCTCGATTGTTTAAAGATGGTCACGATATTCCTTTTGAAACGTTCTTAGGATTCCATGGCGACAAAGTTCCCGATATCGATTTGAACTTTTCTGGCGATTATCAAGCCGAAGCCCATAACTACACTAAAGTTCTTTTTGGTGAAGAATATGTCTACCGGGCAGGAACCATTGGTACAGTAGCCGACAAAACAGCGTATGGCTTTGTTAAAGGATATGAAAGAGATCATAATTTACATTTGCGTGGCGCTGAAATTGATCGCTTAGCCAAAGGTTCAACAGGGGTTAAACGGACGACTGGGCAGCATCCCGGCGGTATTATTGTTATTCCTGATTACATGGATGTTTATGATTTTACGCCAATCCAATACCCTGCAGATGATCAAGAGGCAGAATGGAAAACGACGCACTTTGATTTCCATTCTATTCACGATAATATTTTAAAACTTGATATTCTGGGACATGATGATCCAACCGTGATTCGGATGTTACAAGATTTATCTGGGATTGAGCCAAAAACCATCCCAACAGACGATCCAGAAGTGATGCGTATTTTTGAAGGACCTGATGTTCTAGGTGTGGATGCAGAGCAAATTTATTCTAAAACAGGAACTTTAGGAATTCCTGAATTTGGGACACGTTTCGTTCGAGGTATGTTAGAACAGACCCATCCATCAACTTTTGCAGAATTACTTCAAATTTCTGGACTGTCTCACGGAACCGATGTGTGGCTAGGGAATGCAGAAGAGTTGATTCGCCGTGGCGAAGCCAATCTTGCTGAAGTAATTGGTTGTCGGGATGATATCATGGTATATTTAATTCATGCTGGTTTGGACAGTGGGATGGCCTTTAAGATTATGGAAACGGTACGTAAAGGACAATGGAATAAGATTCCTGATGAACTACGGGATACGTATTTAAATGCGATGAAAGAAAACAACGTCCCTGACTGGTATATTGATTCTTGTTCTAAAATTAAATATATGTTCCCGAAAGCCCATGCGGCAGCATACGTATTAATGGCGTTGCGGGTCGCTTACTTTAAAGTTTATTTCCCAATCTTATATTACTGTGCGTTTTTCTCCGTTCGGGCGGATGACTTTGACTTAGTGGCAATGTCACAAGGGAAAGAAGCTGTGAAAGCACGAATGAAAGAAATTACGGACAAAGGGATGGATGCCTCCACTAAAGAGAAAAACTTATTAACGGTTTTAGAATTATGTAATGAAATGCTGGAACGGGGCTATAAATTTGGCATGATTGATTTGTACAAATCGGATGCTGAAAATTTTGTGATTGAAGGGGATACCTTGATTGCACCTTTCCGAGCAGTGCCAAGTTTAGGACTCAACGTAGCGAAAGCCATTGTCGCTGCGCGAGAAGAGCAACCGTTCTTGTCGAAAGAAGATTTGGCAACACGCGGCAAAGTTTCTAAAACGTTAATTGAATACATGAATGAAAATGGTGTCTTAAAAGACTTGCCAGATGAAAACCAATTATCATTATTTGATATGTTATAAAAGAAAAATCTCTTAGAAAAAGGCCGGTGAAGCAACTTATTCACCGGCCTTTTTTAGTCATCAAATAAATTAGAAAATCATTGCTAGAAGCGTTTTAATTACTTATTAAAAAGCCATCTTTATTTAATTATGTTGAGCTTGTGCATAAAAAGTAAAATGCTTATGATAAATGAAGAGCTTTATTTTTTAATAAGAAAGGAATTGGTTATATGGACAAAAAGCAATTACGATGGTTCACCGTCGGGTTAATTGCCTTTAACATGGTCTGGGGTCTTGGAAATGTTGTGAATAATTATGCACAACAAGGGATTTCAGTGGTCACTTCATGGCTTTTGATTTTAGTTTTATATTTTATTCCCTATGCGTTAATCGTAGGACAGTTAGGTTCAACATTTAAAGACAGTAATGGTGGGGTTAGTTCGTGGGTGCAAAACACCAGTACTAAACGTCTAGCCTATTATGCAGCATGGACTTATTGGGTAGTGCACATTCCTTACTTGGCACAAAAACCACAAGCAATTTTAATTGCCTTAGGTTGGGCAGTTCAAGGGAATGGAAACCTAGTCAATACGATGCCAATCGTAACGGTATCATTTATTTCATTAATAATTTTCTTGGTTTTCTTGTTATTATCAACAAAAGGGTTAACCACCTTAAAAGTTATTGGTGGTTTAGCTGGAACCGCCATGTTTGTGATGTCTATTTTATTCATTTTATTAGCGGTAGGCGCACCATTTATTAATTCAACGGTTGAATTTGCGACGCCAAACATGTCACAAGTCAGCACCTACATTCCTAAATTTGATTTTAGTTATTTTACAACCGTATCAATGTTAGTTTTTGCGGTAGGTGGCGCTGAAAAAATTTCTCCTTACGTAAATGCAACTAAAAATCCAGCCAAAGAGTTCCCTAAAGGAATGATTTTCCTAGCGGCAATGGTTGGTTTATCGGCTGTTTTAGGTTCATTTGCAATGGGAATGTTATTCTCAAGTGACAATATTCCTAAAGATTTAATGGCAAATGGTGCCTACAGTGCCTTCCAAAAATTAGGCGCATATTATGGTGTCGGTAATCTCTTAATGATTGTTTATGCTTTGACGAATACAGTGGGTCAAGTGGCTGCGTTAGCCTTTTCAATTGATGCTCCACTGAAAATTCTTTTAGCTGAAGCAGATCCAGAATTTGTTCCAAGTTGGTTACGTAAACGTACGAAAAAAGGTACGTTAATTAATGGTTACTTATTAACAGGTATTTTAGTAAGTATTATTATTGCTTTACCGATGTTTGGGTTGAAGGACATGAACGAAGTGGTTAAATGGCTAACTAACTTAAATTCTGTAGTTATGCCAATGCGTTACTTGTGGGTCTTCTTTGCCTATATGCTTCTAAACAAAGCGTACAAACAATTTAATTCAGAATATAAATTTGTTAAAAATCCTAAAATTGGTTTTGTGTTTGGTCTCTGGTGTTTCCTATTTACAGCCTTTGCTTGTATCTTAGGAATGGTGCCTAAATTTGAGTATGCCTCAGATCCCCAAGGCTGGTTGTTCCAATTAGCTTCTAACATTGTGACACCAATCGTCTTAATTCTATTAGGAATGATTTTACCAGCAATTGCACGTCGCGAGAAAAAAGACACGATTTTGCCAATTGATTCAGCAGAATAATTGGTTACATGTTTCAAGAATAAAATAGTCAGTATAAGTATTTTGCGTGAGATAAATGGTCAGCAGGACTGTTTGTCTCACGTTTTTTTCTGTCGATTTTTCTCTAAAATTTCTATTGTCTCTTAAAAATATGAGAAAATCAGAAGAACTTCTCCTGTATACTAAAGGTATCTATCATTAAAAAATGGTTATTAACGGAGAAAAAGGAAGTGAACCTCATGACTAAAACACTTGAAACACAACCAGAAGAGAAAACGGTCTTTCTTTGTAAAGAAACGAATCCAGATTTTTTAGGACGAGAAATTTATGCGGATAATGTTGAAACACCGTATAATTTTTACTTAATTCGCAAGCTTTATTTAGCTAAAGAGTACCAAAATTTAGCAGAAGGGGAACAATTTTTTGAGGCTTTATGTGAAAGTTGGGATGAATCAGAACAGTTTGAAGAGTTAATTGTTAAAAAGATTTATGTCTATGTTGAAACGGAGTTAATGTACTACACTGTTTATTTTGGAAGCTTTGAGCCGACCACTCGTGACTTACGATTCGCACTGAAACAATGGATGTATGAAATACCGACAACTAAAAATAAAAAAACAGTCCGTATGAATGAAACCAATGTGCAAGTAGTGCCGCAAGAAAATCAATTAACGGAATTAGCTGGTGAAATTGCTGTCTTACGTGAAATGTTGACACTTTTAAAAGAAAATTTAGCCTCCTTAAATGAATCCGTTAATCAAACGAGAAATCCCGTCATTTCTAGACAAATAAAAACGATCCATTTGAAAAGAGCTTCTCCTGTGATAGCCGCAGAACAGGCATCGCTGAAAGTATCAGAGGATGCTAATCTGGAACAACCAGACGTCAATCTCTCGCCTGATAATCGGGAAAATCAAGAAGGTGAAACAACTGTAGCAACAAGTGAAGCTGTGCTTCCTGTTAACAAACTAGCACTTGAAGAACCAGCGAAAGAACCAGTGCTATCTGAACCAGCGCCATTTAAAGAAGCGTTGCCAGAAAAAAAACAAGAAAACCAGCAGAGTACTGCGGCAAAACCTTTATTTACTTTTCCACAAGAAACAGAAAAAAGCTCGTTAAATTCAGTGAATAAGTCTGCCGAAAAAGAGGAGGAGCAGAAGTCAGAAAAAGAAGCTGTCTCTATGGAAAGTGAGAAAGAAAATTCATCAAGTCGGACAATTCCTGCGGACTTTCAACGACAATTGGACGAATTAGAAGAGGAAATTTATCGTCGCTTTATGAGTCGCCAGTTAGAGGATACTGATGGAAATCAAGCAGTACCGAAAATAACGATTGAAAAAAGACAGTTAGAAGCACAAATGTTTGAAGCAAAAGCATTCTCACAATCATTTAAACAAGTTCAAAAGAAAAAGGCAGGAGATGTGCGAATTTGCAATCAGTTAAGTTGTATGAAACTAGAAAAAGGATTAGATAAATTTTTAGACGAAGTTACAGAATATGTTGAAAAGCGGACACTATTTAATAAAAAGGTTCGTTGTCCGCTACCAGTAATTAGAGAATTGGAAGGCTATGGGCAATTAAACCAGTATATGCAGAAAATCCTTGACTGTTATTAATCGTTTATTTAGGAGAAGGTAAGACAAAACCGTTCAATTTATCAGCTTTTAAGCCTGAAACAAAAATCACTTTGGATTTTTGTTTCAGGCTCTTTCTTATTATTTCTGGAAAAGATTTCAAGAGAATTTTTGAAATACTAGTGAAAATCCTATAAATTGTAGTATAATTTTCAAAGATGAATGAAAGGCGTGAAGTCATTGAAAGACAAACAAGTGTATGCAGTAGTTGACCTTGAAACGACTGGAACAGATCCTACAAGTGATCGGATCATTCAGTTTGGATGCGTTCTCGTTCAAGATGGAAAGATTATTGCGAACTTTGCGACAGATGTGAATCCCAATCAAGTAGTACCAAAACAAATTCAAAGTTTAACGGGGATTAGTAATACGCAAGTTCAAAAAGCGCCTTATTTTGAAGATGTAGCACATACAATTTATCATTATCTGGAAGATACTATTTTTGTGGCGCATAACGTCCACTTTGATTATAATTTTTTAGCTCGTGAACTGGTACGGTGTGGCACGCCGCCACTTACCATTCCAGCCATTGATACAGTGGAATTGGCACAGATTTTTTTACCGACAGAAAAAAGTTTCCGTTTAAGTGATTTGTCGGAAAGCTTAGGTTTGTCTCATGAGAATCCCCATCAAGCAGATAGTGATGCGCAGGTTACAGCCGAACTTTTGTTATTAATTCAAGAAAAAATGAAATCTTTACCATTAGTCACTATGGAAAAAATTGCGGAATTAAGTCAACAGACAGCGCGGGAAACCAGTACTTTTATTCAACAAACGTATGAACAAATGAAAAAACAAGTCACACCATTAAATCCAGCTTATCAAGTGGTCAGTGGCATTGCTTTACGCAAAAAAGAAGTTCCTCTTTTTGAAGAAACGTTCTATCAGACTAGCACGTATCCCAAAACTAAAAAAGCCAAAGAAAAACTGTTTGGCGAACGTTTCGCTTATCGTGCGGAACAGAGTCGGATGATGAATTTAGTCTATCATCATTTTACAGAAGGAACGACAAAAGATTTATTTATTGAAGCGGCGACTGGAACGGGAAAAACATTAGGCTATCTGTTGCCGATGAGCTATTTAGCAACGCCAGAAAAACCAGTCATCATTTCAACAGTTTCGATTGTTTTACAAAATCAATTAGTGGAAAAAGATTTACCATTAGCCAATCAAATCTGCCAAGGGAAATTACGAGGCATTGTTATTAAAAGCCATCGACACTATCTTGATTTACAACGCTTTAAGGCAACGTTGAATCAGCCAACTCCGCAAAAACAATACGCTCTTTATCAAATGGGCGTTCTCGTCTGGTTGCTAGAAACAGAAACGGGCGATTTAGATGAACTACAATTGACGAATTTAAATCATTTATTCTGGAAAGAAGTTACACATCGCGGATTGGATTTTCTTTCAAAAAAAGATGAACTTTATGAAGTTGACTTTTTAAGACATCTGTATAAAAAAGTCGCTCAAAGTAACGTGTTGATTGTTAATCATGCATTTTTGGCGCAAGAGTCGCTAAGAAAACAACCGTTATTACCTGAAAGTCCGTGGCTAATTATTGATGAAGCACATCATTTACCAGACATCGCTAGTCGGATGGCGAGCGAACGAGTAAACAGTGTGATACTAAAAAAACAAGTCACGCATTTTATTGAAAAAGAGCAACTTTTTGTTGCTTTACAGCAAATTTTTCAACAGTTTTCTGAAGAGCAGCGGCTTGTAAAAATTTATCAGCAAGGTTTACTGGATTTTGTGGATGAATGGCAAGATTTTCTTTTTGAATTGCATCGTTTATTTAGTAAAACGCAGAAGCGAATAGACCATCAGGAGTTGCTTTTAACCAAAGAACGTATTGATTATTTATCTGCTGCGGGAGAAAAACATAGTCAAACGCTCCAGCTTTTACTGCAGGAGCTGTTGACTATTCAAAGTAAGTTACAGCAAACAATTATGAGTCAGTTGGAAACCTTTAGTTTGGCTGATCGCATCGTTTTTGTTCGCTTGTTTCAATTTTTTGATGAAATTGAACGTATTCATCACTGTTTTACCATTTATCTTGATGATTGGCGTCCACGTTGGGTAAAAGAATATTTACCACAAAATGATGACCATGGCTTGATTGAAATTCATGACTTAGAAGCTAGTTTGCTTCCTGAAACAAAGTGGTATCCGCGGTATGAACGAATTATTTATACAAGCGGCACATTGAAGTTTGGCAACAATAAAAAGTATTTACCGCAACGGTTAGGTTTAACAGAGGTGACGTTCAAAACCCTGCCAACGCCATATAACTATGCAGAAAATGCGCGAGTCTATGTACCGGAAGAAGCAGTAGCCATTCAAAATGCCTCTTCCTATGAAATGGGTCAATACATTTCAGATACCATTGAAAAATTGATGGCGCAAGAGGAACGTTCGATGTTGGTTCTTTTTACTTCGCATGAATTATTGTCCACCGTGTATCATCAAGTCCAGCCAAGATTATTGGAAAAAGGACAAGAGGTCCTCGCCCAAGGGATTAGCGGCAGTCGTGAAAAAATTCTTAAACGGTTCTCTAATGGAAAACCGAATGTCTTGCTAGGAGCCGATAGCTTTTGGGAAGGTGTGGACTTACCAGGAACAGCTTTACAGTTATTGATAGTCACGCGTTTGCCTTTTGAAAACCCGAAACGACCACTTGTGCAAGCAAAATATGCGTATTTAGAAGCAGAAGGGATACAACCATTTGCTCAAGAAGCGGTACCAAAAGCAGCCTTACGTTTACGACAAGCACTGGGCCGTTTAATCCGTTCTGAAGAAGACAGAGGGGCATTGCTGATTCTGGATCGTCGTTTAGTCACTGCAAAATATGGCAAACGATTAATCAAAGCGTTTCCCAAGGGACTCTCAGTAAAAGAAGCGCCCATGCCTGAAATTTTAGAAGAATTAAAGGAATTTTTAAACAAATAATTGATTATTTTTAGGTCATATTTGTGAAAGGCCGCTATTTTTCTGCTATAATAAGACCCAGTAAGTTTAGAGAGGATGGAAGGATTTTTGGAGGAATTAGAAGAAAAGAAAGAGAAGAAACGGATTACTGTCCTTTTAACCCTATTGGCAATCCTTTTAGCAATTCTTGTAACAATAATTATCTTTTTTGTACGAACCAATCAACCAATGGCTCAAGCCAAAAAAGAAGCAACCGCAATTGCCAAAACTTCTGCTAATTTAGAAACAGTTGATAAATTTTACTGGTTTACACGCAAAAATACGTATTTTACTTTAACCGGCAAAAATGATAAAGGCACAGAGATTGTCGTGATTGTCCCTAAATCGGGAGAAAAAGTCACGGTCTTAAATCAAAAAGATGGTCAAACTGAACAACAAATAACAGACATTGTTGCTAAAGCCCATCCCGATGAATCGGTGATGAAAGCTACGTTAGGGCTTTATGATAAGCGCCCTGCATGGGAAGTGGTCACCGAAAATGATCAAGGAGTACTGACGTATTATCTGATGAGCTTTGATAAAGGTGAAGAGATCAACGTTGTCAAAGATATTTAATTTAGATAGGTTTTGATGAAAGTGGGAGTGAAAGGTGTATGAACGTATCAAATCGAGCACAGCAATTGACTCCTTCTGTTACATTAGCAGCTGCCGCCAAAGCAAAAGCATTAAAAGCAAAAGGTGTAGATGTTTTAAGCTTAACGGTTGGGGAACCAGATTTTGTAACCCCGAAAAATATTCAAAAAGCAGCAATTGCTTCAATTGAGGATGGAAGAGCAAGTTATTACACACCTTCTGGCGGCATTCCTGAATTAAAGCAAGCAATTGTCTCTTATGTGGAACGAGAATATCAACTTCGTTATCAACCCAAGCAAGTTATTGTGACAGATGGTGCCAAATATGCGCTGTATCTATTATTTCAAGCCATTTTGAACGTTGGGGACGAAGTGATTATCCCTGTCCCTTATTGGGTAAGTTATGGTGAACAAGTCAAGTTAGCAGAAGGCAAGCCAGTATTTGTATCAAGCACGCAAGAGCAATCATTTAAAGTGTCAGTCGCACAATTAGAAGCTGTACGAACGGACAAAACAAAAGCAATCATTTTAAATTCACCATCTAACCCAACTGGTGTTATTTATACGGAAGAAGAATTACGCCAAATTGGTGAATGGGCAGTTGCTCATAATATCCTCATTATTGCAGATGATATTTATGGTCGTTTGGTGTACAATGGACATCGGTTCACACCAATTGCAACCATCTCAGAAGCAATTCGTCAACAGACAATCATTATTAATGGTGTTTCCAAAACATATGCAATGACAGGCTGGCGCATTGGTTTTGCAGTCGGGGATGAAAAAATTATTCAAGCAATGACACAACTCGCTTCACAATCCACCAGTAATCCAGTCGCAGTTAGCCAATATGCGGCAATTGAGGCTTTAACAGGTGAACAGTCGACAGTTGAAGACATGCGTCAGGCCTTTGAAAAACGCCTGAATCATATCTATCCAAAAGTAGCAGCTTTGCCAGGTGTTTCGCTAATAAAACCTGAAGGCGCCTTTTATCTATTCCCGAATGTCAAAAAAACGTTAGAAATTTGTGGGTATGATAACGTGACTAATTGGGTGGAAGATTTATTACAAGAAGCGCATGTTGCTCTGGTAACGGGAGAGGGCTTTGGTGCACCAGAACATGTGCGGATGAGCTATGCGACAGATTTAATGACGTTAGAAAAAGCGATTGAGCGAATGAATGACTTTATAGAAAAGAAACGAATTCAGCACAACGCCTAAAAGAATAAACTAAGAAATGAACGGAGAGACAAACGTGGAACAAATTCAAATTATTGATTCAAACAAACATGTTGGAGAAACAGTAAAAATTGGCGCTTGGATTGCTAACAAACGCTCAAGCGGAAAAATTGCCTTTTTACAATTACGTGACGGGACAGCCTTTTTCCAAGGTGTCGTGTTCAAACCAAACTTCATTGAAGTCTTTGGTGAAGAAGCTGGTACAGAAAAATTCCAAGAAATTAAACATTTATCACAAGAAACAGCAGTCATGGTTACTGGTGTTATCAAAGAAGATAGCCGTTCTAAATTCGGCTATGAAATGGATATCACTGATTTAGAAGTCGTTGGCGCTTCAGAAGATTACCCAATCACGCCGAAAGAACACGGCACAGATTTCTTAATGGATCATCGTCATTTATGGTTACGTTCAAGCAAACAACATGCAATCATGTTAGTTCGTAACGAAATTATTCGTGCTACTTACGAGTTCTTTAACGAACAAGGATTCATTAAAATTGATAGCCCAATTTTAACAGGCTCAGCACCAGAAGGCACAACAGAATTATTTGAAACAGATTACTTCGGACAACCAGCATTCTTATCACAAACAGGTCAATTATATGCAGAAGCTGGTGCGATGGCATTTGGAAAAGTCTTTACTTTTGGACCAACCTTCCGTGCGGAAAAATCCAAAACTCGTCGTCACTTAACGGAATTCTGGATGATTGAACCAGAAATGGCATACACAACTCATGAAGAATCACTAGATATTCAAGAAGCCTACGTAAAACATTTAATTAAATCAGTATTGAAAAATCAACAATATCCATTGGATGTTTTAGAACGTGATACAGCGTTACTGGAAAAATATGTTTCGGAACCATTCAAACGTATTACTTACGATGATGCGATTGAGTTATTACAAAAAGAAGAAGCAAACAATGATTATGATCACATTGAATGGGGCGAAGACTTTGGTAGCCCACATGAAACCTTTATTTCAAATTACTATGGCGTTCCAACATTCATTTTAAATTATCCAAAAGCAATTAAAGCCTTCTATATGAAACCACATCCAACACGTGAAGATGTTGTAATTTGTGCCGATTTAATTGCGCCAGAAGGTTATGGTGAAATTATCGGTGGTTCAGAGCGTGCAACTGATTATGATTATTTGAAAGAAAAAGTAGCTGAGTTTGGCTTATCTGAAGAAGAATACAGCTGGTATTTAGATTTACGTAAATACGGTTCTGTGCCACATTCTGGCTTCGGATTAGGTTTAGAACGTGCTGTTACGTTCATTACTGGTAATGAACATATTCGTGAAGCGATTCCGTTCCCACGTATGTTAAACCGTATTTATCCATAGAGAACAAATAAAAAAGAGAACTTCAGCAAAAGCCGAAGTTCTTTTTTTAATTCTGCCATAATTTTTGCATCTGGTCCAAAATATCAATGACTTCTGTCGTGAAAAATAAGGAGCGGTTGGGTTGTGTACCTTTGATTGCTTCAACCATATTGTAGATTTCGTAATTCATGGCTTCAGCTGAGTACCCAGAAACGATGGTCTCAACCGTACCGTCATTGTAGTGAATAATCGCTTCATCTGCGCGTGGATAATCTGTAATGGTAATATAGGCATCTTCAAAAGCAACAATTCCTTGCTTTGGCATTTTTGCTTGGAATGTTAATGAAATAGTCGCCAACTCATTTTCTTTATTCCGAAGCAATGTCACCGATTGTTCATCAACGCCAGTAGAGAAGGGAACCATGCTAGAAGCTAAAACGTCTGGCTGTGAGCTGAGAAACCAACGAGCAAACGAAACCGCATAAGTACCAATATCTAACAATGCGCCGCCTGCTAAGTCAGGATTAAAAAAGCGATTTTTAGGATCGGGTTCTTTGTAACTTCCAAATGGTGCTTGAATCATTTTTAACTGACCAAATTTGCCAGCATCCATCAAGCGACGTAATTCGTCGTATAGTGGCATGTTAAAAATAGTCATGGCTTCTGCTAAAATAAGGTCATTTTTTTCTGCAACTGCCAAGGCTTGTTTTAATTCTGCCGCGTTCATCGTAATAGCTTTTTCACACAACACATGTTTTCCGGCCTGGAGCGCTTTTAAAATGTGTTCAGCATGTTGTTTATTTGGCACTGCTATATAGACAACATCGATTGTTTCATCTGCTAGCAATTCTTCATAAGAACCATAGGCTTTAGGGATTGAATAATCAGCGGCAAATTGTTCTGCTTTAGACAATGTCCGTGAAGCAACAGCTGCAAGTTGGCTAGTTTCTTGTTTAAACGTTGAAGCAAATTCGTGGGCAATCCCACCTAATCCTACGATGCCCCATTGATATAATTTTTTTGTCAAAAGAAGTCCTCCTAATCTATGCAATTTCTTCAAATCTTCTTCATTATTTATTATACTGTAAACAAGAGAAATTAGAAAACAAGGACAATTTTGTAAATATGATAAAATCCAGAGATAAAAAGATGCTTTTTTTAGAGAATTTCAGTAAAATAGAAAATGGAGGCGAATGATTATGCATCAAGTTTATGTAGATATTATTGTTGACGCAATTATTGAACAGTACCAAACAGAAGAAAATTTTTACTCCGCTTATCAAATTCAAGCAGCCGATTGGCAAGCTTGGAAAGAAGGCCAATTTGGTTTGGACAATGAAGTCATGCAAAAAATTAAGAATTTATTTACGGATTATGAGTGGATGCTGACTCAAAAAATACTCCGCCAAACCATCTTATTTCCGGAAAAACGTAACCTAGCTGTTTCGGAATATAAACGGTTAAAAACAACAATTGCCAAAAAATGGTTACAATCTGATTTGGGCGTTGTAGAATTGATTCCTAATAATAAACAGGAACAAGAAATTGCTGCTGGTTATATTGATTTGAAAGTGACGCTGGCCTATGGCGAATGGGGTTTTGATGATATTATTACATTCCGGTTACCAGCTACGATTCAACGACAATTGGAAGGTTCAAAAGTTGAATTATTAGATTGGGTCAATGAAAATCTGATGGATACTTACGTAGGTGAATAACGAATAGGAAGGATGGTCTTTTGAAATACACAATTGCTGGGATTTTATCTGTGATTATTATGTTTGGTGCGGTAATTTTTGTCTTTTTTGGCAAAAAGCCAGTTGAAGAATCTGTTCACACATCAACTGAAACAACAGTGAAATCATCCACTAAAATTTCTGAAAGTAGTACAGTTTCTTCAACTGCTACCACTGAATCAAGTACTGAAATCACGAGCGTAAGCAGTGATGAAAGTTGATAATTTTCTGTGAAAATGATACAATTATTCGGTTATAGTAACAAATGAAATCAATCACGAAAGTGAAAGATAGTGAAACATTTTATCGGAAAATAAAAGATGAAGTGGGGAATTAATGAAGTGAGCAACTATCAGAAAAAAAGAAAAAAGCAGCTGAATTTGCCAAAGTTATTCTTAGGCGTAGTTGTCGTCGGTTTGGCCTTTGTCTTTTCGTTATCTGTCCTTTCTGATTCAGATAAGGGACAAAGCGAGTCAGTCAATCGCCAAAATGAAAACATCTCAAAAGAAGAATTTGTTGCTGAAATCACACCGTATGCACGTGAATTACAAGAATCTTACGGGGTATTACCAAGTATTATTATGGGGCAAGCAGTTTTAGAATCTAATTTTGGACAAAGTCAATTAGCATCGAAATATAACAATCTTTTTGGGATTAAAGCATATGGCAATCAACCAAAAGTCAATTTAGAAACAAAAGAGTATGTCAATGAGGTCTGGATTACGATTCAGGGTGATTTTCGAGTTTATGACAATTGGGAAGAATCCATGCGAGATCATACCAAGTTATTTGTTGATGGGGTCGATTGGGATCCAAATTTATATGAAAAAGTCTTGTTAGCCAAAAATTATAAAGAGGCTGCACAAGCGCTTCAAGATGCTGGATACGCAACGGATCCTACATACGCTGATAAGATCATTCATGTAATTGAAGAATACAATTTAAATAAATACGACCGTTAAGCATGGAGGAACGATGACAATGAGCGAAAAGTGGATTCCAGAAATTATGACGCCGCTGAAACAAGATATTGTAAAAATGCCAGAGATTATTCGGCAAGCCAGTGGCATTAAAATTTTTGGCCGTAAAATAAAATCAATTATTTTTACGACAGATATTGCGATTATCCGCAATACGGATGCACAGGCAGTGATTGCTGTATACCCTTTTACACCGCATCCAGCGATTACAAAAGGCATTATTGAAGCAGCGGATATTCCTGTCTTTTCAGGAGTCGGCGGCGGTTTAACGCAAGGCATGCGTTCTGCTTATATGAGTTTATTTGCAGAAGCACAAGGCTCAATGGGTGTCGTTTTGAATGGTCCTACACCAATTGAAACAATTAAAATGGTGGATGAAGCAATCGATATTCCTATTATCAGTACAGTAACTTCTATTCATACGCCAATTGATGAAAAACTTGCGGCTGGCGTGGATATGATTAATATCAGTGCAGGAAAAGACACTGCAGCCACCGTACGCTATTTCCGTGGCAAGTATCCAGAATTACCGATTATTGCAACAGGAGGACCAACTGAATCGAGTATTCATGAAACCATTATCGCCGGAGCGAATGCTATTACATATACGCCCCCTAGTAACGGTGAATTATTCAGCAAAAAAATGAAAAAATATCGTGAACAAGAAAAAGCAACCGATGAAGAATAAAAAACGCTTTGGCAGTCTATCCTGCCAAAGCGTTTTTGGCTATTTAATGTTCGCTTTTACGGAACAATGGAAGAATGAACCAATTATTTGAAAATTCTAATGAAAAAAAGTTGTTAAACCATTGAAAGTTAGAGATTTTTGTACTATCCTAGAGAAACATAGAAGCTTGTATAAGGTCAAAATACGGTTGACCGTCTCTACCCAGCACCGTAAATGCTGGTCTATAAGTGAAGAAGAGCGGATAGCCCTTTTTTGCTTTGGCAAAATGGGCTTTTTTCTTTTGTTAGAACACGAATATAAATAGCACTTTGTTTTATTTCGTTCGTTTTTAACGAACCGTCCTTTCCTCAGGATGAGAACAAAGCATCTATCGAAAAATAAGTAAAGGAGTTCATATTGTGAAGGAATTAGTCGAACGTATTAAAAATGATGGTCGTGTATTAGGTGAAGGTGTTTTAAAAGTAGATAGTTTTATTACGCACCAAGTGGATCCAGAATTAATGGAGGCTATGGGTAATCGTTTTGCTGAGGTTTTCGCAGAAGCAGGCATTACCAAAGTAATTACAATTGAAGCATCAGGAATCGCTCCTGCCTTATACGCAGCGCAAAAATTAGGTGTGCCAATGATCTTCGCTCGTAAGGCAAAAAGTTTAACCATGGATGAAGAGCTCTTAACAGCTTCAGTTTATTCATTTACAAAACAAGTGACAAGTCAAATTTCCATTTCAAGAAAATTTTTATCTGATGCTGATAAAGTGTTGATTATTGATGACTTTTTAGCTAACGGACAAGCTGCCAAAGGATTGGTAGAATTATGCCAACAGGCTGGTGCAAAGGTTGAAGGAATTGGTATCGTAATTGAAAAATCATTCCAAGATGGTCGTCAGTTATTAGAAGACATGGGCTTAAATGTAGTCTCTTTAGCACGTATTGCTTCATTAAGTGAAGGAACGGTGACGTTTTTAGAGGAGGATGCATAATCTTGGAAACAAAACAATTGAATACACCACAACAGACGGAAACACCAAATGGGAAAGCCGCCGTTTTAGGATTGCAACATTTATTAGCGATGTATGCTGGAGCAGTTGCCGTACCTTTATTAATCGGAACCGGCTTGAATTTTGATTCGCAACAAATGACGTATTTGATTTCAATCGATATTTTTATGTGCGGCGTTGCGACACTTTTACAATTAACGGTGAATAAGTTTTTTGGGATTGGCTTGCCAGTCGTTTTAGGTTGTGCCATTCAAGCAGTTGCACCTTTAATCATGATTGGTACGAACAAAGGGGTTGGTGCCATTTACGGTTCAATTATTGCTTCGGGCATTTTTGTCGTTCTTATTGCAGGATTTTTCTCAAAAATTAAACGTCTATTTCCGCCTTTAGTCACCGGCACAGTCATTACAGTTATTGGTTTGACCTTAATTCCTGTTGCTGTTGAAAAAATGGGTGGCGGCTTAGCAACGGACAAAAGTTTTGGTGATCCTAAAAACTTGCTCCTCGCATTTGTAACAATTGCCTTAATCATTGTTGTGCAAGTTTGGGGACGTGGCTTTATCAAGTCAATTGCCGTGTTAATCGGCCTAGTCGGCGGCACAATTTTAGCTGCGTTTCTGGGATTAGTGGATTTATCTCCTGTTGGTCAAGCTACGTGGTTTCATTTTCCACAGCCATTTTATTTTGGCAAACCAACGTTTGATCTTTCTTCTATTGTGTTGATGATTATTATTTCAATTGTTAGTATGGTTGAATCAACAGGTGTTTATTTTGCCTTAGGAGATATTACAGGGAAGAAAATTGGCGAAGATGATTTACGTCGTGGGTATCATGCAGAAGGTTTAGCCGTCATTTTAGGGGGGATTTTTAATACGTTTCCTTATACAGGTTTCTCTCAAAATGTCGGGTTAGTTCAATTATCTGGGATCAAAACACGTCGACCAATTTATTTTTCTGCTTTTTTCTTAATTATTTTAGGCTTATTACCAAAAATTGGTGCGATGGCCCAAATTATCCCAGAGCCAGTTTTAGGCGGCGGAATGCTGGTTATGTTTGGAATGGTGGCTGTCCAAGGAATGCGCATGTTGTCAAAAGTTGACTACTCAAATGACAAAAATTTATTAATTATTGCCATCTCGATTGGCTTTGGTTTAGGCTTTAATATTATGCCGACGCTCTTTAATAAAGTACCAGAAACTGTTAGCATGTTTACTGGTAATGGAATTGTCATGAGCAGCATTACCGCAATTATTTTAAATCTTTTATTCAATGGTTTAAAAGAAACCTCAGAAAGTAACGAATAGTTTCAAAAAAGTATGATAGATAAGGTCAGGTGGCTTTTCTTTCATACTTTTTTGACCTCATCATCGTTTAGAAAAATTTAATGTTTTCATCCATTTGAAGAGAAAAAGAGAAAAAAGCTTGGTTACAAAGAGACGAGTAGTAAGTTACCGCTGTTTTATCCTAAAGTATGTTAATAAATTCTGATGAGAAAACCTAAGGGAAACACTGCTGGCACTTGAAGTTGAGCCTTTTTCCTTGTATCATGTAAAAAGAGCACTCTTAAAGGCTAGACTGCGACGAGAAACCGCAGAAGGATTTTAAGGATAAAACTGTGATGGAAAGTTGTGATGAACTTGGATAAACCACTATTACCTGGTCAAGTGATTGGTATCATTGGTGGCGGACATTTAGCAAAAATGATGGCCCTTAGTGCAAGAGAAATGGGGTTTCGAGTGGGTGTGCTAGATCCACAAATTGATTGTCCTGCTGCACAAGTTGCCGATTGGCAATTATTAGGAGCATATAATGATCCTGAAGCGTTAGAGAAATTGGCAAAACGTGCCCAAGTGATTACGTATGAATTTGAACATGCAGATGTTGATGCGTTAACAGCGATTCAACATTTAGCGAATATACCACAAGGAACAGACATTTTAGCGATTACGCAAGATCGCTTAATGGAAAAAAGTTTCCTGGAAGATAATAATATTGTGATTGCACCTTATGCAACGATTGTTAGTCCGACTGATATTCAAGAAGCAATTGATGGCATTGGTTATCCGTGTATCTTGAAGAATACGCGAGGGGAAGGTCGTTATGTACTACATAGTACTTCAGACTTAGCGCCATCCATGAATCTTCTGAGAGAAGGAACCTGTGTCTTGGAAGCTTGGATTCCTTACGAAAAAGAATTATCTGTTCTGATTTCTGGTAATGGTCGTGGCGAATTTGCGACATTTCCAGTTGTGGAAACAATTAAAAAAGAGCGTAAGCTACATGAAACGATTGCGCCAGCCCGAATTGATGAAGAAGTCAGTGGTGAGTTGCAACGAATTGCTAAGGTGATTGCTAAAGCAGTTGGTTTAGTCGGCACCCTTTCAATTGAAATGTTTTATACAGAAACAGGCGGGATTTATGTAAATAAAATTTTACCTCGTCCAGAAGATGCTGGGAATTTTTCAATAGATGCTTGTTCTTTTAGCCAATATGATACGCATATTCGTGGTTTATGTAATTGGCCAATGCCAACGATTCAACTGTTGTCTGAAGCAGTCACGGTCAATGTGCTTGGAAATGAGGCCTATGAAACGATGGACATTATTAATGAACATCCAGATTGGCATTTCCACTATTATGGCCACAGTGAAGCAAAAGCGCAACGAGCGATGGGGCATATTACTATATTAACCAAAGAAATCGATGAAACACTGGAAGAAATTAAAGAAACAAAGATTTGGTCGTAATTATTTTTCAAAAATTGAGGAGTAAAGAGGGGATAAGGTACAATGATTGATCGTTATACAAGACCCGAAATGGGCGCAATTTGGACAGATGAGAACCGCTACAAGGCATGGCTAGAAGTTGAAATTTTGGCGGATGAAGCTTGGGCAGAACTTGGCGAAATTCCTAAAGAAGATGTACAAAAAATCCGAGAAAATGCATCATTTGATGTTGCACGTATTTTAGAAATTGAAGCAGAAACACGTCATGATGTTGTCGCTTTTACTCGTGCTGTTTCAGAAACGCTTGGTGAAGAGCGAAAATGGGTGCACTATGGGTTAACCAGCACAGATGTTGTGGATACTGCCTATGGTTATCTATTGAAACAGGCGAATGATATTTTACGGAAAGATTTACAAACATTTACGGAGATTGTCGGAGCCAAAGCCAAAGAGTATAAACATACGGTCATGATGGGAAGAACGCATGGTGTTCATGCAGAACCTACTACATTTGGTTTGAAATTAGCGTTGTGGTATTCTGAAATGAAACGCAACATTGAACGTTTTGAACATGCAGCCAAAGGTGTCGAAGCGGGTAAAATCAGTGGAGCCGTAGGTACCTTTGCCAATATTTCACCATTTGTTGAAGAATATGTTTGCGAACATTTGGGGATCCGTGCTCAAGAGATTTCGACACAAGTTTTACCACGTGATTTACATGCAGAATATGTTTCTGCCATGGCATTAATTGCGACAAGTATTGAAAAATTTGCAACAGAAATTCGTGGTCTACAAAAATCAGAAACACGTGAAGTAGAAGAATTTTTTGCAAAAGGACAAAAAGGATCTTCGGCAATGCCGCATAAACGGAATCCAATTGGTTCTGAAAATATGACTGGTTTGGCACGTGTGATTCGTGGTCATGTCATTACTGCCTTTGAAAATGTGAGTTTATGGCATGAACGAGATATTTCTCACTCGTCTGCTGAACGGATTATTATTCCCGATACGACGATTTTGCTAAATTACATGTTGAATCGTTTTGGTAATATTGTCAAAAACTTAACGGTCTTCCCAGAAAATATGAAGCATAACATGGATGCGACCTATGGACTAATTTATAGCCAACGTGTCTTGTTAAAATTGATTGACCATGGCATGACACGTGAAGAAGCGTATGATCTGGTCCAACCAAAAACAGCTTACGCATGGGATCATCAAACGGCGTTCCGTCCGTTGCTAGATGCGGATGAAAAAATTACATCTGTCTTATCAAAAGAAGAGCTAGATGATGCCTTTGATTACCATTATCATTTAAAAAATGTTGACACGATTTTTGAACGTGTTGGTTTAGGATAACAAGAAAGCGAGAAGAAGGATGATTCTTCTCGCTTTTCTCTTATAATGTTATAAACTGAAGGATTAAAAAACAAACGTATTGTTAAATACGTTTGTTTTTTTCTATACTTTTTTCGATTTATCCTTTATAATGTAACTTAAATGGTTACATTAACTATTTAATGCAAACAAAGGAGGAGAAGTATGGATAAACAACAGCGAGGCATTCAAGTGATTAGAATTTGGCTAGGGGTGACGATGCTAATTCATGGAGTGATGAAAGTAACGTCATTGGAAGATACTTTAGCGTTTTTTGCTAGTATTGGTTTGCCAAGTCTTTTTGTTTATGGTGTAGCAGCAATTGAATTAATTGGTGGAGTATTTATGATTATTGGCTTTTTAATTCCTTTGGTATCAGTAGGATTCATAGCAGTTTTAGTCGGAGCTATTTTTTCTTTTGGTTTGGCAAGTGGTTTTAGTGGTTATGAGTACGAATTATTTTTAGCGATAACCAGTTTGGCTATTTTGGTTAGCTATGCCGATAAAAAGTATCTTACGTTAAAACTTTATTTTTAATAAATCAAAGCAATAAAGAGTTGGTCAAACTAGTTGTGATTGCGAAAAAAGCCCTAAAACAGTGATATTTAGTTGTTTTAGGTTTTTTTTATCAAAAAAGGTCAAAAAAGGTCAATTTATTTATTGACCTTTACTGACCAATGGGGTATAATAAATTTATAAGGTTTACGAATACCTTAACTTTTGAAGAAATCCATCAAAAGTCGGATAATAATAATTGTAAAGAATGTTAAAATAAAAAAGACAAAATAATAAACGGGAGGGATCGTTTATGAATATTGAAAAAATGACAACCACGCTTCAAGAGGCGATTGCTGAAGCTCAAAAAGTTGCGGTGACACGGCAACATCAAGAAATTGATATCGCCCATTTATGGAAAATTTTTCTTCAACCAAACCATTTTGGACGTAATTTTTACACAGATGCTGGTTTAGATGTTGACGCATTTGAACGAGAAGTAGATAACGCGTTAGATGAATATCCAAGTGTGGCGGGCGGTAATGTGCAATATGGTCAAAATTTAAGTCAAAATTTGTTCCATTTATTGCAAGAAGCTGATTCACTTCGAGAAGAATTCCAAGATGAATTTTTATCAACCGAAATTGTACTTTTAGCTTTAATGAAATTGAAAAATTATCGTTTAACAAAATATTTAATGCAACAAGGCATTACGGAAAAAGAGTTAAGAAAAAATATTGAAGAGATGAGAGGAGGAGATCGTGTGACTTCTCAAAACCAGGAAGAACAATATAAAGCACTAGAAAAATACGGTGTTGACTTAGTACAACAAGTAAAAGCAGGAAAACAAGATCCAATCATTGGTCGTGACGAAGAAATTCGTGACGTTATTCGGATTTTATCAAGAAAAACTAAAAATAATCCAGTCTTAATTGGTGAACCAGGTGTTGGTAAAACAGCGATTGTTGAAGGATTAGCACAACGAATCGTTCGTAAAGATGTTCCCGAAAACTTAAAAGATAAAACCATTTTTTCTTTAGATATGGGTGCCTTAATTGCGGGAGCAAAATTCCGTGGCGAATTTGAAGAACGGTTAAAAGCTGTTTTAAAAGAAGTGAAAAAAAGTGATGGCAAAATCATTTTATTCATTGATGAAATTCATAATATCGTCGGAGCTGGTAAAACTGAAGGCAGTATGGACGCTGGGAATTTATTAAAACCGATGCTAGCACGTGGTGAATTGCATTTAATCGGTGCCACAACGCTTGATGAATATCGCCAATATATGGAAAAAGATAAAGCCTTAGAACGTCGTTTCCAAAAAGTATTAGTCAAAGAACCAACAGTAGAAGATACAATTTCTATTTTGCGTGGCTTAAAAGAACGATTTGAAATTCACCACGGCGTGAATATTCATGACAATGCTTTAGTTGCTGCCGCTACTTTATCCGATCGCTATATTACTGATCGTTTCTTACCAGATAAAGCGATTGACTTAGTCGATGAAGCAAGCGCAACGATTCGAGTGGAAATGAATTCGATGCCAACAGAGCTCGATCAAGTAACACGTCGGTTAATGCAACTAGAAATTGAAGAAGCGGCCTTGAAAAAAGAATCAGATGATGCAAGTAAAAAACGGTTAGCCAACTTGCAAGAAGAATTAGCAGATTTGCGTGAAGAAGCCAACTCAATGAAAATGCAATGGGAAACGGAAAAAGAAGAAGTTAATGCGGTTTCCAACAAACGTGCAGAGATTGATAAAGCAAAACACGAATTAGAAGATGCTGAAAATAATTATGATTTAGAACGAGCTGCTGTTTTGCGTCATGGAACAATTCCGCAATTAGAACATGAATTGAAAGAATTGGAAGAAAAGAACGCTAAAGATAACGTCAAAATGGTACAAGAATCGGTTACTGAAAACGAAATTGCGCAAGTGGTCGGTCGTTTAACTGGCATTCCTGTGACAAAATTAGTTGAAGGCGAACGAGAAAAATTAATGAAACTGAATGAAACATTACACAAACGTGTGATTGGTCAAGATGAAGCCGTCGATGCTGTTAGTGATGCGGTAATTCGTTCAAGAGCAGGCTTACAAGATCCAAATCGCCCACTTGGTTCGTTCCTTTTCCTAGGACCAACTGGTGTTGGTAAAACAGAACTTGCTAAAGCTTTAGCTGAAGATTTGTTTGATTCTGAAGATCATATGGTACGGATTGACATGAGTGAATACATGGAAAAACATGCCGTGTCTCGTTTGGTTGGTGCCCCTCCAGGCTATATTGGTTATGAAGAAGGTGGCCAGTTAACAGAAGCTGTTCGTCGAAACCCTTATACAATTGTCTTATTAGACGAAATTGAAAAAGCGCACCCAGATGTCTTTAATATCTTATTACAAGTTTTAGATGATGGTCGTTTGACAGATTCTAAAGGTCGGGTCGTTGATTTTAAAAATACAGTTTTAATTATGACAAGTAACATCGGCTCTCAGCTTTTATTGGAAGGTGTGACACCTGAAGGAACAATTCCAGAAGAAGTTGAAAATCAAGTCATGAATATTCTAAAAGGACACTTTAAACCAGAGTTCTTAAACAGAATTGATGATACTATTTTATTTACACCATTGAGCTTGGATAATGTGAAAGGAATCATTGGTAAAATGACCGCACAACTTGCTCATCGTTTAGAGCAACAAGAAATTGTGTTGGAAATCACTGATGAAGCTAAAACATGGATTGCTGAAAATGGGTATGAGCCAGCTTATGGAGCTCGTCCGTTAAAACGTTTCATTACTCGTGAAGTCGAAACACCATTAGCAAAAGAAATTGTTTCTGGTCGAGTAATGCCAAAAACAAAAGTCACGATTAGTCTATTAGACAATCAATTAGTTTTTGAAAATGAACCAATAGAAGAAGTATAAAAAAAGAACGAGCGAATTCGCTCGTTCTTTTTTATTATGACAATCGTTGCTTAATTTCTTCCAACAAATCCTCTTCTGAAGAAACAACCCGACCATTCAATTTAATCAAACCAACTGTATAAAGGTTTAAATAATGGAATTGATTTTCAGCGACTTCGTTCAAAGCATCAAGCTTTTGGTGATTATCAGCACCTTGTTGGCGGCTGTCTGTGTAAAGGGCAACCACCGGGATTCCTTTGGCATAAGCAACACCAATTTCGGAAGCTACGCCCGCATCAATGGTTGGACCGTCTAATAAAGCAACCAATAAATCGCTAGCAAGGACGTTTTCTGTATCTGCTAAGGCAATCATTTTACTATCGGCATAAGCAGATTTGTCGTTAATCGCCGCATTTTCTTGTGGTAAATAAAGATCGATTGTTTTATCCAATTGTCGAATTTGTTCGACTAAATAGGCATTATAACGTAAGTCAGCTTGCGAAAATAAAGGTCCTGCAAAATAAATTTTTGTCATTTGTCTGTCTCCAATCCAAGGGTTTAGAAATAATCACTGAAATAAGCTTCTTGGTCAGGAAAAATCCGTTCCAAAGAATTTAAAGTTTCTTTATCTGTATCAATACGTTCAATTCGATGTAAGTACGAAGGGCGTCGGTAATTCATGACTAAACAAGTTAGTGTTTGAATATCTAAGTGAACGGCGGTGCCTAGAGGTTCATCCGTAATGGTCACTTGATCATTTTCATCCCAAATTAAGCCAAAAATACCATTATTCCACTCAGCGACAGGATCTTTAACGACAAAATGGAATGGCTTAGCTGTACTTTCAAAAGGAAAGTTTTCTAAAAAGGCTTTGACATCAACAATTCGAGCCATATAATAGGGTTCAATGCTTTCTTTAATTTGGCTGTCTTCTAAAAGAAAGGCTAGTGGTTCGTTTTTATAGATATCGCCCTTGACCCAATAAACCATCGAAAAATGCGCAGTAATAAAATTCCACAAGCCATTTCGGGCTTCTTGGTTCAAGTAAAACATTTCCTTAATATGAAATACTTCATCAGCCACCCAATAGAAAAGTACTCCTAAAGGTTCTTGATTGGCACCATAATAGACAGCAGCAGTCCGTTCTTCCTCGTTTTCGAAACGCCAATATTCTTCCCAGTTGAAGGCACTACGAATGAGCGCGCCGTGATTTTGACGAGCGAATCGCGCATAGACATCAAAGACATCTGGGTGATCGACAGCTAACCGTTCAATCATTCCTGGAACAGGAACGGTTTTTGGTAATTGCGTATCCCGAATTTTAAAAGATAACTTGTCGGACATGATTTCCCAACCTTTACGTCGGTAATAAGGAATGTTGTAAGGGAAAAGATAAGAAATCCACTGTTTATCTTGGCGCATTTCTTCTAATGCCGTTTGAATCAAGTCTTTCATTAAACCGTGGTTGGCATATTCAGGATAGGTACCGACACCAGTAACGCCGCCCATTTTATACAAAGCACCATGGATATTGACTTCGCATGGATAGATAGCAATTTGTGAAATTAATTGATTTTCGTGAAACCAGCCAAATACTTTTGAAAGTTCTAAAATCGGTTGTTTTGATTTGATAAATGCGCGTTTGTTTTCAAAACCACTTTCTTCAATATCTGCTTCAGTCACTTGAAAAACATAGGAAAGAAGTTCATTAAATTGATCAATGTGTTCTTCCTCAACAGGCTTTAAGGTCAGTTGCTTTCGAAATTCTTGTTCATCCATTTTTCCATCTCCAATAAATTTACTATTTTTAGTATACCAAATTTTTCGAAACTCTGTTAGCCTTTCGAAACCAAAAGAATAAAAGGGAAGTGCTTTAAATCTTCTTCAAAAATTGGTATAATGAAAAGTGCTGATTATCCTAGACCTTTAAACATGATAATTTGATAAAAAAGGCAACTAAAATATAACAATTGATTGATGAAGCTAGCAGGGAGCTAGCTTTTCTTAAAAGAAATGAGGCAAAAAATGAACAATAAAGAAATGAAAGCAAGACAAGAGAAAATTCGTAATTTCTCGATTATTGCCCACATTGACCATGGGAAGTCAACTTTAGCCGACCGGATTTTGGAAAAAACAAATACAGTTAGCAGTCGAGAAATGCAAGATCAATTACTTGATTCAATGGATTTAGAGAGAGAACGCGGCATTACCATCAAATTAAACGCAATTGAATTAAACTATACAGCCAAAGATGGTGAAACCTATACTTTCCATTTGATTGACACACCAGGACACGTCGATTTCACCTATGAAGTCTCTCGTAGCTTGGCAGCTTGTGAAGGGGCTGTTCTAGTTGTTGATGCAGCGCAAGGAATTGAAGCGCAAACGCTAGCAAATGTCTATTTGGCATTGGATAATGACTTAGAAATTTTACCTGTTATTAATAAAATTGATTTACCCGCCGCTGATCCAGAGCGTGTTCGGACAGAGATTGAAGACGTAATTGGAATTGATGCATCGGAAGCTGTTTTAGCAAGTGCAAAAGCAGGGATTGGGATTGAAGATATTTTAGAACAAGTGGTGGAGTATGTACCAGCTCCATCAGGCGATATTGAGGCTCCTTTAAAGGCTTTGATTTTTGACTCTATTTACGATAGTTATCGGGGGGTCGTTTTAAACATCCGTGTAATTGACGGTGTCGTTCGTCCTGGGGATAAAATCCAAATGATGAGTAACGGTAAAACGTTTGATGTAACAGAAGTCGGCGTTTTTTCACCGAAACCAATTGCTCGTGATTATTTAATGGTTGGTGATGTGGGTTATATCACCGCTAGCATTAAAACGGTTCAAGATACACGGGTCGGGGATACAGTGACTTTGGCCGACAATCCAGCAGCAGAAGCACTACCAGGCTATCGCAAAATGAATCCAATGGTTTATTGTGGCTTATATCCAATTGATACGTCGCGCTACAATGATTTACGGGAAGCATTAGAAAAATTACAATTAAATGATGCGGCGTTACAATTTGAACCAGAAACATCGCAAGCTTTAGGGTTTGGTTTCCGTTGTGGTTTCTTAGGTTTGCTGCACATGGATGTTGTTCAGGAACGTTTGGAACGAGAATTTAATTTAGAGTTAATTACAACAGCACCGTCTGTAATCTATCACGTTAATAAAACTGACGGAACAACCGTTGTTGTTGACAACCCGGCTGAATTTCCAGAACCAGTAACGATTGAATCTGTGGAAGAACCTTATGTTAAAGCGCAAATCATGGTGCCAAACGATTATGTAGGAGCAGTAATGGAATTATCACAACGTAAACGTGGCGAATTCATTACAATGGATTACTTAGACGATTATCGTGTAAACGTAGTTTATGAAATTCCGTTATCTGAAATCGTGTTTGACTTTTTCGATAAATTGAAATCAAGTACAAAAGGCTATGCATCCTTAGATTACGAAATGGCTGGCTATCGTACCAGCCGCCTAGTGAAAATGGATATTCTATTAAATGCTGAAAAAGTGGATGCTTTAAGCTTTATTGTTCACCGAGATTTCGCATTTGAGCGTGGTAAAGCGATTGTTGAGAAACTGAAAAAACTAATTCCACGTCAACAGTTTGAAGTCCCAGTTCAAGCGGCGATTGGTCAAAAAATTGTGGCTCGTTCAGATATTAAAGCCTTACGCAAAAACGTACTGGCTAAATGCTATGGTGGCGATGTTTCTCGTAAACGTAAATTGTTAGAGAAACAAAAAGAAGGGAAGAAACGGATGAAACAAATTGGATCCGTGGAAGTTCCTCAAGAAGCCTTTATGGCGGTTCTGAAAATGGATGAAGATGATCAGAAAAAATAAGAATAATATGTGTATTGATTGAAATGTAACTATTGTCTAAGATGATATTTTTTAGCATAGTGTGATTATTTGTGGATTGAGCAAAAAAATTATTATCTTGGAAGGATTATAGACCTATTAAAAAAATACTAAAATAGGAGGATAAACTTATAAAGTTTATCCTCCTATTTAGTTTAGTATTAAAAAAAGATTTTGTGTGAGGTTTTATAGGAATATTTGACTTACATTATAGTTCATATTTAAACGTATATTTCATGATATAATGTATTTTGTAAAGTAAGAGAAGAAAGTAAAAGAGAGTCATTACGTTTGTCTGTTATTGTGTGAAAAAATTATTTGAGGAGATTAAATTTCATGATTAATCAGAAACAAAAAAAGTTTGAATTAGTTATTAGTTCAGAAAATGTAATATCTACTGATGAAAGATTTACAATGAATAATTTATATATAGGTGATAATTATAAACCATTGGATGTATATTTTCAAAAAGCGAATGGCAAAAAAATTATCCGTAAACGTGAGAAAAAGGAGCGAAATAGCTCCAATCAAACGTTACCTCGAATTGCTTGTCAGGTGTTTGAAAGTCAGTTAACAAGGCTATCTACAGATGAAAAAGAAAGTTTTCCGATTTGCCAGTATAAATGGGATTCTGAAATAATTCGTGGTATTTTTCCGAGTGTTGATGTATTTAAGCAACATCGAAATTCCATTGAATATTTGATTTATAATGTTTCTGAAGAAAAAAAGTTTGTTTTTTATTCTTGGAATATTTTTTCTACTATTTTATTCGTTCAGGAATGTTTAAAACGTTTTGGTAAGAAGGATGATAAATTTGTGCTCATATATCAAGAAAAAGAACAAATAGAAAATGAACAACAGATAGAATCTATTGAAGTAAAGCAAAAATCTAAAGATTATCATAGCTCATATTCAAATGCTCTAATTGAATCAAAAAATGTGATTTTTCGTGGTGCACCAGGGACAGGTAAATCATATCTTGCTAAAGAAATTGCTACAGATATTATAAGTAATGGTTATTTTTGTGATTATACGTTATTGAACGATGAGCAAAAAAAACAAATTGAATTTGTTCAATTCCATCCAAGTTATGATTATTCTGATTTTGTTGAAGGATTACGTCCTAAACCAAACGAAGATGGTTCAATGAATTTTCAGTTGGAAGATGGAATTTTTACTAAGTTTATAAAAAAAGCGCAAAAAAACTTTAATAACTCAAAGAAAAATATAGAGTTAATTGCAAAACAAGCATCAGCTTTGGAACTTCTGAATGATTATCTGTCAGATATTGAATTTGGTATAGAGGAATTAAATACCACTCGTGGGACTAAATTTTATATCATGAATGTTAATGAAACGCATATTCAGATTTCTATTCCAGATAATCCAACAGTTAAGTCCCTAAAACTCAATAAAAATGAATTACTTGAAATGCTTGAATCAGGGGAAAATTTTAATAAGGTTAGAGATGTTACTGCTTTTTTCAATAAACAGAATGGAACGCAGGGGTACTCTTACGATTTGGCAATATTTAGGGATTTAAAGGCAAGAAATTTTAAAGCAAAAAAAGTAGTTGTCGAACACGAGGAACTAAAACCTTTTATCTTTATCATTGATGAAATTAATCGAGGAGAGGTCTCTAAAATCTTTGGTGAGCTTTTCTTTGCGATCGATCCTGGTTATAGAGGAAGTGTGGGAGAAGTTGCGACCCAATATGCAAATCTACATGAGAATCCGGATGAAAAATTTTCAATTCCTGATAATGTATATATTATAGGAACTATGAATGATATCGATCGCTCGGTTGATACCTTTGATTTTGCTATGCGTCGTCGCTTTCGTTTTATTGAAATTAGAGCAGAAGATAGATTAGAAATGTTGGAAAGTTTAGGTGAAGAACTTAAGAAAGAATCCATTAAGCGGATGGAATCACTGAATACTGCAATTTCTGAAGTAGCTGAACTAAATGAAAATTATTACATTGGAGCATCATATTTCTTGAAAATCAAAAAAATAAGCTTTGATCAATTATGGACAGACTATTTATCACCATTACTTCAAGACTATATTCGTGGGATATATGATGAAGAACGTATCTTGAAAAAATTTGCGCAAGCGTATGGATACTTGTCAACGATAGGTGATAAAAATGAACATATTGACAGTTAAAGATAATACAATGAATCTGAAAGAAGACTTTGCACCTGTAAAAAATATTGTGAATCTAATTGCTGATAAAACATTGGAACAACTTGAAAAAGAAGGAGTATTTATATTTCCTGAATTATTGAAAGAAGCAACAGACATCACAGAGGATCAGATGGTACTACGGAGTATCAATGATTACTACGCTATGACTAATGTAATGGGTTTTTTAGGATATGGAAATGAGAGATTAGTTATTGAGTCTCGTTTTAATTCTAATCAGCAAGATTACTTCATACAATATATGCTTGAAAAAGTACTGGATTTTCCTAATGTATTAAAACTTAGCACAAATGTAAATAAAGAGAAACGTTTGCTGAATTTATTATTATACTTATTTCCATATTATTTAAAAAAAGCAATGAGGAAAGGTACTTTCAAAAAATATACTTGTAACGAATACAATGATGACCATATTAAAGGAACAATTAATATTTCACGACATATTAAGAAAAATACACCATTTATTGGGAATATTTCATATAAACAGCGTGAATTTTCTTATGATAACTACGTGATGGAACTACTCCGACATACAATTGAGTTTATTAAACGTAAGCCTTATGGAAATATGCTACTTAGAAAGGTAAAAGACGAGGTGAGTTCTGTTGTTGCAGCAACTGGAAAGTATACTATACAAGACAAGAGAAAGATTATCCAACAGAACAAGAAAAAACCAATAATTCATGCATATTATCATGAGTATCGAGCTTTACAAAGACTGTGTATCTTGATTTTACAAGAAGAGAGACATGAACTTGGGTCTGGAATGAGCCAAGTTCATGGAGTCCTTTTCGACGGTGCTTGGCTATGGGAAGAGTATGTAAATTCCTTGATTCATACTGATTTTTATCATCCTATGAATAAAGGTGGTCAGGGAGCTCAACGACTATTTTCGTCTAACTCCAGGAAGATTGGTTTGATTTATCCAGATTTTATTAGCAAAAATTCTGCTAATAGAGTAATTGCTGATGCCAAATATAAACCAAGAGGGAATATTGGAAATAAGGATTATTTACAAGTTCTTGCGTATATGTTTAGATTTGAGGCAAGAAAAGGCTTTTACTTATATCCAGATGAAAGCAAAGAAAATAATGTTCAGCTAAAAATGAATCAGGGAATAACATATGAGAAAAATGTTTTTCCGCGAGAAGATATCAAAATTATCAAATGTGGACTAACTATTCCAAATGATGTGGAGTCTTATAAGGAGTTTGTTATTAAAATCAATAAAAATGAAAAGATATTTATTGAAAAGTTAACAAAATAATATATAATAATTCTTTACTTATCTAAAATAAGCTTGGTTAAGTGAAAATGTTTGTTGTAATATAAGTCATGAAGATAATCAGAAACAACCATAAATTTATTCTTTTTTATTGAAAGTGGGACATTAGTCATTTCGACTTGAGCCGACTCCAAAAGTTAGACCTAGAAATCTAACTTTTGGGGGTCGGCTCAACTTATGTCCCACTTTTTAACTCTTAAGATAATCAGTTTGAACAAAAGAAGACTTTTAAGAAAATCCTTTTTATTTTTTTGATCTAAACATTTATGCTTTAATTAGTCATTATTTTAGTAAAAAATAGATTAATTTACTAAAATAATATATAATAAAGGTAAAACTAGGAGGGAAGCATATGACGTGTATTTCATTATCGATTTTAAATCAAGAACAAGAAGTTAGAAAAGCTAAGATAGATGATTCAGATTCTTTGAAAGAGTTAACTATTACAGGAAAAGATTTTGTTTGTTTAGCTGCTCGGGATTGTCAATTACAAGACGGCGATGTGATTCAAGTTTGTTTAGATACGCCCAATACTTATTTAATGGTGAAGTTAGATGCTACGCTTGACAGCAGTTTGATTTATGTTCCAGAACAAAAATGGACGTTTCCAATCACAAAAAATGAAAACGCTATCGAAGCGCGAGCAGCGTATCGTTTTGAAACCAAGAAACCTTATATAAGTGTGCGTATTGCCACTAAAGAAGAAATTAAGAGTTATCGTAATTGGGCGTTAAATCCACATGATTTACAACATTTTACTGGTGCGTATCCTCATGCATCTGCCAACGTGGAAACGCGAAATGATGCCACTTTTTTTGCTTGCAATGCGATTGACGGTACCTTTGCTAATCTTTATCATGGGCCGTATCCTTATCAATCATGGGGGATTAATCAGCAATTAGATGCCGCATTAAAAATTGAATTTGGGCGTGAAGTCTTGTTGGATAAAGTGATCTTAACATTACGAGCGGACTTTCCTCATGATAATTATTGGCAACAAGTGACTTTAAAATTTTCCGACGGTACACATGAAGTTTTTAAAACTGTTAAGACTGAGCAACACCAGAGCTTTACCTTTGCGAAACGGGCAGTGGAGTGGGTGATACTAACAGAGTTAATTCAAGCAGATGAACCATCACCATTTCCAGCATTAACACAAATTGAATTATTTGGTCAAAACAAATAAAAAATAAGGACGGTTCCTTTATAGGAGCGGTCCTTATTTTTTATTTCTGGCGTGGGCTAGTTGTCGATTGGCGGACAACCAATTCTGTGTTTAACAGGACTCTACGAGGAATGCTAGGCATTTGAATTCGTTTGTGCAATAAATTAATGCCTGTCTCGCCCATTTCTTCAGTAAAGGCATGGACAGAGGATAGAGGCGGTGAGACATATTGAGAAATAGAGATATCATTGATCCCCATAACACTAATTTCTTCAGGAACCTTTATACCGTGTGCGGCTAACGTATGTATCACACCGATTGCAAAGGCGTCATTATAAGCAAGAATCGCAGTAGGTAAATCATTTCCCCATTTTTCTAACGCTTCTTCTGTCAATTGTTCCCCCGTTTTGACATCCAACATGCCATTTTCTTTTAAGATAAAATAATCTTCGTTAAACAAGTGATAATGCTGCATAATGTCAAGATAAGCGTTGGTTGTCGGTGTTTTATAGCGACGGAAACCATACATATTTTCGCTTTCTTCGGCACCAATAAAGGCAATTTTTTCGTGGCCCAATTCCAAAAGATGGGTTAAGGCAATCTCGGTTGCTTGATAAAAATCAGTATTTACAGAATCAAATTCTTCCAGTGGGAAATTACTGCCAATTACACAAAGATTTGGATGTAGTTGCTGCAACTCTTGTAACGTCTTTTGAGTGAATTTGCCAATTGCCAAAATGCCATCAATCCCTTGAAGGTTATGTTGTTCCAATTGAGAAACTTTGAGAATATTGTAACCTAATTCTTCGGCCCGTTTTTCAGCGCCTAAGCGAATCGACATATAGTAAATATCCGTTAGTTCTTCGTCATCTGAACGCCACTGAACGACGGCAATCGAAGGCTCTTGCGGAGCTGTTTGTACGGAAAGGTTAGGTGTCAGTTGCTCCTGCTGTTTGTTTTTATTTTTAGTTTTATATTTCGTATAATTCAGGGTTTCTGCTGCTTCAAAAATTTTTCGCTTGGTTTCCTCTGTAACGGATAAGTTTGGATCATAGTTCAGAACTCGCGATACAGTTGAAATTGAAACATTCGCGACTTTTGCGATATCTGTGATAGTTGCCATTCTAAATGCCTCCTTCTCAAGTACTATTATAGCATATAGTATATTTCTTTTTAGTAAAAAAAAGCAAGAAAAAGCTTTTTTTACTTTTTTTTAGCAAAAACTATTGATTTTTTGACTAAAAAAATATACTATAAAGTCAAAGAAAGCGCTTTAATTCGATGGAGAAGGTGGTTTAGTGAAAAGATTTTCACTTTTTTTACTAATTTTACTTGCTTTAACAGGTTGTAAATCTGGTGAAAAAAAATTTGATGAAGAATCTCTTCAAAATCTAAAGGAAACGGCACAGTCTTATTCAGAAACAGAATTACAAAATGGTGACGTTCGTTTAAATGAATATATTTCTTTGAAAGGGGAGATTGTTGAGAGTGACAGTCGTTCCAGTTTAATAAAAAAAGGTGATCGTTTTATTTTGAAAAGTGGTTCTAGTAAATATCAAGTTTTTAATGAGCAAAAGAAAAAATTGAAGATTGGTGACGAAGTGACAGTTTACGGAGAATATTACGGCTTTTTGAAAGGGACATTAATTGAAAGTGAGGAGAATCATGATTCAGCCACGAATTAGACAGAATCCTTTTGAAACATACGAAGAAGTTGCAGAAGGATTTGAAGATTTATTAGCGCCACTGGAATTGTTTTTTGATCGAGAGTATCAAGGTCATCTGGATTTAGGGACACACGGAACGGTTTATTCTAAAGGGACACGTGATGCGGAGGCATTTTTACGACCATTATGGGGACTAGGTCCTTATGTAACGCAAAATGAAAGTGAGTATTTGAATGACTTTCTAACGGGAATTATCGAAGGAACCGATCCTGAGAGTTCATCTTATTGGGGGAAAACAAAAGATTATGATCAATTGATTGTTGAGATGGCAGCATTAAGTACATTTCTTTTGTTAAACAAAGAAAAAACGTGGGACCAGTTAACAAAAGAACAGCAAAACAATTTACACAGTTGGCTGATACAAGCCAATGAAAACATTATTCCGCCAAATAATTGGCATTTCTTTAGAGTGTTGTTGAATTTAGCGATGAAACATTGTGAAATGCCATATTCAAAAGAACAGATTGCTGTTGATTTGGCTGTAATTGATCGTTTTTATGTCGGTAATGGTTGGTATTATGACGGAGTCGAGACACAAGTTGATTATTATGTTTCTTTCGCTATTCATTATTATAGTTTATTGTATTGTCGTTTTGCCCCGGAAGATACCGCAAGAGTGGCTATTATGAAGGAACGAGCAACTTTGTTCGCGCAAGAGTTTAAATATTGGTTTACTCAGCCAGGAGAAGCGATTCCCTTCGGACGTAGCTTAACGTATCGTTTTGCTCAAGTGTCATTTTTTAGTGCTTTAGTTTTTGCAGATGTTGAAGCATTGCCGTGGGGTGAGATTAAAGGTCTAATCAGCCGACATCTTCATCAATGGATGAACAAAGATATTTTTACAACAGATGGATTATTGTCGGTAGGTTATGATTATCAAAATATGGTCTTTGCCGAAGGCTATAATGGTCCTGGTTCACCTTATTGGGCCTTTAAAACATTCATTTTGTTAGCGGTTCCAAAAGATCATCCTTATTGGCAAGCAGAAACACAGCCTATTAGCTTTCCAGAAAAACACTTACCTTCACCAGAAAGTCGGAACTACTATCAAGTAAATGATGCAGGGACACATGGTTTAATGTTTCCAGCGGGACAATTTATTAATTATCAAGCTCATGCGCATGATAAATATAGTAAATTTGTTTATTCTTCCCATTTTGGTTTCAGTACTATAAAGAGTGATTATTGGTATTACGAAGGTGCTTATGATAATTGCTTGGCTTTAGCTGAAGACGACCACTATTTCCGCACGAAAGGATTAGATGATCAGTGCGAAATTCTTGATGATCGTATCATTCATCAATGGCATCCTTGGTCCGATGTAGCAATCAAAACGACAATTGTACCATTAGAAGGCCAGCATTTACGGATCCACGAAATTGAGGCACAACGTGCATTAGTGGCTTATGAAGGTGGCTTCTCAATCCCGCTCTTCGATGAAAAGGTCACTTGTGTTTCTGATCAAATGGCTGAGGTAAAAAATGCAAAAGGTGTGTCAAAAGTAGAAAATATCAACGGTTTTTCTGAAGCTGCGATTATTCGAACAGAACCGAATACAAATTTACTTTATCCATTAACGGAGTTGCCATATTTGAAAGCAAACTTGTCGAAAGGGAAACATCTTTTAATTTCATTGGTGACAGGCGTACTACCGAATGAACAAATTGAGCCAGTTAAAGTTAGGTTAAAAGAAAATCAGCTTTTAGTTGAAGAAAAAGTTGTAATTTTGGGGAATTAGGGGGAGAAATACACAATGACAGAAAATGGACAGATTGAGTGGTTGCCGAAGCAAATCAGTTTTGCTTTAAACAAAGTTCGAGGAAATTTAGAGACATTTAAAGAATTAGTTCCACCCGCGGCAAGTTTAAATCAAATTTATTATCCTGAAGAAAATATTGACTGGACGGCCAGCTTTTGGCCAGGAATGTTACTTTTAGCAAAGGAATTAACAAATTCAACAGAGTTCGATGAAGTGATTACCACACAGATGGCTTCTTTTCAACATCGCTTGGATGAACAAATTGAGCTGGAAACACATGATATAGGCTTTTTGTATATTTTAACAGCCATTGCCGATTATCAAGTCAATGGTCATGAGGCCTCAAAAGAAATGGCCTTGCAAGCTGCGGACTTATTAATGAAACGTTATTCACCAAAAGCCAAGATTATTCAAGCTTGGGGGAATTTAGACGATCCAGAGCAACGAGGCAGAATGATTATTGATTGTTTAATGAACTTACCATTATTATACTTTGCAGCAAAAATGACTGGCAAGCAAGAGTATTATGAAGCTGCCTACAATCATGCGAAACAAACACAAAAATATATTGTGCGAGAAAATCACACCACGTTCCATACGTATTATTTTGATACGGAAACAGGCGAAGCTTTATACGGTAAGACGCAGCAAGGATACTCAGATGATTCTTGTTGGGCTCGCGGCCAAGCCTGGGGAATTTACGGCTTTACGTTAAGTTATTTATATACAGGAGATAGTAGTTTTCTGGAAACAGCAAAAAATGTTGCTGATTACTTTATTCAAGAATTACCAGAAGACAAAATCTGTTACTGGGATTTAATTTTCAATGAAGGGAGTGAAGAAGAACGTGATAGCTCATCTGCTGCAATTGCTGCATGTGGCTTACTAGAATTATCTCGTCAGCTTCCATTAAATGATGAAAAACATGGCTATTATGAAAAGGTTGCGCTAGAACTATTACAAGCATTAGCGGAAAAGTATACAACAGTTTTACGACCAGAGTCGAACGGCCTATTGCTTCATGGTGTCTATGATAAAAAAACAAATACAGGAGTCGATGAATGCATGATTTGGGGCGACTACTTTTATTTGGAAGCGCTAACTCGTTTAGCGAAAAGCTGGTATTCTTTTTGGTAATTCATGGAGGAAAACTCCTAAAAAATAATAAATAGCGGAGGTAGTACAAATGAAATTTTGGAAAAAAGGCTTAACAGCGGCAGCGTTGTTAGCGGTAGCGGCAGTAACTTTAACAGCATGTGGTGGTTCAAGTGAAAAGAAAGCAACTGAAAAGAGTGAAGATGGCAAAACAAAATTAACAGTAACTACTTGGAATTATGACACGACCCCAGAATTTGAGAAATTATTCAGAGCTTTTGAAGCGGAAAATCCTGATATCACCATTGAACCGGTGGACATTGCTTCAGATGATTATGACACAAAAGTAACAACGATGCTTTCATCAGGAGATACGACAGATATTTTAACCATGAAAAACTTACTTTCATATTCTAATTACGCGCTACGCAATCAATTGGTGGATTTAACCGATCACGTTAAAGATTTAGATATCGCACCTGCCAAAGCAAGTTACGAGATGTATGAAATCGATGGTAAAACCTATGCTCAGCCTTACCGTACAGATTTCTGGGTATTGTATTACAATAAAAAAATGTTTGATGAAGCCGGAATTGCCTATCCCGATAACTTAACTTGGGATGAATATGAAGCGTTAGCGAAAAAATTATCTAAACCAGAAGAACAAGTATATGGTGCCTATCAACATACTTGGCGCTCAACGGTTCAAGCAATTGCCGCTGCTCAAAACAATGCCAATTTAATTGAACCGAAATACAATTATATGGAAACTTACTATGATCGCGCATTGAGAATGCAAAAAGATCAATCACAAATGGATTTTGGAACAGCAAAATCAACAAAAGTAACGTATCAATCACAATTTGAAAATTCAAAAGCGGCGATGATGTACATGGGTAGCTGGTACATGGGGACTTTATTAACCAACATTGATGATGGCAAAACAAATGTCGAATGGGGGATTGCCGAAATACCACAACAAGAAAAAGGCAAAGCAACTACCTTTGGCTCACCGACAAGTTTTGCAATTAATAAAAACAGTAAAAAACAAAAAGCTGCTCAAAAATTCTTAGACTTTGCTTCAGGTAAAGAAGGTGCAAAACTTTTAGCAGAAGTAGGAGTGGTTCCTTCTTATAAAACAGATGAAATTGATAAAATCTACTTTGCAAGAAAAGGAATGCCTTCAGATGAAGTCTCACAAAAAGCCTTTAACCCAGATACAATTAATTTAGAATTCCCATCTGATAAAAACGGTGCCGCAATTGATAAAGTATTACAAGAAGAACATGATTTAATTATGGTCGGCGACGAAAAACCAAAAGATGGTATTGCTAACATGGAAAAACGTGTCAAAGCAGAGATAGACTAACTATTATTTCCTGCAAAAACACAAAAGATTGATGAAAAAAATAAGCTGAAATGAGTAACCTACAATGAATTTCAGCTTATTTTTTTAAATAAAGAATGTAGCTTGAGTTTGGAAGGAGGGCCTGTTAAGTTCACTTAACAGAATACAATTATGGAAATTACTTCAAAAACAAAAACAGCAAATAAATTGAGACGAAAAAATACGTGGACTGCGTTATCTTTTATCGCACCAAACTTTATTGGCTTTTTCCTCTTCACTTTAATCCCGGTTATCTGTTCACTGATTTTAGCTTTTATGAGTTGGGATTCTTTTTCAACTCCTGAATTTGTCGGAATGAAAAATTTCACCAAAATGATTCATGATGATACGTTTTGGATTTCGTTAAAACAAACATTTATCTATACGATTGGTGTTGTTCCGTTAACATTGATTTGCTCATTAGGACTAGCGATTTTGTTGAATCGTAAAATTAGAGGGATGAAATTTTTTAGAACGGCTTTTTTCTTTCCTTATGTAACGTCATTAGTTGCGATTGCGGTCGTTTGGAATATGCTATTTCATCCAACGATGGGACCAATTAATCAATTTTTGAAATTATTTATTGAAAATCCTCCTGGCTGGACATCTAGTTCTACTTGGGCTTTACCAGCAATTATCATCGTTAGTGTGTGGCGCTTTATGGGGTATTATATGATTTTGTATTTAGCTGGTTTACAAAGTGTGCCAAGAGAATTATATGAAGCAGCGTCAATGGATGGCGCGGGTAAATGGAATCAATTTTTAAATGTTACCTTACCTTCATTACGACCAACGACCTTTTTCGTGACTATCATGCTTGTAATTAACTGTTTCAAAGTTTTTGACTTAGTTCAAGTTATGACTGGTGGTGGACCAGGACGTGCAACGAATGTGTTAGTTTATGAAATTTACAATGAAGCCTTTGTCAAATTTAATTTTGGTTATGCATCAGCCATTGCGATGGTCTTATTCATCATCGTTCTAGCGATTACTGTGGCTCAATTTAAATGGAATCAACATCAAGAGAAAGTTTAGGAGGAGAAAAGATGGAAGCAACTTTTTCAAAAAAAGAAAATACTCGAAAAGCAAAAACGAAAAAAGCAGAAAAAGTCACACCTGGTGGGATCCTTGTAATCATTCTCTTAACTTTACTTTCGTTAATTACTTTGGTGCCTTTCATTTGGATGGTTTCAGCATCATTTAAAACAAACAATGAAGTTTTCACCATTCCAATTCAATGGATTCCTAAAAGTTGGCATCCAGAAAACTATTCCGTTATTTGGGAACGCATTCCATTGTTAACTTTCTTTAAAAATACGTTATTTTTAAGTATTGTGATTACGATTATTCAACTATTTACTTCAAGTTTTGCAGCATATGGCTTTTCAAAAATGAATTTTAGAGGAAGAGATACACTTTTTATTACGTACATCGCAACAATTGCTATTCCTTGGCAATCGTATATGATTCCACAATTTATTATGATGCGTCAATTAGGTTTGACTGACACGTTATGGTCACTTGTTTTATTACAAGCATTTAATGCATTTGGAGTCTTTTTACTGAAACAATATTACAGTAGTATTCCAGATTCACTATGTGAAAGTGCGCGGATTGATGGGTTAAGTGAGTGGGGAATTTATTGGAAAATTATTTTACCATTAACCAAACCAGCTTTAGCCAGTCTCACGATTATTACTTTTGTGAATACATGGAATGACTATATGGGACCTTTCATTTATTTATCTTCTACTGAGAATAAAACGATTCAGTTAGGTTTGAAAATGTTCGTCGGTTTATTTGATGCTGAATATGCCTTAATCATGGCCGCATCAGTGGTTTCTATTTTACCAGTAGGGATTGTCTTTTTAGCAATGCAAAAATACTTTGTTGAAGGTATTGCTACATCTGGAATGAAGAATTAGGAGGAAGTTTGAATGTTTACTAAGCAAACCTTTGATAATAATATCTATATGAAAATTTTTCGCTGGCTTTACATTTTATTTATCGGTAATCTAGGGCTTCTCTTAGTGAACATTCCTTTTTTCATAGCGGTGATTAGCTTAGACATTGATCCACGAAACCTCCCACTTTTTGTAGTAACGTTGTTGCCGATGGGGGCAGGGATGATTGCACTTTTAGGCTTAATCGATACTTTTAAAGAAGAAAAGGAGCTGGATCCATTTAAAACTTTTTTCCAAAAGTTTCGTCAGTTTGGGTTAAGAGGCTTTCTTATCAGCTTGCTAGGCTTAGGAAGTAGCATCATCAGTGTGACAGATATATTCTTTTTTGCCAAAACAACGATTGGTAAATGGTTTATTCCATTGATGGTCCTTCTGCTAATTTTTGGGTTAGCTATTATGCTGAATGGTTGGTATTTTCAAGTACGAAATCCGCAAGCTTCTTTTAAAGATGTGTTTCGGATTTCTGTTTACTATGGGCTGCGGAAATGGTATGTCAGCTGTCTAAATGTTTTTTTACTATTCTCAATGTTTGCAATGATGTTTTTGAAGCCACAGTTTGGGTTTGTTGTAACCCCTGTCCTTTTCCTAGGGATTATTTATTTAAATACTGGGAAATTGCATGAAAAGCAAAAAAAGAATAAATAATTTTTACCTAATAAGTAATCTCGATTTTCAGGAAAATGAATGAAGGTGGGGTTGCTTATTTTGTTCTTGCCTTGTTTATTAAAGTGGAGGGAGCGAACGAATGAAGAAAAAAATAATTATTTTAAGTAGCTTTTTGATAGGTGCTATTTTTGTGCTCGTTATTTTTACTACCAGCCAGCAAAGTATGATTAATAACGAAGCAATCCAAGTCGAAGAATTAATTGTTTATGGCGATAAAAATATGAATCGTGTAGCGAAGCAATTCTCTGATCAGAATAATTTAACTTCGTTTGGGAAAAATTTCTGGCGCAAAACGTATAACGGAAAATCACCCACTCAGGAACTACTGAAGGTTGCAACGGAGGATTTAGTACAACATAAAATGATTAAACAGCTGGCAACGGAGTTAGAAATAGCCCACTCACAAACATTTGGGCAAGAAAAAAAAGAATGGCAAGACCAAAAGAGCAGTTTAACGCTCTGGCAATTTTTAGATGCAAAAGATCAACAATTACAGGACCAAATAAAAGAGAAATTAATGGAGAAAGAAAAGCCAACGCAAAAAGAATTGCGGCAGGCCTTTGAGCAATTGGATGATAAATATAAAAAGACCGATTACTTTGTTGAAGCAATTGAAATTCCAAATTTTTCAGGTAAGCAAGCAGAATTAGAAAAAATAGCCGAAGCAATCTCTCCGAATCTATCTTATGAGGAGACGTTATTGGAGTGGCAAAATAAATTACCTAATCTTGTTATTGAATCGTATCAATTGAAGAGTGCAGAAATCCAAAAAGAGGATATTTATTCGTTGTCTGTTGGGGAGATTCTTAGTGAAAAAGCTGTTGGTACCGTGGTGAAAGGATACCACGAAAACCAATACTTTTATATTTTTAATAAGGAAGGAGGGCAACTTTTACAGTTTGAAGAAGCACCACAATTTGGCAAAAATGCCTATATCAACACATGTTACAAAGAGAAATTAGCTACGTATCAACAAGCAACTAAAGTGGACTTGTTGGAGAAAGACAGAGAAAAGTTTTTTCAAAATTATCAAAATAAAAACAGTTAAGGAGCAGAAAATGAGAAAAAAAGCGTATTTTAAAAGTGTAACCATTTTCCTTTCTATTTTGTTTGTTTTTTCCCAGCTTCAATTATTTAGTCTTCCTGCTTATGGGGAAACAGTGAGTGATCAACCGTTACTTTTTCGTTCAGTAGGTGTCGCTCAAAATGGAACGACCTACTATGTGGATGGGGAAGGAGGAAATAATGCCAATGATGGGCAGTCTCCAGCCAGTGCTTGGCGTGATTTTGAAAAAGTGAATCAGACGGAGTTTCAGCCAGGCGACCATCTTTTGCTGAATGCGCAAAGTACCTGGAATAACCAATTGTTGCATCCAAAAGGGAATGGGACAGCGGCACAAAAGATTGTCATTGATTTTTATGATACGAATGACAAAGGAGAAACCATTTTTGAAACCACACGGCGTCCGATTATTAACGGTGGTGGCACCTACAGCACAGGGACTTTCAAACGTGCAATCTCAGGGGCCGTACAGTTAGTGAACCAAGAATATTGGGATATTTCAAACTTAGAAGTGACAAATACACCAGAGCTAGATAATCTCGAAGGCTATAAGAAACCAGGAGATGCTCAAAGAGCGGGGATATTAGTCCTAGGATATGAACAAAATCGAACGTTCAATAGTGTCACGATACGGAATAACTATGTTCATGACGTTCAAACAGAATATTATTTGAATCTAAGTGGGAATACTGCAACCAAACGATTAAAAGCGGTAGGTGGAATTATTGTTTTAGGAAGTTGGTTTGATGAGAATGGCAATGTAGTAACAGCAGCCAATGATCATCGAACAACGACTGGATTTAATAATATTTTGATTGAAAATAATGTGATTCAACGAGTGGGACTTGAAGGAATTCGAACAAAAGCTGATTCAGATACCTCAAGAGGCAACACTTTCTACAAAACGTTTTCTAATATTACGATTCGTAATAACTATTTAGAAGATATTGCTGGCGACGGGATTGTCTTGTCAGAAGCCAAAAGTGGCGGTGTCGTCGAAGGAAATGTTGCTGTCCGAATGTGCAATGCCGATTATGGTACACAAAATTACGCGGGCGTTTGGGCAATGTCTGTAGATGACGGACTGTTCCAATATAACGAAGTATACGGAATCAAATATGGATTTAACGATGCCGAAGCTTATGATGTGGACATGCAGTCAAAAAATGTTATTTATCAATATAACTATTCACATCATAATACTGGCGGCTTTTTATTGCTTATGTCTGATCAAAAAAATTCGGTTATTCGTTACAATATCTCAGCTAATGACGGCGGTGGTAACCGAGGAACAGGTAAAGACAATCCAGGCGGAGCTGGTGGCTACAATTATAAAGAACAAAGCATTTTCCATTATTGGGTGAAAAATGATGGAGCGGCAATGCCAACTATCCACAATAATACGATTTATGTTGGCGACGGTATTTCAACGTCATTATTTGGTGAAGGAAATAGTTCTGACAACAGTGGTACAGTAGCCAATTTTTACAATAATATTTTATACAAAGAAGGTACCGGACAATTAAAATTCTTATCTAATTATCCAACAAATGGGACACAACCAATTGAACGTAAAATGGTCGATAATCCAGAAAAATATTTCAAAAATAATGTTATTTGGCCAAAAGAAATTGCTACAGAAAAAAGTGGTGCAACTGTTGAAAAATTAGTATCAAGTGGAAACATTTTTGAAAAACCACAATTAGAAATCACAGATAACCCTGAAAAAGTGAAAGAGTTGGCAGAGCAAGAATTTACGACATTGAAACCAACAAAAGATAATGTGGTTGAATTTACTTCCAAAGAACGCTTACGTCAGCGAGCACAAATGTTCCAATTAAAAGAAACCTCTCCAGCGATTGGTAAAGGCTTGTCGGAAGTGAACAGTGCGGCCGAAGACTTCTTTGGAAATAGCTTGAAAAATAAAGTTTTAGATATTGGTGCGCAACAAGCATCCACAATTGAAAAAAGTATTCGTTATCAAAATCAAGTGTTAGAAATTAGTTCGGCAACAGGTGTGTATCCTAATTTGCCAGAGCAAGTTGAATTAACGTACGAAGAAGTCGTTAATGAAGAAGTGGTTGCGACAGGCAAAAAAGAATTTAAGTTACAATGGGAAGCAATCCCTCAAGAAAAAATTAATACAGCAGGCACAGTTGAAGTTGCAGCAACAGTTATCGGCTTACCGATAGATGCTGTCAAAGTAACAGCCAAGGTCTCTTTTGAGGGTGAACTTGGTGAAGGAAAAGACACCGTTAAACTAAAAACAGCTCAAACTGCCTATGTTCAAAAGAGTGATGGTAACCGAGCATACTCTGCTATAGCAGGCGGTACTGCTGCCATTAGTTCAGGAGACGCCTATAAATATCCTTATGGAGTAAACTATACGGGCAATTACGCATTAAAATTAAAAAATGCTAGTTCTGCGGGGTATAATCGCCGGATTTACGTTGAAATTGATACACAAGAATTGAAGAACTATCAATCACTAAAAAGTGCCAATTTAGAACTAAATGTGATGCGTTATGATGCGTGGAATGGTGCTGGAAATACAAATGATGAACGTTTGAAAAATACGCAGTTCCAAGTAGATGTTTATGGAACAGATACTAATTGGATGAGTAACACCATTACTTGGAACAATGGTCCAAATAATTTAAATGTACCAAATGAAGAATTTATTGCTCGACAATCTTTTACAAATAGCTCAATTATGAATAATCAAAATACAATCTCTATTGATATTAGTAACTATCTACGGAAGCTAATTCAAAGTGGTGAGAAAATTCCAGCCAAGTTAAGTTTCTTATTAGCGATTACAGACAGTCGTTTGCCTGGTTATGATTCTGATAATGCTGGGTTTGATGCTTTTTCAAAAGAAGGCGCACAAAAGGCCTATCAAGACTTTTTAGCAGGTAAATTGACCTTGCCAACTGGTCAACAGCTAACAGAGTATAGTTTAGCTCCTAAAATTGTTTTATCGAATGTTTTCGAAGTTAAACATGAGTCGATTGAGGTTGCGACAGAAGCGGGTCAAGCCCCTAATCTACCAGAAAAAACAACTATTTTTTATTCGGATGGTTCACAACGAGAAGTGACTGTCAATTGGTCAGAAGTTCCAGCATCTTCTTATCAAAAAGAAGGAACATTCACTGTTGTAGGACGAGCAGCAGGTGTCTCAATGCCAATTATTGCCAATGTAAAAGTCACCGCTAAACATATTGTTGGATTCAAGGAATTGCCTACGCTGGATCGACTAACAGGCACTTCGCGAGGCGAACTGAATTTGCCAACTGAAGTAATTGCAAAATTAGATGATGGTAGCGAAACGAAATTGAAGGTTATTTCTTGGGATGACGATGTTAGTAATTATTCGCCAAGTAGCCCGCCAGGTACTTACCAGTTCCCTGCTGCAGTAGAAGAAAAAATAGGAATTGCGAATCCTGATGAACGAAAAATCTTCCAAGTCGTGCAAACTCATGCGATTCCTGAAAGAATTCAATTTGCTACAGAAACAGCCACTATAAAATCAGGCGAAAATTATCAAATTCAATCTAAAGTGATTGGTCAAGCGCCGCACACAGAAACGGATGCTTGGAGCTCGCAAGTAACGTATGAGTTGGTTACACCAGATGCTGGCAATACAGTAAGTGTAGATGAAAACGGTCTGATTAGGACAGAAGCAACGACTGCTGCAGGAAATTATCAAATCAAAGTAACAAGCAAAGTTTTACTGGTAGTGACTGCACAATTTTCAATTAAAGTCACAAAATAAACGAACTGTTTGAAGAGATTGGAACAAGAATTGCTGTACCTTGCAATCTTTCTAGTCTCTTCGATTATCTAGAATCAATAAATATTCTATTGCCTACTATTCATTCTTTTTAAAACAAGGTAAAATAATAAATGAAAGTAAACGATAAAGGTGTGTAGACAATGAATACTATCTTAACAGGTGATCGTCCAACTGGTAAATTGCACCTAGGACATTACGTAGGTTCCTTAAAAAAACGAGTAGAAATGCAAGCAGACCCTACAAATCAATTATTTGTCATGATTGCAGATTTACAAGCATTGACAGATAATGCAAAAAATCCCGAAAAAGTTTCAGCCAATGTTTTAGAAGTTGCTTTGGACTATTTAGCAGTTGGTTTAGACCCTACGAAAACAACAATTTTTATCCAATCGCAAATTCCACAGTTAGCTGAATTAACAATGTACTATCTAAATTTAGTGACCACGTCACGTGTTCGTCGGAATCCAACGGTCAAAGCAGAAATTGAGCAAAAAAAATTTGGGGAAGGTGTTCCGACAGGATTCTTTATTTATCCCGTTTCACAAGCTGCTGATATTACTGCCTTTCAAGCGAACTTAGTCCCAGTTGGGGAAGACCAAAAACCAATGTTGGAACAAGCGCAAGAAATTGTGCATAGTTTTAATCAGACGTACGGTGAAGTTTTAGTTAGACCGGAAGCTGTGTTACCACCAAAAGGCATGGGACGCTTGCCAGGAATTGATGGCAACGGAAAAATGAGTAAGTCTTTAGGCAATGGTATTTATCTTTCAGATCCAGCTGAAGTGGTACAGAAAAAAGTAATGAGTATGTATACCGATCCAAATCATATTCGTATAGAGGACCCAGGACAAGTTGAAGGAAATATGGTCTTTACTTACTTGGATGTCTTTGGGAAAGAGAAAGAATATATTGAAGAATTAAAAGAGCACTATCGTCATGGCGGTTTAGGAGATGTGAAAATTAAACGTTACTTAATTGATGTCCTAGAAGAAGAACTCGCACCGATTCGTCGACGTCGTGAAGAGCTGGCTAAAAATCCAGAAGCGATTATGGAAATGTTGCATAAAGGAAGTCTTGCTGCTGAAAAAGTGGCAGCACAAACCTTAACAGAAGTCAAAAAAGCGATGGGAATTCAATATTTCTAAGCAATAAAAGAACTGGAACAAGTCAAAAGAAGAATGACTTGTTCCAGTTCTTTTTAAGTGGTTTGAAATTGACTATTATATAAGCTGGCGTAAAGAGTCGGAGCTTGTAATAGTTCCTGATGCGTTCCTTTTTCAATAATATCGCCATTTTTCATCACTAAAATTAAATCAGCATTTTCAATTGTGGATAATCGATGAGCGATAACGAAGCTTGTTCGATTTTCTGTGACAGTTTCCATCGCTTTTTGAATATGGGCTTCTGTTCGTGTGTCCACACTCGAAGTTGCTTCATCGAGAATAACAACGGGCGGATTTGCTAAAATGATTCGGGCGATGGTTAATAACTGTTGTTGCCCTTGTGATAATGCACCATTTTCGCTAGAAATAATTGTGTCATATCCTTGAGGAAGGGTCCGAATAAAATGATCACATTGAGCAATTTTAGCTGCTTCAATTATTTCTTCACGAGAAGCATCTTTTTTTCCATAGGCAATATTATCTGCTACGGTTCCTTCAAATAGCCAAGTGTTTTGTAAAACCATGCCAAATAAATTTCTTAGATTTTGTCGAGAAAGTTTCGTAATATCAATTCCATCAAAAGTAATGGCACCTTGATTTATTTCATAGAAACGCATTAATAAGTTGACTAATGTTGTTTTACCAGCGCCGGTGGGTCCTACAATGGCCACTGTTTTTTTCGGTTGAACAGAAAAATCAACATTCTTCATTAAAATTTTTTCTGGTGTGTAGCCAAATTGAACATTTTTAAATTCAATGGCTCCTTTAGGAGAAGAAATAGTTTCTAAATGAGTTGCTTCTGGCTGTTCATCAGCTTCATCTAAGATAACAAAAATCCGATCAATGGAAGCCATCGCTGCTTGAATTGAGTTAATGACATAAGAAGCGGTAGAAATCGGCTCAGAAATTTGGTTGATATATTGCAAATACGCTTGCAAGAAACCAATCGTAATACCACCAGATAAAACGAGCATTGCGCCTAAGATAGCACTGATAATAAAAGCCAACTGATTAATAAAACGAATAGCTGGATAAATCGCAAAATTTAGAAACTGTGCTTTTTTAAAGGCACGATAATGTTGTTGATTAACAGCATCAATTGTTTTTTCAGCATTTTGCTGTTGATTAAAGGTTTTTGTGACCAAATTTCCTGCTAAATATTCTTCCATCTTATTATTTAATTGACCTAATTCAGCTTGACTTTGATCAGCAAACACCTTGTTTTTATTCGCAATTTTTGTCGTCATGAAAGTACTGCCGCCAATTAGCAGCAACACTAAAATGGTTAATTTTGCATCAATATAGAACAACATGATTCCTGCAAAAAGGATAGTCACGACGGAAGTGAAAAATTGGTTGATGCCTGTTAAAAGAACTTGTGACAATTGGTTTAAGCCAGTTGTTGAACGACTAATGATATCGCCCACTTGGTGATTGTCAAAGAAGGCCATTGGTAAAGTTTTAAACTTTTTTGTCACTTCTTTTCTAATTCTTAAAGTAACCCGTTCGCTTAAAGAAGCCATTGCTCGTTCCTGAATAAAAGAAGTGATACTACTAATGATTGAAAAGAGAATTAAAAGTAAGACGGGACCTAAGAGCGCTTCTTCAACTAAAGGAAGTGTCATACCTTTGAGCCCGACACGCTTGATAGCTTCTAAGAGGTTATCAATCCCGATTGCCATAATATAGGTCATGGCAACAATTAATAAGTTTCCAATTAAACTGCAGATCATTAGACCATAAAAGATTGGATGCTCAGGTTTAATCATTTTCCAGAAACGTTTAAAGCTTTGAAGATTCATTGTTTTTTTCATTGTATGGCTTGAAAAGAAAACTTTCTTTCAAGCAGTCACATCCTTTCTTTAATTACTTGGGTAAGATACCTTGCGATTTAGCAAAGTCTTGGTAATAGCTATTAGTGGTAAGTAAATCAGCGTGGGTGCCTTGACCAACAATCCTTCCTTCATCTAGGACGATAATGTTGTCAGCGTTCATGATTGTACTTAACCGTTGAGCAACAATGAGTAAAGTTTTGTCCGACATTTGTGCATGTAAAGCGGCACGTAGAGCGGCGTCAGTTTTGTAATCTAATGCGGAAAAGCTATCATCGAAAATATAAACGTCTGCCGGTTTGATTAAGGCTCGTGCAATACACATTCTTTGTTTTTGACCACCAGAATAGTTGGACCCGCCTTGTGCTACGAAACTTTCAATCCCTTGTGGTAAGGAATCGATAAATTCAGAAGATTGTGAAATTTCTAGTGCCGTTCTTATTTCTTCTGTAGTTGCTTTGGCATTTCCCATTAATAAGTTTGATAAGATTGTCCCACTGAAAAGAAAGGCTTTTTGTGGCACATAACTGATGACTTGGCGAATCGTTTGCTGAGATAATGAGCGGATATCTGTGCCAGAATAGCTAATCGTGCCGGCTGTGACATCATTTATTCGTAAAAGTAACTTAACTAAAGTACTTTTACCAGCGCCAGTTGCACCAACAATCGCCGTTGTTTTTCCTTTAGGAATAACAAAACTAACATTTTCTAAAACAGGATCAGCTGTTTCTGTGTATTGAAACGTGACGTGATCGAAGCAAATCAAGGCTTTCTCAGGATGATAAGCAATGGTTGCTTCAGTGTGAGGATCGCTAATTTCAATTTCTTCTGACAAAACTTCTTGCAAGCGATTCAAGGAAGCAACGGACCGTGGAATGACAACTAATACCATAGCCGCGATCATTAAGTAGGCCAAAGTTAGAAGGGTATATTCAATCACAGCTGTAACGGTGCCAATTTGTAGGGTGCCTACTGCAACTAAATTACCGCCAAACCACAAAATAGAGGCGTACACAACGCCCATTAATAAAAAGGCAACGGGAGTAATCCAAGCAAAGATTTGATTCACTTTACTCATGCGTTCAGCATAATTTTTAAATGTTTGATTGGTTCGCTGCTCTTCAAAGTCTTGATTATTGAACGCACGAATCATATTAATTCCAGTAAAGAACTCTCGTAAAGTCGTAGTAATTCGATCCATTTTTGGTTGAATTTTTAAAGATAAAGGGGTACCTTTTTTCATTAAAAAATAAACAACGACTAAGTAAAATACGATGGAAGCCAATGTTACCCAAGCGAGTGAAACTGAATAAGAAAATGTCATCACTAAGGCAAATAAACTAATAATAGGCGCTGGAAAGATTAATTGGCAAAATAGCACAATCATTGTTTGAACATTATCTACATCGTTGGTCATTCTAGTTAGCAAAGAATTTGAACCAAACTTATCAACATTTTTCATCGAGAATTGTTGAAATTTTTTAAAGAACAATCCTCTAACTTGAAAACCAAATTTAGCAGCTACTAAAGCAGACAAATAGCTAGAAATAATTGCGGCAATTGTTCCAATGAATGCCACAAGAAACATTTGTATGCCAATCGTTTTAATTACTTGTTGGTCACCGCTAACGATGCCCACATCAATCAACTTGCCAACTAATTTAGGGACGCCAAGGGTTCCTGCGATTTGCAAACAGATGGTTAAAGTTGTCGCAAGAACAATCCATTTATTTTCTTTAATAAACTCTTTCATTAATTTCATGAAATTTCCTCCTTAAACAATACCGTTTTAGCTGTTACAAAGAGTCATTGTACACGTTCAAGTAACTTGAATGTCAACAGTAGAAATGCTAAACTTTTTGATGGAGGGAACAGGATGGAAAAAAATTACACAATAAAAGATGTTTCTGAGTTGTTAAATATCCCTAAGTCCACGATTCGTTATTGGGACGAGCAAGGGTTGATTAGTACAACACGCAATGAAGAAAACGGATATCGAACCTTTGATTTAGAAGATTTGTTCAAAATATATGATATTGATTTTTATCGAAAAATGGGGATTCCTATCAAAGATATGTTGAATTTATATAAAAAGACACCTACCGATCTCTATGCCACCATGGAAGCAACAGAAGAACAACTGGGGCAAGAAATAAAAAGGCTTCAACATAAATACAAAGAAATCAAGAAAAGAAAATTACATTTACATGCGTTAATTGATTTAGAAACATTGGTTTTTTCAGATGAACCAATTCCTTTTGATAAAATTGTTGTTGTTGATATTGAGGATCCAGAAGAGATGAAAGTTTACATGGAACACATTTCAACTTTAGGTATTTACGGGGATTTAAGTGAATCCAATGAACTGACGTATGGGATTTGTTTGGCAAATCATGTGAATAAAAAAAGTTTAGATAAAGTGATTTGGCTCAAAGAATCAAGTAGCCAATACAAAGGCTTTATTTTAAAAGTCAATACACAAGATACCCGTTTGAATAATATCGAAGAAGTAAAAAAGCGTTTAGCAAAACAAGGATTTGAAACAGGCATCGTTGTCGGAGAGCATATCTTGACACAACTAGAAGAGGAAAATCAATATATTGAATATTATTATGGTTGGATTGAAATTTTAGGGGAAAAGTAAAATAATTAAAAAAAGGAACTAGCAATAGCAAATGTAGCTAAGCTAGTTTCTTTTTTTGGTAAATGTAATGAAAATTACATGAAAAAAGTTTTAGTTTTTAAAACAATTTAGAACGAATGTTATTAAAGGGAAAACAATAAAAAAATTACTCTTAAAGCTAGAACTTACCTATATTTGTATTTTTTTAGGGAAAGTCAATATATTTGCTTCATATAAAACGTGTTATTTAATTCACGATTTTTTGTTGAAATATCGGGTTTTTTTCTTTTTTTAGCTAATATAATGTGTTACTTTTTGATTATAAGGAGAAACGGAAAATCGTACGTTAAAAAAAGTTGTTGTAGCTAAATAAAGAAAGAATTGAAGGTTGAAAAGTATTTTATGGAGGTGGATGTTGAGAAACAATTAGTAATTGTAAAAGTTGTTTGAAGATGATTTGTTTAAGTAAATGAAAAGAACGAAGGAGAATGTAAATGAATAAAGCAGTTAAAAATTTTGTGAGTTACCTTATGATTACCATGCTGTTTATTTTAAATTTGTTACCAATGATGAACGCATTTGCTCAAGAAGTAACAAGTGATGCTGAGAAGACTGTTGAAAAAGACGGGCTCAAAGTAATAGGGAAAATAGAAGATACATCGTCTCAAGAAGATATTAAAACGGTCACTTACGAAGTAACAAATACGCGAGATGTACCAATCAAAGATCTCATTTTAAAACAAAAAAATAACAATGATAGTCCAATCAAATTTGTATTAGATACTTTAAGCGAAGAGCGAGGACCTACGTCTTTAGAAGAACAAGCAAAGGTTGAAACAAATGAGAAAGATCAAACAACCGATATTAAACTGCTTAACCTTCAACCAAATTCGACAAGAAAGATTACCATAAATGGGCAAATAACTACAAAATCGTCGAGCAAGTTATTGGTCAGCGTACTAATAGAAGATAATGAAAAAGGAACACTAGTAATTGATTTACCTAGTAAAGATATACTAGCAGATAAAGAGTCGGTTTCGAAGGAAAAACAGGAAACTTCAGAAACAAAAGTAGAAAATCAGGCAAACGAAACAGTCTCTTCTACAAATGAAATGACCGCAACTACTAGTAACGAAACAAAGCCTGAAGCAGGAAAGGCGACAGAAAGTATTCAAGAGACAGCACTAACGCAGGCTACCGAAAGTCCTGAGCAACCTCCATTAAAGGCGCAACCTACTGGTCCGTTAGTGCCACCAACACCTGGTCGGGGGTTTAATACGCCGATTTATCAAAGCGTTCATAAAGGAGAACTTTTTTCAACGGGAAATACCAACTTAAAAATTGCGAATGAAAATACGGCGGCTGCGCAAACATTTTTAAACACACGAGGAGCAAGTAGTGGTTATGCAATTAACAATTTTCCTTTAGAATTTGCAGATGTTGACAATGATCCAAATACGTATAACTCTAGTCGGGCTTATATTGATTTAAATGGTGCAAAAGAGATTGCTTGGGCGGGCTTATTTTGGAGTGCATCTAGATATAAAGGCCCTGCTTACGGAACAAATCTTTCTGATGAAGAAATTAGTGCACCAGTTCAATTTACAACACCAAATGGAACCGTACAGCGTGTTTCGCCCCAAAGGTACCATCGTATCGATCAAGATGCAACAAACCCAGGACAACGTTTCGGGTACAATAACACTGGATTTTCTAATTATGCAGATGTAACTTCAATTTTACAAGGGGATAAAAGTGCGACAGGGAGTTATACGTTGGCAGATATTCCTATGACAAGTAGTTTAAATGGTCAATATCAATATTATAACTTTAGTGGTTGGAGTTTGTTTGTTGTTACAAAGGATCAGGCAAGTAAGTCAAGAGCTTTTAGTATTTACTATGGAGCACGTGGTAATGCTGCTGGAACCAATAATGAATTTACTATGAGCAACTTTTTAACAGCAAAACAAGGAAATCTTGATCCAATTGTGACCTGGTTTACTGTTCAAGGAGATAAATACTGGACTGGAGACAACGCACAAATTAAAAATAGTGCAGGAACTTGGGTAAATATTTCGAACACGCTCAATCCAGTTAACAATGCTATGAACGCAACTGTGACAGATAACGATGAACATATGGTAGACAAGTATCCAGGGAAATTTGCGCCGGATCATCCTAATTTTTTAGATATTGATATCGATCGTATGGCAATTCCCGAAGGTGTTTTAAATGCTGGACAAAACCAAATTAATTTTAGAACAACAAGTAGTGGTGACGATTATTCTACGAATGCGATTGGTTTTGCTGTAAACGCAGAAACACCTGAATTTGAAATTAAGAAAGAAATTGTGGAACCAAAAGAAACTTACAAAGTTGGTGAAACAATCACGTATCGTGTCTCACTAAAAAATACAAAAGCTGATTCAGAAGCGATAAATTCAGTCTCGAAGGATGCACTAGATGGTCGCTTAAATTATTTGCCAGGCTCTTTAAAAATTATTAGTGGACCAAATTCTGGTGAAAAAACGGATGCTTCAGGCGATGATCAAGCTGAATATGATGAAACCAATAAACAAATTATAGTCCGTGTCGGCAATGGCGCAACTGCTACACAAGGAGGTAGCTACAAAGCTGATACAGCTGAAACAATTTACGAATTTAAAGCGCAGATAAATGAACGAGCAAAAGCAAATGAATTAGTGCCTAATAGCGCAACCGTTGAGGCAGTAGATATTTTAACATCTGCAAAAGTCAACGAAACTTCTAATGTAGTAGAAGCAAAAATTGCGGACGAACAAGTAACTGGCAAATTAACCGCAACAAAAACCGTTAATAACGCTAAACCAAAACTAGGCGAAACTATCGAGTACACAATTAGCTTCCGCAATACCATCGAAAACGGCGTCCTAAACAAAGTGGTTATCACAGACCAACTACCAAAAGGACTGACGTATGTCAAAGATAGCCTAACAAGTGTCGGTGATGAACCAAAACCAACCAGCTTGAAAGAAGCCAACGGCACAATCACAGCGGAATACCCAAGTATCACCGATATGAAAGAACGGAGTATTCGTTTCAAAGTGATCGTTAACGAAGAAGCGAAAGCGGGCGAAACAATTCTCAACAAAGCCAAAGTAGATGACACAGTTAATCCGCCCGAAGAACCAGAGGTGCCGGTGGTACCAGAAGCGAAAGAAGGCAAATTAACAGCAACAAAAACTGTTAATAACGCTAAACCAAAACTAGGCGAAACTATCGAATACACCATCAGCTTCCGCAACACCATCGAAAACAGCGTCCTAAACAAAGTAGTTATCACAGACCAACTACCAAAAGGGCTGACGTATGTCAAAGATAGCCTAACAAGTGTCGGTGATGAACCAAAACCAATCAGCTTGAAAGAAGCCAACGGCACAATCACAGCGGAATACCCAAGTATCACTGATACAAAAGAGCGGAGTATTCGTTTCAAAGTGATCGTTAACGAAGAAGCTAAGGCAGGCGAAACAATTCTCAACAAAGCCAAAGTAGATGACACAGTTAATCCACCCGAAGAACCAGAGGTGCCCATTACGCCCGAAGAACCAATCACACCTCAAGTAAAAGAAGGCAAATTAACCGCAACAAAAACTGTTAATAACGCTAAACCAAAACTAGGGGAAGCGATCGAATACACAATCAGTTTCCGCAACACCATCGAAAATGGTGTCCTAAACAAAGTAGTTATCACAGACCAACTACCAAAAGGACTGACGTATGTCAAAGATAGCCTAACAAGTGTCGGTGATGAACCCCAGCCAACCAGCTTGAAAGAAACTAACGGCACAATCACAGCGGAATACCCAAGTATCACCGATATGAAAGAACGGAGTATTCGTTTTAAAGTGATCGTTAATGAAGAAGCCAAGGCAGGCGAAATCATTCTCAACAAAGCCAAAGTAGGTGATGGCATCAATCCACCAGAAGAACCAGAAGTGCCCATTACGCCTGAAGAACCAGCGAAAAATAAAAAGGAAACAAAAAAAGTTGTTACAGACCAGAACAAACCTACAAAAAATAGTAAAAATGAAATTGCCATAAACAAGAAAGAAACGTCTAAATCATCCTATTTACCAAAAACAGGAGAAAAAGTCCAAAAAATATTTGCGTATCTGGGTGTAGGACTGATCTTAATTGTATTAATTCTCTATGTTATAAAGAGAAACAAAGAAAAAGAGGAGTAAACAAAATCGATTGTTTTAGAACGACTAATTAGCTGAAAATTTAAGAGTTGACGACATAAGTCAAAATGACCTATGTCGTCAACTCTTTTTGATTTATAACAAGAAATCCAACATATTGTGTGTGCATAAAGGCAAATAGAAAAATAGTAGTGAAATAGCTAGTAATAATAAAGAACCAGCTTGCATTAAAACTGCAAAAAAATAAACTACAATTAAACGAATTGCTCTAGTGTTTTTTACGGATAAAATTCAAAAATAGTCCTCCTCAAAAATAATTAGAGGATATCCTTTGTGAAACTATCAAGTTCTCAGATTTTATAAAACAAATACACGCTAGCAAAATCGCTTTATGAGTGAGGTTTAGCCAATTGTTTTTAAGGTTCTTAAACAGTTGTAAAAAAAATATCAGATAAACGTTTTCACAAAGAACAGTCATTTCGGTAAATTTTTACCTTAAAATGACACAAAATCTATAATTTGTTTCTCAAATCCTATAATTTGTTCCTTAAAAAGATATTATGAAAACGCTATTATATTTATGAAAGGAGCGAAACGAATGAAGAAGAAAAACGGGTTTTTTCAAAATGTATGGCGTTATAAGGCCTTAATCCTTATGGCGTTACCAGGATTTATCTGGTTTATATTTTTCTTCTATATACCAGTCTTAGCCAATGTGGTCGCATTTAAAGATTTTCATATTTCACCAGATGGTTTCTTAGCTAGTCTAAGAGAAAGTCCTTGGGTTGGTTTTGAAAACTTTAAATTTTTATTTGCGTCAAAAGATGCTTGGTTAATTACTAGAAACACCATTTTGTACAATGTCGTCTTTTTAGCCTTTAACTTATTCTTCGCGATTGCTTTTGCTATTATTATGAGTGAATTAAGAAATCGTCGCTTGGTTAAAGTTTATCACACGATGTCATTGCTACCATATTTCTTATCTTGGATGGTTATTAACTATTTTGTTTATGCCTTTTTAAGTCCAGATAAAGGGATTTTGAATCAATGGATTACTGGTAATGGCGGCACAATGATTAACTGGTATGCAGATCCACGTTGGTGGCCAGTAATTTTTGTCTTCCTAAATGTTTGGAAGAGCCTAGGCTACAACAGTATTATCTACTATGCTTCTGTGATGGGGATTGATCCGACATACTATGAAGCAGCGATGGTAGATGGTGCCAACAAATGGCAACAAATAAAAAATGTTACGATTCCACAAATTTTACCAATGATGTCTGTTTTATTAATTTTAAACATCGGCGGTATCTTCAGAGCAGACTTTGGTTTGTTCTACATCGTACCAAGAAACTCAGGTGCGCTTTACAATGTGACAAGTGTGTTAGATACCTATATTTACAATGGCTTAACGGCTACTGGTGATGTAGGCATGACGGCAGCTGCAGCGTTATATCAATCTGTCGTTGGGGCATGTTTGTTATTAATTGCGAATTTAGTTGTTCGTCGAATTGAACCAGATTCAGCACTATTTTAGGAGGAAGGATTATGAAAAAGAAAAAAGTCACTAGCGTTAACGTTCGATCCTTCAACCCGACAGCGAATTTGATTTTCAATATTGTCATTGCGATTTTTGCTATTTCCTGTGTGGTTCCGTTTTTCTTTGTTATTATGATTTCATTGACAAGTGAAGGATCATTAGCAGCAAACGGCTACCGGTTTTGGCCAAAAGAATTTTCATTGGAGGCCTATCGTTACATTTTCCAAGGGGCAATGAGTCAACGCATTATTCATGCCTTAGGGGTAACGGTCTTCATTACGGTGACAGGGACGATTGTCAATGCAACAATGACGTCATTATATGCCTATGTCATTTCTCGTTCCAACTTTCCATTTAAAAAATTCTTTACATTGTTTGCGTTAATTACAATGTTATTTTCACCAGGGATGGTTGCGAACTATTTAGTAATGACAAACTTATTGCAATTGAAAGATACAATTTGGGCGTTAATTTTACCTTTAGCTTTAGGACCATTTAATATTTTAGTGATGCGAACGTTTTTCAAGAAAACCGTGCCTGACAGTATTATTGAATCGGCACGTATTGATGGCGCAAGTGAAATGCGCATTTTTGTCAGCATTGTGTTACCGCTAGCCGTTCCAGGGATTGCCACAATTAGTTTGTTTGCGGCTTTGGGTTATTGGAACGATTGGTTCAATGCGTTACTTTACATTCAAAAAGATACCTTGGTACCATTACAGTATTTATTGATGAAAATTCAAAACAACTTAGAGTTCTTATCAAGAAGTACGGATATGGGTGCAGCAGCACAAGAAGGCTTAGGCGTTCTACCAAGTGAATCGGCTCGAATGGCGATTGTTGTCTTATCTACGTTACCAATTGCGTTAACTTACCCATTCTTCCAAAAATATTTCGTGGGTGGTTTAACAATCGGCGGCGTGAAAGAATAAAATTGTACAGGAGGAAATAAGGAATGAAAAAATGGCAAAAAGGATTAGCCGTAGCTGGCGCAGCAGCTTTAGCTGTAGGACTAAGCGCGTGCGGTAAATCTTCAAAAGATGCAGCGTCAAAAGGTGATGATAGTACACCAACGTTATTAATGTATCGTGTTGGGGACAAACCAGATAATTATGACCAATTAATCGATAATGCGAATAAAATTATCGAGAAAAAAATTGGAGCAAAATTAAAAATGGAATTTGTTGGTTGGGGCGATTGGGACCAAAAAATGTCAACAATCGTTGCTTCTGGTGAAAGCTATGATATTTCATTAGCACAAAATTATGCAACGAATGCACAAAAAGGCGCCTATGCTGATTTAACTGATTTAGCACCTAAATATGCCAAAGAAGCCTATGATCAATTGCCAGATAACTATATTAAAGGAAATACGATCAATGGAAAACTGTATGCGTTCCCAATTTTAGGTAACTCTTACGGTCAACAAGTTTTAACTTTTAATAAAGAATATGTCGATAAATACAATTTAGATATTAGTAAAGTCGATGGTAGTTATGAAAGTGCAACCGAAGTTCTAAAAGAATTCCATAAAAAAGAACCAAATATTGCTGCTTTTGCTATCGGCCAAACATTCTTTGCAACAGGTAATTATGACTTCCCTATTGGTAACCAATATCCATTTGCAGTAAAAACAACTGATACTGGCTCACCAAAAATTATTAACCAATATGCTGATAAAGATATGATTAATAACTTAAAAGTCTTACATCAATGGTATCAAGATGGCTTGATCCCAACAGATGCTGCTACAAGTACAACACCATATGACTTAAATACCAATACTTGGTTTATGCGTCAAGAAACACAAGGACCTATGGATTATGGTGATACAATCTTAACACAAGCTGCTGGCAAACCACTTGTTTCTCGTCCACTAACAGAACCATTAAAAACAACATCACAAGCGCAAATGGCTAACTATGTTGTTGCAAACACGTCTAAAAACAAAGAAAAAGCTGTTGAATTGCTAGGCTTATTAAACAGCAATCCAGAATTGTTAAACGGACTTGTTTATGGTGAAGAAGGCAAACAATATGAAAAAGTTGGCGATGATCGTGTGAAATTATTGAAAGATTACACACCAACAACTCACTTGAGTGCTTGGAACACAGGAAACAACTTAATCATTTGGCCAGAAGAATCTGTCACTGAAGAAATGGTTAAAGAACGTGATAAGAGCATCGAAGAAGCAAAAGATTCACCAATTCTTGGTTTTACTTTTGTAAATGATAAAGTGAAAACTGAAATCACTAACGTTGCTACAGTTATGAATCGTTACGCAGCAAGCTTAAATACAGGAACTGTTGATCCAGAAGAAACACTTCCAAAATTAATGGATGACCTAAAAACAGCTGGCTGGGATAAAGTTCAAAAAGAAATGCAAACACAATTAGACGAATATATCCAATCTCAAAAATAATCACAGGAGGCTGAGGCATTAGCTGAGCGCTTTTGGCTCAGCCTTTTACATAATAGAAAGGAAGAGGAAGATGGAAAGTACAGGGATTCAACGGTTGTTTTACCTTTCCTGGACAGTAATCAAACTAAATTTACTGTTTGTTTTATTTAGTTTAGCTGGAGGGATTATTTTTGGTGTTGGTCCAGCACTCCAAATGATGACTGATTTCATTTTGGAAGAGGGCATGAATTATCAAGCAATCACCGTTAAACGAGCATTTGAATCATGGAAAGCACATTTTAAAAGAAGTAACTGTTATTTTTTACTTTTTCTCTTCACTTTAGGATTTGTTTTTTATAATATTTATTTAGCCGTTCAATTTACCGGAATAATGTGGTTAATTATTACATTTATTTTATTTTTTGTTTCCCTAATACTCGTTATTTTTTACATTTATATGCTACTATATGAAGGAAGCTATTTTATCTCAACTATTGATTTAATGAAGCTTTCATTTATCAGTATCTTTTTAAACCTCGGTGTATTTTTTAAAGTCTTATTCGGTGTAATTAGTATCGTTGCTTTAACTTGGAAAATGAAAGGACTGCTACTATTTGCTTCGTTTGCCTTAATTATGATGTGGTGTGCCTATGTCACGCGCAAAAATCGCCAGTTTATTGATGGAAAGTTGGAACAAAATGAAGCGAATCTTCAAAAAACTGTTTAAAAAAAAATATTTATTAAATCGATTAGTACAAAAATACAGTCTACTGTTAACAAGTATTATTTTGTTAACGGTGGCTGCTTTGTGCGTTTATGTTACTTATACAATTAACTTATCAATTGATTCACAAAAAAATAACGCCGTTTCCCAAATTGACAGCTATGTAACGAATAAAAATAATGCGGCGACGAATATGATTAATGAATTAGCTGGCTCTGCAAGTAAAATTGAAAACATGCGAAAATATATGGAACTTTCTCCTCCTGAGTATTTTGACTATACTTACAGCCAATGGTCGGAAGATCGGGTCAGTACCCACTTTGGAAATAATTTAAGTACATTATTTAGCACCTTTCCTGACTTAGAAGAAGTGATTATTCGCTTAGATGAATTTGATCAGGTTTTGTTCGCCAATCGCACAGCTACAAATGGGAAAAAAATGGATATGTCATCAATTAAAAAACATGGCTTTCAACTAATGCGAATTATCTCCGATCCTTATACAGGACAACCGCTGGGAGAGTTGTACACTGTGTTTTCAAGTCAAGAGTTGCTAGGCAACCAAGCAGACTTATTGAAAAAATCAGGTATTAATGCGTTTATCTATGATAGTGCTGGAAATCAAATTTTTTCTGAAAAAGCACAATTTACCAAAGAAGAAGAGCGGCAACTAGATAAAAGAATGCACACCGATAGTGACATTCAACAGGTTTTTCATAATCGCTACGATATTACGGAAATAGAAAGCAGTGGCCGGAGTACCATTCTCTTATTAACAAGCCGCCGAGTCTTATTTCAACAATTGTTTATGAATTATGCAGCCATTTTAGGGATTGGGTTACTTTTGATTGTTATTTTATTAGTGGGCTTAAATCGCCTATTTAAACGCTATTCTCAACAAGTCCAATTAATTTTAGAAGCGACACGAGCCATTGGCGATGGCAATTTAAAAGAACGAATTGACACGAATCAAGTTCAGGAAGAGTTGAATGATATTGCTTCCGCGATTAATTTTATGGTAGACAGTTTAGATCAATACATTCACGATATTTATACTTTAGAAATTAAGCAACGTGATGCCCACATGAGAGCGTTACAGTCGCAAATTAATCCTCATTTTCTTTATAATACGTTGGAATATATTCGCATGTATGCTTTGAGTCGGCAACAAGAAGAACTAGCTGATGTTGTCTATGCTTTTTCAACGCTACTTAGGAATAATATTAACCAAGAAAAAACCACGACCTTGGCAGAGGAAATCTCATTTTGCGAAAAGTATGTGTATTTGTATCAAATGCGTTATCCCGACCAATTTGCCTATAAGTTCGAAATAGAAGAAACAATTGCTGATGTTGAAATTCCTAAGTTTATCATTCAGCCGCTTGTCGAAAATTATTTTGTGCATGGAATTGACTATCAACGACAAGACAATGCTATTAAGGTCCACGCCTACCGAGAAGGCGAAAAAATTATTGTGGCTGTTGTAGATAATGGAAAAGGAATTACCGCCAATCGGTTAGAGGAAATTCGCGAACGTTTAAATCAAACAGAAATAGAAACGGAACAATCCATTGGGTTAAGAAATGTTCATGAACGTTTACAACGCTTTTTTGGGGAGAGTTATGGTTTAACCATTGAAGGGAAAGAAGGAGAAGGGACGACAATTCGTCTTTCGTTTGTAGCATAAGGGGTGAAAAGATGTATCGAGTGATGTTTGTTGATGATGAATATATGATTTTAGAAGGCTTAAAATGGATTATTCCTTGGCAAGAGTTAGGCTTTGAAATTGTTAAAACAGCGCGTAGTGCGCAAGAAGCATTGGCTTTTTTAGAAACAGAATCCATTGATGTTTTATTAACAGATATTACGATGCCGGAAATGAGTGGGATCGAATTAATTGAGCAAGCAAAGAAAAAAGGACATCAATTTATTAGTTTAATTTTATCAGGTTATCAAGAGTTTGATTACGTCAAAAAAGGCATGGCTTTGCAGGTCCAAGATTATCTTTTGAAACCAGTCAATAAGCAAGAACTATTAGCCAATATCCAGAGAATCAAAACAGAATTAGACCAACAAAAAAAATCCCATGCCCGCGTGCGTCTATATCTAGAAAATGGCTTGATGCGTTGGCTTAATGATGAAATCAGCGAAGGGGAATACGAAGAGTTAATGCAGCAATTTGCGACTATAAAACCAGGTGATTTTACCGTTTTATTGGTTGAAGCTGAGATGCCATTTTTAGAAACAATCAAGGAACTATTTATGAAAAAAGGTCAACTGTTATTCATTGAAAGTTGGATGAGTACGTACCACCAATTGTTACTTATCTATAAAGGAGCCAGACAAGAAGCGTTCTTATTTATTCGTGAAATTGAAGCGATTCTAGCTGGTCAAGGTCAGATTTTTGTAGGGGAATCTGTCAATGAATGGGAAACGGTTTATGAAAGTTATGAGAAAGTAAAACAGTTGCAAGCAATTGAAACGTTCTATCAAGAATTTCTGCCAAATAATCAAAAAGAACAAATGAATCGTTCGGCAGAAGATTTTACTTTCCTAGCGTTTAACCAAGCCTTGATGATTGGGGATATGCAGACCATTCAACGGGAATTAGATGCTATTTTCAATCAGTTAAGTCAACAACACGCTACGCCAGAATATGTACGCTATGTAGTCTTCTTACTTTTTTCAGATATTTCCCGTCAGTATCCAACTGTGTTAGAAGAAAACTATGAAAAAATCGTGGAAGAAATTCGAGCTAGCAACAATCTTAATACACTGTATGCGTTAATGCAGCAAGTCTTGGCAGAAGTGAAAAATAAACCTAAAATAAAAAAATATTCAGAAAGTGTTAGCCAAGCTGTAGAAAGAATTGAACAAGGCTATTTAGAAGAATTAAACTTAAAAACGGTGGCGGATGAGCTTCATTTGAATCCTAGTTATTTAGGCCAAATTTTCAAAAAAGAAACCAAGCGGAGTTTTTCTCAATATTTGAATCAAGTGCGTACCAAACATGCCCAGAAATTATTATTGTACACGGATGATACAATCAACGAAATTTCAGAAAAAGTAGGATTTAACAATACCAACTATTTTTCAAAAATGTTTAAAAAATTAAATGGAATTACCCCAAAAGAATTTCGAGAGCAATACCAATCAAATTACGCAGGCGTCGAAGAATAAAAAGAAAGATGTTCAATTTTTATGAACATCTTTCTTTTTATTATTTTTCCGTACTTAATGAAAACGGTCGTTCTGCTGTGTTTTGTGGATTCGGGACGATCCCTAATTGATAATCTAAAGTCCCACCGTTTAATAGTTCTTGATGAGTAAAGTAAGGCGCAGTATGTTTTTCTTGGTTTAACTGAATTTCATGAATAAATTGTTGTTGGACTTTGTTTGGTGATGTCTGAATGGTTAATTGTTTACCATTTGACAGTTTTACTTCCGCCGTCTGGACTAAAGGCATCCCGATTACATATTCACCAGTTCCTGGTGTGACGGGATAAAAGCCTAAGCTATTAAAAATATACCAAGCAGACATGCTGCCATTGTCTTCATCACCTGGATAGCCAGTTGGTGAAGCATCAAATGTTTGCATTAGTTGTTTTAAAAGTGGTTGAGCCATCTCTGGTTTGCCGATGTAGCTGAATAGAAACGGATAATGGAAACTTGGTTGATTTGAGATGGCTAATTGACCAAAATCAATTGCGGCCATTTCACTCATTTCATGAATTTCAAAACCATAGCCTTCAACGTTAAAGTTAGGCGCTTGATTGCATAGCTGAATTAATTTTTTTTCGAAAGCTAACTCGCTACCATATAGCTTAATCAAACCTGCAAAATCTTGATAAACCGCAAAACTTGATTGCCAAGCACTTCCTTCGGCGTAATCTTTGCCCCAACGAATATCTAAAAAGTCAGGACGGAAATGGCCTTCAGTATCCTTTGCTTGCATAAAGCCAGTTTCAGGATTAAAAAGTTGTTGATAATTCAAGGCTTGTTGACGATAAAATGTTGCGGTCTCTGAATCATTCAGTGTTTTTGCAACTTGCGAAATACAGAAATCGCTGTACGCATAGTCTAAGGTATGATTGACAGATTCATGATAGGTTGAAGGAACATAGCCATATTTTAGATAATCCAGAGTTCCTTGACGTCCATAATTTTCTCGTTCGCTTTGTTGTGTGGCACCTTTTTTCATCGCTTCTAGGAACTGAGGCATCAAGTCAGGACGAATCTTTTTCACGGCGGCATCAGCAATGACAGCGTCAATCAAGGTGCCGGGCATTAAACCACGCTCATCTGGAGATAACCATTTTGGCAAGAAACCTGTTTCGTTGTAACTATTTAAAAAGCCTTCTAGCATCTCTTCGTATTTTTCTTGAGCAATTAGTGAGAACAATGGGTAGACCGTTTTATAAGTATCCCAAAAGCCATTATTGGTATATAGTACACCAGGACGAACCGTTTGCGAGAACGTATCATAATGAATCGGCTGCTGATTTTCGTCCAATTCATAAAAGGTTTGCGGAAATAGGAATGTTCGATACAGTGTATGATAAAACGTTTTAGTATGTTCAGGGTTTTCATGCGTTACTTTAAGGCGATCGAAATAATTATGCCAATCTGCGATTCCTTGTTGCAGCATCTCAGTAGAACGCAAAGAGATTTCTCGCGCTAAATTTAACTGCGCTTGTTTTTCAGAAATAAATGAACTACTAAAATGAACAACTTGTTGAGCAATATTTCCAAAAGAAAGAAGGATTTTGCCATCTTCACCTGAAGAAGGGGCAAACCATTTGGTTAAAGGCTGTTCAAAATGAAGCACAAAATAAAAACTAAAATCTGGATCTTCACAACCAGAATAGTTGATGACTTTTACAGCCACTTGATGGTCATCTAATTGTTTTACTTGATAACGTCCAGGCAGAGTTAGTAGTAAGTGATTATCTTTTTGTTGATAATCAATGGTTAAGATACCACCATACATGCTTGGGATTAATTGAGAAGTTATTTGATAGCGTAATTGAGTTAAATTAATTTCGACAGGAGAAAAAAGGCTTTCTTCTGGACGATAAGAACTTTGGGCATGGAATAAAGAAAGTTCCGACAATGAACCACTGACAGGGGTCATTAATAAATGGCTAAAATCACCCATCCAAGGACTTGGTTGATGCGTTACTCGATAGCCTTGAAATGTTCGATCTTCTGGATGAAACCACCAGCTGCCTTTTTGGTCAGTTGTTTGCGGGGCGTAAAAATTCATCCCAAATGGCACGCCAGTATAGGGTAGACAATTTCCGTTTGAAAAACTATGTTGGTTGGCAGTTCCGTGTCGCGTATCAATCGCTTGAATATTCATGAAAGTAGCTCCTTTGTTTTAAATGATATATCATATAGGCTGATTATAGCACAAAAAACAAGAAATGAAAGCGTATTTATTTGCTTTTTTATTTATTTTTAACGAATTGGTATATTCAATTTGAGGAGGGAATTGACAAGCATGTTACAATGGATAAGGAATCGATATTGGAGTGATTGTTATTTATTTTTTTAGTACAAAAAGTCAGCAATTTTTTGCGTATGTTTGGGCCATTTTCCCAGTCATCGCCTTTTTTTTGGTTAGTTTTTATACATTGGATTTTTTATTTTCCCCAAGCTATTTAATTATGGTGCCTGTATTTACTATTATGTTTAAAATTAACTATAAAAAAGATTATTCGTTTGTAGCGCTGCTCAAAATGAGTATCAGGCAATTTGTGATCAGTTTTTTAGCATTTATAGCTAGTAGTTCCTTTAGCTGGTCTATTATTTTAAATAGTAGTGTGACATTTTTAATTGTTTATTTATTTTATTCATCTGCGACACCGATGCGGTATCATAGTTATTTGATGATGTTTACGTTTTGTCAGTTAATCCAGGTTAAAGGAAATACATTTTTGATGCAATCTCAAGTTGTGGCCTTTTTAATCGGTCTTTTTTTATTGGCTTTAACACTAAACGCTTGGTGGCAAACAGGATTAAGTCAGCTAACCAGCTTAAAGAGTAGAGGCCATGTTCGCTTTTTTAAAAGCATTCAATTAAATATGAAGCAACAAAAATTGGCGGTTATTAATTTCTGGCACGACTTACAACAGACTTTTTTTGGGATCACAAGTTTTAAACAATTTTTAGAAAGTCCTGACGAAAAGGTGCAACGATTTCGTTTAGCTATTCGTATGAGTTTCACCATTACGCTGAGTTTTATTTTAATGTGGAGTGTAGGAGGCATTAAAATAATTTGGATTCCGATGAATGTTTTTCTACTCTTGCATCCAGTGAAAGCAGAAATGAACACGCGTATTAAGACACGTTTTTGGGGGACTCTTTTAGGATGTTTCCTTAGTCTGTTTGTTGTCAATTGGCTTCAATTGCCACTGACACACCTCGTTGTTTCTAGTTTGATTGGCATTTTTGTTTATTCCCTAAAACCAGGAACCGTGTTACAAGTGACAATGGCAACGATTTTTGGGTTATGTTTGGCAACAATTAGTTTACGAGGGATGTACGCCGCAGAGTTGCGGGTCTCTTTTGTATTATTGGCAATTTTTGTTGTTTGCTTAATTGATTTAGGTTTATTTGTTTATCAGCGTATCTTACGTTTTTAAAAAGTGTGGCACAGAGGGTGATTTACCCGTTGTGCCACACTTTTTAATTTTCTAAATTCGTTAATTTTTCCAAGTAATGATTTTCTATTTGCGGAAAATCTATTTTTTCTGGTGCTGCATCAGGGGTTTCAACTACTTGCTTCAAGCGGTTGAGAACAATTGACCAACCAGCGATATCTTTATGGCGAGGTGTTGTAAAATTTTCTGGGAGAGATTCTGAAAAGACTAACAGGGTCTGATGAGGTGCTTGTTCTTTTAAGTCAAAATAGATGACACCAGTATCCCAAGTCACGCCCAGATATTTTTCCTCTGCATAGTCAGTAAAAGGCATCGTTTCTTCAAAATCGGGCAGAATAAACCGCCAAAACCCGTTAACACCTAATTCACCAATCTCTAATTCTGGAAACCATTGTTTTAGCTTGTCTGTCTCAGTCAGGTAGCGCCAAATCGTTTGAGGGCTGGCTGAAATTGCCCGTTCTGTACCAAAATAAATCGTCTGGTTTTCTAAGCGAAAGGTATCTTTCATTTTGTTTCTCTCCTTTATTTATTATTCATGAAGTTCTAAAGGTAGTCCATCTGGATCAAAAAAGAAGGTCATTTTTTCACCCGTAAAATCATCTACTCGTAGCGGTTCTGTTTCAATTCCTTGCTCATTTAAAAAAGCAATCACTTCTTCAATATGTTCAACTTTAAAAGCTAAATGACGTAATCCTAAAGCTTCAGGATAAGAGGGGCGAGCGGGAAATTGATCAGAAATGAAAATTTCTAATTCTTGGCTGCCTAATTTTAAATCTAATTTAATATCGTTTTTTTCGGGACGATGATTTTCGCGAAGAACTTCAAAGCCCAGCTTTTCGACATAAAAATTTTTAGTTGCTTGATAATTTGAGGCATTGATTGCCACATGATGAATTTCTTTAAAAAACATTTTTCATACTCCTTTTCGTTTTTTCCCTCTGTAGTATAGCAATAAAGAAGCAGCTAAAAAAGCGTTCTGTTTGACTCTTTAAGAAAAGACAAGGGATTTGCAAAAAAATAAAATTATTTTTTTGAAAGAAAGCGCTTGCCAAAAAAAGAATAATCAAGTATGATGTATATACAACTTAATTGTATATACAAGTTTGAGAGGAGAATGTAAAATGGGTAAGTTTCAAAGCGATGCACAGCAGTTGTTGAAAGCAGTAGGAGGCAAAGAAAATATTTCAGCTGTTTCTCATTGTGCAACTCGAATGCGTTTTGTATTAAAAGATCCAAAAAAAGCGGATGTACCTGTGATTGAAGATATTCCTTCTGTAAAAGGAACCTTTACAAATGCTGGACAGTTTCAAGTAATTATTGGGAATGAAGTCCCACAATTTTATAATGATTTTTCTGCAATTTCCGGTTTAGAAGGGGTTTCAAAAGAAGAAGGGAAAGCAGCTGCCAAAAGTAATTTGAGTCCTGTTCAACGAGTTGTTTCTGTTTTAGCTGAGATTTTTACACCATTGATTCCTGCACTTGTTATCGGGGGATTGATTTTAGGGTTCCGCAATATTTTGGAAGGGGTTCCATTTGGCTTTCTTGATGGTCAAACAATCGTGGAAGTTTCTCAATTTTGGAATGGAGTCAATTCATTCTTATGGTTAATCGGCGAAGCAATTTTCCACTTCTTGCCAGTTGGGATTACGTGGAGTATTACGAAGAAAATGGGAACCACACAAATTTTGGGGATTGTCCTAGGGATTACATTAGTCTCACCACAACTTCTGAATGCTTATTCAGTTGCGACGACTAAAGCAGCAGAAATTCCTTTCTGGGATTTTGGGTTTGCTCAAGTTAACATGATTGGTTATCAAGCGCAAGTTATCCCAGCTATGTTAGCCGGATTCTTGCTTGCCTATCTTGAAATTTTCTTTAGAAAAGTGATTCCTCAAGCAATTTCAATGATTTTTGTCCCATTGTTTGCTTTAGTACCAACAGTATTGGCTGCACATGTCATTTTAGGACCAATCGGTTGGACGATTGGTAGTTGGGTTTCTGATATCGTAAATGCAGGATTAACGTCAACATTTAATTGGTTATTTGGCGCCGTCTTTGGCTTTATGTACGCACCATTAGTCATCACTGGGTTGCATCATATGAGTAATGCGATTGATTTACAGTTGATTGCTGACTTTCAGTCAACCAACTTATGGCCAATGATTGCTTTATCAAATATTGCACAAGGTTCAGCAGTTTTAGCGGTTATCTTTATGCATCGTGGAAACAAAAAAGAAGAACAAGTTTCGATTCCAGCAATGATTTCTTGTTACCTAGGTGTGACTGAACCAGCGATGTTTGGGATCAACTTAAAATATGTTTATCCATTTGTTGCGGGCATGATTGGTTCGGCAATGGCCGGAATGTTTGCCACTTTAATGGGCGTTCGTGCGACAAGTATCGGCGTCGGTGGCTTGCCAGGAATTTTATCTATTGTGCCACAATATTACTTGCCGTTTTTAGTCGCAATGGTGATTGCGATTATCGTACCAATGGGCTTAACTTATATTTTCAGAAAGAAAGGCATCTTTAATAAAGTCGATCCAGTTGATGAAGCAACAGGGATGTTATACAGCGAAGAAGGGTAATCGCTTTTTGAAGTTAAGAAGAATTCGTAGACATTTGTCTACGAATTCTTCTTCTTTTTATAGAAACTATTGGCTTTTTTCTCTCTTTCAGTTAGACTAAAAAGGTTGAGAAAAGGAGAGCGTAAAAATGGATATTTATTTAAAAAAAGCAATTTTACACATTATTGATCGAGAAACTGGGACGCCGGTTTTCTCTGAAAAGGAACTAGATTTAACCACTGAGTATATTCGAACGTATTTAACTGCAAAAATTTCAAAACTTTCGACTGCACAAACAAAGACTGGAACATTGGCGGAAAATAGTTCCTTTGTTGACACGTTACGTGGGATTCCTAGTGATTTTGTGAAGAAAAGCCAAGAAGTTACCCAACATTGGTATGATGTTTATTCAGGAAGCGAAGATGCGCCTAGTGCTGATATTTTGTTCATTTTATATGAATTAGATACGGTGTTACATGTCGCAATGATTAAATTAAACTATAAAGAAAGTTACACGCATTACGTCGACTATGAAGAAGAATCCGTTTATAACAAACTGATTATCAATCGAGCAATTTTGTCTTCAAAATCACAAAAACCAGATGAAGGAATTACAGTTGACTTAGATACATTAGCGTTTGAATTACTAGAGAAAAGATATGAATTTTCAGGAGAAAAAATCTGGTATTTCTCTGAAAAAGTGATTGAGACGCAAGCGGCACCTTCCATGGAAGAAAATATCAAAGAAATTAAAAAGGCAGTCAAACGCATTGGAAAGAAATTTAACGAAGATGAGTTTGAACTAATGGCTTCGGTAAAAGAAGCGGTATATGATAGCATTGAGGAAACGGGAACGATTGACAATGAGCAAATTGCTGAACAAGTGTTTAAAGAAAATGTATCAGCTAAATTAGCTTACCAAGAAGAAGTGAATGAGTCGAAATTTGTCGACAAAACACCGCCAGTCAGAGAATCTCGCGAAATTTCTGAAAAGAAATTTGGCAAACAAAAGTTAAAAATGGATAACGGTATTGAATTAATTGTTCCGTTAGATGTTTACCGCAATGGCGATTTAATTGAATTTGTTAATAATCCAGATGGTACAGTGTCCATCATGCTAAAAAATATCGAAAAAATTAGTAATCAATTATAAAGAAAAAACCGTTGGTCGCTTGCCAACGGTTTTTTCTTTATTTTAATTTTTCTAAAGCTTTTTCAGGGACTTCTTTTTCTGTCACTTCATTCCAGCTGATCACGCCTTTACGGGGATTAACTTTCAATTTTAGATAGGCTTTCATACGCAAAGGTTGATCACGGGATTCGTTTAATTCCACGGTTTTTTCTTCACCGTTTTTATTAAACGCAGGTTGTTGATAGTAATAAATGGTCATTGCTTCACCAGAATTTGTTTTTTCATCTTTCTTTTCACCAGATGTTGTGATTTGTGTATAATAGGTTTCTCCACCGTAATAATAATTATAAACGCCCCAGCTACCGCCTGCTAAAATGACTATGGGAATTAATATTTTTAGTAATGTTTTCATTTTCCTCACCTCAAGGAATAGTATGCCTTTTTTTTAGGAAATTTGCCATATTTTTTTCCGTTAATTGAGTGACAATTTTGTTAGTTTCGGCACTTTCTTGAAAAATTCATCATTTTTTTAAACAAAAGACAACGTTTGTCGCTCCCTTTTTTTCACTATCATGCTACAATAAAGAAAAAAAGATGGAGGTAGAGGACAATGATGCCCTTTTATTTTGGAATCGATCCAACCTATATATTGGTAATTATCGGAATTGCGATTTCTGGTGCGGCCTCCGCATATGTTAACAGTACCTTTCGTAAATATGATCAAGTACGAAGCAGTAAACATGTTACAGGCACGCAGGCAGCACAATATATTTTACAAAAAGAACAAATTAATGATGTTGGAGTTCAGCAAATTGCTGGTGATTTAACTGACAATTATAATTCTGGAAACAAAATGTTGAGCTTATCCGAAGCCACTGCTCAATCGACATCGGTCGCGGCTATTGGCGTGGCGGCTCATGAATGCGGACATGCGGTACAAGATCATACGAACTATGTGCCTTTACGTCTTCGTGCAGCTATTGTTCCAGTTGCCAACATCGGTTCAACCATCTCCTTTCCACTAATTTTGATTGGTGTTTTATTTAGTTGGAATCAAACATTAATCAACATTGGAATTTTGGCTTTTTCATTAGCCTTGATTTTTCAATTGGTGACTTTACCGGTGGAGTTTAATGCGTCTAGACGTGCATTAAGTATTCTTTCTGAAGGAGGGTTATTAACAGAAGAAGAAGTCCCAATGGCCAGAAAAGTTCTTTTTGCAGCTGCACTTACCTACGTAGCAGCTGCGCTTTCGACCTTTTTACAACTTTTACGTTTGGTTATTTTATTTGGTGGCAACAACCGCCGAGACTAAGTGCCAGCAAAGGTCTTTCTATTACGCATAAAAGTAATAATATGTTATGATTAAAATAGAAAATAACAGAGGAGCTGAAGGAAATGAAAGCATCAACAAAAATTGGTATCGGTTTAAGCATTGCTGCAGTTGCAAGTGTCTCTGTTGCAGTCATCGCTTCTGAAAAAATTATTAAGAAGGTATCTCATGTTTCCAATCGTTATAAAGTTAAAAAGTTTGTAGACGATAAATTTGATGGAAACCAAAAATTATTATCGATTGTCGATGATTTATCCGATGATGAATTAGATTCTGTTTTAAATGTTGTGGATCGTGTGAAAGATGGCGGTTCAAAATTAGCTGAATATGGCGAAAAAGTTAAAGACAATACAGATTCTTTAAAAGAACGCTTTTTCACATTTATTGAAGATGCAATGAAGTAAAAAAGATGGCCTAGGCCATCTTTTTTTTATAAAAATAATTCTTTTGTTTCAACATAATAGCCTCTGCCACCAACTAGAACTTGATCAATTGTCTTTTGGGATGTAGTGTTCAAACGCACTAAGACTTCTGAAGGAGCGTTTAAGGTATAACCTTGGGCAAAGATGTAATTGGTTTTTTGTAAAATTTGGTGATGGTACAGATAACAAGCTAACGCACCATTTGATGTACCAGTAGCGGCTTCTTCATCGATGTCATAAAGGGGCGCAAAATTCCTACAAATGATATTTTCTTCAGACAAAGCAAAAAGATGCATCCCAATAACTCCATACTTTTGACTAAGTAACTTAATTTTTTCAAAGTTTGGTTGTAAATCCTGTAATAATTGCGCATTTTTAATGGGAACCAAAATATCTTTTAGGCCCGTTGACACAATCTGGATAGGAAAAGCAGTTGCCACTGCGTTTAAATCAAAGCAGCCGCTCAATTCTTCTAAAGTGAGCGTATCATAAAAAGTTGGGACAGTTTGTTCCATAAATAGTTGTTCATCGTTCGCCGTGATTGCGAGCAAACCGCTGTTCGTTTCGATTGTATATTCTGTTTGCAATAATTTATTTAAGTGCTTCATGATGGTGAAAGCGCCAATTGTCGCGTGGCCACATAAGTCGACTTCTTCTTTTGGTGTAAAATATTCAAGGCGGAAATCAGCAATCTTTGAGTCTGAAATAAAAGCAGTTTCTGCAAATCCTAGTTCTTTGGCGATGGCCATTTTTTGGGTTCTCGTTAAGGGCTGTGTCATAAAAACAACGCCTGCTTTGTTGCCACCTTCGTGGTTTTTACTAAATGCACTAGCGACATATGCGGTAATTTTCATTGGAACGCCTACTTTCTAATTGGGAATAAAAAACATACGAGTAAAAAATGGACGTACTACTTTCTTAATAACAAATAACAAAAGATTAAATCATCCATTTTTTTTAAAGATAAGCCAGTTTGTTCAAAAAACTTTTCCAACCGATAGTGTAAAGTATTTCGATGCATAAATAAATCTTTTGCAGTGGAGCTGATATTGCCTTGATTTTTCCACAAAGCGCTGATGATTGGCTGAATGTCGGTGTCTTTATTTAATAAACGACGATAGTACTCAACAAGTACATTTTGGCTCATGGCTTCCTTGGTAAAATAGTGGAGGGCAACATCAGTTAAACTAAAAACAGTCGTCCGACTAGAGGAATTAAGTTCTTCTGAAAAAATACGTTGTTCTTCATGGAAACAACGCCGGAGAATGTCTTCAGAGGAATAAAAATTGCCAACAAATACAGCACTAGTGCAATCAAAGTCTGTATCTAATGTTAAAAAGATCCCTTGAATTTCTTCTTGTTGAAAGGTATTTTTTGACTGTTCTTCAACTAAAATATACATATTATTACTTGGACTGAAACAATCAACTGTATCTGGAAACATCTTTGTTAAATTAAATTGCCATTCAGCTTGTAATTCTTTTGTGACATTCGTCTGAATTTGCAACATACGAAAGGTCCCTTCGGCAGGTAATTTTGCCTGTTGAAATAAGTAACTGAACCAAGGATGGTTACCAGTAATGGTTGGGTTTTCAGAAATCGGGAAAAGCGCTTCCAACAAATGCTGTTCTTTAATACTTAAGAAAGCTTTATTCACAATGAAAAATTGGTCGTCAACAGGAATTGAATAGGTGGCTTCGGAACCAATTGTTTTTGATAAATAGCCTTTGGGATAAAGCTGAGATAAATTTTCAATAATCATAGACACACCTCACTGATTTATTGTACCATGAAGCAAGACAGAAGTTTAGTGGGAAAAAGCCGAAAGGTGGAAATTAATTGGGAAAAAAAGAAACAACGTTAACACAAGAAGAAAAAGAATTTTTTATGCGAGAAGCCATTGCAGAAGCGAAAAAAGCAGAAGGTTTGGCTGAGGTGCCTATTGGAGCTGTGATAGTTCGTCAAGGGGAAATTATTGGCCGCGGGCATAATCTGAGAGAAGCACGGCAAGAAGCAACGGCGCATGCAGAAATGTATGCAATCCAGGAAGCGTGTCGTGGGATAGAAAATTGGCGTCTAGAAGAAACCCAATTATTTGTAACTTTAGAACCTTGTCCAATGTGTAGTGGGGCGATGCTTTTGGCACGAATTCCAGAAGTTTATTATGGCGCAACCGATCCTAAAGCAGGCACTGCTGGGACTTTGATGAATTTATTAGAAGATGAACGCTTCAATCATGTGGCCTATGTCGAAGCAGGCGTTTTAGAAGAAGAGTGTCGCTTATTGTTAGTTCAGTTCTTTAAAAAGTTACGGGCAAAGAAAAAAGAAGAGAAACTTTTAAAAAATCAAAAGAAAGACTAGTCAAAAGAATAAAAATACGTTATACTAGGTTTTGCCGAAAGGCTAGGACAATGGCGGGCTAGTGAATTGTGTCAGATCCGGAAGGAAGCAGCACTAAGCAAGTGCCGCCATGTGTCTGATTGAATAAGGAACGTATCAAGGCTGAGAAGCCTTTTTTTATTTGAAATAAAAAGAAGCAAGCCGTTATTTTTACGGCTTGCTTCTTTTTAAATTTATGCCCAATCGCCATTTCTAAAAACTGGAACAATCGTCCCGTCTTCTTTAATGCCATCAATATTCATTTTGTCAGATCCTACCATAAAGTCCACATGTGTTTGGCTACGATTTAAACCAGCTTCAGCTAATTCTTCTTCGCTCATCTCCGTGCCGCCTTGTAAGTTGAAGGCATAGGCCGAACCAAAGGCTAAATGATTAGAGGCGTTTTCATCGAACAATGTATTATAAAAAATCAAACCGGATTGTGAAATTGGTGAAGGGTCTGGTACTAAAGCAACTTCCCCTAGGTGTTTGGCACCTTCATCAATAGCTAAGAGATTTTTCAATGCTTCTTCACCTTGCTCAGCTGAGAAGTCAACAACTTTTCCATCTTTAAATGTAAATTTCATTCCCGAAATGATAGTGCCAGCATAACTTAGTGGTTTTGTACTAGAAACATAACCATCAACGCGGCGACTATCTGGGGCGGTGAAAACTTCTTCTGTTGGCATATTAGCCATAAATTCTTCCCCACGCGCGTTATAACTACCAGCGCCTTCCCATAAATGGTTTTTAGGCAAACCAATCGTTAAATCTGTCCCAGGAGCTGTGTAGTGTAAAGCAGTAAATTGTTGTTCGTTTAATTCAGCCGCTTTTTCTTGTAATTTTTTATCATGGATATCCCAAGCAATGACTGGGTTTTCTTCATAAATTCGTGTTGTTTTGAAAATTTCATTCCAAAGTGCATCAACTTGTTCTTCACTTGTTGCTAATTCTGGAAAGACTTTAGCTGCCCAACCTTCACTAGCAGCAGCTACAACAGTCCAACTTACTTTGTTGGCTTGCGTTGCTTTTCGTAGGTTGACCAATGCTTTCCCATTAGCCGCTTGGAAAGCTGCTACACGTTGTGTATCCACGCCAGCTAATGCATCAGGATTAGAAGAAACCACGCTAATTCGGCTTGCGCCTTTGGCAATCCAATCATCGGTTTGATCAATTTTATATTGAGGAACATTTTCAATACGATCAGTTGCAGCATGAGCTAAAAATTCACGTTGAATGGTTTCGTCGCTCCATTGAACAATTACTTCGGCCGCGCCTAAGCGATAAGCTTCTTCCGTAATTAAGCGGGCAAGGGGCGCTTGATCGACACTGATTTGTAAAACAACCGTATGATGGTCCTGAACATTGACACCCGTTTCAGCAATTAAACGTGCATATTTCTTTAGATTTTCATTAAAATTCTCTAAGGTCATTCGTGATTCCTCCTTCATTTTGATGGGTAATGACTGCTCATATCATAACACGGAAGAGCAGGGAACTCAACGAAATAAAGCCTTTATCAACTGTTATTTTAAGTCGGGGTAAAAGTTGTCGTGCTCCCGCTCAGTGAACTTTTGTACAAAGAGTTGTTCTAATTTTGCATAATAGAAAAATCGTGTTACAATAACCATAAGCATTTATTTGGAAGCGTTGTATATGAATGAATAAAGGGGATAGGGAATTATGGCAAGAAAAAAAACCATTACGAAAGAGCAGATTTTAACAGCTGCCTATGAAGTAGTCGCCACTGAAGGATTTTCGAAGTTCACTGCACGTAATATTGCTAATAAAATGAAATGTTCCACCCAACCGATTTATTTGGAATTTAAAAACATGGATGATTTACGCGATGCTTTATTCCAAAAAATTCATAAATACTTAGCGAAAGAAGTATTTCCAGTAAAACATACCGGGAATACAATTGTTGATTTGGCTTTAAACTATATTCATTTTGCGACAAGTGAAAGTAAGTTATACCGTGCGCTTTATTTAGAAGAATATGGTGGCGGCAAAAAAATGCAAGAATTCTCTTATCACTATTTTACTGAAGCGGTAAAAGCTGATCCTGAGTATGCTAATTTAAACGATGTTCAAATTGACTCTTTACACATGGGAACATGGGTGGTCGCTACTGGTGTGGCTGCATTGATGACTTCTGGAATTATCCATCCTTCAGAAGAACAAATCATTCATTTAATGAAAGATAGTATTGAAGCAATTCTTGAACGAGATGAACCAATTGATATTGACCTATAAAAATTAAAAAAAAGTGTAACCTCATGCTGATAGCTTCTGTGAGGTTACAGCAAAAGACTGTTTCTTAAAAGAACGGTCTTTTTTTGTTAAGTGTATTAATGGTAGATTATTCGCAACCATGCTACAGTAAAGAAGAGAAATAGAAAGGGGCAAAAAACATGAACCGAGTGAAAGATAAGCGTTTATGGATAAGTATTGTAGGAATTACCGGACTAGGGCTCTTGTCGGGCTTATTTTCAGTAAATGCGAGAGAATATTATCAAGCGTTGAGATTACCAAGTTTTGCTCCGCCAGGCTGGTTATTTGGACCAGTGTGGTTGGTGTTGTATATTTTTATGGGCATTACTTTTTATTTCATCTTAGTTCATCCAAATAAACAACAGAAAAAACGGATGATTACGCTATTTATTTTACAATTTATTGCAAACTTTTTCTGGACATTTTTCTTTTTTTCTTTACAAAATAATTTATTATCTGTGATTGATATCTCATTGTTATGGCTATTATTAATAGTTCAACAGTGGGACTACTTGCGTTATAAATTAATAACGCGTGGCTGGTTGATGATTCCTTATATTCTTTGGGTTACTTTTGCGGCTGCTTTAAATTACAGTATTTTATTTTTAAATTAGGAATATCAAAACACCAGAGAAAAATGGGAACTAGCCATTTTTTTCTGGTGTTTATTTTATTTATTTCAACGTAGTTATTCTGCGGCAGTTGCTAATTTTTTCGCAAATTCTTCTAAACGTTGGATGTCGTCTTCTTCAGCGGCTAAATCAACTTTAACGCTGTCGGCGCCTTTTTTTGCCCCAATTTGAGTAAAGACTGCTTCGAAGTCGTCCACCGATTTACAAAAATCATCATAAAACGTGTCTCCTGAACCACAAACGCCGAAGATTTTTCCTGATAAATCAATTTCTTGTAAGTCTTCATAAAAGTCGACAATTTCATCAGGTAAATCGCCATCGCCATACGTATATGTAGCTACTACACAGATATCGGCCTCTTCAAAATCAGCGGCATCGACTTGCGTACACTCATCAATTTCGACCTCTAATTCTAAATCTTCAAATGCTTCTGCAACAATGTCGGCAATTTCTTCTGTATTCCCAGTCATGCTTGCATACACAATTTTAGCTAACGTCATAAACTTTCTTCCCCCTCATACAATTCTGTCACTTATTATAGCAGATGCGCATTTCTTATAAAAGACTAGCGAGTGCTTTTATTAAGGGACTTTTTGAAAATTGGTGTTTGAACAATCTTTTTTGCAAAAAATGTGATAAAATAATTTGAATGAAACAAGTTTAGGAGAGATAGTATGATTACATTAAAATCACCACGAGAAATTGAAATGATGGATGAATCAGGGGAATTATTAGCGGATGTTCACCGTCATTTACGGACGTTTATTAAACCTGGCATTACAAGCTGGGATATTGAAGTATTTGTGAGAGACTTTATTGAAAGTCATGGTGGCGTGGCGGCTCAAATTGGCTATGAAGGCTACAAATATGCTACTTGTTGTAGTATCAACGACGAAATCTGCCACGGATTTCCTCGTAAAAAAGTATTAAAAGATGGCGACCTGATCAAAGTAGATATGTGTGTCGACTTAAAGGGCGCAATCTCTGATTCATGCTGGTCTTATGTCGTGGGTGAATCAACACCTGAAATTGATCGCTTGATGGAAGTAACCAAAAAAGCGCTATATCTTGGGATTGAACAAGCACAAGTAGGAAATAGAATTGGCGACATTGGTCATGCAATTCAAACGTATGTAGAAGGGGAAGGCTACGGGGTTGTTCGCGACTTTGTAGGTCATGGCATTGGCCCAACTATTCATGAAAGTCCAATGATTCCTCACTATGGTGAAGCAGGTAAAGGACTACGTTTAAAAGAGGGAATGGTTATTACCATTGAGCCAATGGTTAACACAGGAACTTGGCGCATGAAAATGGACCCAAATGGTTGGACTGCTTATACTGAAGATGGCGGTCTAAGCTGTCAATATGAACATTCATTAGCGATTACGAAAGAAGGTCCAAGAATCTTAACGTCACAAGGCGAAGAATTGACTTATTAATAAGGAGAGTGTGTGATGAAGTTTCTCGACAACATCAAAAAGAATCAATCTTTGATGCGTTTTATTGAGACAACGCAAAGTCACATGGTCACAGCCGAAATAGGCAACAGCTCAGTGGTTGTTGCCTATTATTTATTACTCTCGCTGTTTCCATTACTGATTGCGGTAGGTAATGTCTTACCTTATTTAAGAATCGACCCTAATTCTGTGTTGCCTTATATTGCAGAGGCGATTCCGAAAGATGTTTATAAGAACTTAGAACCAGCGATTCGTTCACTACTGACTCAACGTTCAGGCGGGTTGCTTTCTGTTTCCGCTTTAGCAGCATTTTGGAGTGCCAGTCAAAGTATTAATGCACTACAAAACGCGATGAATAAAGCTTTTGGTGTCGAACAAAGGAAAAATTTTATTCTCGTAAGAGTGGTCTCATTTTTAGTTATTTTGTTATTTATGGTAGCGATTGTTGGTGTAGTAGTAATTTTAGGTCTGGGTCAGTACATTATTGAATTACTGCAACCAATTTTCCATTACTCAACGTCTGTGATCGATACTTTCCAAGCGTTAAAATGGCCGTTAACGACCGTTGTTTTATTAGTGATTATGTGTTTGATTTATGCGGTCGTTCCTAATCGGAAATTATCGTTACGTTCTATTTTGCCAGGGGCTATTTTTTCGACAGTCGGTTGGATGCTATTATCACAAATTTTTGGTTTGTACGTAAAATATTTTAGTTCTAGAATCGCAAGTTATCAAATCATTGGGAGTTTTATCATCTTGATGTTATGGTTGAATTTTGCTGCCACGATTATTATTTTAGGAGCAATTGTCAACGCTGTCGTCGATGAATACTTATCTGGAGATAAAGAAAAGAAACAACCAAGTTTTGAACAACGCTTGTTTAGATGGTTTAAAAAGAAAAATAAATAGATTTCTTTAAAAAAGTCTAAACCGTTGCCAGAACACATGTTTCAGCTTGTAAATGCTTCAGTTTACGGTATAATATACCCTGAACGAGAAGAAAGTGGGTTCGACTATGTCACTATTTATTTATGAAGTTTTGATACGTTTATTTATGACATTTATCTTATCTTTGCTATTAACACCACTTGTTAAGCTTCTAGCGTTTCGGATTGGCGCCTACGATGCACCAGGAGAGCGACGAATCAATACCAAAAATATGCCTACAGCAGGAGGACTTGCAATCTACATTGCTTTTGCTAGTTCATGTTTATTGATTTTTCGTTCGATTATCCCACAAGATTATATTTGGCCGATTATTTTGGCTGGTGGAATGGTTGTTTTGACAGGCCTCATTGATGATATTAAAGAGATTACTCCAATGAAAAAAACAATCGGTATTTTGTTAGCAGCATTAGTTATTTATTTTGTTGCTGGAATTCGGATAGATTTTGTGACGTTGCCAGTTGTTGGAATGATTGATTTGCGCTGGTTTAGTTTACCACTAACTTTATTGTGGATTTTAGCGATTACGAATGCAGTAAATTTAATTGATGGTTTGGATGGTTTAGCATCAGGCGTATCCATTATTGGATTAACCACGATTGGTATTACAGGGTATTTTTTCCTACATGCTAAAACGGTCTATATTCCAATTGTTATTTTTATTTTAGTTGCGAGCATTGCGGGATTTTTCCCATACAATTTTTATCCGGCTAAAATATTTCTAGGAGATACCGGGGCGTTATTCCTCGGGTTTATGATTGCAGTAATGTCGTTACAGGGCTTAAAAAATGCCACGTTTATTACGGTAATTACGCCAATGGTGATTTTAGGTGTACCAATCACGGATACGGTTTATGCAATTATTCGACGGCTATTGAACAAGAAGCCCATTTCCTCAGCAGATAAAATGCATTTACATCACCGCTTGTTATCTTTAGGTTTTACCCATAAAGGGGCGGTCATGACTATTTATGCATTAGCGTTAGTTTTTTCCTTTGTCTCTTTATTGTTCAGCTATTCAAGTACAGTAGCATCAATTTTATTAATTGTCTTTTGTTTAATTGGCTTAGAACTATTCATTGAACTAATCGGTCTAGTTGGCGAAGGACATCAACCGTTGATGTATTTGTTACGGATTTTAGGGAATCGTGAATATCGTCAGGAGCAAATGAAAAAGCGACTTGGCAAGCATTCTAAGAGAAAGTAAAGAAATCTTTAGGTTGCTTTGCGAGAGCGTAAACCTATGATATAATTCCATTAAACTTAAAAAAGTATATGTGTGAAACATATGCTTTTTTTTTAAGACGATGTTTCAGTAGTAAGGAGAAATGAGCATGCAAGAAATGGTAACAATCTCGATTGTCACTTATAATAGTCGTTACATTTTTAATGTACTAGACCAATTAAAAGCCGAACTAGGTACTGATAGTATTTATGATATTCATATCTATGACAATCATTCTGAAACAGCGTATCTTGAAAAATTAACAACATATGAACCATTTATTACTATCCATCGAGCTGAAGAAAATCAAGGGTTTGGTCATGGTCATAATCAAGTGTTATTCAATGCTTCGACAAAGTATGCAATTATTTTTAATCCCGATGTTTTGGTTACTAAAGACGTGCTTGATCGTCTATTAGACCGTATCAAAATAGATAAGAACATTGCAGTCGTTAGCCCTAAAGTGTTAAATGAAGATGGCACGACGCAATATTTAGTTCGTCAAAAATTAGATGTCTTCGATTATATGTTACGTTTTATTCCCTTTCAATTTGTAAAGAAAATTTTTGATAAACGTTTGAGTATTTATGAATGTCGCGATTTGTCGGATACAGAAACAACGGATATTAAAATGGGCTCAGGCTGTTTTATGTTGATTGATCGTGAAAAATTCGTTGAAATTGGTGGGTTCGATGAACGTTTCTTCATGTACTTTGAAGACAACGATTTATGTTTACGTTTTGGCAAAGCAGGCTATCGGATTCTCTATACGCCTTTTGAAACGGTTGTTCACATGTATGAAAAGGGTGCCCATAAAAGTCGAAAATTGTTTAAAATCTTTATGCAATCAATGGGAAAATTTTTTAACAAATGGGGCTGGAGGTTCTTTTAATGAGTCAAAGATTAGCGGTAGTCATCGTCTTATATCAAATGAAAATGGCTGATACGCCGAATTATTTGTTATTAAAAGAAGTGGTAAATCACCCCGAATTGCACTTATTTATTTATGACAACAGCCCACTTCCTCAAGAAGATGCATTATTTTTACAACAAAATGTTACTTATCGACATAATCCTGATAATCCAGGCCTAGCGACCGCTTATAATGAAGCGATTGCTTTTAGTCAAACGAATCAATGTGAATTATTGTTGCTCCTTGACCAAGACACAGAAGTACCAGCTTCTTATTTTGATACGTTGATCATCATGCCGTTAGATCCGACTGTGGCAGTCTATGTTCCAATTGTAGAAGCAAATGGACAACAAATTTCGCCAGTATATAGTGATCAATATGTTGGACTTAAAGGAGCAAAGCCAACAGCAGGGATAGCCAACCAACCGTTGATGGCTATCAATTCTGGTACAGTCATTACGGCAGAAACACTGCGCTGGTTGGAAGGATTTTCGGAAGAATTTCCTTTGGACTATTTAGATCATTGGTTCTTTTATCAATTGAATCAAGCCAATAAAAAGATTGAAGTCTTACCAATCCACCTAAAACAAGAATTGTCTGTTTTAGATTATCGTACAATGAGTCCTCAACGTTATCGCTCTATTATTGAAGCAGAAACGTTATTTTATCGTCGATATGATCAAGAAAAGTTTTCCCATCATCGACGCCATTTATTTTTACGCAGTAGTAAGCAATTTTTAACTGTCAAAAATCGCCAAATTTGGCGGCAAACATTGGCAGAATTTCTCAAGTTAATGAAAGGATAATCTATGATCTCAGTTTGTATTGCGACATATAATGGAGAAAAATATCTCGCGGAACAATTAGATAGTATTCTTTTACAAGTCAGTGAAGAAGATGAACTAATTATTTCAGATGATGGTTCTACTGATCATACGTCGGAAATTTTGAGGACGTATGCAGCGAATTATCCCCAAATTCAATTGTTACAAGGTCCAGGGCAAGGAGTGATTGCTAATTTTGCATTTGCGCTTACGCATACGAAAGGCGAAGTGATATTTTTAGCAGATCAAGATGATGTTTGGTTGCCAAATAAAGTAACGACGGTGACAGAATATTTTGAAACGCACCCTGACATCCAAGTGGTTATTAGTGACTTGAAAATTGTTGATGCGGATTTACAAGTTACCAATCCCTCTTATTTTAAGTTTCGAAAAGTCAAACCAGGGTTTTGGCGAAATGCGATAAAAAGTGGCTATATTGGGGCAGGTATGGCCTTTCGTCAAGAGATGAAAAACGTCATTTTACCCATTCCGCCAGAAGTTCCTATGCACGATATGTGGATTGGCTTATTAGCTGCACGGAAAAAGCAAACGGGCCTCATTAAAGAACCATTAGTGCTTTACCGAAGACATGGAGCGAATGTCAGCCCTATTATTACCAAAACAAGTTTCCAACAAAAATTAAATTGGCGTGTGAATTTATTAAAAGCTTTACATCAGCGTTTAAAGGAACAACGCTAAACTTTTACAGATTTGTAAAATTTACGTAAAAAACATGACAAACCCTATGCTTAATGCGATAATAGGGAAGGATATTTGGTTTTATAGAAACTAAAAATAGAAGTATTTAAGGAGATTGTTCATGAAAGGAATTATTTTAGCAGGCGGAAGCGGGACACGCTTATATCCGCTAACAAAAGCAACATCAAAACAATTAATGCCAATTTACGACAAACCAATGATTTATTACCCAATGTCAACGTTAATGTTGGCGGGAATTAATGAAATTTTGATTATCTCTACACCAGAAGATACACCACGTTTTGAAAGCTTATTCGGCGATGGCCATGATTTAGGCATTCATATCGAATACGCGGTACAAGAAAGCCCAGATGGTTTGGCGCAAGCATTTATTATTGGTGAAGAATTTATTGGTGATGACAGTGTCTGCTTAGTTTTAGGGGACAATATTTATTATGGTGGCGGCTTATCAAAAATGTTGCAACGAGCGGCTTCTAAAGAGTCAGGGGCAACAGTCTTTGGTTACCATGTAAATGATCCAGAGCGTTTCGGCGTGGTAGAATTTGATGAAGAGATGCGGGCGCTTTCTATTGAAGAAAAACCAGCACAACCAAAGTCAAATTATGCAGTGACAGGTTTGTATTTTTACGACAATGAAGTGGTTGAAATTGCAAAAGGGATCAAACCGTCAGAACGTGGGGAATTAGAAATAACAGACGTTAATAAAGTCTACCTTGAAAAAAATAAACTTTCTGTTGAGGTAATGGGCCGTGGCTTTGCTTGGTTAGATACAGGCACACACGAATCCTTATTAGAAGCGTCAACATTTATTGAAACAATTGAAAAACGTCAAAATTTAAAAGTCGCTTGTTTGGAAGAAATTGCTTATCGAATGGGCTATATTACAAAAGAACAATTGGTAGAATTGGCACAACCATTGAAGAAAAATGGCTACGGCCAATACTTGCTACGTTTAGCAGCAGAATAGGAGCGAAGAAACGTGAAAGTTATTGATACAAAATTACAAGATGTCAAAATTATCGAAATGGATGTTTTCGGTGATCATCGTGGCTTTTTTACAGAAAGTTATTCCAAAGCTAAATTTGCAGAACATGGATTAGACTTTGATTTTGTCCAAGATAATCATTCATTATCAACAGAAGCAGGTGTCTTGCGTGGATTGCATTTTCAAAAAGGCGAAGCTGCGCAAACAAAACTAATTCGCGTTGTAACAGGTGCGGTATTAGATGTGATTGTTGATATTCGTAAAGGGAGTCCAACCTATGGTCAATGGGAAGGCTACATTTTATCAGAACATAATCACCGTCAGCTTTTAGTACCAAAAGGTTTTGCTCATGGTTTTGTCACTTTGACACCGAACGTGAACTTTATGTACAAGTGTGACAATTACTACAATGCGGCAGCAGACGGCGGTATTGCTTTTAACGATCCAGCGTTAGCTATTGATTGGCCAATTGCGCCAGAAAAAGCGATTACGTCAGAAAAGGATCAAAAACATCCAACCTTAAAAGAATTTGAAGCGGAAAATCCGTTTATCTATGGCGAAATTTAAGAAAAAAGTAGGAGAGTTTCAATTATGAAAAAAATCATCGTAACAGGTGGAGCTGGTTTTATCGGCTCAAATTTTGTTCATTATGTTGTAAAGAATCATCCAGAAGTTCATGTAACTGTATTAGATAAATTAACGTATGCAGGAAATGAAAAAAATCTTGAAGGTCTACCAAGTGATCGCGTGGAATTAGTCGTAGGAGATATCGCTGATGCTGAATTAGTTAATCGTTTAGTCGCTGAAACAGATGCGGTTGTTCACTATGCTGCTGAATCGCATAACGACAACTCATTAAACGACCCATTCCCATTTGTACAAACCAATCTGATTGGGACGTACACATTGATCGAAGCTTGCCGTAAAAACAATGTTCGTTACCACCATGTATCGACTGATGAAGTTTATGGCGATTTACCTTTAAGAGAAGATTTACCAGGACATGGAGAAGGCGAAGGGGAAAAATTCACTGCCGAAACGCCTTACAATCCTTCAAGTCCTTATTCTTCAACAAAAGCAGGATCTGACTTGTTAGTCAAAGCGTGGGTTCGTTCTTTCAACTTACAAGCAACAATTTCAAATTGTTCAAATAACTATGGGCCATATCAACATATTGAAAAATTTATTCCTCGTCAAATTACCAATGTCTTAAGCGGTATTACACCAAAACTTTATGGTGCTGGTAAAAATGTTCGTGACTGGATTCATACAAACGACCATTCTTCGGCTGTTTGGGCAATTTTAACAAAAGGGCAAATTGGCGAAACATATTTAATCGGAGCCGATGGTGAAGAAGACAATAAAACAGTGATGGAATTAATTTTAGAATTAATGGGACAACCTGTTGATGCCTATGAGCATGTCAACGATCGTGCAGGACATGACTTACGTTATGCGATTGATTCAACCAGATTACGCGAAGAATTAGGTTGGGAACCAGAATTCACGAATTTCCGTGAAGGCTTGGCAGAAACAATCAAGTGGTATACAGAAAATGAAGACTGGTGGCGTGCAGATAAAGAAGCTGTTGAAGCAAAATATGCACAAAATGGTCAGTAATTTTTTCTGACATGTGAGATAACAGTCGAAAGGCGATGGCAAAGTACAAAAGCTACTTTGCCCTGCCTTTTTTTCAAGAAGGAGCGAAAAAAAATGATTTTAATTACTGGTGGAAATGGCCAATTGGGCACAGAATTACGTCACCTATTAGACGAACAAGGAATTGAGTATGTTTCAACGGATTCCACAGAATTAGATATTACTGATGCGGATAGTACGTTGGCAAAAGTGAAAGAAATTCAACCAAGCGTCATTTATCATTGTGCTGCTTATACAGCTGTTGATAAAGCAGAAGACGAAGGCAAGGAATTAGATGAAAAAGTGAATGTAGATGGCACACGTCATGTTGCAGAAGCTGCTAAAGCAGTGGGGGCGACACTTGTTTACGTAAGTACAGATTATATTTTTGATGGAACTAAAAAAGAAGGCGTCTATGCGATTGATGATCAACCGAATCCTTTAAATGAGTATGGTCGGACGAAGTTATTAGGTGAACAAGCGGTCCAAGAAATCCTGGACGACTATTATATTATTCGAACATCATGGGTATTTGGTCAATACGGTCATAACTTTGTCTTTACCATGCAAAAATTAGCGGAAACAAGAGACCAACTAACGGTAGTGGACGATCAGTTTGGCCGCCCAACTTGGACAAGAACGTTAGCCGAATTTATGGCATTTGTTATTGCAGAAAAAGCGCCATTTGGTGTTTATCATTTGTCTAATGAAAACAGCTGTAGCTGGTATCAGTTTGCTAAAGAAATTTTAAAAGATACTGAAGTGGAAGTACTGCCAGTGGATTCAACTCAATTTCCACAAAAGGCGCAAAGACCACAATATTCTGTCATGGATTTAAGTAAAACAGAAGCGTTAGGCTTTAAAATTCCTACTTGGCAAGAAGCCTTAGCACAAATGTTAGAAAATGTTCAACAATAAATTGTTTTGTGTAAGTGAGGGGTTTTGTTAGAGAAAAAGTGGAAAGGTGTTTCTCTTTATGAAGGTACTTTTGATCATTCCTGCTTACAATGAGGAAGAAAACATTTTGCGGACGATTGCTTCCATTGAAACATTTAAACAGGAAGTTACGCATTTTCAACATGAATTGGATTATGTGGTAATTAATGATGGCTCGACAGATGGAACCAAACAAATTTTAGAAGTCAACCAAATTAATGCCATTCATTTAGTGTTGAATTTAGGTATTGGCGGGGCGGTACAGACCGGCTATAAATATGCCTTAGAAAATGAGTATGATGTGGCGGTTCAGTTTGATGGTGATGGTCAACATGATATCAATAGTTTACCTATTTTACTGGAACCATTAGCAGAGGGTAAATGTGATTTTTCGATTGGCTCTCGTTTCATTCCTGGAAACGAAGCGGCTTTTCAAAGTACGAAAATGCGCCGTTTTGGTATTCGTTTGTTATCCTTTTGTATTCGAATGGCTTCTGGTAAAACAATTTATGATGTGACTTCTGGTTATCGAGCGGGAAATCGGAAAGTGATTGCTTTTTTTGCAAAGCGTTATCCGACAAATTATCCTGAGCCAGAATCGATTGTTCACTTAATTAAAAAACGTTTTGTGATTGTTGAAAGACCTGTCAATATGATGGAACGGCTTGGTGGTGTTTCTTCGATTCGTGCCTTGGCTTCTGTGAAGTATATGCTGGAAGTCGGCTCAGCAATTCTGATTGCTGCCTTTATGAAGGAGGGAGATTAATGCTACCAACCGTGTTATGGTTAGCTTTATTTTTATTTGCAATTGGCTTTTTCTTATACATTATTCGAGGGATTAATAAAAATATTTTTCTCCTAAAAAATGCTTTGATTTGGTTATTAATCTCAATTGTCTTAATTATTTTTGCTATTTTCCCGCATGTGGCAGAATGGTTAGCAATGGCCTTTGGGTTTGAAACAACATCAAACTTCTTATTATCAGCTGCGGTGATTGTCCTTTTAATCATGGAAATTAAAAATTCTGTGTTGATTTCAAAACACGAAAATCGCATTAAAACATTATTGCAAGAATTATCTATCATGAAATCTGAAGAAAATAAAAAAGATCGCTAATGTGTAGTGACCCTTAAAAGTTGGACCTGAAAGTCTAATATTTAAGGGTCAGCTCAATGAATAGCGATCTTTTTTATTTAAGATTCATAATCACAATGCCGACAATAATAACCACAGCACCAATAAGGGCATTCGTTGTGATTGTCTCTTTTAGAATAAGATTTGAAGCAATTAAAATAGCGATGTTTGTACAGGCAACGCCTAAAGGAACAATGTAAGAAACATCGGAACGACTAATAATTAACATCCATAAAATAAAACTAATTAAATAACAAAATAAACCTAATAAAGATATAAGTGAGATATTCATTGAAAAGATTGTTTGTTGGAGTTGGATGTTCAAACTGCTAGAACCTAGTTTAAATAAGACCAGACCAGCAGAAGACAGAAATACGTAAATAATAAAAAGAACCATAATTTCCCTTCTCTCAAAAATAATTTCCGTGCAAAAAAATGCAAGACCTCCATTATTGTAGCATAATCTCCTAAAAATTGGACAAGATTTTTTAATATAGCGAAATCAGTTAAATTTTTCTTTATAAAAAGGGGTCTACTATTGAAAAGCTAGGCGTTTATCGATAAAATAGAAATGTTGTTTAAAATGGCATTTTTGTATCCAAAAATTTTAGATAAAAATAGTTTATTACGGAAGGAATAAGTATATGTTTAAAGAAACATTTTCAATTTTCAAGAATATTTTTCAGAACAAAAAATTGTTATTACAATTTTCATTTAATGATTTTAAGGCCAAGTATGCTGGTTCAGCACTAGGAATTGTCTGGGCGTTTTTAACGCCATTAGTAACTGTTTTGACGTATTGGTTTGTCTTTTCTGTAGGCCTTCGTTCTAGAGCTGGCGACAATATGCCATTCATTGTCTATTTAGTAACAGGGATGGTACCTTGGTTCTTCTTTTCAGATTCGTTATTATCAGCCACGAATGTGTTTCGTGAATATAGTTATTTAGTTAAAAAAGTCGTGTTTAATGTACAAATTTTACCAACATCTAAAATTTTATCGAACTTGTACACCCACTTGTTTTTCATTCTAATTGGTTTTGTAATTACTACAGCTAACGGTTATTACCCAAGTCTGTACAGTTTGCAATTAATTTACTACTTAGCTTGTTTATTAGTCTTTTTAACAGCAATTACGTGGATTACTGCTTCAACACAACCATTTTTACCTGATATTATGCAATTTATCAATATCATTATGCAAACAGTTATGTGGACATTACCAATTTTATGGCAACCAACTGGAATGATTGCGACAATCTTAAAAATCAATCCATTATATTATATTGTTCAAGGATACCGCGAATCTTATTTAGGCGGTGCATGGTTCTGGGAACATTGGCAATATAGCTTATATTTCTGGGGAGTTACTATTGTTTTACTATTAATTGGCTCAACCGTGTTTAGACGCTTAAAACCACATTTTTCAGATGTACTATAAGGAGAGAACGACATGTCAGAATATGCAATCGATATCCAACATATTACCAAAACATACAACATGTATAAAAAGCCGTCCGATCGGTTTAAAGAAGCGCTTAGTCCAACCAAAAAATCCTACCACGATTTGTTTTATGCGTTAGACGATGTCACGATGCAAATTAAAAAAGGCGAGATGATTGGTTTTGTCGGCGAAAATGGCTCTGGGAAATCAACCATGTTAAAAATTATTACAGGAGTATTAACGCCAACCTCCGGGTCCATGGTGATTAATGGGAAAATTTCAGCGTTGCTTGAATTAGGTTCAGGTTTCAACCCTGAATATTCAGGATATGAAAATATTTTCTTAAATGGAATGGTCTTGGGTTTTTCCCGAGAAGAGATGGAAGAGCGTGTCCAAGATGTCATTGATTTTGCTGACATCGGCGATCATTTGTATCAACCAGTTAAAACGTACTCTAGTGGTATGTTTGTTCGCTTGGCTTTTGCGGTAGCCATTAACGTGGATCCCGATATTTTAATTGTCGATGAAGCGTTGGCAGTCGGGGATTTAGAGTTTCAATTAAAATGTATGGAAAAATTTACGGAAATTAAAAATTCTGGTAAAACAATTTTATTTGTTTCTCACGATGTAAACTCCATTCGTCGTTTTTGTGACAGAACTTTTTGGTTGCAACACGGGAAAGTCGTTGAATATGGAGATACGATGGACGTGACGACCAACTACGAAAACTTTTTGAAAAAGAAATCAATTAAAACGGTTGACCGCGAAGCGACCATGAAAGATGAAACCCCAACACCAGATATTATTGAAGTGGATCATGCGGAACTTTTAAATGCGGATTATGAACCATTAGAAATGGTAACGCAAGATGAAAAAGTGATTGTAAAAATTGAATATACTGTCAAAAATGACCAAATTAAGAAGCCTGTTTGTGGGGTCGCTATTCGAACAGTGGACAATCATTATGTCTGTGGCTTAAATACGTTGTTAGATGGCGTGCAAATTCCTTGGAAAAAAGGACGGAATGTTTTTTATTTAGAATATGAAAAAATGTCATTATTAACAGGTGAATATTATTTTGATATTGCTTTCTTTGAGGAACATGCAACAGTCCCATTAGTCTACAAAACAAAATACGTGACGATGTTTATTACCGGTCGTTATGCCGGAGAAGGAATTGTCATCTTAGATCATAAATGGAAGGATACGACAAAAGATGAAGTATGATTTTGAAATGGAAACAGACGAGAGTACCAGTGTTGGGAAAATCGTAGCACAAATCAAAGAAAATAGTGATGTCTTGGAATTTGGTCCAGGTAATGGGCGAATGACTAGCTATTTGATGGAAGAAAAAAAGTGCCAGGTCTCAATTGTTGAATTAGACAAAGAACTTTATGATCATGTCAGTCAATTTTCAACAGATGCCTTTTATGGCAATATTGATGAAAATGATTGGGTCGAATACTTTGCTGGTAAGACGTTTGATTATATCGTTTTTGCAGATGTGTTGGAACATTTAATGAATCCTCAAAGCGCCTTAGCAAAAGTCAAACCGTTTTTAAAACCAGGCGGTCAAATCTTAATCACTTTCCCTAATTTGGCGCATAATTCTGTCTTAATTGATTTATTTAATAATCGTTTAACGTGGAATGAAACTGGGCTGTTGGATGCTACGCATAAATCATTCTATTTACAAGAAGGATTTGAAAAAGTTTTTGCAGAAGTTGGTTTATACATTGCCAAAGAAGATTTTACATTTAATCAAGTTGGCTACAACGAAATTCCTACGACGTATGAAGCGTTACCTGTAGAAGTACAAGCAGCTTTTAAAGCGCGTCCCTTTGGCGAAGTGTATCAGTACTTTTTTGCCTTGACTGCTGAACCAGTAGAACAGCCAGAGCGAGTGACACCAGTAAATTCATACAATGAAAAAAACGTTCATATTTTAATTAATTGCGGCGAAGAAAAAGAGACTGAGTTGGATCAACCAGTTGATTTACAAAAAACTGAAACAAAACAGTTCCAACTGAAGATACCAGAAGACGTCCAACTGATAAAATTATTCCCAAGTTTAACGGGGGCAATTATTAAATTATCCATGACGATAGACGGCGAGACAGTCCCAGTCGCAGCCACGAATGCTTTTCTGGTACAAGAGAATATCTATTATTTCTTAGATACGCAAGTACCTGTAATCGAAGTAACCGATGCACAAATGGCAGGCAAAGACCTGACAGTAGACATTGATTATTTCTTTGAAGGCAACTATTCAGAACGTGAAAATACCTTTATTCATGCACTGTTAGATGAAAGAAATCAATTTTTAGAAGAAATGAATAAACAGACGGAGACTGCCCCTATGCCTACTGGAAAATATAAACGAATCACGTTAACTAAATTTGATAAAATGATTAATTTAACCATCGACGATATTGCTCGCGATGTAGAAAATAACGTTTCTGTTATCAGAGGGTGGGCGTATGACAAACAAACAAATTATCCGCTAAGATTCAGCATTGCAGAAGCTAGTGAATCAGTCACTTATACGGTGGAAACAGAATATCGTCGGGATGTTATCGATATGTTTGAATTAGAAGGCGATCAAGATTATGGTTTTGTCATTACGATTAAAGACCCAGAAGATTTACCAGCCTACACGCTAAACATTGACACCAAATCAGGCCAGAAGGTTCAATATGTGGTGGAGCGTCCAAACATGGTTCAACCAGGTACGAAATTTGATCGAGCATGGCGTTCGATTCAGACACGTGGTTTCATGGGCTCAGTGAAGTGGTACTTTAAACGACAAGAAAAAGCAGAAGCCCCTGTTGACGTGGAGGCAGTTTTAGCGGAAATTAAAACGTTCCAATTTCAGCCTAAAATTTCTGTCGCTGTGCCTGTTTATAATGTCGAAGAAAAATGGCTTGCAGCATGTGTCTCTTCTTTACAAAATCAGTACTATGAAAATTGGGAGTTATGTTTAGCAGATGATGCATCGCCAAGCGAACATATTAAGCCCATGCTAGAAAAATATAAAGAACTAGATCAACGAATCAAAGTTATTTATCGCGAAGAAAACGGACATATTTCAGAAGCAACTAACTCAGCTTTGTCGATTGCTACTGGCGATTTTGTTGGTTTCATGGATAACGATGATGAATTAGCGCCACAAGCATTATATGAAGTGGTCAAAGCTTTAAATACAGACCCAACGATTGATTTTCTTTATACTGATGAAGATAAAATTACAGAAAATGGTCGTCGCTTCAACGCGTTTTACAAATCGGACTGGAATCCAGAACTGATTTTAAACCATAATTACATTACACACTTTGTTGTTGTGAAACGTGATTTATTAGAAAAAGTAGGCGGACTGAATTCAGCATATAACGGCGCTCAAGACTATGATTTCGTATTACGAGCAACGGAACAAGCAACGAAAATCAAGCATATTCCTGGTATGATGTATCATTGGCGTGCCATTGAATCATCGACTGCTCTAAACCCTGAAAGCAAAGGTTACGCCTATGTAGCTGGTCAAAAAGCGGTCCAAGCGGCAACGGAACGCCGTGGCTTAAAAGCACAAGTAGAGATTGCCGAATTTTATGGTTCCTATAAAATTAACTATCTTTATGATCATGTGCCGATGGTATCATTGATTATTACGAATGATACAGAGAATATGAGTAGTTACTTACGTCAATTATTAGAAAAAACTGCCTATACAAATTATGAAATTCTATTGCCTGCACGCTTCGAGAATCAAATAAATATCCAAAATGACCGTCTTCGTTATGTTTCAACAGAAACTCGTCATGGCATGATTCAAGCTGCTAAGGGAGAATATGTGGCTTTATTAAATGCTGGATTGGTACCAACGAAAAATGATTGGTTAAAAGAGTTAATGAACATTGGTCAACAAGAGACCTCTGGTTTAGTGACTGGCCGCGTAGTTGACGCACGCTATCGCGTGGAAACAGTGGGAGTATCAGTTGATACAGACAAAGGTCGATTACTTTATCCTGAAAAAGGCACCCCTGGTAAAAGCTTAGGTTACTATTACAGAATTGCTTTACCAAGAAATATTCAAGCAGCAACTGAAGACTGCTTACTATTCAACAAACAACTTTACCTAAATTTAGAAGGAATTAACGAAAGCTTAGGAAAAGAGTGGATGGGTGTCGATTTATCGTTACAATTTGCTAGCGCTGGTAAACGAAATGTATATGTGTCCTATGCAATTTTGAAAGCAGACGAAAAAATGCAAAACCATGATAAAAAAGGATCTTATAAAGAACTTGCGGAAAAATGGACTGCGGAAGCTTTAGTTGATCCTTACCGAAATCCGAAACATCTATAAGGAGAATGCACATGAATGAAGACATTAAGGTGATCTTTGATAGTATCTATCGCGACAAAACAACAAATAATTTAACCATTACAGGTTGGGCGTTGGATACAATCACTAAAGAAAGCCCAACTTTCACAATTAATAATGAAAACCAAGTGTCCGCTTATAACATTCAGCGCGTTTTACGTGAAGATGTTAATCAAATTTATCAAACAGAGCCTGCGATTGAAGCTGGCTTTGTTGTTACACTTGAAGGAATTAAACAAAAAAAAGTACTCCCTTTTCATTTTCAATCATCAGCACATGTTGTAACGGTGGATTTTCCCTTGAATAAAAAATATCCAGTGATTCCAGGGACAGAAGATAAAGTGACTCGTCTTTGGATAAAAGCCAAAAAAGGATTTAAGTATATGGCTAAAAATGGTATTTCTCATACCATTCAACGAGCGAAAATTGAGAAACTGAGAAATCAAGCTTCGTATCCTAACTGGTTAGCTAGAAATGAAGTACTAGACATAGAAGCGATGACACAAGAAATCACAACGTTTCATTATCAACCTAAAATTTCCATTGCGATGCCAGTGTATAATGTTGAAGAAAAATGGCTTCGGTTGTGCATTGATTCTATTTTGAATCAAGTCTATACTAATTGGGAATTATGTATGGCCGATGACGCCTCAACAGATCCCAATGTCAAAAAGATTTTAACAGAGTACCAGCAATTGGATGAGCGAATTCGGGTCGTCTTTCGTGAACAAAATGGTCATATTTCCGAAGCAACCAACTCTGCTTTAGCGATTGCTACCGGAGAATTTGTCGCCTTACTAGACAACGACGATGAATTAGCGATCAATGCTTTTTATGAAGTGGTTAAAGTGCTGAATGAAAACCCAGAACTGGATTTAATTTATAGTGATGAAGATAAGATTGACATGGATGGAAATCGTTCTGATCCAGCCTTTAAACCAGATTGGTCACCTGATTTACTTTTAGGAACGAATTACATTTCGCATTTAGGCGTGTATCGTCGGAGTATTCTAGAAGAAATTGGCGGCTTTCGAAAAGGTTACGAAGGTTCTCAAGACTACGATTTAGTCTTAAGATTTACTGAAAAAACGACAAAAGAACGCATCAAACATATTCCAAAAGTTCTTTACTATTGGCGGATGCTACCAACCTCAACAGCGGTGGATCAGGGCTCAAAAGGTTATGCTTTTGAAGCGGGGCTAAGAGCCGTGCAAGATGCGCTCGTTCGTCGAGGTATTAATGGTCGTGCAACGCATGGGGCGGCGAATGGCTTATACGATGTTTATTATGACATTAAATCCGACAAGTTAGTCTCAATTATTATTCCAACTAAAAATGGCTATAAAGACGTACAACGTTGTGTTTCATCGATTATTGAAAAAACAACCTACCAAAATTACGAGATTATTATGGCTGATAATGGAAGTACAGATCCAAAAATGCACGAATTGTATGCAGAATTTGAACAACAATTACCTGGCCGCTTTTTCGTTGAATCAATCGATATTCCATTCAATTTCTCAACTATTAACAATCGTGCAGCGAAAAAAGCGCACGGAGAGTATTTATTATTTTTAAATAATGATACCGAAGTGATTACAGAGAATTGGTTAACTTTGATGGTTTCATTTGCTCAGCAAGAACGGATTGGCTGTGTAGGTGCGAAATTATTGTATCCAAATAATACGGTCCAACACGCAGGCGTTATTTTAGGATTAGGTGGTGTTGCTGGACATGGTCATTATGGTTATCCCCATGGTGACTTAGGCTATTTTGGTCGGTTAGCTATTAATGTTAATTATTCAGCAGTAACTGCCGCATGCTTACTTATGAAAAAAGCAGATTTTGATGCAGTTGGTGGTTTTGAAGAAGCGTTTACCGTAGCTTTCAATGATGTTGATTTATGCCTGAAAGTCCAAGCTTTAGGACGTGACAATGTTTGGCTTCATGAAGCAGAGCTTTATCATTTTGAATCTCAAACTCGTGGATATGATGATAAAGGCAAAAAGAAAAAACGTTTTGAACAAGAAAAAGTGATGATGGAAGAAAAATGGGGACCTTTAATTGAAAATGATCCATTTTATAATCCTAATCTGACAAGGGATATTCCCAACTTTTCATTACGAATTGACTAGATGCAATTGCGGATGACGAAATGGAGCGAAAAGATGGAACAACAACTAACTACAAGAAAAGAAAAACAACCATTACGCAACCAAGCTGAGCAGAGCGCTCGCTTGGTTGATCATTTGTTACGCTGGCGCTATCTGCTAGCGGCAGTCATTTTTATTTTACTGGTAGCCTTTAAAGTCCATGGTAGTTCATTAAACATGTGGGATGCGTATGTTTCTGAATATGCGGATGGCCAAAAAAGTTCATTAATTGCTGGTGAACCAAGAGGTGTTCGTTCGGATGAATGGCTCGTTCAAACCCCATTTAGTCTGTCGCAAACACAAACGGGTTTGAAAACACATAATGATGTGATTACGTTAAATGGTCAAGACATGGTGGTAGGCTATAATTCGCCAGCGTGGAATTTGGCCACGTTAGCGAAACCTTTTACGTGGGGCTACGTGCTACTAGGTAAAGAATATGGCTTATCTTGGTATTGGAATCTTAAATTAATTGGTTTGATTTTATTCTCTTTTGAAATTGGTTTGATCGTCACACGGCGGAATAAATATTTAGCTTTGTTAGCAAGTGTTTGGATTCCGTTTTCTTCGGCCCTTCAATGGTGGTTTGTCTCGCCAGTTGGAGATTTAGTATTTTTTGGCTTAGGTTTTTTAGTGGGAATTTATAATTATTTCTATTATCATAGTAGTGTTCGACGTCGTGTCATTTGTGCGATAACGGCTGTTATTATGGCCTCAGGATTTGTTTTAGTTATTTATCCTGCGTTACAAGTACCACTTGGTTATTTGATTTTATTATTTTTAATTTTATTCTTTTTAGAATTTCGTAAAAAAATTAAGTTGGATAAGTGGGATGGGGTCCTGATAGGTGGGGCACTCTTGATGACGGCGATTATTGTTGGCGGATCGCTATATGGCTCATTGGATTCCTTAAAAGCAGTAATGGATACCGCTTATCCAGGAAAACGGGTAAGTTTAGGTGGCGATATGCCTAAACGCGATATTTTGTTATTTTTAACAAATTGGAAAATGCCGTTTCAAGATGTTCCATATTCAAATAATTCGGAAATAAGTAGTTTTTATCAATTATTTTTTGTTATTTTGCCGCTCTCACCATTTATTTTTTATAAAAAAATCAAAGAAAACATTTACGGTTTTGTCTTATTCGTGTATTGTTTATTTAACTTAGTTTGGATGAGCGTTCAATTTCCAACAATTTTTGCTAAGTTGACATTGTGGTCTTATGTGCCAGAACAACGGGCGATGTTATCCTTCGGGTTTGCAGCTGTTTTGTTGAGTTTATGGTTCATCGATTATTTATGGAATCGCCAAGCAAAAATTCCAATGATGGCCTGGTTAGGGGCGCTAGGATTAAATGTTGTTCTGTATTTCTTTGTTTTATATACGGGCAATTTACGGTTATACGTTACACGAATGGACATCATTGGTGTCTTAGTTGTCGCTACCGTTTTAATTGTTGCTTTATTTAAACGTTGGCGCACGTTATTTGTCCTTGTCTTATTAGGAATCATTATGGTTTCTGGTGCCTTTGTTAATCCAATTTCTCGAGGCGTTTCTGCTGTCTATGGAAAAAAATTAGCAGTAGAAGTGGAAGAAATTAACAAAAAAGACCCCAACCAATTGTGGGTGGGCGAACGCTTGATGTATGGTTATTTGCCGATGTTAGGTGTGCATACATTTAACGGTGTCGCTTTTACACCTGACTTAGAGGCTTGGAAACCATTAGATCCAAAAGGAAAAGACACATTTATTTATAATCGCTATGCGCACATCAATGTTGAAGTAGGAAATCAGACCCCTGTTTTACAGTTGATGCAAAAAGATGCGATTATTGCTCGTTTATCTCCAGAAAAATTAAAAGAATATGGGATTAAATATGCGGTCGTTTATAAACCATTAGAACCGTTAGACACACCAACGATTCATTTTGAAAAATTATATGGACCTGATCAGAACGGGGCATATATTTATCGAATAAACGACTAGTGATTCATTCATGGAATGAGGTTTGAATATGGGAAAAGTATTGAATAGAATCGGTCGACTTATTTTATTAGTTACAATGATCGGCTCGTATACAATGTGGGTCGTAGGAATTGATGCGCCAGTCACAAAATATATGTATGCCAATAGTTCAATTTTATTATTAATAGCAGTAATACTTGTACTGCTATTAAATTGTACGAAATTAAAATTTATTGACTGGCTGACCGTAGCGTTGGCGCTAGCCACCTGGCTCTTGTTTCACTTTACGGAATCAATCCGTCATAGCACAATGCAAACAGATACAATGATTCCTTTAATTATTTTGTTGGTCCTTTGTTTTAAAGTTTGTGTCTTTGACCGTATGGATCAAACGCTTTTATTAATTGTCTCTTTAGTTGCTTTGAGCGCGACTTTGTATCGGATGTCCGTGGAGTTGCCACAGTTGATTCCAGCAGACGAAATTTTTAAAGAATCAAATAAACTGGAAAGTATTTGGATTAATACCAATACGATTGGTGCAACATTGATGTTTTCAACAATGATGGCCAGTAGTTTGATCAAAGCATATAGAAATAAGGTTTTTAACCTACTGCTTTTACCTGTATACATTGGTGGTGTTTTAGGTACATGGGTCAGTCAATCAAAAACCTCTTTTGCCATTTTAGTTGGTTTTATTCTGGTGGATAATCTTTTACCAAAACGTTTCTTGCAACGTTCGAAAGTTTGGCTGTTTGGTTTTGTCGGAGTAGCTGCATTGGGACCACTGTTATTTTACTTATGTGCGGAATCGGATACTGTTGATTTATTTACAGGAAGAGAACGAATTTGGCATGAGTTTTTTGCTAAATGGTTATCTGATCCTCAACATATTAAAGTCGGTATGGAACCTTTTGTGGCCTCATGGAAACCGCTGGGGACACATAATGCTTTTCTATTTACGTTAAGTAATTTTGGTGTCATCGGCTATCTGATTTTATTTGGTTTTTTAGTCAGTATGATTTTATTGATTGGTTCCCGCAAAAAAACATTGGATCGTTTGCAAGTTAGTTTGCTTTTAGGCTTCCTTTTAATCTGGATTCATTCATTTATGGAAGATATTTTATTAGCGCCTCATTGGATGCCGATTGTTTATAGTTTCCTTGGACTATCCTTCTACTTCCGGCCAGAGAAAAAACGAGGAAGACATGAAAGACCAACGACACCTAAAAGAAGAAAACGAGTGCAACAAACAAGTCCTGTTAGCAATGAAGAGCGCCCGATAGCACCTGTTGACGAAGAGGGCTGGGACCAACCTGAAGAATTAAGTCGTGTCCAAAGACATCGCAGATAATTTTCATCCTATAGAACTTTCTTGTCCGCTGACATTATGGTAATATAGGGTTTGCATGTTATTACAAATAATGTAATTACTGGAAGTGAAGAGAGGAAGTTTTTAATGACATCAAAAAGTGAATGGAGTAATGCAAGACGAATTGTAATTATTTTAGCAGACGTTTTGCTCTATAATTTATCAATCATCTTAGGGTTTATGGTGAAATTTGGCCGAGAAATTCCTTCATTTAACTTTGTGGCTTATGAAAAATCTGCAATTTACATTTCAATCTTTTTTATCTTTTTGAATTTGTTGTTAGGTGCGTATATTTTTTATAATCGCAAAATTAGTGACATCATTTTTGTCACGGTGATTGGTCAAATTTTAATGACTTTAACGATTATGATTGTGACATTTGCCGGACGTTGGTTTACGTTCCCGCGTTCTGTTTTAGGATATTCCTTTATAATCGGAATTATTGTTCTAAGTCTTTGGCGAATTCTTGTTTATTATTTATACTTAAAGGTCAGCAATGAGCGAAAAGTTGTTTTACTAGGTAAAGAAAATCAAGTCATGCGTTCAATTCAAAACTTTATGTCTGATAAAAATAACAAGCATAAAGTAACGAGCGTTGTTGTCAGCAATTACTATGAAAACTTAAAAAAAATTATCGATGAAATCGATATTGTTTATATTTCAAGTAATGTTGATGAGAACGAAAAAGTAAAATTGTATCAATTAATTGTCAAACACAAGAAAAAAATCTTTTTAGATACAAGTTTTGAAAATCTAATTATGTTAAAACCAAACATGATGAACTTTGAAGATGAAAGTATTATCGAAGTCTCAAATTTTGAAATTCAACCAGAAGAGAATTTTATTAAACGTTTATTCGATATTTTAGTCTCTGTTTGCCTATTTGTGATTACCTCCCCCTTAATGCTTATTGCAGCAATTTTAGTCAAAGCAACCTCACCGGGACCAGTGATTTACAAACAAACTCGGATTACATTAAATCAACGTGAGTTCTCGATTTTAAAATTTAGAACGATGTCGGCAACAGCGGAAGCAAAATCAGGTCCAGTCTTATCTACAAGTAACGACAGTCGCGTCACTACAGTTGGTAAATACTTGCGCGCTTTACGTATTGATGAGTTGCCACAACTAATCAATGTTATTCGCGGGGATATGTCCATTGTCGGACCACGTCCTGAACGACCATTCTTTGTTGATCAATTTAATCAGGAAAACCCGAATTACTATTTACGTCACAATGTACGTGCGGGGATTACCGGCTATGCCCAAGTTTATGGGAAGTATGCTTCTGACTACAATAGTAAATTGAACTTTGATTTACTGTACATCAAGAATTATTCATTACTATTGGATATGAAAATTCTGCTTCAAACCATCAAAATTCTCTTTGATAAAGTATCATCAAGAGGATTGGATGAGTCTGAAGAACGTGAAGAATTGACGATGGATTATTGTAAAGAGAATGCTATTAGAATTTACCGTTAAAAGTTTGAGACATAAGTTATTTAAGCTTATGTCTCAAACTTTTTTTGGAAACATGGAACGTTGAAATAATAAAAGAGCTATGCGATAATATAAACTGTTACATTCTTACATAAAATGCAACGAGGAGTGAACAAATGGAAACAGCACTTGTTTCAATTATTATGCCCATGTACAACGCCGGCAAATTTTTATCAAAATCTATTGAAAGCGTTCTGGAACAAACTTACCAGAACTGGGAATTATTACTCATTGATGATGGAAGTAAAGATGATTCTATTGATATTGCACTTGCCTTTATGGAAAAGGATTCAAGAATCTTTTTACTGAAAAATGAACAGAACATGGGTATTGCAAAGACTAGAAATAAAGGAATTGAAGCTTCAAAGGGACAATATATTGCCTTTTTAGATAGTGATGATTTATGGCTTCCTAATAAATTAGAAGTTCAAATCAAGTGGATGGAAGAAAAAAAACTTTTATTTACATGTAGTTCTTATTTTGTATGTAATGAAAATGGCAACATTACGCATGAGCGTAATTTTAGTGAGGGACCACAAACCTATCAAGATCTTTTAAAAACAAATACTATCGGCTGCTTAACGGTCGTAGTCGAATCTAATCTGCTTAAACGCCATTTAATGCCGGATTTAAAACATGAAGACTATGCTACTTGGTTAAACATTTTGAAAGAAATAAATACGGTCTATTTTATTAACGAAAAATTAGCCATTTATCGTAAGCTAACTACCTCTACATCTTCTAACAAATGGAATACAATCAGTTGGGTTTGGAAAATTTTGCGTCAAAATGAACAGTTTTCAGTTATTAAAAGTTCATTCTACTTAATGCGTTTTTTATTCTATACAACATTTAAATATGCAAAGAATGAATAGGGAGGAAAAGGAAAAGTGAAACAAACAACACAGACGCAATTAGTAGAAATTCAACAAGTCGTTTTACGCATGTCAAAATATTTTGTGGCTTTTTGTGAAGAACATAATCTAACCTGTTATTTTTGTGGAGGCGGTTGTATTGGAGCAATCCGCAGTCAAGGTTTTATTCCATGGGATGATGACTTAGATTTCTTTATGCCAAGACCAGATTATGAAAAATTAAAAGTGCTTTGGCCTAAATATGCAGATACAGAACGTTATCCATTGTTAGTTGCTTCAAAAACTTATAATGATCATAATTCATTTATGACAATTAGGGATGCACAGACAACGTTTATTAAAACCTATCAAGATGGATTAGCGATTCCTCATGGTATTCCTATCGATATTTTTCCTTTAGATGGTGCGCCAAAAGGAAATTTTCAAAGGAAGAAACAAAAAATTTGGGCATTAATTTATGCTTTATTCTGTTCACAAGTGGTACCAGAAAAACATGGTGGCATTTTAGCAACGGGGAGTCGGGTATTATTGAATATCTTTCCATCGAAAAAGGTTCGCTATCATATTTGGCGCTTTGCTGAAAAAAGAATGACTAAGTATTCCTTCGGCTCCACTCCTTATGTTACAGAATTATGTGTCGGACCACGTTACATGGGTAATATTTATCATTTGGAAGATTTTAAATCTGCTATTTTTGTTCCGTTTGAAGATACAAAAATGCCAATACCAGTGGGCTACAATCGCTACTTAACAGAGGTTTTTGGGGATTATATGCAATTGCCACCAGAGGAAGATCGCCAACCCCATCATGAAGCGCTAATTGTTGATACTAAAAAATCGTACACAGAATATCTTAAAAAATAAATAAAAGATGAAAACAATCGATTAAAGATCTGTTTTCATCTTTTTACCATTTAAAAGTAAAAAATTGATATAGGAATGTTAAAAAAGCGTAATTGAATTTGAAATAAAGGTATGAGATAATAATTGGTGTTAGTTTTAAAATGTGAAAACAATTAGTTGAAGGTTATAGGATACACATTTTCGAGAGCGAATGGCAAGTGTTTAAGAAAGATACATATTATTAAATATATAAGGAGAGTTTCATGAAAAAAATCATTTTAGGTATGTTAATTTGTACCGTATTATTAAATAGTTTTAGTGTGATTGCATCAGGAGAAGAGCTTGTAAAAACAGAAACAACGGGGGAGACTGGCTTGGTCACTCAAGCTACGTCAGAAACAACGACTAATTCAACGGAGGATACATCTTCTGTTACAGAAGAAAATACCTCTGAAAGAGATAGTTCTGCTTCAAGCACAAAAGAAGAGTCTCTTGATTCTTCAACAAATAGTACAACGGAAGAACATTCTTCTGTTTCAGAAACAAACACAACAGATAGTAAAACAGAAGCCTCACAAAGCTCTGAAGTAGAAAAAAAGACCATTGACCAAGATGAAGCGGATTATCAAGAAGCAGCACGTGAAGGAACGAACCATAAAAAAGGAACATATGCTATGAAAAACGGCATTTCTTCTAGGGTAGCGCGAGCAACAGTTGCGAACGTCTATGCGAATGATCCTAATTTGCCTGGCAAGAATTTTATTGACGTTTCTAGTTGGAATGGAGACATTTCAGTAGCTGAATATCAAAAAATTAAAAGCTATGGTGTAACAGGTGTCTCGGTTAAATTGACAGAAGGAACTTGGTATGTTAATCCATATGCTGCGGGCCAAATTAGAAATGCCAAAGCTGCGGGCTTAAAAGTTTCAGCATATCACTATAGTATGTATGTCTCTGCTGCAACAGCACAAGATGAAGCAAGATATTTTGCTCAGGCGGCGGCTAACTCTGGCTTAGATAAAAATACCATAATGTTTAATGATGCGGAAGATCCAACGCTTACAAACAATGGGCGAAACGCCCATGCTAATTCTGTTGCGTTTAACCAGCAATTAAAGGCACTAGGGTATAAAAATGATGCGTTGTATGTTGGCAAATGGTGGTTAACAAATGGCTATATCGACACCTCCGCCTTCGGAAGAGACAGAGTATGGGTAGCGCAATATCCATATACTCCAGATAGTTCCATGCAGTGGAATAATGACCATGGTGCTTGGCAATGGTCTTCGCAAATGTATTTCCCTGGTTTAGCTAATTATGAAGGGCGTCCATTTGATATTTCCATGACCTATAGTAATTTTTTAAATATGGGTAATAGTAGTGGGCCTGACTTAAGTAAGTATTACACAACTAATCCAGGTCGAGTGATCATGAAAAATGACGATACTTTTTACCAAGATGTAGCGTTTAGAACTCCTGGTTGGCGAGTTAAAAAAAATACACTAGTTACCATTAAGGGGATTGAATATAGTTCAGCAGGAATTCCTCGATTGGTCACAGACCAAGGTTATTTAACAGCAAATAAAGATTATGTATTAGCGGCACAAAGCAATATTGATTTGTATTTTACGACAAATCCTAAAAAAGTTCGTTTGAAAAGCGATGATTATTTCTATGCTGACCCAGAATTTAAGCAAACATTGTCTAAGGTTTCGAAGGGAACAATAGTAGAAGTTGAAGATTTAGCTTATACTCAAAGTGGTATATTTCGATTGAAAACGGCGAAAGGATATTTGACTGCAAATAAAAATATAGTTGAACAATATAAAGGGTTAGAAGATATTTACTACACATCTAATCCTGGACAAGTAATTACCAGAAATGAAGATACCTATTACAAAGATGTAGAATTCAAGACAAAAGCAAATAAAGTAACTGCAGGCAGTGTTTTAAAAGTAACTGCTATTGAGAAAACAAAATCAGGAATTCCTAGATTGAAGACGGCAAATGGGTATTATTTCACGGCTAACAAGAACTATGTAGTAGCTACTGGATCTTGGATTGCCAACTATCATACGGTTAATCCAGGGCAAATTATTATGAAAAATAGTGATAATTTTTATGGGGATCCAGACTTCTTATATAAAGGATCGGCTGTTTCCAAGGGAAGTTTAGTTCCTGTTGTGGGAATCGAATACCGTGAAAATCAAGTTCCTCGTTTGATTACCCAAAATGGTTATTTAACAGCGAATAAAAGTTATGCCCAAAAAGTTGTACCAAATATCAAAGATTATCTATATGATTATCCAGAGTATGTAGTTATGAAAACAAATGATTATTATTATCAAGATGTAAATTTCAGTAAAAAAGGTGAGTCTGTTTCCAAAGATACATTAATCAAAGTTTTAAGTGTTGATTATACTGAAAACGGATTGCCTAGATTAAAGACTGCAAAAGGCTATATAACTGCTAACAAAACATATGTTACAAAATTGGTATCAAATTCAGATAATTACTTTACTGAAAACCCGCACCAAATTATTATGCGAGTGTCAGATAAACTATATACTGATGTAGAGTTTAGTAATGCTAGCAGAACCTTATCCTCTGGGACTGTCGTTCCAGTTAAGGGCATTGAGTATTCCTCTAATGGTGTTCCTCGCTTGAAGACAGAAGAAGGCTATCTTACTGCAAATAAAAACTATGTGACAGCTGCTGGAAATACCAATAACAATTACTTTGTTACTAATCCAAAAAAAGTTAAGCTCTTAATTGATGATAGCTTCTACAATAATGTTGAGTTTACTAAAAAAGGACAGGCCGTTAAGAAGAATACGATTGTTGAAGTTGAAGCAATCGAATATACGAATAATGGTATACCAAGGTTAAAGACGAACCAAGGGTATTTAACTGCTAATAAGTGGTATGTAGCAAAAGTAGGTTAAGCTCTCCGTCAATAAACAGCCTAATTAATTAAAGTAAAGAGAATATTTGAAAGGTTAAATATATATATTGACATCTTTGTTGGACTTATTTTTATACGAGTTCGACAAAGGTGTTTTTTTATAGAGAAAAAGATTTTATTGGTCAAAAATTTTCGCTATTTATAAAGGGGCTAAAAGTGTTGTTAAAATTGATGAAAAGCATAACAATCATCTTTTTATTCAATCAATATCTAAATAAAAAAAGAAATACGATAAAGCCTAAGACTATTAAAATATATAAAATAAAACACCGCCAATATTTACAGTTCGATTAAGGTCTACGATAAATTATTGAAACTTACTGATAGTTATGAGAAAATGTAAAAGATTGAATGCAGTTTTGGCTGTGTTGATGAATATATAAGTTAAACAAAATTGAAATAAAACTAGTGGTTGACTAGTTAGAGAAAGGATTTTGTATCAAATGATTACAGCTTTAATTATTGCCGGTGGGGTCGGTAAACGAATGGGGCAGGAGATTCCTAAACAATTTATTATGGTAGAGGAAAAACCGATAATTATCTACACATTGGAATCTTTTCAAAAGCATCCACTCATTGATCGAATCTTAGTTGTATGTAAAAAAGGTTGGGAACAAACACTAGATGCCTATGCAAAAGAGTACCATATTGACAAATTACAATGGATTATTCCAGGAGGAAATTCTGGTCAAGAATCAATTAACAATGGGGTTAATTTCTTAAAAGAACATTCAAACCCAGAAGATACTATTGTTATCCATGACGGAATTCGCCCATTAGTTGATGAATTAGTTTTATCTGATGTAATTGTTAAGTGTCAAGAATACGGAAATGCAGTGACTTCGTTGCCATATAATGAACAAATTTTTGTAAAAGAAACTGAGGAAACAACTCGACAATATATTAATCGTGAAACATTACGTCGCGTGTCAACACCACAAGCCTATAAATTTGAAAAATTAACTTGGGCTTACGAAAAAGCATTCCGTGAGAATATTGGTATTTCTGAATCGTCATACACAAATACTATGATGGTGGATTTAGGCGAAACATTGTATTTTGCTGCGGGTTCGGATAAAAATATTAAATTGACTACATCGGATGACTTAGAACTATTTAAAGCTTATTTAAAGATGAAGGATTAGGAGATATAGGCATGGAGTTAATAGATAATCCAATTTATCAATCTGAATTGAAAAAAGTGATGAATCACGCAGTTAATCTGGTTAATTTAGATAAAAAATCAATTTTGATGATTGGTGCTTCTGGAATGATAGGATCTTTTTTGATAGACACGTTGATGGCTGCAAATGAACAATTAGGAATACAAATCAAGATATATGCAATGGGAAGGAACCGTTTAAAACTTGAAAAGCGGTTTGAAAAGTATCTTGAGTTAGACACTTTTGAAATTATTGAAGGTGATGTCACGAATTCTATACCAAAAGAGGTTCAAGCTGATTATTTGATACATGGTGCGAGCAATACGCACCCCAGAGCTTACGTAACCGATCCAATTGGTACAATTATGACTAATCTTGTTGGTACAGAGCAAGTATTGAAGCATGCTGTAGCAACCCGTCCTGTTAGAGTGTTATTCTTATCAACGGTAGAAATTTATGGGGAAAATCGTGGTGATGTAGAAAAGTTCACAGAGGATTACTGTGGATATATCGATTGCAACACTTTGAGAGCAGGTTATCCTGAAGGGAAAAGAGTTAGTGAGTCATTATGTCAAGCTTATATTGAAAAATATGATCTTGATATTGTGATTCCAAGACTTTGTCGTACATTTGGCCCCACAATGCTTTTATCTGATACGAAAGCCTCTTCACAATTTATTTTGAATGCTGTTGAACAAAAAGATATTATTTTAAAAAGTGAAGGAAATCAGTATTTTTCATATATCTATGTGGGGGATGCTGTTTCTGCTATTCTTCATTTGTTACTTGAAGGTAAAAAGGGAGAGGCATACAACGTTTCTTCAGAAAATTTTGATTTGCGATTAAAAGAACTAGCGCAACAATTAGCTGAAATCAGTGATAAAAAAGTAATTTTTGATTTGCCAGATGGCATAGAACAAAAAGGTTTTTCAACAGCTAGTACAGCAATACTTGACAATAAGAAAATTAAAGAAAATGGGTGGTACCCAATATTTGAATTAAGAGAGTCTTTGAAAAATACAGTAGAATTAGTTAAAGGTGAGAAGTGAAATGTGTGAGATTAGTATTATTGTTCCCGTTTATAAAGTAGAACCATATTTAAGAAAATGTGTGGATTCAATCTTAGCACAAACATTTACTAATTTTGAAGTTATATTGGTCGATGATGGTTCTCCTGACAATAGTGGTAAAATATGTGATGAATACGCAATAAAAGATAGTCGTGTTCGTGTTATTCACAAAGAAAATGGTGGCTTAAGTAGCGCTAGAAATGCTGGAATTGATATTGCTCGAGGAAAATATTTGGGGTTTGTTGACAGTGATGATTATATTGCTGAAGATATGTATGAGGTGTTATATGAGAATTTGAAATTTTATGATGCCGATATTAGTTCTGTGGAAATAATTCCTTTTCGTGATGATAAGTACGAGAATACTAGCAAAGAAAAAAAAGAAATTCTATTAAATAAAAAAGAAGCGATAAAGTCGGTTTTAGAAGGAACAGATTTTTATGCATATGCTTGGAATAAACTTTATCGTAAAGAACTTTTTTATAACAACCGATATTTAGAGGGTGAAACTTTTGAAGATGCCTATATAATTATAGATATATTACTTGAAACTGATAAAATCATTGTATCAAATGAAGAAAAATACTTTTATTTACAAAGAAATGATAGTATAATGGGCCAAAAATTTTCTAAGAAAACTTTGGATGTCATAAAGGCTTGGCAGTATAATCAGAAAAAAATATTGAATCATTTTCCTGATTTAAAAGATTCGTATAATCGTAGATTATGTTGGGCGTATTTTTATGTTTTAGATAAGCTAATTTTATCAAGTAACTATAAGCAAATTCCCGAGACAAAAGAAATTATTGAATTTTTAAAAAAAAATAGAAATTTTATATTATCTTATAAAGGATTCACTAAATCAAGAAAAATTGCAATTGTTGCTTTAAGTTTTGGAAGTGTATGGTATAAAAAACTAGTAGAGTATCGATTGAAAAAACTTGATTAGTTGAGTTTGTAAAAATTAAAGCGGAGGGGTTATATGAAACAATCACGTCTTTACTATTCAATAATGAACTCATCTATTTCTACTTTAGTATTTTTTCTAAAATTAATTATGCAATTTGTGGTACGGACATTCTTTATAAGATATTTAGGGGTAACTTATTTAGGACTGAATGGTCTTTTTACGAATGTACTTAGCATTTTATCTTTAGCTGAACTTGGAATAGGTACCTCTATTGTATATTCTATGTATAAGCCTATAGCAGTAGGTGATAAAGAAGAGATAAATGCGTTAATGGATTTATATAAGAAAGCTTATCACTTTATAGGGGTTGGAGTTGCGGTTATAGGAGTCAGCATTATCCCGCTTTTCCCTTATATTTCTGGTGACTATTCAATTAGTAATCAATTTATTTTGTATTATTTATTGTACTTATCAAATTCTGTTTTAAGTTATTTTTTTACGTATAAGCGATCACTGTTGATAGCACATCAACGAACGTATATTGTAAATTTGAATGACTTTGTTTTTTTACTGTTAAGTAATGTTTTTCAAATATATTTACTTATACATTATAAAAGTTTTTCACTATATCTAATTGTCCAACTAGTTTTTACACTATTGGGAAATGTAAGTATTTCTTTAAAAGTAGATAAAGATTACAATGAATTGAAAAGATACTCAAAAAAACAACTATCTAAAGAAAAAATGAATAGTATTAAAAAAAATGTAATTGGAAATATGAGTTCTAAAATTGGCGGAGTTATTGTTATGGGAACTGACAGTATCCTAATTTCTAGTTTTGTTGGTCTATCAGCAGTCGGTTTTTACTCGAACTATACAATGATAGTTAATAATGTACAAAATCTATGTAAACAAGTAACTAACTCAATAACTGCTAGTATCGGTAATTATATTGTTAGCGCAAGCACAAAAGATGCATTGGATTTGTTTAAAAAACACTTATTTGTAAATTATTCAATGTTATATTTTTCTACTTTAATTCTTGCTTCAGTGCTTAATCCATTTATAATTTGGTGGATTGGTGATAAATATGTTTTGCCTTCTTTTACAGTTTTTTTAATTATTATTAATTTAGTGGTTCAAATGTTTAGAAATACAAGCTTTGTCTTTATAGATTCATATGGTCTATATTGGATTCAAAGATGGAAATCTATTATTGAAGCCACAATTAATTTGACTTGCTCATTGATCTTATTAATATTTTTTAATATGGGTATAAACGGTGTGCTTTTAGGTACATTAATATCTTCACTAGGCTATGTGTTATGGGTAGAAGTATTTTACATTTTTAAGTATGGGCTTAAGGTAAGTATGTCTGTATATATAAAGTTATTTTCAAAATATTGCTTTTTGTTAGGTCTAGCAACTCTAATCACTGTTTACACACAATCTTTAATTGATTATAGTGGTTTAGTTAGTATAATATACAAAGCAATTATATCAATTTTTATTGGTGGAGTTCTGTATTTAGTTTTTTACTCACGCTCAAGTGAGTTTAAATATCTACTGAATATTGCAAAAAAAGTCTTAGGGAGGAAATCTTGATGAATATCTGCATAGTCAGTCCTTCTCTTGGTTATGGTGGATCTAATATCATTGCTGCAACACTTGGGAAAGAACTGAACAAGAATCACAATCTAGTATATTATTCATACAAGTATACAGACAATTATTCTAATCTTCCTGAAGAAAAAATATATTTTTTTAAAGGAAGACATAGCAAATTGTTAGATAAGTTAAAAAAAGGTACAGAGTATATCTTTAGTGGAGGAAAGTTTACGCCATATAAATACTATAAAGGAGAAATAAAACAGCTTTCCGAATTAATAGAAACATTTAATATAGATTGTATTATTCTAAATTCTTTTACTGCGGTATCTATTTTTGCAATTCCTTTGAAAAAAAAATATCCCAAAGTTAAACAAATAGCATGGATGCATGAATCTGCAGAACAGACTTTTGGCTCCTTAGTTAAAAACTATGTAAAGTCATATGAAGAATCTTTAGCAAGTGTTGATAGAATAGTTTGTTTAACACAAACAGATTTAAAAGCCTACAGTAAATTCAATCATAATTCAGTAATAATTCATAATCCTGTTACTTTTAATACTAGTGTGAAGTCTAAATTAACGGAAAGAGTAATTTCTTTTACTTCTAGATTAGATGTGGAAATTAAAGGGCTTGACTATCTTATTGAAGTAGCAAAAACTATACCTAGTACTTGGAAAATACGAGTGGCGGCAAATGGTAGTAAGAATCAAGTAAAAAAATTCTTAAGTCTTATAAAAGAAAATGGCGTAGAAAATGTAATTGAATATGTTGGAGCTTTGAATGGGGAGGCATTAATAGATCATTATGTTAATAGTTCAATTTTTATATCTACTTCAAGAATTGAATCATTTCAGCTTGTCTTAATCGAAGCAATGGAGTGCGGGTTACCAGTAATAAGTTTTAAACATAGTGGAGCTAAAGAAATTTTAGATAATGGTAGATATGGTGTTTTAATTGAAAACTACAAAATTAATAAAATGTCTAGTGAAATAAATAAACTATGTAATAGTTATGAAGAGCGTTTAAAATGGCAGAATATCTCTTTAAAAAGAGTTAACGATTTTAATATGGACGAAATAAAAGTACATTGGATACAACTTTTAGACAATTTAGGAGTGAAATAATGGATAATTTAAAAAAAATTTTTTATTTGGAAAAATCATATTTACTTATTTTGATTTTTTCATTGATTATTAGATCTATGAATATATACAGCTTGTTGCCATCAACATTAGACAGCATCCTGTTTTCCTTTTTAGCTTTTTTAGGTTTTTTTGTAGTTCTTTATGAATTATATAATTTTTTAATAGAAAAAAATAAAGATTGGACTGATTGGTTAATTTTGATATTTTTGCTTGCGTTCCTGATATCTATAATATTAAATAGGAACTACGGAATGAGTAGTAATTTAAAATTGCTAGTATGGAATAGTATTTATGTGATTGGAATATACCAATTTGTCAAAAGACAAAAGAATAGTTTTCTAATAATAGATTATATAAATTATATTGTCATGGTAGGGATGTTTCTATTATCAATTATATCTCTAGTTATGTATCTTTTTCAATACAGTTACGTTTATGTCTATGGACCAGGACCTAGAGACCACATAAGAATAGGTTTTCTAGAATCTAGATTATTTGGAGTTTTTGGAGATCCTAATTATGGTGCAACTACTGCTTTAGTTACTATTATATTATGTTTATATTATTTGTTTAAGTATTTAAATACAAAAAAAATATTTATCAAAATTTTTTTAGTAGTCAATATTGTAGTCCAATTCTTTACTTTGTTATTAACAGGATCGAGAAGCGCTTTACTTTTAAGCTATTTAGCAGTAGGGTTTCTTGCTTTTTCAATAATTTTTTACAAACAAGGGGTTAAAAAGACACCTGTATTAAAAAAAATTTTATATTCTTGTATGTTTACTTTATTAGTCTTGTTCGGTTATTTAATAGTTCAGAATGGAACAAAAGATGTGTTAGTTACTGTACCTAATAAGATTTACTCAGCAGTGTATAAAAAAGAAGAGGTCAACGGAGAAATTACGGGAAAGAGAAAAGAACCTATAAGTTTAGATCGTAAAGATGTTGTGGATAATTCGGATATATCAAACATGCGTTTCTCTATTTGGAAAAGTTCGGTTGAAATATTCAAAACTTCTCCTATCTATGGAACTTCTCCAAGAAATCTATTATCGTATGCTCATGATAAATTGCCAAATACTTTTATTTCCCAAAAGTCAATAGTAGTGCATAATACTTTTTTGAATATCTTAACAAGCGTTGGTCTACTTGGGTTTATTCCTTTTATGATATTTTTGATATTTAATGGGATAAAAATTATATTTTGTTATTACTTTTATCAAAGGGAGTTAAATTTACAATTTTTAACTTTACTTACTATTCAAATCATTTTAGTTTTTTCAGGTCTGTTTAATAATGAAATTATTTTAGTAAATACAGTAGGCTCTTTCTTGTTTTGGAGTTATTTAGGTGCATTAAATGGATATCTAAAGGAAATTTCAATAAAAAGAAGTCAAAAATAAATTTGCCAAAAGTTGTACAATAATGTGTGTTATGTTTAGATTTTAAATATACAATCTATATTAATTCTTATACTTATAGTAAACTTATACTGCTAAATAGAGTTTAAAAGGGTAAGTGGTATAAAAAAGCTTTAATATATCCGTTCATTATGAAAGCAGACCAAAATGAATTTAATTGGAGTGGGAAACTTGAGGAACTTTTTAATCACAGGCGGTGCCGGCTTTATCGGCTCAACCTTAGCAAATTATTATAGTAAAGACAATCAAGTTGTGGTCATTGATGATTTATCAATGGGCCAAACTGAAAATTTAAACACATCTGAAAATATCACGTTCATTGAAGGTAGCGTGATTGATCAACAATTAATGGAAAAAGTACTACAAGAGTATCAGTTCGATTACATTTTTCACTTAGCAGCGATTGCTAGTGTAGCAGATTCAGTAGCACGTCCAGTAGAAACACACCAAGTGAATTTTGAGAGTGTGTTACAATTACTGGAATTAATTCGGAAGTACCAGAAAGATTTAAAACGTTTGGTGTTTGCTTCTTCTGCAGCGGTTTATGGTGATGAGCCAACTTTACCAAAACAGGAAGAATCAGTAATTCGTCCATTAACGCCTTATGCAGTGGATAAATTTGCTTCTGAAAAATATGTGTTAAACTATTGTCATTTATATGATGTTCCAACAAGCGCTGTTCGCTTCTTTAACGTTTATGGGCCAAACCAAAATCCTAATTCGCCTTATTCTGGCGTTATTTCGATTGTGATGGACTCTTACAAACGCTTATTAGCCAATCAAGAAGTGACATTCAATATCTTTGGCGATGGAAAACAATCTCGTGATTTTGTCTTTGTTGAGGACGTGGTTCAAGCATTGAATCTTGTCGCTCATTCTGACCAATCACTTGGGGAAGTGTATAATGTCGGAACAGGGAAAGCAACCGATTTAAATGAGTTAATTTCTTCTTTAAATGATATTATGAAAGTCACTTTGCCAGTTGAATACAAAGAAGCACGAGCTGGGGACATCAAAGATTCCTTAGCGGATATATCTAAATTACGTGCCATTGGTTATGAACCGAAATATAGTATTCAATCTGGTTTGGATAAATATGTTAATTATGAATTAAAAGCGGAAGGTAAGCAGAGATGAAAGTTAAATTAAATAAAAAGAAGATATTTATATGCTCAATTATTATTACATTTTTGGTGATGCTTACTTTAAATAATTTAACACCATTACTTGCAGATGACTATGAATACCTTTATAAAACGAAAAGTTGGATGACGATACTTATAGATGAATACAATCAATACATGACATGGACAGGACGTTCAGTGGTCCATGTAATTGCAAGAATATTTTTATTGTTACCAAAAGGGATTTTTAATGTTTTTAATGCTTTGGCATACACAATAGTAACATATTTAGTTTATAGACTTACTTTACAAAAGCAAGATGAAAAGTATAATTCATTTAGATTTATTATTATTCAAGTGCTATTTTGGTTGTTTACCCCAGCCTTTGGAGAAGTGTTTTTGTGGGAGACAGGCTCAGCTAATTATCTTTGGGGAAGTTTAATTATTCTTTCGTTCCTTTATGTGTATCATAGAGAAATCATTGAAGAACACGTCTTTACGAAAACAAAATTAATGATTTTTTTGATGTTTGCTTTAGGAATTTTGGCTGGTTGGTGTAATGAAAATACCTCTGGAGGAGCTTTGCTTATCGTTTTAGGGTATCTTGGCTGGCAGTTTTATACAAAACGAAAGCTTTCTTTATGGATGTTCACGGGTGTTGCTGGTAACGCTATAGGTTTGGCGTTAATGGCTTTAGCACCAGGAAATAAGATTCGCGCTACTTATTTTGCTAGAAGTACTTGGTCTTTACCAAGAAAGGCCATGACAGGAATCATTACAATATTTGAACAAATGAAAGAAAATTTATCATTATTTTTAGTTATACTGATTTTGTTGCTTGTTTTATATGCTTATATTAGTCAAGATAAAAAAAGAGTATACCTAAGTGTTGTATATTTTATTTCTGGAATGGCTACTATGCTAGTTTTAGCCATCTCTCCAGCAGCATTAGATTACGGACGTTCATATTATGGAGCCGTATTATTCTTGATTATCGCTTTTTCTATGTCACTGCCAAATTATAAAGTAAATATCAGGTTTTCTCCAATTTACAGTGTTTTGTATGTGATTTTGGTATGTACATTCTTCATGAACGTAATGGTTGGTGTAAGTGATGTATTCTTGTCAAAATTAGATTTGACAAAACAATATAGTTATTTAGTTGAGCAAGAGAAAAAAGGAAATATCAATCCTGTGTTTCCAGATATATCATATAGTAATACAACAAAATATTCAGCTTATTCTAATCATTTATCGCATGTAAAAACTAATTCAGATGCACAAGTTAATCGTTCTGTTGCAAAATATTACGGCTTGGAGTCTGTGCGAAGTGTTTCAGAAAAAGATTGGGACAATATATATAGAAATGGTAACCCAGAGTTGATGAATATTTTTAATCTTAATGATTATTTACAAAAATTAATTGATACGCAATATACTATTTTATTAAGTGGTTATGGTAATCAAGTCTATCTTTCACAAGCGGAAGAGTCGCTTTTAAAAGACTTAGGGGTAGACGTAAAATTCGAAGGTAACAATGCGTGGACTTTAAGTGCAGTGATTTCAAAAGATAATAAAACAGTTGAAACAAATGCAGAATTATCGAGACTAACTGGTAAAATTGAAGCTTTAAATTATGATGTATTCTCAAGTTATACTAATTATGAAAATCAAACATTTGCTTCTGTAAAAATAAATGATACAGAAATGTCTAGAAATAAAAAAGGTTTGAACTTTGTGATTATTGATAATAATACTAACAAAGTTATTGATTCGGTAAATTTTGATATTACAGAAAAAAATGCTCCAGGAATGCGTTAGTTGTTATATCTTAAAAAGAAGCCACTCATTTGTGAAAGGCTTCTTTTTTCTACATTATTTGAACCCACCTCACTCCAATGGTACAATAAACAAGATTGGAGTGAGAGCATGACAGATATTATTGCACATCGAGGAAGTAAAGGCACCCATCCTGAAAATACGTGTATTGCTTTCAGAGAGGCTGTTCGTGTTGGTGCTGAAGGAATTGAATTAGATGTTCATCTTTCTAAAGATGGTTATTTAATCGTTATGCACGATGAAACGGTGGATCGTACAACAGATGGTCATGGTGAAATCCAACAGTTAACATTAAACGAATTAAAACAACTAGATGCTGGAAGCTGGTTTCAGAAAAATCCTTCTGTTCAATGTGTTCCAACATTGGAAGATGTTTTAAATTGTCTTGTAGAAGAACAATTCAATGGTTTTTTGAATATTGAACTTAAAACGGATATTATCCATTATGAAGGAATTGAGAAAAAAGTCGTCCAACAAATGAAGCAAAAAAAATGGCCGTTTCGTTATTTATATTCCAGTTTTTATTTTCCAAGTTTAGTTAAATTAAAAAAAGCTGATCCTAAGACAGAAATTGCCTTTATTTATGAATCTGCAGAGGATTTAAGTCAAGCGGGACCGGCATTCGCGCTTGTCGATAGTTTACATCCAAAAATGTCTTGGGTGTTGGCTCATGAAAAAGAACTTATCACAATTGGGAAACCGCTGCGGCCGTGGACTGTTAATCGGATGGAAGAAATGGAAAATTGTTTTCAGCTAAAATTGGCGGGTGTTCATACGGATTTTCCTGAAGAAGCAAAATTTGCTCGTCAAAATTGGCAAGAAGAAGGAGAAACATAATTGGAGAAAGTATTAGTTATTGTAGGACCCACTGCGGTGGGGAAAACAGCATTAAGTATTGCTTTAGCAAAAAAATTTAATGGTGAAATTATTAGCGGTGACTCCATGCAAGTTTATCGCTCGTTAGACATTGGCACCGCTAAAGTCACAGAAACAGAAAAAGAAGGGATTCCTCACTATTTAATTGATTGCCGTGAAGTCAGCGAAACATATTCTGCTGCTGATTTTCAGAGAGAGGGTCGCCAAAAAATCAAAGAAATTACTGAAAAAGGGAAACTACCAATTATCGTTGGAGGAACAGGTTTGTATATTCAATCACTTCTTTATGATTTTCAACTAGGAAGTCGTGAGATAGATGACTCGCCTGAAATTAGAGAAACGTACAATTTATTTGCGGAAGAAAAAGGGAATCAAGCTTTATGGCAGTTATTACAACAAAAGGATCCTCTAGCGGCTAACAGCATTCATTTTAATAATCGCAAAAAAGTGATTCGTGCGTTAGAGGTCTTTGATAAAACAGGTTATAGTATTTTGACCCCGAAGGAAAAACCAGCTCGTCTCTATGATTATTATTTGTTAGGTTTGGAAACAGATCGTACTTTATTATATGAGCGTATTAATCAGCGGGTGGATCAAATGATGACAGAAGGACTGTTGGAAGAAGCAAAACAGATGTTTCAGCAACCACATGCACAAGCAGCTCAAGGTATTGGCTATAAAGAATTTTTTCCGTATTTTTCCGGGGAACAATCATTAGAGATGGCGGTTGAAACAGTCAAACAGCAATCGCGGCGATATGCCAAACGTCAATTGACTTGGTTTAGAAATCGAATGGCTGCGCATTGGTGGAATTTGGTTCAGCAGCCAACAGATTTGCCCAAGTTGGAAAAAGAAGTAGCGGAATGGCTACAACAGAAGGAGAGTGAGTAGGCGATGACCACTCATGAAAAAGTGATTCTAGTAGGAGTTGAAACGGAAAAAAATTATCAGACATTTTCTGCATCAATGGAAGAACTGGCGAATTTAACGGAAACCGCTAATGGAGAAGTGGTGTTTGTTTTAACGCAAAAACGACCACAAGTCGATCGACAAACCGTAATCGGTAAGGGGAAATTGGAAGAATTAATTCAATTAACAGATGCCTATGAAGCGGATCTTGTGATTTTTAATCATGAGCTCACACCGCGTCAAAATCAACTGTTATCTGAAGCGTTAGCTGTGCGAGTAATTGATCGTGTACAATTAATTTTGGATATATTTGCTTTGCGTGCGCGCTCCAAAGAAGGAAAGTTACAAGTTGAATTAGCACAATTGGATTATTTATTGCCTCGCTTGGCTGGTCAAGGAAAACAGTTGTCCCGACTTGGAGGAGGTATTGGGACACGTGGGCCTGGTGAAACGAAATTAGAGTCGGACCGCCGACACATTCGGAATAAAATCTTAGGCATCCGTCGTGAGTTAAAAGAAGTCACTGCTCATCGTGAACGAAGCCGCCAAAAAAGACAAAATTCAGAACTATTTCAAATTGGCTTGATTGGTTATACCAATGCTGGCAAATCAACCATTCTCAACATGTTGACAACAGCAGGAACTTATTCAGAGGATCAATTGTTTGCAACGTTAGATCCTTTAACCAAAAAATGGCAATTGCCTCAAGGCATGGAAGTTACTCTGACAGATACGGTCGGCTTCATTCAAGATTTACCAACACAACTGATTGAAGCCTTTCAGTCGACATTGGAAGAAAGTCGGGCGATGGATTTACTGCTCCATGTGGTGGATGCAAGTGCGCCAGATCGTTTACAACATGAACGCACGGTTCAAACATTGATGAAAGAATTAGCGTTGGAAAATATTCCGTGCTTGACGGTTTATAATAAAAGAGATCAAGTGGACAGTAAAGAATTTGTCCCAACCTTATTTCCCAATGTATTGATCTCAACTAAAATTTCTGAAGATAAAGAACGACTGGTTCAAGCTATCCGTGCCCAAATGATGGAATTACTCGAGCCTTATCAATTAGAAATTAGCCCAACTGACGGACAACTATTAAGTGAACTTCGCCGGATGACACTAATGATTTCAGAAGAATATGCTGAAAATGAAAATCGGTATATCGTGAAAGGTTTTGCGAAAAAAGAGTCTAAATGGTTGGCTGAATCCGAAAAAGAATAAAAAATGGTAAGTTGATTAGAAATGATTTGTAAAAACAAATCATTTCTATTTTTTTGGTTAGCAGGAGAAAATCAGCCATGAAAAGATGGGAAAGTCCATATTTATCAGGTTTTTTGTTTTATGTCAGAAAATCTAACATAAGTTCTTGACAATTTGTCATTCTATTGTTATTCTAAGAAATAACTAAGAGAGGAGGATGGAGATGAGAGAAAAAGAGTTACGCCGTTCCATGTCAGTTTTTCCAATTGGTACAGTTATGAAACTAACGGATTTGACCGCTCGACAAATTCGCTACTATGAAGAACAGGGATTGATTCATCCAGAACGTAGTGAGGGCAACCGACGCATGTATTCTTTAAATGATATTGATGTTTTGTTAGAAATTAAAGATTATTTATCTGATGGATTGAACATGGCAGGGATTAAGCGTGTGTATGAAATGAAATTAGAGGAACAAAAAAACACCGCCGAGGCGACTCGTCCGTTAACCGATGCAGATGTTCGTCAGATTTTATACGACGAAATCCTTTCGCAAGGAGGACTTACTCAGCAAAATCCGTTCCAATCGAATGTACCAAGGCTTTAACGTTTCAGCAGCCAATAAAAATGAAGGATGGGGATCAGACCGATGACAAGAAAAGCCAAAACGGCAGAAGAGATTAAACATATTGCAGAAGAAGAAAACGTACGTTTTTTACGACTAATGTTTACCGACATTATGGGAACAATTAAAAATGTTGAAGTTCCTGTGAGTCAGCTAGATAAAGTATTAGATAATAAAATGATGTTTGATGGGTCATCCATCGAAGGATTCGTTCGTATCGAAGAAAGTGACATGTATTTATACCCTGATCTATCTACATGGATGATTTTTCCGTGGGAAAGCGACCATGGAAAAGTTGCGCGCTTAATTTGTGATATTTATAATCCTGATGGTACCCCTTTTGCCGGAGATCCCCGCGGTAATTTAAAACGCGCCTTAGCAGATATGAAAGAATTAGGCTTTACTTCTTTTAACTTAGGACCAGAACCAGAATTTTTCCTATTTAAATTAGATGAGAATGGTGAAATTACCACTGATTTGAATGATAAAGGTGGCTATTTTGATTTTGCGCCAACCGATTTAGGTGAAAATTGTCGCCGTGATATTGTTTTAGAGTTAGAAAGTTTAGGCTTTGAAGTGGAAGCTTCGCATCATGAAGTAGCACCTGGTCAACATGAAATTGACTTTAAATATGCGGATGTAGTTGATGCTTGTGACAATATTCAAACGTTCAAATTAGTTGTGAAAACTATTGCGCGCAAACATGGCTTGCATGCAACATTTATGCCAAAACCTTTGTTTGGAATTAATGGTTCTGGCATGCACTGCAATATGTCATTATTTAATGAAGAAGGTAATGTTTTTTATGACGAGTCAGGAGAGATGGGCTTAAGCCAAACTGCGTATCATTTCTTAGGTGGTTTATTAAAACATGCCCGTGCCTATACTGCGGTATGTAACCCAACAGTGAACTCTTATAAACGCTTGGTACCAGGTTATGAAGCACCTGTTTATGTAGCTTGGAGCGGCAGAAATCGTTCACCACTCATTCGAGTTCCTGAATCTCGTGGTTTATCGACTCGTTTAGAATTACGTTCTGTCGATCCTTCAGCGAATCCGTATTTAACAATGGCAGTCTTATTACAAGCAGGTTTGGATGGTATCCGTAATGAACTTACGCCACCGCCAGCGGTTGATCGTAACATTTATGTGATGAATGAGGAAGAACGTCAACATGCACAAATTGAAGATTTGCCATCAACCTTACACAATGCCATCAAAGAATTACGTAAAGATCAAGTAATGATTGATGCATTAGGTCGCCACATTTTTGCCAATTTTGTAGAAGCAAAACGAATGGAATGGGCAGCCTTCCGTCAAACCGTTTCTGAATGGGAAAGAGAACAATATTTGGAGTTGTACTAAAAGCCGTTACTTTTAATAATCTTAATGTTTAGAAAGAGGAAGATAAGTCGAAACGCTTATTTTCCTCTTTCGTTCTTTAGTTTGTGAATGAATAGATAATTTCTATTTCACAAAATAAAGTAATTTTAATTCAGTGAAATAGTTTGTTTATAGGGGAAAAAGAGGGTTTTTCTCAATTTCTCTTTTATTTTTAAGCAAAAAAATTGACAAAATCTTTCATAATTTGTGAAATTCCGCTATAATAAACAAGAATATGCGTGCAACTATTCTATTTTTTAGATATAAAGGATGAGAAAAACATGCGGAAAATGAAAACAATGGATGGGAATGCAGCAGCAGCTTATATTTCCTACGCCTTTACGGAATTAGCAGCCATTTATCCAATAACACCAAGTTCAACGATGGCTGAGCTTGTTGATCAGTGGTCGGCCGAAGGTAAGAAAAATATCTTTGGTCAACCTGTGAAAGTAGTTGAAATGCAATCGGAAGCTGGTGCTGCTGGCGTGGTCCATGGCTCTTTAAAAACAGGCGCGCTTACCACGACCTATACGGCTTCACAAGGGTTACTTTTAATGATTCCTAATATGTACAAAATAGCTGGAGAACTATTACCATCTGTTTTTCATGTGGCGAGCCGAGCTTTAACCACGAATGCTTTAAATATTTTTGGTGATCAAGGAGACGTAATGGCCGCACGCCAAACAGGCTTTGCTATGTTGTCAGAAAGCAGTGTGCAAGAAGTGATGGATTTGGCACCAGTGGCTCACTTGGCTTCGATTGAAGCGAGTGTTCCATTTATGAACTTTTTTGATGGCTTTAGAACAAGTCATGAAATTCAAAAAGTGGCAGTTCTTGACTATGAAGAATTAGCACCCTTAGTAAATCAAGAGAAATTAGCCGAATTCCGTCGTCGGAGCATGAATCCGAATCACCCTTCCGTTAGTGGAATGAACCAAAATCCAGATATTCACTTTCAACAACGAGAAACAATAAATCCTTATTATGAAAAATTACCTGGTATTGTTCAAAAATATATGACAGAAATTAACTGGTTACGGGGAACCAATTATGATTTGGTGACGTATTATGGCGCAGAAGATGCAGAAGAAGTGATCGTTACAATGGGTTCAGTTGCGCAAACAATTGAACAGACGGTTGATTATTTACAAGAACAAGGAAGAAAAGTTGGCTTTCTTAATGTCCATCTTTATCGGCCATTTCCAGTTGAAACATTTCTCGAAAAAATACCACAATCAGTTAAAGCAATTGCTGTCTTGGATCGGACGAAAGAGCCCGGTGCTGGTGGCGAACCGTTATTATTGGATGTCCAAAGTGCGATGTATGAAGCGGACATTCGCCCAACAATTATTGGTGGGCGCTATGGTTTAGGTTCTAAAGATGTGCTGCCAAATCAGATTGTTGCGGTTTTTGATGAATTAATGAAAGAACGTTCTGCCATGAAGAAGCGTTTTACAATTGGGATTGATGATGATTTAACTTATACTTCATTAGAAGTTGGCAAACCACTTGATTTGACGAATCCGAAAACCTATCAAGCTAAATTTTGGGGCTTTGGTTCTGATGGCACAGTAGGGGCGAACAAGTCAGCAATTAAGATTATCGGTGATCATACAGACAAGTATGCGCAAGGCTTTTTCTATTATGATTCAAAAAAATCAGGTGGGTTGACCGTTTCTCATTTACGTTTTGGCGAGACGCCTATTCGTTCAACGTACCTCATTGAACATTCTGATTTTGTGGCCTGTCATACGGCCGCTTATTTGCATACCTATGATTTAGTACAAGGGTTAAAAAAAGGCGGGACTTTCCTCTTAAATACCATTTGGAATGATGAACAACTAGCGCGTTTTTTACCAAATCAATTAAAACGGTATCTAGCTGAAAATGAGATTCAGTTTTATACAATCAATGCAGTGAAATTAGCTAGTGAAGTCGGACTAGGCGGGCGAATTAATACCGCGATGGAAACAGCTTTCTTCAAATTAGCGGAAATTATGCCTTTTGAGCAAGTGTTGCCAATTTTAAAAGAAGAAGCACTGAAAAGTTATGGTCATAAGTCCATGAAAGTTGTCGAAAAAAATATTCAAGCAATCGATAAGACCGTTGAATTGTTGCATCAGGTACCTGTTCCAGCAGAGTGGAGAACGCTTGAAGTTCAACCGCGAAAACGTTCAGAAAATGTTAGTGATTTTGTTCATGAAATTGTTGAACCGATTAATCGTCAAGAAGGGAATGTGTTATCTGTTGCGACACTAGCGAAAAATGGGATGACAGATGGGCGGATGCCTTTGGGAACTGCGGCAGTTGAAAAACGTGGAGTTGCATTAGAAGTACCTGAGTGGATTAGCGATCGATGTACTATGTGTAATGAGTGTGCCTTTGTATGTCCTCATGCGGCGATACGACCATTCTTAGCAGATGAAGAAGAAATAACTGAAGCGCCAGAAGGATTCATTGTGCGTGATCTACGTGGTGCCGACGGCTTGAAGTATCGTATCCAAGTCTCAGTCAAAGATTGTACTGGCTGTGGTCTTTGTGTTGAAGCCTGTCCAGCTAAAGGGAAAGCTTTAGTAATGAGACCTTATGAAGAAGAAAAAGAGCAGGCTATGAACTGGGCGTTTGCTATGACATTACGTCAAAAGGAAAACCCAGCAAAACCGAATACTGTTTTAGGTTCGCAATTTAATAAACCTTTATTAGAGTTTTCTGGTGCTTGTTCTGGTTGCGGCGAAACGCCTTATGTTAAATTATTGACGCAAATGTTTGGTGACCGAATGCTGATTGCTAATGCAACAGGTTGCTCATCGATTTGGGGTGCTGCAGCGGGTGTGACACCTTACACTACGAATGAACAAGGGCAAGGTCCAGCTTGGTCAAATTCTCTTTTAGAGGATAATGCCGAGTTTGGTTATGGCATGTTGTTAGCAACGCAAGCGCGTCGCGAACGTTTAGCTAGTAAAATGACCAAAGCTTTTTCTGTAGCCAGTGACTCGTTGCGTCTATTGATGGAAGATTGGATAGCACATCTGTCCGAAAGTGAAGGTACGCAACAACGTGCAGCTAAATTACGTGCAGCTTTGCTTGAAGAAAAAACGAATCAACCTTTATTGGAAGCAATTTATGACGATCAAGATCTTTTTGTCAAACCAAGTCAGTGGATGATTGGTGGGGACGGCTGGGCCTACGATATTGGCTACGGCGGGATTGACCACGTGTTAGCCAGTGGCGCGGATGTAAATATGTTAGTTCTAGATAATGAAGTCTATTCCAACACAGGTGGCCAAACTTCCAAAGCAACTCCTGCATCAGCGATTGCGAAATTTGCTGCCAGTGGGAAATATGCCTCTAAAAAAGATTTAGGGATGATGGCAATGACTTATGAAAATGTCTATGTCGCTCAAATTGCCTCAGGTGCAAACCAAATGCAGACGATTAAAGCTTTTGAAGAAGCAGAAAAATTCCCTGGACCATCGATTATTATTGCTTATACACCATGTATTACACATGGTTTAGCAGGTGGGATGAGTCAAACGTTGAAAGAAGCGAAAGACGCGGTTCATTCAGGTTACTGGTCTTTATATCGCTATAATCCATTATTGCGAGAAAAAGGCAAAGAACCAATGACATTGGATTTCAAAAAACCAGATTTTTCATTAATGAAAGAGTTTATGCGCCAACAAGTTCGCTTTGCGTCCTTAGAATCTAGTCAACCAGATACAGCGGAATTGTTATTTAATAAAACAATTAATGATGCTAAGAGACGGTTCTATAATTATGCTCGTTTAGCTGGTCAAGAAGAAAAAATTCGAGCAAAACTTGAAAAACAAAGTGAACCAGAAATAACTGCGTCAGAGAACGAGAAGCCACGAGTGAAAAAAGAACGCGTAGTTGATCCGGAAGCGGAAGCAAGAAGGGCTGCCCGTCGCGCTGAACGAGCAGCCAAGAGAAAACAGCGTGAGCAAGATTAAATAGAAATCAAAAAAACGTGTCTGAGCTTTTTGCTTGGACACGTTTTTTAGTTAGAAATGCGATTTTTTGATGAAAAATTTCAAGTTATTTGAAAAAGTTCCTAAATTTTTTTGATGTTTCCGCTTGCGTTCTGTGATGAAAGAAAATAATGTGGTATACTTGTTAGGAAATCTTGAGAGAGAAGTGAGGGGTATGATGTCGTTTCAATTGAATCAATTATTAGATTTGAATTATTGGCAGCAAGTCATCTCAACGGATTTCTTATCTAAGGATTTTGTTATCAATATCATAGATATCCTAGTCGTATGGTACCTCGTTTACAAATTAATCATGCTTGTTCGTGGAACAAAAGCAGTCCAACTATTAAAAGGTGTCGCTGTTTTTATCATTATCCGCATTCTAAGTGAGATAATTGGTCTACATACATTATCTTGGTTAATGAATCAAGTCATCATGTATGGTGTAATCGCCGCGGTTGTTATTTTTCAACCAGAAGTGCGAAGAGGGCTGGAACATCTAGGGAGAAGTTCGTTTTTCCGCCCGAATAAAGGTGCGCAACAAGAAGATGAGCGTATTATTCAGGCCTTTGACAAAGCCATTCAGTACATGTCAAAACGGAAAATTGGTGCTTTGATAACCATTGAACGCAATACCGGTTTAGATGAATACATTGAGACAGGTATTGATTTGGATGCCGATATTACTGGTGAATTACTGATTAATATTTTCATTCCAAATACACCACTACATGATGGTGCAGTGATTATCAAAAATGAAAAAATTGCTGTTGCTAGTGCGTATTTACCGCTATCAGAAAGCAATTTAATTCCAAAAGAATTTGGAACGCGCCATAGAGCCGCAGTCGGTATCAGTGAAGTCAGTGACGCCATTACGATTGTTGTTTCTGAAGAAACTGGTGACGTTAGTTTGACATTGAACAATGAATTAATTCCTGGTCTAACGCAAGAAGAGTATTTAACAATTTTGCGTAAGGAGTTAATTTCGGAATCATCGGAAGATAAAAAAAGTGCTTTGCAGCATTTTATCGATGATGTAACAAAGGGGGTTAAACGCAAATGAGAAAAGCCTCCCAAAAAAGCTGGTTTAATGGTTTGCTTTCATTGCTGTTTGCATTGTTGTTATTTTTTAATGCCAATGCAACAGGCAATAATCCCTCCAATTCAGGTTCAAGCCAAACGTATAGTGAGACATTGAATAATATTCCTGTCCAAGTCCAATACGATAAAGACAAATATTATGTCTCTGGATTTGAAGAGAGTGTAAATGTTCATTTACGTAGTGCGAACCGCATTCAATTAAACATGGAATCAAATGCTGACACACGAAATTTCCAAGTGGTCGCAGACTTAACCAAATTGCCATTAGGGACTTCGGAAGTGCCCTTGACAGTTCGGGGACTAAGTTCAGCTGTTACAGCTGAAATTGAACCGAAAACAGTGACTGTAACGATTGAAAAGAGAGTAACAAAAAAATTCGATGTAGAAGCACAACTTTCTGATAACATTGAAAAAGAAGGCTACAAAGTAAAAAATATTTCTGTGGATCCAAAAACCGTAGAAGTAACAACTGGAGAAGAAACAGCGAAAGCAATTGACAAAGTGATTGCGCCAGTCTCAAGTGCCAAACAAACAATTGATACGATTAAACAAACGGTAAATGTCCAAGCGCTAGATGCCAAAGGTCAAGTCCTAAGTATCGAAAATCCAGCACCACAAGTCAAAGTAACAGTAGGCTTAACTGCGCCAACAAAAGATGTACCACTGAATGTTAGTATGACAGGTACGCCACCAGCTGGGATCGCTCATTACAATTATAGTTTATCAACGTACCAAGTTAGGGTCAGTGGTCCGCAATCAATTTTAGATACGCTAGAATCAATTGAGGTACCGGTAGACATTTCTGATATTCGCAAAGAAACAAAACAATCAGTGACTATTCCCGTTGATGGAGAATACGTAGTTACACCAGATGAGGTTGACGTTTCTTTAAGCCCCGTGTACAATCAACAACAGTCATCAAATACAAATGAAACTTCAGGGGAACCTGCAAGTTCAACAACGGCTGGCTCAGGTAGCCAAGCAGTACAACCAAGTACATCCAGTCAAGTAGAATCAAATACTTCTGAAACAACAAGTGAGGGATCAACAGTAGAAAGTACAACTGCTGGTTCAACTGAAAATACAGAGAATCAAGTGACTAAGGAGAATCAAAATGGGTAAATATTTTGGAACAGATGGTGTAAGAGGAATTGCAAATAAGGAGTTAACACCTGAATTAGCTTTTAAATTAGGGCGTTACGGTGGTTATGTGTTGAGTCAACATGAAGATAGTTCAAGAAAACCTCGTGTTCTCGTAGGGCGCGATACACGTATTTCAGGTGAGATGTTGGAACAAGCATTGATTGCTGGATTATTATCAGTCGGAATTGAAGTTTTCCAATTAGGGGTGATTTCAACACCTGGTGTAGCATATCTTACTCGTTTACAAAAAGCATCTGCTGGCGTAATGATTTCAGCTTCACATAATCCTGCGGAAGACAATGGGATTAAGTTTTTTGGGGCAGACGGCTTCAAATTAGTAGACGATCAAGAAGCAGAAATTGAAGCATTGTTAGACGCAGAAGAAGACACCTTACCAAGACCTTCTGCAGAAGGCTTAGGCTCGTTAGATGAATTTCCAGAAGGCTTACTAAAATATTCGCAATTTTTAGTTCAAAGTATTCCTGGCGATTTAGCGGATATGACTGTTTGTTTAGATGCTGCCAACGGAGCAACCGCAACAGCAGTCAATCGTGTCTTCGCAGATTTAGAGACAGATTTCTATACAATGGGAACAAGTCCTAATGGCTTGAATATCAATGATGGTGTGGGTTCCACTCATCCTGAAGCTTTAGCAGAAATGGTTGTTGAAAAAGGCGCCGATGCTGGTTTGGCTTTCGATGGAGACGGCGATAGAATTATTGCAGTCGATGAATTAGGACGAATTATCGATGGTGATAAAATCATGTATATTTGTGCCAAATATTTAGCTGAGAAAAAACGTTTGAAAAAAGATACAATCGTTACAACAGTGATGAGTAATCTAGGTTTCCATAAAGCTGTAGAAGAAATTGGCTTAAAAGATGTGGTAACGCAAGTGGGTGATCGCTATGTTGTAGAAGAAATGCGTAAAAATGATTACAATTTTGGTGGCGAACAATCTGGTCACATGATCTTTTTAGATTACAACACAACAGGTGATGGTATGCTTTCAGGGATTCAATTGTTGAATGTTATGAAGCAAACGGGCAAAAAATTATCTGAATTAGCGGATGAAGTGACGATTTATCCACAAAAATTAGTCAATATTCGTGTCACAGATAAAAATGGTGCAATGGAAGTTCCGGCAATCAAAGCAGTTGTCGAACAAGCAGAAGCAGAAATGAATGGCGAAGGTCGTATTTTAGTTCGTCCTTCTGGAACAGAACCATTGTTACGTGTGATGGCCGAAGCGCCAACACAAGAAAAAGTTGATTATTACGTTGATAAAATTGCCGAAGTAGTACGTGCAGAAATCGGCGTTGAATAAGAACCAATTAGAAACCAGACACTTAATGCTAGCTTGCGTTAAGTGTCTGGTTTCTTTGTTGGAAATCAAAAAAAGAAAATAGCTAATAAGCTCCGTCTATCATTGACATAGAGCGGTTAAAAGGGTACTATTTTAGAAGTAAGATGCACCGCGTATCTTCTTTTTTTATTCGATAAAATCAAGAAGGGAGCGGCTGTAAATCAATGGAGTTATAGAATGGAGGAGCGAAATGAAAGAAAAAATGTCTGTCAAGACAATTGTAGCAATTGGAATTGGCTCTGCAGTTTTTGTTATTTTAGGTCGATTCGTTGTAATTCCAACTGGGATTCCTAATACGAACTTAGAAACGTCGTATTCATTTCTTGCTTTAATGTCAGTTGTTTTTGGACCAGTAGCTGGAGGGCTAATTGGTTTGATTGGTCACACATTAAAAGATTTTACCACGTATGGTAGCGCTTGGTGGAGCTGGATTATTTGTTCAGGAATTATTGGTATTATTTTTGGCTTCGCTGGTCGTAAAATGGATCTTCAACATGGTGAATTTACAACAAATGACATGGTGCGTTTCAATATTTTCCAAGCCTTTGGCAATATCGTCGTTTGGGGCTTAATCGCGCCTAGTTTGGATATTTTGATTTATAGTGAACCCGCAAGTAAAGTATTTACACAAGGCGTATTCGCGACTGTTTCAAATATTGTCGCTGTGGGGATTATTGGAACATTGTTGATGAAAGCTTATGCATCAACAAGAACAAAGAAAGGCAGTTTATCAAAAGATTAAGAAACTGTCGAAATAATTTAAATGGTTAAGGGTCTGCCCTAGTAATTACTTTGCTAATGCTCAGACCCTTTCTTTTATGGAGAAACTGAGGTGAGGCCGAATGAAAAAACCAATCATTACTTTTAATAATTTTTCCTTTCAATATCATAGCCAATCTGAACCAACATTAAAGGGGATTCAATTAACCATCTATGAAGGAGAAAAGGTTTTAATCGTTGGGCCTAGTGGTAGTGGTAAATCAACATTGGCGCAATGTATCAATGGGTTAATTCCCAATATTTATGAAGGTGAAATTCAAGGAACAGCTACGGTTGCTGGTAAAAATATCCAAGAAACAAGTCTATTTGATTTGTCTTTTGATGTAGGAACTGTTTTGCAAGATACCGATGGGCAGTTTATCGGCTTAACGGTTGCTGAGGATATTGCTTTTGCTTTAGAAAACGATGCAGTTGAACAAGCAGAAATGAAAAAAGCGGTCCACAAATGGTCCGAGATTGTTGAGCTGAATCAGTTATTGCAACACCGTCCACAAGATTTGTCAGGTGGTCAAAAACAACGTGTATCTATGGCGGGCGTTCTAATTAACCAATCAAAAATTTTACTTTTTGATGAACCTTTGGCTAATCTTGACCCTCGAGCGGGACAAGAAACAATGACTTTGATTGACACCATTCAACAAGAAACAAAAGCGACTGTTTTAATAATAGAACATCGCTTAGAGGACGTTCTTTGCGAATCAGTTGATCGAATTATTGTCATGAATGAGGGCGCAATTATTTCTGACACAACACCAGATGAATTGTTACGTCAAGATACGTTGACCCAACAAGGGATTCGTGAACCTTTGTACGTTACAGCCATGAAATATGCTGGGATTGATTTAACACAAGTTAGTCATTTAGACAAATTAGCCGAAGTATCAGGCGAAACGGTTTTGCCTAAAATGACACAGTGGTCTGTCCAACCTAGTTCAGTTAGTGCAGTCAAAGGAGCTGAACTATTACGTTTGGAACAAGTGTCCTATCAATATGATCGTCACGGTGAAAAAGTGTTAGATGACTTCTCAGTAACTATTCATCATGGAGAAATGATCAGCATTGTAGGAAAAAATGGTGCCGGGAAGTCTACACTTTCTAAAATAATTTGCGGGTTCATCACGCCTCAATCGGGTAAGATTTTATGGGAAGGACAAGATTTTTCCAATTATTCAATCAAAGAACGTGCAGATAAAATTGGTTATGTGATGCAAAACCCGAATCAAATGATTTCTAAAAAAATGATTTTTGAAGAAGTAGCTTTAGGATTAGTTTTACGAGATGTGCCACAAGCAGAAATTGAGGAACGTGTGACGAATATTTTACATATTTGTGGGCTGTATCCCTTCCGGAACTGGCCGATTTCTGCGTTGAGTTTTGGGCAGAAAAAACGGGTAACTATTGCATCAATCTTAGTTTTAGAACCTGAATTATTAATTTTAGATGAACCAACAGCTGGGCAAGATTTTAAACATTATACAGAAATGATGACATTTTTAGAAGAATTGAACCGCTTAGGTGTGACTATTTTAATGATCACTCACGATATGCACTTAATGTTGGAATATACAACACGTGCGTTAGTAGTTTGTGATGGACATTTACTAGCAGATGCGACTCCAGTTGCTGTTTTAACAGATGAAAAATTAATTCAAGCAGCTTCTTTAAAAGAAACGAGCTTGTTTACCTTTGCTAAAGCGTTAGGCTTGGAAAATCCCTTGCTATTTACGGAAAAATTTGTTGCTTACGATCGTGAGGTGCGTTTTGGATGAGTGAACGACAAATGTTAGGCTATCATCCTGATTCAACCTGGATTCATCGCTTAAATGGCACAAGCAAATTAGTCTTTTTAATCGTTGTCTCTGTGGCTTGTATGACCACGTATGATACTCGTTATCTGTTAGGAATGTCTGTGGTTTCGTTTGTTTTGTTAAAATTATCAAATATTAAATGGCATCAAATATCTTTTGTTATTAAATTTGTTGCTATTTTTTCTTTGTTAAATATCTTAACGGTTTACCTTTTTGCACCTGAATATGGGGTTGATTTATATCAATCACGTACCGTGATTTGGGAAGGAATCGGACGGTTTACTTTGACACAAGAAGAATTATTTTATGAATTTAATTTAGTTTTAAAATATTTCTGTACGATTCCGTTGGCATTAATCTTTTTATTAACAACAAATCCTAGTGAATTTGCCTCCAGCCTGAATCGAATTGGTGTGAGTTATCGGATTAGTTATGCAGTAGCGCTGGCTATTCGTTATATTCCCGATATCCAAGAAGATTTTTTTAATATTTCTTTAGCACAACAAGCGCGAGGCTATGAGATGTCTAAAAAGGGACGGTTAGGCCAACGAATCAAAGGCGTAGCACAAATCGTTTTACCCTTAATCCTATCTAGTTTAGATCGAATTGAAACTGTGAGTACCGCTATGGAATTAAGGCGTTTTGGTCAAAAGAAAAATCGAACGTGGTATGCGCAACAACCTTTTCATCTGCGTGATTTTTCGGTAATGTTACTTGCCTTATGCTTATTAGGAATCAGTTTCTGGTTGTTCCATGTGAATGGTGGCCGGTTTTATAATCCATTCCAATAAATAACAAATTGATAAGGTTCTATAAATAGAACGGATATTTTTTTATTATTAAGAATCTAGTACTTTCTCTTACTATGAGTGTACTAGATTCTTTTTTTACAACTTTAAAGAACTAGACCAATTTTATGTTTTTAGATTTTTGTTGACAAGCACCTACTTTTAATTGTATGATTGTTTATGTTTCTACGGAATATATTTACAAAGGAGGTATATAGACCAATATCGGATAGCGCCAGACCTGAACGTTCAGGTGACGAGGAGAGAGCTTATCGAAGATTCGGCGGGTGGCTCTAGGGACTGCACTCTACAGATAACAAAGAAAAACTAATTGTGAAGTTAGAACAAAGCGGTTATCACGCAGGTAGAAACATATAATGGGATTTGCTAGTTAAACAGGACCTAGTAAATACAGAATTTCAATTGGAAAGTAGGAATTAGCATTATGTGTGGAATTGTCGGAATGATTGGGAAAGAAAATGTTACGGAAAGTTTGATCCAAGGATTAACAAAATTGGAATATAGAGGTTATGATTCTGCTGGGATTTGTGTGAATGATCAAAGCCAACAGCCCCATGTAGTTAAGGCAGTTGGGGGCATTGCCGATTTAGCAGCAAAATTAACGCCAGAAATCGATGGAACGGTTGGTATTGGTCATACTCGTTGGGCCACTCATGGCGAACCAACTGTCGCCAATGCACATCCCCATGTTTCAAGCGATCAACGCTTTGCATTAGTGCATAATGGTGTCATTGAAAACTTTGAAGAATTAAAAGAACAATTTTTAAGTGGTGCTCACTTAATTGGTGATACAGATACTGAAATCGTCGTTCAATTAATTGCTCATTTTGCTGAAAATGGTTTTTCAACAAAAGATGCTTTTAAAGCGGCTTTAGCCGAAATTAAAGGTTCATACGCTTTTGCATTAATGGATAAAATGGACCCCAATACTATCTACGTAGCGAAAAATAAAAGCCCGTTACTTATCGGTCTAGGTGAAGGCTTTAATGTTATTTGTAGTGACGCGATGGCGATGATTAAAGAAACCAATCAATTTGTTGAGATTGTTGATGGTGAAATTGTAACTGTTACAGCGGATAAAGTAGTAATCGAAACGCCAGAAGGACAAGTAATCAACCGAGAACCTTTTGAAGCGCAATTAGATTTAAATGACATTGAAAAAGGAACATATCCGTTTTATATGCTCAAAGAAATTGATGAACAACCTGCAGTGATGCGCAAAATTGTTCAAGCGTATACTCAAGGTGAAAAAGTGACTTTAGATGAGGCGTTACTTGAAAAAATTAATCAATGTGACCGAATTTACATTATTGCTTGTGGGACAAGTTATAATGCAGGTTGGGTCGGAAAATCTTTAATTGAAACGATTGCCAGTATTCCTGTGGAAGTTCATTTATCAAGCGAATTTGGCTACAACATGCCTATTTTATCTGAAAAACCGTTCTTCATTTTCTTAAGTCAAAGTGGTGAAACGGCAGATAGTCGCCAAGTACTGGTACAGGTTAATGAATTAGGGCATCCATCACTTACATTAACAAATGTTGCTGGCTCAACATTATCACGTGAAGCGGACGATACCTTGTTATTACACGCAGGACCAGAAATTGCTGTCGCTTCCACCAAAGCTTATACTGCTCAAATCGCTGTCTTAGCTATTTTAGCAAAAGCAATTGGCGAAGAACGCCAAACATTAGCAGCCGTCTCATTTGATGTGGCTCACGAATTGAGCGTGGTAGCAGCTGTCATGGAAACCTTGATTGATGAAAAACAACAAATGAAAGCCTTGGTGGAAGATTATCTGACGTATACTCGAAATGCCTTCTATATTGGGCGAGGAGTCGACTATTATGTGTCGATGGAAGCGGCCTTGAAGTTGAAAGAAATTTCCTACATTCAAGCAGAAGGCTTTGCGGCAGGTGAATTGAAGCATGGAACGATTGCCTTAATTGAAGAAGGAACACCTGTGATTGGGATTGTGACAGATGCCAAAGTCGCAGCCCATACAAGAGGCAATTTAAAGGAAGTCGAAAGTCGTGGAGCAAGAAATATTGTGATTGCCTTGGAATCCTTGGCAAAACCACAGGACCAACTAATTATTCCAGATGTTCATCCGTTACTTTCTGCCTTAGTTAGCATTGTTCCAGGCCAATTATTAGCGTACTATGCAACCTTACAAAGAGGCTACGATGTTGATAAACCAAGGAACTTAGCTAAAAGTGTAACTGTTGAGTAAATCAAGAACCTGAGAGAAAGATGTTTAACGGGTTCTTATAAGTTTTTGAGCGTGGAGCAAAAATCCAAAGTGATTTTTGTCCCACGCTCAAATATTTTTTATAAAAGAAAGATATTCAGTCAAAAATGAAAGATTCCAAAGAAATTCTTTTTTTCCGTTGAAAACTGTTTGCATTTTAGCAAAATTAGATATAATTAATAAGAACCGAAAAATAAGAATTAGCCAGTGAGGTAACTTTGTTTGAAAGAAAGCAAAAAGTAGGTTAAGCTGAAAAGTGCTAATTTATTTAACAAAAAAAGATTGTGAGTTGTTTGATATGGATCAGTTTAGTACATTAACTGAACAAGAATTTACTACCTTTGCAATGACACATCCTGCAGGTAACTTTTTAGAAACACCCGAAATGAAACATTTATTGGAACGACGTGGCTGGCATTGTGAATACGTTGGCGTCAAACGAGAAGGCCAACTAATTGCTGCGTGTATCCTAAGCAAGAAAAAAGTCAAAATTGGTTATGCTTTCGACATTGACGGCGGAATTTTGATGGATTATACAGATAAAAAATGTGTAGAAGCCTTTTTCACAGGCTTAAAAAAATATGTGAAAAAAAATGATGGCCTTTATTTAACCTTTACTCCAAATAAACAAATTTGTTTACGTGATTTTAATGGCGATGAAGTTGAAAAGGTCAATCAAGAAACATTTGACTATTTCACATCAATTGGTTTTGAACACCAAGGGTTTGATGTGCACAATTTTGATGGCGCGCCACGTTGGCTGTTTGTCAAAGATATGGCTGGATTAACAGAAGAAGAGCTCTGGAAATCTTATGGAAAAGATGCTAAATATGACATCAAGAAAACATGGGAATATGGAGTAACAACCCGAGAACTTCGTTACGAAGAGCTACCTCTCTTTAAGAAATTAACGGAAGAAACAAGTGCACGACGTAATTTTGAAGATAAGGATTTAGCTTATTACCAAGCTGTTTATGAAGAGTTTGGCGAACGAGCAAAATTTATGGTGGCGGAACTAAACTTTGCTACTTATTTAGAAAATCTTCATGAGAAATTACGCAAATTACAAGAGACGCTCAACGAAGTCAATGAAGCGTTAATTGCCAATCCTAAAAGCCGTAAAAAAAATAACCAGAAACGTGAATTTGAAGATGAAGTTCGTACCGTGCGCAAACGGATTGACGAGGCTAAAGAAATGAAAACATCAGATGAACCTGAAATTTTAGCAGGCGCCTTATTCATTGTTCATCCACAAGAAGTGGTTTACTTGTTTAGTGGTACGTATGAAAAATATAAACAATACTATGCACCGTATTTAATTCAACATAAAATGTTAACTTACACAGTAGAAAATAACATTCCCAAATATAATTTTTATGGCGTTGACGGTGTCTTTGATGGAAGTGATGGGGTTCTTAAATTCAAACAATCCTTTGGCGGTCATGTCGAAGAATTAATGGGCAATTTCCACTGGAAAGCCAAACCGATGAAATATGCCTTATACCACGCATTAAAAACGATTAAAGAAAAAGTCTAAAATTAAAACCTAATCCTTAAAAAGGAATGGACAAAGTGAGGCGTTTAAATGGAAAATCAAGTCGAGGTTATGACGTATGCACAGTTAAAAGAAATTATGCAGGCGTTAGAAGCAAACGAAGCGATTACAGAAGATACAAAAGTCTTTATTGATACAGGCTGGGATAGCGTGCAAGAAGTAGCCCCAGATGCGGTCAGTATTGAAAAAGTTGCTAAATTTACAGTAGCAGATGTTTTAACAAACGAAAGTTTTGCTGGGTATAGTTTAGAAGAAAAGGCGGAGAAGATGAACGCTGAGGGCGACCTAGAAACGGCAATTATTATTCGTAATCTTTACTAAAAAAGTCCGTTTGAATAGTTAAAATCGAGGTCGGGACAGAACCGTTTAGCTCCGAGCAACGCGTAGTGTTGGTTCTGTTCCCGCCGGTTATCAGGTTTTGAGCCTGGAGCAAAAATCCAAAGTGATTTTTGTCCCAGGCTCATCTGCTTTAAATAAGAAATAAAGGAGGTTAGATATGAGTACCATTCATGAATTTCCAAAAAACTATGAACGTTTTATTGCACAAGGAGAAGAAGCACTTGTAGAACATAATCAGATCGCCGCTTTAGAAAATTTTCAACAAGCCTATCAGCTACAACAAACGCCGCCAGTAAATCAAAAAATTGTCCAATTATTGTTGGAAATGGGTGAAGCTGACGAAGCACTAGCATTGGCAGAAGCGTTCCAAGAGTCTTATTTTGAGAACCTTGAAACAGCGACAATTTATATGCAAATTTATAGTCAAAGCCGTAGCTTTATTGAAGGATATATTTTATTGAAGCAACTACTTCAAACTAAAAAAATAACGCTAGCACAACAAAAAACGTTAGAACAGCAATTAATGCAAGTAGAAGAGGCGTATCAACAATTAGAAACGCAGCAAATTCAAGCAATTAAAAGGAACTTGTTAGTAAGCGATCAATTGCCCGTTTATCAACAATTAGCGAATATTAAAGTCAGTTTATATTTGCCTAAGCCAGTATTTGTGGAAGTCGCAAAAGATTTAGTTATGAACCAAGCACTCAGTTATTTTGCTCGGGAATGGTTTATTGAAGAATTAGCACTGTTGCAATTTTCAGAACCACTGACTTTTCTTTGGTATGACAATCAGCCTCAGACAGTCTTACTAGAAGGAAAAACTGGACCGTTAAATACGCCGATCTATTCCGAAATTTGTACTGAACTTAGGAATCGTTTAGAAAATGATGATCCAATTATGCTGCAGCATTTGGAAGAAGAAATTCGGTTGCATCTTGCCTATTTGTATCCATTAGCAGAGACGGTTATTTCAGATCCAACTATCTGGGTCTTGGGTTATTTGGCAACCTACTATCCTGAATATATTGAAAAAGAATTGACTGAAGCAAAAGGCCATCAAATCGCTGCTGTTCAAAAAGTTCAACAGGCGATACGAACGGCTTTTACACAAATAATGCTTTAAAAAATGGCACGTCCTAAAAGCGAGGACGTGCCATTTTTTCGGTTTCAGAAATTTGCTGAATCTGCTCTAATTGCTTTTCTTGACTGATTATTGCGGATAATAGAAAAAAGCAAGACAGAAATAAGTAAAAAGGATTCCTTGAATCAAGCAAATCACAACGAACAATGGCGTTGCTCCTGGAAAAGAATCAGAAATCCGTGTAATTAAAAATTCAACTAACCACAAAATCATTGAAAATAAAAATAATTTTTTCTGACGAGTTCTCATAGTCCGCAACAACCTTTCTGGTGATTTTCACTTCTCTATCATAACATAGAAAACGAGCTGTTTTTTCTCAAAAATTTTGTTACTTTATAAGAAAAATGGGAAATAAACAAGTTTCAGGAAGTACTAGCTTTATCCGAAAAGAATACTTAATCCATCTTAATCAAACCATACAGTCACGTTTATTGCAAAAGAAGTGTTTTTGGATGGAACAAATTATTTCATAAACACAAATATTTCTTTGTTGTTTGTATAAATGTCATAAAAGTGATTACTTACTACTTTTTGATTTTTAGACATATCAGTATCGGTCAGTGGTGCCATCTCTACTCCTAAATTCGATGAAGTATTGAACCAAACGTAATTAGGGAAATATAGACCGTCATTTGGTGGCACGATTTTTGAAAGAATTGGGTAGTTTCGACTTGTATTAGCATAAACAGTTGAATTTTTGAAAAACGTATTTAAATAAACTTTTTTTCGTTCGTTTGTTACAACATTTTTTAAATCATCTGTTAAAACAGCTGCTTGGCGATTGAATGCTTCTTTTTGATAGTTTAATGTGGAAGAATACACCAAAACAAACGATAAAATATAATAAGATAACAAGCTGGCCACAAGTAACGAAGTTAGATAAATTGCTTTCACTTGTCGATTGTTAAATAAACTTAACATGCTGATTGTAACAAAAACAGCAAATCCGTAAATATAGCGAGGCGCATCACCAGCGATATTTCTTGAATAGACAATAAAAATACCAAAACTTAAGAGAGAAGCAAGTCCTAAATACAAGATACAATAAAGGAAACTTAACCCCAAGTTGATTTTACTATTTGATAGATGACTAATAAAAAATAAAACAAGCAGTAGGAGCAGTAATAAGAGCCATAAACGATTACTCTGGTTCAATAGCTCTGAAAAATAATGGTAACTATTTTGATAAGCCACACTGGGAATATCGTGCAAACTTGGTAAGGCCTGACTGCCCCCAATGTTGTTTGTTGCGGAAGGTACAAATTTTAACTCGATAAGGTAGCTGACTATAGAAAGTAGATAAGCGATAGCAGCAAGTGCGACTTTTTTACAAAGAGCAATGAAATTTTCTCCAGCAAGTAACTGCTTGAAAGTAAGGAATAAGACGATAACTATATAAATTCCTGACGATGCTTGGTAAGTATTAAACATAACAAACAGTGAAAAGACAGAAACCAAGAAAAACGTAAAAGAATTACGCTGCCACCAATAAAAAGGAAGAAACGAACAAAAAATACTCAATGCCATATAGGGACTATCAAACCTGAAACTAAGACATTGGAGGAACCAAGGATTGAGGCCAATTAAAGTAGCTACTAAAGAGGAACCCCAGCTAATTTTTTGGTCATTGATGATATAAATTGCCAGTATGCTTGTGAGAGATAAGATAAGACCTGTTAGAATCGGTGTGGTCAAGCCCAGATCTGTCAAATGACGACTTCCTTGAACAAACCATGAGAGAAATTCACTGCCCCAACGTGCGTAAGTCGTACCAAAATCTGTCATTCCAGCGACTTGGCGAGCATTATCATCTAAGTAAGGGAAATTGATAATGCCGATGGATAAAACTGCCACTTGATAAATTAAAATGATCAATAGAAGATAGGCTTTATTTTCAATACACCAATTCTTTAAATCAAATTTTTTTGATTCTGTAGGTAATTGTTTCATCATTGTACTCCACTCCAATAATTATTTAACAATTAAAATATACCATAACGAGTGGAATGAAGAAATTGCTTTTGTTATTTTCTCATCTTGACAGAACACTAAGGGTAGGCAAAACAAAAAAATCCCAACTCTTTATTAAGGAGTTGGGATTTTACCAAAAAGCCACCTGCCGGGCTTGAACCGGCGACCCCCACCTTACCATGGTGGTGCTCTACCAACTGAGCTAAGGCGGCACTTTCAAAGGCTAAACTAACTCGAGGATTGCAACGAAGTGAAACCCATAGAGTTCACTTTCAAAGGCTACACTGCGACGAGTAATCGTCAAAGTTCCTTTTGAAAAATCGTACAAATCTCGTGCACAAGAAATAGAATAACGTATTGACGAAAGTTTGTCAATTGCTCTTTCGTAAAAAAAGAAAAATGATTTTTTTCTAAGAAAAACTGTTGACAATCTCTTTTTTCTCTAGTAAAGTGTAAATCAACATCACAGATAACTATTCATTCGTTGAAGAGAAGAGTAAATTTTGATGACCTTCAAAAGAGAGTCCTGATTGGTGAAAAGGGACAAGGTTCAGAAAAGTTGAAGATGGCCTCTGAGAATAAATTGCTGATAAGTAAGCAATTTCGGCTAAGCACCCGTTACCATGTGCACCAAGTTAATAAAGACTTGGATAAGAGATGAGATATAAAGAATCAGTTATATTTCAAAAAAAGGTGGTACCGCGAATCATTCGCCCTTTACTAGCAAAACGCTAGTGAAGGGCTTTTTGCTGTGAATCACTACGACTGGCGCGAAGCGACAGAGTAGATGATGAACAGTACAAGATGACCGAAGGGCAAGTTGTGTCATTTGCACGAAAGTGTTCCTACGATTCTCGCCAAGGCTGTGATTCTCGTCACAGTTAAATCCTGTTGAGCACTACGACTGGCGCGAAGCGACAGAGTAGATGCTGTCTGCGATTACTCGACGCAGTATGGCCTTTGTAAGTGATGAACAGTACAAGGTGACCGAAGGGCAAGTTGTGTCATTTGCACGAAAGTGTTCCTACGATTCTCGCCAAGGCTGTGATTCTCGTCACAGTTAAATCCTGTTGAGCACTACGACTGGCGCGAAGCGACAGAGTAGATGCTGTCTGCGATTACTCGACGCAGTATGGCCTTTGTAAGTGATGAACAGTACAGGGTGACCGAAGGGCAAGTTGTGTCATTTGTACGAAAGTGTTCTTACGATTCTCGCCACAGTCAAATCCTGTTGAGCACTACGACTGATGCAAAGAGAGAGAGCAGCTATTATCTGCGATTACTCGATGCTTGAGGGGGTAGTAACTCTAGTCTGTTTGATTTTGAAAATAAACGAAAATCGGTTTAAAATGAATAGAAATAAAAAAGCAGTGATATAGTAAGTACAAGACTTGATTTGTCTAACAGAGAGCCTAGGTAGCTGAGAATAGGTGACAAAGACGTTTTGGAAAATGGCTATTGAGCAAGCGCTCCGAGTGTTAAACACAAGGCGGCGACGGGGGCTCCCGTTATCGAGCTAGGGTATCGAACATATTGTTCCGTACTTGAAAAGGGAATTTGTGTGAGCAAATTCTGAACATGAGGTGGTAACACGCAAAAAAGCGTCCTCAACGATACAACTTGAGTTGTGTCGTTGAGGATGCTTTTTTCTTTTTTATGAAAAAATGCAGGTTGGTAAGAATGAAGGGGGATAAAGAATGATTGAACTAAAAAATATCAGTGTGACATTTCAACAAAAAAAACAAGAAATTCAGGCTGTCCAAGATGTGTCTTTGACAATTGATAAAGGGGATATCTACGGAATTGTTGGTTATTCCGGTGCTGGAAAAAGTACGCTAGTACGGGTAATTAATTTATTGCAACGACCAACAGCGGGCACCGTTATTATTAACAAAGAAAATATTTTAACTTTTTCTAAAAAGGAATTACGACAACAACGAAAAAAGATTGGAATGATTTTTCAACATTTTAATTTGATGAAAGAGCGGACCATATTTAGTAATATCGATTTTTCATTAAAATATTCTGGGCTAAGTAAAAGTGAACGGCGTCAAAAAATCAGCCATTTATTAGAGCTAGTTGGACTAAGTGAAAAACGGGACGCTTACCCCAGTCAACTATCAGGAGGGCAAAAACAGCGAGTTGCGATTGCCCGCGCTTTAGCAAATGATCCTGAAATTTTACTTTGTGATGAAGCGACGAGTGCGTTAGATCCAAAAACAACGGGACAGATTTTAGCCTTGTTAAAAAAGTTAAATCAAGAACTGAACTTGACGATTGTCTTAATCACCCATGAAATGCAAGTGGTTAAAGAAATTTGTAATAAAGTCGCGGTGATGGAAAATGGCTGCGTTGTCGAATCAAACGATATTGTTTCGATTTTTAGTCAACCCCAACAACCTTTAACAAAAGATTTTATCCGGACAGCAACTCATATTGACCAAGCATTAACCACGATTCTTGAACATCCTAAATTAGCTGATTTAGATAAAAATCAAGAATTAATTGAATTTTCTTATGTGGGAGATCAAACGAACGAGCCATTAATTGCACAATTGTATAGCCAATATCAGGTATATACAAATATCCTTTATGGCAATGTCGAAATTGTTCAAAACGTTCCTATTGGCCATTTAATTGTGGTGCTTTCTGGTGATGAGGCCCAGCGTCAACAAGCCCTTACTTATTTAGCGAAACAAGGCGTGCGGACCAATGTTTTGAAAACCTATCAGCAAACGAAGAAAAAGCAGAACTTACAGGTGATTTAAAAAAGGAGTGAACTGAGAATGTATCAATTATTTGAGAAATATTTTCCGAATGTTGTCCAATTAAAACAAGAGTTTCTTCAAAGTACATGGGAAACATTATACATGGTTTTTTGGACAGCATTGATAGCTGGTGTGTTAGGAGTCTTGTTGGGTGTCGTGCTTGTTAGTACTGGCCCCAGTGGTGTTTTGAAAAATCCACCCCTGTACAGTGTCTTAGAAAAAATTATTAATGTTTGCCGTTCTATTCCTTTCATTATTATGCTCGCACTGATTCAACCATTAACACGAATTTTGGCAGGAACGACAATTGGTACAACCGCAGCGTTAGTCCCATTAGTTATTGGCGTAATTCCGTTCTTCGCGCGCCAAATTGAAAATGCGTTATTAGAAGTGGATTCTGGCGTTATCGAAGCGGCAGAAGCTATGGGGACGAGTCCCTTAGGGATTATTTTTCGGGTTTATCTAATTGAAGGGTTACCAAGTATTATTCGTGTTTCAGCGGTGACAATTATTAATTTGATTGGATTAACAGCCATGGCAGGAGCGATTGGAGCCGGTGGTCTGGGCAACTTAGCGATTACTCGAGGATACAATCGGTTTCAAACCGATGTGACATTTATGGCCACGTTAATTATTTTAATTATGGTATTTATCAGTCAAGCCATTAGTAATCAATTAATCAAAAAAACATCACATTAGAAAAAAGGAGAAATGACAAATGAAAAAATTTAGTAAATTAATTGGACTTATTGGGGTATTAGCTTTTACGATTGCAGGTTGTGCATCGGGGTCTGCGAAGGATACTAAGACAGAAACCGTTAAACTAGGGGTTGTAGGAACAAAAAATGATGAATGGGAATCGGTCAAAGACCGTTTGAAAAAGAAAAATATTGATCTACAATTGGTAGAATTTACAGACTATACGCAACCCAATGCAGCATTAGCAGAAAAAGAAATTGATTTAAATGCCTTTCAGCATCAAATCTTTTTAGACAATTACAATAAAGAACATGGGACGAAATTAGTATCAATTGGCAATACAGTCAATGCACCATTGGGAATTTACGCCAATAAATTGAAAGATATCACGAAAATTAAAGACGGCGGAGAAATTGCTATTCCTAATGACCCAACGAATGGTGGGCGGGCGTTAATTTTATTACAAACTGCAGGACTGATAAAAGTTGATCCTGCGAAACAGCAACTACCGACTGTCAGTGATATTACTGAAAATAAACGCCAATTGAAAATAACTGAATTAGATGCTACGCAAACAGCGCGCGCTTTACAAGATGTCGATGCTTCAGTGATTAATAGCGGCATGGCTGTCGATGCTGGGTATACACCAGATAAAGATGCTATTTTCTTAGAACCTGTAAACGAAAAAGCGAAACCTTATGTGAACATTGTCGTGGCCCGAGAAGAAGATCAAGAGAATAAACTTTATCAAAAAGTTGTAGAAGAATATCAACAAGAAGAAACGAAAAAGGTCATTGCAGAAACATCAAAAGGCGCCAATGTTCCAGCCTGGGAAACATTTGGTAAAAAATAAAGGAGGCATTTATAATGAGTACAACAACGATTCAAACAATCCAAGAAGCTATTGCTACAGAAAAGGAATGGATAATCCATTTAAGACGCCATTTTCATCAATACCCTGAAGCAAGTTTAAAAGAATATGAAACGATTAAGCGAATTAAAGAAGAACTACTAGCCTTAGCTATTCCTTTTGTAGAAGTAGGGGAAACGGGTGTTTTAGCAACCATTGAAGGAAGTCTTGGCGCTGGCAAAACGATTTTGTTACGTGCAGATATTGATGCGTTGGAATTGCCAGATGCAACAGGTGCTGCCTATGCTTCTAAAAATCCAGGACTCAATCATGCTTGTGGACACGATGGTCATGCGGCAGCATTGCTAGGTGCAGCTAAAGTGCTCAAAAAACATCAGGATACCTTTTCAGGAACGATTAAACTGGCCTTCCAGCCAGCTGAAGAAATTGGTGCAGGCGCTCGACATTTTGTGGAAGGAAATTATTTAGAAGCAATCGACCAAGTGTTTGGGATTCATTTAGATTCTAGTGTGCCGGTCGGGAAATTAGTCGCTACCAAAGGCGCCACCAACGCCTCTTGTGATATTTTTAAAATTGAAGTCAGTGGTCAAAGTAGTCACGTCGCCCAACCACAGAATGGCCGAGATGCTGTTTTAGCAGCGGCCAGTATCGTTGTGGAATTACAAAAAATTGTAGCTCGCGAGATTGATCCTTTAGATTCTGTCGTAGTAGGAATTGGCGTTTTACAAGCAGGAACACGCTATAATATTGTAGCAAACCAGGCAACCATTGAAGGTACTGTTCGAACATTTAGTCAGGAAACGCGCCAATTTGTTTTACAACGAGTCGAAGAAATTGCCCATGAAATTGCCCAGTCTCATCGCACAGAAATTGCTGATTTTTCTGTTTATGCGGCAGCGAATCCATTAATTAATGAAGAACAAGCAACCAACCGTGCACAGCAGGTAGCCAGTGAAATTGTTGGTTTTGAAAATGTTGTGACCGATCATCCTAAAAGTTTAGGGGCGGATGATTTTGCTGATTACTTAGCGGTAATTCCTGGTATCTATGGACGGGTCGGTTCACGAAACCCTGAAAATCCTGCTACTCATTTTGGACACCATCATGAACAATTTGATATTGATGAACGTGCCTTACTTTTAGCAGCAGAGTACCACGTACGCTATGCATTAAACTATTTATCAGAATAATAGGGATAGGGAGCCGACAAAATGATTGTTTGTGGGCTCCTTTCGTTATAAACCAACGTGGCTTGCTTTCTTGTCATACTATGGTAGAATACAAGCATAAGAAAGGTGATTCACATGTTTTTTGTTTTAACTGATAAATTAACAAGAAAAGTAGCTCCCGATAGTTTAAGAACAGATGAAGCACTGTTGTGGAGCCGAGCAATTAATTTCTTCATCGCTTGATAGCACATTTTTTGACTAGAAAAGCTAGTCTTATTTGAGTGTACGTACAAGCGGTTGTTGGGATTTCTGTCAGGATGAACGACGTGCAGACGTGGTTCTTTTTTTGTTGTCCCAAAATAATCAGTTAACAAGAAAGAAGTGACGAAAATGAGTATTTTAACTATTGAACATTTAACGCATCGATTTGGCGAAAAGGTCTTGTATGAAGAGGCCTCATTGCAAGTGAATAAAGGGGATCATTTAGGCTTAACTGGCCAAAATGGTGTCGGCAAATCCACCTTAATTAAAATTTTAACGGGGGAAGTATTGCCAGACGAAGGAACGATTCAGTGGCAAAAAAATTGCAAGATTGGGTACTTGGATCAGCATGTTTCTGTAGAACAATCACTAACGATGGTTGATTTTTTGAAACAAGCCTTTCAAGAACTTTTTGATAAAGAAGCGAAACTGACAAAACTTTATGAAGAATACAGTCAAACGGCTTCGGAAAAACTTTTAGAACAAGCAGGCAAATTACAAACAGATTTAGATGAAAGTAATTTTTACCAAATCGACACGATTATTCAGGATTTAGCCAATGGGTTAGGACTACAAGCAATTGGTTTGGATAAAAAGTTAGGGGAGCTAAGCGGTGGTCAACGTTCAAAAGTGATTTTAGCAAAATTATTGTTAGAGGCCCCTGATGTGTTACTTTTAGATGAACCCACCAACTATTTAGATGATACACATATTCAATGGCTTGTTCGCTATCTGAATAATTTTGAAGGAAGCTTTCTATTAGTCTCCCATGATTATCAATTTTTAAATGAAGTGACGAATTGCATCGCAGATATTGAGTTTGGCAAATTAACCAAATATACTGGAAATGTAGAAAAATCTTTTGCACAAAAAGAGCAGAATAAACAAACCTATTTGAAACAGTATCAGGCCCAACAAGAAAAAATTGAAAAAATGGAAGCCTATATTCGTAAATACAAAGCTGGAAATCGAGCAACGATGGCTAAAAGTCGACAAAAACAATTGGACCGGTTGGAACGATTGACTCCGCCAGGTTCCTTGACTAAGCCAGCGATTGAATTTCCTTATCAAGGGTTAGTTGCAACGCAAGCACTAACGACCCAGAAGTTAGTTGTCGGCTATCGGGAACCTTTGTTAGAACCGTTAGATTTAATGGTTCATGTCGGTGAAAAAGTCGCATTGAAAGGTTTCAATGGGATTGGCAAATCAACATTAATTAAAACGTTGATGAAAGTGATTCCTTCATTAGATGGAGAATTTCATTATCCGCTGAATACCAAAATTGCTTATTTTACCCAAGACTTAGCGTGGCCTAATGAGCAGTTAACGCCGCTAGATTATTTATCAGATCGTTTTCCAGATACAACGATTAAAGAGCGAAGAAGTCATTTGGCTAGGGCAGGTTTACCAGATAAGTTAGCAATGCAGTCGTTAGCCCTGTTAAGTGGTGGTGAGCAAACAAAAGTAAAACTAGCGGAACTAATGATGCGAACTAGTAATTTGTTATTTTTAGATGAGCCAACCAATCATATTGATGAAGCGGCCAAAAAAAGTTTACAAGAAGCAATTCACGTTTACCCAGGAACGGTTTTTCTGGTTTCCCATGAAGCAGATTTTTATGAAGAAATTGTGGATCGAGTAATTGATATTGAGGAATTAGTTAAATAAAGAAGAAAGAACCAAGTTGAGGGGGAGTCAACTTGGTTCTTTCTTCTTTATTATTTATTTACTCATTAAGCCATCATGGATTTTTGTTAAATTCCAGTTCATCATGCTGTAGTACGTATCGCCTTCTGTTCCTTCTTTGGCAAGGGAGTCTGTGAAAAGTGTATCGTAAATTGGTCGTTTCACTTCTTTTGAGACCCGTTCCATACTACGTTTATCGACACTGGTTTCAACAAATAACACAGGTGCTTTTGATTTCTTAATGGTATCAATAATCGTGGTCATTTGTTCAGGTGTTCCTTGACTTTCTGTGTTAATTTCCCAAATATAAGCGGCATTTAAATCATAAGCTTTGGAGAAATATTTAAAGGCACCTTCACTTGTAACTAATAATTTTTTATCATCAGGAATATCAGCAAATTTAGCTTTGGCTTCCTCATGTAGTTTGCTAAGTTTTTCGGTATAATTTTTCGCGTTTTCTGTATAGAAATCTTTATTTTTTGGATCTTTTTCTACTAACACGTCACGAATGTTTTCTACATATTTAATGCCATTTTCAATGTCTAACCAAGCATGCGGATCTTCTGTTTGTTCTTGACCGGCACTTGTTAAATATTGTGGCGTAACATTTTTGCTTGTAGAAAAGTAATCTTTATTCTCAACTTTTTTGGCCGTTTTCATTAATTTGTTAAACCAGCCATTTCCGCCTGTTTCTAAGTTCAAGCCGTTAAAGAATAAAATGTCCGCTTCAGAAGCTTTCGCAATGTCTTCTGGTAACGGTTCATATTCGTGAGGGTCTGTCCCAATTGGCACAATACTATGCAGCTCAATTTTGTCTTCCCCAACATTTTTCACTAAATCGGATAAGATCGAGTTCGTTGTCACAATTGCTAATTTTTCTTTCTTTTCAGCGGCTTGATTCCCGCAAGCAGCTAACGTTAACCCTGCTAAAAGTGTTAAAAAAAATAAACTAAATTTTTTCATTCGTTGATTCCTCCATTTCTTTCTCACGGTTTACAAATACTAGGCCTTTCTTTGGTGAGAAAAAGAAAGCCAATAAAAAGAATAAGGCGGCGGTTAAAACAATCGTCGCACCAGAAGCTAAGTTATAAGAATAACTAAAGAATAGGCCAATCACTGAACTTAAAATCCCAAAAGTAGAGGCTAAGCCAATCATTGTCGGTAAGTGATTTGTTAATAGATAAGCTGTTGCCGCTGGCGTAATCAGCATGGCAATGACTAAAATAGTTCCGACGGTTTGCAAAGAAGAAACAGCGACTAATGTTAGTAAAAACATCAATGCATAGTGGAAAAATTGAATATTTAAACCATAGGCCTGAGCCATTGTGGGATCAAAAGAAGTGAGTTGCAACTCTTTATAAAACAATGCCACAAAAATCAAAACAATCACGCCGACGACACAAGTAATTAAAATATCGGTATCTGCGACCGCTAATACATTTCCAAACAGAATATGATATAAATCGGTGGAACTTTTTGCAAAAGAGATAAAAATAATCCCTAAAGCAAAAAAAGAACTAAAGACAACACCAATGGCAGTATCATTTTTTAGTGGACTTTTTTGGGTAATAAAGCCGATCGATAATGCAGCTAGTAAGCCAAAAATAGAAGCGCCAAAAATATAATTGAAACCAAACATATAAGAAACAGCGACCCCTGGTAAAACAGCATGTGAAATCGCATCACCCATCAAAGACATCCCACGTAAAATAATGAATGAACCAATTACCCCTGAAATGAGTCCGACAATTACAGACGTCAAAAGGGCATTTTGTAAAAATTGATAACGGAATAAACCATCAATAAATGCAGCAATCATTTTGCAACCCCCTGTATTAATAAATCACCTAACAAATCACCGTATGCTTCTTGGAGCGTTTCTGCAGTAAACGTTTGTTCAACAGGACCCGCAGCAATTAGCCGGTTTTTCAAAACGATTAATTCATCAAAATAGTGGGACACTTTGTGCAAATCATGGTGAACAATGATAATCATTTTACCTTGATTTTTTAATGATTTGAGAATATCCATAATCACTTTTTCACTAGACATATCAATGCCGACGAAAGGTTCATCTAAAAAAATCACCTCAGCACCTTGGGCCAAAACACGGGCAATAAACACACGTTGTAATTGGCCACCAGAAAGTTCGCCAATCTGGCGTTGCGCATAGTCTTCTAATTGCACCATTTTTAATGCAGCCATGACTGCTTGCTTTTCTTTCTTTCCTGGGCGTTTTAATAGTCCCAAGTTTGGATAGGTTCCTAGCAAGACCGTTTCAAAAACGCTAATTGGGAAACTAAGATCCAAGGCGCTACGTTGTTCTACATAGGCAATGGTTGTTTTTTGTTGGTCAATCGCTTGATTATTTAACAAAACATCACGTTCCTTTGTTTTAATCAAGCCTAATAACCCTTTAATAAATGTTGACTTTCCAGCACCATTTGGTCCGATAATTCCAGTAATTTTACCGGAGGGAATAGTAACGTGGATATTATTTAAAGCGGTCCGTCCTTGATATTGAACGGTTAACGCTTGAACAGCTAAGTTAAAGCTTTTTCTCATGAAATTCCTCCTTTTTAGGTTTGCCTTAAAATCAGTATAAGGGATAGTTTAAGAAAATGCAAATAATTTTTAGGTGCACCTAAATACAAGCGCTTTTTTCACAAAGAAAACCGTTTCTTTCAATAAATTAAGGAGGATCCCATGATTTTTATGACAAAAAATGGTAGAATATGAATGAAAACGACTATTATTTTATATTGACGGAGGATATCATGACCGAAAACTATCAAGATGACACCTTACGCATCTTCAGTTTAAATGCAAATCGACCACTTGCTGAAAAAATCGCAGCATCAGTAGGAACAGAATTAGGAAAAAGCACCGTGCGCCAATTTAGTGATGGCGAAATTCAAATTAATATTGAAGAAAGTATTCGTGGCGATCATGTCTACATCATCCAAGCAACGAATGCTCCTGTAAATGATCATTTGATGGAATTGCTTATTTTAATTGATGCATTAAAACGTGCTAGCGCAAAAACAATTAATGTTATTTTGCCTTACTATGGTTATGCTCGCCAAGACCGCACAGCGAAACCAAGAGAGCCCATTACTGCGAAATTAGTTGCTAATATGTTAGTAGAGGCAGGCGCAACACGTTTGTTAACATTAGACTTGCATACTGTTCAAGTCCAAGGATTTTTTGATATCCCAGTAGATAATTTATTTACAATGCCTTTGTTTGCTCATTATTATCGTCAACAAGCATTAGTAGGGGAAGAAATTGTGATTGTTTCGCCTAAAAACAGTGGCGTTCAACGCGCACGTAGTTTATCGGAGTACTTAGATGCGACCTTAGCAATTGTCGACCATGAAGAGATTGATGGGGTGCGTCAAGAAGGTTACGTTATTGGGAATGTCGCTGGGAAAAAATGTATTCTTGTTGATGACATTTTGAATACTGGTCAAACGTTAGCCACAGCGGCGGAAGTTTTAATGAAAAATGGTGCGCAAGAAGTGTATGCTTGCGCCTCGCATGGTTTGTTATCAGAAGGCGCAAAAGCAACCTTAGAAAATGCGCCAATTAAGGAAATTAGTATTACTGACTCTGTTTATACGACAGCAGACCGCCAACCAGCAACCTTGAATATTATTTCTTGCGCTGAGTTAATGGGGGAAGCGTTACTTCGTATTCATGAAAATAAACCAATGAGTCCATTATTCCGTTTAGAACCAAAAGGAGAATAAGTGATTCCTTAAACTAGAAATAGGTCTAACAACTTTAATAGTGTTGGGCCTATTTTTCTTATCTCTTTTATAAATAGAAGAGAAAGTATTCTGATTTTGTGTTTTAAGCTTTTTATGCTAGAATAACGCCAGAACATAAGGAAAGGGACGAGTCATTTGGAACCCATTTATTTAGATCATGCGGCAACAACACCGCTTCATCCAACGGTCATTCAAGCGATGACTGAAAATATGCAAACGACTTTTGGCAATCCATCAAGTATTCATCAGTTTGGACGAAAGGCACACGGTCTTCTGGAAGAAGTGCGTCAAACGATTGCCGAGAGCTTACAAGCCAAACCCCACGAAATTATTTTTAATAGTGGTGGCACAGAAGGGGATAACACAGCCATCTTAGCAGTTGCTTTTTCTCGTCAAAAGGAAGGAAAACATATTATTACTACGGCAATTGAACATCCCGCTGTGTTACGAACGATGGAATACTTAGAAACGTTAGGCTTTGAAGTGACTTACTTACCTGTGAATGAAAATGGTCAGATTTCAATGGATCAATTCAAAAAGTCTTTACGCGAAGAAACGATCTTGGTTTCAATGATGTATGGCAATAATGAAATTGGAAATCGATTACCGATTGCTGAAGTTGGTGCAATTCTTAAAAATCATTCGGCGATTTTTCATACAGATGCCGTCCAAGCTTATGGAAGTGAAGTCATTTTACCTCATGAATTAGGGATCGACTTATTAAGTATTTCCGCTCATAAAATCAATGGTCCAAAAGGCGTAGGTTTTTTATTTAAAAGCGATGCAATCCAATTACCACCTCTTTTACATGGTGGGGAACAAGAAGAAAAACGACGTGCGGGCACGGAAAACTTAGCTGGAATTATTGGCATGGGTACTGCCGTTTCATTACTAACTTCTGCAGAAAAGCAAGCAAGAAAAACAGCCTATCAAAGTTTTCAAACGATTATTTTAAAAGCGTTAGAAGAAGCCAATATTGATTTTTCAATTAATGGTGAACCAACGAATCGTTTAGCGCATGTCTTAAATCTTCATTTAAAAGGAATTCCCAGTGATTTGCTCTTAATGCATTTGGACTTAAGAGGTATTGCGATTTCAACAGGCTCGGCTTGTACAGCGGGAACTGTGGATCCTTCGCACGTGTTGACAGCGATGTATGGAGAAAATTCCTCAGCTATTAAAGAATCAATCCGGATTAGTTTTGGCTACGGGAACACACCAGAAGAAATTGCGACTTTTTCTGAAGTACTAGTTGCAGTGATTCAACAATTGAAAAAATAATCTGATTGCGGCAGCTACAGGTTTTCGCTATAATGAAGATAACAATGAAAATAACGAGGTGGAACCCATGGCATTTACAACAACGGCTGCTGTTGAAGGCTCAACAGTTTTTTACAAAGTACATCCTAGTGCAAAACGCTATACATTAAAAGATAACGGCTTTACTGAAACAAAATCAGGGAACTTTCAATTGATTCGTTCCTTAGATCCAACGCCTCAGAGAAATGAAGGCTTCAAATTAAAAATTACGATCACTGCTGATCTAAAAGAGTTGAAAATGTCCATTACAACGGCAAATGGTTTAAAACCAATGAATATTTTCAAGAATGAACAACATGAAATGAGTAAAGAAAAATACTTTTTCTTAATGGATGGCTTAATTAGCCGTGGTGTATTAGAGAAAGTAGAATAATTTAGAGAAACCTGAAGAAACAAGTGAAAGTAGCTTGTTCCTTCAGGTTTTCTGTTTATTTGAAAGCAATAGCTTGTTGGCTGTGTCTTTGTTCCAAGTGTTTTCTCATTATACGCCCGGCTTGCTTTACTTATTTCAAAAAAATAGTATAATGAAAAGCACTGAAAAGTTACGACCTTCAAATCGTGGATGATTTCAGAATCTAATTGAAATGATGGTGATAAAATGGCAGATAACAGCAAAACGCGTGTCGTGGTAGGCATGAGTGGCGGTGTCGATTCATCTGTCACAGCGTTGCTTTTAAAAGAGCAAGGCTATGATGTAATTGGGATCTTTATGAAAAATTGGGACGATACAGACGAAAATGGTGTCTGTACCGCAACTGAGGATTATAAAGATGTCGCAAAAGTAGCGGATCAAATTGGGATTCCGTATTATTCGGTCAATTTTGAAAAAGAATATTGGGACCGTGTGTTTGAATATTTTTTAGCAGAATATCGGTTAGGACGGACACCAAATCCAGATGTCATGTGTAATAAAGAAATTAAATTTAAAGCATTCCTAGATTATGCTATGCAACTAGGCGCTGACTATGTTGCAACTGGCCACTATGCGCAAGTAGAAACGGATGAAAATGGCGTAGTGCATATGTTACGTGGAATTGACAATAATAAAGACCAAACCTATTTTTTAAGCCAATTATCACAAGCCCAATTGGCAAAAACAATGTTTCCATTGGGTGGCATGGAAAAATCAGAAGTTCGTGCAATTGCTGAACGTGCTGGATTAGCCACAGCCAAGAAAAAAGACTCAACGGGCGTTTGTTTTATTGGTGAAAAGAATTTCAAAGAATTTTTGAGTAATTATTTACCAGCTAAAAAAGGCAACATGGTGACAGAAGATGGCGAAATCAAAGGACAACATGATGGTCTGATGTATTATACTATCGGTCAACGCCAAGGCTTAGGAATTGGTGGCGGCGGTAAAACACAAGAACCATGGTTTGTGATTGGGAAAGATTTAACTACCAATACATTATATGTGGGACAAGGATTTCACCATGAAAAACTATATGCAACACATTTAGAAGCTAGTGAGGTTCATTTTACTGTTGATACACCAATGCCAAAAGAGTTTGACTGTACGGCTAAATTCCGTTATCGTCAAGCAGATATCCCAGTGCATGTTTCCTTATCTGAAGATGGCACAAAAGCAACCGTTACGTTTAAGGAACCAGCGCGCGCAGTCACTCCAGGTCAAGCTGTTGTTTTTTATGATGGGATGGAATGCTTAGGGGGCGGCTTAATTGATCGCGCCTACCAAGATGAAAAAGAACTACAATACGTCTAAAAAGTTTCACGAGTTGTGAAACAAAAAGCGTATAGTTAACCAAAAGAAAAGCGGATATGCTGGTCATAAAACCAGTAAATATCCGCTTTTCTTTTTTATTTTATATGCCTATTTTTTTTAAAATAAGAGAAAGAGAAAAATTAAAAATTCAAATTGTGGATAACTTTTCTGTGTATAACTTAGTCATCATTTTTCTCTTTTTTTAATTCGGCGGTGCTTCGACGAACCCATAGAAGGTTAATGAGAACCAGACAAGAAGTGGAAATAAAGACCCCACGATAACCGAAAGCGGCAGATACGCTTGAACCAATCATAGGACCAATCACATTTCCTGTCGCTTGGAAAGATTGATTGTAACTGAAAATACGACCTGCAGCGTCACTTGGGGAATAACGAGTGATCAACGTTTGAACAGCTGGTAGTAAACAGGCATCGGAAATCCCAACTAAGAAACGAAGCATGGCAAGCTGCCAGACATTTTGAACAAAGGCCATTGGTAGGTAAACGAAAATGGCTAAAATTAAGCCAATTGTCAAGATGCGTTCACTGCCAATACGATCGCCTAACCGGCCGAAACGAGGGGCGGCTATTAACGTTGCAATCCCTGGAATAGAAGCAATGACTCCGCTGATTAAGGTGACATTTCCGTGACCACCCAACAATTGTTGAATATATAAACTGATGATGGGACTAATTGAATTATTGGAAGCTTGAATGATTAATGTCGTAATAAACATTCCAAGAATCACGTGGGGATGTTCTAGTTTTTTTAAAATTTGTTTCCCAGATGAGGCTTGATTTTTTTCAATTGGCACAAACTCTTCATGGACAAAGACGAGACTCAAAACAAAAACGAGTAATAAAATCGTACCAGTAATGAAAAAGGTTGGCCGATAACCGAAAATAGACGCAGTGACACCGCCCAAAAGAGGACCAAGCAACGTGCCGGTAACAGAACCAGTGGCTAAAGTACCAAGCACTTGACCGCTTTTTTCCTTAGGTGTGCCTGTAGCAACTAACGCAGTCGCATTACTGATATAACCAGAAAAAACACCTTGTAATAAGCGTAAGCCAATCAATTGATAAACACTTGTGACTGCGCCCATTAAACTAATGACGATAGCCATCCCTAATGAAGCGCGTAATAACATTAACTTGCGTCCTTTTCGGTCGGCTAAACGGCCCCACCAAGGTGAAACAATGGTTGTGACTAAAAAAGTGGAAGAGAACGTGATTCCGCTCCAAAAATTCAATTGTTGGTGGGTAAAAGTACCTAATGTGTTGATATAAAGAGGCATAAATGGCATCACTAAGCTAAAGCCAATACCAGCCATAAATGTGCCAAACCATAAAACAAGCAGATTTTTTTCCCAAGGTTGTCTTGGACGGAAAATTTTACTTTTAATTAATTCATACATTCTATTTCCTCACTTTCTAGTAAAGAAATTCAAATTTGGCTTTGGCGAGTAGTTGATCATTCAATGCTTGATGCAATTCATTCGCAAAAAAGCCTTCTTTTAAATTTAGTGGATTTTTTGTAGCGTACACATATAACGTATAGGTGTGCACACCAGAGCGAGGGCTTAACCCCAGATAACGTTCGGTTAACTCAGGTAACGTTTCAGTGGCAAGCGCAGGAATCATCTGTTTCCCCAAAGGAGAAGCAAGACTATTTTTTCCTTGAATGGTAGGCTTGAGTGCTGTTCGACTAAAGTCTTCAGGAATCTCATTGGTTACAGGAACATTGGCAGCTAACCAATGAATAAAAGGGAAACCGATTAGAGGAATCGTGTCATAATCAATTAATTCCCAGGATAAATAACGGGCTTCTTTAGGAATGGCCGCTAAAGAAATAGGAAAAGATAAAATAGGACGTTCGTGTAATAAAAATTCTGCACTGGTTCGTTTGCCATAACGATCGGCCAAATGAGAACGGTTGGTAATATGCATGCCAAACAGCCTTCTTTCAAAAATGATGTTTACAAATTATTATTATAAACTATAATTTATAGTTTAAAAAGAGTCAATAGATATGATAAACTAATAATTGTCCAAAATTTAAGAATTGGAGGCGTCAGAAAGATGGCAAAAAAACGGAATTTAACGAAAGCCAAAATCCTTGAAAGTGCCCGCAACCTAGCGGAAGAATTGGGCGTTCAACAATTAACCTTTCAAAATTTAGCCGTTGATTTAGGCATCAAGTATCCTTCACTCTATAATCACTTTAAAAATATTGCTGAAGTAAAAAATGCTCTAGTGGACTTGTTAATTCAAGAATTAAATGATACATTGCGAAGAGCCTTAGTGGGTAAGAGTGGCGCAGAAGCAATTCGGATATATGCTGAAACGTACCAACAATTTGCTTTTGAAAATTCTGCAGTCTATGAATTACTTATCAGTGTGCCGAAAACGCAAAACCAACAATTAATTGAAGGCATCCATGAAACCAATCAAATTATTTTACAACTTTTAGCTTTTTATCCATTTAATAATGAAGAACGACTGCATAAAAGTCGAGAATTACGTAGCTTAATCCATGGTTATATTACCTTACGTTTTTTAGGTTATTTTCAACGCGAAGAAGCCACGCCGGAAGAAAGTTATCGTCGCATGATTGAAGATTTTATTGTTTCTTTAGAAGTGGCAGGATAAAATAAATTTCAAAAATTTCTCAGTCCGAAACCAAATCCTTGCAACTTTTTCAGAAAGTGACTATGATACCTACAGTAGCAAAAAAAGGAGCGGTTCAATGTATCAAGTAATTACAATGTATGGCGACAATGAACCTTGGTGGTTTTTTGATGATTGGCAAGAGGACATTGTTCAAGAAAAAACCTTCGATAACTTGACCGATGCAGAGACATATTATGTGGAAGTTTGGCAAAAACTTTCTCAGAATTATACATACGTCAACACAAAGCCTAACTATTTAACGGCTTTCTGGAATGATGGGGAAGAACGCTGGTGTGAAGAATGCGATGAAGATTTACAACAATACTTCGGTTTAGCATTACTAGAAAATCATCATGCGGTTACTTTTGAAAATAAAGCTGAGTTTACCACAATATCCAATCATTTTGGCAAAACAAAATTCTGCAAACGGAAAGTTATTTGAAACGCATGAGTTTAAAGAAAAACCTCAGGGAATTTTCTTTAAACTCTTTTTCTATTCTCGGAATTTAGAGAAAATCGAGCTAATATTTGGTATAATACGAAAAGATAGCACTCAAAAAGGAGCGAAACTAGTGGTTGCAAAACAATTAATTATTGCTGAAAAACCTAGCGTAGCAAAAGATTTAAGCCGCGTTTTAGGAGCAAATCAAAAAAATAAGAATTATTATGAAGGACCCAACGTGATTGTTACCTGGGCTTTAGGCCATCTCTTAGGACTAAAAATGCCAGAAGATTTAAACAAAGAATGGCAAACGTGGCAAATGGAAACTTTACCGATGATTCCTAAGAATTTAGGGATTAAACCGTTACCGAAAACGGGACATCAATTAAAAGCGATTAAACAATTAGCCAATCGTAAAGATGTTTCTGAAGCCGTGATTGCCACCGATGCTGGTCGTGAAGGTGAATTAGTAGCCCGCTGGATTTTAGAATATGTCCGTTTTAACAAACCAGTCAAACGCTTATGGATTTCATCTCAAACAGACAAAGCCATTAAAGACGGGTTTAAGAAAATTCGCCCAGCGAAAGACTACGATAATTTGTATTACTCTGCCTTGGCGCGCGCAAAAGCTGACTGGTTAGTGGGGCTAAACGTCACAAGGGCCTTGACAGTGAAATATCAAGATAACTTATCCGCAGGTCGTGTTCAAACACCAACTTTAGCAATGGTGCGCCAACAAGAAAAAACGATTGAACAATTTAAGCCTCAAACTTATTTTACTATCTCGTTAACTGTTGAATTAGAAAAAGCAAAGATGACCCAAAAAAATCCATACGCTTTAAAAGAACGGCAGGAAGCAGAACAATTAGTCAAAGAACTCTCAAAACAAAAGGGCTTAGTTACCGATATTCAAGAAAAAGTTAAAACAGAAAATGCGCCGTTACCATATGATTTAACCGAAATCCAGCGTGAAGCCAACCAGCGATTCCAATTTTCTGCAAAGAAAACGTTGTCTCTTGTACAAAGTTTATACGAAACCCATAAAATTGTTTCCTATCCTCGAACTGACAGCAAATATCTAACGACGGATATGAAAGGAACGATGAAAGAGCGCCTCCAAGCCATTGCTGATTTTTCACCTGAAGTGAAAGGCTACCTTAAAAATGGGGCTGTTGTTAAACAACAAAAAGTTTTCCAAAATGCAAAAGTCACGGATCACCATGGGTTGATTCCAACTGAACAACGTCCTCGTTATGAAAAACTAAGCAATGATGAACAAAAAATCTATCAAATGATTGTTCAACGATTCTTAGGTTTGTTTGCTGAGCCAAACCAAACCAAACAAACAAAAGTTACAGTCGCTTTTGGAAAAGAAACATTTGTCTTTCATCAAAATAAAGTAGTTGTTGCTGGCTGGAAAACAACAGCTGAACAGCCGCTGTCCACTGTCCAATGGCAAAAAGGCATGACCGTTGCGCCAAACTTTACCATTAACAAAGAATTAACGTCGCCACCAAAACCATTAACCGAAGGAACGTTGTTAGGAAAAATGGAGAAACACAGTTTAGGCACACCGGCAACGCGAGCTGAAATCATTGAAAAACTGATTAAATCAGAATTGATGGAACGAACCAATAGCGGTTTAAGTGTGTCTGCCAAAGGAAAGCAACTATTAGACTTGGTGAATCCATCACTTGTGACACCTGAACTAACGGAAAAATGGGAAAAGTCGCTCGAAGCAATCGCTTCGGGTCAACAAAAGAGTCAACTTTTCTTAAAGGATATTGAAGAGGATACGAAAAAATTAGTCCGTGAAATTAAACAAAGCGAGAAAAAATATCAAGATTTTTCCATTACGCAAAAAAAATGTCCAGATTGTGGCTCAAACTTACGGGAAAAAAATACGAAAGATGGGAAGATTTACGTTTGTACAAACCAAGAATGTTCTTATCGTCGGCGAAAAGATCCTAAAGTATCCAATCACCGTTGCCCACAATGCCATAAAAAAATGGTCATCATAGAAGGAAAAAATGGTCGTTCTTTCAAATGTAAATTCTGTTCGATTACTGAAAAAATTCCCGATAAAAAAGAACGAAAACAAAAAATGACTAAACATGAAGAACGTCGTTTGATGAAAAAATATTCACAACCAGACGAACCAGAAGAAAGTGCTTTAGCGCAGGCCTTAAAAGCCGCTATGAATCAAGAGTAGCGACTTGACGAATGTTGGCTCTAAATAATCAAGTCATCCTTGTTGGTCTTTAGTAAACTTTCAAATAGAAAGAGAGGGACACGGATGCTCGCAAATTTAAATCAAGCAATGGATTATATTGAAGAACATTTAACGGAAGAAGTATCCTTCGATGAATTGGCAAAAAAGACAGGGATTTCTGTTTACCATTTTAAACGAACTTTTTCGTTTATTGCGGGGATGAGTCTGGCTGAGTATATTAAAAAGAGACGTTTGGCGGAAGCAAATTTAGCATTACTTGCTGGTGAAAAAGTGACAGATGTAGCTTTTAAATATGGTTATCAAAGTATTGAAGGATTCTCAAGAGCCTTTCGCGATTGGTCAGGACAAGCCCCTTCTGAAGTAATGAAAACACAAATCCAAAAAACGTTCCCTAAATTCTCTTTCTATATTGATATTAAAGGAGGACAATCAATGGATGTTAAATTAATTGAAAAACCAGCGTTTCAAATAGTCGGAGTTAGTCAGAAGGTTCCCTTGCAGTATCAAGGGGAAAATCAAGCAATCATGGAATTAGCACAGCGCATTACACCACAACAACGAGCGGAAATGCATACATTTGATGACATATATCCTCATCAAGTAGTAAATGCTTCTTTTGACTTTCAAGAGGGACGAACAACAGAAGGTGGAGAAATGACACACATGATTGGCTTTGCCACTTCGCAAGAAAATACCTATGAAGATTTGGAGCAACTAAGCGTACCTGCTCATACATGGGCGGTTTTTCCAAATGAAGGTCCTTTCCCTCAAACTTTACAAGAAACCTGGGCAAGGATATTCTCTGAATGGTTGCCTTCATCTGGTTACCAAGTCGTTGCAGCACCAGAAATTTCGTTTACGCAATATCAAGGACCAGCAGAAGCTAAGTATAGTGAAATCTGGCTCGCTGTTACAGCTACTAAATAAAGAAAACCCACCATTGAATAATGGTGGGTTTTTCCGCCAAGAAGGAGAAAGTTTGGTATAATAAACGTGAAGAAAAAATTCAGACCTTCTAAACTGAAATCTAGCTATGGATAAGTGATGCGAATACGGAATCATGGAGAAAAAATAATTCTCCGAGGTTTTAGAGTCATGTTGTTTAGAATGGTACCAAAACTCAAGAAATTGCATTAAGTGATAAAAATTTGTTTTAGAGCCATGTTGTTAAAAAACAAACTATCACCACAAGCAATCCGTAATTTTCATCACAAGATTAGAATTTTTATCATCAAAGACGAGCTGCTTCGATTTTCGAAAACTAATCAAGTGATAAGTCAAAATGTTGATAGATTGAGATTAGTTCTTCCTTTTTTTAGGAAGGGCTTTTTTTATTGATAGAAGAAAGGGAAGAAATCTTGGTAGCACCTAAAAAAATTGTGAGAAATGCTTCTGTATTGTTTGGTTTCTGCCTCAGAAAGTTGTATACTTAGATTGGAATTATTCTATATTACATGCATTTTCACACTTTTTGGAAAAGTTCACTTGAATTTTCTTTTAGTTTCGTAGATAAAAGGAGTCATCGCTAATGGAAATGAACAATTCAGGTAAGCTTGTTTCTTTGTGTGGAGGCAAATCAGGGAGGAAATAATATGTTTGATATTGTAACATTGGCGAGAATCCAATTTGCGATGACAACAGTTTTCCACTTTTTCTTCGTACCGTTTTCAATAGGATTAGCACTTGTTGTAGCAATTATGGAAACAATGTACGTTGTGAAAAAAGAGGAACGTTATCGTAAAATGGCCAAGTTTTGGGGAAATATATTCCTATTAAGCTTCGCTGTTGGGGTTGTAACCGGGATTATTCAAGAATTTCAGTTTGGGATGAACTGGTCTGATTATTCTCGATTCGTCGGAGATATTTTTGGGGCACCGTTGGCGGTAGAAGCGCTCTTAGCTTTCTTCTTAGAGTCAACATTCTTAGGTTTATGGATCTTTACTTGGGATAAAATGAATCCGAAAGTTCACGTAACCTTTATCTGGTTAGTCGTATTCGGTTCAATGATGTCTGCTTTCTGGATTCTAGTTGCCAATAGTTTTATGCAACATCCAGTAGGTTATGTCATCAATAATGGCCGTGCTGAAATGGTGGACTTTGTAGCTGTCATCAGCAATCCAAAAGTTTGGTATGAATTTTCACACGTTATCATGGGCGCCTTTACATTGGGCGGCATGGCAGTAGCTGGTATGGCTGCTTTCCAATTGTTGAAAAAACGGGATATTTCATTCCACAAAGCATCTATGCGCATTGGCTTATGGGTTACTTTGTTCGGTTCAATCGGCGTTTTATTAGCTGGCGACTTGCAAATGAAAGCTCTAATTGAAGGACAACCAATGAAATTTGCGGCGATGGAAGGGGCCTATGAAGACTCTGATGATCCTGCTGCTTGGACATTGATTGCTTGGGCAGATGAACGGGAACATAAACAAGTTTTTGGTATCGATATTCCGTATATGCTAAGTATTTTATCGTATAATAAATTATCAGGTTCGGTTGATGGGATGGATACAGTCAACAAGCGCTTGGTAGAAAAATATGGGGATGATAAAAATTATTATCCACCAGTTAACACTTTATTCTGGAGCTTCCGTATCATGGCTGGTTTTGGTGCCTTAATGTTATTGGTTGCTGCCTTAGGACTATTCTTTACAAGGAAGAAAAAACCATCGCTGTACGAGAAGAAATGGATGCTGTGGATTGTTGCTTTATGTACATTCGCACCATTCCTTGCCAATACAACAGGTTGGTTAGTCACTGAATTAGGTCGTTATCCGTGGACTGTCTATGGATTATTTACGATTGAACAAAGTGTTTCACCAAATGTATCGGTTGCTTCATTAATTACGTCAAATGTCATTTATTTCTTATTATTTGCTGGTTTAGGTAGTGTCATGGTTTACTTGGTCATTTTAGAATTACGTAAAGGACCAGACTATGAAGCGAAAAAATTAGCGAAAGAAAATGAACCAGCGTTGGATCCTTTTGATAAGGGGGTATTTGGCGAATGAGTACACTACAATTATTATGGTTTGTCCTTATCGGCGTCTTGTTCTCAGGTTTCTTCTTCTTAGAAGGATTTGACTTTGGTGTTGGAATGGCCGTTCAAACGTTGGCACACAATGACGACGAAAAAGATCAAGTCGTTGCAACAATTGGACCTGTCTGGGACGGAAACGAAGTTTGGCTATTAACAGCGGGCGGCGCAATGTTTGCCTCTTTCCCATATTGGTATGCTTCATTATTTAGTGGCTACTATTTAATTCTATTTACGATTTTATTTGGCTTAATTATTCGCGGAGTTTCCTTTGAATTCCGCCATAACATGCCGGAAGGTAAACGTCGTCGGATGTGGAACTGGACGCTATCAATTGGTAGTTTCCTTGTACCGTTCTTCTTTGGTATTTTGTTTATCAGCTTAGTCCAAGGAATGCCTTTAGATGCAAACGGCAATATGCATGCGCAATTTACGGATTATTTTAATCTGTTTTCAATTGTTGGTGGAGTAGCCTTAACATTACTTTGCTACTTACACGGCATGAACTATATTGCTTTAAAAACAGAAGGCCCAATTCGCGAACGTGCTCGAAATTATGCAGAAATCTTATACGGCGTTTTATATGTCGGTTTAGTTGTTTTTGCAGTGTTGATGTACTTCAAAACGGACTTTTATGAAAAGAACTTTGCGGTCACTTTAATTTTAACGTTAGCAATTGTGGTCTTAACGGTCATTGCTAATGTTGGGGTGTTTAAACGCAAAGAGATGTTAGCTTTTCTAGCGAGTGGTTTAACATTAGTTGTACTAGTTGCTCTCTTGTTCAGTGGCTTGTTCCCACGTGTTATGATTGGTAGTGAAGGTTTTGATTTGTTGATTAAAGATGCAACAAGCACACCATATACACTAAAAATTATGACGTGGATTTCTTTAAGCATTTTACCATTCGTGTTAGCTTATACTGCTTGGTCCTATTATATTTTCAGAAAACGTATTTCACAGACAGCCGTACCAGAGGGGTATTAAATCTATGATTGATAAAGACATCTTACAGATGCCTAAAATCAAAAAAATTCTTGTCTTGCTTGCAGGTTTTTCTTTCCTGCAAGCAGTCTTTATAATTGGGCAAGCTTTTTTTCTTTCAAAAGCCATTGTCGGCCTTTGGAGTGGCGGGCATCTTAACCAACAACTACAGAGTATTTTACTCTTTTTTATTTTTTATCTTGGTCGACATGTTATTACGTATTTTCGTGAGAGAATGCTCGATACATTTAGTTATGAACGCTCGAAAGAATTACGCGAACAATTATTAACTAAAATTTTCCGTTTGGGGCCAAATGTTGTTCAAAAAAATGGGACTGGAAATATGGTTACCATGGCTTTAGAAGGCATCAGTCAAACCGAAAATTATTTACAATTGATTTTGACAAAAATGATGAATATGATGATTATTCCTTGGATTATTTTGGCCTTTGTTTTTACACAAGATATTCGTTCAGGCGTAACATTGCTGATTGTTTTTCCGATTATTATTATTTTTATGATTGTGTTAGGTTATGCAGCACAAAGTAAAGCGGACAAGCAATATGCGGCGTTTCAAATGCTTTCCAATCATTTTATTGATTCCTTGCGAGGAATTGACACGCTGAAACTGTTTGGGTTGAGCAAAAAATATGCTGGGAGTATTTACCATACAAGTGAACGATTCAGAAAAGCGACCATGAGTACATTGAAAATTGCTATTTTATCAACCTTTGCGTTAGACTTTTTTACGACATTATCGGTAGCTGTTGTGGCAGTTTTCCTTGGATTAAGTTTATTAAACGGCACGATTTTATTATTTCCTGCCTTGGTTACTTTAATTTTAGCACCTGAGTTCTTTTTACCGATTCGTGATTTTTCAAGTGATTATCACGCAACCTTAGATGGAAAAAACTCTTTTCAAGCGATCCAAGCGGTATTAGCATTGCCAGAAGCAGAACAGACCGATGTGCTCACGTTAGATGATTGGCATCAAGAAAGTCAGTTGTCAGTCACAGCGTTAAATTTTTCCTATGAAGATGCAACGCAAGAAGCGATTCAATCGTTGCAATTCTCTGTTGATGGTCGCAAAAAGATTGGAATTATCGGGGCGAGTGGTTCTGGTAAGTCAACGTTAATTAATTTATTAAGCGGCTTTTTATTACCAACAGAAGAAACGAGTCAATTGGCGATAAATGGCCAAACGATTCCACATTTTTTACAAAAAGACTGGCAAAAACAAATCCTTTATATTCCGCAAGCGCCATATATTTTCCAAGATACTTTGGCAAACAATATTCGCTTTTATACACCTGAAGCAACAGATGAGGCGATTCAGCAAGCGATTCAGTTAGTTGGCTTAGACGAGCTGGTTAAAGACCTTCCCGAAGGAATTCATACCTTGATTGGGGAAAGTGGTCGAATGTTAAGTGGGGGACAAGCGCAACGAGTAGCGTTGGCCCGCGCCTTTGTCGATCAAAAACGCCACGTCTTGCTGTTTGATGAGCCGACAGCGCATTTGGATATTGAAACAGAAGTTGAAATGAAAGAGCGCATGTTGCCATTAATGAACAATCATCTTGTCTTCTTTGCGACACATCGTCTGCATTGGATGGAAGAAATGGATTACATTTTAGTGATGGAAAAAGGTCAATTAGTGGAACAAGGAACGCTAGCAGAGTTGATTGAAAAAGATGGCTACTATGTTCAATTAATGAAGCAAATGAGAGGAGGACGCCAATGATGGAAAAACAGCCGACAACGAAAGACGTTTGGAAAAACGATCAATGGGTTCGTCCTTTCTTAAAACGCTATAAAAAAACCTTGTATTTTGCCTTACTTTTAGGCTTCTTGACGTTCTTTAGTGCAGGGGCATTAATGTTTACGTCTGGTTACTTAATCAGTCGTGCGGCTTCCTTACCAGAGAATATTTTATTAATTTATATTCCCATTGTTTTAACAAGAGCATTTGGGATTGGCCGTCCTGTTTTTCGTTATGTGGAACGTCTAACGAGTCATAACTGGGTGTTAAAAATGACCTCTGATCTGCGCTTGAAACTTTATAATGTACTAGAAAAAGATGCGATTTTCTTTAAGACAAAATATCGCACTGGGGATATCTTAGGTTTGCTTTCGGAGGATATTAATCATATCCAAAACTTGTATTTACGAACGATTTTCCCAACCGTTATTGCTTGGATTTTGTATATCTTTTTAGTGATTGCATTAGGTTTCTTTTCTTGGTGGTTTGCTTTATGCATGTTACTGATGTTAGGAGTGGTTGTTTTTCTATTGCCACTTGTTTCAGTTCTGGTGAATGGTGCGCGTCAAGAAAAACATAAATATGCCAAAAATGAGTTATATCAAACACTAACCGACAATATTCTAGGTGTGTCTGATTGGGTATTTAGTCAACGAGGCTCTGAATTCGTTGCTCGTTATGAAACAGATGAAGCAAACGTTCGTGCATTAGATGAAAAAATGAAGCAATTTAACCGTGGCCGAGACTTTGTTTTACAACTTCTGTTTGGTGTGATTGCGATTGCTGTCTTAGCTTGGACTAGTGTGCGGTTTCCAGGTAATCATGGGGGTGCAGCCAATTGGATTGGTGCCTTTGTTTTAACCGTTTTTCCGTTAATTGATGCCTTTGCTCCGCTACCTGCTGCAGCACAGGAAACAACGATTTATAAGGATTCCATTCGTCGTTTTAATGAGCTTCCTGAAGGGGAAGATGACTCAACAGAAGCGCCTGTTCAGCCAAATGGCACCAGTTTATCGATAGAACATTTGTCTTTTGCATATGAAAATCAAGCGAAAAAGGTATTAAATGACTTATCGTTAACAATTCCTGAAAAACAAAAATTAGCGATTTTAGGGCGCAGTGGTTCCGGAAAGAGTACGTTGGCTTCGCTCATTCGTGGTGATTTACGGCCTACTTCGGGAGAAATCCTTTTAGGAAACATCCCAACTGAGGCATTTGGTGAGACGATGACTGAATATATTGGGGTTATGCACCAAGCACCGTACCTATTTCGAACAACCATTTTAAATAATATTCGGATTGGTAGAGAAGAAGCAAGCGAAGCAGAAGTTTGGGCGGTTTTAGAAAAAGTGGGCTTAAAAGAAATGGTTGCCCAATTACCAGAAGGTTTACACACAATGGTGGATGAAGCAGGTTTGCGTTTTTCTGGTGGCGAACGACATCGCTTGGCACTAGCACGGATTCTTTTGCAAGATACACCGATTGTGTTATTAGACGAACCGACTACTGGTTTAGATCCAATTACAGAACAGCAATTGCTGGAAACCTTTTTTGAGGCATTAAAAGATAAAACCGTCATCTGGATTACCCACCATTTGCAAGGCGTAACTTTGATGGATCAAGTGATCTTTATTGAAGATGGCCAATTAGAGATGAGTGGTACGCCAGAGGAATTACTTGCAACCAATGCGCATTATCAGAAACTTTACCGAATTGATCGTGGCATTAGTTCTTTCGAGGAATAAAAAAACGACTGGTTGTTGATTAAAGCAAACAATCAGTCGTTTTTCTATTTCAATTAATGGCAATTCTTCTATAAAACGTTTAAAATGAACGATGTAATAAGAGCTCAGTTAAGGAAAGTAAGGTTTCTTTTGCTGTGCCATCAGGCAATTGTTGAATATCAGTGATTGCTTTGTTGGTTACTTTTTTAGCAAAAGCTTGTGCTTCTGTAACGCCATGATAGTCATTGACTAGCGCCGCAACTTCAGCTGCCTCTTCTAAGGTAATGGCGCGTCCTTTATCCAAATAAGGGCTGAATACGTCAGGTGCTGCTTGATAAGCGAAGAGAAGAGGTAACGTATAAACACCTTGTGACAAGTCTTCTAAAGCGGGCTTTTTCAAGGTTTCCGTGTCGGCAGTATAATCTAAAATATCGTCATAGACTTGAAAAGCAATGCCAATATGACGGCCAATTCGTTTAGCTAAACGTTGGACTTCTTTTGAACTATGACCGAAATAGGCCCCTTCAAGACAGCTTAGTGAAAAAAGTTCGGCTGTTTTGCCGTTGACACTTCTTAAATAAGCAGGAATCGACATGCGGCGGTCAAATCGATGACTCATTTGATCGAGTTCACCAAGTAATAACCGTTTCATTCCTTGTGCATTGATTTTCATAAATTCAGAGCCATTCATGGCATCTGCAATCAAAGTAAAGAATTCAGTGAATAGTAAATCACCTGTGTAAACAGCCACGTCTTTACCATATTGTGATTGAATAGTCACAGCGCCTCGGCGCAATGGAGAATCGTCAATAATGTCATCGTGAATCAACGTAGCCATATGTAGGATTTCCAAAGATGCAGCTATTTTTAATAATTGTTGTTTCTCTTGTTTTTCTTCATCACCCAGTTGAGCAAAAAGAAAGAAAAAAGCGGGGCGTAATAATTTGCCGCCAGAACGAGCCAAAGTTACTAAGGCTTCTTCAATGTCTTCGTTGCGTGTATGCAACGTTTGTTCAATTAATTCACATGTTTCCGTTAAAGAACGTTCAACGTCAGGAAACGACTTCCAAAATGTGTTCATAAATATACTACGATCCTTTCAGTGGTTCAATACTATTTGATTGTATACGAATTGGCGACAGAAATACAGTAATTAAGTTTTAAAAGTAACAAAGTTTGTAAAAAAGTAGCGGAGGGATAGTTTGAATCGAGAAATATTTTTTGAATTAGTAGAATTAAAAGCAAAAACGGCGAGTGTTTTGCCATTTTTGTTAGGAATTTGTTTTAGTTGGTACCAATATGGGCGGCTCCATGTCGGCTATGTTTTAATTTTTTTCATTGCGATGTTTATTTTCAATATGGCGGTCGATATTTTAGATAATTATAATGATTACCATCATGCCACAGAAGTTCATGATTATAAGGAAAAAACGAATATTATCGGTCGAGAAAATTTATCTTTGCCATTAATACGCAAAATGATTTTTTGGATGATTCTCGTTTCTGCTTTGATGGGGATTGGGTTGTCATTCATTGTCGGCTGGCCGTTATTAATTATGGGTCTTTATTGTTACTTAATTGGTATTTTTTATTCATCAGGACCGAAACCTTTATCCAGTCTACCATTAGGGGAAGTTTTCTCAGGATTTACAATGGGGTTCATGATTACCCTTATTTGTGTCTACATTAATACGTTTGAAGTTTTCAATTGGTCAGCAGCTAATTTATGGGGGATTTTCTTAGTCGCTTTACCTAACACTTGTTACATTGCTAACTTAATGTTAGCAAATAATATCTGTGACTTAGAGGAAGATGAAAATAACAAGAGATATACATTAGTTCATTATCTTGGCAAAGCAAGTTCTTTGAAATTATTCGTCGGATTAAATACAATAGCAATGTTAGCCATTTTGTTAGCTGTCGGTTTAGGATTAACCCCGCCAACAATGTTACTCATGCTTTTAACTTTACCTTTTGTACGGAAACAAACCCAAGCCTTATTGAAGGAACAAGTGAAGAGTAAAACATTTGTTTGTGCTGTGAAGATCTTAGCTGTGGGAGCAACTGCACAAGTGCTATTTTTTGCCATAGGTTTGTGGTGGCTGTAAATTTTTTATAGAGTGGAAGGGAATCAAAATGAATAAGAAACATGTTGTTATTTTAGGTGCTGGTTACGCAGGCTTAAAAACATTACGCGAATTACAAAAAGGCGCCAAAGACGTCGAAATTACTTTAGTGGATCGTAACAACTATCACTACGAAGCAACGGATTTGCATGAAGTTGCTGCTGGAACACAACCAGCTGAAAAAATCACATACAATATTATGGATGTTGTCGATGAAAAAATGACAACCTTTATCCAAGGAACAGTTAAAACAATTGATGGTGCAACACAAACAGTTGCTTTAGAAGATGGCCAAACAATCAATTATGATTACTTAGTTGTTTCTCTTGGGTTTGAATCAGAATCATTTGGTATCCCTGGTGTGCAAGAACATGCTCTACAAATGGTAGATGTGAAAACGGCTTTAAACGTGTATGAACATATCCAAGAACAAATGCGTCAATACAAAGCAACTCAAAACGAAGAATTCTTAAAAATTGTTGTCTGTGGAGCAGGCTTTACAGGGATTGAATTATTAGGTTCTCTTGTTGAAAACAAACCAAAATTTGCTGAAATCGCAGGTGTCTCAGCAGATCAAATCCAAATTTATTGTGTCGAAGCAGTTACTCGCCTATTGCCGATGTTTAACGAAAAACTTGCGAACTATGGTGTGCAATTATTAAAAGATTCAGCTATTCATTTATTATTAGGTAAACCGATTAAAGAAATCAAACCAGGCGCAGTTGTTTATCAAGATAACGAAGCAGGCGACTTGGCAGAACTTTCTGCTAAAACAATTATTTGGACAACGGGTGTTAGTGGAAGCCACGTTGTAGGCGATTCTGGCTTTGAAGCTCGTCGTGGTCGTGTCATGGTTCAACCAGATTTAACAGATGCGAACCATAGCAACGTCTATATTATTGGTGACTGCTCAGCAGTGATGGATACAGAAACCAATCGACCTTACCCAACAACAGCACAAATCGCCTTGAAGATGGGCGCTCATGCTGCTAAAAATATTCAAGCACAATTGAAAGGGGAAGCAACTAAACCTTTCAGCTTTAAATCACAAGGTTCTGTTTGTTCTGTCGGAAATACACGTGCTTTAGGAATTGTTGGTAAAACAGACATTAAAGGATACCCAGCTTCATTCATGAAAAAAATTATCATGAACAAAGCGCTCTTTGAAACAGGTGGTACCAAAGAAATGATGGCTAAAGGTCGTTTCGACTTATACCATTAAGAATCAGCAAAATAAGAAATAATGAGGTCGGGACAGAACCGTTTAGCTCCGAGAAATAAGAAGAAATTTCCGAAAATTGCTCTTTAATTTTTGGAGAATTTCGGCTTATTTCCGAAGGAGTTGGTTCTGTTCCCGCCGTTTATCAGTTTTTGAGCGTGGAGCAAAAATCCAAAGTGATTTTTGTCCCACGCTCATTTTTCTTAAATGAAAGTTTTTAAAAAATTTCCATGATTTTTCAAGTAAAATGAGGTGGGCGCTTTTGTTCGATTCCATTTTTATGTATAATGAGAAGTGATGGAAAGAGGGAAGTTAAATGGCACAAAAAAGAGCAACAAATAAGAAAAAAAGTACGACAAAGAAAAAGACCAAAAAACAACAGCAACAACAAGAACGTTTAAATTATATGTTTCTTGGCCTGATTTTTATTTTATTCGGTGTCTTTGGACTCTTTCGCTTAGGGTTTTTAGGCGCGTTATTAGCGAATTGTTTACGCTTAGTTGTAGGTAATACCTTTCCATTTGCAGCGATTTTACTAATCCTGTATGGCTTATTAGTCATGATTTATGGGAAAGATTTTCCGTTAAAAAGAGGGCGCCCTATTTTTGGGGCTGTTCTGATTTATATTAGTGTTTTGTTATTTTTCCATGCCTTTATGTTTCGAAATGTTAGTGGCAGTCAACCAGATATTTTAGGTAACACTTGGGAATTTTTGCAAAGCGATTTAAAAGCCAACCAAGTGACGCAAAACGTAGGGGGCGGTATGATTGGCGCGCTGCTTTATCAAGGAACATACTTTTTGGTGGCACAATTTGGCAGCTATTTAATTGCCACATTGCTACTGTTAGCGGGTATTTTCTTGATGAGTATGTGGGATTTTCAACAAATTGTTGATCATTTCCAAAGTATTCAAGATCGCCTAAGTCATGTTTCGGCAAAATCACAGGCGCGACAAGAAGAAAAAGAGGCGAAGCGAGCAGCGAAGAAAGAAGCCAAAGCTGCAGAACGCCAAGCAAAAATTGAAGCCGCTGCCCAACAAAAATTACAAGAGCGGGAACGTATGGAACAAGCGGCAGCCGAGCGCTTAACAAAAACACCAGTTGAAACCCACCAACCAATGGTGGAAGAACCGGCCGCACCAACGCCTGTTCAAATTGATTCGTTTCAACAGCAAAATCAGGCGATGCCTGTACCACCAATTGCAGCAACAAAACCGCAACGAGAGCAGGAAGAAGAGGCGGCAGATGAAGCTGGTGTTCTCGAATTTGAAATTTCTGAAGAAGCGGAAGATCGTGATTATCAACTACCACCAACTGATTTGTTAGATACAATTCAAGCAACGGATCAAAGTGGTGAATATGAAAAAATCGAAAAAAATATTGGCGTCTTAGAACAAACCTTCAAGAGTTTTGGTGTTGATGCTAAAGTAGTCAAAGCTAGTTTAGGACCATCTGTCACAAAATTTGAAGTTCAACCCGCTGTTGGGGTAAAAGTTAGCAAAATTGTTAACTTGACGGATGACATTGCTTTAGCGCTTGCGGCCAAAGACGTTCGTATGGAGGCTCCGATTCCTGGGAAATCACTAATCGGGATTGAAGTTCCTAATAGTGCAATTAGTACAGTATCCTTTAGAGATATTGTTGAGGCACAACCAAGTCATCCAGATAAACTATTAGAAGTACCTTTAGGTCGAGATATTTCAGGGATGGTTCAAACTGCAGATCTATCAAAAATGCCGCATTTATTAATTGCGGGATCGACAGGGAGTGGGAAATCGGTTGCTATCAATGGCATCATCACAGGTATTTTGATGCAAGCGAAACCTCATGAAGTAAAATTAATGATGATTGACCCGAAAATGGTAGAATTGAATGTGTATAACGGGATTCCTCATTTATTAACGCCAGTGGTTACTAATCCGAGAAAAGCGGCACAAGCCCTGCAAAAAGTAGTTCAAGAAATGGAATTTCGTTATGAAAAATTTGCAGCAACAGGCGTCCGAAATATTACTGGTTACAATCAACTAATTCAACAGAAAAATGCGGAAGATGGCGAAAATCGTCCGATTCTGCCATTTATTGTTGTCATTGTGGATGAGTTAGCTGATTTAATGATGGTGGCAAGTAACGAAGTAGAAGATGCGATTATCCGCTTAGCCCAAATGGCACGGGCAGCGGGCATTCATATGATTTTAGCGACACAACGGCCAAGTGTGGATGTCATTACAGGAATCATCAAAGCAAATGTCCCTTCTCGAATGGCTTTTGCGGTCTCAAGTGGGACAGACTCGCGTACCATTATTGATACCAACGGGGCGGAGAAACTATTAGGTCGAGGTGATATGCTCTTCTTACCAATGGGAGAAAATAAACCAATTCGTATCCAAGGGGCCTTTATCTCTGATCAAGAAGTCGAACGAGTGGTTGCGTTTGTAACGGACCAACAAGAAGCTGAATATCAAGAAAGCATGATGCCAACGGATGAACCGACCACTTCAGGCGGTGGCGAAGCTCCTCAAGATGAGTTGTTTGAAGAAGCGAAAAACTTGGTGGTTGAAATGCAAACAGCTAGTATTTCATTGCTACAAAGACGTTTTAGAATTGGCTATAATCGTGCGGCTCGCTTAGTGGATGAATTGGAAGCACACGGAGTTATTGGACCATCAGAAGGTAGTAAACCAAGAAAAGTCTTTCTACAAGCGGAATCAGAAGAGGCAGCAACTGAGACGCCAGAACAATAAACAAAAAGAACAAAAATAGATAAATTTATCTATTTTTGTTCTTTTTTTATAATTTCAGCAAAGCATCATGTTATAATCATCATTTTCTGGTAAAATAGAAAGGAATAGTGCGGTTGGGAGGGAGCGTATCATGAGAAGAAAGAGCGTGCTTTATTTAGAAGTAGCAGATCAGATTAAAGAAGATATTTTGAGTGGCAAGTATCCAGTAGGAACGTTTTTACCAACAGAAACAGAATTGGAAGAGATGTTTAACGTTAGTAAAATTACGATTCGGCGGGCAATCGAAATGTTAGCAACGGAAGAATTTGTTGAGAAAAAAAGTGGCCGAGGCACAACTGTATTAAGCAATCGTCCCTATAATAAACTATCAAAAGCAGGGACATTCACTGAATTTTTGAATGAATCAGGTCAGAAAGTAACCAAAAAAGTTTTACAAGTTGAAAACTTGACGTTGTCAAAAGAGATGCCGGCTTATCAATTTTTAGGAGAAGAAGTGGTTCACCTTTCACGGTTATATCTAATCGATGAACAACCCTATATTTATTTTAATTACTATTTGCCAGCTGCCATGAAAGACGTATCATTGACTGAATACAAAGAAGAATCCTTGTATCGTTTGATGGATCGCCATGCCATTGAAATTTATAAATTTGAAGACCGTTTTGAAGTTGCAACTTTGACAGAAGCAGAGCAAAAGATGTTGCAAACAACTGAAACAACGGGCTTAAAAAGAATTCGGCGTTCGTTAAGCCCAACAGGTCGTTGCGTAGAATATTCAGAAGCTATTTATAATACGAAGATTCATCCTTATGTGATTGAATATGAAGCATAACTTTTAAAAGAATAACAGTGCACTTACAGTAATGTAAGTTCATTGTTATTCTTTTCTATTGTCGTTTTTTTTCGTTTTCGATACACTAAATGAGTGAGAAGAATAGGAGTGGAAAATATGTTAGAAGTACAAAATTTGAAAAAAGTTTACGGAAACGAAATTAAATATGAAGCTTTAAAAGGGATTAATTTAACTGTCCAAGATGGTGAATTTATTGGTATTATGGGACCTTCTGGAAGTGGGAAAAGTACACTTTTAAATTTATTGGCAACAATCGATAGTCCAACAGACGGTGAAATACTTTTAAATGGAAAAAATCCAAACAATTTGAATCAAGAACAAATTGCTAAATTCCGTCGTACAGAATTAGGATTTGTTTTTCAAAGCTTTAATTTAATGCCAACATTAACTGTTGAAGAAAATATTATTTTGCCATTGACGCTTGATGGAGAAAAAGTCTCTGTAATGAAACGACAATTAGCAGAATTAAGTGAGCGTTTAGGTATCAATCATCTGTTGAAAAAACGAATTGCAGAAATTTCTGGTGGACAAGCACAACGGGTCGCCGTTGCTCGCGCAATGATTCATCATCCACAATTATTATTGGCTGATGAACCAACAGGAAACTTAGATACGAAATCATCTAAGGATGTGATGGGCTTGTTACAACAATTAAACGAAGAAGAAGCGGCGACTATTTTAATGGTAACCCATGATCCGCTAGCCGCAAGTTATTGCAAGCGCATCGTCTTTATTAAAGATGGTGAATTAATTGATGAAATTGTCCAAAATGGCAATCAAAAAGAGTTCTACGATTTAATCATGGTGAAACTGGCTGAGATTGAAGGTGTCGATAATGAATTTTAATCAGTTTGTTATAAGAAACACGATTCGAAATAAGCATTTATACTTGGCTTATTTCCTAAGTACAATGTTTTCTGTGATGATCTTTTTTACGTTCACTGGTTTTGTCTTTCACCCAGCCTTAGCTAATGGTTTAAATTCTAAAGCACAAATGGGAATGACGGCTGCGGCAATTATAATCTATGGTTTCTCTTTCTTATTCGTTTTATACTCGATGGATGTCTTTATCCAATCTCGGAAAAAAGAGTTTGGAACCTTGATGATTCAAGGGATGAGTCCAAAACAGTTAAAGAAAATGATTTTTATTGAAAACTTAGTGATTGGTTTCTTTGCTACAATTTTTGGTAGCATTTTAGGTGTTGGATTTTCACAGTTTATTTTATGGATTAGCAATTTATTGATGCATCTAGGTTTAGGTTTTTATTTGCCAGTGATGCCGTTTATCATTACTGTCATTTCATTTGCGGTCTTGTTCTTAGTAATTTCTTTCTTTATTCAATTCCGCTTGCCAAAAGCGACACTTCAAGAGCTATTAAAAGCAGGAGAAATGGGTAAAGGTGAAATCAAAAGCTCTAAAGTTAAATCTTTCTTAGCCGTGTTACTTTTAATTGTCGGTTACGGAATTGCTTTAGTTGCTAAGGGACAGTTAGTTTTAATGGTGATGTTCCCAGTAATTTTCTTAGTTATTTTAGGGACAAAATTCTTATTTGACCAATTGAGTGTTTCTGTCATTGAACGTTTAAAACGGAAACCAAAAATCTTTTGGAAAAAAACCAATATGGTCGTTTTATCAGATTTAGCATTCCGCATGAAAGATAATGCACGTTCGTTCTTCTTGGTTTCGGTGATATCAACGGTTGCTTTTGCTGCCATTGGAACGTTATACGGCGTGAACGAGATGATTTTTAAAGGAATAAGTTCTGTACCGTACGAACTGACATTGTCTGATTCGACCAACCCAGAAAATCAAGAAATGAAACAATTTGCGACAAAAACATTCCAAGAAAAAAATATTCAGTTTGATCAGATTGATTACACAATGTACAAAACAAGTGCCGGTATCCAATTAATCAAAACATCTGAATATAATAAACTCGCAAAATTTATAGATGAACCAACTTTAACAGGTGAGAAAGTAGTTAATTTATCACAAAAAGATGCTCCTTCTGCTGCATCAGTAGATGTCAAATCTGTTCAATTGGGAAATGATCAAGTTTTAAACATTGATAAAACAGAAGAAACCAATGTATTACCGACTTTTGGCGGTGTGGTTGTTATCCCAGATAGTACCTCAACAGATGGAATCAAAGCGGAAACAGAAACAATTTGGCAGCCCAAAGCAGGAACCAATCGTGAAGAATTGATAAAAGCAGAAAATATTATTGGTGACAAGTATCCCATGTTAGTAGGAACAGCTGCAATGTCGGCAGCCATTACGCAATATTATACGCCAGTTCTATTTGTCGGACTATTTATCGGTATCGTGTTCTTTGTTTCGGCGGGTAGTTTCTTATACTTCCGTTTATACAGTGATATGAATACGGACGTTGAAAAATTCAAGATGATTTACAAACTTGGTTTGACGAAAAAAGAATTGAAGAAAATGATTTACCAACAAGTAGGTATTTTATTCTTTACCCCAATTGTTGTTTCATTTATTCATGGAGCTGTTGCTTTGAAAGCAATGTATGCTGTCTTAGATCAGCCAATGCAATTAGCTGGCTGGGAAGTTTTAGGCGTTTTCTTATTGATTCAGGTCGTTTACTATTTAATTGCCAGAACGTTCTACTTCAAAAAAGTTTATCACTTAGTGAAAGATTAATTATAAAAAATCGTTAAGCATGCACGCTTAACGATTTTTTTTGAGACTCTTCGTGATATTGCATTCAAAGTGAGAATACGTTATAGTTATGAAGCGAATGTAATAGCAGAAATGAGGAAAAGAAATGCAGAAAGAATCCATTTATGGACTGACGAGAGAACAGCTTGTGGACTGGTTTTTAGCCCATGGCGAGAAGAAATTTCGCGCAACACAAGTGTGGGAATGGTTGTATACAAAACGTGTTGCTTCATTTAGTGAAATGTCGAACATTTCTAAATCGTTGATGACTTTATTAGAAGAAAATTTTTCATTAAATCCATTAAAACAAGTCATTGTGCAAGAAGCGCAAGATGGTACCGTGAAATATTTATTTGAATTACCAGATAAAAATATGATTGAAACAGTCTTGATGCGTCAAGAATATGGATTATCTGTTTGTGTGACCACTCAAGTTGGTTGCAATATTGGGTGTACATTTTGTGCTAGTGGGCTATTAAAAAAACAAAGAGATTTAACTGCTGGCGAGATTGTTGCCCAAATTATGTGGGTGCAACATTATTTCGATGAACGTGGGTTGGATGAACGTGTTAGCCATGTCGTTGTGATGGGAATTGGTGAACCATTTGATAATTATGCCAATGTCATGAACTTTTTACGAACGATTAATGATGATAAAGGTTTGGCCATTGGTGCCCGCCATATTACAGTTTCAACAAGTGGTTTAGTGCCAAAAATTCGTGAATTTGCAGACAGTGGACTACAAGTAAACTTAGCAATCTCATTACATGCTCCTAACAACGAAGTTCGTACATCAATTATGCGGATTAATCGTAGTTTTCCAATTGAAAAATTAATGGCAGCAATTGATGAATACATTGAAAAAACCAACCGACGTGTTACATTTGAATATATTATGTTGAGTCAAGTGAACGACCGACCAGAACATGCTCAACAATTAGCAGATTTACTACGGAATAAGAAAAAACTTTCTTATGTTAATCTGATTCCGTATAACCCGGTGAGTGAACACGATCAATATAGCCGAAGCTCTAAAGAAGCGGTTTTAAAATTTTATGATGTACTCAAAAAGAATGGCATCAATTGTGTTATTCGTAAAGAGCATGGAACAGATATTGATGCGGCTTGCGGACAATTACGTAGCAAACAAATGAAAAAAGAAAAAGTCAAAAACCAATAACGTAGTTAAAATCGGATCAGAAAGGTTTCTTTTTGATCCGATTTTTCGTTTATTTAATAAAAAATCGTCGGTTTTTCCATTCTTGTTTATAAACAAAAGATGAATGCTCTAAAACTTTTATGACAAATTTTCTTTTTGTGGTTTTCAAACTTGAAATTCTAAAAGAAATAGCTATACTGAAAAGAGATCGTTACAGAATTTTTCATGAAAACAGCTATTATTTTCGTTATCTTTTCAAAAAAGTGGAAATTTTGTTACGCTTGTTTAGTTTAAATGAAATGAGGGAGTCTATGGAGAAAAAGCAATTAAAAAGAGAGATAACAACGTTTGGTGCGTTATCCACGGTAATGGGTACGGTGATTGGCGCTGGTGTTTTCTTTAAAGCTGCGAGTGTCGTTGGACACGCACAGTCAGCTAGTTTAGCTATTTTTGCTTGGGTGTTAGGTGGTGCCTTAACCATTTGTGCAGGATTAACCAGCGCCGAACTTGCTACAGCAATCCCTGAAACAGGTGGCGCAGTGAAGTATATTGAATATACATATGGTAAATTAGCTGGTTTTCTTTTAGGGTGGGCACAAAGTATCATTTATTATCCTGCCAACATTTCGGCGTTATCCATTATTTTTAGTACACAACTAATCAATTTGTTTCATTTATCGGCAAATTTATTGATCCCGATTGCCATTCTTGCGGGAACTAGTATCACCGTAATTAATTTATTAGGAACAAAAATTGCTTCTTTGGTCCAATCCACGACATTGGTAGTAAAACTGATTCCAATTGCCTTGATTTCTTTAGTGGGGTTATTTACTCCAGGACAAGTAGCCGTTTCGCTTTTTCCCATTGAAACAACAGCGAATACTGGCTTTTTAGTTGCTTTTAGTGGCGCCTTAGTTGCCACCATGTTTGCTTATGATGGCTGGCTAGGTGTGGGTAACGTGGCTGGTGAAATGAAGCGACCAGAAAGAGACTTGCCTAAAGCCATTATTTTTGGTTTGTTATTGATTACTTTAATTTATGCCTTAATTAATTTTGTGTTTCTAAAAACATTACCAATTGAGCAAATCGCTGGGAATTTGAATGCAGCTTCGGATGCTTCTGTGGCTATTTTTGGACCAATTGGCGGCAAAATCGTAACTATTGGGATTTTAATCTCTGTATATGGTGCGTTAAACGGCTACACAATGACAGGGATTCGGATTCCTTATGCCTTAGCCTTAGATAATCTGATGCCTTTTAGTCGTCAGTTTCAAAAGTTGTCTAAACGCTTTGTTGTTCCTTACGTTGCTGGAATTTTCCAGTTAGCTGTAGCCATTATCATGATGTTTTTCGGGACCTTCGATTTATTGACGGATATGTTAGTTTTTGTTATGTGGCTGTTTAATCTATTAATTTTCTTAGCCGTTTTTATTTTAAGAAAACGAGAACCTGAATTAAAACGACCGTATAAAGTTCCTGGCTATCCAATTATTCCAATTATCGCAAGTCTAGGTGGTATCTTCATCTTGGTTACAACAAGTATTACACAGCCTATTCTTGCATTGATTGGTATAGGGATTACGCTTCTAGGAATTCCAGTTTATTTAGTTAATAAACAAAAAACGAAGCCAAAAACGTAAACGATCCGATCTGATTCTGATAGTTTTTCTCAAAAATTTTGTGATTCAGAGAAATTTTTGAAAACTAAACGCAAGATTTTTTTAGTATAATATTAAGTGTCTAGGAGTTCCACTATTTTGGGGAAGATAGATGGACAGCGCAAACTTCAAAAAAAGAACCTTCATCTTATTGGTGAAGGTTCTTTTTTTTGCTGAAATCATAAAATAAATGCGTAGTTTATTAGTGAGAGGAGGAAATGAATGACTGAAAATGTAAAAAAATTAGCTCATCAATTAATTGAATGGGGCGTCCTTCATGGGGCGCAAGACGTTTATTTTTTACCCAATGATACCGAAATAGCTATCTCTTTTCGGACAGGGATGCAACGGACACCTTACACACAAGTTTCCGCAGAAATAGGCGAAAAGTTAATTTTCCACTTTAAATTTATAGGCGGCATGGATGTCGGAGAAAGACGAAAAGCACAATTAGGCGCGACAACTTATCTAATTGGCGAGACGAAGCAACGCTTGCGTTTATCATCTGTGGGAGATTTTCAGAATCGAGAGAGCTTGGTAATTCGTTTTTTGCACCGATTTGGTGAACAAGCTGAACATTTTTTCTTTCCCCACCAGCTGAATGAAATTGAAGCATCTTGTCAGAAACGAGGACTTTATTTATTCAGTGGGCCAGTTGGTTCTGGGAAAACAACAACCATGTATCGTGTGGCTAAACAAAGAAGTGGCGAACAACAAGTGATAGCGATTGAGGATCCTGTTGAAATTGAGGAAAAGCAGTTTTTACAGTTGCAAACAAATGAAAAAATTCAGTTAACGTACGAAGCCTTGATCAAAGTTTGCTTGCGCCATCATCCTGATATTTTGATTATTGGTGAAATTCGTGATGGCGAGACGGCTCAAGCAGTTATTCGAGCCGCCTTAACGGGTCATACTATTTTTGCGACAATTCACGCCCGTAACTTATTGGGGGTGCAACGGCGTTTGATAGAATTAGGTGGCCCAGAGCATGAATTGGCTGAATGCTTGCAAGGTATCATTTATCAACAGATTTTGACAACCACGATTAATAAGGAACAAGTAGCAGGAATTCTTTATGATTATTTCTTCTTTAAGGAAGCCGTTATAAAGAGTAGTTGGCAAAAGAATCTAAGAAAGGCGTGGGCGTATGGGTTTATTACAGAAAAAACGTATTTTCAAGCCATCGAATAAATTAACGAAAAAACAACAGCAGCTTTTTCTGAAACTATTAGCGGATTTGCTTGCAAATGGTTTTAATATACAAGAAAGTTTTTCCTTCATGAAAAAATCAAACGCATTACCCCAGCACAGTATAACTTTTTTAGTTGAAGGCTTTTCCTCAGGCATTGCCTTACAAGCTTTAGTCGAAGAATTAGGATTTTCAACAATGGTCTCGGCACAATTGTCGTTTGCTACTGCACACGGGGATTTGGTAGGGACACTACAAGCGATTTCCGAACATTTTTTTCAAACGGAAAAATATCGGCAACAGTTCTATAAAATAATTAGTTATCCGCTGCTCCTGATTGTTTTTTTGATTCTCGTCATTGTTGGTATTCGGCAATTTTTATTGCCCCAATTAATGGAAAATGATGCCAATAGTTATTCTAAAAATATTGGGATTCTTCTGATTGTTTACAGTCCATACATTCTGGTTACCTTAGTTTTTGTCCTCTCATTTAGTTTCTTCATTTTAAACCGTTATTTGAAGCATCAGTCTGCTATTCAGCGGGCCTTCGTATATCTGAAACTACCAATTATCCGTGGCCTCTATCGGGAATACGTCAGTGCTTTTTTTGCACTAGAATGGGGGAAGTTGCTTGCACAAGGATTAGAAATGAAAGAGGTCATCGATTTGATGCGTCATACAACCAATTACCCCTTAATGAAAGAATTAGCTGGAGCAATTAGTGAAGGACTGCTAGTTGGTGAAACCTTACATAGACAATTAGCTGCTTATCCTTTTTTTACAAAAGCATTGGGTTTAATGATTCAACAAGGAGAAGTAAAAGGAAAATTAGGCAAGGAGTTGATGGTTTATAGTAATGTCTGTTTCCAAGTTTTTTTCAAAAAAATTGAACGAGTCATTACCCTTGTTCAACCATTTATTTTTATCATAATTGCTTGTCTAATTATCGGTGTCTATGGGGCAATGTTGCTGCCTATTTATGGCAATATGGAAGGAGTTTTATAATGAAAAAGAAACAAAAATACGCAGGGTTTACATTATTAGAAATGTTGATTGTCTTATTGATTATTTCCGTATTGATTTTACTTTTTGTCCCTAACTTAGCGAAACATAAAGAAACAGTTGATAAAAAAGGCAATGAAGCAATCGTAAAAATTGTAGAATCACAAATCGAGCTCTACACACTAGAAAAAAATAAGACGCCTTCCTTAAATGAATTAGTCAACGAAGGCTACATTACTAAAGAGCAGTTAGATAAATATACAGCAGAAAAGCAATGAACAAGTCAGCAGGATTCACATTAATGGAAACACTTGTTAGTTTAACGATTGTTTGCTTTATGACTATGCTTCCGACACTCGCTATTCACCGCTGGCAAGAAACGTTAAAAATTGAACAGTTTCTTGCTACGGTAGAAAAACAACTTCGTTTTGCGCAACAGCAAGCAATTGTTTTAGAGGAAACACAAGAAGTTTGGTTTTTTGAAGAACAACAAAGTTTTTCATTTCCTGATAAATTGAACCAATCAGCTCGGAGGACTTTATTAGCTGTACCTGAAAAAATGACAGTGAGTGGTCCAAGCAAGCTCAGTTTTCTTCATTCGTCAGGGAACAATGGCCGTTTAGTGAAATATATTTTTACTTGGACTGAAAAGAAACAGCAACTTATTTTACAATTTCAGATGGGGAGTGGCAAATATACGAAGAAAATTAACTATTTATAGCGGTTTTATTTTATTAGAGAGTCTCGTTAGTTTTAGTATTGTATGTGTGATAGCAGGGATATTCTCCCTGACTATTACACAATTAATTCAGCAAAATTATCAACGGGAGCAAGAATTAACGCGCACTCGTCTAGGATACGAAGCAATTTTATTTTTAGAGCAGACGGGTGATTTACGTTTCAAAGAGCGGATATATCAAGGAGAAACTTACCGATTTTCTTTGATGGAGAACGAGGGAAGAAGGATACTAAAAGTGACAGATTCAAGAGGAGCGATTTTGATTGGTCAATAAAAAATATGCGGGTTTTACAATGTTAGAGTGTTTAGTGGCACTAGTCGTTTTAAGTTGTATGTGTCAATTGTTTCAGTTGATGATTCAACAAAGTTTTATCGGAAATCAATATTTGAAAAACAATGATTCGAAATCCTGGCATATTTTTTTAATTCAATTAGAAAAAGAATGTCAAAAGCTCGTTTTCCAAACAGGTTCTGCTCAAGAGATTTCTTTCCTCGACTCAGAAACAAACAAGACTATTTCAATTCAAATCAAAGAAGATAAAATTATTAAGCGAGTCAATGGTAAAGGCTATCAACCGCTGTTAATTGGTATCAAAAATGGACAGTTTAAAAATGAAGGACAATCGTTTACTTTGGAAGTTACTTTTACTTCTGAAAAAACATTTGATAGTTTTTTTCCGATAAAGGGAGAATTTTAATGAGGCAAAAATATTCAGGAAACTTATTGTTCACGGCCATGGCCTTTGTTTATTTGATGAGTTTTCTCGCCCTTCAGTTACTAGAAGAACGTCAGTTAACACAAAAATTTACGCAAGCTACCCAGGAATACTATGCAGGGAAAAGTATCCTTCATTTATTTCTTGCAGATGTTAAACAAAATAGACGAAAGTTAAAAACAGAAGAAAGGCTCGTATACGCGCAAGTGACCCTCGATTATACATACAAAAATGAACAATTAAGAATAACTGTTTTATTAAACAAATCTGGTCGAAAATACCAATATCAAGAGAGAGTTTCTCATCAAAAAAAAGCGGAAACAATACTGGAATAGCGTTGTTTTTCTACAAATTATTAGATTTTAGAAGAAAGACAGTAAAGGCATTGATTATTCTTTCTTTTTTCGTTAAAATAAAACAGGTATGGAAGTTGTTACATTTTGAATAGAATAGAGGTGCTAATTTGTTCCCAGAAAAAATTGAAGAGGCTTTCGAGCCAATGGAACAAGCAATCCAGTTATTGCAACAGTCATTGGATACTTCTTTTTTAGATGCGTATATTGAAAATGGTGAAAATATTTTAGATGATTTTCAAGTACGAGTACTTGACGGAGTACCTAATCCAGAGACAGTGAAACAATTAGAAACGCTGTATCATACGATTAAAAAAATTGATTTAGCTCCTGAAGATGTGCGACGCTTGTCCCAATTACTTTTGTTAAAAGGAACGAGAAAAGAGCAGCTTCAAGCAAATCATCAATTGACGCCAGACGGTATTGGCTTTTTGTTTGTTTATTTAGTAGAACAATTAACAAATAAATTAGAGCCATTAAAAATTTTAGATCCTGCTTCAGGAATGGGAAATTTACTGTTAACGGTTCTGCTGAACCTTGAAACAGCTGGTTACAAAGTTTCTGGTTATGGTGTGGATATCGATGAAACACTTTTGGCAGTATCTTCTGTGAACAATGCTTGGTCACAAGCCAATATTCAGTTGTTCCATCAAGACGGATTGCAAGATTTGTTATTGGATCCAGTTGATTTAGCATTAAGTGACTTGCCGATTGGCTATTATCCAAATGATGAGCGAGCGAAGGGATTTGCTGCTGCTGCTGAGGAAGGCCATAGTTATGCGCATCATTTATTAATGGAACAAGCCATGAAATACGTGAAGCCAGCAGGGTTTGGCTTATTCTTAATCCCGACCAATATTTTAGAGACTGAGCAAAGTGAATTCTTTAAAAATTGGTTGACAAAAAACGTCTATTTACAAGGAATGATACAGTTACCTGATGAATTGTTTAAGTCAGAACAATCACGTAAAAGTATCTTGCTTGTTCAAAACAAGGGTGCAGATGCTGAGCAAGTGAAGGAAGTTTTGTTAGCAAAACTTGCCTCTTTGAAAGATATCAATAAAGTAACGGAGTTCTTTAAACAATTTGAAGCTTGGAAAGCTTCAAATTTAAAATAAAATAGTAACGAAGAGGAGAAAATTATGTCTAAAACAATTGCAATTAATGCAGGTAGTTCAAGTTTAAAATGGCAATTATACCAAATGCCAAATGAAGAAGTGATCGCTAAAGGAATCGTTGAACGTATTGGCTTAAAAGATTCTATCTTCACAATTAAATATGGTGAAGGACAAAAATATGAAGTGATTGTTGATATTGATAACCATGAAGTGGCAGTAAAAATGTTACTAGACCAATTAATCGACTTAAACATTTTAGGTTCTTATGATGAAATTACTGGTGTTGGTCACCGTGTAGTTGCTGGTGGAGAAGAATTTAAAGATTCTGTTGTTATTACAGACGAAGTATTAGAAAAAATTGAAGCTTTATCTGAATTAGCACCTTTACACAACCCAGCGAATGCGATGGGGATTAAAGCATTTAAACATATCTTACCAGAAATCATTAGCGTGGCAGTCTTTGATACGTCGTTCCACACAACAATGCCAGAACACAACTATTTATATAGTGTACCGCGTGAATACTATGAAAAATTTGCTGCACGTAAATATGGGGCACATGGAACAAGTCATCGTTATGTCTCTCAACGTGCTGCAGAAATGTTAGGTCGTCCAATTGAAGACTTGAAAATTATCACTTGTCACTTAGGAAATGGTGCTTCAATCACTGCAGTTGATGGTGGTAAATCAGTCGATACATCAATGGGCTTCACTCCTCTTGCTGGTGTTACAATGGGGACTCGTTCAGGGGATGTTGATGCGTCACTATTGCCTTATTTAATGACAAAACTTGGCTTGACTGATGTACAAGACATGGTTGATATTTTAAACAAAAAATCTGGTTTATTAGGTTTAACAAATGGTTTATCAAGCGACATGCGCGATATTCAATCAAACTTAGATAAACCTGAAGTTCAAACAGCATACAACATTTTTATCGATCGTATTCGTAAATACATTGGTAGCTATGTCACTGTTATGAATGGCGTTGATGCGATTGTCTTTACTGCTGGAATCGGTGAAAATGCAGTTGGCGTTCGTAAAGATATTATTGATGGCATGACTTGGTTTGGTTGTGAAATCGATGATGACAAAAATAATGTACACGGTGAAGAAGCAGTTATCTCAACTGATGATTCAAAAATCAAGCTTCTATTAGTACCAACTGATGAAGAGTTAATGATTGCCCGTGACGTAGAACGTCTAAAATAATTAAACGAACACACCTTGTGAGACGCTCTCACAAGGTGTGCTTAATAGGTAAATAAGAAAAAACTGAGCCAACTATCAAAAGTGATAGTTGGCTCAGTTTTTTCTTATTTTTTATTTTTCTTCATTTTTTGGTAATTTGTTGTCTAAATCCGTCCGTACAACGAGAACATCGCAGCTAGCGTTACGGATAACTGATTCAGAGACAGAGCCAATAAATAAACGCTCAACGGCATTTAATCCAGTTGCTCCTAACATAATTAAATCAATGTTGTATTCTTTTGGTAATTCTTTGGCAATGATATTCTTAGGAGAACCATAGGCTAGAACGCTAGAGACTTTTGTTTGTCCCATATCCACCGCTTGTTGTTGGTAGGTGTCTAAGGTTTCTTTTGCCATTGACATTGCTTCTTCTGCTAGCGCACCATCAAAAGAGGACACTGATTGGAAAGAGCGCGTATCAACAACATGTGCTAATAGTAATTCAGCATCGTTTCGTTTAGCGACGTTGACCGCTTTTTTAAAGGCTAAGTCTGCTTCGTCAGAACCATCGATTGCTATCATAATTTTTTGATATTGTTGTAACATAATAACCGCTCCTTTCAGCGTAAAAAAAATCATTAATTGTTTCTATAATAATTGTAAAACAAACAAAGAAAAAAAGAAACTGAAACCGCTTCTTTTTTTCTGAATATTGGCATTTTTTTGTAAAAAAGAACCTGGGACAAAAATCACTTTGGATTTTTGTCCCAGGCTTAAAAATTGATAAACGGCGGAAACAGAAGCAACTCCTTCGGAAATAAGCCGAAATTCTCCAAAAATTAAAGAACAATTTTCGGAAATTCCTTCTTATTTCTCGGAGTTAAACACTTCTGTCCCGACCTCTTTAAATTCATCGTCTTTTATGACATTTTTTTTGCAAAAGTTAAACTAAACAACGTTGAAAGTAATAAAACAAAAAAGATAAAACCAATTGACAATAACGGGCGATTAAAAATAGCCGCTAGAACACCTAGAATGGCGATAATCAAGTAATAACGCCCAAAACGTTCGATAAACTGTTGACTTTCTGTTGCAGTTTCTTTTTTTAAGAGTGGTAAAAAAGCTGCACTTTTCTTCATCAAATAATAACTGGCTACGCCTGTGACAACGGCGAGTAATAGTACGAGTATACGAATCATCTTGTCCTCCAAAAAAAAACAACTTGCCAGAGCAAATTGTTTAGAAATCTTCATAAAAATGGTAAAATCCGTCGATGCCGGTAATCGTCCTAGAGTATTGAACCCGCAAGATAAGCAGGTGGGTTCCTCGATCGCAGTATTGAACTACCAAAAGAAAAGGCATGTTACCAACTTTGATACAAGCAGGATCCCTAGATATCAATAAAAATGTTCGGTCAACACAGTGAAAGGACAACGCGTACATCACAGATTTACCATCTTTATAATAGCATACTCTCTCAAAATCGGCAACGAGATTGTTTCTTTTTTTGAAAGCGTATTATTTTGTTATTTTTTCTGTTTCCATTCTTGGATACGCTTGAGTTGCTGATGTAAGGCTTGTTCATATTTACCAATATCAATCGGTTCGTAATAACGTGCCTCTTTTAATTTGTCAGGTAAGTATTGCTGATTGACCCAACCGTTTTCAAAATTATGTGGGTATTGATAACCAATGCCACGGTTTAATTCTTTGGCTCCAGCATAGTGGGCATCACGCAAATGATCAGGAACATCTCCCACAGAGCCTTGTCGAATATCTGCCAAAGCAGCATCAATCGCTGTGACTGCAGAATTTGATTTTGGGGATAAACATAAATCAATGACGACACTGGCTAGAGGAATTCTAGCTTCTGGAAACCCTAGCTTTTCGGCGGCTTGAACAGCGGTGACTGTCCGAGCGGCGGCCGCAGGATTCCCAAGACCGATATCCTCGTAAGCAATGACCATTAAACGACGACAAATAATCGGTAAATCACCTGCTTCAACTAAGCGACCCAAATAATGAAGTGCAGCATCTACATCGCTTCCTCGAATTGACTTTTGGAAAGCGGAAATCACGTCATAATGGGCATCGCCATCTTTATCATGGGTTAAGGCTTTTCGTTGCACGCACTCTTCAATAATCGGTAAGGTGATCTTAATTTCGCCTTGTTCATTTTTGGGTGTTGATTTAACAGCTAATTCTAGTCCATTTAGCGCACTACGTAAGTCACCGTTCGTTGCGCGTGTCAAATGTTGTAATGCTTTTTCTTCTAAGTAGACGGGATAATCGCCTAAGCCACGTGTGCTATCGGTTAAGGCTTCTTGAATCGCTTGCTGAATGTCTGTTTCTGTTAAGGGCTTTACTTCAAAAATTTGCGTGCGACTACGAATCGCAGGGTTAATTGTAATATATGGATTTTCGGTAGTTGCTCCAATCATAATAATTCGTCCGTTTTCTAAATGAGGGAGCAAAAAATCTTGTTTTGTTTTATCTAATCGGTGAATTTCATCAAGCAGTAAAATCACTGTGCCACTCATTTTGGCTTCTTCAGCAACGATTTGTAAATCTTTTTTGGTGTCTGTGGCCGCGTTCAACATGCGAAAGGCATAATTTGTTGAACCAGCGATTGCGCTGGCAATACTGGTTTTTCCAGTGCCAGGCGGCCCATAAAGAATCATCGATGAAAGCATTTTGGCTTCGACCATCCGACGAATAATTTTACCAGGGCCGACTAAATGTTGTTGACCAACTACTTCGTCTAAGTGACGAGGTCGCATTCGATAGGCTAAAGGTTGTTGCATAAAAGGACCTCCTTTTTCATAATCATCTTATTATAACATAAAGAACGTACATTCGCTTTTTGGTGGTTTTTTGGGTTTTAGATGGATATAGCGGAAGGTTTCGTGTATGATAGGGAGTGGTGAAAGAAATGAAAGAAACGATAAATATCTTTAACACAAAAACAACTGAAGAAGTGGCACAATACTTGTTAGGGATGTATTTAGAGCACGAAACAGCAACAGGCGTTTTAGGTGGGTACATTGTGGATGCAGAAGCTTATTTAGGTCCTGATGATGAGGCGGCCCATAGCTTTGGCTTGAGAAAAACGCCACGCTTACAAGCCATGTATGACAAACCAGGCACGATTTATTTATATACTATGCACACGCATTTAATTTTAAATATGGTGACACAAGAACAAGGCAAACCACAAGGGGTGATGATCCGCGCGATTGAACCTGTTGAAGGTGTCGATAAAATGATTGAAAATCGCCAAGGACGTCAAGGCGTGGAATTGACCAATGGACCAGGTAAATTAGTTGCAGCCTTAGGAATTGATAAGCAATTATATGGTCAGTCGATTTTTTCTAGTTCGTTACGGCTCGTGCCAGAAAAACGAAAATTTCCGAAAAAAATTGAGGCACTACCACGAATTGGAATTCCCAATAAAGGTCGTTGGACAGAGTTGCCTTTAAGATACGTCGTGGCTGGCAATCCATATATTTCTAAACAAAAAAGAACAGCAGTAGACCAAATAGATTTTGGCTGGAAGGATGAAGAAAATGAAAAAAGCAACAATGCTCACATACTTAGAGGAACAACTTGAAAAACACTTAGGAGATTACGAAGTAGGCCTTGATTGGGATCGCAAAAACCATACCATCGAAGTCATTGTTCGTTTATATGCAGAAAACAATGAGCAAGTGGCGATTGATGATGTTGATGGTACGCTTTCAGAAGAAGAATTCATTGAATTTGAAGATGGTTTGTTATTTTACAATCCGCAAAAGTCTGTCGTTGATGACGAAGAGTATTTAGTCACAATTCCTTATGAAGGAAAAAAAGGGCTACGCAAAGCAGTTTTAGACGGATTCATTCACTATTTAAAAGTGGTTTTAGATGAAGGGCAAAGTGATTTGTTAGACTTTTTATCAGATGAAACAGCGGAAGTTTTTGAATTGCATTGGGAGCCAGCAGATTTTGAAGCGATGATTAAAAAAGTGGCAGAAACAGAAAAAGAACAATGGATTGCGTATCCAAGTTATTAATTTAGAGGTGAGAACATGAAGTGGACAGAAGTAAAAGTAGAAACGGCTAGCGAAGCAGTTGAAGCAATTTCAAACATTATGATGGAAGCTGGCGCAAGTGGCGTGGCCATTGAAGATGCGTTGGACATTGAAAATTTTGAAAGTGATCTGTATGGGGAAATTTTAGATAAAGAGCAATTCACCCACATTAAAGAAGGAGCGATTGTGATGGCTTATTTTCCTGAAACAACCTTCTTACCAGAAATTTTACCATTTATGAAAGAAAATATTTTACGCTTGCCTGAGTACGGCTTATCCATTGGTAAAAACGAAATGACAATTAGTGAAGTAGCAGAAAGCGACTGGGCAACTGCTTGGAAAAAATATTATCATCCTGTCCGTGTCACACGATTCTTAACGATTGTGCCAAGTTGGGAAGCCTATCACGCACAAGATGAAGCAGAAAAAATTATCACATTGGATCCGGGCATGGCTTTCGGTACAGGTACGCATCCAACGACTCGTTTAACCTTGCAAGCTTTAGAAACTGTTTTACGTGGTGGCGAAACAGTTCTAGATGTAGGAACGGGCTCTGGTGTTTTGAGTATTGCAAGTCGCTATTTAGGGGCTAAAGACGTCTACGCATATGATTTAGATGAAGTAGCAGTTGCAGCGGCAAAAGAAAATATGGATTTAAATCCCATTGCGGCCGATGTTCATGTGTCAGCCAATGATTTACTAAAAGGGATTGACCATTCTGCTGATGTAATCGTCGCAAATATTTTGGCAGATATTATTGTGTTAATGATTGAAGATGCTTGGCGTTTGCTAAAACAAGACGGTACCTTCATTATTTCTGGAATTATTGAAGATAAAAAAGCAATGGTTTTAGAAGCACTAACGAAAGTCGGGTTTGTGGTGGACCAACTCTTTAATCAAGGCGATTGGTATGCGATTATCTTGAAGAAACCAGAGGAAGAGTAAAATGCAACGGTATTTCATGAAAGAAGATTATCAAGAAAAAGATTTGTATAAAGTCGCAGATGAAAACTATCATCATATTGTGCGAGTTATGCGAATGACGCCGAATGATCGTTGTTATTTAGTATTTCAAAATAAAACTGCCATTTTAGCTGAGATTGTGGAAATTGATTCAACATCTGTTTACTTTAAAGAAATTAGTAAAGAAGAAATGGACAAAGAATTGCCAATTGAAGTGACGATTGCGTGTGGGTTACCAAAAGGGGACAAGTTAGAATGGATTGTTCAAAAAGGCACGGAGCTAGGTGGCAATCAGTTTATCGGCTTTCCTGCGAAAACTTCCGTTGTCAAATGGGACCACAAAAAAAGAGCAGCCAAAGAAAAAAGATTACAAAAAATTGCCACAGAAGCGGCTGAACAATCGCATCGGCAGCAGACACCAAGTGTTTTTTTGGTGGAAAAAACACAAGAAATCATTGCGCAATTTGACTCATATGACACAGTCTTGGTTGCGTATGAAGAATCAGCAAAACAAGGAGAAAAAAGTCAATTAGCACAAGTATTATCCACTTGCCAGCCAGGCGCACGTTTGTGTGTGCTCTTTGGACCTGAAGGTGGCTTTGCACCGCAAGAAATTGAACAATTTCTGCAGGCTGGGGCGAAACTTTGCGGGTTGGGTCCGAGAATTTTACGAGCAGAAACAGCACCGTTGTATCTTTTAAGTGCGGTTAGCTACCAAATGGAACTTTTAAATTAAACGAAAGCCCGCCTGTAAAATTCTTGTAGGCATTCTCTTTAAATAAACAGAGAGTAAAAAAGCGACAGTGATTGAAATTTAAGGGAAATTTAGTATAATAGAGTTGTTGAAAGTGCTACTGTTTCAAGTGGTACTTTTCTTTTTTATTAAAATAGATAAAACGTGAACGAAGTGTTCTTTATCCAAAGGTCACCTTCATAGAGGAGTGAATACCATGCCAAAAGAAGAAATACTGACAGGCCCAGCGGTCATCAAAATTGTAAGTACCTATATGGGACCAGAACATGTTGAGTTGGTTCAAAAAGCATTAACTTATGCTGAAAAAGCACACGAAGGTCAAGTCCGACAATCAGGTGAACCTTACATCATCCATCCGATTCAAGTGGCAGGCATTCTGGCTGAATTACATATGGATCCCCATACTGTAGCAACAGGATTTTTACATGATGTTGTCGAAGATACGGACGTAACACTGGACGATTTAAAAGAAGAATTTGGCGAAGACATCGCAATGTTAGTCGATGGCGTGACGAAACTAGGAAAAATTAAATATAAATCTCATGAAGAACAATTAGCCGAAAACCATCGGAAAATGTTATTGGCAATGGCGCAAGATTTACGGGTCATTATGGTGAAACTAGCCGATCGTTTGCACAATATGCGCACATTAAAACATTTACGTGAAGATAAGCAACGACGGATTGCGCAAGAAACTTTAGAAATTTATGCGCCTTTAGCACATCGCTTAGGGATTAGTCGAATTAAATGGGAATTAGAAGATACGGCCTTACGTTATATTAACCCCAACCAATACTATCGAATTGTTAATTTGATGCAAAGTAAACGTGATGAACGTGAAGCTTATGTGGCAGAAGCAGTCGAAGATATTCGTTTAGCTACGGAAGATTTAGAAATTTACGCAGAAATATATGGTCGACCAAAACATATTTATTCAATCTATCGTAAAATGAAGGACCAAAAGAAACAGTTTAATGAAATCTATGACTTATTAGCCATTCGTGTTATTGTCGATTCCATTAAAGATTGCTATGCCGTGTTAGGGGCGATTCATACACGTTGGACACCAATGCCAGGTCGCTTTAAAGATTATATTGCTATGCCAAAAGCGAATATGTATCAATCTATCCATACGACAGTTATTGGACCAAAAGGGAATCCAGTAGAGGTCCAAATTCGGACCCATGAGATGCACCAAATCGCCGAATTTGGGGTGGCGGCTCACTGGGCCTATAAAGAAGGCAAAGCGGAAAAAATTGAAACAGATGAACTGACGAAGCAAGTCGATTGGTTCCATGAAATTATTGAATTACAAGATGAAAGCTATGATGCTTCTGAATTTATGCAAGGTGTGAAAGAAGACATTTTTAGCGACAAAGTCTATGTCTTTACGCCAAGCGGAGATGTAACCGAACTGCCAAAAGGCTCCGGACCACTAGATTTTGCCTACAGCATTCATACTGAAATTGGGAATAAAACAACCGGTGCGAAGGTCAACGGCAAAATGGTACAGTTAGACTATGTCCTAAAAAATGGGGATATTATTGAAGTCCTAACATCACCGAATTCTTTCGGACCTAGTCGCGACTGGTTGAAAATGGTTAAAACAAGTAAAGCTAAAAATAAAATCAAACGTTTCTTTAAAGAACAAGACCGTGAAGATAATATTATTAAAGGGCATGATGCTGTCATTAAATACATGACAGAAATCGGCTTTACACCAAAAGAATTTTTAACGAAGAATAAAATGGCGGAAGTGTTAGATAAATTTAAATTTCAAACGGAAGATGATTTATTTGCGGCAGTAGGTTATGGCGAAGTAAGTGCGCAAGTAGTGTGCAATCGTTTAACAGAAAAAGAACGCCGCGAACAAGAGTTGGAACGCCAACGTCAAGAAGCAGAAGAGTTGTTAAATCAGCCAGCTAAAAAAGAATCAGAAAAAATGAAAGTTCGTCATGAAGGCGGCATCGTGATTCAAGGGGTGGACAACCTATTGATTCGTTTAAGCCGCTGTTGTAATCCAGTGCCTGGTGATGAAATCGTTGGTTACATTACCAAAGGACGTGGCGTTTCAATTCATCGTGCGGACTGTCCTAACGTACAACATCAAGAAGAACTAGCACAACGTCTAATTGAAGTTGAGTGGGAAGATACCGAGCACAGTCGCAAAGAATACGCTGCCGATTTGGAGATTTACGGCTATGATCGTAGTGGCTTACTAAGTGATGTTTTACAAGTCATTAGTTCGATGACAAAAAATTTAGTCGGCGTTGAAGCTCGTCCATCCAAAGATAAGATGGCCCAGATTCATGTTACTGTGAAAATTCAAAACCTTTCTCATTTAAAAACCATCGTTGACAAAATTAAAAGTGTACCAGATGTTTATAGTGTTCGTCGAACCAATGGGTAAGTGTTAAAAGTGAGGCAAAAAAGATGAAAGTAGTTATTCAAAGAGTCAGTCAAGCACAAGTTGCGATAGAAGAGCAGATAGTGGGACAAATCAAACAAGGCTTCATGGTGCTGGTGGGCATTCATCAAGAAGACACGCCAGAAGATGTGGCTTATGTTGTTGGCAAAATCAGTAAATTACGTGTTTTTGAAGATGACGAAGGAAAAATGAATCGCAGTATTCAAGAGATTGAAGGATCAATTTTGAGTATCTCTCAATTTACCCTCTATGCAAAAACTAAAAAAGGCAATCGTCCCAGTTTTATTGAAGCGGCTCGTCCAGATGTGGCGATTCCTTTGTATGAATTATTTAATCAACAATTAGAAGCAGAAGGAATAGCGGTAGCCACAGGAGAATTTGGCGCGGATATGCAAGTGTCGTTGACCAATGATGGTCCAGTGACCATTGTGATTGATACACGAGAAAAATAATTGATTTTCCTGTCGGAACCCCTTGACTTTCTAAGAGAACTTTAGTAGTTTATAGATAATATTAAAAATCTACGAAGGAACGAGTAAGTTTCATCTGTCTGCGAAGAGAGAGTTGCCGTGGCTGAGAGCAACTTCAACAGTGAAAGTGAAAGACATTCTGGAGATGGACGGAAGAAAAGCCGTCCCGTTACGAGCGTTAATCGTTGAGGAAAGAGTAAAATCTTTCAAAACTAGGTGGTACCGTGTAAAAGAGACTTTTACGCCCTTGTATGTTCAACATACAAGGGCTTTTTTCATTTTTAGAAAAAAGAAAATGGCGCACACATTTTTGTGGAATGATAGAAGGAGAGAAAGACAATGAGTTATCAAAAACCAAAAGGAACAAACGATATTTTGCCAGGAACTTCTGAAAAATGGCAATTTGTGGAAGAAACAGCTCGTTTGATTTTTAAAGATTATCAATACCAAGAAATCAGAACCCCGATTTTTGAACATTATGAAGTAATATCTCGCAGTGTTGGCGATACCACAGATATTGTTTCAAAAGAAATGTATGATTTTTATGATAAAGGAGACCGTCACGTGACGCTACGTCCTGAGGGGACAGCGCCAATTGTTCGGGCCTTCGTTGAAAATAAATTATATGGTCCGGAATATACGAAACCATATAAAACCTATTACATGGGGCCGATGTTCCGCTATGAACGCCCACAAGCTGGTCGTTTGCGTCAATTCCATCAAATTGGTGTGGAAGCATTTGGTAGTGAAAACCCAGCATTGGATGTTGAAATCATGGCTATGGCTTTGGACTTCTTCAAACAATTAGGCATCCAACAAATCAAATTAGTTATTAATTCCTTGGGGGATAAAGAAACACGTGCTACGTACCGTCAAGCATTAATCGATTATTTAGAGCCCCATATGGCAGAATTAAGCGAGGATTCACAACGTCGCTTACACGAAAATCCATTGCGGGTGTTAGACAGCAAAGATAAAAAAGACAAGGTGATTGTCGCAGAAGCGCCCTCCATTTTAGATTATTTAAATGAACCATCTAAAGCACATTTTGAAGCAGTAACTGATATGTTAGATTTACTAGAAATTCCTTATGAAATTGATAGTAATATGGTTCGCGGCCTGGATTATTACACACACACAATTTTTGAAATTATGAGTGAAGCGCCTAAAATGGGTGCGCAATCAACTATTTGTGCAGGAGGCCGATACAATGGTTTAGTTGAAGAATTAGGCGGCCCAGACACACCAGGTTTTGGTTTTGGTATGGGCATTGAGCGAGTGTTGTTAACAATGGAAGCTGAAGAAGTTGTGATTCCAGCGTTATCTGAATTAGACGCATATGTGGTTGGCATTGGTTCAGAAACCAACGTCGCAGCTTTGCAACTTGTTCAAAGCATTCGTAACTTTGGTTTCTCAGCTGATCGTGATTACATGAATCGCAAACCAAAAGCGCAATTTAAAACGGCCGATAAATTACAAGCAAAATTAGTTTTAACAATCGGTGAAAATGAATTGAATGAAGGCATTGTCAACGTAAAATCAATGGCAACACGCGAAGAAAAAGCCTTCCCGTTAAGTGCTATTCATGATTCATTTGATGAAGTGTATGACGAAATGATGACAAAAATGATTGAAGAATAAAAAGGAGAGATTGAGAAATGGCAAAACGCACAACCTATTGCGGCAATGTATCTGCCGAATTTATTGAAAAAGAAGTTGTATTAAAAGGATGGGTTCAAAAACGTCGTGACTTAGGAGGCGTTATCTTTATTGATTTACGTGACCGTGAAGGAATCGTCCAAGTGGTCTTTAACCCAGAAAAGTCAAAAGAAGCATGGGAAATTGCTGATAAATGTCGTAGTGAATACGTCATCGAAGTTAAAGGTCAAGTCGTTTATCGTGATAAAGAAGCGATTAATCCCAAAATGAAAACTGGCGAGTTTGAAGTGATGGCGACTGACATTACGATTTTAAATACTGCGAAAACAACGCCATTTACCATTGAAGATGACAATAACGTTAATGACGAATTGCGCATGAAATATCGTTATTTAGATTTGCGTCGTCCATCAATGACAAACAACATTAAATTACGTCACCAAGTAACGAAAACAATCCGTCACTATTTAGATAATCATGACTTTTTAGACATTGAAACTCCTTATTTAGGCAAATCAACACCAGAAGGCGCTCGCGATTATTTGGTTCCTTCTCGTGTCCATGCCGGTCATTTTTATGCTTTACCACAATCACCACAACTCTTTAAACAATTATTAATGGGGGCAGGCTTCGATCGCTATTACCAAATCGTTCGTTGTTTCCGTGATGAAGATTTACGAGGCGACCGTCAGCCAGAATTTACACAAATCGATATCGAAACGACCTTTTTAACACCAGAAGAAATTCAAACATATACAGAAAATATGTTGGCTGAAGTGATGAAAGAGACAAAAGGAATTGAGATTTCTGTTCCGTTTCCACGAATGAGCTATGACGAAGCAATGGCACGCTATGGTAGCGATAAACCCGACACTCGTTTTGCTATGGAATTAATTGATGTTGCAGATGTAGTGAAAGACGTAGACTTCAAAGTTTTCCAAGCAGCGTTGGAAAATGGTGGACATGTGAAGGCTTTGAATGCAAAAGGCGCCGCAGATAAGTATTCTCGTAAAGATATGGATAACTTAGGTAAGTATGTGAGTCAATTTGGTGCAAAAGGCTTAGCTTGGTTAAAAGTTGAAGAAGATGGCTTAAAAGGACCGATTGCTAAATTCTTAACAGAAGTTAGTGATGAATTAATTGCTGCTACCAATGCAGAAGTCGGTGATATTTTAATGTTTGGTGCCGATAAACCTGAAATCGTAGCCGCTGCTTTAGGTGCGGTACGTACACGTTTAGGTAAAGAATTAGGTTTAATTGATGAATCGAAATTTAATTTCTTATGGATTGTGGATTGGCCGTTGTTTGAATATGATGAAGAAGCTGGCCGCTATGTTTCTGCTCATCATCCATTTACACAACCAAAAGCAGAGGATGTGGCCCGCTTAGCAACAGACCCAGCCTCTGTGTATGCTGAAGCTTACGATGTTGTCTTAAACGGCTACGAATTAGGTGGCGGCTCATTACGGATCCATACACGAGAATTACAAGAAAAAATGTTTGAAACGTTAGGTTTTACAAAAGAAGAAGCACAAGACCAATTTGGTTTCTTGCTAGACGCATTAGATTACGGCTTCCCGCCACATGGAGGGATTGCTTTAGGGCTAGACCGCTTAGCAATGCTATTGGCTGGGGAAGAAAATATTCGTGAAGTGATTGCCTTTCCTAAAAACGGGAAAGCAATTGACCCAATGAACAACGCACCAAGTTTAGTTTCTCCATTACAATTGTTTGAATTAAACATTGATGTAACAGCCATTGACGAATAAGTGTTAAATCCAAAGAAAGAGTGACTTCATTGACGGATGAGGTCACTCTTTCTTTGGGAAGGAAAAAGATAACGAAAGACTTAAAAAGTGGCTGAGCTAAAAATCTGCCAATTGGCTGTTTTTTCTTTTTAGAAAACTTTGTATGATAACTGAGTGTATAAAGGAGCGAAACAAATGACAAAAATAATTTTAACAATTGGCGGTTCCGATCCTTTTTCAGGTGGCGGGATTCAAACAGATTTAAAAACGTTTGAAAATCATCAAGTCTTTGGCTTATCAACTTTAACTTGCCTTGCTACAGCCCCCAAGAATCATTTTCAGATTCATGACCTGGAGACTTCTTTGGTGAAAGAGCAACTCGCTTCCATACCTGCCGGGAGTTTAGACGGCATCAAGATTGGCTTGATTCACAGTGAAGAAAGTATGTTACAAATTGTAACCTTTTTGAAAAAGCACGCAGGTCTGCCGGTGGTGTTGGATCCTGTCTTGGCTTTTAAAGAAACGACTTCAGTTTATGAAAAAAGATACATGCAGTTATTGATTGAAAAACTTTTTCCATTCGCAACGATTATAACGCCTAATTTAAAAGAAGCAGAATTACTCATTGGCAGAAAATTAACAACCGTCGAAGAAGTCCAACAAGCGGCGGAAAAGTTAAACTCTTTAGGAGCGGCAACGGTGGTGATTAAAGGTGGTAATCGTTGGCTTGGCCAAGAAGCACGTGACTTTTTTTATGATGGACAACAACATATTCAATTGGTCAAAGAAAAAGTAATGGCCCACACCATTGATGGCGCTGGTTGTTCCTTTGCCTCTGCAATTGGTGCGAATTTAGTTAAAGGATATCCGTTAATTGAAGCAGTTGATTTAGCAAAAACATACGTTCATGAAGCCATTGTTTCTGGGGTCCAGCTAAATGCAGCTTTTGGAAGTGTGTGGCATGAAGGATTACTAGCAGGAGGTGTGGCGGATAATGACAAGAAAAATTAGTCTATATGCAGTAATTACCGCTTTAACAGTGGCTGTGTCAATGGTCTTTATTATCCCCGTCCCAGCAACAAATGGCTTTGTTACATTGGCGGATGCAGGGATTTACATTGCTAGTTTACTTTTTGGTCCGATTGGTGGCTTGACAGTCGGAGCTTTAAGCGGTGGTTTAATTGATTTATTGTCAGGCTATCCACAATGGTTCGTTTTTTCGTTATTGATTCATGGCGGACAAGGTTGGTTAGCAGGGCACTTCTTTAATAAAAATAAAAAGATGCAAACGCTAGGATTACTTTTAGCCAGTCTCCTCATGATTAGCGGGTATGCTTTAGCGACTAGCTGGCTTTACGGCGTGGATGCGGGGATTGCCTCATTACCAGGGAATATTATTCAATCCTTATTTGGGGTGATTGTAGCATTGCCTCTTAGTCAAACATTAAAACGTGTGTTACCAAAAAATGGTCGTTTAGAAGAAAGAAGGATGAACAAATGACTATCGATGAAAAAATGTTAAAAGAACAGTTAGTGACAATTACAGAAGAAGTCATTACAGCAGGAAATTTACAAAAAGGGGACCTATTTGTTTTAGGTTGTACCACCAGCGAGGTAGTAGGTGGCGTCATTGGTAAAAATTCCAGTGCCGAAGTAGGACAATGGATTGTCTCAACCTTAATTGAACAATTAGATAAAAAAGGCATCTCTTTGGCTGTCCAAGGATGCGAACATATTAATCGTGCTTTAGCGATGGAACGTCGTGTGGCTGAAGAAAAAGGCTTTGAAATTGTCTCGGTAGTACCACAATTACATGCTGGCGGTTCTTGTTCAGTGGCTGCCTTTGAAAAATTTGATGAACCTGTGGAAGTTGAACATATTGTTGCTCAAGCAGGGATTGACATTGGCGATACATCTATCGGTATGCATGTAAAACATGTGCAAGTTCCTCTTCGCTTGAGCATTCGAACGTTAGGTGCGGCCCATGTTACAGCATTATATTCTCGTCCTAAATATATTGGTGGCCCAAGAGCCCATTATGAAACAACCCAAGAACGAAATCGTTAAGATTTCGTTCTTTTTTCATTTCTATAAACATTTGATGAATCTTCCGTAATTATTATAGGAATCTCTTTTTTTCTCTCGGTAAACCACGTATAATATGAAAAGAAATGTAATTTATTGAAAACCTGAAACGAGGCTATTATTTATGAAAAAAATTTATGACGGACTGCCAGTTCATGACTATACAACAAAATTTTCTGTGTCGATTGTCTATGCTATTCTTGCATCAATTGCCATGAACTTTTTCTATCAACCAGGAAATATTTATTCCAGTGGCTTAACAGGCTTGGCCCAAATTTTAACAACCCTCTCAACAAAAATTGTGGGTTTTAATGTGCCTGTCTCTATTACATTGTATCTGTTAAATGTGCCGTTATTCTTTATTGCGTGGAAGAAGATAGGTAAGAAGTTTACAATTTTTACTTTCATTACCGTGACTTTAACTTCATTATTTATGCATATTGTTCCGCAAACGGTGATGACCCAAGATCCAATTATCTGTGCTATTTTTGGTGGGGCGATTTCTGGATCAGGAATTGGTTTTGTCTTAAAAAACGGGGTTTCTTCTGGGGGCTTAGATATTCTAAGCATTACCATTCGGAAAAAAACGGGGCGTTCAGTTGGCTCGATTTCAATTTATTTTAACGCACTAATTGTCTTCGTTGCAGGTTATTTATTTGGCTGGCAGTACATGTTCTACAGTGCGTTATCAATTTTTGTAAGTGGGAAGGTCACAGATGCTGTTTATACTAAGCAAAAGAAAATGCAAGTTATGATTGTCACTAAAAACCCAGATCGAGTCGTGGATGAGATTCAAAAGAAAATGCGCCGTGGTATTACAATTATTCATGAAGCGGAAGGGGCATATCGCCACGACCGCCAAACTGTTTTGCTAACTATTGTGACACGCTTTGAGTTGCCAAGTTTAGAAGCAGCCATGAAAGAAAGTGATCCGAATGCCTTTGTCAGCATCTCAGATAATGTTAAAATTTTAGGACGTTTTTACGAAGAAGATTACAAATAAAAGGGTATGAAGCAACGAGAGAATGGCTGTGTCTATTCCTTCGTTGCTTTTTTTGAAAAATAAGTAAAAAATGCTTTGTGAGAGGACCTGAAATTCCCATTTAAACAAGAAGTTAATTGAAAGACGTTCGTGAATTCCTTTGCTTTTGGTTTAATTAGATCTAATTATTCGGAAATAAGTCGCTATTGTTTCCCACAAACGAATGCTTTGTTTGGATTTGAAAGAAAACGATGAAAAAAGAATCATTTTTATTGAAAAGACCTAAAAAAACTGGTACACTAAGTGTGTAATTGATAAGTACTTTTAATACTGTTATGAATAAATAGTAGGAAAAACGAACATCAATTCTATTTTTTTGAAGTTCATAGGTCGTTTTCAGTCTTACTTGGACATATTTCGACCCACAAAAGGAGCGCATCATGTTAAAAGAATTTAAAATGATTGAAGCAGTTGCTCCAGATATGCTCGATGTATTACAAGAAAGATTCCAAATTCTTCGCAATATTTATTGGATGCAACCTATTGGACGTAGAAGTTTATCAGAAACGATGGGAATTACAGAGCGAGTCTTGCGTACAGAAACAGATGTTTTAAAGCAACTCAACCTGATTGAACCTTCAAAAAGCGGGATGACATTAACAGAACGCGGTTTGGAAGTCTACCAAGGCTTAGAATTAGTCATGAATCAATTGCTTGGTATGCACCAAATCGAAAAAGAAATGACACAGTACTTTGGCATTCAACGTTGTATCGTTGTTGCAGGAGATAGTGATATCCAAAAGAAAGTTCTTTCGGACTTTGGAGATGTCTTAACCAATACGCTGAATTTACTCTTACCAAATGGTGAGAATACAATTGCGGTTATGGGTGGGACAACAATGGCCATGGTGGCCGAAAATATGGGATCACTAGAAACTGAAAAACGTCATAATTTGTTTGTTCCAGCAAGAGGAGGGATTGGTGAAGCAGTTTCTGTCCAAGCCAATTCAATTAGTGCTGTAATGGCCAACAAAACGGGTGGTAACTACCGGGCGTTATATGTCCCAGAACAATTGAGTCGTGAAACGTATAATAGTTTATTACAAGAACCCTCGATTCAAGAAGTTCTTACGTTAATTAGTCATGCCAACTGTGTGGTGCACAGTATTGGTCGAGCGTTGCACATGGCGGCACGCCGAAAAATGTCTGATGACGAAATGGTTATGCTCAAACAAAAAAATGCCGTGGCAGAATCGTTTGGTTATTTCTTTGATGAAGAAGGAAAAGTGGTCTATAAAATTCCACGAATTGGCCTTCAATTAAAAAACTTACAAGAAATTCCCTATGTCGTCGCAATTGCGGGCGGCAAAACGAAAGCCAAAGCCATTCGCGCATATATGAAAAATGCACCAAAACAAACGTGGCTCATCACAGATGAAGCTGCCGCAAACGAGATTTTAAAAGGGGTAACCCTTTAAAATAAAAAATTTTTGATTTTCATAAGGAGGAAATCTTTAATGACAGTTAAAGTAGGTATTAATGGATTTGGACGTATCGGACGCTTAGCTTTCCGTCGTATCCAAGATGTAGAAGGAATCGAAGTAGTTGCAATCAACGACTTAACAGATGCTAAAATGTTAGCACACTTGTTAAAATATGACACAACTCAAGGCCGTTTCAACGGTACAGTTGAAGTTCACGAAGGTTCATTCAACGTTAACGGCAAAGAAATCAAAGTTTTAGCTAACCGTAACCCTGAAGAATTACCATGGGGCGAATTAGGCGTAGACATCGTTTTAGAATGTACTGGTTTCTTTACTTCTAAAGAAGCTGCTGAAAAACATTTAACTGCTGGTGCAAAACGTGTAGTTATTTCAGCTCCTGGTGGTAACGATGTACCAACAATCGTTTACAACACAAACCATGAAACATTAACTGGAGAAGAAACTGTAATTTCAGGCGCTTCTTGTACTACAAACTGCTTAGCTCCAATGGCTAAAGCTTTACATGACAACTTTGGTGTTGTTGAAGGTTTAATGACAACTATCCACGCTTACACAGGTGACCAAATGACATTAGACGGACCACATCCTAAAGGCGACTTCCGTCGTGCGCGCGCTGCTGCTGCAAACATCGTACCTAACTCAACTGGTGCTGCTAAAGCAATCGGCTTAGTAATCCCAGAATTGAACGGTAAATTAGATGGCGCTGCTCAACGTGTTCCTGTAGCAACTGGTTCATTAACTGAATTAGTTACTGTATTAGACAAAGAAGTTACTGTTGATGAAGTGAATGCAGTAATGGAAAAAGCTGCTAACGAATCTTATGGTTATAACACAGACGAAATCGTTTCTTCTGATATCGTAGGTATGACTTACGGTTCATTATTCGATGCAACTCAAACAAAAGTTATGACAGTTGGCGACAAACAATTAGTTAAAACTGTTGCTTGGTATGACAACGAAATGTCATACACTGCTCAATTAGTTCGTACTTTAGAATACTTCGCTAACTTATAAGATTCATTCTTATCATTAGTGAAATTTGAACAATTGTGAAATAATAAGCGGGGAAGCAACGCGCTTCTCCGCTTTCTTTTTTTAAAAAAGAAAAATCCTAAAATTGACAATACAGGAGGTCTACTCATGGCTAAAAAGACAATTAAAGATGTAGATTTAAAAGACAAAAAAGTCCTTGTCCGTGTTGACTTTAACGTTCCGTTAAAAGATGGCGTGATCACAAACGATAATCGTATCGTAGCGGCTTTACCAACAATCAAATACGTGATTGAAAATGGCGGAAAAGCAATTCTTTTCTCTCATTTAGGTCGTGTAAAAACAGAAGAAGACAAAGCTGGCAAATCATTAAAACCAGTGGCTGAACGTTTAAGCGAATTACTAGGTCAACCAGTTACTTTTGTTCCAGAAACACGTGGTAAAGAATTAGAAGACGCTGTTAACAATATGAAAGACGGCGACGTTTTAGTATTTGAAAACACTCGTTTTGAAGATGTTGACGGCAAAAAAGAAAGCGGCAATGACGCTGAATTGGGTAAATACTGGGCTTCTTTAGGCGATGTATTTGTCAATGATGCTTTTGGTACTGCACACCGTGCACATGCCTCAAACGTTGGAATTGCTTCAACTGGTATCCCAACAGTTGCTGGTTTCTTAATGGAAAAAGAAATTAAATTCATCGGCGAAGCTGTTGAAAATCCAAAACGTCCATTCGTAGCAATCTTGGGTGGCGCAAAAGTTTCTGACAAAATCGCTGTCATTGAAAACCTAATTGAAAAAGCCGACAAAATTTTAATCGGTGGCGGTATGGCTTACACATTCATGAAAGCACAAGGCTATAGTGTTGGTTTATCTTTACTTGAAGAAGATAAAGTGGATTTAGCGAAAAGCTTAATGGAAAAAGCTGGCGACAAATTAGTTTTACCGGTTGATACAGTTGTCTCTAAAGAGTTCAGCAATGACGCTCCTTTCCACACGGTTCCTTCAACTGAAATCCCAGATGATGAAGAAGGCTTGGATATTGGTGAAAAAACAATTGAATTATTCGCTAACGAATTACAAGGTGCGAAAACAGTTGTTTGGAATGGACCAATGGGCGTATTTGAAATGAGTAACTTTGCCAAAGGAACAATTGGTGTTTGTGAAGCGATTGCTAATTTAGAAGACGCAACAACAATCATCGGTGGCGGGGACTCTGCTGCTGCAGCAATTCAATTAGGCTACGAAAACAAATTCTCTCACATCTCAACAGGTGGCGGAGCAAGTTTAGAATTATTAGAAGGCAAAACTTTACCAGGTTTAGCTTCTATTAACGATAAATAATCAGTTTAAAAGACAATATTTTTAAAAAAAGAAAAGGATGTGCTTTTCATGCGCAAACCAATTATCGCTGGTAACTGGAAAATGAACAAAACTTTAAGCGAAGCACAAAGCTTTGCAGAAGCAGTAAAAAATGCTGTTCCATCAAACGACGTTGTTGACGCTGTGATTGGATCTCCAGCATTATTCTTAGCTCCTTTAGCTTGGAACCTAAAAGATTCTGAAGTGAAATTAGCTGCACAAAACTGCTACTGGGAAAACGCTGGTGCCTTCACTGGTGAAAACTCACCAGCTGCAATTGCAGATTTAGGTGTAAACTATGTGATTATCGGACACTCTGAACGTCGCGAATATTTCCACGAAACAGATGAAGATATCAATAAAAAAGCCAAAGCAATCTTTGCAAATGGTATGACACCAATCTTCTGTTGTGGTGAAACTTTAGAAACGTATGAAGCTGGTAAAACAGCGGAATGGATCGAAGGTCAAATCACTAACGGCTTAGTTGGTTTATCAAACGAACAAGTTGCTTCAATGGTTATCGCTTACGAACCAATCTGGGCAATCGGAACTGGTAAATCTGCAGATGCTAATATTGCAGATGAAATCTGTGGTGTTGTTCGTTCAACAGTTGAAAAATTATACGGCAAAGAAGTTTCTGAAGCTGTTCGTATTCAATACGGTGGTTCTGTTAAACCAGAAAACATCGCTGAATATATGGCAAAAGAAAACGTTGACGGTGCTTTAGTCGGCGGCGCAAGCTTAGAAGCAGATTCATTCCTAGCTTTATTAGATGCTGTAAAATAAGAATCACTAACGGTAACGTTTTCTCAATGACTTTTGCAAAAAAATGTTTGCATAGTTTGCGAGAATTAACTACAATCATACATGAGGGAATCCCCTTAGTATAAATACAAACTCAAAGGAGAGACAAAACATGTCAATTATTACTGATATTTACGCACGCGAAGTCTTAGACTCACGCGGTAACCCAACAATCGAAGTAGAAGTTTACACTGAAAGCGGAGCTTTCGGCCGTGGAATGGTTCCTTCAGGAGCTTCAACTGGTGAATACGAAGCAGTTGAATTACGTGATGGCGACAAAGCTCGTTACTTAGGTAAAGGTGTTACTAAAGCTGTAGATAACGTAAACAACATCATTGCTGAAGCAATCATCGGTTACGATGTACGCGATCAAATGGCTATCGATAAAGCAATGATCGATTTAGATGGAACTCCTAACAAAGGTAAATTAGGTGCTAACGCTATTCTTGGTGTGTCTATCGCCGTAGCTCGTGCTGCTGCTGATTACCTAGAAGTGCCTTTATATCACTACTTAGGCGGATTCAATACAAAAGTATTACCAACTCCAATGATGAACATCATCAACGGTGGATCACATGCTGACAACAGTATTGACTTCCAAGAATTCATGATCATGCCTGTAGGTGCCCCTACATTCAAAGAAGCTTTACGTATGGGTGCAGAAGTATTCCACGCATTAGCTTCAATCTTAAAAGGTCGTGGCTTAGCTACTTCAGTAGGTGACGAAGGTGGTTTCGCTCCTAACTTAGGTTCAAACGAAGAAGGTTTCGAAGTAATCATCGAAGCTATCGAAAAAGCTGGCTATGTTCCTGGTAAAGACGTTGTTCTTGCTATGGATGCTGCTTCTTCAGAATTCTACGACAAAGAAAAAGGCGTTTACGTTTTAGCTGACTCAGGCGAAGGCGAAAAAACAACTGAAGAAATGATCGCGTTCTACGAAGAATTAGTTTCTAAATACCCAATCATGTCAATCGAAGACGGCTTAGACGAAAACGACTGGGACGGATTCAAAAAATTAACTGAAGTATTAGGCGACAAAGTTCAATTAGTTGGTGACGATTTATTCGTAACAAACACAACTAAATTAGCTGAAGGTATCGAAAAAGGTATCGCTAACTCAATCCTAATCAAAGTTAACCAAATCGGTACTTTAACTGAAACATTTGAAGCAATCGAAATGGCTAAAGAAGCTGGCTACACTGCAGTTGTATCTCACCGTTCTGGTGAAACAGAAGATTCAACAATCTCTGATATCGCTGTTGCAACAAACGCTGGCCAAATCAAAACTGGTTCATTAAGCCGTACTGACCGTATTGCTAAATACAACCAATTATTACGTATTGAAGATCAATTAGGCGATGTAGCTGAATACAAAGGCTTAAAATCTTTCTACAACTTAAAAAACAAATAATTCATTTAATGAATAACGCTTAAAGGGACAATTGGTTAATGAACCAATTCTCCTTATACTCGGACGTAAAAACACGCCTTTCTGCAAAGAAAGGCGTGTTTTTTTATATTTATAAAAATATTGAAAAAAATAGATTAGAAATAACTTCAACCGTACATCGCTCTATAATCACTTGTTTAAAAATAACAAAACATTAACAAAACAACATTATATAAAAATTTAATAAAACAAAATAATTGTTATTTTATAATTTTAGTATTGACTGATTTCAGATAACGCTGTACGCTTAAAGAAATAGTATAGAATTTCACAAAAAAATGAAAACACAAATTTAACTTGGAGGATGTTGAGTATTGAGCAACGGGAAAAAGATTTTTATTAGTCATAGTTCAAAGGATCAAGAATATGTGGATGCGTTTATCCAATTATTGAAAAAGTTTGGGTTTCGAACACAGGATATTTTTTATAGTTCCACTATTGAAACAGGTGTACAGCCAGGAGAATTAATTTTTGACACGATTAAAAGGGAGCTAACCAATCAACCTGTCATGCTGTATTTTTTATCTGATCATTATTATAAGAGTATTCCATGTTTAAACGAAATGGGTGCTTCTTGGATGCTATCAGATAAACACTATCCAATTGCATTAAATAATTTTTCTATGAAAGATATGAAAGGTGTTATCAGTAGTGAGCGTTTGGCGATTGCGTTTAATGACAAGACAAGTACTAATGAAATCAACTGCTTATTAAAAAAGTTATCTCATGACACAGATGTACAAGCTGAGCCAGATTTTGAACTAAACGTTGAGAAAAATATTCAGCCATTCCAAAATAAACTGACACAACTGATTCGGCAAGCAAGTTATTTAAAACCTGATGAAAAGGGATATTTTGAAACGATTCTTAGCACTCATCGTCCTGTGTATGGCACAGCAAAAGGGGTCTATGACTGTTTTAAATTACCTAGCTTAATTGAGCCTAAAAGTTTAGGTTTAGACACGCTATCAGAGGATGAAAGCCATTGGCTATTCTTTTTTCTTACGTGGGGAACTTTTCAAGAAGGCGAAAAAGTGCGGTTTAAATTGAAAAAGGATAAGGCGTATAACAATCGGGAATTTAGTGATATTGGTAAATGTAAAAATATTTACGTCTCTTATTTAGAGAAGGTAGAGTAATTGGAGGAGGTAATAAATGAAAATGAATTGGCGTCAGTTGGTTGGTACATATCGTATTTCTGATAATGGTAAACAATATCAAAATGACTGGTTAAATAAGCAAGTTGATTTAGCCACAGAACTTCGTAAATCTTTTGATAGTGACTATCGTAGAGTAATTAAAAGTGATGCATTTAGACGCTTACAAGATAAAACACAAGTTTTTCCTTTAGAACGTAATGATTTTGTAAGAACACGTTTAACACATAGCTTAGAAGTGGCAATGCATAGCAGGGATATACTTAGATTAGTTATTTCACAGTTGAACGAACGAAACATTGAGGTTATGGAATTATCAGAATGCTATCGGTTGTTAGAAACAGCTGCATTAATCCATGATATCGGCAATCCCCCTTTTGGACATTTTGGAGAAGAAGCCATTCGTATTTGGTTTGAAAAAAATGGTCCTTTGTATGCTTGTTGGTCTGATTTTTCGGAGCAACAACAAAATGATTTTCTTAACTTTGAAGGCAACGCTCAAACCATCCGACTTTTAACAAAACTGCATCATGATAATGGGACTTCTAAAGCAGGAATGAAACTAACCGCCACGACATTAGACACAGTTATCAAATATACGGCATCTTCAGATCAATTAAATAAGCAACAGCTTTTGTCTAAAAAAGTTGGCTATTTTTACTCGGAAAAACAAGTGTTTAACGCCATTAAATTTGCGACAGGAACACAAAATAAGCGACACCCATTAGTCTTTTTGTTAGAAGCTTCAGATGATATCGCCTATACTTTTTCAGATATCGAAGATGCCTATAATTATGGTTTATACAGCTATCAAGATTTAAAGCAGTTTGTTGATGCGCAAACAGGAACAAAAAAATTTTTAATGTTAGAAAAAGATAAAACAGAAGAAGCTACCTTACAAGAATTTTTGAGAAAGACACAAAGAGCTGTTTGTCAAAGCGTAGCGAAAAATTTTGCTAATCATTATGACTTAATTATGAGAGGTATCTATCATAATGAAATTATCATTGAAGATTGTGATGAAGTGAAATGCTTTCAGGCATTAAAAAACTTTTCTAGAGTCTATGTTTTTCAAACAAAAACAATTTTGGATCAAGAGGTATTGGGCTTCAATATCATCAATCGTTTACTAGATGAATTTGTTCCAGTCGTACTGAAATATGAAAAAGTTTCCATGAATAAGTATGAGGAGCGAATCTTTAATAATATTTCGGAAAGCGCGAAAGCGTTGTATAGAAGAGAAGCAAAGAACGCTACAGAAGCAGAAAAAGACTATTATCGTTTGAAAATGGCGGTGGACTTTGTATGTAATATGACGGATGGATATGCCAAAAAAGTTTATGATACATTATTCACTTAAAATTTGAGAAAAAGCTTCTCAGCGGTTGCCGCCGCTGAAGAAAACTAGTTCATTGCACAGGCTGATCGTTTCAGTAAAAATTTTAAAGATGCTAGTAATTTCACTGAAAATCGGGTACACTAAAATTAGCTAGTGTAACTAGCAAAAAAGGCAACTGGAATAGATAGGTTGTGCTGTCTATGAAGGGCTTTGTTTGTCAGGTGGTGCTGACATGCAAAGTGCCTTTTTTCTTTTTCTCAACATTTTAAGGACAAAAAACGATTGCAACATGTCACAATCGCTAACCTCGGAGAAAAAGGAATTTTTCTCCAATGGCCATTTCGATAACCTGTTGTGTGTTTCGAAACATTCAGAACGGTGGTGCGTTCTTTCAGTGCCTAATTATCCAATTCGTTTCTTGTTCCTCTATTTACAGTATACTGAATGAAAGCCTATTCTGCAATGATAGAATCAGGTTCCTGTGATTAAATAACATAAAAAATGGGCTCCTTATATAAAGAAAAATAACAAAAGAAATTTTGAATATTGACGTTTTTTTTAGGTACGTTATGATAAATGAGAGGTGATTTTATGTTAAAAATGCAAATTGTTGATTATTTACGCAATCAAACAGCTTTTTTTGAACCATCTTTAGTCAGTGAAATTTTCACAGCAAGCAATATTGCAACGACATTTTCTATCAAACGAAATACAGCTAGTCACTATTTAAATCAGTTAAACGAAGAAGGGATTCTAGTTAAGATCAATACACGACCAGTTTACTTTTTTCATAAAGAAGCGTTTCAACAACAAAACTATCTTTTAAAAAGAACTGTTTATCAAAGTTTCCAAGAAATGATCGATGAACAGCCTGTTTTTGATCGCAAAAGTGATTTTTTTCAGTCGGTCATTGGTTATCGAGGTAGTTTAGCCCAGACCATCGAACAATTAAAAATGGCAGCGCTTTATCCTGGCGGTGGCTTGCCTGTCTTAATTACAGGTGAAAGTGGTACGGGTAAAAGTTTTTTAGCATCCTTATATTATCAGTTTTGTCTTTCAAAAGAACTACTTGACGATTCAGCACCTTTTGTGACAGTTAATTGTGCGCAATATGCCAACAATCCAGAGCTTTTAACTAGTCAATTATTTGGGCATCTTAAAGGCGCTTTTACGGGAGCAGATTCCGATAAAATTGGGGCCTTTCAAAGTGCAGAAGGGGGCGTTTTATTTTTAGATGAAGTTCATCGTTTGAGTCCTGAAGGGCAGGAAAAATTGTTTACATTTTTAGATCAGGGTATCATTTATCGGATGGGTGAAACCAATCGGCCCATTCCTGTTACGTGTCGGTTGTGCTTTGCCACAACTGAAGAAATTTCTAGCACCTTTTTAACGACATTTTTAAGACGAATTCCTATTCAAATTAAAATCCCAAGTCTTGCTGAACGCACTCAAGCGGAAAGAAAACAATTAATTATGCGAGCATTTTATGAGGAACAGCAAGCTATTCAAAAAGCAGTTACTATCACGCCACAAGTTATCCAACTTTTAGAAAACCACCATTATGTAGGCAATGTAGGTGAATTAAGAAATAATATAAAAATTATTACTGCACGCAGCTTTGCCGTCAATCTTGACAAACATGTTATTCCAATCACTTTGCACGATCTACCGAAAGAATTTCTGGATCAATCGATCAGACTAGCTCCTGATGAAAATGAATTGCCTATTCGTTTAGATGGGCAAACAAATCTGGTTAGTTTGTTAGAGGAAACAGAGCTTGCGCAAAGAAGAATTATCCAGAGTTATGAACGAATCCTTCGTCTTTATGTCTCTCACCATCATCATCTTTCCACTGCCAATAACGACATCTCGAAAGAAATTGAACGCTTATTCGATGATTTATTATTTGAAAAGAAGCGAGAGAAAAATCACGAAATGCTATTGTTTATTACGCAAAATATCCGTCAATTATTGGAAACGATTGAATCGTCTTATCAAATTCGGTTTAATGGCAGTTTAGTCTATGCATTAAGCACCTATCTGTTTCAACGAAGATGTATTGATTGGTTTCCAGAAAAAGAACCTACAACAGTCATTGACGAACTTTTAACAGAAGTTCAAACTAAATTAGCAACTAGTTATGGCTACGCTGAACAACTGTTAACTTTAGTGAAACGTTCATTAGATATTGAGCTATCCCAGATGGATCGAATTATTGTCACCATTTATCTTCACTCTTCGGGTTCAGTAAAGGAAAGTCACTATCCGAAAGCGGTGATTGTTGCCCACGGATATGCCACAGCAAGTAGTATTGCGAATGTTGCAAATCGGCTGTTAAATGTGCCAATTTTTCAATCGTTTGACATGCCGTTAGATGTTACTCCCAAAAAAATTTCCGAACACTTAATTCACTATATGGAACGTCAAGAAACGAGGAATGGTTTAGTAATTCTTTTTGATATGGGTTCATTGAAAGAAATTTATCAGTATTTTCCGGCAGAAGAAGAAGGTCCTTTTTTATTAATGAATAATGTGACAACAAGCTTAGCTCTGTCTATAGGAGAAGCCATTAAAGACGAAGTTTCTTTTGAAGAATTGCCCCAAAAAGCGTTAACAGTTCATCCAAATGAATGGGAAATCATATTACCTGAAAATAAAACGGAACGTGTCATTTTAACAACGTGTAGTACCGGAATTGGCACAGCCGTTAAAATTAGAGATTTACTTGAAAAAAGTTTACCTGCGGAAGCACAATTAAAGATTATTCCTTGCGAATATAATCAATTACGTAATGCAGAGTCGATCAAAGAAAGTTTTCCAGAATATGAGATTGTCGGCATCATCGGTACAAACAACCCGTCTTCAAATGACCTCCCGTATATCTCTTTAGAAGAGTTGATTGCAGGAAAAGGAATTACGACCCTTTTAGAATGGACAAAGAGAGAATTAACTAAAGATATGCTGTCCTATGTAAATCATGAGTTGATTCGTAACTTTTCATTAGATCGGGTCATTCAATCAGTGACGATTTTAGATACAGAAAAAATTATTCGACAAGTAGAAGTCTTTTTAATTCAATTAGAAGAGCGGTGGCAACAAACAATTCAAAATGATCGTAAATTAGCGGTATACGTCCATGTCAGTTGTTTAATTGAACGATTAATCCGGAATGAACCTATTGAAAATTATAATGGCGCCGAACAACTAAAGCAGTGTCAAAGAACGGTCTTGCAAGAGTTAAAAGAGGCGTTTAGTGTCATTGAAAAAGTTTATAGTGTCAATATACCTGAATCGGAGCTTTTTTATGTCTATGATGTGTTGTTTGGAAAAACGGAGTTTAACAACGCAGAAAGCGATTTTTAAAATAAAAAGGAGGGAGTGCCACTTTTTTGGCACTCTTTTTGCTATATAAAGAAGTAAGTGAGGTGAAGAAAATGGAACGTAAAATTATTCTGGCAACACATGGTAATTTCGCTGCAGGGATTCAGACATCATTAGCTTTAATTTGTGGTGAAACAAAGAATGTGGAATGTCTTTGCGCTTATATGGAACAACCTTATGATTTAGCCAAGACGGTCAAAGACATTTTAAAGAACAATCAACAAAATGAATTAATTGTGATTACAGACCTATTTGGCGGAAGCGTGAATAACGAATTCTTTAATTATGTGGGGAAACAAGCAATGCATTTAATTTCAGGATTAAATTTAGCAACGTTAATTGAAATATATACCCAAATAAATACTGTTGATTCATTAGTTGATTTAGTAAAACGTGCCGTTGAAAACGGACAAGAAAGTCTTTGTTATTGTAACGAGTTATCTAGTAAAGAAATTTTAGAAGAAGAATTTTAGGAGGAAATGAAATGATTAAATTGTTAAGAGTCGATCATCGCTTGTTACATGGTCAAGTGGCTTTTTCATGGACCCAAGGCTTAGGCGCCGATTGTATTTTAATCGCAAATGATGACGTACCTAAAAATGATATTCGAAAAACAACCATTAAGCTAGCTAAACCAGCAGGAGTAAAACTGGTCATTAAAACGATTGAAGATGCGATTGCCGCACTAAAAAGTGGTGTTACAGAAAAATACAAACTTTTTATTGTAGTTGAGAGTGTGGAAGATGCTTATCGATTGGCTACTGCTTATCCAGAAATAAAAGAAATTAACTTAGGAGGGATGAAAGTAAGGGAAAATACTCGAAACATTTCTAAAGCAATTAATATTACGCCGGATGAAGAAAAAATGGTTAAAGAATTGGTCGCAAATGGTTGTGAAGTTGAAATTCGACAAGTCCCAAATGACAAAAAAGTAGCAGCATTAAATGTCTTGTAGAAAGGAGAAATACAAATGATAGGACAAGCGATTCTTTTAGGTTGCATCGCTTTTATTGCGCAGTCGGAATATGCTTTAGGAACCTCGTTGCTTTCAAGACCAATTGTAACCGGTTTATTTGTCGGAATTGTATTAGGTGATGTCAAAACGGGCGTAATCATGGGCGCGACCTTAGAGTTAGCTTTCATCGGTTCTTTTTCAGTGGGCGCATCAATCCCACCTGATGTAGTGACTGGTGGGATTCTTGGTACAGCGTTTGCTATTACTGCTGGCGCAGGAACAGAAACAGCCTTAGTCTTAGGCTTGCCAATCGCAACGTTAACGTTGATTCTTAAAAATATTTATTTGGGTTTGCTCATCCCGATCATGAGTCAAAAAGCTGATCAGTATGCTGAAGAAGGAGCATATAAAGGGGTGGAGCGCATGCATTTACTTGCAGGCTTTGGCTTATCGTTCATGCTAGCGCTCATTGTAACTATTTCATTTGCCGTGGGTAGCAACACCATTAAAGGCTTACTTGATCTGATCCCTGAATTTATTCAACATGGGTTGTCTGTTGCAACGGGAATTATTCCAGCGCTAGGATTTGCGATGCTTGCACGCTTACTGATTAACAAACAAGTAGCGCCATATTTCTTTTTAGGCTTTGTCTTAATGGCCTACTTTAAGTTACCTGTAACAGGAGTAGCAATTTTGGGTGCCATTACAGCAGTAATTGTTGTGAATATCATGAATTATGCCAAAGGAAAGAATGAAACAATACAAACAACAAGTGGGGAGGTAATTGATGATGACGAAGACTTCTAAAACTAAGACAGAAAACTTAATTACAAAAAAAGAACTTAATCAAGTCTTTTGGCGTTCATTTCAAATGGAATTTTCATGGAATTATGAACGTCAGATGAATATGGCTTATGTCTATGCCATGATCCCTATTTTAAAGAAATTATATCCTCAAAAAGAAGAGATGGCGGCAGCTTTAAAACGGCATCTTGCTTTCTTTAATACTACGCCGCATATCGTGACGTTTATTTTAGGAATTAATGCTGCAATGGAAGAAGAAAATGTTCTGGACGAAAATTTTGAAGTTGGAACAATCGATAGTATTAAAACCTCGTTAATGGGACCTTTAGCTGGTTTAGGTGATTCCTTTTTCTGGGGAACCTTACGCTTGATTGCAACAGGTGTTGGAACTTCGTTAGCTTTACAAGGGAATGTGTTAGGGCCAATTCTATTTTTACTCATTTTTAACGTTCCTCATGTGATTGTTCGTTATTTACTGAATCGTTGGGGCTACAAATTAGGAACTGGTTTTCTCAAAAAAATTCAAGCAAATGGCATGATGGAAAGTCTCACATTAGGCGCTTCAATAATTGGCTTGATGGTGGTAGGTGCTATGACCGCCTCCATGATTGATTTAACTATCCCGATTACAATCAGCGGAAGTGGCAAAAATGCAGTCACGGTTCAAAGTATCTTTGACGATATCATGCCTAAATTATTACCGCTTGCATCTTTTGGTTTTGTTTTTTATTTATTGAAAAAAGAAGTAAAACCTTTAGCGATTTTAGGTGGCATGGCAATTGTCGGAATTCTTGGCTCATTAATTGGTCTATTTTAGGAGGCAAAATATGAAAACGATGCTGGATTATATAAATGAGGAGCAAGCAGCTCTAACTCAGATTCTTAACCAATTTCAATTAACTGATACAGACGTTTCAAAGGTCACGCACTGTCTAATTTTAGCAACTGGCTCGTCACATAACGCTTGTCAGGCGGCTAAAGTTTACCTTGAAGAAGTGGCGCCTATTTATGTAGAAATCCAAGAGCCGTTCAATTTTGCTCATTATGGCAAAGTGGATGATCGGTTTGATCTGGTCGTAGCGGTTTCGCAAAGTGGTAAAAGTGCTTCAACAATTGATGCCATTGCAAAAATTAAAAACCAAACGTCTGTAAAAACAGTGGCCTTGACAAGTGATGTCACCAGCCCGATTACGGAGGTTGTGGATGAAGTCCTGGATTTAAAAATGGGGCTTGAAACAGTTGGTTTTGTCACAAAAGGCTATACGGCAACACTTTTAAATTTATTTCTATTTGGTTTGAAACTGGGCTATCAAAAGCATCAATTAACAAAAGTAGAGGTTGAAGAAGAATTAGCAAAACTTGCCAAAGCAATTCAGGAAATCGATTCGGTGATTTATAAAACCGAACAATTTTGGCAAAAAACGAAAAAAGAATTAACAGAGGGGACAAGATTTATCGCAATTGGTTATGGACCTAATATTGGTACGGCAAAAGAGTTTGAGACGAAGTTTACAGAAACAGTTCGCTTACCTTCCCAAGGATTTGAAGTCGAAGCCTATATGCATGGGCCTTATCTTGAAGCGGATACTACACATCTTTTGTTTTTTATTGAAAATCAAAGTCCTATTCAAGCACGTAGTCAAGCCTTGAGAAACTATCTAGCCAGTTATGTTGGCCAATGTTACACAATTACAACGCGTTCAACGAGGGCATCAAATACGTTAGAGTTAGCAAGTGATGTCGAAGAAAAAATTAGTCCTTTATTGTTAGTTATTCCATTTCAATACTTGGCGTATCAAGTAGCTACAAGTAAAGGAATTGATTTATCTCAACGGATTTTTGATGATTTTGATTGTGTCCTAAAAAGTAAAATAGCAAAGAAAGAGGGAAATCAGCCATGTTAAAATTTAATGAAGAACAACAAATCAAAGACATACGAGGTGCCTTAGCCTTGCGTTCAGATGTTGAAAAAGTTGTTGATCAAGTTTGGACGAAAGGATTTGATGCGGTCTATTATTTAGGAATCGGCGGTACTTATGCTTCAGCCATGCAAGCAGTTACTTATGCGAATGGAAAAAGTAATTTACCAATCTATGTTCAACATGCTGCTGAGTATTACACAACAGGCAATAAACGTTTAACAGAAAAATCATTCGTCATCTTGTCTTCCGTTACTGGGACAACACAAGAAGTGGTGCAAGCCGTTCAAGAAATCAAAAAGGTCGGCGCAACGTTATTTGGTTTTATCGATGCAAAAGACAGTCTTTTAGCAGATTTATGTGATTATGTGGTGACTTATCCAGCTCCAGGAACTGAGCAAATCAAGTTCTTTATGGTAGCTGATCGTTTAATGCAAAAAAACAACGAATTTACAGATTACGAAAATTATTACCAAGAATTGGAAGAATATTTGCCTACAGGTTTAGCTGAAGCCGAAAAAAGTGCCGATGCGTTTGGCTTAGCTTTTGCGGAAAAACATCGTCATGATAGCATTCACTATTTTATTGGCGCAGGGAACCAATGGGGAGCGGTCTATTCTTATGCAATGTGCTATTGGGAAGAGCAAAGTTGGCTTCGCTCAAAATCAATTCATGCAGCAGAGTTCTTACATGGAACGCTAGAAATTGTAGATGAAACTACGCCAGTAACGTTGTTTATTGGAGAAGACGAGCAGCGACCGTTGGCAGAACGAGTAGCAAAATTATTGCCGAAAATCTGTGCCAATTATACAATTATTGATTCGAAAGCGTATGAACTTCCAGGAATTAGTGAAAAATATCGTGGCCGAGTTATTTCATTTCTCCTAATGCATGCGGTAACGCAACGCATTGATGCGCATGTAGAAAAATTGAATTGTCACCCATTAGAGATTCGTCGTTATTATCGTCAATTTGATTACTAAGACAAAATAGCCTCTTTTTCCAGCAAGCCTGTGGTAGACTGAAGAGAGAATACTTCAGAAAGTAGGAAAACCAATGACAAAACCGAAAATCTATACAATGACCTTTGCCAGTGTTTACCCGCTATACATCCAAAAAGCAGAACGTAAAAATCGAACGCAAGCGGAGGTTGACGAAATTATTTACTGGTTAACTGGTTATGATGAAAAAGGCTTGCAACAACAATTGGCTCAAAAAGTAACGATGGAAACATTTTTTGAAGAAGCACCCAATTTTAATGAAAATGCCCAATTGATCAAAGGCGTAATTTGTGGCTATCGCGTGGAAGAAATTGAAGATCCTTTAATGCAAAAAATCCGTTACCTAGATAAGTTAATCGACGAGTTGGCCAAGGGAAAAGCGATGGAAAAAATTTTAAGAACATGAAAACAGGGTCTCAATGAGACCCTGTTTTCATGTTCTCTTGTACACGGAATTTAACTATTTCCTGTATTAATGAAAGAGGTAACTCTTGCGTGTAGGGAAATTGAATGGCACCTTTCGAGGTTTTAAAAGGGCGTAATTCTTTGCTGAAACGTTGGATGGCTGATGGCGTAGGATAGAAACCTAAATGTTGCTTGGCCGCCGCAAAATGCACTAAATTGCCATTTAAGTAAAAGGTCGGCATTCCATAAGCGATTTTTTCAGTAGTCTCCTGAGGAACAACCGCTAAAATTGCTTGGTAGATTTCTGTTAACTGTGTTTGATGTTGGGGTTGCTGGCGAATATAGTTTGCAATGATGGTCATATAAAAACACCTCCGTTTGTTTCAGTATACTATGTAAAAAATAAAAGGCGAAGAAGATACAAAAAAACCGTCTAGTATTTTTTCTTTACTAAACGGCTTTTAGCTTAAATAACTACCTAAAGGGTCTTGCATGGAAATGTTTGTCACTCCTTAGTTTAATTGTTTTAAGTGTGCAATTGCTTCTTCAATTGTGTGACCAGTTGCTGTTTTACTTTCATTTTTTGCATCAAAAACAATGAAAATATTTTTGTCTGTGTCTAATTGAATACGGTATTGAATGTTTTTTACTTTGTAAGTCATAGTTATTCTCCTTTCATAAAGTACTCTAAAAAGGCGACGATAACTGATAACGAAATTCCATTGTTACTATACCACTGGAAAATTATTTTTGCAACAAATAACATTTTTTCTTTACCATTCCTTAGACTTCTTTGCTAGCTACTTCTTTACATTCTTTTTCAAGAAGCATAAAATAAATACATTACTAGTTTTTGAATAGGAGATCGATGTGAAAAAGAGAGTTGAGAAATTTAGACGATGGCCTTACCGCTACCTTTTGTATGGAATCGGGTTCATCTTATTAATTATTTTTAGTAATTTATATTTGCAATGGTGTCAGAATAACTTGTCTGTTGATTTAGCCTTCAAGTTTGCTTTTTCGTGGCATACGGAAAAGTTTTTCTTAGGTTGTTTTGTGCTAAGCGTTTTTTTACTTTTTTTATGTAGTTTGGCAGGCTCATTAGGAGTTGGCGCTCTTTTATATAGTGTCATAATAGGTGTTTTAGGATTTGCGGACTATCAAAAGATGTTTTATCGTGTCGAACCTATTTACCCAGACGACTTAAAAATGATCACAGAAGTTAGTTTATTAAAAGAAATGGTTGGTTTATGGCCGTTTGTTTTTGTGGTAGCGTTAGGTTGTGTAGCACTTTTTTTCTTAGGAAAAGCCTTTTATAAAAGTTTCTTTTTATCGAAGAAAAAACAAACGATTCGTGTGTTAAGTCTTGTTCTTTCGATTGGTCTATTTTCATATATTGGTGATTTTAACAATCCGCAAAATTTGTTACGTAAAGCCTATAATAAAACCGCGTTATGGATTCCTTACAGCCAAAAAATGAATTACTACAATACAGGATTTATTGGTGGTTTTCTATATAATTTAAAAGTAGAGGCTATGGACCAACCAAAGGGTTATTCAAAAGAAGCTATTTCAGAAATTACTCAGAAATATCAAAAGTTGGCCGAGGCGAAAACAGTGCCGAGCAATGAGCAACCAAATATTGTGTTTGTCATGAGTGAAAGTTTTTCAAATCCAGATCATCTGAAAGGTTTGTCCATTATTGGTAATCCTTTAGCTGATTATCAGCAAATCGCTGATAAAACTTACAGTGGCCAGATGCTTTCACAAAACTACGGGGGCGGAACTGCGAATATTGAATTTGAAGCCCTAACAAGTTTTTCGATGGAATTAATGAATGCCCAAATGACTACACCTTATACAATGATGATTCCTAAGATGACGGAATTGCCTTCCATTGTTTCATTACTTAAGGAACAAAAGTACCAAACAACGGCTATTCATCCGTACAATACATCTATGTATAAACGAAAAGATGTGTATAAAATTTTAGGTTTTGATCAATTTATCAATGAAAAAACAATGAACTATACGGATAAACTAGAAAATAATCCTTACATTTCAGATCAAGCAGCGTATCAGGAAGTGACGACACTGCTTAAAGAAAAAGAGCAACCGCAATTCATTCATTTAGTTACTATGCAAACACATATGCCCTATGAAAATAAATACACAACGTCCAATTATTTTTCTCAAGGAAACGGCAATCAAGTCGCGCTCAATAATTACTTGCAAGATATTGCCTACAGTAGCGAAGCTTTGAAAAATTTCCTACAAGAAATCGAAAAAATGCCCAAACGCACATTAGTCGTTTTTTGGGGAGATCACTTACCAAGTATTTATGATGAAAACATTCAAGCGTTGAATGAAGGGGCAGCCCTTCACCAGACCGAATTTCTAATGTATGATACGGCGAATCAGTTAACAGAAAAAAATCAGCATCAAGCAACCATTAGTCCAGTTTATTTTGCTCCCTCACTTTTCCAACAAAGCGGCTTACCGCAATCGGGATTTTACGCTATGCTAAATGAGGTACAAGAACAATTGCCTGCTTTTGAAAAGGGGAATTACTATCTCGGTGGGGAATGGAAAAAAACAGTAGAAATGAATAAAAAGCAAGAACAACTATATGAGGAATACCGACTGATTCAATATGATATTGTTTCAGGGAAGCAATATAGTTTAGAAAATCAATTTTTTAGCTAAAAAAAACACACGAAATATGAGCCGACCCCCAAAAGTTAGACCTAGAAATCTAACTTTTGGAGGTTTTTTTGTATGGCAAAATACAGTTTTGAATTTAAACTTAAACTTGTTCATGACTACTTATCTGGTCAAGGAGGTCTAAGGTTTCTCGCAAAGAAGTATGGGTTTAAAGATAGTTCTCAAATAAGCAAATGGATAAATGCCTATAAAGAACTTGGTGAAGAAGGCCTACTTCGCAGTCGAAAAAATAAGAATTACTCTGTTCAATTTAAGCTAGATGCGATAGAGTTATATTTAACAACAGAGTTGTCCTATCAAGAAGCAGCTAATCTTCTAAAAATGAACAATCCATCATTGATTGCGAATTGGCTTAGAACGTATCAGAAGTTTGGTATAGAGGGACTCTCTAAACAGAAAGGACGTCCACCTACCATGTCTAAAAAGAAACGAAATGAACCCCAACCACTACCAAGTGAACGATTTCAAGTAGAGAAACTAGAAAAAGAAAATAGAATGTTAAAAATTGAGAATGCCTATTTAAAAGAATTGAGGAGACTGCGTTTAGAGGACGAACAAAAAATGAACGAATCGCACGAATCATTCACAGTCTCCGAAGACACTTTCGATTAAAAGATATTTTGGAAACCCTAAGGTTTCCAAAATCTACTTACATGTACTGGCAAAAACGCCTCGACAGAACAGCTTCAACACAAATCATTGAAGAAGAAATTCAAGCGATTCGTAAAAAACATCAACATTATGGCTATAGAAGGATAACCCAAGAATTGAAACGACGTGGATTTCAAGTGAATAAAAAGAAAGTCCAGCGATTAATACAAAAGTTAAAGTTACAAGTCAAAGCTTTTACTAAGAAATCCAGAAAATATAATTCCTATAAAGGAATCGTTGGTAAAATCGCTAAAAATTTGATTCGTCGCCGATTTAAAACCTCTGTTCCTCATCAAAAAATTACAACTGATACAACTGAATTTAAGTACTTTGAAGCAGATAACGCAGGCATCTTTCGTCAGAAAAAACTATACTTAGATCCATTTATGGATATGTATAATAGTGAAATTCTAAGCTATAGCCTTTCTACTCAACCAAATGGTAAAACAGTTATGGAAGGTCTGAAAGAAGCAATTTCTCAAACAAATGATTGTCCCTATCGGCGCACCTTTCACTCTGATCAAGGCTGGGCTTATCAAATGAATGTCTATATACAAACATTAAAGGACAACAATATCTTTCAAAGTATGTCTCGAAAAGGAACCTGTTTAGATAATTCTCCCATGGAGAATTTCTTCAGTATCCTAAAACAAGAAGTGTACTATGGAAAAATCTATCAAAGTCAAAATGAATTGATAGAAGCAATTGAGAACTACATTTATTATTACAATCATCACCGAATCAAGGAAAAACTTAACTGGAAAAGCCCAGTAGAATTTCGACAATTCAATCAAAAAACTGCATAAAAATAGAGTGGAAAAATCCACTCTATAAAAAGTCTAACTTTTTGGGGTCACTACAATATTCGTGTGTTTTTTGATTTTTATTTTAAAGTTTTACGATAAACAATGACATAATAGCTGAAAGCTAACAGGCAGGCAAAACTTAAAAAGTAAAGCGGTAAGACCCAAATGGTACCATTGTGAAAGTAACTAATCAAATAGGTAAAGAAACTAACAAACAAGTAATAGACAAAACTAAAAATCCCACTGGCAGTACCAATTACAGATTCATAGCCTTTTAAGGCCATACTTAATGCATTGGGCAAAGTAATATTAATCCCTAAGAAAAAGAGAAAAATAAACAAAATAAGACCAATGATTGTTTCAAATTGTGTCATTATTAATAAACAGCAAGCCGCAAAGATACTTAGCAGCAAACCAGCAAAGGCAATTTTTTCCGCTGACCAATATCCTAGCAACCAATTGATAAGAACCGCAGCAAGAATACTAGACACAGCTAAAACTAAACCAAGAAAGCCATATTGGACACTGCTAAAGCCAAAGTGATTGATGAAAATAAACGGGGCTTCTGCATAGTAGCTAAATAATAAACCATTAATGCCACCAATCAATAAGCCGTAGCACCAAACTTTCGAGTCGAAGGAAAGGCGTTTCGCCACGGACCAAAAAGGCGCTTTCGTTAAGGTATTTCCTAAGTGAAAGGTTTCTGGTAAACGATAAAAACTATAGAAAAGTAATAGAACAGCCATGACAATTAAGGTGCTAAAGACATGCTGATAGCCAAAATAGGTTTGAACAAGTCCGCCGACTAAGGGTCCGATGGCAGGAGATAGCGATAGGGCAGCGCTTGTTTGAGCAAAAATTTTCCCTCTTTGAAGATCGTTAAAGCTTTCCCGCATCATTGATTGGGTAATGACAGAACCAACGCTTGCACCAAATGCTTGAATTAAACGGAAGAATAACAGCCAAGGAAATGTCGGACTCAAAAAAAGGCCAATATTTCCAATTAAATAGCATAAAATTCCTAATAACATAGCTGGGCGACGTCCAATCGTATCGGATAAAATTCCCCAGAATAAAACGCCAACGGCAAAGGCAACAAAATAAATACTCATGGTTAATTGTGCCACGCTATCGTGAATGTTAAAAGCAGAACTAAGCGCTGGTAAAATGGGTGTGAAAATCGACTCGCTGATTTGTGGAAATCCCACAAGCAAAATAATAATTAGTAATGATGGGACGGTGTTTCGGGTGTTTTTCATGATTTTTCTCCTTAAAAGTTTAATCTAATCAAAAACACCCATTGTCTTTTACAACCGCCAAATTTAAAATAAGTAAAATAATGTCACCAACTTTCCTTGAAATTTTTTATTATACAAAGTCTAAATGAAGAAGCGCTTCTTCTTGACTAAATTCATAAGTGTAGCGACCGGATAAACCGGCAAGCTCACCTGATGCTTGAAATAGTTCACCTGGGCAGTCTAAAAGACCCTGTGTAAACGTCCCTTTTTCGCAAGCAGTAAAGGTGCCTTTTTTTCCTAAATAAGTTCCTTCGAAATGTAGGAAACCGACCACTTGAGCCACAGCTTCAAGCCCATCTGCCATTGAAGAGCCTTGATAAGTCATTAAGTATTCCACAGAAGCTGTCCCAGATAAGGCGCCTGACAATTGATAAGTAGCGCTCGTTTGATTCACTGGGAAATTTTCATTAAGATTGTCAATCGGTTGTTCTTGCCAACTAGATACAGTAAATGATGCTTGCTCCATTGCTGTCCCTTCTTTCTTATTAATAAGAATAGGGTAGCGGGAAGCGCACTATTTGTCAACAATCCACCACTTTAACTCTTCATTTTTTGCACAAAAGAATGTAACGCTAAGCGGTTGATGTGATAAGCAGTTCCTTGTTTTTGAATAAAGCCGCGCTCTCGAAATTGTTTGAAGGTATAAATAAGATGGCGATAACTAACCCCTAAGTATTCGGCAATCTCAGTATGTTTTTCTTTATAAACATCTTCGTGATTAGCGGCAACCAATAGCAATTCCGCTAGCCGATAACTTAGTTCATAGGTCTGATTCGTTGTAAAGTGGTCCACTCGTTGGAGCATTTTTTTCCCTAGATAATGGCTGAGTTGCTGCATAAAAAGTACCTTGTTTTTTAAAACAGTTTCTGCATAAGCTAAAGGAATAGCCAAACAACAGGTTTCACCTAAGGCGATAACGTCCTTGGTTATCGTTTCCGCTTGAACTAATGTTAAATCGCCAATTAAATCACCTGTCGTTAAAAACTGAACAATGGATTGGCGGCCATTGCGTTCTGTTTTTAAAATTTTCGCTTTTCCTTTGATTAAATAAAAAAGATAATTTAATGGCTCTGCTTGGTGATGAATGAATTCTTGATTTTCAAAATCGATAATAAAACTGTGTTTTAAATCAATTTCATTAAAAAAAGGCGTATTTTTAGCTAATTCTTGTTTCGGTGATTCTTGGTAGGCTGTTTTAAGCATTTTTTCTCCTTATAATAGGAGATATCTCCTATTTGTTTCTTCTATTGTAGCACATAATAGACGTATCAAGAGTAGAGGAGTTTTTATAATGTGGAAGAAAAAAATTGTGCTATCGTTTCTTTTTTATTTAATTAGTGCATTGGGCATCAGTTTGACAATTCAAGCAGGCATTGGAGTTAGTAGTTTTAATGCATTTAATGTGACCTTTGCAACACTTACTCATTTAAAAGTCGGGACGGTTACCACAGCTATCAATTTCGCTTTTTTAGGCACGTGTTGGTTGTTAGATCAGCAGCGTAAAATTCAGGACTATTTGATTATTTTGGTGGCGTTAATTGGCTTTGGTTTTGTCATTAATTTTTTCTTATATCAATTATTTGGTTCGCTTGTTTTTCAAAATTATTTGGTTAAAATTGTTCTATTTATTTTAGGGACAATCATAGCAGGAATCGGGACAGGACAGGTAGTTGCGCTAGGTGTTTTGCAATTTCCCATTGAAAAATTTTGTACACTTATTTCTGAAAGAACGCGCTATAGTTTTCAGGTTTATCGTTATTTAGTTGATATTTTTTGTGTCAGTTTAGCACTAGGATTGTCCATTAGTTATCATTTGCCGATTTTTGTTCGTGAAGGAACCGTGATTAGTCTTTTCTTACTTTCTTGGGTTATTAGTTGGTCGAGAAAGCGGGGACAACAACGTATTTTACGAATACAAATCAAGAAACTGGAATCCGAATGAAAGGATTTCAGTTTTTCTCAAATGAGCAGAACTTTTATTTGAAAAAAAGAGTGGAAAACGGTATACTAATTAAGTAATTATTCATAACATTGGTTCTCCAATCAATGTTAAATAGTTTTTTCATGAGGGAGTAACTGACAGTATTTATGCTGTGACAACATCACCAACTCCGAAAGCAATTTCTGGTGTTGTCTTAAACGGTGAGACTTATGTATGTTCGACGAAGTAGCATACACAAGTCTATTTTTTTTCATTTATTTTTGATGAAATGTAAAATAGTACTTGAAGGATGCTGCAAAAAATAGAGGAGGAAGAACATGTCAGAAGAAAAGAAAACACAATTGTCTGAAGCGTTTTACGCACAAGACGACACAGTTGTTTTGGAGAAAATGAACACAACAACTGATGGATTAAGTGCACAGGAGGCTCAAAAGCGTTTAGAAACGTACGGGGAAAATGTGCTAGATGAAGGGAAGAAAAAATCACTTGCCGTGAAATTCTTTGAGCAATTCAAAGATTTTATGATTATTGTTTTATTAGCGGCAGCGGTCATTTCAGCCGTCTTTTCCCATGATGTGGTAGACTCGATTATCATCTTAGTGGTTGTTATCTTGAATGCCATCTTTGGGGTCATCCAAGAAGCCAAAGCGGAACAAGCCATTGAAGCATTAAAAGAAATGTCTTCACCAAATGCTAATGTTCGCCGTGATGGACACGTCATTACTGTTAAAAGTGATGAATTAGTGCCAGGTGACATTGTTTTATTAGAAGCAGGGGATGTCGTTCCAGCCGATTTACGTTTATTGGAAGCGAATAGCTTAAAAATTGAAGAAGCAGCGTTAACCGGTGAATCTGTTCCAGTTGAAAAAGAAGTAACCATCTTAGAGGGAACCGATATTGGTATCGGTGACCGGATCAATATGGCTTATTCCAATAGTAATGTGACGTATGGACGTGGTCTTGGCGTTGTGGTTGGCACAGGGATGAATACAGAAGTCGGTAAAATTGCTGGCATGCTAGCAAGTGAACAAGAAACGGAAACGCCTTTAAAACAAAACTTAAACCAATTGGGTAAAATGTTAACAATTGCCATTTTAGTCATTGCAGCGGTGATGTTTGTGGTAGGAATGATGAATGGTCGTTCATGGATTGACATGTTATTAACGTCAATTTCGTTAGCTGTAGCGGCAATTCCAGAAGGATTACCAGCGATTGTCACAATTATTTTGGCTTTAGGTACCCAAAAAATGGCCAAGAAAAATGCGATTGTCCGTAAGTTACCAGCCGTTGAAACATTAGGAAGTACAGACATTATCTGTTCAGATAAAACAGGTACGTTAACCTTAAATCAAATGACCGTTGAAGCGTTGTATACAGATGGTCAAGTTTTATCTGCTTCCACAGAAATCCCTGCTGATAATATGGCTTTAAAAATCATGAACTTTACGAATGATACAAAAATCGCTCAAGATGGTTCATTAATTGGTGACCCAACAGAAACTGCCTTAGTACAATTTGGTTTAGATCATGCGTTTAACGTAACCGAAAAAGTAGCAGCTGAACCTCGTGTGGCAGAGATTCCTTTTGACTCTGATCGTAAATTAATGACTACAGTTCATGAATTAAAAACAGGTGGCTTCCTAGTTTCTGTCAAAGGTGCACCAGATGAATTATTGAAACGTTGTACGGAAATCTTATCAAATGGAGAAACAAGTCCATTAGATGAAACAAAACGTCAAGAAATTTTGAAAACAAACACCTCATTAGCGAAACAAGCCTTACGTGTTTTAGGAATGGCTTATAAATATGTTGAGACGATTCCAGCCGAAATGAGTTCTGAACTTGTGGAAAAAGATTTAACATTTGCTGGTTTAGTCGGTATGATTGACCCAGAAAGAAAAGAAGCTGCAGATGCTGTAAAAGTCGCGAAAGAAGCGGGTATTCGTCCAATTATGATTACGGGTGACCACCGTGATACAGCAGAAGCAATTGCGGCACGTTTAGGCATCATCAAAGAAGGCGACGACGATGCAGTCATCACAGGCGCTGAATTAAATGAATTGTCAGATGAAAAATTCGCACAAGTCGTGGGACACTACTCTGTCTATGCTCGTGTTTCACCAGAACACAAGGTTCGGATTGTTAAAGCGTGGCAACAAGAAGGAAAAGTGGTTGCTATGACTGGTGATGGCGTAAATGATGCCCCAGCCTTAAAAGCTGCTGACATCGGGATTGGTATGGGAATTACCGGAACAGAAGTATCAAAAGGTGCTTCAGATATGGTACTTGCCGATGATAACTTTTCAACAATTATTGTAGCGGTAGAAGAAGGACGTAAAGTCTTCTCAAATATCCAAAAAACGATTCAATATTTACTTTCAGCTAACTTAGGGGAAGTATTAACCTTGTTTATTGCAACAATGCTCAATTGGGATACCTTGTTACCTGTTCACTTATTGTGGATTAACTTAGTAACGGATACTTTCCCAGCGATTGCGTTAGGTGTGGAACCAGCAGAACGTGATGTGATGAGCCATGAACCTCGTGGTAAAAAATCGAACTTCTTCTCTGGCGGCGTTTTAAGCAGTGTTGTTTATCAAGGGATTACGCAAGGGGCATTGACTTTGATTGTGTATAAAATGTCAATTATGTTCCCAGCACATACCGCGGCTAACACAAACTTATCGGCGCAAGCGTTGTATGATTTACAACACGGCGATGCTTTAACCATGGCCTTCGCTACTTTGGGATTAATTCAATTGTTCCATGCCTTTAATGTGAAGTCGATTTATCAATCAATTTTCAAAGTTGGCTTATTCCGCAACAAATCATTTAACTATGGGATTCTTGTTTCGTTCTTGCTATTAGCTGCAACGATTGTTATTCCAGGATTTAATGATTTATTCAGCGTCACACATTTAGATGCATATCAATGGGCAATTGTAGCAGGTACTTCTTTTGCTATCATCCCAATTGTGGAAATTGTGAAGTTCTTCCAACGTAAAGCAGGTAAAGGTGCTTAATAAAAAGGTGCTTAATAAATAAGAAAAGAAAATTGGCTGGTACTTAAACCAGTCAATTTTTCTTTATGTAAGGAGTGAAAGGGCTTGAAACGGAAAATTATTTTCGAAACACAACGACTTATTGTCAGAGAATGGCAGTCGGAAGATGAAGTGGAATTGAAAAAATTTTTGCAAGATGAAAATGTGATGTATGCCTATGAACACGCTTTTTCTGATGAAGAGGTTGCAAACTGGCTAAAGTGGAACTTACAGTCCTATCAAGAATGCGGCTACGGCTTATGGGCGTTAGAGAAGAAACGAACAGGCGAAGTCATCGGCGAGTGTGGTCTCACCAATCAATTAGTAAAAGGCAAGAGCTATCCAGAAATTGGTTATCATTTATGTGTGAAAGAATGGCACAAAGGGTATGCGATTGAAGCTGCCGCAGCGACAAAACAGTACGCATTCGATGTATTAAATTTTCCAGAAGTTATTTCAACGATTCGTGATACGAACTTAACCTCTATGAATGTCGCTATTCGAAACCAGATGCTTGTTAGGGATCGATACATTAAAACATACCATGGCAAAACGATGCCTCACTATGTTTTCTCTGTTAAGAATCAAAAGAATAAAGACTGAAAAAGTGCCACTTGTCAGATGGAATAGAAAAAGTGTAAAATGGAGTGAAAGAGAAAAGGGAAAAGAGGGATGGTTATGAGACCAAATTTAGGATTTTACGTTCAAACAATTAATGATATCGTTAAAACAACAGAAGACATTGGCGAAGTCATGAATCCATATTACGAAGAAGTTCGTCAAGCGATCGATAAGAATAAAGTGAATGATTTAACAGCCGAACGAATTGCAGAAATTCAAGCAAAATTTAAAGAAGGTACTGAAGAATATGAATTAATGCTCAAAAAAGTCGGAACATTAAAACCAACACCACAAGTACTTGGCATTCACAAAAAATTTCAACATGCTTATACAGAATATGTAGCAGGATGCAATGAAATGATTTTAGCAACAGATCCAGAAACAGGTATTGATGCAGATTTATTTAATGCTTCAGAGGAAAAGCAGGATCAAGCAACGGATGAATTAACCTTTGCCATTACGCGAATGAGCAACATTCTTTTGAAAAAATAAAAAACTAATAAAAATAACTAACGAATTTAATATTTTTTTCATGTCTTTTTTATGGACAAAAGAGAAAGTGTATTGTATTATTAATTCATACCAACAACAACCTTTTTATTTTTCATTTTACTCTTATTGAGTAAATACTCCTTTTCCATCGGCAAAACTGCCGGTGGTTTTTTTTGTTATTTTTTTATTTTGAAACATTGTTATGTTTTTTAGGTAGCATCATTTAAAATGTGCGTAATGTTGCGTGCATAAATAAGACTAGTCAAAATCTTTTAAGTATAGTAAAGTGAAATTATCATCGGAGAAAGAGTGAGCAGATATGACAAGAACTAAGTACATGGAAATTTATGAAAGCCTACGTGATAAAATTGATACTGGTATTTATCATGAAATGATGCCTTCTGAAAATACTTTAGTAAAAGAGTATGGAGTCTCACGCAATACAATCCGTCGCGCGTTAAAAGAATTAACGAATCAAGGATTAACAGTTAGTATCCCTGGGAAGGGTGTCTCAATTATAAGTACGCCACATTCGTTAGGTGTTTCGCTAGATAAAATAGAAAGTTTTAAACAATTCACTAATCGCACACATCTAGAAATGTCTACGAAAGTATTATCTTTTTCTGAAGAAGTAATGACGGAAGAATTGACCAAAAAATTACCTTTTCAAGTGGGAGAAACAATTTATCGAATTGTTCGATTAAGAATGCAAAAAAATGATCCAATCGTTGTGGATGAAAATTATTTTCTAAAAGATGTTGTGCAAAGTTTGTCTACTGAAATAGCAGAAGATTCCATTTATGAATACTTGGAAAAAACGTTGAATATACATGTTTCAACATCAAAACGCGTCATTACAGTTGAACTATTAACGAAAGAAGATAAAGAACTATTGCACAGCCATAGCTATGATACTGCAGTGATCATTAGAAATACGGCCTATACACAGTTAGGTAAATTGTTTGAATACACAATTTCTAAACATAGACCGGATAAATATGTATTTACAGAAGTTGTGGTCCATTAAAAAAACAAAAGCCAGTTGGCTTTTGTTTTTTTTTATTATTTAGCAACCTGTTTAAACAAGTTGTTGACTAACTTGTTTAAACAGGTTACAATAATTTTGTAAACGTTTGCGGTTAAATGATGAGTTTCTTGGCCAGTAAACTCATGAAGGAGGAGAAGATAGTGAAATCAAATTATCGAGAATTGGCACAGGCAATTATTGTTGGCGTTGGTGGAGAAGATAATATTGAAAAAGTATTTCATTGCATTACACGTCTGCGATTTACTTTAAAGGACATCGAGAAAGTAAATCAAGAGGAACTGGAAAAGCTTTCAGCACCTAAAGTTCCTTCAGTAAAAGCTTTTTATAACACCAATTTAAATCAGTATCACGTGGTGATTGGTCAAGCGGTTGAAGATGTTTATACTGCTGTAGATAGTCAATTAGCTACAAAAGATTTTAAAAATCAAACAGATAAATCAGCAAAATTACCAAAGAAACAACCACAAGGCTTTAAAGAAATTATTTCTCACTATTTTCAAATAATTATCGGAACAATCACAGGATCCATGATTCCTGTTATTGGGTTATTAGCTGCTGGTGGATTAATTAATGGATTACTAGCTATTTTCACAAAAGGGAATGGATTAATTAATGTGCTTGATCCACACAGTACAACGTATTTATTAATTTCAACATTATCAATGGTTCCATTTTATTTTTTACCTGTTTTAATCGGTTTTTCTGCCGCCAAACAACTAAAAGCTGATCCATATGTCGTAGCGGCAGTCGGGGCAGCCATGATTGCACCAAACATTCGTAATATTGTTAGTTTGGATCATCCAACAGTAGTCAATTTTACAAAAGGAGCAATCGAGACCGCAAATCAAGCAATTGCGGCAGCTGGCGTAACAACGAATGGAGCAACGGCGGTAGCAAATTATGATGTTCATGGTGTTTTAACAGGATGGACAGTAACTGCAGGTAAGTTATTTCAGATGTTTGGAGCAACAGGACCTACATTTAATGCTGATTATTTTGGTATTCCAATTGTGTTGCCTAACTATGCGTACTCTATATTTCCAATCATTGTAGCAGCGGCTATAGCTGCACCTTTAGGAAGGTGGCTCAAAAAAGTTTTACCGATTGTACTTCAGCCAATTTTTAGACCGTTAATTACTTTTTTTGTGACAGCATCAATCATTTTTATTGGCGTTGGTCCTGTTATCTCAATGATTTCATCTGCTTTTGGTTCTGGTGTTGAATTTTTAATTGGTAATGGACAAAATGTTATTCAACTTGGGATAGCCGGTTTAATAATTGGTGGATTCTATCAATGTTTGGTGATTTTTGGTCTCCATTGGTTAGTTGTTCCAATCATTTCATTACAAATTGCTACAACTGGTGAGTCTAGTTTAAATATGTTGGCTAGTTATACAATGCTTGCTCAAGGAGCAGGAACGCTGGCGGTATTCTTAAAAACACGCAAAGCGCCAGTTAAAGGATTAACTTTACCAGCTGCAATTTCTGCCTTTTGCGGTGTAACGGAGCCTGCAATGTATGGTGTAAACTTAAAATATCCACGTGTGTTTATTATGAGTTCCATTGGTGCAGCTGTTGGTGCAGGAGCGGCGGGCTTTCTAAATCTCCATATGTATGGATTTTCTGGTTCGCTAATTGGTTTTCCAAACTTTGCAGCTAAAGGAGTATTGAATCCTACTACACAAGAATGGGTAAACGGAAATCCAAATAATTTTCTGGTTTTTTGGGTGACAACAATTTTGTGTATCACTGTTTCTATGGCACTCGTTTGGTTTTTTGGTTATAAAGATGATGATGTGATGGGAACTGGTATAGAAAAGAAAAATGTTTTTAAAAATGCAGTAAATTAAGGATGGAATAGAAGATGACAAACGAAAATTGGAAATCAGGCACGATTTATCAAATTTATCCACGTTCATTTAAGGATACGAATAATGATGGATTTGGTGATATCAAAGGAATCATTGAAAAATTAGATTATCTGGAAAATTTAGGTGTTTCCTATCTTTGGTTAACTCCTATGTATGTCTCTCCGCAAAGAGATAATGGCTATGATATTGCTGATTACTATAACATTGACTCGAAATTTGGGACAATGGCTGATTTTGAAGAATTATTAAATAAAGCACATGAAAAAAATATCCGAATAATGATGGATTTAGTTGTTAATCATACTTCTTCTGCACACTATTGGTTTCAAGAAGCTTTGAAGGGCAAAGATAATCCTTATCGAAATTATTATATCTGGAAAGACCCTGTCAATGGAAAAGAGCCAAATAATTGGGTATCTAAATTTTCTGGTTCTGCCTGGGAATACGAGCCCAACTCAGGACAATATTATTTACATTTATATGAAAAAACAATGCCCGATCTGAATTGGGAAAATCCTAAATTACGAGAAGAAATAATCACTATGATGAAATGGTGGGCGGAAAAAGGAATTGATGGCTTTCGTTTAGATGTGATTAATAATATTTCTAAAGACCAATCCTTTCCTAACGATACATTAGAGACACCGAAAAATGACGGACGAACGTACTATTCGGATGGACCACGTATTCATGAATTTTTACATTTAATGAATAAAGAAGTTTTTACACCGTATCAATTAGTGACGGTGGGAGAATTATCATCTACTACGCCTGAACAAGTTATTTTATATACGAAACCTGAACGCCAAGAACTTTCAATGGCTTTTAACTTTCACCATATGAAAGTTGATTATCCAAATGGCGAGAAATGGGCAGTAAGTGACTATCAGTTAACTGAACTAAAAAAAATAATGGCGTATTGGCAACAAAAAATGTACAATGAAGGCGGCTGGAATGCTTTGTTCTGGACGAACCATGATCAACCACGTGCGCTGGCACGCTTTTTAGATGATGAGGAATTTCGGATTGAAAGTGCGAAAAATTTAGCAATTACAGAATTTGGCTTACATGGTACAACTTTTGTCTATCAAGGGGAAGAAATTGCCATGAAAGATGCTTATTTTCAAAATATTTCAGAATACGATGACCGTGAATCAATTAATGCCTACAATATGATGATTGCACGGGGCGATTCAAAAGAGTATGCTTTAGCGGCATTACGACAAAAATCACGAGATAACTGTCGAATTCCTATGCAATGGACGGATGAAAAATATTATGGCTTCTCTACTCACAAACCTTGGTTAATGGGTCCTACTCACGATGAGGTAAATGTTGAGCGAGCACTTGAAGATAAAAATTCGGTTTTTTATACGTATCAAAAACTAATTAAATTTAGGAAGGAAATGCCGATTTTTGTTAAAGGAGATTTTGAATTAATTGATGCAGAAAATAATCAAGTGTTTGCCTATAAGCGAGTATTCGATGATGAAACCCTTTTGGTTGTATCGAATTTTACAAGTGAAACTATTCGTTTTGATACAGGGATTAATTTAACTGAGGGAAGTCGAATCTTAGTGGCTAACTATCCACGGGAAATAGTGATACAGGAACTAGAATTACAACCTTTTGAAGCTATGATGATTTTAAAAAATAAGTAATTAAAAAGAGAAAAAACTTCGCGTTAAACGAAGTTTTTTCTCTTTTTAATTTTCAACATTTCGCACATAATCATCAAAGTATTGAATTAACTCTTTCTTGATTTGTTGATAATCTGCTTCAGAATAGTTCTTTTCTTCTAGCGTACCATTAAAAAATGGCAAATTTAGTTCTTCTTTTAAACGTTCAATCACTTCTTCTTGCTTCATAAGGACCCCTTCTCAACGAATTGTTCTCTTCTATTATAGAACATTGTAGTCATCCGTCAATTGTTCAAAGGCAATTTTCATTTCCTCTAGACGTTCATTCAATTGGTTGGTTTCATCTTCTTCATTGAAAAAATGTTGTTTTAATTCAAAATAAAAATTTTCGAAGGCTTGGAAAAAAGGCTCAGACTTGTTGTTTTCAAGAGCAGGAACACTTGTGTAGAGAACACGAGCGCTATGGTAGTAAGTGAAAACCTCGTTAATATTTAATAAAATACGCGCTTCTTCTGGGCGTGGTCGACTTGTAACTAAGTCATGCAAAGATAAACTTTTTGTATGGGTTTCAGATAAATAAAATAAAAATAGTTCCAATTGCTCTTTCGTTGCAGACATGAAAACTCCTCCTCAAACAGTAGTAACATTTATTATAAATGAAAATGAAAGTGCTTGAAAAGCAATGCGCTCAGCAAAAATAATTATTTTAAGGGAAAACTATAGTTGTTGCTTTAGCATTCTTTTTAATCATGATAAACTGAGAGAAGTATAGTAGGTCCTGACAGAGGAGGAAACAAATGAAAATTGTGATTATTGGTGCATCATTCGCAGGTATTTCCGCAGCAATTGCTTCAAGGAAAAAATATCCCCAAGCAGAAATTTCTTTAATTGATAAACAAGCAACAGTGGGGTATTTATCTGGTGGCTTAAGTGCGTATTTTAATCATACCATCAATGAATTACACGAAGCACGTTACATAACGGAAGAGGAATTACGTCGTCAAAAGATTCAGTTGCTTTTAAATAGAGAAGTCGTGGCAATGGATGTTGAGAACCAATTGATTGCTTGGTCACGAAAGGAAGAGCAACAGTGGTATTCTTATGATAAATTGATTTTAGCGACAGGCGCGAGCCAGTTTTCCACGCAAATTCGTGGTAGTCAAACAGAAAAACTACTCAAATATAAATTTTTATCAGGTGCTTTAGCGGCTGTTCCATTACTGGAAAAGAGCCAGACAGTAGCCGTCATTGGTGCAGGACCCATTGGAATGGAAGCTATTGATTTTCTTGTGAAAATGAAGAAAACGGTCCATGTCTTTGAAAGCTTGGAAAATCTATTGCCTAAATATTTTGATAAAGAAATGGTCGCAGAAGTTCAAAAATCTTTGGAAAAACAAGCAGTAATTTTCCATTTTGAAGAAACGGTCCTAGGAATTGAAGAAACAGCAAATGGTATTGTTCTTGAAACAAGTGAACAGAAAATTTCTTGTGACAGTGGGATTTTTGCTTTAAACTTACATCCTCAATTAGCCTATTTGGATAAAAAAATTCAACGAAATCTGGATCAGACAATCGCGGTGGATGCTTATTTACAAACTTCAGTGCCAAATGTTTTTGCCATCGGAGATTGCATTTCAGTTATGAATGAACCAGTCGCGGAAACTTTTTATGCTCCGTTAGTGAACAATGCGGTACGAACTGGCTTAGTAGTCGCCAACAATTTAGAAGAAAAAACACACCGATTCATTGGCTCTTTGCGAACAATGGGAACAAAAGTGGGGGACTATTACCTTGCTAGTACAGGTCTAACCGAAACGGAAGGTTTATTTTTTCCGCAAACACTTGCTTCCGTAATTGTTAGACAGCCAGCGCCGCCTCTACAACATGGGACAGAAATTTTAGGCAAATTAATCTATGATAAAGTGACGCAACGGGTCCTTGGGGCACAGCTTTGTTCAAAAAACAATTGTTTAGAAAAAATAAATACGTTAGCATTAAGTATCCAAACAGGTCAGACACTGACAGACCTATTACAAAAAGATTATTTTTATCAACCTTCCTTAACCAATATTTATGATATTACAAATTTGATGGGTGCTTCGGCTTATTGGAGAGAGAACGATGAAAGTTGAGACGTTATTAGAAAAGAAAGCGATGCGACAATTATTAACGGTGCAACAAACCATCTTAGCAGGCGGCACCTGCTCAGTCTCTGATTTAACAGCATTCTTAGCGGTCACAAAAGCCTCCTTTGAAAAAGACTTAGAGGATTTACATTATTTTTTGAAACCTTTTGGACAGGATTGTCAGCTTACTTATGATGGCCAACAGCTATCAATCACCTTATCGGATTTTTTTTCGTTGAATCATTTAATTGAAGCATTTGTAAAAGAGTCTCTTAAATTTCAACTTTTAGATTATTTATATCGTAATAAAGAGTTTTCTATTGTTCAATTAACGACTAAATTTATGATTAGTGAGTCTTCTTTATTTCGAAAGATTAAGGAACTCAATCAATTGTTAGCCGCCTTTGATTTGCAAATAAAAAATGGACAACTACAGGGAGAAGAATTGCAGATTCGTTACTTTTACTTTCAGTTGTATTGGTATATTACTCCCTATGAAATACACCAGAAAAAAACGATGTCGCCGTTAAATAAACGGATAATTGAAGGGATTGAGACTGGCTTAGGTTTTACTTTTAATGAACATAATGCGTTAAAAGTTAGCCTTTGGTTGAGTATTACGAAAAAGCGCCTAGCGGTCACTTCAAAAAAATATCAACAATTGAGAAAGAAAATGAGTGATTTTAAAGAAGATCCGTTATTTAAGCAAGTTCGACAATTGTTTTTCCGTTTTTCTAGTCGCTATTCATTAGAATTAGACGAAGGAGAAAGCATGATTCATTTTGTTTTTCTAATCACAATGTCGGTCTTACCAGAATCAGCTTTTGATGAATATTCCTTAATTCGGGGACGTCGTTCCGCTGTTTCTTTAGCTGATACGTTTATCTTGGAAAATGTGGTCTTGTATTATCGGCCCCATAAATTTGAACCTACTCTTGAGAAAACCATGGCTTACTATTTTTCACAAATTCATGGAAAACTGTATTTTTTTAAAGGAGAATTGGAAGTTTTTGATCGGGCCCATATCTGGGAAAAAGAACAGCAATTATCTAGTCGGGAATTAGCTTCTTTTTCAACAACGTTATTAGAAAAAGCTTTAGCTTGTTTTGATGAAACGTATCAACCAGGAGATAGTTTGCATGAACTTTCTCTGGTCAAATATTTAAGCGTGTTGGCATTAATTGAATTTAAAATGATTGGTGAAATAAAAATTGGAATTCACTTAGCAATGGATGCTCTTTATCAAGCGGCGTTAACACAAGTATTAATGCTTAGTCTTAAAAATATGAATGGCACGCTGGTGGAGAGGTATCAGCCTGAACAAACATATGATTTAATTGTGACCAATTATCAGCAAACGAGCTATCAAGGAACACCGGAAGTCTATGTTTTGTCAGAATTAAGTTCGACCTATGATGTGCAACAATTAAAAAAGAAAATACGCACCTTGCGGGAGAAATAAACAAAAGGTTGGTGTGACGGAAATTTTCTGATCCTCGCACCAGCCTTTTTACAACTAAAAGTCGAAAATTAGGCTTTTTTAAACAAAAATGTTTCTTTTTATTGAAAAATTAGAGATAATAAAAGCATTATTGAAAGCGTTATCTTTGTTGGTTTTAGTAGAAATCCTTTCAATTTTTTTAAAATAAAAAAAGTTTTTGACATGTTTAGTTATACTTTTGTTTGTAAGATAGGGACATAAAGAAAACGATTTCAAAAACGTTTAGGAGGAATTATCATGGCAGAAGAAAAATACATTATGGCGATTGATCAAGGAACGACTAGTTCTCGTGCAATTATTTTTGATAAAAAAGGAAACAAAATTGGTAGTTCACAAAAGGAATTTACTCAATATTTTCCTAATGCAGGCTGGGTGGAACATAATGCCAATGAAATTTGGAATTCTGTTCAATCCGTTATTGCAGGTTCTTTAATTGAGTCAGGAGTGAAACCAACGGATATTGCCGGAATTGGGATTACAAACCAACGGGAAACAACCGTTGTTTGGGACAAAGCAACTGGGTTACCCATTTATAACGCAATTGTTTGGCAATCACGCCAAACGACACCTATTGCTGATCAACTAAAAGAAGATGGCTACAGCGAAATGATTCATGAAAAAACTGGGTTAATCATTGATGCTTATTTCTCAGCAACGAAGGTTCGTTGGATCTTAGATCACGTAGAAGGTGCGCAAGAACGTGCAGAAAATGGAGAATTGATGTTTGGGACAATTGACACTTGGCTCGTTTGGAAATTAACGGGAGATACTCATGTCACTGATTATTCAAATGCAAGTCGGACGATGTTGTTTAATATCCATGATTTAGATTGGGATCAAGAAATTTTGGATCTTTTAAATATCCCACGAGTGATGTTACCGAAAGTCGTTTCGAACTCTGAAGTGTATGGATTAACAAAAAATTACCATTTTTACGGAAGTGAAGTTCCTATCGCTGGGATGGCTGGTGACCAACAAGCCGCCTTATTTGGTCAAATGGCCTTTGAACCTGGGATGGTTAAAAATACCTATGGAACAGGCTCATTTATTGTCATGAACACTGGCGAAGAACCTCAACTTTCTAAAAATAATCTGCTTACCACTATTGGCTATGGTATTAACGGCAAAGTATATTATGCCTTGGAAGGAAGTATCTTCGTGGCTGGTTCAGCGATTCAATGGTTACGAGATGGCTTAAAAATGTTGCAAACGGCTGCTGAATCTGAAGCAGTAGCCAAAGCGTCAACAGGGCACAATGAAGTTTATGTAGTTCCTGCATTCACTGGTTTGGGCGCACCATATTGGGATTCACAAGCGCGTGGGGCTGTCTTTGGATTAACACGCGGTACCACGAGAGAAGATTTTGTCAAAGCGACACTTCAAGCAGTTGCGTATCAAGTTCGTGACATTATTGACACGATGAAAGAAGATACAGGCATAGATATTCCCGTCTTAAAAGTAGACGGTGGAGCAGCAAACAATGATTTCTTGATGCAATTCCAAGCAGATATTTTAAACACTGCTGTTCAAAGAGCCCATAACTTAGAAACAACGGCCTTAGGCGCAGCTTTCTTGGCGGGCTTAGCGGTTGGCTTCTGGAAAGACTTAGAAGAAATCAAAGCATTCCAAGAAGAAGGACAACAATTTGAACCAATTATGGCGGAAGAAGAACGAGAAGATTTATATGAAGGTTGGCAACAAGCAGTAGCAGCTACCCAACAATTCAAACGTAAAAATAAGTAAATGGAAAAGGGGAATTTTCTATGACTTTCTCAATAGAAACACGCCGACAATCAATCGACGCTTTAAAAACACAACACTTAGATGTCTTAATTATTGGTGGTGGCATTACTGGCGCAGGCGTTGCCCTGCAAGCCAGTGCCGCTAAAATGAAGACAGGGTTAATTGAAATGCAGGATTTCGCAGAGGGCACCTCTTCACGATCAACCAAATTAGTTCATGGTGGTATCCGCTATTTGAAAACGTTTGACGTGGAGGTGGTGGCAGATACAGTGAAAGAACGAGCCGTCGTTCAATCCATTGCGCCACACATCCCTAAAGCGGATCCCATGTTATTGCCGATTTATGATGAGCCAAATGCAACATTTAATCTATTTTCTGTCAAAATAGCAATGGATTTATATGATCAGTTAGCTGATGTAACAGGTACCAAGTACGCCAACTATCTGTTAACAAAAGACGAGGTTTTGGCACGTGAGCCACAACTAAAAAGTGAAGGTCTACAAGGTGGCGGTGTTTATTTAGATTACCGAAATAATGATGCTCGTTTAGTTATTGAAAATATTAAACAAGCAGTAGCTGACGGGGCACATGCTGTGAGTCGGGTTCAAGCGGTGGGCTTTTTATACAATGATGAAGGGAAAATTACTGGTATTCAAGCAAAGGACCTACTAACTGATGAACAGTTTGAGATTCACGCAGATGTTTTAATTAATACTACTGGTCCTTGGTCAGATAAATTAAGAGGCTTAGACAAAAACGATTCATTTACACCACAAATGCGTCCAACGAAAGGGGTTCATTTAGTTGTCGACAAAAGCCGTTTAAATGTTCCTCAACCAACGTATTTTGATACAGGTAAACAAGATGGCCGCATGGTCTTCGTTGTTCCAAGAGAAGAAAAAACATATTTTGGGACGACGGATACAGATTACCATGGAGACTTTCAACATCCAACAGTAGAACAAAGTGATGTGGATTACCTATTGGAAGTAGTCAATAATCGTTATCCAGAGGTACAATTGACAATTGATGATATTGAAGCCAGCTGGGCTGGCTTACGACCTTTAATTTCTGCTAACGGTGGCTCAGATTATAATGGGGGAAACAATGGCAAACTTTCAGATAAAAGTATTGATGAAGTCATTGATGTCGTTGACAGATACCAAAAAAATCAAACAGATAAACGAGAAATTGAAGAAGTCCTAAACCATCTAGAAGACAGTTTGGTGGAAAATAAAGTCAATCCTTCAGCTGTCTCTCGAGGCAGCTCATTGGAAAGATCAGCGGATGGCTTGCTCACTTTGGCTGGTGGGAAATTAACAGATTATCGTAAAATGGCAGAAGGTGCGATGAAAATGATTCAAACCATCTTAGCAGAAGAATACCAGAAAGAATTCACCTTAATAGATTCTAAAAACTATCCAGTTTCAGGCGGGAAATTGAACCCTGCAACGGTAGACGAAGAATTAGAAGCGTTGGCAAAACATGGCGTATCTAAAGGGTTAAGTGAAAAGGATGCACTATACTTAGCTCATTTATATGGCTCCAACGTACCAACTGTTTTTGAAATGATTGATGATGCCAAAGTAATTCCTGGTTTAACCTTAACAGAAACTGTCTCTTTAAACTATGCGATGGAAGAAGAAATGGCTTTAACACCCGTCGACTTTTTATTGCGACGGACCAACCACTTATTATTTATGCGTGATCGTTTGGACCAAGTGAAAGCGGGAGTCATTGAAGAAATGGCACAGCATTATCAATGGACAGCGGAAGAAAGAGCACGACACATTGAAACATTAGAAAAAGTAATTGAAGAATCAGATTTAAAAAATTTGAAAGTAGGGTGAAGAAAAAATGGGAACTTCGATGATGACACAATTATTCGGTGAATTTTTCGGAACGATGATTTTAGTTTTACTAGGGGATGGCGTCTGTGCCGCAGTTAACTTGAAGAAAAGCAAAGCCTTTGCTTCTGGTTGGGTCGTTATTGCTTTAGGTTGGGGCGCTGCTGTTACATTAGCTGTTTACATGTCTGGGTATATGAGTCCAGCGCATTTAAATCCTGCTGTAACAGTTGCGATGGCAATTACTGGAAACTTTGAATGGGGCATGGTTTTACCTTATATCGTAGCTCAAGTCCTAGGCGGTTTTATTGGTGGTTTAGTTGTCTGGTTAGCTTATTTACCCCATTGGAACATTACAGAAGACAAAGGTGCTATTTTAGGAACCTTCGCCACTGGTCCAGCTGTCCGTAACTATCCAGCCAATGTTTTAACAGAAATTATCGGCACATTTGTCTTGGTTTTTGGCTTACTAGCCTTTTCTCAAAACGACTTAGCGGCTGGCATTAACCCAATGCTTGTTGGGATTTTGGTCTTAGGACTAGGTCTATCATTAGGCGGACCTACAGGTTATGCAATTAACCCTGCACGTGATTTAGGACCTCGTTTAGCGCACCAAATTATTCCTGTGAAAACAAAAGGTGATTCTGATTGGGCTTATTCTTGGGTGCCAATTGTGGGACCTATCTTAGGTGCTTCATTAGCTGCAGTAATTTATTTATTCACTATTTAATAAAATGAAATGTAAATAGTTGTTTTAGACAATAAAAAACGCTTGTGAGAAGTAATCAATTCTTGCAAGTGTTTTTTGCTACATATTAAACCAAAAAAGATTTCCTTAGACATTTAGACAATTTGTCCAAATGCGGAACAGAACAATTTTCCTATATGATACAATAAAAGTGCACAAGTAATTGGGGGAGTAACATTTCATACTTATTTGTCAATTTTAAGCTGGACAGTGTGTTATTCAGTAATATATACTAATTTAAAAAGGAGTGCATGATTTGAATGGGATAATGGTTTTGTTAGTGGGGACTGGGTACATTGGTTGGGTTATTTATAGAAATGGTCGTACGTATTTCCGTTATAAAAAAAATCTAAAAAAATATCAAACGACGCACCATCTAACGGACAGTGACCTAGAGATGTACCAAAGAATTATGGACGAATTAAAAAAACAAATTATTTATTTAAACGAACTAACGAATAAGTCACGAAATTTAAAAAAAATTGAACAAGTAGAACTGGGTGTTGCTTCCGCTAAGGGCATCTTTAAACACTTAGTGAAGTATCCTGAAGCAATTACTCATTTTAGTGATTTTTTATATCATAAGGTACCAGAGATTTTACGAGCATCAGAACGGTTTTTAAGCATTAAAGAAGATAAATTGTCAACAGAAGAAATAACACTTGCAACCAATGGTATCTTAGGTACCATAAGAGTGTTGTCGGAAAGTATCACAGATGATTACGAAAAATTAGTCTCCGAAGCATCTGAGGAAATTGCCTTATCAAAAAAATTAGTGGAGAGAAAAAATGGCTAAACAAAAGAATTTTTATGATACATATGATGCGCTTTTTCAAAAGCCAAAATGGTCGTTTTTTCCTGTCACAAGAACAGACACAGTAAAGCAACTTCCTAACCCCAATAAAAAAGTGGTAAAACCACAGACGAAAAAAAAGAAAAAACAAAAAAAGAACAAAAAAATTATTTGGATAGGCATTGCTGTAGCAATTGGCTTTATAGTATATATTGATCTTGCGGAGAAAGATGATTATTGGGATTACTCCGCTTCATCAGAAGATGTTTATCCTTTAAAAGAAGCTGGACTTACCACAACTGGACCTGTTGATTTAGAAAAACCACTAAAAGTCACAATAGAAGAAAATAAACTTTTATTTAATCAAGGCTACCAAATAGAAATTATCGGCGATGCCGATATTGAAACCAGTGGCGGAAAGAACTTTTTAATTTTACCTTCTACAGAGGAGTATCCAGATACAAAATATCTAGGCAATATCAGTTTTTATGAAAAAAGAGACTATTATACATCGGCAGGTATGTACCTTTCTGGCAATCTTATCAACAGTCTTTCTGATTATTTAGATACAAGTAAAGAGTTTATCAAAGCATATCCAATTGATAAAATTGCTGATGTACAAACCGGCTATATTTTAAAACGGAATCAAGGATATACAGACATCTCAAAATATTATCTCTTTAAAGATGGAACAGGATTTGAATTAGAAGTCTCTGTTGACCAATTGGAAAAGGTCAAAGATTCCAAAGACTATTCTTCTTTTGTAAAAACATACGCAAAAGAAGTCGCTTTTATAGAAAAAAGTTTTAAATTTGAGTCTACTGATGAGGAATCTCGATAGAGAAAATAGTTTTCAGCTTCAAGTAGCGCCTAGCAATACCTTTGTTGAAAAAATGTAAGAGCCTGAGACAAAAAACACTTTGGATCTTCGTCTCAGGCTTAAAAACTGATCAGCGGTGGAAGCGTAGCACTTTAAGGACTGAAGTACGTTACTAGATTGTCTTTGAAGGTAACATAGAAAAGAACAGCAATATACAAGCGACCTACAAACTATTTTCTGTCAGACTAAAACTGGCAGAAGTGGTTTGTAGGTTGCTTGTTTTCATTATGGCTGGTGAGACAGGTTGGCGCTTGATGTTTGTTTTAATATTGCAAATCAAAAATGGCGATACTTATTTTACTGAAAATTAGTTCCCAATCTTCTCGGGTTAATTCTTCTTCTAAAATGTAAATTCGGTCTATTTCTTTTGGTAAATCAAATAAGGGATAGTCAGTAATCACAATATCACAACTAGAAAAATCGGTTCGTTCAAAAATAATATCCTCACTAAATGCTTGCTTGATTTTCATCATAATAAAGCTAGCAATGTAAAAATCGCGAGAATATGCAACACCAATTTTAATTTTTTTGCGGGGACTATAGTGCTTATAAATTCGTAACAACAATTCACCTGTCCAAATTGGGTTCTCCTGATCCTTAAATCTTAACTGATAAGGGGAATGCGCTGAAAAGTTTTGATAAAAAGCATAAATTTCTTTCTGTAAATCTTTTTGATAAGTACTATTTTTATTGACTAAAAAATCTAGAATTGCGGTATTTGGTTGCTGTGAAATAAATAATTGGTTATAGATAATATTTTTAAATAAAATAAGTAAGAAGTAATGACGATCAAATTCACGCATTTTTGGAATTTGAAAAACTTCGCAAAAATTGGTTAATAAAGAATCAACGTAGAAATATTCTGGGCAAGAAATTTCATTTAGAGCAGCCAGTAAATCTTTGGCTCGTTTTGCTGAATCAAAATTATCAATGGCAATGGGTGCAATGATATCTACAACCCGCTGTTGATCTTCTGAAAAATTTGATTGGGAACAAAAAATAGTTTGTTTTGAGTCTGAGAAAAGCCTTAAATAAGGATGTTCTTCAAATTCTTTTTGGAGATCATCTTCACAAGTATATGGAAAGCGATATTTTGCGATGTGTAAAAGTAAATTTAATTTTAGTAGAGAAGCGTGTTCCAAGCGTTCAAGAATTTCTGGTTTAATATGTTGCGTCAGTATATCTTCAAAATAAGTAGAGGTATAACGTGGTAAGGCTAAGGTATTTAAAAAGATGGTCCAGTAGACATCAAGAAAAGCATATAGGACTTGAAATTCAGAACCTGTAATCACTTTACTCGCGGAGGGGGAAAAATGGACGGAAATTCCATACAAACCAAATAGTTTATTAATGTTATTTAACCGTTTGTAAATGTAAGATGAGCTAAAATTAGTTTCTTGACTCACTTTCCAGACAGAATTGTTTTCTTTTTTGATAATTGCTTGAAAAAGAATGAAGTCAGTAGAATGGACACAGTAATAATTAAATAATAAAAAATAGTGGGAAAGAAAATCATTGGAAGTCGTATGTAATGAAATTTTTCCGTGATGGATCTGAATCTCTAAGGTATTTTCAGGAAGGGTTGCTAAGTCTTCTTGAATTTCACGAAGATAAATTGATAAATTTTTAGTAGAAAGATCGAATTTTCGGGCAACACTAGATAAATCAAGGTTTGTTTGTTTTGCTAAGTATAAAAAGACAGCCAATTTTTTTTGTGTTTTCTTTGAAAGTAAAAATGTTTTTATGGCATCTTGTGTTTTGATGAGACTCACTCCTTAGTAATAACTTCTCTTTTATTATAATAGTTCGCCTAATAAATTGTAATAAAAAAGAACAATTCTCATTGGTTTATGAGAAAATAACAAGATATTCAGCAGGAAAACACCTGTGTCAGTCGACACAGGTGTTACGATGAGCAAAAAGAGCGGGTTCTTTTTTTATCAAATAATTTTCCAAAGTGACGTGATCAACTAAAGAATCAATCACCCCTTCTTTAGAAACTGAAAATCCTGCAGCCTGAATTGCTATTTGAATGGCTGCTTCAGTCGGATAACCTTTCGAAAGATAGGAGGCGAGCGCGCTGATAAAGCTGTCACTGGCACCAGTGCTATCCACAGCTATATTTTCTGTTGCAGGGAAATAGTGGCACACTTGGGGTGTTTTTAATAACACGCCTTTTTTTCCTAAAGTAACAATGACATTTTTTACGCCCATTTCTAAGAAGTACGCCGCTTTCTCTTCTAATGTACCAGTATCTGGTTGAAGTTCCAATAATTCATCTTCATTGGGAATGAAAAAATCAACCTTTTCTAGTATATTCACTGGAATATGATGAATAGCAGCTGGCTTTAAAATAATCGGTACCCCTGAATGTTGGGCGATTTCACAAGCTTTCTCTACAGCAGACAAAGGAATTTCTGTTTGAATGAGACAAAAACTGGCATCCATAAATAGGTGTTTTTGCTGTGCGATTTTTTTAGGCGTAAGCGCTGTGTTTGCACCAGGTAAGATTGAAATCATGGAGTCGCCGCTTGTCTCAACATAAATATAAGCTTGACCAGTCTCAGTATCTTGAATACGTGTGATACCATCTGTCGTAACGTGGTATTTTTCTAATTCTTTATATAAGTAATTCGCATCTGTGTCTGAGCCTAAACAACCAATTAAGGTGGCCTGATGGCCCAGTTTGGTTAAGCCAACAGCTTGATTTAATCCTTTTCCGCCGGGGAATTTAGCATAGCTAGACAAAAAATTTGTTTTGCCGTTATGTGGTAAATTTGTTGAATACAGATAATTATCAACGTTTAAACTACCCACTACAATCATTTTGCTATGTGGATTAACACTAGACATGCCTAATGTATTTTTGTGATCTAGCACCAATTTTTCAGCCTCATTAATCAAGGCTGTTTTTTCTTTGCGTTTGTTAAGCAATAATAAGGCTAACTGGCTGCCAAACGTCTCTGTGTCTAATAAGACGGAAGAAATATGATCAGGTAAAAATGAACGATCAATTTTTCGCTTAATTGCGAGTAAAGAGTAATTATCGGGGGTTCGCAAACCGCTCTGCTTTAAAAGCTGTTCCAAAAAAACAGCCTGGGTATAGTCATCAGTAAGGATACCCGTAATCCCATCTGTGATAAGCTGATTACTGAAATCAGCAGGGATAGTAGTTAAAATATTTTCTTTACTAAAGGGTAAATTGACATCAAACAAGGCTTTTTTATAGCCTGCAATAATTGCTTCTTTATATTTTGGGTTAGTGACGAAATAACTAATTTTTTTATGGTTATTCTGTAATAATTCTTGGGTTAAAACATAACTAGCTTCTTCATAAAGACCCGCTAGAGAAGGTAATTCGTTAGTTGAGTGATTGACGAAATAGTAAGGAATCGTTAATTCTTCTATAAATTTCGCGTATTGTTTACTGTTTTCATTGATTGGGTCCCAAATAATGCCACTGGCTTGTTTTAAAGTTGGCGAGGTAATATTTTTCAGTTCTTGTTCTAAACTACCGTGACTATTTAAAATTAAGCAGCTATAGCCATTTTCTTGAGCTTTATCAATAAAGCTCGTAACCCAAGCCTCAAAAGTTTCATGGCTATTTAATAATAACACGAAGGTTTTTGTAGTACTATTTGTGACGAGATTTGCTGAGTAAGGTGTGTAGTTGTAATCTCGAACGATTTTTAAGACACGCTCACGGGTTTCTTTACTAATAGTTTGATCTTTATTATTTATAATTTTGGATACAGTTGAAGCGGAAACGCCAGCTAATTTTGCAATATCTTTAATATTCATCATTTTCGTCCTTTCACTGAACTCTTTTTTATAGTAAGCATTCTAAAAGCAGAAAGTCAAGAAAAAGCCTAATTATTTATTATTTAGAAATTCTGCTTGACTTTTAATGAAAGCGCTGTTAATCTCAAATTAAGAAAACGTTTCCGGAAATGTTTTTCCTAAATGTGAATGGAGGAAGAAAAATGGATACAAAGAAAAGACCAATCATTATTGATACGGACCCAGGAATTGATGATGCTGTAGCTTTAGCGATTGCACTGAATCATCCTAACCTAGAAGTTCGCTTAATAACGACGGTTGCAGGGAATGTAGATGTAGAAAAAACAACAAATAATGCCTTGAAACTTGTCGATTTTTTTGGGAAAAAGGTTCCTGTAGCCAAGGGGTGTAATTGTCCGTTACTTATTCAATTGGAAGATTCTGCTGAGATTCATGGGGAGACTGGCATGGATGGCTTTGAGTTTCCGCAACCTATCTCTACGTGTTTAGATATTCATGCAGTGGAAGCTATGCGAAAAGAAATTCTGTCTAGTGATGTTCCTTTGACCATTGTTCCAATTGCTGCATTAACGAATATTGCTTTGTTACTGACCCTCTATCCAGAAGTCAAAGAAAATATTGCAGAAATCGTCATGATGGGTGGCTCATTAGCAAGGGGAAATACAAATACAAGTGCCGAATTTAATACGTATGTCGATCCACACGCTGCACAAATTGTTTTCCAATCAGGTGTCCCGCTAACAATGGTAGGATTAGATGTTACAAGTCAAGCTGTGTTAACGAATCATGAAGTAACAGCTATCAGAGCGCTTGGTAGAGTGGGGGAAATGTTTTATGGTCTTTTCCGTCATTATAGAGGCGGCAGTTTAACTACAGGTTTGAAAATGCATGATGTCTGTGCGATTGCCTATTTAACTTCACCAGAATTATTTGAGACAACTGAAACGTTCATTGAAGTTGCTTTGGAAGGTCCAGCTGCGGGAGCTACTGTTGCGGATTTAAAAATGAAGTATCATAAAAACACGAATGCCGTTGCCTGTATAGATGTAAACGTTGAAGCTTTTCAAAAATGGGTTGTCGAAAAAATGAAAGCGATTAATTAACTGAAGGAGGATAAGTATGATTGAAAGTTTATTGGTATTGGTCGTTTTAGTTGTTGTAGCCTATTTGATTGTAAAAAATTATCATCCCGCACTCAGCTTAATTATTGGTGCGCTTGTTCTACTTGCATGTGCATGGATGTTAGGCCATCCCATTTATCCTGCAGGGGAAGGAACCGGTTTTGGATTATTTGATATTTTCTTGAAGTTTAAAGATACAATTATTGCACAAGTGAGTTCAGCAGGAATTGTAATTATGATTCTTTTTGGTTATTCAGGCTATATGAATGCAATCGGGGCCAATCAGATGGCTGTCAACTTTTTGGTGAAACCATTAATGAAGATTAAACGTAAATCGTTATTTGTTCCTGTGGTCTTTTTAATTGGAAATTTAATGTCACTAGTAGTTCCTAGTGCATCAAGCTTAGCGATTATTTTAATGTCTATATTATATCCGATGCTAGCCAGCATGGGGATTTCATCATTAACTGCTGCAGGTGTGATTGCAATGACGGCAACTATCATGCCAACACCTTTAGGCGCGGATAACGTAATCGCCGCAAATACCCTTGGTTATGATGTGTTAAATTATGTTGTATGGAATGCCAAAATTTCGCTGCCATCGTTATTAATCATTGCGGTTGCACAGTACTTCTGGCAAAAATACTGCGATAAAAAAGAAGGTGAGGCTGCCTATGTCTCATTAAATGAAGAAGGCTTAAGCAAACAAAAAGAATTTGATGTTCCTAAATTTTATGCAATATTGCCAATATTACCGCTATTATTAATTGTTGGAGTGGGAATCGCAGGAATGTTTATTAAAGGAATAACGATGGATATTTTTGTTCTTACATTTATTTCTTTCTTCATCGCTGTATTGGTTGAGACGCTTCGCTTGAAATCTTTTAAAAAGGTTCAAGATACGGCTGTCGAGATGTTTAAAGGAATGGGGCAAGGGTTTAGTCAAGTTGTGATGCTTGTCGTAGGCGGTTCATTATTCACGTCTGCGATTCAAACGTTAGGAATTATTGATAGTATTATGGCATCTGTCGAAGCGTCAAGTTCAGCAGGAATTGTCACGACCTTAATTTTCAGCGGTGCAACGACCCTTTTTGGAATTTTAAGCGGTGGTGGTCTGGCAATGTTTTATGCGGTTATCGAACTAATCCCTGGGATTGCCGAAAAAGCAGGGATTGATGGTATTTTAATTTCCTTGCCAATGCAGATGATCGCGAATTTAACTAGAACGATTTCTCCTGTAGCAGCAGTTGTCATGATTGTCGCATCAACAGTAGGAGTTAGTCCCATCAGAATTTTAAAACGGACGAGTGTACCGACCATCATTGGCATTATTAGTGTGATTGTCTTGTCGATTCTATTGTTACCTTATTAAGAGAATAAACAATGAAAATTAGAGTGGCTGATGAGAAAGAGTTACCGATGATTCTTCAATTTTTAACAGAAGTAAAGGCATATATGGATGTTGTGGGCATTACACAGTGGACAAAGGACTATCCTTCTCAAGGAGATATCCAAGAAGACATTACAAAAAAACAATTATATTTGCTAGTGCGCGAAGAAATGATTTTTTCAATGGCAACGTTATGTATGGAGCAGGAACAAGACTTTGTTTGGTTAAAGCGCTTTGCAACTTCGCCTAATTATATTGCCAAGGGTTATGGCAGTTTGTTGTTCCATGAATTGGAGAAACGAGCAGTCTGGGAAGGAAGACGTAAAATGTATGCTCAAACTAATCATACAAACCATAGAATGATTCGATTTTTCGAAAGTAAAGGGTTCACAAAAATTCATGAATCTTTACAAATGAATCGCTTAGACTTTGGCTCTTTTTATTTATACGTTAAAGAATTGGAGAACTAATCCATCGTTTAAAATAAGAAAACAGGAGTCAGATGCAAACATTAATTAGCATCTGACTCCTGTTATTTTCCAAGGAAATAGTCAACTTAATTATACAAATAAAACACAAACACATTCGGGAACAGCAACATCTTTTTGAATCATTTCTAATAAGCCTGTTTCTTGGTTCCGACGATAAAGTGTTAAGTTATCAGAGTCTTGATTAGCGACAACGATGAAATCTTCAGAAGGATCTAAATCAAAATCTCTCGGAATATCGCCTTCTGTTGAAATTAATTGAATTCGTTCAATCGCTTCGCCATTTTCTGAAACAGCATAGACAGCAATTGAGTTATGGCCACGGTTTGAAGCATAAAGGAAACGGCCATCAGAAGAAATACGAATCGCAGCACCACCATTAAACGCATCATAATCAGCAGATAAAGTAGAAACTTTTTGTAATTCAGTGAAAGAACCATCTGTTTCATCATATGAAAGAACTGAAACAGTGCTATCTAATTCACCAAATAAATAAGCCAATGATTTTGTTGGATGGAACACTAAATGACGTGGACCAGTCCCTGGCTCAGTCACGAATTGAGCGATTTCAGAAAGCTTTCCATCTAAGCTAACATTATACGTATACACACGATCGGTTCCTAGATCACAGACGACTAAGCGTTGATCAGGCGTCAAATCTGTGTAATGAACATGGGCATTGTTTTGGTTTTCATGAGGACCAGTTGGCTCTGTATGAATCACTTTGTCAGCATCTTCCAAAGAACCATCTTCTAAGATACGATACACGTGAACGATACCTTGGTGATAATTTGCTGCATAGACAAGTTGTCGGTTTTCGTCAACAGCTACATAACATGGCGGCGCACCTTCCTCAGTTACTTTATTCAATAAGTTAAAATGGTCCATTTCTGGTTGATAAGCGGCAGTGCCACCTTCACCGTCAACACTAGTGACGCTAAAAAGTTCGCCCTTTTGACTCAGAGCAAGATAGGTAGGACTCGTTTCTTCTAACAAAAGTGTCGCTTCTGTTAAACGACCTTGTGTCGTATCTAATGCAATTTTATAAATGCCTTGGCTGGCTCTTCGAGTATAGGTACCTAGTAAAATTTGTTCTAACATCACAATTCCTCCAATTTGTTTCAACACAATCACTTTTTATGAAAGTGCTTTTATATAATGTAGTATACCATAAGAAGTCTAAGAACAATAAAACTTTCTATCTGAGATGTTCGCATTTTAAAGTGGTTTGTGCTATTATGATGAGAGACTGTGATGACAGTCATTTTTTGATTTTTAGAGGGGTGACGAACATGTACGACAATACGGATAATAACGGGACCGTTCGTTGTTCATTTTGTGGGAAAACACAAGAAGAAGTAAAAAAAATTGTTGCTGGTCCGGGTGTCTATATTTGTAATGAATGTATTGATCTATGTAAAGAGATTATTGATGAAGAATTTTATGATGAAGCAGTCCGAGAATTAACGGATGTGCCAAAACCCCAAGAAATTTTAAATGTTTTAAATGAATATGTTATTGGACAAGAACGTGCAAAACGCACACTTTCTGTTGCTGTTTACAATCACTATAAACGTGTGAATCAATCAGAAACAGCTGCAACTCAAGATGACGTTGAATTGCAAAAAAGTAACATTTGTTTAATTGGACCAACAGGTTCAGGTAAAACTTTCTTGGCTCAAACGTTAGCAAAAACATTAAATGTACCTTTTGCAATCGCTGATGCGACCAGTTTAACAGAAGCAGGTTATGTAGGGGAAGATGTTGAAAATATCCTTTTAAAATTACTACAATCTGCTGACTATAATGTTGAACGTGCGGAAAAGGGCATTATCTATATTGATGAGATTGATAAAATTGCCCGTAAGAGTGAAAATGTTTCGATTACTCGAGATGTTTCAGGTGAGGGTGTTCAACAAGCCTTACTAAAAATTCTTGAAGGAACAGTTGCAAGTGTACCACCACAAGGGGGCCGCAAACATCCACATCAAGAATTTATCCAAATTGACACAACGAATGTTCTCTTCATCGTTGGTGGAGCATTTGATGGAATTGAAACCATTGTTAAAAACCGCTTAGGCGAAAAAACTATTGGTTTTGGTAAAACTAATTCTGCTTTAAATGAAGAAGAAAGCATCATGCAACATATTATTCCAGAAGATTTATTGAAATTTGGTTTAATTCCAGAATTTATTGGACGCTTACCTGTAATGGCTGCGCTTGATAAATTAACGAATGATGATTTAGTTCGAATTTTAACAGAACCGAAGAATGCCTTGGTGAAACAATATCAAAAATTATTGTCTCTTGATGACACTAAATTAGAATTTGAACCAGAAGCATTAAAAGCCATCGCAGCCAAAGCTATTGAACGTAATACTGGCGCACGCGGACTTCGTTCAATCATTGAAGAAATTATGATGGACGTAATGTTTGATGTTCCTTCAGATGAAAGTATTGAAAAAGTTATCATTACTAAAATGGCAGCTGAAGGTACCGGTAAACCAACAATTATTTATAACAAAAAAGATAAAGAAGCTGTATAAGATTGAAGCTGAAAACAGCTCTTTCGGCGGATCTCCGAAAGAGCTGTTTTTGTTAAGCTTTTGAATGAAAGACTGAATAGAAGAACGGAGGAAAACAATGAACGTACATAATGCAGAAATCGTGATTAGTGCGGTATCCCCTAAACAATATCCTGAATCTCAGTTACCGGAGATTGCTTTAGCTGGACGTTCGAACGTTGGGAAGTCATCTTTTATTAATACCTTGATTAATCGTAAAAATTTAGCAAGAACTTCAGGCAAACCTGGTAAAACGCAAACGCTAAACTTTTATTTAATTGAGGACGCCTTACACTTTGTGGATGTTCCTGGCTATGGTTATGCCAAAGTTTCTAAAACAGAACGTGCAAAGTGGGGAAAAATGATTGAAACGTATATCACGCAACGTGAGCAATTACGTGCAGTCGTTTCTTTAATTGATTTACGTCATCCGCCGACCCAAGATGATATCCAAATGTATGAATTTTTGAAATACTATGATTTGCCAGTTATTATTGTGGCAACTAAGGCAGACAAAATTCCGCGGGGCAAATGGAACAAACACGAGAGTGTCATCAAAAAAGCCTTGAATTTTGATAAACAAGATGACTTTATTATTTTCTCTTCTGAAACAAAAGAAGGAAAAGAAGCAGCTTGGACAGCAATTGAAAAGTTTCTATAGAAAAAAACAAGCAAAATTATTCTTTTGCTTGTTTTTTTGCTTCTTCTTTTTTTGCTTCTTGTCGTTGTTTTGCTAGTTCTTCAAGAGGTACTTCTTTCTTTAATGGATCAACGGCGAAAGAATCGAAGAGTTTATCTAAGTCATTGGAACGTTCAAATTTTAATCCCATTTACTAAGCCTCCATTCCTTTTTTTATAGTGTAGCACGTTTTTTTTCATTTGGATAGCAACAGAAATGTAAGAATTCGTAATAGGTGCACCTGGTGTAATTTCTCGTAACTAAGACTTGCCAAACATGAAAAAACAAGCTATTCTTTAGTAAGAATTAGTTAGAAAGAAGGCACTTTATGAAAAATCCGTTAATCGGCGGTGTTCGTTTTTATCAACGATTTATTTCTCCAGGATTGCCTGCACGTTGTCGCTATTACCCAACGTGTTCACAATATATGATTGATGCAATTCATACACATGGAAGTGTCAAAGGAACAACGATGGGAGTAGCACGGATTTTACGATGTCATCCTTTTGTTAAAGGCGGCATTGACTATGTTCCGTTGAAATTTCGCTTGACGAAAAATCCTGATGAGACCTATCATGGACCGTATACGTATCGAAGAAATAAGAAAACAGAAGTAGAAAAGGATGGATAAATATGGCAATTTTAGCATTTGATCTTGGCGGTTCTTCCGTGAAATACGGCGTTTGGACAGGCAAAGAATTAACTAATCAAGGGAGCTTTCCAACACCTGGCTCTTGGGAAGAAATGAAAGCGCATTTATATTCGGTTTATGCAGACAAAAGAAATGAGTCGATTAGTGGTGTTGCTTTTAGTTCACCTGGAGTAGTTGACGAAAAAAGTCAACAGATTTTAGGGATTTCCGCCATTCCATATATTCATCATTTTAACATTTATGAAGAATTAGAAGCGTTGTTTGGCTTACCAGTGACTATCGAAAATGATGCGAATTGTGCTGGTTTAGCTGAGATATATGAAGGCGCGGCGAAAGGGAAAAAAGAAGTGCTTTTTGTCGTTATTGGGACAGGAATTGGCGGAGCGATTTTTCGCAATGGTGAATTGTACAAAGGCGCTCATTTATATGGAGGCGAGTTTGGACTGAACTTTTTAAGTAATGGCCAAACATTCAGTGAAATTGGCACAGCTGTCAAAATGGCTCAGCGCTATTGTGAACGAATTGGAGTCGAAAAACAGGCGGTGACAGGAGAAGAAGTTTTTGAACTGGCACAACGAGGGGATGAGGTTGCTCGCGAAGAAGTCAATAATTTTTATGATTATTTAACACAAGGATTATTCGGCTTACAGTTTTCTTATGATCCTGAAATGATTGTACTTGGAGGCGGTGTTTCTGCTAAAGAAGGCTTATTAGCAGAGATTAATCGCCGGATGCTAACGCATTTACAAACCTTTGAATTAAAAGATTTTGTTCCAGAAATCGTGACCTGCCATTATCAAAATGATGCCAACTTGATTGGCGCAGCCGCCAACTTTCAAGCAAAAACGAATTGGGAACTATAAAGAAACAGCCGATTGTTGTTCTCTTCAATCGGCTGTTTCTTTATTTATTTGCCTTGTCGTCAGTGTTTTCTTCTGCAGCAATCCGCGCTTGAACTTGTTGGCGTAAAGCTTCTAGTTCTTTTTCTTTCTTTTCTAATTCAGCTAAATCTTCAGAAATTTCATGGGCTTCTTCTGCTGGCTTAGGCTGTAAAAAGACGTTTAAACCAATCGCTATAAAGGTCCCAATGAATGTATCCAACACACGTTCCATTGCATATTGAAAGGAATCGCTTTGCGGAATACTTAAAGAAATCATTAAAAGTGTCGCAGTTGCAGAAATGATTCCAGCATTGTTATTAATCCCATCAGAAAAAACGATGACGATAATGACTAAAAGTGGTAGTAGCAGTAATTCTACTAAGTGTTGATTAGGAAAATAATCTTGTGCTAATACATAAAGCAAAGCTAAAAAGCCACCCAATGTGTTTCCAATAATGCGCGATTTTCCAAAAGACAAACTGGTATTTAAATCTTGTCTTAATGAAAAAACAGCTGCTAAACAGGCAATCATAGGTGAGCCACGATGGAAAAATTGAAATAAAAGAATACACAGCATGACAGCAATTGCTGTTTTTAACGTTCGCATGCCTAAACGAAATCGACCCACTATCATAAATATTCGCTCCTAAATAACTTTTCTCTTTAATGATAACCGAAATAGAGGTAAAATTACTAGAGAAAAGTGAAGAATTATTATTTTTTAAGGGGAGTATGCATGAAAATTGGTTTACGAACAGTCAAGACAGCCATTAGCGCTGCATTAGCAATGATTATTGCGGAAAAACTGGGCTTACTTTATGCCCCTTCGGCAGGGATTATTTCGGTTTTAAGTGTTACTAGCACGAAAAAAACATCTGTCATGACAGGGATTTATCGTTTGTTATCCTTAGCTTTAGCAACTATTTTAGCATATATTTGTTTTACTTTTTTAGGTTTTACAGCGATTGCTTTTGGTATTTTTTTGTTATTATTTATTCCAGCAGCTGTGTATTTTCAATTATCTGATGGGATTGTTGTGAGTTCCGTTTTGGTAACTCATTATTTAGTCGAAAAAAATCTTTCTTGGGCGATTATTGGAAATGAGTTTTTATTAATGAGTATTGGTGTGGGACTAGCGTTATTAGCTAATTCTTATATGCCTGATACAGAAAAACGTTTAAGAGAAGACCAAGAAGTCATTGAAACAATGTTTCGTAAAATTTTAAGGGAAATGGCGCTACATTTAAACAACGCTGCAGGAGAGCGAAATTTGGTCATGTATTGTGCAGATTTAAAAACCTTTATTCGCACAGGCGAGACGTGGGCAAAAAATCATGCCGAGAATCAATTGCTATCTACCAATACGTACTATTTAGAGTACTTTGCGATGAGAAAAATGCAAAGTAATATTCTAAAAAACATGCTGGAATTATTAGAAGATATTACTGTTGATGCGCAACAAGTTCGCTATATTCAACAATTGTTGGAATATACGGCAGAAACATTTGCAGAGAATAATGATGGACAAGAAATTATGAATCGAATTAAGACCGTTTATGAAACCTATCGCACAAAACCATTGCCGCAAACAAGAAGTGAATTTGAAAATCGGGCGCGACTCTTTCAGTTTTTACAATTGTTTCAGTCATTCATTCAAGTCAAAGCGGACTTTGCCAAATTACAACTAGATAAATAAACAAAAAAGAAACCTTTTTAAACGGAGGTTTCTTTTTTTGTTCTCTTAAAAATTCAGGCAAGTTCTTTAGTATTCATTGAGAATGTGTTAAACTAATGAGAAAGAAAAATAAAAGGAATGACCGCAATGGATAATGCTCAAGTGAAGAGAAAACATTTCCGTTTTCCAGCATATGATGATGAACAGGGCGTAAAATTACCAACAGATAATGAACGTAACTTATTTCAAGATGATCTGATTGGTAAAGCAATGTCTGGTAGCAGAAGAACTGCAACATCTGCCGAAGATACCAGACAAAGCACACCATCCGTCCAACAACCAACAACGAATCAATCAACTACAAATAAACAAACACAACAATTAACAGCAGCACAACAAGAGCAATTAGCACGTCATCGTTCTAATTTGCCAGACTACACAAAACATGCTAGTAAAGCAACGAAAAATAAACAAGCAACGAAAAAAAATAATAGCCTTTTTGGGACGCCAAAAGGAAATGGCTGGACACAAACGTATAAAAAAAAAGAAGTCGTAGCGAAACCAAGTAGACCTGCCGCATCACCATTAGTGCAGAAAACGACACCTTCTTATTTTGTTCCTAAATATATCCCGGCTTCTGTGATTCCTGAGGAACAGGAACCTAGTTTTACTGAAGAAGAGTTGCTAAAAGCAATGAAAAAAGATCGGCGTTCATATGTCATTCTTGATGATGAACCAACGGCTTTTCAAGTGAAAGATACGGAAGAAGATCCAACGGTGCGGAAATTTAATATTCCAACCTCAGAACCTGAGATTCCTTTAACTAGACGACAATATCAACAAATCAAACCAGACTTAGAACGTTTTGGCGAAGATGCGTTGGATTTACGTTCGCGTTCCCGTTTGAATGCCGCAAAGAAAAATGCTAAAAGTCAAACTGCCTATGGGAAAAAATTAGCTAAAGCAAATGCTCAAGTGGAGCCGGAAGCACCTGTGACAGAAGAAAAGAAAAAGGGCATCTTGGATAAACCATTAAGTGGGATGCTAGAAGATTCAAGTTCTGTATTAGAAAACAGTAAATATTTTAGTTAAGAGATGAAACTTGCATGTGGAATTGAAACATGTAAGTTTTTTATTCTGTTTTAATAGTTGATTATTTTTTTGTTTTATACGATAATGAATCTCGTATGATTGAAATTTTTTTAAAAAAGGTATGTTTTATATAGTGACAGAGAAGAGGATTATAATGGGAAATCAAGAGAACAAATTATACCATTTTGTCGGAATTAAAGGTTCTGGCATGAGCTCATTAGCGTTGGTCTTACACCAAAAAGGCTACAACGTTCAAGGATCAGACGTAGAAGAGTATTTCTTTACACAACGGGATCTTGAAAAATCAGGTGTCCCTATTTTACCATTTAATGCAGATAATATTGATAAAGACATGATTGTTATTGCTGGAAATGCTTTTCCAGATACCCATGAGGAAATCGCCCGCGCCATCGAATTAGGCGCAGAAGTAATTCGTTACCACGATTTCATTGCTCGTTTTATCGAACCGTACACAAGCATTGCTGTAACAGGGTCACATGGGAAAACAAGTACGACTGGTTTGCTAGCACATGTATTAAGTGGTATCAATCCAACTAGTTATTTAATAGGTGATGGCACTGGCCACGGCGAACCAGATGCTGATTTCTTTGCATTTGAAGCGTGTGAATATCGCCGTCATTTCTTGGCTTATTCACCAGATTATGCGATTATGACGAATATCGATTTTGATCATCCAGATTACTACAAGAGCATTGAGGACGTTTTTTCAGCATTCCAAACAATGGCTCATCAAGTCAAAAAAGGAATTTTTGCTTATGGTGATGATAAGTATCTTCGTCAGTTAGAATCAGAAGTGCCAGTTTATTATTATGGCGTCAGCGAAGAGGATGATATCCAAGCCCGAAATATTCAACGAACAACGGAAGGCTCATCTTTTGATGTTTATCACAAGGATGATTTTGTAGGTCATTTTGTCTTACCAGCATTTGGCCATCACAATATCATGAATGCGCTAGGTGTGATTGCTGTGGCTTATTTTGAAAAACTTGATATGCAAAAAGTCGCAGAAGAAATGCTAAGTTTTAAAGGTGTGAAACGTCGTTTTAGCGAGAAAAAAGTCAGTGACATGATTATTGTTGATGATTATGCGCACCATCCAGCTGAAATTAAAGCAACGATTGATGGCGCCCGCCAAAAATATCCTGACAAAGAAATTATTGCTGTCTTCCAGCCACATACATTTACACGAACAATTGCCTTAATGGATGAATTTGCTGAAGCACTGGATTTAGCAGATGAAGTATTCTTATGTAATATTTTTGGCTCTGCGCGTGAAACACAAGGCGAGGTACGCATTGAAGATTTAGGTGAAAAAATTCAAAAAGGTGGACAAGTAATTACCGAAGATAATGTGTCGCCTTTACTAGATTTTGAAAATGCAGTGGTTGTCTTTATGGGCGCTGGCGACGTTCAGAAATTTGAACAAGCCTACGAAACATTACTAAGTAACACAACTAGAAACGTTTTATAAGAGAACATAAATAAAATCGGGACAGGGGTATCTGGCTTCAAAAAATAAGAAGCTGCTCCTGTTCCGTTGTTTGTTTTTAGGATGCTAGCATGGCAGATAAGTTGGTTTTGTTTAAACATCCTTTAAAGACTACTTTTTAACTTGCCTTTTAAGTACATTTTGGTACAATTATCTTATCAATAACGGAGGTGTACTAATTTGAATATCGGAAAACCGAGAAAATTAGGCAAAACCATCGAAGATATCGAAGAGGGAGATTCGTTGTCCTTGACAGAGTCAATTGAAGACAAGGACTTATTACTTTACTTGGGCTTGACCAATGATGCGAATCCTTTATATATCCAACATGATTATGCCCAAAAAACAGAATATGAAAAACCAATCGTACCATCAATTATGCTGATGGGAATTATCACTAGTGCGATTTCAAAACATTTACCAGGACCAGGTTCACATGTTGTGAATTTCTCTGTGAACTTTGTGGAACCCGTTTTTCATTACGAAACATTGACTTTCCAATTAGAAGTAATCAAAGTCGACAAAATGAAAGATGTGATTACCATTTCAGTTGAGGCTGTTAATGAGCAAGAAAATCGCGTGTTAGATGCAGTGGTGATGGTTCAACCACCCCAAGTGACGATTGATGAACTAACAGAGAAAGAAGGGACTTTAACTTATGAATAATCAAGAGTATATCCAAACTGGCACAGGTTTGAATAAATTTTATGCCAAAATTTACGGATTTTTAGCGTTAGGAATTGGTATTAGCGCAATCATGGCTTATGCAATGACGACTGTCTTTTTACCTGTTCTAGCTACTTTATTCAAATCAAGCTTAGCTTTTTGGATGATTTGGCTTGTTGAAATTGGCTTAGTTTTATATCTAGGCGCAAAAGCACAGAAGAATCCAACCATTGCGATTGCAGGATTTGTTGCGTATGCATTATTAAATGGTGTCACTTTATCCGTGACGTTATTAATGTATACTGGTGGAACAGTGGCCGGCGCATTTTTAAGTGCAGCAGCTACCTTTGGCGCGATGTCATTAGTAGGTGTCTTTACGAAGAAAGACCTATCAGCAGTTGGTCATGCCGCTTATAGTGCCTTAATCGGAATTATCATTGCGATGTTGCTAAATATGTTCCTTTTACACAGTAATGCTGTAGAATTCTTTATTTCCATTTTAATGGTCCTAATTTTCTCAGGGATTACTGCTTATGATAACCAACGTATACGCCAAGTCTATGCGCAAACAGGTGATCAAGCAGGTACTGGGATGGCCGTTTTCTTCGCATTACAATTATACCTTGACTTCATCAACTTATTCTTAGCTTTCTTAAGAATTTTTGGTAAAAACAACTAACATGAACGTAAAAGAGCCAATCTGCTCAGCAGATTGGCTCTTTTTTTAACCCATTCCAATAGCGAAATTCAACAGTTTATCGGAGTATGTTGGATTTTCTAAATCGGTTTTCATTGTTTCATTCAGTAGACTGAGCTGATCGGTAATGATACCATCGACGCCATAAAAAATCATTCGCGTCATAACATCTTCATCATTTGCTGTCCAAGCATAAACCTTTTTCCCATCATGATGAGCGGCATTTACAAAGTTACGATTCATTGTACTGTATTCCATAGTAAAAAAGTCAACTGGCATTTTAGGCGGCCCCACAATGTTGAAAGGAATAACGTAGCCTACATAAAAGCGTGGTTCTTCTTTCTTTAAGGCCATCGCCGTATCATAGGTTAAGGTATGAAGGATATGACCGTTTTCTAAAATATTTTCACGGTATTGTTTGACAAAGCGCTGCACTAAATCAGGGCTATCCTGAGGCGTGGTTTTGATTTCAATTAATAAACGTTGTTTTAATTGATTGGCTTTGGCTAAATAATCATCAAAAGAAACCATTTTAGCAGTTTGACCATTTTCTGTGACATTCATATTCGTTAATTCTTTAAGTGTTAATTGATTCGGTCGTTTATTAACGCCCGTTAACGCCCGTAAATTAAAATCGTGCATGACAATAAATTGATGGTCTTTGGTTTCTTGAATATCCATTTCAACATAATCAGGTTTTGCCTTATTGGTCTCGATCAGAGAGTCCAAGGTATTTTGAACGCCATTGTTACCATTAACACCACGATGGGAGATGGTAACCGGTTTTCGGTCAGGTGTATGACTTAGGTAATTCGTATTATAGGTGCCTACACCAATTCCGAAGATGATTGCAATCAAACAAAAAAGAACGACTCTGAAGGTGGTCCATTCTACCCGAACCTCTGATTTCGGGGTGAACCATTCTGGCGTGTCAGGCAAAATCCCTTCATCCTCCATATCATCAACAATAATGTAAAAAATAGCAACACTAGACAACACCAAGTTTAAGAGCATCATAACCTGAAGGAGTGTCATAGCGATGACAGCGCTAGGTAAAGACCACTCAGGTTTAAACGTTTCGACTGCGGTTTGACCTAAAAATATCAAGAAATAGCCAGCCGTAAAAATCCCTAAAACAGTTCCTCCAATGATAATAAACTGCCCTAAAATCTGGAAAAAGCGCCGCTTTGTAATTTGCCAACTACGTTTTAAAGACTCACGAAAACCAACATCACGTAAAATCAACTCTGGAAGGGCAAAAGCAAGTCGAATCGCTAAATATAAGATAATCAGTTCTAACAATACGAAACCAATAATAATAATGACGCGATTTGCAAAAATAAAATCTAAGATAAAGGCTGGAATCTTAACTCTTGTTAATAAATAAGAGCGGAAGGTTAACCCACTTAATGGTAAAATCAAAAAGAAATATGCCAGGAAAAACAGAAAGGTAATTCCTCGAACTTTTTTGATCTGAAGCAAGGTGCCGTGCAATAATTGCGTTAGAGTAATTGGTTGCTTTTTCTTAATAAAATAGACACTAAGCAATAAAAAGGTAAATTCAAAAAAGAGCGCCAGTAAAATTAATAGCCCAATTAGTAGAAAAGTCAAAAGGACATAGGGATGTTGCGTAGCAATTGCCCCTAAGTTATCGTAGGAAATATAATCAATCCCACCTTCTTTGAGTACCAATTTGGACAAACTTGTCAATAAAGGCAATAGAACGAATAACATAAATCCGTGCATCAAGAGCACATCGCGAAAATACGCCGTTGTCCCTTTAAGAAAATCTAGCGTATTCACAATACTATTTTTAAAATAACTAAACATCAAAAGTCCCCCAGTTTCTACCAAAATTCCATAATAAAAGGACTAAATCAAACTGACACAGGCAGAGTTTTGATTTAGTCCGTTCGCTTTTTTATTTATTTTACATTCCCAGTAAGCTAGTTAAAAATGTACCGCCATAAATTAACGCAAGACTATATAAATAGATAGAAGCAGGTTTTGCTAATAAAATAATCAGAGTAAATTTTTTCACAGACATTTTTGTTAAACCGGCCATTAAACAAAGCGCATCATCCGGTGCAATCGGGAAGAAAATTGCTAAAGCAAACAATCGTTCAAAACGTTTTTCATTGTCTAACCAACCGATATACTTGTTATATGTTTTATCACTGACAAGGCTCATAATGAATGGTTTCCCATAATTACGACCTAATAAGAAAATGATAATAGAGCCAAGTGCAATACCAACGTAATTATAGACGAAGCCCATTGTTGGCCCGAAAATCAAGACCCCTGCAGCACAGCTAACACCACCAGGAATAATCGGAATAACCACTTGAATAATCTGAATTAACATGAAAATAATCGGACCGAGAATGACAGATTGCCCTACTAGTCCTCTTAGTGCATTGATGTCCTTGAAGACACCTAATCGGATAAAATAGATGGTTGCAATTATGGTTGCAACAATGCCCAAAATGGAAATAATATTAACAATTTTTCTAGATAGGGTAACACTCACATTTCTCATCTCCTTTAGTTATACTCATCGTACTTTTAGTATATAACTTTTTATCAATAAAAAACATCGTTTGTTCTTTCTGCAAACGAACAAAGTTGTAAGATACACATCATTTGATAAGTTTATTATACAAAAAAAGAGACAGAAAAGACATCCTACTTAAGACCCATTCTGCACTGATCTTTCGAAAGAGAGTTAAAGAAACGAAAGTGGCGCATCTTTTAGGAATATTATAGAGGGGCAAAGAGTGAAATTAAATTTGCATCCACGTCTTTAATGATTGCGTATCGTTGGCCCCAAGGTGCATTCCAAGGTTCTTTAAAAACAATGTAACCAGCTTGGCTCATTTTTTTTACGGTGTTATCAACTTCTGCGGCCGTTTCACAAAGAAAAGCAAGTTCAATTTTATCGCCTTGTTGGCTAGGCGCAAACCCATAGACACCAGTAATCATTTGTAGTGAATTTAAAGAAATCCTGACGCCATTGTTTTGTAATTCTGTGTAATCGGGCGAAGCTTCTCCCAGCACGTTAAAACCTAGCGTTTGGTAAAAAGAGAGTGCTTGTGTCATATCGTTGACGATAATACCGACCATATCTAACTTCATCCACATAACCTCCGATCTATGATAAAATAAGTGTAAGGGATTTTTTGGTAAAAACCAAACGATTTATAGCGAAAGTGCTTAAAAAAATTAGAATGTAACAGTTTACAACGAAGAATAAGAAGACTATAATTATGTTAACTAGTTTTAGGTGTACCTAAAAGTGAAATGTGTGAACAAGATAGATTGAGGGATGTTGGATGAAAGAAAAGAAAACGGAAAAAATGCTTAATTATGCAAATGGACCTAGTTTAGAAGAGATAAATAATACCGTCGAGGTACCTAAAAATGCTAGCTTTTGGCGAACTTTGTTAGCCTATAGCGGACCTGGCGCTTTAGTAGCTGTTGGTTATATGGATCCAGGAAATTGGATTACGTCAATTGCTGGCGGAGCGGAATATAAGTACACGTTACTTAGTGTGATTTTGCTTTCTAGTTTAGTTGCCATGTTACTACAAAGTATGGCTGCGCGCTTAGGAATCGTGACAGGAATGGATTTAGCCCAAGCGACTAGAGAGCATACAAGTAAACGAACGGGCGTTGCCTTGTGGGTGGTGACGGAGTTAGCCATAATGGCAACAGATATCGCTGAGGTAATTGGTGGTGCCGTGGCTTTGCAATTATTATTTGGTTTTCCATTATTAATTGGTGTGTTGATAACAACGTTTGATGTTTTATTACTTTTGCTACTGACAAAGTTAGGCTTTCGCAAAATCGAAGCAATTGTTTCTTGTTTAATTGCAGTCATCTTTTTTGTTTTTGCTTATGAAGTGGCATTAGCAGATCCAAATGTTGGTGAAGTATTACGAGGTTTTATTCCAGACACAAAAATAGCGACAGATAAATCCATGTTATTTTTAGCCTTGGGGATCGTTGGAGCGACAGTCATGCCTCATAACTTATATTTGCATTCTTCCATTGCGCAAGCACGGAAATTTGATCGTAACGATGATGCTGAGAAAGCCAAAGCAATTCGTTTCACTACTTGGGATTCAAATATTCAATTAACTGTCGCTTTTGTCGTAAATTGTTTGTTGTTAATTTTAGGAGGAGCATTATTTTATGGAACCAACAGTGAATTAGGTAAATTTGTTGATTTATTTGATGCTCTGAAAAATCCAGATATTGTTGGTAATATTGCTAGCCCAGTGTTAAGTATTCTTTTTGCAATTGCTTTACTGGCTTCGGGTCAAAATTCAACGATTACAGGTACGCTGTCAGGACAAATTGTAATGGAAGGCTTTATCCATTTAAAAATGCCGTTGTGGGCACGACGAGTGTTAACTCGTTTGTTAGCAATTGTGCCAGTCATTATCTGTGTCATTATTTATGGCGGTAGCGAAACGGCTGTTGAAGACTTGTTACTTTATACGCAAGTTTTCCTAAGTATTGCTTTGCCAGTGTCGATTATTCCTTTAACGATGTATACAAGTGATAAAAAATTAATGGGCCAATTTGCGAATCCAGCGTGGGTGAAATTTTTAGCTTGGATTATTGCAATTGCCTTGACGTTATTGAATTTATTTTTAATTTATGGCACATTAACTGGTTTAACGAATTAATAAAAACAAAGGCTGACTGGAAAAGTTGGCCTTTGTTTTTTCATAGAATTTGCGCGTAAGAAATGGTAGAATAGGAAAGATGAAATACAAGGAAGAGAGGCTTTCACGTGACAGATTATTTAAATGTAGGAAAAATTGTGAACACACAAGGAATCAAAGGAGAAGTTCGGGTCATTTCGAAAACGGATTTTCCAGAAGAACGTTATCAAAAAGGAGCAACCTTACTGCTATTTCAAGAGAAAAAAGCACCAATTGAATTGGTCGTGAAGTCCCACCGCAAGCATAAGAATTTTGACATTTTAAGCTTTGAAGGACATCCAAATATTAACGATGTTGAAAAATATCGTGACGGTATTTTAAAAGTTGCAAAAGACAATCTCGCTGAGTTGGCAGAGGACGAATTTTATTATCACCAAATCATTGGTGCCACTGTTTATGATGAAACCGGTAGTGAACTGGGAAAAATTAAAGAAATTTTATCTCCTGGTGCGAATGATGTGTGGGTCGTCCAACGACCAAAGAAAAAAGATTTACTTTTACCGTATATTGAAGGCGTTGTTACAAAAGTCGATGTCGAAAATCAACGGATTGATGTGGACATTCCAGAAGGATTGATTGACGATGAGAATTGATGTATTAACTCTTTTTCCTAGAATGTTTGAAGGACCAATGGGGGAATCAATTATTGGGAAAGCTCGGGAAAAGCAGTTATTAGAATTGAATGTCTCTAATTTTCGCGATTTTTCAGATAACAAACACCAAACGGTCGATGATTATCCGTATGGCGGTGGCGCGGGGATGCTTTTAAAAGTACAACCGATCTATGATAACCTAAAGGCAATTGAAGAAGAGACAAACCAGCAACCAAAACGGGTCATCTTATTAGATCCAGCAGGAAAACCGTTTAATCAAAAAATGGCCGAGGAATTTTCACAAGAAGAACATTTAGTTTTTATTTGTGGACATTATGAAGGCTATGATGAGCGAATTCGCACGATGGTTACAGATGAAGTTTCATTGGGGGATTACGTTTTAACAGGGGGCGAATTAGGCGCAATGGTCATGATTGATGCGACAGTCCGTTTATTACCTGATGTCTTAGGTAACAATCTTTCTGCACAAACGGATTCACATTCCACTGGCCTATTAGAGCACCCACAATATACCAGACCTGCTATTTTCAACGATATGGAAGTCCCTGCCGTGCTAACGAATGGTAACCATAAATTAATTGCAGAATGGCAACTAAAAGAATCATTACGACGGACCTTTTTGCGTCGACCTGACATGTTGGAATCAGTAGAAATGACGCCTGAAATGTTGAAGTTATTAGAAGAAATTAAACAAGAAGAACAAAAATAAGGGAACTTTCAAGAAAATTATCTTTACAGCTTATTTTGTCTGTGGTAAACTAATTTGGTGAGTGCAATGCGCTCTAACTATTACAATATTCCGCTGTGGCAGAAGTGACCATAAGAATATTTGGGAATAAGGAGAAGGATAAAATGAATCCATTAATTCAAGAATTAACACAAGAACAATTACGTACGGATATTCCTGCGTTCCGCCCTGGTGACACTGTTCGCGTTCATGCGAAAGTAGTCGAAGGTACTCGTGAACGTATCCAGTTATTCGAAGGTGTTGTAATTAAACGCCGTGGTGCTGGAATCAGCGAAACTTACACAGTACGTAAAGTTTCAAATGGTGTTGGTGTGGAACGTACATTCCCATTACACACACCACGTGTTGCTCAAATTGAAGTGGTTCGCTACGGTAAAGTACGTCGTGCAAAACTTTACTACTTACGCGCATTACACGGAAAAGCAGCTCGTATCAAAGAAATCCGTCGTTAATCTTTACTATTCGACAAACGAACACCCTCTTGCTCAGCAAGAGGGTGTTTTTTTGTGTAATTAAGTGGAAAATCAACATTGACTAAGACTAGAAATGCTTCCTTTAGTGTTCCTAGTTGCTCTAATATAAGACACCAAATTGATAACCATTTGCTTGATAAAACTCTATTAATTGTGGCAATGCTTGTTTTGTTAATTCCTTATCTACTGAATCATGCATTAAGACTACTCTAATATTATAATCTGGATAGACCTCAAGTGAATGTTGATGGAAAGCGAGCATTTCTGCGACTGTAGTAGGCTGTCTGTCTAACGGCTCCGCATCTCCAACCATCGCATTCCAGTCAATCCAATGGATGCCAAGTTGTTTGAATAATTCATCAGATTTTTCTGTACCTCCCCATGACATATGACCTCCTGGGTATCGCCAGAGAGTTGTTTGAAATGTTTCGCCCAATATTTTTTTAAGAGAGTTCTCCATGGTTGCTATTTCCGCTTGTATTTCTTCAGTGTTGACAATCCCGTTTGGATATAACGTTGCATAATCATGAGTTGAACTATGAAAGCCTATTGAATGTCCTTCTGCAACTTCGCGTTTCACTATCTTTTGATTTTCGGAAGTTAGGGTATTTCCTACAAGAAAAAAAGTTGCGTGGACGTTATACTTTTTTAATGCATCTAGGACTTGTGGGGTTATTTGATTATTAACGCCATCATCAAAGGTTAAGAATACTAATTTTTCACCTTTGTAAGGTTCTTCTCCAGTTATATATTTTCTGATTTTGTCTGCTGAGTAAGCATATTTTTTTGATGAAATAGTCATGTGTGTTGATTCCTTTTCTAACTTGGTCGGGGAATCTTTTTTTGCAGTTGAATTTTTAGTCGATGTCTGCGTAGTATCATCATTTTTACTTGTTATCTTGGGTTGAGTTAATAGGAACGTTTGAATGAAAACAAGAACAATGAGGATTAACGCACTAAATAATACATACCCGTTTATTTTGAATTTTCTTTTCTTATGTCGCATACTTTCACTCCTCTTTGGTTAATGAAAAAGTTAAAAAATACACCTCCACGTTATACAAAATTGAACGTCCTATTAGTTATAGACGAATTTGAGGACCAAAAAGTTTCAATTTTTTCAATTTAGTTAGTTGTTTATTTAATAAAAAATAAAAGGTTGCTAGAGGATGAAAGGAGTATACTTTATTTATCTAGAAGAGTAATCGGAATGAGAAAGGGCTGTGGAAATGGATCATCAACAGGTGTTGAAAAATGAAATTAAACAATATTTAGTGAGTAAAAACTGTGAGAAGACGTATTATCATTGTATGGAAGTTGGAGAGTATGCCTATCAACTTGGTGAAAAATATTTAACTAGTCCAGAAAAAGTAAGTATTGCAGGATATTTACACGATATCTCTGCGATTTATCCAAATAATCAGAGAATTAGTGTCGCACAAAAATATGGGATTGAATTAAACGAAGCAGAAATGGCCTTTCCAATGATAATTCATCAAAAAATTTCTAAGTCTATTGCGAAAATGGATTTTGGTATTGAAGACAATGAAATTTTATCAGCTATTGAATGCCATACAACACTGAAGAAAAACTATTCGGACATAGATTTAGTTTTGTTTGTCGCTGATAAAATAAAGTGGGATCAAGAAGGGAAGCCACCATACTTAGATGGTTTATTACAAGCTTTAAATTGTTCTTTAAAAAATGCCGCATATTTCTATATCGATTATATTTTGAAACACGATATTAAAGTTGTGCATCCTTGGTTATGGGATGCTTACAATCAACTTAAATTGACAATTAAATAACAAATAAATATAGCCGTTTTTAGTCGAGTTTTGCTGGTGAGAAAAGTGGAAAAGTAGTACAGTATTCTTGTCAGAAAGAAGGGATTCCCAATGAAAAAAATAATCTTGATAGGTCTTTTATTGAGTATTTTATCAGGATGTTCTTCCAACAAAAGTGGTGATAGCACTGCAAGCAAGCCGACAGCAACATCAGAAATGAAAGCACCTGTTACCGTTAACAACAGCCAAGCAAGTCAAATGAGCACGGAGTCAAAATCTAGTACGACTCAAAGTAATTCTTCTGCTTCTAGTAAAGCTGAAAATCAGTTGTGGTCTGTGCAAAAAAAAGCACAGTTACAACAATTTATGGCTGATTGGGGGCAACGGATGAACCAAACGTATAAAGAATATACACCAGGAAATTCAATCAATTTTAATGGCGTCCAAGCGCCTGATGGTCTAGTAGGAAATGTTACTATGCAACCAGCGATTGGTCAGCATCCCATTTATTTAGAATGGTCTGAAAATGGACAAGTGAAGGATGGATATGCGTTAGTTGCTGTTTACTCTGATGCAGAAACGCAACCAGAAATGCAAAAGCATTTGTATTTATTCACCATCGTTAACAATCAGCCCTTAGTTTTAGTGACGATGCAAAATCAAGGAGATCCTTATGGCTATCTATATTTTGGAGCAACAGATAACGCAGAGTTGAGGGCTGGCTTTGAAAAAATTGTAGGTGCCCCGTCAATTACTAAAGAACAAATCCCAAATATTTCAGTCAATCCGTGGTCTTCAAAAGAGGAAGCGATTGATTTTTATGAAGGAATGTATAAAAACACGGCAAACGAAATTTCAACTCAAATTGACTGGCATAACTATCAGCGGGCAAATTGGCGCGAGGTAGAAACAAAAGGCGACACTTTGACATTACATTTTGCCAACGTGGGCGGTGCTGGGGGCTCATATACACAATTCACGAAAGTTGGTACGAATACTGTTGTTGTATCGTTTGATGGCAATGCTTCTTATCCCGATAACCCAAGTAGCGTTTTACTCGTGCAAAACAGTGATTATAAAGTTTTAAGGACTTTGAATCAGTAATAGGGGAAATACATCGTTTACTTAAACATAGGCAAAGGCGGGTTGCTTACCTTTTTATAAGCAGCCTGCCTTTGCCTATGTGCTATTTTTTTGGATAGAGGTGCTCAGAGTGGGGGATGTTTTTCTGGGAAGTTTTTATGCTAGATCTCTATTTGACTAGGCTCAAATAGATCTGAATCAATCGTTGAAGTGATATCTGTTTATATAAAGATAGGCTAAATCGTCATTTTTTTACGAATCGTCGTTCATGTTAAAATAAATGGAGAAATGTTTTAGTATTCATAGTAAGTATTTTATCGTAGAATAAAAGATATACTAACAATGGAGCGATGAAAATGCTAAAAGAAGAAAGATTAAATGCGATAGTCTCTCTAGTAGATCAAAAAGGGGCAATCAAAGTTACTGAAATTATGGAACGATTAAATGTTTCGGATATGACTGTTCGTAGAGATTTGACAGAATTAGAAGCAGCGGGGCGTTTAAAACGAGTACATGGAGGAGCTAGCAGTTTAAATACATATCGTCCACATGAATTGTCTCATGCTGATAAACAAATTATTAATAGTGTTGAAAAAAAAGAAATTGTCCAAAAAGCATTAAGTTTAATTCACGAAGAAGAAACTATCTTCCTAGGACCAGGAACAACTATTGAACTTTTGGCCGAGGCAATGGAATTTAAACATTTAAGAGTAGTAACAAACTGTTTGCCTGTGTTTGAAACGTTAAGTAAAAAAAAGAATGCGTTGACCATTTATTTGGTTGGTGGAGAAATGCGACTTTTAACTAAATCTTTTTTTGGTGAAATCGCTAATAAAGCATTAGAAGAAATGCATTTTCATAAAGCATTTTTTAGTTGCAATGCGTTAAAAGATAATAAAATTATGACAGCGACTATTGAAGAAGGACAAACACAAGCAATTGCATTAGATAACTCAATAGAAAAATATTTGTTAATGGATACTTCTAAAGTAGAGAAACAGGATTTTTATTCTTTTTATCAATTAGAAGAAGTGACAGCGGTAGTTACAAATAAAGATAAATTTGACACATCTAAAGTATTGGAAAAAGTTGTCAGGGTGATTTACTAAAAAGAAGAGGTGCAGATGCACCTCTTCTTTTTAGTTTCCCTTATTGAGCTTTTTGAGCATAAATAATATTTCGCTTCTTCATTTGTTTTGCATACCAAATGAAAATCAGTAGATAGGCGACTAGCGCCAGACATGCGTATAAAATAAATTCGAGTTGACCTTGTGATGCATTGCCGACTAAGTATCCTAAGAATTTTTCCATTGGCCCTTCCATGGTAGTATGTGAAATTAAAGTATTATTATTTAGACCCGCTGGGAAAGCGCCAACTTTTTTTGCGGTTTCGGTAACGAACGGTGCAATTAGGGTACCAGACCATAAGAACAAAGGTAATTCGATTGCTCCAATGATAATCATTCGGATGAGTTTACCTCTTGTAACTACTAGTAGAGCAGGGGTTACACCCATTGCAATAATTCCGCCAAGTGGTAAAAGTTTATTGCCAGGTAGGACAATGGCTTCTAATAGCATAATTGGAGCCAATACGTTAGCTGCTGCCCAGATTTCAGCACGACCAGCTAAGAAAGGCCAATCTAAACCAATATTAAGTGTACGCCCTTTTAATTTATTCGAAGCAAAATCAGTAATCCCTTGGGATAAAGGCTCAACTGCAGCGATAAACCAAGTTCCAATTAAAGAGAATAGTTCCAAACAGACTGCAGCCGTAAAGGATAGAGAAAAAATTTGCGTGGGTGTTTGGCCAGCTAAAAGACCCACAAAAATCCCTAAGTAAATCCCGATGGCAAATTTTGATCCCCAAAAGCCAATTTTACTATTCAATTTGGCAGCGTCAAAATCGTATTTGTCTAACCAAGGAAAAAGCTTATCAAAAATTTTATCAAAAACCATAATGATTGGGTTCATCATATAGTTCATATGTGTGGTAGTCATAGGATTGGTATCTGGGGCATTAAGTAAATCGTTAAACGTTGGTTTCATTAAGTCAGAATTGATAATTTTTAAAACACCTATGAAAATAACTAAGATTGTTGCAATTATTAAGTTTGCGCCACAAAAAATAGCAAATAAACCAACAATCGATAGATGCCAAATGTCGAAAATATCCACATCTAATGTGTTTGTTTTATTTAGAATTAACATAATGACATTGACAATCACCATAATTAAAAGAAAGTAAAGGGTGTAAGGAGATCCCCAAGTGATGGTGGCTAAAGGTGCCCAACCAACATCAGTAATATTTAAAGAAATTCCTGTACGTTCTACGAAAGAGGCCATTGCATCTGAGAAAGCAGTAGTTAAAATTCCTATAATAGCACTGATACCAGTTAAAGCAATTCCTAGTTTAAGACCACCTTCTAATGCGCGAGTGGGTTTTACCTTAAAACAAAGGGCAATCAGTGTTAAAACAATAGTCATTAAAGGAGCAGCACCTAAATCAATTAAAGGTTTAAAAATTGTATTTGCTAGGTCAATAATCGTATTCATTTATTTTCTCCTTCATAAGCTAAGATAACAAAATTTTTATCTTAGTTTTGTTATTGTTGACAGTGAAGCGTAAGTAATTAGTCTAAAAAGGAAATCATTTGTTTAAAGAGTGAATGATACTTTCCATTTGTTGATAAACAGGTTCAGCCATTGCTGGAATTCGATAAAGAATTGCGCCTGCATCAACTACAGGAATCGTGATTGGGAAACCCAAATCTGTTTTGGCGATTTGGGCGAAAATATCATAATGGGATAGCATCTCTTGATTAATATCTTTAATCATTACGGCATCGCAAGAAACTTGGTAGCCTCTTTTAGATAATTCTGTTTCTAATGCAGATTTGATTTGATGGCTAGAGTTTACCCCAGCCCCACATGCAGCTAAAATTTTGATCATGTTAAATCTCTCCTTTAAAATTTTTTTGTAAAAAACGATAAACTTCTTCTTTATCTTCAAATTGAAAAAAAGCCAATAGTGATGAACGGTCTGTCGTGTTAATAAAATCCATGATAGTCGCTAAAAGACCCGTTTGTTCAATACCGTTTTCATTTAAAATCATGAAAAGAAAGGAAACAGAGAGCGTTTCATCTGGGATAATCATGTTATGAAATGATAAGGATTGTTTCAATTTAATCGGGATAATTCTTGTCGTCCGTACAAAGGTACTTTCGGTATGCGGAATGGCGATATTCGGTAGTGCAGGATCAATCGGTGTTAAACTTAAACCAGTCGGATAGTTGTGTTCTCGTTCCAATAAATTAGTTAGAAAATCAGGTGTAACTAATTTCTTTTTTAACAAGTCTAAATAAACTTCTTCAAAAATTTCTTCTTGTGTTTTTTTGTTTGAAATATAGGTAGTATCTAATGAAAAAATCGATGTTTTAATAACCATAGAACCCCTCGTTTCTTTAATATATTATTATTTATTTACAAGTATAATATAAAACGCTTTCAAAAAGATGTCAACACAATATTAAACAATAATAAACAAAAAAGAAAATAAATGTTGAATAAAGTTCGATATTGTTTTATTATGTTTTCGAGAAGGGGATTTGAGTTTAAAGAAAGGGACAGAATTTTAATAGTAGATACACGAGGTAAGGAGGAAAATAAAATGCGCGTCATACTTGGTTCAGATTTAGATGGAATAAAATTAAAAGCAGAAATGAAACAATATTTATTGCAAGAAAAAGTTGAGGTAATCGATAAAAGTGAAAGTGCTTCGGAAGACTTTATAGAAGCAACGCTTGCTGTTGCTCATGAAGTTTTAAAGGATACTGAAAGTTTAGGAATCGTTTTTGATGGTTATGGGGCAGGTAGTTTTATGACTGCTGCTAAAATTAAAGGAATGATTGTCGCTGAGTTGTCAGATGAGCGTTCTGCATATATGGCGCGAGAACACAACAATGCTCGGATGATCACGGTGGGTGCAAAAATTGTTGGAACGGAACTAGCCAAAAACATAATAAAAGAATTCTTAACAGGTCATTATGCAGGCGGGCGTCATCAAATACGTGTAGATATGTTAAATAAAATGGCTTAACAAATAATAGAAAGGAAGCGTTTTTATGAAAATTGCCATTGGTTGTGATCATATTGTGACGGATACCAAAATAGCAGTTTCTGATTTTTTGAAAGCAAAGGGATATGAAATTTTAGATGTAGGCACGTATGATTTTACTCGAACTCACTATCCTATTTTCGGAAAAAAAGTGGGAGAAGCCGTAATGAGCAATCAGGCTGATTTGGGTATATGTATTTGCGGAACAGGCGTTGGAATTAACAATGCGGTTAACAAAGTGCCGGGTATCCGTTCTGCTTTAGTTCGCGATATGACTACAGCGTTGTATGCGAAAGAGGAATTGAACGCAAATGTTATTGGTTTCGGTGGGAAAATAACAGGAGAATTCTTGATCTGTGATATCGCTGCTGCCTTTATTGAAGCACACTATCATCCAACAGAAGACAACGAACAACTAATTGAAAAAATTAATCAAGTTGAAAAACAACATCCAGAACAACAAGATGCGCACTTTTTCGATGAATTTTTAGATAAATGGCAACGAGGAGTCTATCACGATTAGTACGTAATCAATGAGGGTTATTTGAGAAAGCGGTCTTAAATAATAATCATTGGTATTTGAGTTAAATTCCCCTTCATTAATTTTTATTGCTGTTTTAACGTAGCACTGTAAAGAGCATTATCAAGAAAAAGAAGTAACAAAGGAACAAATTGAAGGCTATACAGGTAACCATAAAAAGTACACGAGAAAAGAACTCGTGTACTTTTTATGGTTTCGCTGCTTGTTTTATTTTAGTAATTATTTTTCTATAAAAATAGTCCCAGAATTATTAAAATAATCCCGATAACTAAACTGCCGATGCCAGAAGCCATACCATATTTTTTACCTAAATTTATATCAGTAGTATTTTTAGGAATCAAGTTTGAGAAAAAATAAAATTTTTTTACCAAGATTAGATATGCAACAAGTAAAAGTAATAATCCTAAGAGAAGATAACTAAGATTTTCAGCTAATAAATCTAGATGAGCTAATAACAATATCCCCAAAAAGAGGCCTACCAATCCATATTTCATCGTTTTTTCTTTTGCTGACATATAAATATCCCTACTTTACTTTTTAATTTATTAAGAGCATAAAACCATAGATTCGATATAAGTTCATTTTGTTGTATCCAAAAGAGGATGACCTGGAATGACCTATATAATTAGAAAATTGGAGTGATATATAGTTATTTTACCATAGCTTAAATGAGTTGATTAACTCCGAATAATGTACAACTATGTACACCTATTGTGGGTGGAATGTGTGTTGGGACTTTGCTAACCTAATAGTTGAAAAAATGAATCAATAAATTTAGAAAAGGGACTATTCAAAAGCAACTTTTTTGGGAATTGCTATATTATTTATTTTTTTAAGCGTAATCAACTAAATGTTTTTATGGATAAAGAAAGTCATTGTTCCTTGTCATCAAGCTACAACAGCCAAATTCATTAGAACTTTTTTAGTGAATGACTTTAATTTTAGAAAGGTACTGTTGTTAAACATTCATGCTATCAAAGGAGTGTGAGGCGAACGAAGCAAGTATTTTCATTTTATAAAAGTTGTATTATGGACTCTTAAAAAGAGGTGATTTAAAAAAATTTGAAGTGGAAATGTTAAGAAAGGTGAGAGGAAATGACTTATTTAGTTCTGGTCAGTCATGGCGATTTTGCTAGAGGGTTAAAAAATTCATTAGGGATGTTTGCTGGCGATGAGATAGAGACAGTCAGAGTGTTTGGCTTACAACCTGGTGAATCTACCGATAATTTTGGTAATCGGTTTCTTTGTGAAGTTGAAAAATTACCGCAGGAAACGAGGCTAATCGTTTTGGCTGATATTGTAGGCGGGAGTCCACTTGCTACTATTTGTAAAGTATTAGATAAGCAAAAAATGCTAGAAAATTCTCTGATTGTTGGAGGAGTGAATTTTCCAATGGCTTTAAATGCGCTTCTATTGAAAGAAACTAGTGAATTATCTGATTTGAAAAAAATGATAGTAGCAGATGCTTGTCATGGTATTAGAGAGTTAACTGTAACTGAAGACGATGTAACTGAAGAGGATATCTAAAGGAGAAGATGAACATGTCAATTTCTTTTGTTCGAATCGATGATCGAATGATTCATGGCTTAATTACTTTACGTTGGACTAAAGAAATGCCTTGTGATGGCATTATAGCTGTGAATGACAAAGCAGCAAGTAACCCTATTTTAAAGGAGGCATATAAAGCAGCTGCACAAGATAAAAAAACCTTTATTTGGACAATGGCGCATTTTTTTGATGTAAAGGATAAAGTATTAGCGTCTAAGTCAAAATACTTTTTGATTACAAAGAGCCCTTTGGATATGAAAAAAATTTTGGTGGATTGGCATTTTGTTCCAAGTGAAGTAAAAATGATTAATGTTGGACCGGGGAATGATCGCGAAGGGACAATTAAATTAGGGGATAACCAATCCTTTACAGCAGAAGAAGCAGCGGCTTTTGAAGAAATTGAAAATGCTGGTTACAAAGTGGATTTTGCCTTGTTACCTGATCAACGAATTGGTTCTTGGGCGCATTTTAAAGCTAAATTTGGTTACTGATTCTAGAAGTTTTGAAAAGAGGAGAGTAGTATTATGACAATCAACTGGATACAAGCGGCTATTTTAGGCCTATTTGCTTGTCTGTGTTCAAATTCTTGTATGGCTGGACAAGCGGTGGGAAATTATACGATTGGGCGTCCTTTAGTCGGCGGATTAGTTTGTGGCATTATTTTAGGAGATTTAAAATTAGGAATCGCTTGTGGCGTAGCAATGCAATTAGTTTACATTGCTTTGGTCACACCTGGAGGCACAGTGTCTGCTGATGTGCGGGCAATTTCATATATCGGGATTCCTTTGGCGATGGTGGCGATTTCGACCAAAGGGTTAGATCCACTTGGCGGCTCTGCAGCCGACCTGGCTAAATCGGTCGGCACATTAGTTGGAACGATCGGAACGGTATTATTTTATTCTGTTGCTGCGTTAAATTTAGTTTGGCAATCGTTTGGTTGGAAAGATATAAAAAAAGGCAAGCTTGATCATTTATATGCCATTAATTTTGGTTGGCCGTGGATTTCTCATCTACTTTTTTCCTTTTTGCCAACCGTGATTTTAACCTATTTTGGGGCTACGGCTGTTACAGCAATGAGAGATGCATTACCTATGGATGGTCTTGCAATGAAAACGCTTTTTACTGTAGGTGGCATGCTTCCGTGTGTGGGAATTGCAATTTTGTTACGTCAAATTGTTAATAAGAACATTGATTTTGTACCTTTTTTTGTAGGGTTCACATTAGCTGCTTCATTAAAACTCAATTTAGTCTCAATAACGATTATTGCGCTTCTTTTTGCTGTAATTTTTTATAAAATTGCTTTGATTAAAAACAATACTAAACTGGTTGATTCAACAGGAAGTCTGACGAATGATGATGAAGAGGAGGACATATGAGATGGAAGAGTTGAAAGCAAATAAATTAGACCAAAAAACGTTAAAGCATTCTTTTCATTTATGGTTTTGGGGAGCGTTAACTTGTTTTTCACAACAGCATATGCAAACCTTCGGCTATCTTTCTTCAATGCTTCCTATTATCAAAAAACTTTATCCAAAACATGAAGACCAAGTGAAAGCCATTCAAGCATATACAGCTTTTTTTAACACAAATCCAATGCTTGGAACGGTCATTGTTGGTGTGACTGCTAGTATGGAAGAGGCTAGAGCAAGTAAGAATGAAATTGATGGAGAAACCATTAATGATATGAGGGCAGGATTAATGGGACCAATTGCAGGGATTGGCGATTCATTAGTTGATGGTACCTTAATTCCTATCTTGTTAGGAATTTCCTTAGGAATGTCCACGGGCGGTTCGCCAATTGGTGCCATATTTTATATTATTGTTTGGACGTTAATTTCCTATTTTGGCCAACGCTTTTTGTATTTTAGAGGCTATCATTTTGGCGATAAAGCAGTAAGTTTCTTAGTTGGGAAAGAAGGAGCCGCCGTTAGAGTTGCTATCGGAGTTGTTGGTAGTATGGTTGTCGGTGGGGTCCTTGCATCTTGGGTAAATGTGACTACTTCTTTTAAATTAATAGGTGCTGACGGAAAAGTTTTCCTTAAACTGCAAGATAAAATTGACAGTATTTATCCAGGATTATTAACGATACTTGTTACCTTGTTTTGTTGGTGGTTAATGTCCAAAAAACATGTTTCCGCTATTTGGACGATGCTTATTTTAGTTGTTATTTCTCTCGTTGGCGTTTTATTAGGTGTTTTCAATCCAGGATTAACTTACTGAACAATCACCAAAAAGGACTCTAACTGTTAGAGCAAACTGGCTTTTGCAGAAAATCGATGACGAAAAAGCTAATAAATTAAATTCTTACTCTCTAAGACACAGAAAAAATCTTGTGATTAAAATAAAAATATATAAAATAGAAGAAATTTAGAGACTAGCTTCTATTTTATATATTTTTTTGTTTTAGAAATTTAGTTGGTTTATTAGAATTTTAGGAAAAATTTTACGAAAAGTGTCGCAAAAATGGCTCCTAAAAACGGTGCAGTTCCGGGAACAATCAACCCATATTGCCAATCATTATTGGTTTTATTTTTGATTGGTAAAAGTTGATAGGCGATACGAGGACCTAAATCACGTGCTTGATTCATTGCGAATCCTGTAGTACCACCTAGCCCCATGCCGATTGCCCAAACAAGCAAACCAACAGCAATGGGTAGTTGTGTTTCGTAGGAATGTGCAATCGCTAAAATAGATGTTAAAAAAATGAACGTTGCAAAAGTTTCAACAAAATAGTTTCTTGGTAAATTTCGTTGGTTCGGATTTGTAGAAAAAATATTACGAATGGCGATTGGATCGACACTATCGGCGGATAGCTTGAAATGATCAGCATACATAATATAAACAATGACGGCGCCACAAATGCCGCCTAACATTTCAGCGATGACATAGGGAATGAAGTAAGACCATGGAATCATTCCTAAAATAGCTTGAGCGAGGGCCATTGCTGGATTAATACAGACTCTGCCAAAGACGAACAGAACAACAGAGATTCCAAAAGCCCAAGTAGTGATTGCAAACATGTGACCAGAACCAGCGTATTTTGTTCGTTTTAGGACATCGTCGCAGTGAACACCTACCCCAAATACGATCATTAATGCAGTTCCCATAAATTCTGATAAGATATGATGAAACATAAGATAAAGCTCCTTTAATCAATAGTTTTGTTATTTAATGTTTGGACGAGGCGATAGACTTCCTCGATTGTAAAATTATATTGTTTAGCAATTCGTTCACAATCTTGGTATTCAATAGACTCTTTCAATAGGCCATGATAATGATTTTTTTTAATATGGACCTTACCAAAAGGTGTTTCCAAGATTTTGAAAGAACGGTCCATCACACTACGTTCCATTGTTTGAAAACGTACACCAATTGTAGAAGTATGTTTAAAGAGTAGTTCTGTAAAATATTCTTTTTCTTCTGTTGTTGTTAAAACCGTTAATAGAATGGCACTTCGGTTTTTTTTCATATGAATGGGCGTGAAAAAAACATCTAGAGCACCATGTTCCAATAATAGATCCATTACGTAACCTAACTGTTCAGGTGTTTGATTGTCTATATTTGTTTCAATTTTTAAGACTTGGTCATGGTGTTCTGTCCTCTTTTTTTTACTATGTGTTTCAGTAAAGATTGATCCTCTGAGGGCATTGAACTTGCCTGTTTCCCGTTTGCCAAATCCGTAACCTATTTTTTCAATTAATCGTTGTTCTGGTGCGACAAATAGAGGACTAAGTTCTTTAAAAATAGCTAAGCCAGTCGGTGTGACAAGTTCAGTTTTTATCTCAAAGTCTTGTTGAATGATTAAATTCGTTTCTTTACGTAATTCCATCACCGCAGGAACTGGTATTGGCATGACTCCATGGGCAATTGTGATAGTACCACTTCCATCTGTAATTGGCGTTGAATAGACTTGTTCAATCTCTAACTGTTCCCATAGGATAAAAAAGCCAACGATGTCAACAATTGAATCAATTGCTCCTACTTCATGAAAATGAATAGTGTCAATTGTTTGTTGATGCACAGCAGCTTCAGCTTTTGCAATGTCATAGAAAACATTTTTACTATGTTTTTTTACAAAATTGGACAAGTCGCTTTTTTCAATTAATGTATAAATATCTTTTAAATTTCTAGAATGGCTATGATGATGTGCATGTTCTTTCGTTTCATGATGTTCATTTTCGTGGTGAGGAGAGAGACTGTGTTTTATACCGTAATCCTTTTTTCCATGTTGTAGGAGAACATCGAAATCTGTTCCGTAAATACAACTTTTAGCAATTCGTTGGGCTTGAATGGTGAACCCATCGATGGGAAGTTTTTTTAATTCGATTAACAGTTTGTTTAAATCCCCGCCTAAGTCAAGCAACAATCCATTTAACATATCACCACTAAGACCAGAAAATGGTTCTAAAAATAAGCTTTTCATAGTGAAGACTCCTTTATTTGATTAATCATACTTGCATTATAAGCGGCACCAAACCCGTTATCTATGTTGACTACACTAACGCCAGAGGAACAACTATTTAGCATTCCTAAAAGAGCAGTCAGTCCTTGGAAATTGCTGCCGTAGCCTATGCTAGTAGGGACGGCAATCACTGGCACGCTAACTAGTCCGCCTAACACGGACACCAGTGCGCCTTCCATGCCTGCAATCACAATAACCACCGAAGCCTGTTGAATCTCATCTAGGTGAGCGAACAAACGATGAATGCCAGAAACGCCTACATCATAGATACGTTTTATTTGATTCCCGAAAGTTTCTGCAGTGATTGCTGCTTCTTCAGCAACGGACATGTCTGACGTTCCAGCAGTAACTATCGCAATATAGTTTTTTGTTGTAGTCTCCATTTGGTTGATAACGAAACAACGTGCAAGTTCATAGTAGGTTCCATGAGGAAAGTTCGACTCTAAAGGCTGGGCTTTTTGTTGTGAAACGCGAGTAACTAAGATTGTATTGTTTTCTTTTCTTAAGCTATTGATAATTTTGATGAGTTGCTCAATTGTTTTCCCTTCCCCATAAACGACTTCTGGATACCCAGTTCTTTCTTTGCGCTGCGTATCAATTTTTGCAAAGTCTAATTCGCAAAAGCCATTTAATTTGTTTGTTGCTTCTTCTAAAGATAATTTTCCCTCTTTAAAAGCTCCTAAAATTTCTTTCGGTTGCATAATACAACGCTCCTTATTCCTGATTTCTCAAGGATCATTATTCTACAATGACAGACAAGCCATCTCGAATCACAGTCACTTTTGCATTTAGACCTTCTCTTTCAAATGCTCGCTCTAATGCTTCATCAAACGTTTTTGCTATTTCCATATGCATCGAAGTGATAAGCTCAGGATCAACAAGATCTGAAACAAAAATTATATGATGATGAACTAAAATTCGCGCTAAAATTTGCGAAGTCCATTGATCTGGCACGGTTTCTAATCGTGGTGTATGGATGGCTGCTTCTAAAAATTCGTTTGGATTTTTAACATTGGCAATATTTTCATAAAAACCTTCACCACCGTGACCATCACGACATCCAGCGACCATAATAATGACACCGCCGTCTTTATTGGTTGCTTCTGCAGCGGTCATCCCTTTAACTGCTTGATAAATGTTTTGATCAAGTGGAAATCCGCCATTCGTTGAAACCGCAATGTCGCAAGGTATTTTTTTGACACGGGCAATTTCTTTTACAAAGTTACAACCAACTTTATGCGCTTCAACCATATCGCCTGCAAAGGAACCAATAATTTTTTTGTCACCATCTAAAACGACATTAACAATAAAAGCTAGATTCGCTTTAGCGGCAGCGTAGACCATGTCATTATGAATCGGATTATCCGTTAAATTTCCTGTCCGTGAGTTGGAGGAATCAATAAATTCTCCAGAATGGTTAGCCATGATGGTTTTATAAGAAGCAATTCCAGGTAAAACAGATTTACGTCCACCAGAAAATCCTGCAAAAAAGTGTGATTCAATAAACCCTTCGGCCAGCAGTAAATCTGCTTCTGCTGCAATGCGATTAATGATACAATCGCCCCCTGAAGGTAGTTGACCGATTTTGACCATTGAGGAATCATCAGTAGAGATATGCATAACGATTTCTTCATTCTCTACAATCGCTTTACCATATTTGCTAATCAGTTCTTCTCGTGTAGAAGGGCGATGAAAGCCTGTAGCAACTAAAATCCGGATTCTAGCTGTTTTGTTCACTGAACGAATTCTACGCAAAATAATTGGGGTGATAATATGTGAAGGAACGGGACGTGTGTGATCGGAACTAATGAGGACAATGTCTTTTTTACCCTTAGCTAATTCTTCTAATGGAAGGCTTCCAATAGGATTGTCCAGCGATTTTTCGACTGTTTCTTTCTCAGTATATGGATTTGAAAAATGTTCAGCTTTTGATTCGAGAAGCCCAATAAAATTTTTATCGGGAATTCTTGCAGTAATCATTTTCTTGTCATAAGGTAGGTTAATTTCTACCATAGCAATCATCTCCTAAGTAATATTTTACGAGACTAAGTATAATGAAATTTAGGAATCACACAGTCCTTATTGTGGGTAACATTTGCTAACAAAAGGTTGGTGAGAGTGTTTATAATAGTTAACGAATCAAACAGAAACTTAGTCAAAGGAGTGACAATTATGGAGTCAGATTATCTTACAGCTTTCTTAGATAGAAAGAAGACACCGATTATCAAAAAAAAACGCCATACTTATCTCGCTTATCATGGATTGGAGGAAGCGTACACCTATGTATTAAAGAAAGGGGTCGTTAAGACGAGTATTATTTTAAAGGATGGAAGAGAATTTAATCTGTCGTATATTGTGTCTCCTGACATTATTTCATTGTTACGTGATGAAGTATCAAATTATACATCTGCTCCTTTTAATATCCGCATTGAGTCGGAAGAGGCTAGCTTTTATCGGATACCAAGGACTGTATTTTGGGAATATGTTAAAGAAGATGCTGTTCTTCAAGATTATGTACGGGATTACTACCGAGCAAAATTATCGGAGAGTATTAGTTCCTTACAGAATATGACAATGAATGGTAAGAAAGGGGCTGTTTGTACTTTTATTTACCAATTAATTGATTTGTTTGGTGTACAGACAGAGGAAGGAATATTAATTGATTTTCAAGTAACTAATGAGGATATTGCGGGGTTTTGCGGGATTTCAACGAGAAATAGCGTAAACCGAATTATCCATGATTTAAAAGAGGAAAAAGTCATCGATATCAAAAAACAAAAAATTGTGATTTACGATCAAAGTTATTTAGCTGATTATATTGATCGATAAGATAGGAGTCTGACGAACATGCATATTCCAGAAAATTATTTAAGCCCACAAACTTGCGCAGTGATGGGCGCGATTATGGTACCTGTCTGGTACCGCGCGGTAAAAAAAGTTGACGTTCAAATTAAATTAAAAAAAGATACAGGGACCATGTTAGGGATTTCCTCCTCCTTGTCATTTTTAATAATGATGTTTAATTTGCCAGTACCTGGTGGAACAACTGCGCACGCTGTTGGGGCTGTTCTCATCGCATTATTGATGGGACCTTGGGCCGCGACGCTGTCTGTTTCGGTGGCTTTACTATTACAGGCTTGTTTATTTGGTGATGGTGGTATATTAGCTTTTGGTGCAAACGCCTTTTCTATGGCGTTTGTGATGCCATTCGTGGGATATGGAGTTTATAAGCTAGTTACGCGTGTAAAAAAATTTGAAACAATGGGTCTTTTCTTAGCTGGGTATCTTGGTGTAAATGTGGCGGCATTTTCTACTTCTGTATTATTAGGTATCCAACCCTTACTATTCCATGAAGCGAATGGTACGCCACTTTATAACCCATATGGTCTTTCTATAACTATACCAGCAATGATGAGTGTCCATCTGTTAGTAATAGGGATTGTTGAAGGTCTCTTCACCGTGTGTGTCTATAATTTTGTAAAAAGTGTGTCAAAAGATGCAATTTTTATCGAAGAAAAGAAGAAAAGGACTCCGTTGTTGCGATTAAAGAGACTGTTATTGGTCATGGTAATTTTATGTCCATTAGGTTTGATTGATCATGCCACCGCTTGGGGTGAATGGGATTTATCTGAATTAGTCAAGAATTTAAAACAGAATCATTTGCCTGCGGTACAACCAAAAGGTATGGTGAATGGTTTTTCATTTCATGCACTTTTCAGTGATTACTTTATTCCAGGACTGCCATTAGCACTTGGCTATATTTTAAGTGGCGTAACAGCCATAATCGTTTTTTTACTCATTTTTCGTTTATTTAATGGAAGAAGGCAAAGTTGATGCCTGAATGGATGAAAGAATCTTCCACGTCCTTTGAACCTAATAAAAAAGAAACCTTTATGCTTAAAAATCGAAAAGGAATCCTTTTTTTATTAAATAAATTTCAGGTGAGTGGGAAACGCAATAAGACTATTCTCAGTGATATACACCCAGCAATTCAACTGATCAGTACTTTTTTACTAATTGTTTTAATCAGCACAACACAAAAAGTTCTTGTTTTGTGGCTCTTAGGCATCTACCTAGGCATGTTACTTTTAGTTGAAAAACCAACTATTCTACGAAACATTGTCAAAAAAGCTAGTATCCTCATTTTGATGCCGCTGATTATCTATTTACCGATCTTTTTTTTAGGTCAATTTAGTTTATTATTTATTGTTCATTTGTTTTTTTTAGCCATAGCGATTAGTCAATATATGGAAACAACCAACATGAATCAATTTATAGCAGCATTAAAAATCTTTCATTTTCCGAATATAATACTTTTACAATTAGATATTACGATTAAATATATCTTTTTCTTTGGAAATCTCTTAATCCAACTGCTTGCCGCTGTAGAAGCTAGAGCAGTTGGTGGGAATATCCAGTTGAGTACGGGTAGTAATTTAATCAGTCTTATTTCTTTAAAATCTTTTACGTATGGGAAAAAGTTGGACATGGTGATGGAAGCAAGAGGATATACTGGTCAATATTATCGAGTAAAGCAACCATTAAAAACGAAAGATTTTTTGGTTAGTATTGCCTATCTTTTATTTTTCGGGGGGTTGCTTTATTTAGGGAGGAACTAATATGTATCGAGTAAATCATTTGGTTTATCGCTATCAAACGAAGCCTGTTTTTTCGCCTTGTAATTTGGAAATAGCCAGAGGAGAATATCTGGTTTTGATGGGAGATAACGGCAGTGGAAAATCCACTTTTTTAAATTTGCTCGCAGGTTTTTTAAAACCTTCCGAGGGAACGATTTATTTTATGGAACAATCATTAACGGCCTGGAAAAAAGACCCTATTCATAAAAAGAAGTATTATGCTCATTTGGGTATATTATTTCAAGAGACGGACACACAATTATTTAATGCGACAGTTTATGACGAATTGGCATTTGGCCCTAGACAGCTCCAACTATCCGAGCATGAAACAGCAAAAAGAATTAATGATTGTTTGAATTTATTAAAAATTACCCATTTAAGCAATCAAGTGCCTTATCAATTGTCGGGAGGAGAAAAGAAAAAAGTGGCTTTTGCTAGTCTGTTAGTAATGAATCCAGACGTGTATTTATTAGATGAGCCGTTTGCTGGGTTGACAAAAGAATCGGAAAAATTATTTAAAAAGATAATAAAAAATCTGCATCAACTTGGTAAAACAATTATCCTTTCCACCCATGACTATTTGAGTATTTGCGAGGAAGCTGATTCCATTTTATTGTTTGATTCGGCTGTCACAAGGTACTCAAAGGAAGAGATAGAAGCCAATGCTAACTTGTTAAAACATTTAAAACGGTATTAAGTGTACAAATATTGACAATAATTGATACTATGAATCGTGATTTTTTCTAATGTGGAGATGTCTATAATTAATTATGTAAAAGAAAATCAATAGGAGATGGTTTAAATGTCTGTCATGAAAACGAAAGAACAAAATTTAGTTCGCGAATTACAAAAAATGGATAAGTTGGCTGTTGCATATTCAGGTGGAATTGATAGCTCTTACTTGCTAAAAAAAGCTTTGGACACTTTAGGTGCTGAAAATGTACTTGCGGTTGTTGTAAATTCAGAATTATTTTCTGATGATGAGTTTGATAAAGCGGTCGATTTAGCTAATGGATTGGGAGCAAATGTGTTAGGCCTTGAAATGAGCGAATTAGCGGATGATAGAATCGTTGCAAATAACCCTAATAGCTGGTTCTACAGTAAAAAATTATTATATAAAACTATTCGTTCGGCTATTCAGAAAGAGGGATTTGATCTTCTTGCCGATGGGATGATTATGGATGATAATACTGACTTTCGTCCTGGATTAAGAGCAAGAGATCAAGAAGGGGTCATCAGTCCGCTACAACAAGCTAAATTATATAAAATCGAAATACGTCAACTTGCTAAAGACGCAGGTATTTCCAATTGGAGTAAAGTTGCCTCATGTAGCATTGCTTCAAGAATTCCTTATGGCATTAAGTTAACACGCTCAGCTATTGATCAAGTATTTGCTAGTGAAAAATATTTACGGGAAATAGGTTTTCCAATTGTCCGTGTCAGAGCACATCATGATTTAGCACGGATTGAAATTCCAGAAGACAAACTTTCTCTGTTATTAGAAAACAGAGAAAAAATTGCAGATTATCTTAAAAAACAAGGATTTAATTATGTAACTTTTGACTTAGAAGGATTTAAATCTGGCCGAATGAATGATATCCTCACAGAAACTGAAAAAAAAGTTTTTTGTGAATGTTAGACAGATAAGTTTATAAAATTGAGTCGGTGTAACGGAGTCAGGACAGGGGTATTCCGTTACAAAAACCAAGTTTTCTGCTCGATTAGGTCGGTTGTTTTCATTGATTACTCTGCCAGTAGATTATCAACTTTTAAGCCTAGGAAAAATTCCCTTTGAATTTTTCCTAGGCTTTTTGTCTATTTAATCATTTGATATTTGCTAAAAAGAAATTAGCTGTAGAATTTTTTAAGATTACCAGTGATTGTTCAATTTGAGGAAAATAAATGGATTGTTTGGACTGGTTGATTAGTCGCTTATTTTTGGGATTCGTGAGTGAAAGTATTTGCTGTGAATAGTTAAATAACTCAGTGTTTAGTGTGTCTGGCCTAACTGGCGTTAATTTTTTTAAGTAGTGTTGTGTTTTCATAAGTTCTAAAAGAAGCTCTTCCATAGCAGTTTGCATTTCCAACAGTTGATCATTTAGTTGTTTTTGTTGCATTAAGCTTTCAGCAGAGGCATCGTTACTATAAATAGGAGATTCAAGAACAATTTCTTGAATAGAATAGTTTACTCTACGTTGTACTCGATAAGCTAGTACCCAAGCATCACTTGGTAACGTGGTCTCTTCATTGATTAACGCTAGCAAAATAGAGCTGATCGTTTTTGACCAACTATTGATATTTTTACGTAATACTTGACTATGCCATGTTGGGAAAATAAAAAACATAACAAAAGCAATCAACGCACCAATAATTACATCAAAAACTCTTGTATAGCCTGCAGAACTACCACCTAATGTGAAAGTTAACCAAGTGGTCACACTTAGCATTAGAAATGCTTGACTTAATTTACGGACGGTTTCATACAATATAACTAGCAAACAAGACAATAGCATTGGCCATAAAGGATTTAGGTTTGTTAAGTTAGCAATTAATTGAGACAAAAAGATGCCTAAACAACCACCTAAAATAGAACCAATAGTTCTTGAAGTGATTTTGCCGAGTGTACCATGATAACCTGGCATAACCATTAAACAACCAGAAATAACTACCCAGAATTCGTGATTAGCTAAAGGCAAAGGGTACATGTAATTAAGAATAAGCGAACAAAAATGACAAACTAAACCTGTTAAAGCTAAACGAATTGCGAATCTAGCAGAGCTGCCTTTGTAAGAATGAAGGATCTCTTTGGCTTCTGCAAGTCCTTCTTTTGTGGGTAAGAAAGATTTAAATGAGATTTTTTTAGAGGATTGTTTGTTTTGTATCAAAAGGATTGCTGATTTTATTTCGGTGTTTGCTGAAGCAAATTCTTGAAGAGGCAGGGTTAATTGTTCTCCTTTTAAAAAGAGTAGAATTGCTTTTAAAGCAGGAAGATTTTCAGCTGCATTGGTTGAATCTAACGAGCCTGCAATTGCATCTGCTTGTGAAACCAAGGGATAAATCCATGGTGTTTTTTGATGATTGACCCATGGCATCGTTTCAACAGATTCGCGTACTTTTATTCTGAAATGGACATAGCGTGCGGGTTTTCCTTGTGCTAATAAATATAATTGTTCATATAAATCGGCTACTAATTTTCGTGCTTCATTATTTTGCGGCTTAGAATAAAGACAATAGAACAAACAAAGGATGGACATACCTAAAATTATTGCACCCAGACCTTCAAAAGTTTGACCAATAGACAAATTGCCTTTTAATTGCGCACCAGCTAGTAAAGAAATGGTCCCAAAGAGACATCGAATATACAGACCAATACTAAAGTTTCTTACAATCCCTGAAAAATACAAACCAAGGACGAATAATAAAATAATGAATATACTTGACGACTGTAAAAGTATCCCCAGACTGGCACCAAGAAAAATCATTAAAATACCATCTATGGCACTTCTTTGTGGAGAGCTATGTCGTGGTAAGACACAAATTACAGTGCCCAAAAAGCTACCAACATTTACTAAAACAAAAGCGAAAGGAAAGACTATTGTTAGAACAGCACCAACAGCATTTGCAATAATGATACTAAGAACAAGGGCAAACCAGTTCTGTCTTGTATCAAAAGTTAGTATAGGACGACTATACGCCCAAGACGATTCTAAGAAGACCTCAAAAAATTTTTTGATAGATAATTTCACAAAACATTCCTTCTTTAAAAATTTATTAAAAGCTAAAAAATTATTCCTCTGCTAGTATACACCTCTAAATTTTTTTTTCAAATTTGCTCTTTTTAAGAAAACTCACAATTATAAGCCAACATTAAGTTTAGCCATATATTTTTGTTGAATAAATTCTGTAAGCTCATGCCAACTTTCTTCATTTTCAATGGAATCTAAGTAGAAAATATCTTGATTAGAAGTAGCTTTTTCGAAGGAATCTGTGATGATGATATCCGCATTTGTGAAGTCTTCGGTAATAGAGATTGCGTTTGTATTATATAAGGAGGATAACCGTGTTTTAATAAAATAACTTGCATAAAAATCTTTGATAATTTGTAAATAGATTCTCACTTGTACTTTTTTTTCGGACACAGACAATGTGTAAAGCAGTTGACTGAGTAACTCTAAATGCGTTTCTTGGTGAACTAATTTTGCCACCGTTCCTTTTATTCGATTAAAGTATGCCACATCTGACGGAGTACAAATTTCTGGCTGCGGTAAATAAAGTGTTAAAAAAGTATAATAATTGCCCTCCGTTAAAAAGTACCAAGCATTAAAAATAGAAAGATAGTAAACGTATTGATAATCATGCTGATTTGTCAGTAAGTAGGCTACTTGCTTAAACAATTTTTTTGATAAGACACAATAAGGATGGTTAGATTCTATAAATAATTTTTCTATTTGTTTCGTTTGCTTTTCCGAAAAGATATAAGGAATAAAAATGCGAGATAAAAAATTAAAGTATAAAATTTCAGTTTTTCTTGTTTCGCATTGAATGTCAGCGAAGGAGTGTTCAAGAAAAAATAAAGTCACATGACTGTATTGATTGATCAGAATAAAAAAAGAATGCAGGTTTTTAGAGTGCGGCATCTTTAAGAAGTTTTGTGCACTTGTTCTAGTTTTAAATATCGCATATAAAATATAAAACGCTCTTTTCTTCATTCGGACATTTTTATAGGATCGTTCAAGAAGTTCATCGGGTAGACTTTTTTTTATTTCTTCAAGACTTATTTTAGAGAAAGGCCAAGCCAATTCTTGAAAGGAATCTTGTAGGAAAATGAAAGAAAACACTCGAATCGATAATTCATTGCCAGTTAATTGATAAATACCCTTAATACTAACGATTACTATATCAAAAATTTTAAAAAAGTTATTCAGTTGTTTCGTGATTTTTACCAGATAATGTTCAGAAATATATAAAACTTTAATTAATTCGTTTTTATCAATGGAAGAATGTGTGACCAATTGTACGCAATAATTAAATTGTACATTGTTTTTTAAAAGATTGAGTTTTAACGTGTAGGCGTATTCGACCGCGCTTTTTCGGTACGCTGGATTTACACAAACAATGCCATTATTGTTAGAGACAATAAAATGTTGGATTTGATAAGTATCCTCGAATTCTTGATTTATTTTTATCAGATTTTCCTTGACCGTTCTTTTTGAAATTTTTAAATTGGAAGAAATTTCATTTAATGACGTATGAGCTCGCTTCACTATATAAAATAAAATTTCTAGCTCATTCGTTAGGTAGGATGGAAACATGTTATGGACCTCCAAAAGTAAAATTTAGGTTCATTGTAGTCTACTTTCTTTAAATTTTTGTATTGATATGTTAACACAAGCGCAATAAGAAGCGGCCATCACAATTAATGTACAGCCTTATACATTAATTGTGTGTGGCAAAGCAATTTCAATGTTGATAAGCTAGCAGTAGTTAGAATAATTATTATTTAGTTTCTAATTCCAAAAAAGGTCAAGGTGAGTAAGCAATGAAAAAAATCAACGAACAATTAAAAATGAAAATACCAACCTACAAAAGAAAAAAAAGCATTGCTTATTTCTTTTACTCTTGTCTACTATTGGTAACGATTTCTTGTTTTTTGAGCGTGCATTTTCAAGAATGTGAGGCAGCTTCACTCTATCAAGCGGGAGGGATAGCCATTGATTTGAGAACTGATTTACCTTATGGAATGGAGATAAGCCATGACGATGGTGGTGGTCCTGATGGATCATTTGGAGGAAAATTACACGTAAAATTATACGGAACAGTGGACACTTCTCATACACAAAAAATTACTGCTCTTGCTTTCGATACCGATGGGATGCAATATGGTCTGATGTTTCATTTACCAGAAAATATAAGTGCAGATAATTTTAAAGCGGCTTATGACAAGGCTTATGCGGATAATCCAGAAAATTTTTATTCAATTAGTGGACAAAAAAATACACGAATATCAATCATCAACACAAAAGGAATGCGGACGTTTAACGGTTTTTCAGAAGATGGTTCACCAGGGTGGGGTGATCCCGAACAAGACTATAGTGGGATTGATACTGAGCATCAGGTGATGTTTTGTGAACGTGGAGATTCTATTGATTTGTCTCTTGGGAAAATTTATGACATTTGGAGTAATGAACCTGATAAAACTAAAATAACATTTGAGCTTCATTTTGATTTAGATGTGGCAACTTTGATGAAAGATGGCGATTCGAAGGATTATTCCCTCAATAAAAGTTTAACGAAACATCGCTTACCTGTATCAAATGTTTTGTCGGATGGTAATGAGAGTGATCAATTTTCGTTATCGGCAGATTTTTTTGGCCGGACGTATGAATTGGGTAGATTTTCAGATACAACGAATACAGTTAATCATAATATGGTAACGGCTAGTGCAGACATGTGGTTACGTGCGACAAGTTTAGCGGCAGCAGCAAAGCAAGATCCAAATAATTTGAATCATCAAATTATCACTGGAATCACCGGAAAAGTGGCTACTTGGTCTTCTTATATCTCGCCATGGGACAGCGGTGATAAGGACAATCCATTATCCAATTACAATACCCAAGATGCCTCTAAATATCCTGAAATACCTGAAAGCAAAACGATGTTACCAGGGGATTTTTTATCACCAAAGTTTACGATGAACCAAAGACAAGACAATCCGCTTAATTGGACAGATGGGTATGTTGCTCAACGGTTTGCGCGTGTAGTTAATTTTCATACTCACACAGTTGATCCTAAGGCCAATGTGAATGTCTCTTCACAACAACAAAACGGGTTAACAACCTATTTATTTAGTGGCAAAGATGGTTGTGGGCTGCCGTTAGTCAACCCGCCAGGAACGGATTCTTCAGAGCCCACAGATAAAACATATATGCGCGTCACAATAGATCCATACCAAGTGCCAAGTTTAGAAAAGGCAGCTTTTGTTAAAGGTCAAACAACATTTCACCCGCAACAAAAGATACCAGTAGAACTAACCGTTAAGGCTCCGACAACTAGAAAAGTTCAGATTGAAGAAAAAATTTCAGGTGCTGCCCAAACTGATTTTCATAAAATTGGGGAGCAAGATTTAAAAAATTTACCAGTCACAGATGATTGCGTTAGTTTTAACTGTTTAGCAGATGCTTTACCAACTTCAGGAGATTACACATTAACATTTAGAATTCTTGATGTTGATGATACATCTAAAAGCTACTCAAATGAGAAAAGTTTAGCTGTGCACATTGATCAAGCGCAAATTAAAGTTAAATCTCAAGATACGATTTATCAATATACTCAATGGCAACCAGAAAGTGAAGTGACTAGCTTACAAACACCAGATGGTAAAAAAGGTGATTTTCGAGACGTAAGTGTCACCATATATAAACTGGACGGAGAGCAAAAGGTCCCAGTAGATGCGGTGGATACAAAAGTGGTTGGTAAATATGAAATTGATTATAACTACCTAGGATTAGAGGCGCAGACTGCACTAGAAGTCATTCCCTCTTCAGCTCATATTGGTGCACATAACGACAGCTTTTCTGTGGGGACGCCCTTCGATCCAAAACGTCTTTTTGATAGTGCAACAGATAATGATGGACAGTCCATTCCTTATAGTAAGATAACGATTCGCTATACGCCTGATCAGGTAAACGATGAAGTAGCAGGCGTCTATAAAATTACTTATGATATCTCTAAAATAGTAGGTTTTAGTAAAAGTATTACTGTTGATTGGACCTACTATTACTCTAATCGTCTAGACTTTTATCACTTATCTGAACAACTAATGCCTTTTGAGAACGTAAAATTTAATGGCCAAGATCAAACACAGACATTAAAAAGTTGTGAGATGAACATTGAAGATACGGGGGATCCTAATCGGACAACTGGCTGGCAGCTTGAAGTAGCCTATAATTTAAATGATCAGAAAACACAAGCGTGGAAAGACGCAGGGCTTGATCTCACGCTAAATCCAAAGTCAGTCGATTATGTAACAACTGAGCAAAATATCATGGTTAACGATGAGCAACAATTAGTAGCTGGTGTAAGTAACCAATCTATCAAAAATAAAAAAGTTTTGACGAAATTACAATTATTGCCCACATTAACTATTTCAAAAGTCACACCTGCTGATAAATATGAAGCTCAGTTAATTTGGAACTTAGAAGCAACACCGTAAGGGAAGAGGGAATAGCTGTGAAATGGTTTATCTATGATTTATTGTTTGTTGCCTTTATTCTCGGTTTGCCAATTCAAGCACAAGCTGAAGACAAGACAACTGACGCACAAGCTGGCACAAAAGTCATGGTAATAGTGAAAGAGAGTGAGGATATTGTTCCACATCCCAATGAGCTTATACCTCAGACTAACGATATGCCAACTTCACGAGGACAACCTAATTTTTTACCAAAAACAAACGAGATTACGTCTCAAGAGACGCTTTTAGGAATCGTGGTACTCGGAAGTACATTAATCGTCGGACTTTATAAAGAAAAGAGGAAAAATAATGAATAAAAAAATAATTGGTTTAACTATCACTTTAGGAACAGGGATCTTTTTAATTGGACAACAAACTGTGAATGCGGCTGATAATACCAATACCACAGCGAATGTGTCGGTTTTGGGTGGCGGATTAACCATTACACCATTAGCACAAATTAACTTTGGGACGGTGACAAAAGACGGCCAAGATCATACGCAACCAGATCAAAGCAAGTCGCAACTTATCATTAATGATAATCGTGGGACAACGAATACAGGTTGGTATCTGACAGCGAATTTAGAAGATAAAGGAAAAGGTGTCACTGGCTTAGACGGAATGACACTTCATTTAGACACTAAAAAACCTGACGGATCTTCTGAAAAAGGTACCTTTACGGGCGTTGATTTAACCACAGATGCTTCAACCATTATTTCGCTAGATAAAAGTGATATCCGTTTATCAGACACTGTCACGACAGCCAATTTAAATGCAACGTTAAATATACCTAAAAGTATTGCTGCAAATACCTACTCTGGGACCATCGTCTGGAATGCCATCGATGGAGCACCCGCCTAAGAATTTAACATAAAACGATGTAAGAAAACGAGGCAGATAAATTGAAAAGAATTTTAAAGATACTTTTTATATTGACTATTCTCTGTTTAGGTGGAGCGATGCGTGCCTGGGCAGAGCCGTCTAATACCAATAGTTCAGCAACAATTGACAATGCGAATGCGTATACAGTCACACCCGTTTTCGGAGCAACTCAAAATAACAAAACCAGTAATTTTTTTGATATGACATTAACTCCGAAACAAAAAGATACATTCAAATTAACGATAACCAATACTACGCCGAACCCTCAAAAATTTAAAGTTCAGGTAAATACAGCAACAACAAATAGTAATGGGATAGTTGACTATACAAAAAGTAGCTTTGAAAAAGATCCATCGATGAGTTTGGTACTTAGTGATTTGATTAGTCCCAATAGGAAGGACATTAGTGTTCCCGGTAAACAATCACAAACGATTGATTTTCAAATAACGATGCCAGAAAAGTTATTCTCAGGAATTTTATTAGGTGGAGTGACGATTCGACCTGTAGAGATAGCTGGGGACCAAAGCAAGGGTGGGATTCAAAATGTTTATATGCATACGATTGCTATTCGGGTGAATGAAACAGCAGAGACCATACCTGCAAAATTGGAAAGTGGTTCTGTTAAAATTGGGCAAATTAACCGCCACAATACTGTTTCGATGGAAATTAAAAATCCACAGCGGAAGTTATTGTCAAAAGTCGAAGGAGATTTTTTTGTTAAAGAAAAAGGAACAAACAAAACGATCATTCACGAAAAGAAAAATAATCTTAGTTTTGCACCAAACACAAGGTTTGACCTACCTATTTTACTGAAAGATTCGTTTAAACCTGGAGACTATACCTATACCATTAAGTTGAAAAACCATGAGGGGAGCTGGACGTTCTCAAAAGATTTCACGATAAACAAAAAGCAAGCTGATCAGTATAATAAGCGTTCTGTTGATCATAAAGTCAAAAACCTTCACTGGCTTAAGTACCTCATGGCCTTTTTAATTCTAGTTATTTTAGGTACCGTCTGCTATATCTTGGGAAAAAAGAAGGGAAAAATGAAGTTGTAAAACCTGCCTTTAAAATAGTTGACAATTATGCAGAAAAAATCATGCCAGTATGAATTATCTATGACATAAGGGAAGAATAGCTGTCTAGCAAGGATAAATTGTCAAATTAACGTTAATTTACGCAAGTCATTGGTGTTCCTTATTTTGGAAAGTAGTATTATACTATTATTGTTCAATGATTCACAATAGAAACAAGGAGGAAAGAACCATGTATAAAGCAATTGTCGCAGCAAAAGGAAAAACAACAAAAATTGTTGAAAAAGAATCGCGTCCATTGAAAGATAATGAAGCGCGGTTGAAAATGGAAGTCTGTGGTGTCTGTCATACGGATTTACACGTTAAGAATGCAGATTTTGGTGATGTTAGCGGTTGTACCTTAGGTCACGAAGGAATTGGGATTGTGACGGAGGTTGGAAAAGACGTTACTAGTTTAAAAATTGGTGATCGTGCATCTGTTGCATGGTTTTATGAAGGCTGCGGGCATTGCGAATACTGTACTTCTGGTCGAGAAACGCTTTGTCGTTCAGTAAAAAATGCTGGATATACAGTTGATGGTGCCATGGCCGAAGAATGCATCGTCACAGACGGTTATGCAGTGAAAGTGCCAGAAAATTTAGCATCAGAGCCAGCTTCCTCTATTACTTGTGCAGGGGTAACAACCTACAAAGCGATAAAAGAATCTGGGATTCGTCCAGGTCAATGGCTAATGATTTCAGGATTAGGTGGGCTAGGTAATCTAGCTTTACAATATGCCAAGCATGTCTTTAATGCAAAAGTAGTAGCTGTTGATGTGAATGATAATCAGTTAGCTTTTGCGAAAGAAATGGGTGCTGATCTTTTAATTAATCCAGTTAAAGATCCTGATTTTGCTGCACAACTTCAAAAAGAAATTGGCGGTGTCCATGCAGCAGTAGTCACTGCGGTAGCTAAATCAGCATTTAATGGCGCAGTCGATGCAGTCCGTGCGGGAGGAACGGTTGTCGCCGTTGGATTGCCTGTTGAGACAATGGATTTATCTATTCCACGTCTTGTTCTTGATGGCATTCACGTAGTCGGATCGTTAGTTGGAACCCGTCAAGATTTAAGAGAAGCTTTCAAATTCGGTGCAGAAGGAAAAGTTGTTCCTGTTTGTCAAACACGCCAACCAGAAGAAATTAATGCTATTTTTGAAGAAATGGAACAAGGAAAAATTCGCGGGCGCATGGTCATTGATTTTCGCAGTTAATTTAGTTTTTTAGTGATTCGTTGATTTAATCTGAAAACCATGAAAGGATGGATGGAATGTTTGCGAATCTTACTCTCCGTCAGAGACGACTGCTTAAGCAAGCACAAGTGGGAGCCACAATTAGCTTTATTCTTTTGTTTGTACCAATTCTGACAATCAGTCTTTTGCATACTAGTGACTTATTAGCAAAATGGCTAGGTATAGTTGGGGTAATTATGGTTTTACCATTGTTGTATTTTGCGTGGCAGATTTTAAAGATAGCCTATAAAGATCAAAAAGATAATCCAAGGCCTCCTTTGTGGGTTCCGAAAGTTTATGGGATTGGGCTTTCGATCAATCCCTATCACCGGTTTGGAAAGTTAATTTTTATATTGCTAGCGGTACTGATAGTTGGCATCATCATTAGTTTGCTTTTCACACCAGCAACCCAAATCAATCACTAAAAAACGAGTAATTAACACCCTCTTGCTGAGCAGGAGGGTGTTGATTATTTTTAAATAGACTAGATTTGAGCAACAGGTATTAGATTTTTGAAAAAAGTCTTTCTTTTTCTGATGTAGATATTTTCGCAATAAAATCATCATTATAAGTGAATTAACAGGTTTATCAAGGGTTAATACTCGTTAATGGTGGCTGCTATAATTAACCGTTGACAAACACAAAAAAACCATCATACGATAATTATGTTATTAAAAAAGTGAAAAATTGGTAGTCAATAAATGAAAACGCATTCATCAGGAAATTGTGATTCTGTACTAAAATTTTTATATAAGATGAAAATGGATTGTTTTCATTTAATAATTTATTGAAAGGATGTGTTTATGAAGGGGTTACTGAAACTGACTTTCTAACAGTCTCAGTAAACTAAGAAAATCGTTATGACTTTTCATCTGGATAAAACTTTGTTGGGTTTTGGATTTTGTGAGTAATTGTGTCGGAACTATTCTATGGGGAGCAATTTTAAGGAGGAAAAAATGAACAAAGAGTATCAGGGTAAAAAAATTTACGGTAAAAAGCACTGGTTGACATTTTTATTAGTGAGTTCGTCTGTATTGGCGTTCCATTCGTTTGTTACGATGGATTCTCAAGTGGTTGATGCGCAAGAGCAAACAGCAAAAGAAGACGTAGCTGATTCAGCAACGTCAGTCGGAGCAATTGTGTCGATTGAAAAAGCGGAGAAAAACTTTGTCATTACGTATGCTTCTGGCAAAAAAGCACAAATTAGTATTTTAAACGACCATCTTTTTCGCTATCATCTAGATCCAACTGGTAAATTTGAAGAATATCCAACGCCAAATGATCCAAAGCATGTTGCGAAAATTACAGCTAAAACAATGGCCGACTATGGCACACAAGCCTTTGAGCAAACGAACGTCACAGATTCAGGAAACCAATTTACTCTAGAAAATAATGGTTTAAAAATTATATTCGAAAAAGAAAGCGATTTAATGAAGGTTCTAGACAAGAAAAAGAATCAAGTCATTTTAGAAGAAACCGCTCCGCTATCCTTTAAAAATGATAAAGCTACACAAACGTTAAAACAAAGTAGTCAAGAAAATTATTTTGGCGGAGGAACTCAAAATGGTCGATTTACGCATAAAGGAACAGCTATCCAGATTGTCAATACGAACAATTGGGTAGATGGCGGAGTAGCATCGCCTAACCCATTTTATTGGTCAACTGCAGGGTATGGCGTTGTTCGAAATACATGGAAACCTGGCAACTATGATTTTGGAAGTCATGATCCACAAACAACCACAACAACGCACGAAGGAACAGATTTTGATGCCTTTTATTTCTTTAATGATTCCTCAGCAGGTATTTTAAAAGATTACTATGAATTAACCGGGAAACCAGCTTTGATGCCAGAATACGGGTTCTATGAAGCACATTTAAACGCGTATAATCGGGACTATTGGGTGAAAGTAGCAGAAGGAACCGCGGGAGCAGTTAAGTTTGAAGATGGTAATTTTTACAAAGAATACCAACCAGGCGATCTAGGAAACTTAAATGGCACGTTAGAATCTTTAAATGGAGAAAAAGAGAATTATCAATTTTCTGCACGTGCAGTCATTGATCGGTATAAGAAAAACGATATGCCATTAGGGTGGTTCTTGCCAAATGACGGCTACGGTGCTGGCTATGGCCAAACAGATTCATTGGACGGCGATGTACAAAACTTAAAAGAATTTACTGATTATGCTCAAGCCAATGGTGTTGAAGTGGGGCTCTGGACCCAATCTAATCTCCATCCAGCGGATCCTAAAAATCCTAAAAAAGGAGAACGGGATATTGCGAAAGAAGTTAGTGTCGCTGGTGTTAAAGCTCTCAAAACTGACGTGGCGTGGGTTGGGTATGGGTATTCCTTTGGCTTAAATGGTGTAGAAGATGCTGCGAATGTTTTTGTAAAAGAAACAGATGGCGCAGTTCGTCCGATGATTGTCTCATTAGATGGTTGGGCCGGAACCCAACGGCACGCTGGGATCTGGACAGGCGATCAAACGGGTGGTCAATGGGAATATATTCGCTTCCATATCCCAACATATATCGGGACTTCGTTGTCTGGCCAACCAAATGTTGGTTCAGATATGGATGGAATTTTTGGTGGAAAAAATAAAGAGGTCAATATACGTGATTTCCAATGGAAAACTTTTACACCAGTACAGCTAAATATGGACGGCTGGGGCTCCAATCCGAAAACGCCATTTGCTTTTGATCAAGAAGCCACAGATTTGAACCGAGCGTATCTAAAATTAAAATCAATGATGATGCCTTATAACTACAGTATCGCCGAGGAATCAGTTGATGGACTACCAATGGTACGGGCCATGGCTTTAGAATTTCCTAATGAAGGAACAGCATATACAAAAGATTCTCAATACCAATATATGTGGGGACCCAATTTACTCGTTGCCCCAATTTATAATGGCAATCAAGATGAGGCAGGAAATTCAATCCGTGATGGAATCTATTTACCAGATGAAAAACAAATCTGGGTTGACTTATTTACAGGCGAAAAATATCAAGGTGGCCGTGTCTTAAATGGAGTAAAAACACCGCTGTGGAAGGTGCCCGTTTTCGTCAAAGATGGCAGTATTATCCCAATGACGAATCCAAACAACAATCCAAAGGAAATCCAACGAGATCAACGATCTTTCTTGATTTATCCAAATGGCGCCACTTCTTTTAATATGTATGAAGATGACGGAATTTCAACTAGTTATGAAGCTGGGCAATCAGCTACGACTAAAATAAATAGTCAAGGCCCTAAATCAAACGAAAAAGGGGATCTGACCGTTACTATCGAACCGACAAAAGGAAGTTACAAAGGCTTTGTTGATGAACGAAGCACCACGCTTGATTTGCTAGCTTCAGAAGCGCCCGAAAGCGTAACAGCAATGGTGGGGGGAACAGAAGTAACCTTGAAACAAGCAGCTAATAAAGAAGAATTTTTAGCTGGCACAAATCTATATTATTTTGATAAAGAATTCCAAGTGAATCAGTATCTTTCTGAAGCTTCAGGAGAAAAACTGAACCAATCAGCGTTATCAGTAAAACTAGCGAAACAATCTGTGACCGCCAAAGATGTTCAAATAACTGTAAAAGGTTTCATTAATAAAGGAACGGTTGACGGAGGAAATACAACGGTCGATGACCAGTTAACTATTCCGGCAAATGTCGCAATCAATGAAGAAAAAACAACACCATCTTCTTTGACTCTTCAATGGGATCAAGTAACTGAGGCAACAAGCTATGAAGTAGAGCGTGACGGGACTGTTTTCGGAAATATTCAAACGAATACAGCAACATTTGATGGATTTTCCTTCCTAAGCGAACATACTTTTCGAGTTCGAGCTGTTGGAAAAAACGGGGTCTCTGAATGGAGTGAACCGATTAAAGGAAAAACACAAGATGATCCCTATAAAGAAACAATTAATCAAGTCAAAGCAACAAGTAATTTACCAGAACAACCAGGCGCAGAATTGAAGAAATTAACAGATAAAGACTTAAGTACAGGTTGGCATACGAACTGGTCAACCGGCATCGCTAATCCAAGTGATGGAAATTTCTTGACTTTAAAATTTGATCTTGGTGCGGAGTATCAAATGGATAAAATTGAATACTTGCCAAGAGACAATGCCGGCAACGGAAATATTTTGCAGCTCCAGTATCGGACGTCGAAAGATGGAGCTAATTGGACAGAGTTTTCAGAACCTATTAACTGGAAGCAAGATGCTTTGACAAAAACCATTGAAACGAAGGACCAAGCGTATCGTTTTGTTGAAATGAAGGTATTAAAATCGGTGGGTAATTTTGGCTCAGGTCGTGAGATGCTCTTTTACAAACAACCAGGAACAGAAGGAATCTTACATGGAGACATTACTAACGATGGAACGATTGATGAAAATGATGCAATGAGTTATCGAAACTATACAGGCTTAGAATCGGTGGACAGTGACTTTAATGGCTATGTTGAAAAAGGCGATTTAAATAAAAATGGGGTAATTGATGCTTATGATATCAGTTATGTTTTACGACAATTAGATGGTGGGATTGAGATACCTGATGTCGAAGAAATTGCGGGCGGTTTATCCCTTGCTGTGGTTAATGAAAATGGCAAGGATACCTATCTTCCTGGCGATACATTAACCTTTACACTTAAAGGTCAAGACTTAAAAAACATTAATGCGTTAAGCACAAAAATGTCCTTTGATTCTAGCAAATTTGAACTTGTCGGTCAGCCTGCAACCACGAATAATACAAAACAAATGGAAAATTATTCTAAATATCGGAAACATTCAAATGATGTGGAGAATCTATATTTAGTTCTTAGTAATCAAGGAAATAAACAATTGTTAAATGGTTCAATGGACTTAGTTACCTTTAAAGTTAAATTAAAAGAAACAACTCGCGTAAAACGTGCGACAACTGTTGAGCAGCCATTACAATTTGATATGAGTCAAGGCTTATTAGTAGGCCAAGGATTCCAACAAGCCACACTTTCAGATTTTTCTGTAACGGTGAAGCCAACAGAGCTAGTAGATAAAGAGTTATTACAAGCGCTAATTACGCTAAATCAAGCACGTGTCGAAAAAGAATATACGCCTGAAACTTGGGCAATCTTTAAACCAATCTTAGATGAGGCAGTAGCTGTTCTAGCCAATGAACAAGCCACACAGACAGAAGTTTCTGCTGCTGTGGAAAACCTAGAAAAGGCTGCAAGTCAGTTGGAAAAAATGCCTGATGTAGCGAATAAAGCTGATTTAGAAAAAGCAATTCAAGAGGGGCTGGCGAAGAAACCAAGTGATGGGCAAGAATTCACCGAAGAAACTAAAAAAGTTCTCGAAGAGTCATTAGCAGCAGCTCAAAAAGTATTTGCTCAAGAAAAAGTTACTCAAGAAGAAATAGACCAAGCGACTAAAACATTGCGTGAAGCAATTGCACAATTAAAAGAACAACCCGTCGCCGTTAATAAGGAAACCTTAAAAGAACGAATCGCTCAAGCCCAAGGAAAAAAGCCGGAAGAAGGATACCAATTTACAAAAGAAACAGAAAAACAATTGCAAGAAGCAATTCAAGCGGCTGAAGCAATCGTAGCGAAAGAAACGGCGACAAAAGAAGAAGTCTCAGAGGCTCTAAACGCATTGGAAACTGCAATGGCTCAATTAAAAGAAGTACCTCTTGTAAATAAAGACCAATTACAAGAAGTTGTCAAACGAGCGCAGCAAGTCACTCCAAGTGAAGGGCACCAATTTACTGCCTCCTCGTTACAAGATTTACAAAAAGCGCTTTTAGCAGCTAAAAACACATTGGAAAACCCAGCAGCTAATCAAAAAATGATTGATGAAGCGGTTGCTGAATTAACTAGTGCCATCGATGGGTTACAAGAAGAAGCGTTAGTTACAGATAAAAAAGCCTTAGAGGCAATGATAGCCAAAGCAAAAGCAATCAAACCATCTGCCGGAAAAGAATTTACCAGCGAGTCTAAAGCGCGCTTAACTGAAGCAATTGACCAAGCGGAAGGGATTTTAGCTGATAAAAATGCTCGGCAAGAACAAATTGATACTGCTGAAAAAAATGTAAAAACTGCTTTGGATAGTTTAGAGGAACAAGTCCTTCAAACGGATAAAACAAAGTTGAAAGAACTGCTTCAAAAAGCAGAAACATTGAAACCTAAAGCAGGAAAACAATTTACAAAAGCATCGCAAGAAGCTTTAGCTGAAGCAATTAAACAAGCAAAAGCACTTGTTGAGGACCCAAATGCGACGCAAGAAGCTGTGGACAAATGTTTAAGTATTTTATCACAAGCCATTGAAGCAATGGCAGAAGAGCCAATCAGTAGCAACTCTACAGGCAACAATGGAAATCATGGCACGGTTAGCGGGACTGGTAGCGTAACCAGTCCAGGAAAGGGCACAGCAGCAGGTGGAACGACAACGAAAACCACCACTTCTGGTACTTTGCCAAAAGCAAATGAAGTTGTTTCGCCAATCTGGTCAATCAGTGGTTTTCTATTGATAGTAAGTATTGGTTTAGGAAAATTATTCTTCAAAAATAAAAAAGACCAAAATTAGCGTATCATTAATTTACAAGGCGCATTTGTACAAAAACAGTGTGCAAATGCGCAAGTAAGTAATAGGAGAGGATTTTTACGAATGAAAAGAAAGAAAATCAAGAATCAACTACTTTTTTTAACAAGTATTCTCGTTCTTCTAAGTTTGGAAGTCGCTCCAGTTGTTACGTTGGCTGCAGAATTACCAAGTAGCTCGCTACAAACAGCTCTGTCCTCGGAAACGGCAATTACTTCGGAAGAAAAAGTAACCGAAACAACTGTTGCTACATCGACAACATCCACTAGTAGTTCGTCATCTGAATCAAGTAGTTTTACCGATACGACTACCGAATCAACGAGTCATTCAACGACAGAAACGACAACCACAAATACTAGTTCTGAAACAAAAAAAGAACCTACAGAGCCAACGGTATCATCAGAAATCACGCAGCCTGTTGAACAATCGCAACCACCACAAGTTCCTGTGACCAAGCAAGAACCTGAAGAACCTATTCAAGTTCCTGAAGCCACCAATAACGTTGTTGAAGAAAATCAGGCTGTATCGTTAGATCCGTCCCTCAAAGTAGATGAAATCGCTTCTTCAAATTTAAAAGGCTACGAACTTCCACTGTTGTCGTCTTTTGGCGAAAAGAAACGGGCAGTCGTGGTGGCTGAAGCATTAAGACACGTTGGGAAAACAAAAAAAGAATTTAACTTGACGGAGCAAGCATTGACCAGTAGTTTCCTTGCCCAAAAAATTTACCAACAATTATTTAAAATAGACATTGGCAGTACGCCGCAAGAACAAATGACATTTGGTAAAGTTCGTTCTATAGAGGAGGCAGAACCTGGTGATCTGATTTTTTGGCAAACAGCTGAAGGAAAAACGCTTCAAAATGGTGTTTATCTTGGCCAAGGAAAATATTTAATTGCCGCAGCGGAAGCGGATTCTAAGGAGGAACCAGAAGTAATAGCTCAGTTAGAGAATATCTATACTGCCAAACAACAACCAGACTCAAAAGAGGAAATACGCTTGGTAGTGACTAATCCTTTTAAGGAGTTCACATTAACGGAGTATGGCAAAGAAGTTTTAGCAACATATGGTGCGTCATTTGAAATGCAGAAGTCAGAACAAACCACAGCGTTTATTAAAAAAATTGGTGAGACAGCCAGAGAACTTGGCGAAAAATACGATGTTTTTGCATCAGTAATGATAGCTCAGGCTATTTTAGAAAGTGGCTCTGGCGAAAGTCAACTAGCCAAAGAACCTTATTATAATCTCTTTGGCGTGAAAGGTTCGTTCCAAGGAAATAGTGTTAGCTTTTCAACAAAAGAGGCTGATCAGAGGGGCCAACTTTATACAATTTCCGCTGGGTTTCGCGATTACGGTGGCTATAATGACTCACTGCAAGATTATGTTCAATTACTCCGACAAGGGATTGACGGAAATCAAGATTTTTATAAACCAGCGTGGCGTTCGGAAGCCAAAAACTACCTTCAAGCAACGCGTTTTTTAACAGGTAAATATGCAACAGACAAGCAATACGATAATAAATTAAATTCGTTAATTGCGGTTTATAACTTAACGCAATTTGATTTACCAAAAACAGTGGACGGTTTGATTATCCAATCTAAAAATAAGCTGTCGGAAGCGGAACAGCAACAAATGCATTTTCCAGTCTATGATGGGATCAATTATAATCGAAGTGGTAGCTATCCCGTGGGCCAGTGTACGTGGTATGTCTATAATCGTTTCAAACAGTTAGGCACTTCTTTGGATGAATTTATGGGAAATGGCAGTGACTGGGGAAGAAAAGGACGTGCATTAGGCTATCAAGTTAGTTCATTGCCTAAAGCTGGTCGTGCGATTAGTTTCCAACCAGGAGTTGCTGGCGCAGATAATCAATATGGACATGTTGCTTTTGTTGAAGCGGTCACTTCTGATGGAATCATTATTTCTGAAAGCAATGTCATCAATGATCAAACGATTTCGTATCGTGTCTTACCTAATGTAATTGCTTATAGTAGTGGCGTGACCTACATTGGCGCTTAATCGACTCATTCAACAGGAAGAAGTGTGGATGTTTAAGTAAAAAGTTAGCACAATGATCCATGTGTGAACTAACAAATTAAAATAACCAGAATCGACCAATGAATTGATTTTGTCATGTATAAAATGATAAGAACAGTTTGGCGGTTGATTCTTTGTTTTTCATCAACGAAGAGACAATAGTCCTCATGATTCGTTAGCAAAAGATGAATAGTCCAAAGTACTCTTTCTTTATACTTTGTTATTTTATGTTTTTGTTTGCAGGAAACTACTGAAATCGCTATACTAAATTTATGTGAATATACTAACAGACAATCAATTTTTTATCTCTTTTATTGGTGTATAAATTGATTGAACATTATAATCATTTGTCTTTTGTTGTGTAATTTTATATCTTCTTGAGAAAGGGATGAGTGAACAAATGGCTATTTATATATTAGAAGACCAAATTATTCAAGCAAAAGCGTTAGAAGCATTGGTAACAAATATCCTACATTCAAGAAATATTTATAATGAAACAATCCATTTATTTTCACGTTCAGATGAATTATTACAAGTGGCACACCAGGACGCCCAACTAAATATCTTTTTCCTAGATATTCAAATGAACAATCATATCCAGGCAGGATTTGAGGTTGCCAAAGAAATCAGAAAAACAGACAGTGAAAGTCTGATTGTATTTATTTCTACTCACACAGAATTAGTTTTAACCTCCTACAAATATATGGTTTCAGCTCTTCAATTTATTCAAAAGAACGTGGATTTTCTAGATTTCCAAAAAGAAGTTGAAACATGTGTCGACGCATATATTCAACAAAAAGAAAATATAAAGACAAAAAGTGAATATATTATCATTAACTTAAAAGCGTCTTCTATAAAAATGGATATTAATGATATTTATTTCTTTCAAACGGAATACGATCATCGTGTGTCAATGGTTGGTAAAAATTTTAAAAGAGAATTTTATGGAACGTTATCAAAAATTGAACAACTGCATCCAGATTTGATTAGAGTCCATCAATCAATCATCATTAATAAAAAATATGCGTCAAAATTAAATTATAAAACGCATCTTTTAACTATGAGAGACGGAACGGAAGTACCAGTCTCAAGAAGATATTATACTCAGGTTAAGGCGCTGTTTCTTACTTAGGGAGGGATAATGACTAATTAAGGAATTATCTATCTATTAGTCGCTATATTCGTTATAATTTAGTGCAATACTTGAAGAGGAGGGCGATATGCTAATCGATTGGATTCTAAAAAATATTATGGATATGGATCAGGAAGATCAATCAGGAAAAACACAATGGACAAAATATTATCTAACCGTTTATTTTTCTGGCTTATTTAATTTTCTGATGATTCTGATTTTATCAGTTTTATTTGGGACGTTAAGCGAAACCTTTATTGTATACGTCGTACTGGTTTTTTTACGGCCTGTCGCAGGTGGCTGGCATGCAAAAACTAAATGGCTCTGTCGTCTAGAAAGCATTGTTATCTATGTCGCCGTACCATTTGTATTGAAAAATTCTTCTGTGAGCTTACCGTTTATTTATAAAATTCTATTGATTTGCCTCTTAGTTGTATTATTTTATTGGTATGCGCCACAAGGAACAGCAATCGAACCTGTTCAGCGATCTGATTTAAACGTGCTCAAAAAGCAAAGCCTTATAAGGGTGTGTTTACTTATTTTATGTAGTCTGTTTGTCAAAGAAAAGATTGCTTCAGTAATACTCTACGGTCTCGTCATCCAAGGTCTGATGATACTCCCTGTAACAAAAAATTTAATTGAAGGAAGTGTTTTTATGAAATTTGGTAAAAAAATAATTAAAAATGTTATTGAAAAAAGAGTTGCAAAAGTTAGTGATGGTGTGGGAACTAAGCCTAGATTAAATCAAAATTCGCCCAATATATTTGGACAATGGATGGGACAAACTGAAAAACCTAAAAAGAATATTGAAAAATGATTTTGTCGTTATTAGCTACTAACGTTTTGCTTGTATCTAGCTTTATCGTTTTTGTCTTTTTACGAGTAACATTGATCAAGATTGAATGTAAAATACCGTTGCTTTCATTGCTTATTGTCATTAATCTTTGTTCGTTTGCGGCATTAATGTTGGGCTACTCTTGGTTGATTTATGCGCTGACAGTCGTTATTTTTACAGGATTTTTACTCATTCACAAAAAGAGGTTCTCAATTTTTAAAGCGATATTTTTGTCTGTTTTTACATTGCTTATGGTTTCGTTTATCAATTACACGGAGCAAACGATTTTAAGTGTTTTTTTTCAACAGATTTATCAAAATAAATTATTATGGATTGCCTCAAATGTTCTTCTGTTGCTTATAAATATCTGGATTGCTTTAAAAATTCCCAATAGTGTTTTTTTAAGATTAAATCGTGTGTTAGAAAATAGCCGAATTTTTTTTGGTTGTTTACTTTTATTGTTGATTCTGTTGTTACTTTTTGTGTTTTTGATTTCGCCAGAGATTTCACCTGACTTTATGCGAGGATTTGTCACGGTAAATAGTTCTAAATTGGAGTTATTAATAAGTGTAGGTTTATTTTTAATTCTGATTGGCTTAGTCATTGAAGCTTATTTGGAAGAACAACGTATCAACACTCAATTATTGAATAATTTAACGATTTATACTGAAAAAATAGAATCCATTAACGAAGAGCTAGCGATGTTTCGTCATGACTATAAAAATTTATTGTATAGTTTACAAATTGCTATTTCATACGAAGATATTCTGGAAATCAAAAGAATTTATGAAGAAACGATTGCACCAACCAAAAAAATTATTGATAATGAAGAATTTGAACTTATGAAGTTAAATCGTTTGAAAAATATGGAACTTAAGGCACTCATAAGTATGAAAATTAATACCGCAAAGCAAGCAAAACTAAAAGTGATTGTTGATGTGCCAGAAGTATTTATTCTCGATACATCAATCGACTTAGTGGTTGTGATTCGTTTGTTGGCTATTCTATTAGATAACGCGATTGAAAACAGTGCAAAATCAGAATTGAAAATGTTCGCTATCTCAATTTTCAATAAAAATGAAACACAAGAGTTTGTGATAACAAATAGTGTCCAAGCCGAATTTGATTTTAGGGTTATGAAGAAAACCAAATTTAGTTCTAAAAGTAACCCAGAAGAGCACGGTTGGGGATTGTTATATGTAAAAGAAATTGTTGATTTTTCAGATCAATTTGATTTGCAAACGTCCTTCAATGAAGGAGCGGTCACTCAACATTTAATTATTGAAAAAAATCATAATAGTAAAAAAGTTGTTAACGAATGAATTTGTTAACAACTTTTTTGCTATGGTATTGAGATATGAGGGGCAATACAGGGAAAAATGTCGGCTGATTAAGGAATTTAGATAGTGCCGGTTAGGCAGTTGTCTATAATGAAAATAGCAACAAATATTTACGCAGGGAAAGGAGCGGTCGTTTAACGGGAAAGATTAGGGAAGATAAAGCAATACTTTTGTTGGGAAAAGAAATAAAAGGAAACTGGGGAAGGAGTTAATCGTTTGATGAAGGGAAATAAAATTTTATACATTTTAGGTACAGGCATCTTTGTTGGAAGTTCATGTCTATTTTCTTCACTTTTTGTAGCAGCAGAAGAACAAGTTTATTCAGAAAGTGAAGTTTCAACAGTTTTATCGAAGTTGGAAAAGGAGGCAATTTCTGAGGCAGCTGCTGAACAATATACGGTTGTAGATCGAAAAGAAGATGCGTGGGGGATGAAGCATCTTAAGTTAGAAAAGCAAACGGAAGGCGTTACTGTTGATTCAGATAATGTGATTATTCATTTAGATAAAAACGGTGCAGTAACAAGTGTTACAGGAAATCCAGTTGATCAAGTAGTGAAAATTCAATCGGTTGATGCAATCGGTGAAGAAGGAGTTAAAAAAATTATTGCTTCTGATAATCCGGAAAATAAAGATCTTGTCTTTTTAGCTATTGACAAACGTGTAAATAATGAAGGGCAATTATTTTATAAAGTCAGAGTAACTTCTTCACCAACTGGTGACCCCGTATCATTGGTTTATAAAGTGAACGCTACAGATGGAACAATTATGGAAAAACAAGATTTAACGGAACATGTCGGTAGTGAAGTAACGTTAAAAAACTCTTTTCAAGTAACGTTTAATGTACCAGTTGAAAAAAGCAATACGGGAATTGTTTTACACGGAACGGATAACACAGGGGTTTACCATGCAGTAGCTGATGGCAAAAATAATTATTCTATTATTCAAGCACCATCACTAGCAGCATTAAATCAGAATGCTGTTGACGCCTATACGCATGGAAAATTTGTAAAAACATATTATGAAGATCATTTCCAACGACACAGTATTGATGATCGAGGGATGCCCATCTTGTCAGTTGTTGATGAACAACATCCAGATGCTTATGACAATGCTTTTTGGGATGGAAAAGCAATGCGTTATGGTGAAACAAGTACACCAACAGGAAAAACGTATGCTTCCTCTTTAGATGTAGTTGGTCATGAAATGACACATGGTGTGACGGAACATACTGCCGGTTTAGAATATTTAGGACAATCAGGTGCGTTGAATGAATCTTATTCTGATTTGATGGGTTATATTATTTCGGGTGCATCTAATCCAGAAATTGGTGCGGATACTCAGAGTGTTGACCGAAAAACAGGTATTCGAAATTTACAAACGCCAAGTAAACACGGACAACCAGAAACCATGGCTCAATACGACGATCGAGCACGGTATAAAGGAACGCCTTATTATGATCAAGGCGGTGTTCATTATAATAGTGGAATTATTAATCGGATTGGTTACACCATTATCCAGAACTTAGGCATTGAAAAAGCACAGACTATTTTCTACAGCTCGTTAGTAAATTACTTAACACCTAAAGCACAATTCAGTGATGCTCGTGATGCGATGCTTGCTGCTGCAAAAGTTCAATATGGCGATGAAGCAGCTTCAGTGGTGTCAGCAGCCTTTAACTCTGCTGGAATCGGAGCTAAAGAGGACATTCAGGTAAACCAACCAAGTGAATATGTTCTGGTCAATGAATGAAAAAAATTCCCCAATTAAATAAAAATGGATAAGGAGTGGCATAATCTTATGAAAAAGTTCTCCATACGAAAAATTAGTGCTGGTTTTTTGTTTCTGATTTTAGTAACTTTGATCGCCGGTTTTAGCTTGTCTGCAAATGCAGAAGAGTATATCGTTCCTGCCGAAAGTCATTCACGACAAAAAAGATCGTTACTGGACCCTGAAGACAGAAGACAAGAAGTGGCAGATACAACCGAAGCGCCTTTTGCGTCAATCGGAAGAATCATTTCCCCTGCCAGTAAACCAGGCTATATTTCTTTAGGAACAGGCTTTGTTGTTGGAACTAATACAATTGTCACCAATAATCATGTGGCTGAAAGTTTTAAGAATGCCAAAGTATTAAATCCGAATGCCAAAGATGATGCTTGGTTTTATCCAGGTCGAGATGGCAGTGCGACACCATTTGGCAAATTCAAAGTGATTGATGTAGCTTTTTCCCCGAATGCGGATATTGCGGTAGTGACTGTCGGCAAACAAAACGATCGTCCAGATGGCCCAGAGTTGGGAGAAATTTTAACGCCATTTGCTTTGAAAAAGTTTGAATCTTCAGATACCCATGTCACAATATCAGGCTATCCAGGTGAGAAAAACCACACACAATGGTCTCATGAAAATGATTTGTTTACATCTAACTTTACAGACTTAGAAAATCCATTACTATTTTATGATATCGATACAACCGGTGGTCAATCTGGTTCACCAATCTATAATGCTCAGTTTGAAGTAGTTGGTGTTCATTCCAATGGTGGCATTAAGCAAACAGGAAACCATGGTCAAAGACTAAATGAAGTGAATTATAACTTTATTGTCAATCGAGTGAATGAAGAAGAAAATAAACGTTTATCCGCTGTGCCAGCAGCGTAAAGAACCATAAAAATACTCGGAATTTCCAGAATCACGGGAAATCTCGAGTATTTTTGTTTTTTAAGATAGTGTAAGTTACGATAAAAGTACCTTGTAATTATCGGTTAAAAGCATATAATAGTGCTGAAAAGAAGGCAAATAATCCGATTAAGTTAGTATTTCTAAACCATCATAACTCGTAATGATTTCATGCTTTTGAGATAAAGCCGCCATCTCCGCATAAGACAAGCCGCCATTGTGAGAAAAATGGTTGGCAACGTAAATCGTTTTATCTGTGACGAGTTTTCTTTCTTTTAATTCTGCAATTAATTTTAAATTTTCTTCCCAATTCATATGACTATTGCCAGTTTCGTTTGTTTGACTAGTACAATCTAAAGAAACAATACTAAGAAGTAAGTGGCTCTTTTCAAGATATTCAAACATTTCTGACGTAAAGTAACCTGTATCATGGGTGGATAAAAAAGCATCTTTACCATCGTCTATAACGAAAATAAAACAATCTTCACTGAAATTTCCATGTTGTGCAGGAAGGGGATAAATCGTATAGTTCGCAATAGTAAAACATTTGTAGGGCTGAATAACCTGATAATGTAATCGGGTATCATCTTGACGACCTTCTAAATCAAAGGCGCGCTGATAAAACGTCTTAACTGCTTCATTTCCGTAAACAGTTAAACGATTGGGAATATCTAATGCATAACCAGACATTCGATAAGCCAAATCCTCGCCGTAAAAATGATCGGAATGCCAATGAGAGATTAGTAAAGAGTCAAAGTCTGCAAAACACAAGTCATACTGCAACAAGTGTAAATAAGAATCTCCTGGAAAATCAATCAGCAGGACATCATCAATAATTAATTGAGTTTGTGTACGAATTTCTCGTCCTTTTTTCTCTCGAGCGTACTTACATAATTTACAATTACAAAAAATTCCTGGAATCCGTTCTGCTGCACCCGTACCTAAATAGTTGATTTTCATTGGGAGTACCTAACCTTTCTTTGACATTCTTCATACTTAGTAGATAACGCTGAACCTTAAAGTAAATGGGCATGGAAACTGAAATATTTGTTGTGTCCATCTTACCTTTTTTAGAAAAGAATTGAAATGGAATTTCTTAAGTAAATTTGCGTAAAATAGAAAAAGCTAGACGCCTTTGTTAATAAGCTGAATTTACTGCGAATGCTCGTACTATTTCCGAAAAAAAGTTTTACCAAAGGCACTTTCATATCCATCTGCTATTAGTTATAGAAAAATAACAAGATGGACATAGCTTATTAGAGCAAAAATAACTACGCTATTGATAAAGAGTGAGGCGTGTTTTGAACAGGTTACGTGGGCAAATGAATTTGAATAAAAGGGATGACAAAAGATGACTATTGAAAAATTAGAATATTTTTATACCATTGCAAAATATAATAGTATTTCCAAAGCAGCCTCTGAACTCCATGTTAGTAAATCAACCTTAAGTGCGTCATTAAAAGATTTGGAAAGTGAATTGGGCCATTTACTTTTTGACCGTAACGGGAATTCTTTGACGTTAAATTCCTATGGTGATAAAATCGTCCAATCTGTATATATCATTTTAAACGAGGCCAAGAAAATGAAACTTAATTTGCATGAAATGATTGAGAATCCAGTGATGCGTTTAGGTTTTGGAAATACGTCCTTGATGTATAAAGTGACAGAAAATGAGGATCAACTGAATCGTTTTTGGGAATGTTACCATGGTTCATCGTTTGAGTTATTGAATAAATTGGAGAATCATGAGTTGGATTTTGTGATTACTTCTGCAGATGTGAATAGTCCAGTTTTAAAGAAAGAACAATTAATTGAACTAAAAATGTATCTTTGTGTTTCAAGAGAAATTAAACAAGAAATTGAGGAAGAAGGCTTCAGCTGTTTGACCAACTATCCATTTCTATTTTTGCCTCATCACTTAGATCATTTAGAAGCTACCAAGAGTGTGCTAGAAATGTTGCAATTAACAAGTCCGCTTGTTTGTTGCTACGATACATTGATGCTTACTCGTCTCATTGAAAAAAGTAAAGGAGTTTATGCGGTAATCTCTCTTCGGAAAGAACAACTGCAGGAAATTGATTCTAAACTCTTCTTTTTACCGATTGAACGAAAACAAAAATTTTATTTATACCGAAATGTTTCCAGTTCGGTTTTTGTCCAACCTGGTCAAATCAAGGCAACTTTACAAAAGTTGCTAGAGACTTAGCCATTAAAATTACTTTGGAATAGTTACCAAAAATAGCTTTATTCGCTTAGATTTACTTCTGCTGCGGATAAGGCTATTTTTGTTGTTCATTGTTTAAAAGAGATGCTCAATTATGGGGCTGTTCGATATTTCTGAACGGAATGTTCAATTATTTAATAACTTAAGAATCGATAAATCGTATCTATTACGGTTCAATTTAAAGGGGTTCTGGTGTATAGTTTGGCTATCTAAAGATTTATTTTTTTAAGTATAAAATAACTAAATGGCAAGGAATATAAAGAACTGTTGATACGTGAGTACTTGCGATAACTGTGTCGTTAGAAGTTTAAGTGTCATTGTTGCTTTTCCTGTTTTATGTAGTTGCTAGAAAGGACTGTTTTTATGATCGATAGAAAAAAAGTTATTTTGTATACTTGTTGCATGAGTTTGTTTGTAGTGACCATGGATGTTACGGTTGTCAATGTGGCGTTACCATCCATTCAAAGTGATTTTCACACGAATCTGTCTACATTACAGTGGGTAACAGATGGCTACACTTTAATGGTAGCATCCTTATTATTGTTATCTGGGTCTACAGCAGACCGAATTGGCCGTAAACGAGTCCTTCAATTGGGCTTAGCCTGTTTTGGTTTAGCGTCTTTCCTATGTGGGATTTCGCAAACCCCAGGGCAATTGATCGCGTTTCGCATGTTGCAAGGGATTGGTGGTTCTATGTTAAATCCGGTAGCAATGTCTATTATTACACAGGTATTTACCGAAAAGTTAGAACGAGCGAAAGCAATTGGCTTGTGGGGCTCTGTTACAGGGATTTCCTTAGGCATGGGCCCAATTATTGGCGGACTGATTGTTTCTTATTTTAGCTGGCGATATGTCTTTTTTGTAAATGTACCGATCATTGCTGCGGCAATCATCCTTACACAAAAGTTTGTACCTGAGTCAAAAGTAGAGAAACCGGCGAAAAATGATTTTGTTGGTCAAGCATTGATGATTCTTTTTCTATTTAGTTCTATCTATTCCATTATCGGACTACCTAGAAAAGGGCTTTTCGCGCCAGATATTTTAAGTACTGGGATAATCGGCTGTTTAGCCATTGTCATTTTCTTTATTTATGAATATAACATTGACAATCCGTTAATCAACCCGCGTTTCTTTTTATCTATTCCATTTACATCGGCTTCTTTTTTAGCTATTTTTGGCTTTATCATATATAACGGCTATTTATTTTTAAACACGCTATATTTGCAAGAGATGAGAGGCTTCAGCCCGTTGGAAGCTGGCTTATCAACCATTCCTTTGGCTTTTGTTAGTTTTCTTGTTGCACCGAGAGCCGGCGAAATGGTAGGGAGAATAGGGACGAAACGTCCTATTATGCTTTGTGGTATTTCAATGTTGGCTGTTAGCTTTTTACAATTATTTGTAACTAAAACAACGCCTATGATTATTTTATTTATTATTTATATCTTTTTAGGCATTGGGTTTGGGATGTTAAATTCACCGATTACCATTACAGCGATTGAAGGAATGCCACTTTCTCAGTCAGGAACGGCAGCAGCCATTGCGGTGACATGTAAGCAAATTGGCAATTCTTTAGGGGTGGCGCTACCAAGTCTTTTAATTACAAAGCCTATTACTAGTTCGCTTACTCGAACACCTTTTACAAACGTATGGCTTTTATTTGGATGTTGCGCCATTGCGATTATCTTTTTAAGTTATTTATCCAATTCTCCGCTAGCGAAAAAGTCATTGCGCAGAGTTAGGTTTTATTTTTAACAAATCAAGATTTTTTTGAAGGGAAAGGAAGACAAACTTAGATGAAAAAAATAAATAACCGATTAGGACTCTTTTTATTTTTTGTTTTACTCTTTTGGGCAAAAACGATTCTGGCGTATTACCTAGATTTCTCATTAGGCGTTAAGGGCAGTCTCCAACGAGAAATTTTATGGTTCAATCCAGTTGCTACTACGCTGTTATTATTTGGCTTTAGTTTGTATTTTAAAAAGCATAAAACATTTATGCTTAGCTTAACTCTTTTAAATGTTTTAAATACATTAATTTTATATTTGAATATTATTTTTTATCGTGAATTCACTGACTTTATTACCATCCAATCTGTTTTTGGCTTTTCAAAAGTTTCAGAAGGAATTTCTGGTGATTTACTTGCCTTAATGAGGGTCCACGATGTCTTTTATTGGCTAGATACTTTAGTGCTGCTCGTTTTGGTATTTTACTCTTTTAAACAGCGACGGAATCATCAAGTCTTTGTGACCAAACCTATCAACAGAAGATTGGCGATCTCAATTAGTTGTTTAAGTGTCTTGCTCTTTTCGGTTAACTTATTTTTAAGCGAAACCGATCGTCCTCAATTGCTTCAAAGAATTTTTGACCGTAATTATATTGTAAAATATCTTGGCTTGGATGCATTCACAGCCATCGATGGTGTCAAAACAGCCATGTCAAATGAGGTAAGAGCAGAAGCTAGTTCAAACGAATTACCTGAAATCATGAAATTTACCAAGCAAAACAATTTACCGCTTAATCCGCAGTATGCCGGGATTGCCAAAGGAAAAAATGTATTTGTGATTCATTTAGAAAGTTTTCAACAATTTTTGATTAATATGAAAGTCCAAGGGCAAGAGGTTACACCGTTTTTAAATCAGCTCTATCAAAACAAAGCGACAATCAGTTTTGATAATTTCTTTCATGAAGTAGGGCAAGGAAAAACGAGTGATGCGGAGAATATGTTGGAAACAGGAACATTCGGGTTACCGCAAGGCTCTCTTTTTACACAATTAGGATCAGACAATACTTTCGAAGCGGCTCCCGCAGTTTTAGGACAAAAAGGCTATACAACCGCTGTTTTCCATGGAAACGTGGGGAGTTTTTGGAATCGAGACCATGTGTATAAAAACTTAGGATATCAATACTTTTTTGATCGGTCATATTTTTCAAAAGATGACAAAATGCTAGGTTACGGTATTTTAGATAAACAATTGTTGCGTGAATCAGCTAGTGAGCTTGAACATTTACAGCAGCCATTCTATGCGAAGTTTTTAACTGTGACCAATCATACCCCTTATTATACGGATGACCAAAACTTCCCGTTTCCTAAATTGAACACAGGCAATTCGATTGTGGATGATTATGTTCGAACAGCGCACTATTTGGATCAATCGCTAGAACAATTTTTCCATTACTTGCAAACAACAAGTTTATACAATCATTCTATTTTTGTTATTTATGGTGACCACTTCGGTATTTCAGATGCGAACAACAAGGACTTATGTAAAGCTTTCAACCGCGATCCAAAAACGTGGACAAACTATGACAATGCGCAATTGCAAAGAGTACCTTTGATGTTTTACATGCCAGGCTATACGCAAGGGAAAATCATGCACGAATATGGTGGGGAAATTGACGTTTTACCGACACTGTACCATCTTTTAGGTGTCGATGATAAAAATTATATCCATTTTGGCACGGACCTTTTATCTCCTCAATATAAACAAGTGGTTCCTTTTAGAAATGGCGATTTTGTAACGCCTCAATTTTCGTATCTAGGTGGGGAAATCTACAATAATCAAGGAAAAAAATTAGACCAAGTTCCAGCAGATTTAAAAGCAGAAGTCACGAAAGATAACGATTGGGTGAAAAAATCGTTAAGTTTATCTGACAAATTAAATCAGGAAAACCTTTTACGTTTTTATAAACCACAAGGATTCCAAGAAGTGCAACCAAAGGACTACAACTATGATGTGGCTTTTGAAAAAAACAAAGTCTTAGAAGTAGAAAAACAAAAAAATGCACAATCAACCAGCTTGTTTAGTCAAAATGGCAATCAAACGACAGTCCAAAATTATCCGACTACGCCATAGATCATTTAAGAAGGATAATTTTTGGAAGGGAAAGAGAATCATATATGAAGTGAAGGAGGTCAGGACAGAACCGTTTATTTTCGAAGGAATTGGTTCTGTTCTCGCCATTTATCAGGTTTTGAGCCTGGAACAAAAATCCAAAGTGATTTTTGTCCCAGGCTCTTTCGCTCTTTTATTGAGTAAGAAGTCAGTTTAGAATTTATATTAAGTTTCGCTGTACATTTTAAAATTATCATCAACAGAAAATACAACAGGCGAATTTTTAGATAAAAAAATTAGTAAAACAAGTATTAAATAAATAGTATTTTTGAGGATAAAGTAAGAGAAATGTTGTTTTTTTAATAGTTGTTAACGGAAAACAAAATTATTTTATAGCCATAAAATATATTTTTATTATAATTATATTATAAAATAATGAGCATATGATTTGCAGGTAAGTTTTTCAGGGCCTATTCTGAATAGGAACTTAGCTATAAAAATAAAAGAGGAGAGTGGTTTTGATGAGAAAAAATCAGAAGATTGTGCCAATTGTGACAGCTTCAGACGAAAATTATGCTCCTTATTTGAATGTAATGATGACAACTGTTTTAGAAAATTGTCATGCGGAGAGACCTGTTCATTTTTATGTGATTGATGATGGGCTGTCGCTATCTAGCAAAAAAGCACTCCGAGAAACGGTTAGTAGTAACTCACAAAATGCAACTGTTGAATTTCTAACAGCAGACAAAGAAGTGTATCAAAATTTTTTAGTGAGTGATCATATTACAACGACCGCATACTTACGCATTTCTTTACCGTCACTTTTACAAAAATATAGCTATAAAAAGGTTCTTTATTTAGATGCAGATACGCTTGTTTTAGATGATATTGTCCAGTTGTATGATACGCCATTAGTGAACCAAACGATTGGCGCGGTTATTGATCCTGGTCAAGCATATGCCTTGAAACGTTTGGGCATCCATTCCTCCGATTATTATTTTAATTCAGGAGTCATGATTATTGATATTGACCGATGGAACGAGAAAGCAATCACTCAAAAAACAATTCAGTATCTAGAAGAAAATGGGGACCGCATAGTTTATCATGACCAAGATGCTTTAAACGCCGTTCTTTATGAAGATTGGCTAGCTCTAGAACCAAGATGGAATATGCAGACGTCTTTAGTTTTTAATCGTCATGAAGCGCCTAATGAGGCTTACCAAAAATTATATGCAGCGGGAAATCAAGAGCCAGCGATTATTCATTTTACTGGACACGATAAACCTTGGAATACGTTAGAAAATCATCCTTATACAGCTCTTTATCTAAACAAATTAAAGAAAGTAGGTGCAAGAAATGGAAAATAGAAAAGAATTAGCGATTGTCTCCTGTTGCAATACCAACTTTGTACCGCATCTTGCTGCTATGTTTGTTTCAATTTTAGAAAATAGTCCTTCAGCGGCAGCTGTTCATTTTTATGTGATTGATGACAATATCAATTTTGAAAGCAAGCAACTACTGTATTTTACGATTAAACATACCCAAATCAATGCAGAGTTAACATTTTTAAAAATCAACCCCCATTTTTTCAAAAATGTTGTAACCAGTGAACGAATTCCCAAAACAGCTTACTACAGGATTGCTATTCCAGAGCTGTTTAGAGGAAGCCAGATCGAACGGCTGTTGTATATGGATTGTGACATGATTGCCTTAGATGATGTCGCAAAATTATGGACAGTTGATTTAGGTGAAAATATCATCGCCGCTGTTGAAGATGCAGGGTTCCATCAACGTTTGGAAAAAATGGCGATTCCTGCAGAATCTATGTGTTATTTTAACTCAGGCTTGTTGCTAATCGATGTTAAAAAATGGTTGAATTTAGATGTAACCACTAAAGTCTTAAGATTTATTGAAGAAAATCCAGATAAATTACGTTTCCATGATCAAGATGCATTGAATGCGGTTTTACACGACCGTTGGACCCTGTTGCATCCTAAGTGGAATGCCCAAGGTTATATTCTGTCAAAAGCGAAAAAACATCCGACTATTTATGGAGAAAGACAATATGAAGAAACGAGAAGAGCACCATCCATTATCCACTTTACTGGCCATGTCAAACCTTGGACGAAAGAATTTCAGTGGTATACCAAGCGTTATTATGATCAATATGCGAATAGGACGGCCTTTCGTTGTGTCAACACATTCAATCAATATTTATCTTATACGAAAATTAGCAGAAGGATTGAATATGCTCAATAATGAATATTGTCATGGATTTCGTAAAATTAGTTACTTGTTAGTTGTTGCCAGAACCAAACAATAGAAACGAAGAAGTCGGGATCGAACTGTTTTTCAGATTTTGAGTATGAGACAAAAATCTAAAGTGATTTTTGTCTCATACTCTTTTTTGTCTATTTAAAATAAAACCAGCAACTGGTATCATATTTAAGGATGGTTTTTTATAAAAAAATGATTTCTTGAGGAAAAAAATATTACAATAAAGAAAAATAAAAAAATGCAAACGTTATCATTTCAAGGTTATAGCGGTATGAAGATATTTATTAATACTTTTTATTGACAAAATAAAAAAAACCACCGTACTATTGGTTTGTGGTTATAACCAGTTAGGGTAAAGGAGAAAGTTATGGAAAATGCCTTTAAAAACAAAGCTTTGTATCATCAACTTGTTGATTTGCTGCAGGAACGAATCGAAACATGCATGATTCCTCATGACAAGTTGCCCTCTGAACGTGAATTGACTGCACAATATGGAGTGAGTCGGACGACGGTCCGGTTAGCGCTACAAGAACTAGAAAATAGAGGTTCCATCTATCGTCGTCATGGCAAAGGAACATTTGTTTCAGATATAAAAAAAGAGGCCGCTGATTTAGCTGGCGCATATAGTTTTACAGAACAAATGAAAGGGCTGGGTCGAAAACCACATACCCGTATATTATCCTTCGAAAAATTGGAAGCGGATAAATTTATTTGTCAGCATTTGAATCTTTCGTTAGGAGAGGCAGTTTTTAAATTAAGTCGGTTGCGGATTGCTGATAACGAGCCATTAATGGTTGAAGACACATACTTGCCTGTGAAATTTTTCTTATCACTCACGGATCAATTACTACGTAGCAAACCATTATATGATCTATTTTCGGAAGATTTTAAGCAAACCGTTCGTTTAGCTGATGAAGAATTATACGCTAGCATTGCGTCAAAAGAAGATGCCAAATTATTGATGATTCCAGAAGGAGCGCCAGTCCTTCATTTAGCACGCCAGACATATAACATGAAAAATGAAATTATTGAATTTACGTTGAGTGTGGCACGAGCAGACCAATTTCATTATCAGATACGCCATATTCGGAATAGTTAGGAGAGTTAAGTATGTTTACAGCAGAAAAAGAAGAACTAGAACAACTAGGAGCGGAAATCACGACACGTGAAATTCGTCAGCAACCTGAGCTTTGGCAAGAAACCGTGACACTTTATCATGAAAATCAAACAGCTTTGGAAAACTTTTTAAAAGAAGTCCAAGCCAAAGCGCAAGGAAAACGCACAAGAGTAATTTTTACAGGAGCAGGGACTTCACAATATGTCGGTGATACGGTTGTACCTTATCTCCGAGCACACGGCGACACACAAGCCTTTTCATTCGAAAGTATTGGGACAACGGATATTGTGGCCAAACCAGAAGATTATCTGATTAAAGACGAACCAACATTGTTAGTTTCGTTTGCAAGAAGTGGAAATAGTCCTGAAAGTTTAGCGGCAGTTGAAGTAGCTAATCAAGTGGTTGAAACAATTCATCATTTAGCGATTACTTGTGCCGAAGAAGGACAACTGGCACAAATAAGCCAAAAAGAAGAAAACAGCTTTTTATTCTTAATGCCAACACGTTCCAATGATGGTGGTTTTGCGATGACTGGTAGCTTTTCTTGCATGACCTTGGGTACATTACTACTCTTTGATCAAACAGCTTTTGAGCAAAAACAAGATTATGTAACCGCTCTAATTAAATTAGGTGAAGAAGTGCTATCCCGTGAAGAAGAATTAAATGAAATTGTTAACCTTGATTTTGAACGAATTGTTTATGTTGGTTCTGGAAGTTTAGCTGGTTTGACAAGAGAAGCGCAATTAAAAATCTTAGAACTAACAGCTGGTAAAGTTGCCACAATTTTTGACTCTTCTATGGGCTTCCGTCATGGACCAAAATCATTTATTAATGAAAAAACAATAATGTTTGGTTTTGTTAATAATACACCATACACAAGAGATTATGACTTGGATATCTTAGAAGAAGTTCACGGTGACGAAATTGCGGCGAGTGTTTTTGCGATTGCTCAACCTGGCAAACGTAATTTCTCAGGTTCAACTATTGAATATTCCGCAGAAACTGCTCTATTACCTGATGGCTATTTAGCATTAGCAGATATCATGGTAGCCCAAACAGTCGCACTTTTAACATCTATTAAAGTTGGAAATAAACCTGATACCCCTTCACCGACAGGTACAGTGAATCGTGTGGTTAAAGGCGTAACGATTTATGACTATAAATAATACAACATTTGGAGGAGGAACTATGCTTACGTTAACAGCTGGAAAAAAAGCGGCAATGGATCGTTTGTCAACCCAAGAAGGAATCATTAGCGCATTAGCCATTGATCAACGAGGTGCCTTGAAAAAAATGATCAAAGCGCTAGATGTAGAGCCAACTGATGCACAAATTGAAACGTTTAAAGAATTAGTCTCGAAAGAATTGACACCTTATGCGTCTGCCATTTTATTGGATCCAGAATATGGATTGCCTGCTGCAAAAGCACGCGATACCGAGGCTGGATTGTTACTCGCTTATGAAAAAACGGGCTATGATGCAACAACTCCGGGACGATTGCCTGATTTACTAGCAGATTGGTCTGTTTTACGCTTGAAAGAAGAAGGCGCAGATGCGATTAAATTTTTACTATACTATGATGTGGATGAGGATCCAGAAATCAATCATCAAAAACATGTATTCATTGAACGCTTAGGAAGTGAATGTGCAGAAGAAGACCTACCATTTTACTTAGAATTAGTTTCTTATGATGCACAAATAGCAGATGCGACTTCTTTAGAATATGCAAAAGTTAAACCGCATAAAGTGAATGAAATGATGAAAGAATTTTCTAAACCCCAATATAAAGTAGATGTATTGAAAGTGGAAGTTCCAGTTAATATGAATTTTGTAGAAGGTTTTGCGCCGGCTGAAACAGCGTATACAAAAGAGGAAGCGGCGAATTATTTCTTAGAACAAAGTCAAGCCACTGATTTACCATTTATCTTTTTAAGTGCCGGTGTCTCAACAGAGCTATTCCAAGAAACACTACGTTTCGCTAAAGAAGCTGGTTCAACATTTAATGGTGTTTTATGTGGCCGTGCTACGTGGAAAAATGGCGTGAAACCTTTCGTTGAAGCAGGAGAAACTGCGGCTTGTGATTGGTTAAAAACAGAAGGCCGAGAAAACATTGAAAGTTTAAATGAAGTCATCGCAGCAACCGCCAGCTCTTGGCATGCGAAAGTTCAAGTAAACGAAGGGTAATTGGGAGGCATAGCTGTGATAGTAACAGTAACAATGAATCCGTCAATTGACATCTCCTACCTATTAGATCATCTAAAGCTTGATACCGTTAATCGGACCAGTCAGGTGACCAAAACCCCTGGTGGCAAAGGACTAAATGTCACTCGCGTTATTCATGATTTAGGTGGAGATGTTATCGCTACCGGCGTTCTTGGTGGTTTTCATGGGGCGTTTATTGCAAATGAGTTAAAGAAAGCAAACATCCCCCAAGCATTTACGTCAATCAAAGAAGAAACACGTGATTCGATTGCGATTTTGCACGAGGGGAATCAAACTGAAATTTTAGAAGCTGGACCAACTGTTTCCCCAGAAGAAATCAGTAACTTCCTTGAAAATTTCGATCAATTAATTAAGCAAGCAGAAATTGTCACAATTTCTGGCAGTTTAGCGAAAGGATTACCATCAGATTTTTATCAAGAATTAGTTCAAAAAGCTCACGCACAAGAGGTTAAAGTACTACTAGATACTTCTGGTGATAGTTTAAGGCAAGTTCTTCAAGGATCATGGAAACCGTATTTAATTAAACCTAATTTAGAGGAACTAGAAGGATTGCTAGAGCAAGATTTTTCAGAAAATCCATTAGCAGCTGTACAAACAGCTTTAACAAAACCAATGTTTGCGGGAATTGAATGGATTGTCATATCTTTAGGAAAAGATGGTGCAATTGCCAAACATCACGATCAATTCTATCGTGTAAAAATTCCAACGATTCAAGCTAAAAATCCTGTTGGTTCAGGAGATGCAACCATTGCTGGTCTTGCATATGGACTAGCCAAGGATGCCCCAGCGGCCGAACTGCTAAAATGGGGCATGGCGGCTGGAATGGCTAATGCCCAAGAAAGAATGACTGGGCATGTAGATGTAGAGAACGTGAAGAAACATCTTATGAACATCCAAGTAGTTGAAATTGCTAAATAAAGAGCTTTCTTTATTTAGCAATTATCCAGTAATTGAAAGCGTTTACTAGAAAGGGTGGCAATGTGGACAGATTTGAAATTAAAGAGGAGTTTCTTTTAAATGGTCAACCATTTAAAATTTTATCAGGCGCCATTCATTATTTTCGTGTAGATCCCTCAGATTGGCATCATTCACTTTATAACTTGAAAGCTTTAGGCTTCAATACAGTTGAGACATATGTACCATGGAATTTACATGAACCGCAAAAAGGAACATTTCATTTTGAGGGAATATTAGATTTGGAGCGCTTTTTAAAATTAGCACAAGAACTTGGACTATATGCGATTGTGCGGCCGTCTCCTTATATTTGTGCAGAATGGGAGTTTGGCGGTTTTCCAGCTTGGCTATTAAATGAACCAGGACGGATGCGTTCGAATAATCCAACCTATCTGAAGCATGTTGCGGAATATTATGATGTTTTAATGGAAAAAATTGTTCCGCATCAACTTGCTAACGGTGGCAATATTTTAATGATTCAAATCGAAAACGAATATGGTTCATTTGGCGAAGAAAAAGCGTATTTACGGGCGATTCGCGATTTGATGATTGCACGTGGCGTGACAGCACCATTTTTTACTTCTGACGGGCCATGGCGCGCAACATTGCGGGCAGGCAGCATGATTGAAGATGATATTTTAGTAACTGGGAATTTTGGCTCAAAAGCCAAAGAAAATTTCGGTATGATGCAAGCCTTTTTTGAAGAACATGGTAAAAAATGGCCGTTAATGTGTATGGAATTTTGGGATGGCTGGTTTAATCGTTGGAAAGAGCCAATTATTAAACGAGATCCGCAAGAATTGGCTGAATCAGTTAGAGAAGCATTAGCATTAGGCAGTATCAACTTATATATGTTTCATGGCGGCACCAATTTTGGGTTTATGAATGGCTGCTCCGCACGAGGAACCATTGATTTACCACAAATCACTTCCTATGATTATGATGCGCCACTTGATGAACAAGGGAACCCAACCGAAAAGTATTTTGCGTTACAAAAAATGCTTCACGAAGAGTACCCTGCGTTACCACAAGCTGAGCCATTAGTAAAAGAATCTTTTGCGCAAACAGCAATTCCTTTAACCAACAAAGTGAGTTTGTTTGCGACTTTAGAAACGATTAGTCAGCCAGTGGTCAGCGTTTATCCGCAAACCATGGAACAATTAGGACAAAATACAGGCTATCTTCTTTACCGAACAAGCATTGAAAAAGATGCTGCAGAAGAAAAGCTAAGAGTGATTGACGGTCGTGATCGTCTGCAATTATTTGTCAATCAGGTACATCAAGCAACGCAATATCAAACGGAAATTGGCGAAGATATTTACGTTACACTGCCGCAAGAGAATAATCAAATCGATGTTTTAATAGAAAATATGGGTCGTGTCAATTACGGGCATAAACTATTCGCAGATACTCAGAAAAAAGGGATTCGAACGGGTGTCATGGCAGATTTACATTTTATGACGCAATGGCAACAATATTGTTTACCTATGACAAGCTGTGAACAGGTAGACTATTCAAGAGAATGGCAACCTGATCAACCAAGCTTTTACCAGTATCATATGGAGTTAGCAGAAGTGAAAGATACATTTATTGATGTTTCTAAATTCGGCAAAGGAATTGTTTTTGTTAACCAAACCAATCTTGGTCGTTTCTGGAATGTTGGTCCGACGCTTTCCTTATATATTCCCAAAGGATTATTAAAAGAAGGGCAAAATGAGATCGTCATTTTTGAAACGGAAGGAACGTACCAACCAGAAATTCAGTTAGTAAAAGAACCACTATATAAAGAAATGAAAGAGGGATTACAATGAGTATTATTGGCGTAAGAATTGATGGACGTTTGATTCATGGACAAGTGGCAAATTTATGGGCGACAAAATTGAATATTTCCAGAATTATGGTCGTTGATGATGAAGTTGCAGGGAATGCCATTGAAAAAAGTGGCTTGAAATTAGCAACACCAGCTGGCGTGAAACTAAGCGTGTTACCAGTTGAAAAAGCTGCTCAAAATATTTTAGCAGGAAAATACGACTCACAACGTTTACTAATTGTGGTACGGAAACCAGATCGTTTATTAAAACTAGTAGAACTTGGGGTGCCGATTAAAGAAATCAATGTTGGGAACATGTCACAAACAAACGAAACACGGTCGATTACTAAGTCAATCAATGTGGTCGATCAAGATATTGAGGTTTTTAAAGAGTTAAATGCTAAAGGTGTCCATCTGATTGCTCAAATGGTGCCAAGTGACAAAGCGGAAGACTTTATGAGTTTGATAACAAAATAGGAGGGAACAAAAAATGAATATCTTATGGTGGCAGATCTTATTATTAACATTATACGCAGGATACCAAATTTTAGATGAATTACAAATTTATTCTTCATTAAGTGCGCCAGTGTTTGCAGGTCTTTTTGCAGGATTAGTGATGGGGGATATTAAAGCAGGACTTATTATTGGTGGAAGTATGCAATTAACTGTATTAGGAGTTGGGACTTTCGGGGGTGCCTCCAAAATTGATGCTAACTCAGGTACGATTCTTGCCACAGCATTTTCTGTGTCTTTAGGAATGAACCCTGAACAAGCAATCGCTGCTATTGCAGTACCAGTTGCTAGTTTAATGATTCAATTAGACATTTTGGCTCGTTTTGCGAATACCTACTTTGCACATCGGATTGATAAAATGGTCGAAGATATGAACTACAAAGGAATTGAACGTAACTTCTTAATGGGTGCCTTACCTTGGTCTCTTTCTCGAATGATTCCAGTCTTCTTAGCACTTGCTTTTGGTGGTGGTTTAGTACAAAAAGTTGTATCTGTCCTAAATGGCGATTTGAAATGGTTAGGTGATGGCTTGTCTGTTGCTGGGGCGGTCTTACCAGCGGTCGGTTTTGCAATTTTACTACGTTACTTACCAGTGAAAAAACATTTCCCTTATTTAATTCTTGGTTTCACTGTAACTGCTTTACTAGGAACAATCTTTACAAACATGCAACTTTTAGGAACATCTGTTGCGAGCGTTGTGAAAGACTTCAGTGGTGTATTTAACGCACTACCAATGTTAGCAGTTGCTTTAATTGGTTTCGCTTTAGCCGCAATTAGCTACAAAAATGGTCAAATGATTCCGAGTGGGCCAGCAGCCAAAAAAGAACATGCAGCGAATGATTCAGACGAAGGAGAGATTGAAGATGACGAAATCTAATTATAAATTGACGAAAGAAGATTTTAAACAAATTAATCGCAGAAGCTTGTTTACTTTCCAATTAGGTTGGAACTACGAAAGAATGCAAGGATCAGGTTACTTGTATACGATTTTGCCACAATTGCGTAAAATTTATGGGGATGATACGCCTGAATTAAAAGAAGTGATGAAAACACACACGCAATTTTTCAATACTTCAAACTTCTTTAATACGATTATTACAGGGATCGATTTGGCCATTGAAGAAAAAGAAGGCATTGCTGGAAAACAAACAGTTTCAGGTTTGAAAACTGGTTTAATGGGACCGTTTGCAGCAATTGGGGATTCAATTTTCGCAGCTTTAATTCCAACTATTTTTGGGGCGCTAGCTGCCAACATGGCGATTAATGGCAACCCAACTGGTATCTTTATCTGGATTGTTGCTCAAATTGCCGTGATGGTCTTCCGTTGGAAACAATTGGAATTTGCGTATCGCGAAGGAATTTCTTTGGTAACAACTATGCAACACCGCTTAACTGCCTTAACAGACGCTGCAACTTTACTAGGGGTCTTCATGGTTGGCGCTTTAGTGGCAACGATGGTTAATGTCAAACTATCATGGGCACCAAGTATTGGGGATGTAACACTTAACATGCAAAATAACTTGGATATGATTTTACCACGTCTACTTCCTGCAGGAATTGTCGGTGGCGTTTATTGGATGCTAGGTAAAAAGAATATGACGTCTACTAAAGCCATTTTTATCGTATTAATTGTCTGTGTCGCATTGTCTGCGTTAGGTGTTATTTCAAAATAAGTAAGACAGGAGAAAATCGATGAGTGAACATTTAGTTCTAGTAAGTCATGGCCGTTTTTGCGAGGAATTGAAAAAAAGTGCGGAGATGATTATGGGACCGCAAGAAACAATTTCCACTGTTACTTTATTACCAGAAGAAGGTGAAGCTGACTTTTTAGAAAAATTTGAAGCGATTACGGAATCGCTAGAAGATTTTGTTGTCTTTGCTGATCTATTAGGGGGGACACCTTGTAATATTTTATCGAAAAAAATTATGCAAGGTGCTTCGTTTGACTTATATACTGGGATGAATTTACCGATGGTTATCAGCTATGTAAATGCAAGTTTATTAGCGATCGAAGGTGACTATGTTAAGGAATCAGCAGAAAGTATTGTGAAAGTCAACGAATTGCTGCTAAATGTTGCAGTAGATGATGAGGATGAATAATTCTGACTTGTTGTCGTAAGTAATTAAAGTTTTTAAGAGAATGATTTAGAGATGGACGTTCCAAAAATAAAAGAATTTATTTTTGGAACGCCCCTTTAATTGTTAATAATGAAAGCGTGTTCAAAAATGTTAGGGGGCTGATTTATCAGATGAAACATGGAAAAATAAAACGATTTAGTACATTGACACTATTGGCAAGCGCAACGATTTTAGTACCATTAAGTACGTCTGCAGAAGAAACAACAAACAGTAGCACTGAAACAAGCTCATCAATGGTGGAACCTACCGCAACAGAAGAAAAATTGTGGCAATCTGATTTTCCAGGAGGGAAAATTGGTGAGTGGCAAGATGTGATTGGTAAAACAAATCGAGAATTAGCAGGAGAGTCATTGGCGATTTCACGAGATGCAGCAGCAGGTAATAATGCCGTATCTTTAAATTTAGATTCCCCTAAATTAGCTGATGGTGAAGTAGAAACAAGGTTTAAATACACTGATGGAAGCGGTCGGACGGGTGTGATTATTCGTGGTAATACCAAAGATAGCTGGGTTTTTGTAGGCTATAACGCGAATGGCAAATGGTTAGTTGAAAGCCCTAATTCGTGGAATGATTCAATTTCTGGGCCAACGTTAAATGAAGATACGAATTATTTGTTGAAAGTACGTTATGTTGGTGAAAAAATTACTATCTGGCTTAACACCACGTTGATTTACGAAGGAGAACCTGTTTTGGCCAACGGAGACAAAATTCCAACAGAAGCCGGACATGTGGGTGTCCGTTTGTGGTACGACAAAAAAATTGTCAATTATGACTATTTTAAAAATGGCCCCGTAGATAGCATTCCGGAAATTGTGCCAGAAGTGACCCAAATTGCGCCAGTCAAAGTTTTTACAAAAATTGGTGTCGCACCAAAATTACCGAAACAAGTAAAAGTGACCTATAATACTGGTAAAGAAGCCAATGAAGCAGTCCGTTGGGATGAAATCGATCCTGATGCATACAAAGAACCAGGAACTTTTGAAGTCGACGGTACTTTGGAAAATACAAACATCAAAGCAAAAGCCAGCATTGTTGTTGCTAAAGACAATGAAGCTGAAAAAGGCGAAAAAATCTCTTCTGCAGATTTAACAGCCGTGGTTGACCCACAATTTCCACGAATTATTCGTTACGAAGACCCTCAGAGTAATCAAGTGATTTTTAATGGCCAACACGAGAAAATTGACCAAGTAATGATTGATGGCAAAGCATATAAAGCAACTGCTGAAAAACAAAAGAGTGAAGCAAATCAAGCCGTTTATAACGTAGCTGTCCCAGAAATTGGCCTGCGTTTCACAACGACATTGACTGTTTCCGAAGGCCAAGAATTAGCTATGAAACTCTCAGATATTCGTGAAGAAGGAACCAAAATACACACAATTTCAATTCCAAATCAAGGCTTGATTTCTGTCAATAGTACAGATGAAGGGGCGACTTTTGCTGGCGTTGTGATGAATACTGGGACAAATGCAAATAACGGAAATAAAAATGGTGATACTATCCAAGATTTAACTACAACAAGCCAAGAAGAAACGAAAAAATATATGTACGGTTTCTTAAATACAGCGAATTATGCTGCAAGTTTTTGGACGAACGCCTATGGAGACGGCTCTGTCGATGGTAGTGACAACAATCGAATCCATAAACAAACAAAAGAAGCAGCGACTGGTTTTGTAACAACCTTGTCAAGTGGGGCATGGACCTATCGACCATTTGATGCACCGGAAGATTACACAACTGGAGAAACGCCAGAAGTGAAAGTTAAATTCTCAAAAGATAGCAACGACGACAATCGGGTGGATTGGCAAGATGCGGCAATTGGGTTCCGTTCAATTATGAATAACCCAATGGGCGCGGAAAAAGTCCCTGAATTAGTCAACCAACGGATTCCTTTTAACTTTGCTAGTCAGGCGACAAACCCATTCTTAGTGACGTTAGACGAATCAAAACGCATTTACAATTTAACAGATGGATTAGGACAAATGAATTTACTAAAAGGGTATCAAAATGAAGGACATGATTCTGCGCATCCAGATTACGGTGCTATTGGTCAGCGACCTGGCGGGGAACAAGCGTTGAATCAATTAATTGATGAAGGCCATAAATTAAATGCCGTTTTCGGTGTGCATATTAATGACACCGAGTCTTACCCAGAAGCAAAAGGATTTAATGAGGAATTAGTTGATCCAACGAAGCGTGGCTGGGATTGGTTAGATCCGTCTTATTTTATTAAACAAAGACCCGATGCATTGAGTGGTCGTCGCTATGAGCGCTTTAAAGAATTAAAACAAAAAGCACCGAATCTAGATTATATTTATGTTGATGTTTGGGGCAACCAAGGCGAATCAGGTTGGGCAAGTCGTCAACTAAGTAAAGAAATTAATTCACTCGGTTGGTTTACAACCAATGAATTTCCGAATGCTTTAGAGTATGACTCGGTTTGGAACCATTGGTCTGCAGAAAAAGATTACGGCGGTACAACAACGAAAGGCTTTAACAGTACAATCGTTCGTTTTATTCGGAATCATCAAAAAGACACTTGGATTATTTCCGACAACCCTTTGTTAGGTGGAGCTGAATTTGAAGCCTATGAAGGTTGGGTGGGTAAAACCAATTTTAATACCTATCGCCAAAAAACTTTTGCCATTAATGTCCCAACTAAGTTCTTACAACATTACCAAATTACAAACTGGGAAACTACAACAGCAGAAGATGGTCAAATCTATGGCACGATTAAATTAGCGAACGGTGCTGAAAAAGTGACCGTTACTCAAGCAGATGCTAATTCGCCAAGAAGCATTACGTTAAATGAGACAGAAGTTCTAAAAGGTGATGCGTATCTACTGCCTTGGAATGTCAATGGTCAAGACAAACTATATCACTGGAATCCAAAAGGCGGTACCAGCACTTGGTCATTGGATAAGAAAATGCAAGGAAAAACGAATTTACATTTATATGAATTAACAGATCAAGGGCGTATTGACAAAGGCGCAATTGCCACTACAAATAACCAAGTGACCATCCAAGCCGAGGCTAATACACCGTATGTCATTGCTGAACCTGACAGTATTGAACCGATGACATTTGGAACAGGAACACCATTTAAAGATCCTGGATTTAATGAAGCCAATACCTTGAAAAATAACTGGAAAGTTTTCCGAGGTGATGGAGAGGTTAAAAAAGATGCTAACGGTGATTATGTCTTTAGTTCAGAAAAAGAAAGAACCGAAATCAAACAAGACATCAATCTTCCTAAACCAGGAAAATATAGTTTGTATCTAAACACAGAAACACATGATCGCAAAGCCACAGTAACTGTTAAAATTGGTGGTAAAAAATATACGCGGACAGTGAATAATTCGGTTGCCCAAAACTATATTCAGGCAGATATTAACCATACAAGCAGGAAAAATCCGCAGTATATGCAAAATATGCGAATTGATTTTGAAATCCCAGATAATGCCAAAAAAGGCTCGGTGACGTTAGCGGTTGATAAAGGCAATTCCGTTACAAAATTTGATGATTTACGAATTGTTGAGCGTCAAACGGATATCATGAACCCAGACAAACAAACAGTTATTAAGCAAGATTTTGAAGACACACAAGCAGTTGGGTTATATCCGTTTGTTAAAGGCTCAGCTGGTGGTGTAGAAGATCCACGGATTCATTTATCAGAAAGAAATGAACCTTACACACAATATGGTTGGAATGGAAACCTTGTTTCAGATGTATTAGAAGGCAACTGGTCCTTGAAGGCCCATAAACAAGGAGCAGGTTTGATGCTTCAAACAATTCCGCAAAATATTAAATTTGAACCGAACAAGAAATATACGGTCCAATTTGATTATCAAACTGATGGTGAAAATGTCTTTACTGCTGGGACCATTAATGGGGAGTTGAAAAATAACAATGACTTTAAGCCAGTCGGTGAGTTGACTTCGACAGCAGCAGATGGTCAAACCAAGCATTATGAAGCAGAAATAATTGGGGATGCTTCAGGAAACACTACGTTTGGTATTTTTACAACAGGTGCCGATAAAGATTTCATTATGGATAACTTTACGGTCACAGTGGAATCGAAAAAATAAATTTAGTCTATCTAGAAGAGGTCGGGACAGAAGTGCTTAACTCCGAGAACCAAGTAGGTACTGTTCAACATCTATTTGCTTTGCAAATAGTGTTTCTCAGCAATAAGAAGAAATTTCCGAAAATTGTCATAAAACACAACGAGGAACGAGTTGATGTTGCATGATACACTACACTCCGTTTCGTTCGCATCAATTTCTAAGCATGGAACATGCTAGAATTGAAGGACCCGGTGTTCTTTAATTTTTGGAGACCAAGTAGGTATTGTTCATCATCGAATCACTACGTTCTTCGTGATTCTCAACAATTTCGGCTTATTTCCGAAGGACCTTCACCAAGTAGGTACGATGATTTCATCTGTTCATGCTTCACAGTGAAACATCGCAACTCTTAGAGCTGTAGCTCTTTTGAAGGCTGTACTGTGACGAGACGCATGTCGAGAAAACACCTTAGAAGTTGTTGAGATCGGAGCAACGCGTAGTGTTGCTTCTGTTCTCGCCGTTTATCAGTTTTTGAGCGTGAAGCAAAAATCCAAAGTGATTTTTGTCCCACGCTCTACTTCTTTTATGAAAAGAAGCAAGGTCTAGTGCCTCATTTTTATACTGTAGAATAAACAGACACATTTTTTTAAGTGTCAGGCTTCTTTGTGTATTTCATCAAGAACGAATGGACAAACTTGCCTTTTGCCACAAATCGTTTACAATTACAATGATAGGCATAATTTATTTAGAGGTGAAGTGATTGAAGAAATACAATGTTGATTGGAATTACTGGGTTGTCCGCTTTTTATTTGTAATGGCGCTGATTGTTGGCTATTTATTAATCACGAATTATCAGCACTTTGTCCATAGTGTTTCGGGTTTATTAGGCATCTTATCCCCATTCATTACTGGGTTTGTGATTGCTTATTTATTGAGTGGAAGTCAGAAAAAAATCGAGGGATTACTAGAAAGAGTTCCTTTACCAGTCGTTAAAAAAGCGAAACACGGCTTGAGCGTACTCCTTTTGTACCTGATTATTTTGTTTATTTTTGTTTTGACATTAAACTATATCGTTCCGCTACTCATTAGTAATTTAGTAGATTTAGCAAACTCTTTACCCACTTTTTATGATCACATGGTTCAGTTTGTGATGAGTTTAGAAGATAAAGGGATTTTAAAAACAGCTGCGATTGAAAAATATTTAAATAGCGTCCTTAAAGATTTGTCGCCGGAACGTTTTTTAAATCAATGGACACAAGCGTTATTTTCATTAGGAACGTTGACTAAAAATGTTTCCTCATTCTTTTTAAATGCATTTTTAACGTTGATTATCTCAATTTATGCGCTGGTATTTAAGCAATCTATTTTGACATTTGTTGAAAAGGCTGCCCACAAATTGCTGTCTGAAAAAGTGTACAAGCAAACACAAACCTGGTTAAATACAACGAATAAAATTTTCTATAAATTTATCAGTTGCCAATTTCTTGATGCTTGTATAATTGGCGTTTCATCAACGATTTTGTTAAGTATTTTGAATGTGAAATTTGCTGTGACTTTGGGGATTTTATTAGGTATTTGTAATATGATTCCTTATTTTGGTTCGATTTTTGCATCAATTGTTGCTGGTGTGATTACGCTTTTCACAGGTGGTGTTACTCAAGCAATTACGGTGTTACTAGTTTTATTAATTTTACAACAAATTGACGGCAATATTATTGGTCCTCGAATTATGGGAGATGCCCTAAATGTCAATCCGATTTTAATTATTGTTTCAATCACGATTGGGGGAGCGTACTTCGGCGTCTTAGGGATGTTTTTAGCAGTTCCTGTTGCTGCAATCATTAAAATTATTGTCTCGGAGTGGCTAAATGAATCAAAAGAAAATGATAAGATTGTAGATTCTATTGAATCCTAAAGTAAAACTTTTCGTCTCGCGTTGACGAAAAGTTTTTTAGTGGAACAGAAAGTTTCATTATTTGGAATTTTTGATATGCTATACTTAAAATAAATAGAAAATCAAAATTGAGGTGAATAAATGCAGCTTTTAAAAAAATATGGCGGCTATTTTTTAGTTTTAGGGGTCTTACTTGATTTTTTTACACCTTATTATGTCGGATTCAAAGATCAAGGTTACAATCAATTGACAGAAGTAATTAGCTTATTAGGTGATGTGAATAGTCCAGTTAGGGAAAACTTTAATCGGTTAACTATCATTGCGGGAATGTTGATGTTAGCAAGTTTACCTAGGATATATGCTATTTTTTCCAGAAAAACGAAAAAAGGTGCTTGGTTAGTAGTGGCAATGATTGGCGCTTATGGTTTATTTGATTGTATTTTCAGTGGGCTCTTCAGCGTAGACACTTCAAGCGCTGGCACAGTTGCTGCCGCGCTTCATAACGGAGGATCAGCAGTCGGTTATACAGGCTTTTTGTTGTTATCAGGCGTCTTAACCATTATCTATAGTAAATACGGTTCGCAAAAAAATAAAAAACTTTTTGGCTTTTTGTTTATTTTATGTATGCTTGCAGCCGGCTTATATGGCTTAGCAAGGATTCCACAACTACAACAGGTAAAACCATTTAATTATTTAGGCTTATGGCAAAGAGTGAGTTCATTTTGTAATTATCTACCAATGCTGGCACTGTGTTTACAAACTAAAACCAATGACAAATTTGATTGAACATTCGTCATTGGTTTTTTACTAGTTAAAATTGTCTGGTAAGAACTTAATTATTGGCTACGGTGACTTCACCAGTAACAGTGGCACCATCTTTTTCTAAGTCAGCAGAATCTTTGTATTCTTGTTTATCAAAAGTAATATTGCCATTAACTTTGGTACCATTTAAAGTAAAGCCATTTGCTTTCACCTCAATATCACCTTTGACAGTCCCGTGAACGATGTTGAAATTTTCAGAAGAAACGATTAGTTTAGGAACCGTGATTTCATATTCAGCAGTTATTTTTTTATTATCATCTTGAGAATAAAGCGCTAATTTGCGATAGACATCGTTGGAATCTTTCCCCTTATCATGGAAAGTACCAGCAACTGTTACCTCTTTATCAAAAGTGACATTGTCAGTAGCTGCGACAATCCAATTTCCTTTATCACTTAACGCCATTTCGAGTTCTTCAGGCTTGGCACTAATTGAAGCACCAGAGACTACTTCTGTACTTGAATTAGCTGTTTCTTTGCTACTAGAACTACTATCTGTTTTTTTATCAGATGAACAAGCACTAAGCAGCACAAGAGCAGCAGTTGCCGTCAAAACAGGGGTGAGTACTTTAGACATTTTCATAAAAATCCCTCCAAAAAATTTATTTCTTCCTTTATCATAACTGATTCAAAGGGAAATGAGTAATCATACACTCAAAGATTGAGAAGTTTGGCCAACGGGAAATTAGGCTTATTCTCTCAAGAATGTTCAGGAAATATTCAAAGTAATCATTTCTTTTTCAAATGTTCCTTTTCTGTAGTAAGCTAGTAATAGACAGAATTTAAGGAGGAGATTTTGATGCCTTGGAATATGAATGATTATCCTACATCAATGAAAAATTTAGCACCTTTGATTCGGAAAAAAGCGATAGATATTGGCAATGCGTTGCTTGCGGATGGCTACCCTGATGATCGCGCCATTCCAATTGCGATTAGTCAAGCGGAGAAATGGTATCAAGAGGCAAGTGCAGCAGACAAAAAAGCCTTCGAACAAGAAGCAAATCCTACGAAACAAGATTCGCATAAACAGGATAAACATGCGGGAAAATTATTAACGGCGGCTGTCAACGTTAAATATAAAGACGGCCAATGGTTGGTGATTTCAGACAGCGCTGAAAAAGCAAGTAATACATTTACCCACAAACAAGAGGCGGTTGAACGAGCTCAAGAAATTGCTCGGAATAAGCAAACAAAGTTGAAAATCTATAAGCAAGATGGTACGTTACAAGAAACCAAAGAATATACTGAATAATTTTTCGAAACCTTGATATTCCGTTGCAATTCAAGAAACGGTTATCAAGGTTTTTTTGCGAGGGAGAAATGGACAAGTAAGAAAAAATAACAAAAGTTAAGAATGAGAATAAGACTTGCTTTTCTAGTTTTTGGTGGGTACAATTACACTAATTAAGATAAAAAATCAAAATAATTGAGGTGCTACGACAATGGAAAAAGCCAATCTTGATTGGAATAATTTAGGATTTTCTTACATTAAAACGCCCTTTCGTTATATTAGTTATTGGCGAGATGGCAAGTGGGAAGAAGGCACGCTAACAGATAACAATCAGTTAACGATTAGTGAAGGTTCGCCTGCTTTACATTATGGCCAACAATGTTTTGAAGGATTAAAAGCGTATCAATGTGCAGATGGTTCTGTCAATTTGTTTCGTCCAGATGAAAATGCCAAACGGTTACAAAAAAGTTGTGCGCGTCTACTGATGCCACAAGTACCAGTAGAAACCTTTGTTTCTGCATGCCAAGAAGTGGTGAAAGCCAACCTTGCTTATTTACCGCCATATGGAACGGGCGGTACGTTGTATCTTCGCCCTTATATGATTGGTGTCGGCGATAATATTGGCGTAGCACCCGCCAAAGAATACATTTTTTCTATTTTTTGCGTGCCGGTTGGTTCGTATTTTAAAAATGGTTTAGCACCAACCAACTTTATTGTTTCTGACTATGATCGAGCAGCGGGTCGAGGAACTGGGGCCGCTAAAGTGGGGGGCAATTATGCAGCTAGTCTTTTACCAGGTGCAGAAGCACATGAGAAAGAATTTAGTGATTGCATTTATTTAGATCCGTATACGCATACGAAAATTGAAGAAGTTGGTGCAGCCAATTTCTTTGGCATAACCAAAGATGGTACTTTTATTACGCCGAAATCAGCGTCTATTTTACCAAGTATTACTAAATATTCATTATTGACGCTAGCAGAAGAACGTTTAGGGATGACGGCGCTTGAAGGAGACGTTTACATTGATCGATTAGCGGACTTCTCCGAAGCGGGTGCTTGTGGCACAGCGGCGATTATTTCTCCTATTGGAGGGATTCAAAATGGCACAGATTTCCATGTGTTTTATAGTGAAACAGAAGTTGGACCAGTGACCAAACAACTATATGATGAATTGGTTGGCATACAGTTTGGTGACAAAGAAGCGCCAGAAGGCTGGATTGTAAAAGTTTAAAGAGACAAAAAAGAGAGAATTCATGCTCTCTTTTTTTTGTGTAGAATATTCAGAATTTTCTATAAAAAGATTGACTTTAATACTATTTAAAGGAATAATGGAAGATACAAGATTTAAAAAAGGAGGGGAAGCTATTGCTTATTAAATCAGCAGAATCAGAAGAAATGACGATTTTTTTTGATAAAGAAAACCAACCAAATGCACAAGTTCAAATGGGCATTATTACATTACAACCTGGTGAAAAACGGCCTTTAGCTGGATATGCTCGCCATGAACAGGATGAATATTCTTATGTGATTTCTGGCGAAGCACATACGATTTTAGAAGATGGTCAAGACTTAGTTGGAAAAGCTGGACAAGCCCAATTAATTGAAGCTGGTGAGGGGCACATTAATTATAATGATGGGTTGGAGCCAGCGGTCGTTGTCTGGATGCTTGTGGAAAGGACAAAATAAAAGGGGAGCTGTCTTTCTGTAAGTAAGAGCATAAAAAAATGAAGAGTTATAGGAGAAAGAAGATGAAAAAGTATTTAAAAATCACAATGGTTTGTATTTTATTGGTAGGATTTTTAGCTGGGTGTACCAATAAAAATGAAAATAAAAAGAAACAGAAAAATACCAAAGAAGCCGTTCAACTGATGTCACCCTCGGAATTAACAACGCTCAACACCTCTGTATTATTGGATTTTCCAGATGCTATTGTCCAAACAGCAGCGTTTGAAGGGTTATATAGTTTAGATGAACAAGACCAATTGGTACCAGCCGTAGCAAAAGCATTGCCGACGATTTCAGAAGATGGAAAAACCTACACGATTTCTTTGAGAAAAGAAGCGGTTTGGAGTAACGATGATCCTGTCACAGCGCATGATTTTGAATATGCTTGGAAAAAAATGATTGATCCTAAAAACGGCTTTGTTTATAGCTTCCTCATCGTTGAAACAATTCAAAATGGTGCAGAAATCTCAGCGGGAAAATTAGCACCCAATGAACTTGGTGTCACAGCTGTGGATGATTATACATTAAAGGTGACGCTCAAAGAGCCAAAACCGTACTTTACGTCCTTGTTAGCTTTTCCTACATTTTTCCCGCAAAATCAAAAAGTAGTCGAACAATTTGGTGCGGACTATGGAACTGCTAGCGATAAAGTCGTCTATAATGGCCCGTTTGTGGTAAAAGATTGGCAGCAAACAAAGATGGACTGGCAACTAGCAAAAAATAATCGCTATTGGGATCACCAGAACGTGCGCTCAGACATTATCAATTATACGGTTATCAAAGAAACATCTACTGCATTGAATCTTTTTGAAGATGGACAATTAGATGTGGCTACACTAAGTGGTGAACTGGCGCAACAGAATAAAAATAATACGTTGTATCATTCGTATCCAACAGCGACAATGAACTATTTGCGCTTAAATCAAAAACGGAAAGGGCAAGCAACGCCGCTTGCAAACGAAAACCTGCGTAAAGCGTTGGCTTTAGGAATAGATAAAGAAAATCTAGTCAATAATATTATTGCAGATGGTTCTAAAGCGCTACATGGTGCGATTACGGAAGGCTTTGTGGCGAATCCCACAACGGGTCTCGATTTTCGTCAAGAAGCAGGTAATTTAATGGTTTATAACAAAGAAAAAGCGCAAAGTTATTGGAAAAAAGCACAAGCAGAATTAGGAGAAAAGGTTAACGTTGAATTGATGGTAACAGATGATGGTTCTTACAAAAAAATTGGTGAAAGTTTGCAAGGCTCGCTACAAGAATTGTTTCCTGGTTTGACAATAGAGCTAACCGCATTGCCGACTGAAGCTGCATTGAACTTTGGGCGAGAAAGTGACTATGATTTATTCTTAATTTACTGGACACCAGACTATCAAGACCCTATTTCTACCCTGATGACTTTATACAAGGGCAATGATCGCAATTATCAGAACCCTGTCTATGACAAATTATTAGATGAAGCAGCCACAACCTATGCCTTAGAGCCAGAAAAAAGATGGGCGACACTGATTGCAGCTGAAAAAGAAGTGATTGAAACGACTGCTGGCATGATTCCACTTAGCCAAAATGAACAAACAGTCCTGCAAAATGATAAAGTCAAAGGCTTGAATTTTCATACCTTTGGCGCTCCATTAACGTTAAAAAATGTTTATAAGGAAAAATAAAAAGAGAGCCTGGGCTGAAAATCGCTTTTGATTTTCGGCCCAGGCTTAAATCCTGCTTTTTAACCCAAAATTTGTCACCATTTAGCCTTTTCGGGTTTTATCTCGAACGCTTCTGTTCTAATAGTTCAGAATCAGGTGCAGTGTGGGGCTGGGCATATTTTTTCATATATGTCGGCAAGGCTTGACTAATCTTCGTTGGTAAAACAACATAGTCAGTTTTGGCCAAATCATCTCCAATGAGACTGTGTAAGTAGATGGCGCCAGCAATGGTTTCAATTGTCGGCTTAAACTGAGCTAAAAAACCAGCAATGATGCCAGCCAAGGTATCCCCAGTTCCGCCAGTAGCCATCCCAGGGTTGCCACCTGTATTTTGAAAAGGTTCTCCTGCGTGGAAAATTGTGGTGCAATGACTTTTTAAAACAATCGTACTGCCTAATTTTGCTTGTTGGCGCTGGTTATTTGCCAGTGTTTGTTGCTCGATAGGTAAGTGACTCAAACGTTGCCATTCCATTTGATGAGGTGTGAAAACAACTTTTTCAGGATAGGTAAGGGAAAAATTGCCTTGGCTAAACAGGGTAATTGCTGAGCCATCGATAATTAACCATTGTTGTTTTTGATGTTGGGCGAGTACCATCTTTAATATTTGTTGTGCAGTAGCATCTAAGCCTAAACCTGGACCAATTAAAATAACATCCGCTTGCTCTACGACGTTCGTCAGAAGGACTGTTTCTTCAAAGCCCACGACCATCGCTTCTGGGCATCTTGCATGTAAAGGCCCGTGATTTTTAACATCAGTAATCACAGTGGTGAGACCAGCGCCACTATTGATACACGCTTCGGTACTCATGATGATGGCTCCGCCATATTGTCGGTTTCCTCCGATTAATACGACACGCCCAAAATTGCTTTTATAAGAGTCGGAGGGGCGTTGAGTGATGACTTCCTCTAAAATGTCCTTGCTTAAATAGCGCATTCTATCACTCCTTTTCTTGGGATTTCTTTGTTCTCAGTATACTACAAGAGCCCCGAAAAAATCAGTTTATTTAATGTTAAAAGTTACTCTATTGAAGGCAATGAGGTGTATAATAAGGACCAGATAAATGAGTTAGGAGAGTGAAACAGATGGAAGAGAAAAAAACATTTTATATGAGTGGCTACGTAGGAATTGCGAGCTTATTAGTTATTTTAATTGCGGGAATTGGTTTATTTATTTATGGAGCGAGTCATACCAATGGTGTTCTTGTTGTTTTAGGTATTATTTTGTTAGTTGGGGCTATTTTATTTTTAAGTTCCTTAACCATTGTTAGTCCCAACCAGGCGAAAGCTATTTTATTTTTTGGTCGCTACTTAGGCACGATTAAAGAAAATGGGTTGTTTATTACCATTCCATTTACGCAAAAAATGAACATTTCTTTGAAAGTACGAAATTTCAATAGTTCTCTATTAAAAGTCAATGACTCTGACGGGAATCCAATCGAAATCTCTGCGGTCATCGTTTTTCGGGTAGTCGATACAGCTAAGGCGTTATTTAATGTCGATTATTATCAAGACTTTGTGGAAATTCAAAGCGAAACGGCAATCCGGCATGTAGCAACACAATATCCTTATGACACTTTTTCAGATAATGATGTAACTCTGCGAGGAAATACCGAACAAATTTCCGAGGAGTTAACCAAAGAATTGCAAGAACGCTTAGCAGTGGCTGGTGTAGAGGTTATCGAAACACGGTTGAATCATTTAGCTTATGCAACTGAAATAGCTAGCTCCATGTTGCAAAGACAGCAAGCAAAAGCAATCTTAGCGGCCCGACAAACAATTGTGGAAGGTGCGGTAAGCATGACACAAATGGCCTTAGAACAGATTGAAGAAGGGCAAGAAATTAATTTTACCGATGAACGAAAAGTACAACTTATTAATAATTTACTAGTCTCAATCATTACTGATAAGGGCACACAACCAGTTATTAATACAGGCGACGTTTCTTCTTAAAGAGGAAGCAACGCTAAAAATAGCAAAAAAGAGTCATCTTTCCGATGGCTCTTTTTTTTGGTAAACACGAACATTATATAATTTTAATTTATAATATTTCGGTTTTTCTTTGACATCTCTTTTTCTCATTGTTAGAATAACAGTGAAAAAAGGCGGAAGGAGTTATTATATTCATGAAACCATTAGTCGCTGTGATTATGGGAAGTACCTCAGACTGGGCAACGATGAAAGCTGCTTGTCTTGTGTTAGAAGAGTTGAAAATTCCTTATGAAAAACGAGTGATATCAGCACATAGGACCCCTGATTTGATGTTTCGTTTTGCAGAGGAATCACGAACAAAAGGATTGAAGGTTATTATCACTGGCGCTGGTGGAGCGGCCCATTTACCAGGGATGGTAGCTGCAAAGACAACCTTACCTGTCATTGGTGTTCCAGTTAAAACACGAACATTAAACGGTATTGATTCACTGTTGTCTATTGTGCAGATGCCAGGCGGAGTTCCTGTAGCAACAACTGCGATTGGCTCAGCAGGTGCTACCAATGCTGGGTTATTAGCTGCAGAAATACTAAGTATTGATGATTTACAGTTAGCAGAAAGAATCCAAGCAAGACGACAATCATTGGAAAAAGCGGTTATGGAAAGTGGGGAACAACTTGAATAAACCTTTAAAAGTCGGAGCAACTATTGGCATTATAGGTGGAGGACAGTTAGGGCGAATGCTAGTCATGAGTGGTAAAAAAATGGGTTTCCAAATGATTGTGTTGGACCCAACGCTCAATAGTCCAGCTGGTCAAGTAGCTGACCGTCAAATTGTGGCAGCCTTTGATCAGACATCTGCTTTAACTGAACTAGCAGAGTTATGCGATGTGATCACTTATGAATTTGAAAATATTGAAGTGGCCTCCCTAGAAAAGGCCATTCCACTAGAAAAGTTGCCACAAGGAACAGAATTGTTAAAAATTACTCAAAATCGATTGCTTGAAAAAACGTTTCTTCAATCGATTGGCTGTAAGATTGCCCCTTTTGCGGAAGTAAAAAGCCAGAAAGAGCTGCCACAAGCAATAGAAAAGATTGGTTTTCCATGTGTCTTAAAAACTATTCAAGGTGGATACGATGGAAAAGGACAAGTCGTCTTAAAATGCGAAGAGGATTTCTCCCAAGCGACTAAATTATTAGCTAACGCCACTTGTGAATTAGAAAAGTGGGTGCCTTTCACTAAAGAACTTTCAATCATCGTTGCAGGGAATAAGCATGGTTACCAAAGCTTTCCTGTATCTGAAAACATTCATCGAAAGAATATCTTGCATGAATCAATTGTGCCAGCACGAATTTCTGAGAATGTGCAACAAAAAGCAGCGGAATTGGCGCAATACATTGCTGAGGAATTAAATCTATCTGGGGTTTTAGCTATCGAAATGTTTTTAACGGATTCAGAAGAGTTGTACGTCAATGAATTAGCGCCACGGCCTCATAACTCAGGTCATTACTCTATTGAAGCTTGCTCATTTAGTCAATTTGATGCGCATATTCGAGGGATTAGCAATTGGGGCATTGGGTTACCCCAATTACTTCAATCAGTGGTTATGGTGAATCTCTTAGGCGAACACTTAGAAAAAAGCTACCAGTTATGCACGTCAAAACCCACTTGGCAAGTCCATTACTATGGAAAAGCCGAATCAAAAGTTGGCAGAAAAATGGGCCACGTCACCATTACAACACCTTGCTTATCAGAAACGTTAAAGGAAATTGAGACTGTTGGTATTTGGAATGTAACTTAATAAATGCTTGCTCCAAGAAAGTTTTTTATTTTTACATTCGACAAACACGAACGATTATTGTTTTTTTGTAACTAATGTAAGTTTTTGTCTGATGTAAATCAGCTGACTTAGAAAGAATAGGGTTCATGAAGCTAACGAGAAGAGGGAAAGAATGGAAAAGAAAGCACTTGTGTATACAGGAAAAGCGAAGAATTTGTATCAAACAGAAAATGCAGCGGTTCTTTTTGTGGAATATCTTGATCAAGCAACAGCTTTAAACGGTCAAAAAAAAGACAAAGTTCTTGGGAAAGGCGCTTTGAATAATCAAATCACTAGTCTAATTTTTGAACATTTACAGCAACAGAAGATTCCCAATCATTTTATCAAAAAAGTATCTGAACACGAACAATTAATTCAGGCCGTAGAAATGATTCCTTTGGAAGTTGTCGTACGTAATTATGCGGCAGGAAGTTTTTCGAAGCGTTTAGCGATTGAAGAGGGCACTAAATTAGTGACGCCCATTATCGAATTTTATTACAAAGAAGATCGTCTGGATGATCCTTTTATTAACGAAGACCATATTCAATTTCTAAAAGTAGCCACTCCTGCTGAAATTGTGGAAATCAAAGCATTGGCTTTACAAATTAATCAGGCGCTTAGTCAACTCTTTCAACGCCTCAATATTTGTTTGATCGATTTTAAAATCGAGATTGGTCGGACGAAGGCCAATCAATTGTTACTGGCAGATGAAATTTCTCCAGACACCTGTCGTCTATGGGATTTAAACACAAACGAACATCTGGATAAAGATGTTTATCGCCGTGAATTAGGAGAAATAGTTCCTGTATATGAAGAAGTTTTACAACGTTTACTAACAGCTAATTGAGGAGGAAGCGCGTATGTATTTTGTCAAAGTCTATGTTACGTATAAAGAATCAATTTTGGATCCCCAAGGTGAAGCGGTTAAGGAAGCAGTCCATCGGCTTGGTTTTACAGAAGTAGCCGAAATCCGTGTCGGTAAGTATTTTGAAATGCACGTCCAGCAGACAGAAGCAATTGAAGAGAAAATTGAACAAATTTGTGATCAACTATTAGCCAATGTAAATATGGAATCCTATCGTTTTGAAATTTTATCTTTGGAGGAAATTTAAATGAAATTGGCAGTGATTGTTTTTCCAGGATCCAATTGTGATGCAGACTTATTGTGGGCTGTCAAAGAGGTGATGGGCGTCGATGCAGAATTTGTCCGACACGATGCCACTTCTTTAGCAAAATTTGATGGCGTGTTATTGCCTGGTGGTTTTTCTTATGGCGATTACTTACGTTGTGGTGCAATTGCTCGGTTTTCGCCAATTATCAATGAGGTGATTCGCTTTGCTACAGAAGGCAAAATGGTTTTTGGTACTTGTAATGGCTTTCAAATTTTAACAGAAATTGGCTTGCTTCCTGGTACGTTGTTAAGAAATGATTCGCTTCGTTTTATTTGTAAAAGTGTCCCATTGAAAGTGAATACGCACACAAAGTTTACAAGCGAGTATCCTGAAAATATTTTGATACATTTACCAGTAGCACATGGCGAAGGGAATTACTATTGTGATGAAAAAACGTTGAAAGAGCTGAAAGAAAAGAACCAAATTGTTTTTACGTATCAAGAAAAGGTGAACGGTAGTCTTGCGAATATTGCTGGTATTTGTAATGAACAGGGCAATGTTCTAGGAATGATGCCTCATCCGGAACGAGCGATGGAAGAATTGTTAGGTTCAACAGATGGACACAGCTTTTTTGCTTCAATCATTAAAAACTTTGGAAAGGAATTAAGCCAATGATGAATGAACCAACACCAAAAGAAATCAAGGAGACACGGTTGTATGCAGAATGGGGACTAACAGATGAAGAATATCATCAGATTGAGACCATTTTACAAAGAGAACCTAATTATACAGAAACTGGCTTATTTTCCGTGATGTGGAGTGAACATTGCTCTTACAAAAATTCCAAGCCCGTTTTAAAAAAGTTTCCGACGGAAGGGCCACAAGTGCTTCAAGGTCCTGGTGAAGGAGCTGGGATTGTCGATATTGGTGACGGATTAGCTGTTGTTTTTAAAGCAGAGAGCCATAATCATCCTTCTGCAGTAGAACCTTACGAAGGAGCAGCTACAGGCGTTGGTGGAATTATTCGCGATATTTTCAGTATGGGGGCGCGGCCGATTGCTTTACTGGATTCGTTAAGATTTGGCGAACTGACGGATGCACGAACACGTTATTTGTTTCAAGAAGTTGTGGCGGGGATTAGCGGTTATGGAAATTGTATTGGTATTCCAACCGTTGGCGGTGAAATAGCTTTTGAGCCATGTTATCAAGGAAACCCACTTGTTAATGCTATGTGTGTGGGATTGATTCGTCATGATGAGATTCAAAAAGGCCAAGCAAAAGGCGTCGGAAATAGCATTCTTTACGTAGGTGCGAAAACAGGACGAGATGGAATTCATGGTGCGACCTTTGCTTCAGAAGAATTTAGTGAAGGTGAAGAACAGCAACGATCTGCGGTACAAGTAGGCGATCCGTTTATGGAAAAATTATTATTGGAAGCTTGTCTTGATTTAATCAAAAATCATCAAGATATTTTAATCGGCATCCAAGATATGGGGGCGGCTGGCTTGGTTTCTTCAAGTGCTGAAATGGCATCAAAAGCAGGTTCAGGCTTGATTCTAGAGCTGGATAAAGTTCCGCAGAGAGAGACGCAGATGAGCCCCTATGAAATGCTCTTGTCTGAGTCCCAAGAACGGATGTTAATCTGTGTGGAAAAAGGAGCAGAACAGCAAGTTTGTGAATTGTTTCAAACGTATGACTTAGAAGCGGTAGCGATTGGATCCGTAACGGATGATGGACAGTATCGTGTCTTTCACAGTGACAAAATAGTCGCAGATGTACCAGTAGATGCTTTAGCAGAAGAAGCACCTGTTTACCAGAAAGCCTATCAAGAACCAGAACGGATGCGTGCTTTTAAAAAATTAGCGCCCTTCATTCCAGAAATTACGAATAGCACGGAATTATTAAAACGCCTATTGCAACAGCCAACGATTGCATCAAAAAAATCAGTTTACGAAACCTATGATAGTCAAGTACAAACGAATACAGTGGTGCAACCAGGAAGTGATGCAGCTGTTTTAAGAGTGCGGGGCACCAATAAAGCCTTAGCGATGACGACAGATTGTAATAGCCGTTATTTGTATTTAAATCCTGAAATTGGTGGGCAAATTGCGGTTGCAGAAGCAGCTCGTAATATTGTAGCAAGTGGAGCACAACCTTTGGCTATCACTGATTGTTTGAATTATGGTTCCCCTGATAAACCAGAAAGTTTTTGGGAATTATGGACGTCGGCGGATGGAATCGCCGCAGCTTGCCGTCAGCTAGGAACACCCGTGATTTCTGGTAACGTCTCTCTTTACAATGAAACAGATGGTCAAGCCATTTATCCAACGCCAATGATCGGCATGGTGGGAGTGATTGAAGATGTTTCACAAATTACCACACAAGCGTTTAAACAAGTGGATGACTTAATTTATCTCATCGGTGAAACCCACGCAGATTTTAACGGCTCAGAAATTCAAAAAATGCAACTGGGTCGAATTGAAGGGCAATTACGCTCATTTGATTTAAAAGAGGAAAAAGCAAACCAAGAATTAGTTTTAAAAGCAATTCAAGCAGGCCTAGTTGCTAGCGCGCATGATTGCGCTGAAGGCGGCGTTGCCGTTGCTTTAGCCGAGTCGGCTTTTGCCAACGAACTGGGGTTACAGGTGACACTGCCATTAAAAAAAGAATATCTATTTGCGGAGACGCAATCCCGTTTTATTCTTTCAGTTAGTCCCCAGCATCAAGAAGCATTTGAAACACTTATCGGAAGAAAAGCTCAACATATTGGGAAAGTGACTGAAACTGGTTTGGTCATTCATGCGTTAGATGATGTGATCAATTGTTCAACAAAAGAAGCCAAAGCCTTATGGGAGGATGCGATTCCATGTCTTATGAAGCAAAAAGCTTAAATGAAGAGTGTGGTATTTTTGGTATTTGGGGTCATCCTGATGCGGCACAAGTGACCTATTTTGGCTTACACAGCTTACAGCATCGAGGCCAAGAAGGCGCGGGAATTGTGGCGAACAATTCTGGGAAATTAGATGGCCACCGTGATTTAGGTTTATTAGCAGAAGTATTCCAAAAGCAAGAACAACTGAATGCGTTAGAAGGAACGGCGGCTATTGGTCATGTACGCTATGCAACCGCTGGTACGGGTAGCGTGGATAATATTCAGCCATTTTTATTTAAATTTTATGATAGTCAAATTGGGTTAGCACACAATGGCAATTTGACAAATGCCAAACGTTTACGAAAACAACTAGAAAGAGAAGGCGCTATTTTTCATTCCAATTCAGACACTGAAATTTTAATGCACTTGATTCGAAAAAGCACTGCTGCCTCGTTTCTCGATAAATTAAAAGAGAGCTTGAATTTGGTTAAGGGTGGCTTTGCTTATCTTTTATTAACAGAAACGATGATGATTGCTGCACTGGATCCCAACGGCTTTCGCCCTCTCTCCATCGGACAAATGAACAATGGGGCGTACGTTGTGGCATCCGAAACGTGTGCATTAGAAACAGTTGGGGCTCGCTTTATTCAAGATGTGGCGCCTGGTGAAGTAGTCATCATTTCTGATGAAGGCTTGAAAATAGAGGTTTTCACTACGGAAGTCCAACTGGCAATTTGTGCAATGGAATATATTTATTTTGCACGGCCAGATTCAAATATTGCTGGAGTTAATGTGCATACAGCTCGTAAAAGAATGGGAAAGAACTTGGCGATCGAAAGTCCAGTCGCAGCTGATATGGTAATTGGGGTACCGAACTCGTCATTGTCTGCAGCTAGCGGCTATGCAGAAGAAGCACAGATACCTTACGAACTAGGTTTAGTAAAAAATCAATATGTCGCTCGAACATTCATCCAGCCGACACAAGAATTAAGAGAACAAGGTGTCCGTATGAAACTATCGGCAGTTCGTGGCGTGGTCAAAGGAAAAAAAGTCGTTTTAGTAGATGATTCGATTGTTCGCGGGACCACTATTCGGCGCATTATTCATTTATTAAAAGAAGCAGAAGCGCAAGAAGTTCATGTCAGAATTGCTTCACCACCATTAAAATATCCGTGTTTTTATGGCATTGATATACAGACGCGGGACGAACTAATTGCGGCAAACTATTCAATTGAAGAGATCAAAGAGCAGATTGGCGCAGATTCGCTGGCTTTTTTGAGTGAAGCAGGGCTGATTGATGGGATTCAATTAAATTATGATGCTCCTTATTCTGGGCTGTGTATGGCTTACTTTAATGGAGACTATCCAACTCCTTTGTATGATTATGAAGAACAATATTAAGCATCCTTGAAAAAAGAAACTAGGAGGAATTGACATGGAAAATGCCTATTCAAAAGCTGGCGTAAATGTTGAGGCAGGATACGAAGTAGTGGAACGAATTCAAAAGCATAGCCAAAAGACACAACGGACGGGAACGTTGGGCATGCTTGGTGGTTTTGGTGGTTGTTTTGATTTAAGTAGTTACAAGCTTAAAGAACCAGTTTTGGTATCAGGAACGGATGGCGTAGGCACAAAGTTACTCTTGGCAATTGAAGAACAGAAACACGAGACAATCGGAATTGATTGTGTAGCAATGTGTGTCAATGATGTCGTCGCACAAGGCGCCGAACCGTTATATTTTTTAGATTATTTAGCGTTAGGGACCGTTAATCCAGCTAAAGTTGAAGCAATTGTTGCGGGTGTTGCGGCTGGCTGTTGTGAGGCGAATGCAGCCTTAATTGGGGGCGAAACAGCTGAAATGCCTGATATGTATGAAGCAGATGCTTATGACGTGGCTGGTTTTGCCGTGGGTATTGCTGAGAAAAGTCAACTCTTGACTCCAAGTAACGTAAAAGAAGGCGATTTCTTGATTGGTCTTCCTTCAAGTGGTCTTCATTCTAATGGTTACTCTTTAGTAAGAAATGTTTTTTTTAAGAAACATTCGTTTAAAACAACGGACAAGCTTCCAGAATTGGCACCCAAAACGTTAGGGGAAGAATTATTAACACCAACAAAAATTTATGTGAAGGAATTATTGCCATTGTTAAAAGCAGGACTCGTGCATGGGGCTGCGCATATTACTGGCGGCGGGTTTTTAGAAAATCTACCAAGAATGTTTTCTTCCTCATTAGCTGCAGAGATTCAATTAAATAGTTGGCCAGTGCTACCAATTTTTAAATTGCTTCAAAAATATGGTGAAATTCCACCTGAAGAAATGTATGAAATTTTCAATATGGGCTTAGGGATGATTTTAGCGGTGAGTCCAGAGCATGTTAAAAAAGTTCAGGAGCTTTTGCCAGAAGCTTTTGAAATTGGTCGTTTGGTACCTAGGAAAACGAAAGCCGTTATTTTTAAGGAAGCCTTATGAAGATAGCTGTTTTTGCATCTGGCAATGGTAGCAATTTTGAGGCGATTGCTGCAGCTTTTTCCCAAAAAAAAATCGCAGGGCAGTTGAGCTTAGTCTTTTGTGACCAGCCTGAAGCCTATGTATTGACCCGTGCCAAAAAACGCAAGATTCCCGTTGTTTGCTTTTCACCATCTGATTTTCCATCTCGTGGGCAGTATGAAGAACAAGTATTGAAACATTTAAAAGAGCATCAGATCGATTTAATCGTGTTAGCTGGTTATTTGAGAATTATCGGCAAGACTTTACTGGAGGCTTATCCAAAGAGAATCGTCAATATTCATCCTTCTCTGTTACCTAGTTTTCCAGGTCTTCACGGAATTGAAGAGGCATTTCATTATGGAGTGAAAATAACAGGAATCACTATCCATTATGTTGACTCTGGGGTTGATACAGGACCGATTATTTTCCAAACAACCACCAAAATTGATACTGAAGATACATTGGACACATTAACAGAGAAAATTCATGCTCTTGAGCACGAATGGTACCCAAAAATAATTTCACAAATTGTAAAGGAGACAATGAAATGACCAAAAGAGCATTGATTAGCGTTTCAGACAAAACAGGAGTGACAACATTTGCAGCAGGCTTAGTTGCAAATGGCTTTGAAATTATCTCCACTGGGGGAACAAGGACTGTCTTAGAAGAAGCGGGGGTACCGACACTTGCTATTGACGACATCACTGGCTTTCCAGAAATGTTAGATGGCCGTGTCAAAACGTTACATCCGAATATCCATGGCGGACTTTTGGCAAAAAGGGGAAACCAAGCGCATCAAAAAGCACTGACTGAACAAGGCATTCAATTTATTGACCTTGTAGTAGTGAATCTTTATCCATTTAAAGAAACAATTTTAAAACCAGTGATCTCTGAAGCAGAAGCGATTGAAATGATTGATATTGGCGGTCCTAGCATGTTACGTTCAGCGGCAAAAAATTATCAAGACGTAACAGCAGTGGTTGATCCTAGTGATTATGAACAGGTATTAAGTGAAATTAGCAGCACTGGAACTAGCCAGTTAGCCACCAGAAAAAGATTAGCAGCAAAAGTCTTTCGTCATACCGCTGCTTATGACGCGCTTATCGCTGACTATTTAACGACGCAAGTGGGTGAAACTGAACCAGAGAAACAGACGCTTACTTATGAACGCAAGCAAACATTGCGCTATGGTGAAAATAGCCATCAACAGGCCACCTTTTATCAATCCGTTGTACCTGTATCATTATCCGTTGCTTCCGCTCGACAACTTCATGGCAAAGAACTGTCATATAACAATATTCGAGATGCTGATGCAGCGCTCCGGATTGCTAGCGAGTTTACAGAACCTACGGTTGTCGCTGTTAAACATATGAACCCATGTGGAATTGGAACAGGAAAAACGATTTTGGCAGCCTATCGTCAGGCATTTGAAGCAGATCCAGTTTCAATTTTTGGTGGCATTGTTGTTTTGAATCGTCCAGTGGATCAAGCGACTGCGGCTGAAATGCATCAAATCTTTTTAGAGATAATTATTGCGCCTAGTTTTGAGGAAGAAGCTCTGGCATTGTTATCTCAGAAAAAGAATCTTCGTTTGTTAACGTTAGATTTTCATGCTCAAGAAAAAAAAGCGGCGGAATTAGTTTCTGTTATGGGCGGGTTATTAATTCAAGAACAGGATACAGTTGTTGAAAATGACCAAGCATGGCAAGTTGTTACAGAGCGCCAACCCACACCAGCCGAAAGAGACGCATTGAACTTTGCTTGGAAAGCAGTCAAGCATGTAAAATCAAACGCTATTGTTTTAGCCAATGAAAGCCAAACGGTGGGGATTGGCGCTGGTCAAATGAATCGAATTGGTTCAGTAAAAATTGCAGTTGATCAAGCCCAAGCAGCTGGAAAATTACAAGGAGCCGTCTTAGCAAGTGATGCCTTTTTCCCCATGGCAGATAGCGTGGAATATGCTGCACAACATGGTATTCAAGCAATTATTCAGCCAGGCGGGAGCATTAAAGACCAAGCATCAATCGATCTAGCGAATCATTATGGCATTGCGATGATTTTTACTGGGACTCGTCATTTCAAACATTAATTTTTAAAGGAGAAACCGATGAATATATTAGTGATTGGGCGTGGTGGTCGTGAACATGCAATCGCCAAAAAATTACAGCAAGAAAACAAAGTCAAGACTGTTTATTGTGCACCAGGTAATCCTGGTATGAGTGGTGATAATATTCGGACTGTACCTATCAGTGAAGAGCAGCAAACGGAACTAATTCAATTTGCGAAGGATAATCAGATTGATTGGACATTCGTCGGACCCGAAACGCCATTAATTGAAGGGATTGTAGACGCCTTTCAAGCAGCGGGATTACTGATTTTTGGTCCGACAAAAGCAACTGCAATAATTGAAGGTTCAAAAAGTTTTGCGAAAGATTTTATGCAAAAATACCAGATTCCAACGGCGGAATATCGGGTCTTTCGACGTTTGGCACCTGCCTTAGAATATATTGAACAGCAAGGAGTACCAATTGTTATTAAGGCGGATGGTTTGGCAGCTGGAAAAGGAGTAGTAGTTGCCGAAACAAAAGCAGCCGCAAAACGTGCGCTAGTTGCGATGATGGAGGACCAACAATTTGGAGCAAGCGGTCAAACGGTTGTAATCGAAGAATTTTTGCAAGGAGAAGAATTTTCCTTAATGGCTTTTGTTTCTAATGAGAAGGTATATCCGATGGTGATTGCTCAAGATCATAAGCGGATTTTCGATGGGGATGCTGGGCCGAATACAGGGGGAATGGGCGCTTACACACCAGTGCCTCAGATCCCAGAAGAAGCGGTTCAGCAAGCCATTAGCCAAGTCCTGAAACCGACTGCTAAAGGAATGGTGGCTGAAAAACGTCCGTTTCAAGGGATTTTATATGCTGGTTTAATCCAAACAGCAACTGGCCCCAAGGTTATTGAATTTAATGCTCGATTTGGGGATCCAGAAACACAAGTTGTGTTGGCACGTTTAGAGAGTCCTCTTTCAGAAATAATTTCTTCATTGCTGGCGAAAGAGCAACCAACGATTGCATGGAATGAGTTAGCGAGTGTTGGTGTTGTTGTAGCTGCAGAAGGCTATCCTAATCAATACAAGACAAATCTACCATTGCCCGAAATGTCTGGTGAAACCATCTATTATGCAGGGGTAACTCGTTCAGAACAGGCTCTGGTTTCGGCTGGCGGACGAATCTTTTTAGCAGAAGCAACTGCTTCGACTCTTGAAGAAGCCCGCAAAAAAGTTTATCAAACATTGGATAATTACTCATTTCCTGGAATGTACTATCGAAAAGATATAGGTGTGAAAGGCTTGATTTAGGATTTTTAAAAACAGAGGCAAGGACATTTAATCGAATGTTTCCTTGTCTTTTTTTTATTGCAAATTCAGATAGGGAGGCATAAACTGAAAGTATATCCATCATTAAACTAGAGGAGAAAGCTAAATTAATGAGAGAGAAGCAGATTGAAAAAGTTAGTCAGGGGTTATTTATTGTTACAAGTGTCTTGGCAGTCAGTTTACTGTTATTAAGTGCGGTGGTTTATCCTGATTTACCAGCTCATGTGCCCATTCATGTGAATTTTTGGGGCGAGGGTAATTCGTTTGGCCCAAGATCTAGTATATTTATGTGGCCAGCGGTCCTGTTTGGCTTGAGTATTTATCAACGAAGTTATCAATCAGTACAACCATATGGCAGATGGCTGAAGGTATTATTAATCATTGTTAATCTTGGCGCTTTGTTTAGTATTCTGCGTCTATTTATTCATTTGTTGGTTTGAAGGGGTCGAAAGGTGAGAAAATGAGAAAGTTAATTTTAGTTTTTGTGGGTTGTGCCATGGCCTTTTGTTTATGGCCTAATCAATCGGCGGCTGTAGCTGGTGGCTATGGCGGCGGACGTGTAGAAAGTCCTAGCGGGGGTAATCCCTCGAATGGTTTTTCGCCAGGCGGTGACGGATCAAGAAGTTATGTTCATCATAACGAGACCGGGACCAGCAACACAACGCCACTGGAAGGCTTAATTTCAACAGTGTTTTTTGTTCTTTTTGGGGGCGCGATGATTTGGCAAAGACGCCGTAGAAATCAACCAGTCGATGAAGGCGCTTTTCAAGAAATGTGGGCAGCATTACCTGGAACATCAAAAGAAAAAAAAGCACTCTTAAAAGAAATACAACAAACGTTTTTAGAAATACAACAAGCGTGGGATCAAGAAAACTTGTCTGTGGTCAAAGATAACTATACAGAAAAACTTTATCAAAAACATCTTGCAGTATTACAAGCAAATCAACAAGCGGGCATCAGAAATCATGTGAAAAAAGTGAAAGTAGCGCCAGCTTCGAATTATCATCCTATTAGTGAAACCAGTTTTTCACTGATGCTTCATTTTTCTTGTATTGACTACGAGGAAGATACTCAAAGCGGTCGTGTTTTATCGGGATACAAGCATCAAAAACAATATTTTTCACAACTTTGGTATTTTGATTACAATCCATCTCTTGGAAAATGGCAAGCAGACTTCATTCAACCTAAAGGATAGTGCTAAAAAGCGCTTGGGGTTTAAATCCCAAGCGCTTTTTTATTCTTCGATGCGTTTTACAAGCTGTATTTTTTTATTTAATACGTAAATCAGGATACCGCCGACTGTCATTGAAAGAAGTTCACCAAGTCCAACGGTCAACCATGTGTACCAAAAAGGTAACTGATAAAAGAACGTTAAGGGTCCGGCGACAGTGAACATGGACAAAGCAAAAAGAATGGCCGTCAGCATTAGTTTAATCAATAAATTTTGCTGATTTTTTGTCGCAAAATAGGCAATCCATAAGACTGTGCACGTTCCAGCGCTACCGATGACTATATCGATGATACCAAGAGGCGAAGCGGTGTTGGCAATTGCAACACCTAGTGTAATGGACCAAATATATCGCTTGTTAAAAACGCCTAAATAATTAAATAATTCGGCAAGACGAAGCTGTATCGGACCAAAACTAAGCGGAGCGAGAAGTACAGTGACAACGACATACAAAGCGGTAACCAGCGCCATTTTAGCCAACGCCGTAGCTGACCACGTACTGGTTTGTGGGTTTGATGGATGATTCATTTAAGATTCTCCTTTATAAAACAACGACGTGTTTTAGTGATAACCATAACCAAAGGAAGGGCAGCAAAGCCAACTGAAGTGTTATGGTGTGAGTTGCCTCACTGTGTTACATGTTACTGAAGAACAGACACTCTGTAAAGTCTTTTTATTTCATGGTCCAACCACCATCAATGGTCATAACTGTGCCGTGGATATAATCAGCGTTATCACTAGCTAGAAATAATGAAAGTTTTGCTACTTCTTGTGGCTGTGCCCAACGGCCCGCAGGTGTTTCACGTGCTACCCAAGTAGCCATTTCACCTTCTCCTGCAAAATCAGCTGCGTTCATGGGTGTTTGGATGGCACCTGGCGCAATCGCATTTGCTCGAATGCCTAATTTGGCATAATCGTAGGAAAGTTGTTTTGTATACCCGATGATTGCGTGTTTGGAGGCAGTGTACGCTGCGCCGCCGCCCCCGGCCACTAAGCCAGCGATAGATGCCATATTAACGATTACTCCTTTTTTTTGTTGGAGGAAATAAGGTAATAGAGCATTGGTCACTAAAAAGACACTTTTTAAATTAGTTGCTAAAATTTGATCCCATAAAGCTTCCGAAGTTTCTAGAGAAGGACGATAATCATCTAAAATACCTGCCGTATTTAATAAAATATCAATTTGGCCGTTGTCTTTCACAATTTGTTTCATCGTGGCTTGCACAAATGCGGGAGAAGACACATCACCGACAAAATAAGTAAATGGCTTAGTAGAATCTGGATTAACCAGTGCGGCTGTCTGTTTTAACCCCGTTTCGTCTAGGTCGATGCCAATAACCTCAGCACCTTGCTCAGCAAAGGCAATTGCTTGTGCTTGGCCAATCCCTGAAGCTGCACCGGTTACAAGCACCCGTTTTGTTTCAAATTCTTTTGGCATAAGAAAAACTCCTTTAAACATTTAAAAATTAAGGTCTGGAAGAACGAGCAATCGCCGTAATCTGCCAGACCTTATGTGTATAATTATGCTTCAACAATCACCCAATCTTCTGCTAAGACATCACAAGGTGTTGGTGAAAACATGCTGTAGCCTTCATCAGAAGTTTTGATTAAAAAATACGGGGTAACTTGTAAAAATTCACCTTCGGAGGTGCCAATTTCATCACGTAATTCAATAAAAAGTTCAAAACCGCTCCAGCCTTTACGTACGGCTTTTTTTCCTGCTTTAATCTGTGGCAATACTTCTTCAAATGTCATTTGATTGTGCTCCTTTTTCGTTAAATGGTAGTTCATGATAGCTCGTTGCACCTTTTTCAATTGTCAACTGACCGTTAAGTAGATCCGTCATTTCAGCTATAAATGTTTCTGTTGCTTGTTCATCTACTAAACAAATTAACTGAATAGACTCTGTGTAAATAGTTTCTTTAAGCGTGTAGGGACTATGTTCCAAAAAGGCTTGGGCTTTTCCTAATAAAGGATAGGCGATCGTAATCAATAGTTCTTGTTGCAATTTGCCAATGACTAAACCAATTTCATCTAAAGTGTGGGAAAGAGCATGACTATATGCTCGGATTAAACCACCAGTGCCTAATTTTATTCCGCCAAAATAACGAGTGACAACAGCCACTACATTGATTAACTCTTTTTTCTTTAAGACTTCCAGCATTGGAACACCAGCAGTACCACTAGGTTCGCCGTCATCGCTGCTCCGCTGAATGTCATTTTTTTCGCCGATCACAAAAGCACTACAATTATGATTGGCTTTCCAATGTTCTTTTTTTATTGCGGCGATAAAGGCTTTTGCTTCTTCTTCTGATGTTACGCGCTTTACAGAACAGATAAACCGCGATTTCTTGATTTCAATCTCGCTGAAACCATCTTGTTTGACTGTAATATAGCTTTCTAACATATGGGTATCCTTTTCTCTCGTAATAAAGTCAGTATAAAAAAGAATCAACTGAATAGCAACTTTTTCTCTCATCTTTTTTGTGAGATTTTTTGGAAAAAAACGTTATAATAAGGTATGATAGAGAAAAGGGAGGCGCTGGAAAATGGTACATACACGACAGAAAAAATATGATACAATTACTCATTATTTGAAAACGAATGGCGGTTCCCAAGTTACTTTGACCTTTACTCAGTTTGATGAATTGTTATTCCCTCATTCTGGTTTACCAAAAACTGCTAAGACAGATGTCGATTGGTGGGCGAACGATTATAAGCATCCAGAAAAGGGCGCTTATGGTTGGTTGAATGCGAGTTACCAAGTAGTTCAAGTGAATTTGGAAAAAGAATATGTGGTATTTAATAAATTGCTGAAGTCAGCATGGTACGTTTAAACTAGGATTGTATCCGCTTTAAAAAACAAGAATGATTGACAAAAATTAACTTTACACTATAATATTTTTAATAGATAATGTTGAAAATTGAAAAAGGCAAAGGTAAAAGGGGCTGTTAAAATGTCAAAAAAAACAATTATGTTAGTTTGCTCCGCAGGAATGAGTACTAGTTTACTTGTTACAAAAATGCAAAAAGCAGCATTTAATCAAGGCTTAGATGCCCATATATTTGCGGCTTCTGCATCGGAAGCAGAAACAAATTTAGAAAATAATCCAGTCGATGTGTTATTGTTAGGTCCACAAGTTCGTTATATGAAGAGTGATTTTGAAAAGCGTCTATCACCAAAAGGTATCCCAACAGATGTCATTAGCATGTCTGATTACGGCTTAATGAACGGGGAAAAAGTGTTGGAACAAGCCTTGGGTTTGTTAGCACAAGCAGATAAAAAAGAGTGAAAAAACAAGTTGTTTTTTTCGAGAATTTTCGAAAAAGCAACTTGTCTTTTTTAATGACTTTAGTCAGTTGAAATCTCTAAAGAGATTTCGACAAAAAAACCACGCGTACTGCGCGTGGAGGTCAGAGCTTTAGCGATAAAAACTCCTTTCGATATAATAGATAAAGGCTACCAACCGTTATCAAATCGAAAGGAGTTTTTGAATGTCGAACGACGATAAAAGTTTAGCACATACTCGTTGGAATTGTAAGTATCATCTTGTGTTTACACCAAAATATAGAAGAAAAGTAATCTATGGTCAATTGAAGCGAGATATAGGGAAAATACTAAGAAAATTGTGTGAGATGAAAGAAGTCGAAATCATTGGAGCGCATGCAATGCCCGACCATATCCATATGTTGGTAAGAATTCCACCGAAGTTGAGTGTATCAGGTTTTATGGGTTTCTTAAAAGGAAGAAGTGCAGTAATCATTCATGAACGTCATGCGAATTTAAAATACAATTATGGAAATCGATCCTTTTGGTCAAAAGGTTATTATGTGAGCACTGTAGGACTGAACCAAAAAACGATAGCAAAGTGTATACGAGAACAAGAAGCAGAAGATCGAGTAAGGGATAGTATAAACAAAAGAGAGTATAAAGATCCATTTAGGAAGTAACAGCTAGATAAGAATAGAAAGGTAGCGGTTGGCGGTCTCTAAAAAAGCTCCCTTAAAGGGAGCAGCAGGTAGCGAGCCCTTCTAGGGCTATTAAAAAGCCACCCGCTATGCGGGTGGATATTTACTTTTCGCAAAAAAGCTAGAGAAATGCGTATTTTATAATTGAGGTGGTTAACATGGAAGATTTGCATGGACGTAAAATAATTATTGAAGAAACAGAACCTTCAATACAGACAAAACTGGTTTATTTACCAACAATGTTAGAGCGTTCCCCCCTAACAATTCAATGTCAGCGGTGCGGGGAAGTCGTATCCAAAAAAGAAAACAGATTGGCGATAAATGCATACTACTGTCATGCATGCATTCAATTAGACCGTGTGACTTCTTGTCAAAAATTTTGTCATTTACCAGAAAGGCCCAATAGCCCAAGAACTGTCTTTTTTGAGTGGTCTGGACAATTAACAAAGGGACAGCAAGCGATCTCGGTTGAACTTTGTGAGACAGCAAAAATAAGAGAGAATCGCTTAGTGTGGGCAGTTACAGGTGCAGGCAAAACAGAAATGTTATTTGCTGTTTTACACCAAACCTTACAAGAAGGGGGGCGGATTGCGCTGGCTTCGCCGCGTGTCGATGTTTGCTTAGAACTGTTTCCCAGAATCCAAGCGGTTTTTCCTCATGAAGCAATTGCTTTACTCCACGGAAACAGTCAAGAATCGTATCGTTATACGAAACTAGTGATTTGCACCACCCATCAATTATTGAAATTCCATCAAGCGTTTGATTTACTTATCGTTGATGAAGTCGACTCTTTTCCTTTTGTTAATAACGAACATCTTTATTATGGAGTGCGTAACGCACGAAAAAAAAGAAGTAGTTTGGTGTACTTAACAGCAACGCCTACGAAAGAATTGCGGAAGCTTTTACAGCAAAAAAGTTAGCAGCCAGTATTTTGCCAGCAAGATATCATCGTAGGCCATTACCTGTGCCACGCCGATTTTGGGTTCAGTCGTGGCAACGTCTTTCTAGCAAAAATATTAAAATCATTGCACATCATTTGAAACGTTTATTGGTGCGTAATTCAGTTTTACTATTTTGCCCAAGCATTTCATTAATTCACCAATTGCATGCATTAATAGCTGAGCGATTTTCCGACAAAGAAGTTGTCGCCGTTTATGGTAGTGATGAGCTTCGCCTAGAAAAAGTTCAAGCAATGCGTCAGCAGAAAACGGATATTTTGATCACTACAACCATTTTAGAACGTGGTGTGACTTTTGATGCAGTCTCAGTTATTGTTTATGGTGCCAATCATCGAGTCTTCACTTCTTCAACACTTGTCCAAATTGCGGGCCGAGTCGATCGAAGACAAGAATTCAATTACGGCGAAGTTTTATTTTTACATGATGGGGAAACAAGAGACATGAAAGAGGCAATTCGGCAAATAAAGCAAATGAATCGCTTGGCTAGCAAACAAGGGATGTTAGATGGATTGTAAAAATTGCGCAAGCCCCATTCGTTTGGAGATAACATTAAAAATGCTCTTACGTTTTAAAAAATGGGCGAGGCCTTCACTTTGCCAGCACTGCCAAGCAAAGTTCCAGAAACTGCCAATGACAGGCACTTGTTTTGGCTGTAGTCGCGTCAGCCAAGAGCGCTATTGTTTTGATTGTCAAAGGTGGCAGCTGCTTTATCCAGAGTATTCTTTTCATAATGCAGCGTTGTTTCATTATGATGAAGGAATGCAAGAGTGGATGGAACGCTATAAATTTCAAGGAGACTATCGCTTAAGAATGTGTTTTAACGAGGAAATCAACTTTTACTTTCAGCAACAATCTGCGGACTATATTATTCCGGTGCCCTTATCCGAAAAACGAATGCAAGAACGAGGCTTCAACCAAGTAATTGGCTTACTAGAAGCGGCTGATGTTCCGTACAGCCCTTTTTTAATTAGAAAAGAGGAAAATGTTCCGCAATCTAAAAAAACTAGAAAGGAAAGGATGCAGTTGCAACAACCATTTGCCATCCAAAAAGAAAACCAAAAAAAATTAAAAAATTGTTCTGTTATTTTGGTGGATGACATCTATACCACTGGACGAACTCTTTTCCACGCAGCTGCTGATATCAATGACTGTTATCCTAAAAGTTTGAATACGTTTACTCTCGCGCGGTAAAAAGAAAAGAATTCATAAATTTGATAACTATTTTGTTGGCAAAACCCAGATTATTCGATATAATGAAATTAAGAAGAAGGGAATTAAAGAGTGGTCCTTTAATCTTTTCTTTACTGGTAGATGAAAGGGGTAATTGTTATGTTTAGATATAATGTACGTGGAGAAAATATCGAGGTAACCGAAGCGATTCGAGACTATGTTGAGAAAAAAGTCGGTAAATTAGAAAGATATTTCAGCGATTCACCTGAAGCAACGGTTCACGTGAATTTGAAAGTGTACACTGAAAAAACAGCCAAAGTCGAGGTTACTATTCCTCTTCCTTATCTAGTTTTACGAGCTGAAGAAACGTCACCTGATTTATACGCAAGTATTGATTTGGTTGTCGATAAATTAGAACGACAAATTCGTAAATTTAAAACAAAAATCAACAGAAAATCTCGTGAAACAGGACGTAACAATACAAAAGCCGCTGTCTTCTTAGTTGGTGAAGAAACAGAAGAAACACCTTCAGAATTAGACATCGTTCGTACAAAACGTCTATCATTAAAACCGATGGACAGTGAAGAAGCTGTTTTACAAATGAACATGTTAGGACACAACTTCTTTATTTTTGAAGATGCTGAAACAAATGGAACAAGCATTGTTTACCGTCGTAAAGATGGCAAATATGGCTTGATTGAAACAGACTAAAGCTTAAAATAAGAGCTGAAATGCCTTCGTGCATTTCAGCTCTTTAAACATCTTTAAAGCACGGAGTAAAGAAAAAATAAAGAAATACATAAAATAACTTTAAAAGTTCATCTTTTAAAGGAAAATGTCTGTAAAATAGAGAGAAATGGTTTTCTTTCTCGTCAAGTAATGATAAAATAAAATGGATAGATTGTGCTTCTTGTACAAAAAGGATACAAAAATAAAAAGAGGTAATTGAAAGGAACACAGATACCAATGGCAAATTTTTTGAAAAAAATGATTGAAAACGATAAAAAAGAATTAAGACGATTAGAAAAAATCGCCGATAAAATTGATGCACATGCAAGTGCAATGGAACAACTAAGCGATGAACAATTACGTGAAAAAACAGATGAATTTAAAGCCCGTTATCAAAAAGGGGAAACCTTAGACGAACTATTACCAGAAGCGTTTGCGGTTGTCCGTGAAGCTGCTAAACGAGTACTAGGTTTATTCCCATACCGTGTCCAATTAATGGGTGGGATTGTGCTTCATGACGGGAACATTCCTGAAATGAGAACAGGTGAAGGGAAAACCTTGACTGCCACAATGCCTGTATACTTGAATGCACTATCTGGCGAAGGAGTACACGTTGTTACAGTTAATGAATACTTAGCAACCCGTGACTCTAACGAAATGGGAGAATTATATAATTTCTTAGGCTTAAGCGTTGGCTTAAACATTAACTCTAAATCTTCTGATGAAAAACGTGAAGCGTATAACTGTGATATCACTTATAGTACAAATAACGAATTAGGATTTGACTATTTGCGTGATAACATGGTTGTTTATCGCAGCCAAATGGTTCAACGTCCATTAAACTATGCAATTGTCGATGAAGTGGATTCAATCTTAATTGATGAAGCAAGAACCCCATTAATTATTTCTGGACAAGCTGAAAAATCGACAGCACTCTATACGCGTGCCGATAATTTTGTCAAACGCTTAAAAGAAGACGAAGATTACAAAATTGATATTCAGTCTAAAACAATTGGTTTAACAGAAGCAGGGATTGAAAAAGCGGAACAAACTTTTGGATTGGATAACCTTTACGATATTGAAAATACAGCATTAACGCACCATTTAGATCAAGCGTTACGGGCAAACTATATCATGTTACTAGACATTGATTACGTGGTTCAAGACAATAAAGTCTTAATTGTTGACCAATTTACTGGTCGTATCATGGATGGTCGTCGTTATTCTGATGGCTTGCATCAAGCGATTGAAGCAAAAGAAGGCGTCGAAATTGAAGATGAAACAAAAACAATGGCGACGATTACGTTCCAAAACTACTTCCGGATGTACAAAAAACTAGCCGGGATGACTGGTACTGCTAAAACAGAAGAAGAAGAATTCCGTGAAATTTACAATATTCAAGTCATTCAAATTCCAACCAATCGTCCAATTATCCGTGACGATCGTCCAGATTTACTTTATCCAACCTTAGAAAGTAAATTTAATGCAGTGGTGGAAGATATTAAAGAACGTTACCACAAAGGACAACCAGTGTTGGTGGGGACTGTTGCGGTAGAAACGTCAGAATTACTTTCTGATAAATTAAACGCAGCTAAAATTCCTCATGAAGTATTAAATGCGAAAAATCACTTTAAAGAAGCCGAAATCATTATGAACGCCGGTCAAAAAGGCGCAGTTACAATTGCAACAAATATGGCTGGTCGTGGAACGGATATTAAACTTGGCTTAGGTGTACTTGAACTAGGTGGTCTAGCAGTTATCGGGACAGAACGTCATGAGTCACGTCGTATTGATAATCAGTTGCGTGGACGTGCAGGACGTCAAGGGGATCCAGGGGTTTCACAATTTTATTTATCTTTAGAAGATGACTTGATGAAACGCTTTGGTTCAGAACGAATTAAAACATTCTTAGAACGAATGAATGTGCAAGAAGAAGATGCAGTTATTCAAAGTAAAATGTTTACTCGCCAAGTAGAATCTGCTCAAAAACGTGTGGAAGGAAATAACTATGACACACGTAAAAATGTCTTACAATACGATGACGTGATGCGCGAGCAACGTGAAGTTATTTATGCGCAACGACAAGAAGTAATTATGGAAGAAAATGACTTGTCTGATGTATTAATGGGCATGGTAAAACGGACGATTGGCCGAGTGGTGGATAGCCATACACAATTAGAAAAAGAAGAATGGAATTTAGATGGGATTGTCGATTTTGCAGCCTCAACACTTGTCCATGAAGATACGATTTCTAAAAAAGATTTAGAAAATAAATCAGCTGAAGAAATCAAAGACTACTTAGTGGCACGTGCGCAAGAAGTATTTGAAGAAAAATCTCAACAATTGAATGGCCAAGAACAATTGCTAGAATTTGAAAAAGTAGTCATCTTGCGTGTTGTCGATACTAAATGGACAGATCACATTGATGCAATGGATCAATTACGCCAATCTGTCGGCTTACGTGCGTACGGTCAAAACAACCCATTAGTAGAATATCAAACAGAAGGTTATTCTATGTATAACAATATGGTGGGTTCAATCGAATATGAAGTAACACGTTTATTCATGAAATCGGAAATTCGCCAAAATGTCCAACGTGAGCAAGTAGCCCAAGGACAAGCGGAACATCCAGAAACAGAACAAGATGCAGCTGCACAAAGCAACACAAGTGCGAAGCGTCAACCTGTGCGTGTAGATAAAAAAGTGGGCCGTAATGATTTATGCCCATGCGGAAGTGGCAAAAAATTCAAAAATTGTCATGGAAGAAACGCTTAATTAAAGAAAAAACGCAGGGTGGGGCAATTTGTCCCGCCTTTGCTCTTTTTACAATAAAGAGAAAGAAGGAATCATTTTGGAAAACCCAGAAATTCGTACATTATTAGACGAAATGACACAAAAAATTACTAGCTTCAGGAGGTCTCTTTGACTTAGACCAGTTAGAAGAAGACATTGCCGAGGCGGAAAATCGGATGGGAGAACCTGGTTTTTGGGACAACACAGAAACGGCTCAAAAGCTAATTAACGAAACCAATAGTTTGAAAGAAAAATATCAACAATTTCATCAGCTCTCTGAGGAACTTGACGAATTAACGGTGATGTTTGAATTACAACAAGAAGAATATGATACAGAGATTCAAGAAGAATTGGAAGAAAGAATTCATCTCTTGCAAGAACGTTTAACAACGTATGAGCTATCCTTACTACTAAATGAGCCATATGATCATAATAACGCCCTAATTGAATTACACCCTGGTGCCGGTGGTACTGAGTCACAAGACTGGGGAAGTATGCTTTTACGAATGTATACACGTTGGGCAGAAAGTCACGGTTTCCAAGTTGAAACGTTGGATTACCAAGCTGGAGATGAAGCAGGGATTAAAAGTGTCACCTTATTAATCAAAGGTTACAATGCTTATGGCTACCTAAAATCTGAAAAAGGTGTCCATCGTCTTGTGCGGATTTCGCCCTTTGATTCCGCCAAACGCCGTCATACTTCGTTTTGTTCAGTTGATGTAATGCCTGAATTAGACGATACAATAGAGATTGCGATCAATCCAGATGACTTAAAAATTGATACCTATCGAGCAAGTGGTGCCGGTGGTCAACATATTAATAAAACAGAATCGGCTGTTCGAATCACACATATTCCAACAGGCACCGTTGTCGCAAGCCAAGCACAACGTTCTCAATTAAAAAACCGTGAGCAAGCAATGAGTATGTTAAAAGCCAAATTATATCAATTGGAAATGGAAAAGAAAGCCCAAGAAGCAGCAAGTTTACGTGGTGAACAAATGGAAATTGGCTGGGGCTCACAAATCCGTTCTTACGTGTTCCATCCGTATTCAATGGTCAAAGACCATCGGACAAATTACGAAACCGGCAATGTACAAGCTGTGATGGATGGAGACCTTGATGGTTTCATTGATGCCTACTTAAAACAGCGCTTAAGTTAAGCTCTTCATTAAATTGAAATAAAAATGTAACTTAATGCAAGAAGTTTGCAATATTGACATGTTATAATGAGTAGGATTGAAGAAAAAAGAGATGGAGAGAACGCCATGATTGAAATGAAAGATGTAATGAAGAAATATTCGAATGGTACAACAGCGATTCGGAATATTTCAGTAGAGATTGACCAAGGCGAGTTCGTCTATGTGGTTGGTCCCTCAGGTGCAGGGAAATCAACCTTTATTAGATTAATGTATCGTGAAGAAAAAGCAACAAAAGGTAATTTGACAGTTGCAGGTCATGATTTAATGAAAATAAAAAATAAAGAAGTTCCTTATTTACGTCGTGAAATCGGCATCGTTTTCCAAGACTATAAACTATTACCGAAGAAAACTGTGTATGAGAATGTGGCCTATGCGATGCAAGTTATCGGACGACGTCCTCGCGAAATCAAAAAACGCGTGATGGAAGTTTTAGATTTAGTCGGTCTAAAACATAAGGTACGTGTTTTTCCAAGTGAACTTTCTGGTGGGGAACAGCAACGGGTATCCATTGCACGAGCAATCGTAAATACACCGAAAGTTTTAATTGCCGATGAACCAACTGGGAACTTAGATCCAGAGAATTCATGGGAAATCATGAAATTGTTGGACCGGATTAACGCACAAGGAACAACAGTCGTGATGGCAACGCATAATAGTACAATTGTAAATACGATTCGTCACCGTGTTATTGCCATTGAAAATGGTCGCATTATCCGTGACCAAGTGGAAGGAGAATACGGCTACGATGATTAGAACATTCTTTTCTCATTTATTTGAAAGTATCAAAAGTTTAAAACGGAACGGTTGGATGACTGTTGCCTCAGCAAGTGCGGTTACAATTACATTAGTTTTAGTTGGTATTTTTATGGGCGTTATTTTTAATGCAACGAAACTTGCTGATGATATCGAAAAAAACGTGACAGTGTCAGTTTTTGTCGATATTGGTACAAAACAAAATGAAATGAAAACATTAGAAAAACAACTTAAAGGATTAGACAATGTTGAAGATATTTCTTATTCAAACAAAGATCAACAATTGAAAAAAATCCAAGAACAAATGGGGGATGCTTGGAATCTTTTCGAAGGCGACAGTAACCCATTATACGATGTGTATTATGTCCGTGCGAAAACACCAGAAGACACGAAAGATATTGCGAAACAAGCAGCTAAATTCCCAAGTGTTTTTAAAGCCGATTACGGTGGTGTAAACTCAGACAAAATCTTTAAAATCGCTCAAACCGTTCGAACTTGGGGCCTAGCAGCTGCTGCATTACTTTTATTCGTTGCAGTGTTCTTAATTTCCAATACCATTCGGATTACGATTTTATCTCGTCAAAAAGAAATCCAAATTATGCGTCTTGTAGGAGCGAAAAACAGTTTCATTCGTTGGCCGTTTTTCTTAGAAGGTGCCTGGATTGGCTTGATTGGCGCAATCGTGCCAGTCATCATTATGACGTTAGGCTACCATCAAGTTTATAACATGTTCAATCCGCAGTTATTGCGCTCGAATTATTCATTAATTCGTCCAGAAGATTTTATCTGGAAAGTCAATCTATTAATGATTGCAACAGGAATGATTATTGGATCACTAGGTTCAGTTATTTCAATGCGTCGTTTCTTGAAAATTTAAACGAAAAAAAGCTCTCCAAAATGGAGAGCTTTTTTTGTTTTAGTTTTAAAATACTTGTTATTTAATTTAAGAGTTTTCTCAGTTGTACCAACAAATTGATAACTTATAATTTTCAAGTCCTACATATAATGGTAAAATAGAATAGATTGAAATTAATTGGAGGAATAATGAATCGATGAAAAAAAGATTGCTATTATTTATTGGTTTGGCAAGTATACTTACTTTGACAGGATGTGCAAAATGGATTGATCGTGGTGAATCCATCACAGCGGTAGGCTCATCAGCTTTACAACCATTAGTAGAGACAGCGAGTGAGGAATATCAAAGCCAAAATCCGGGAAGATTTATTAATGTCCAAGGTGGCGGAAGCGGAACAGGTCTGAGTCAAGTCCAATCTGGTGCGGTAGACATTGGTAATTCTGATTTATTTGCAGAAGAGAAAAAGGGCATCAAAGCGGAAGACTTAATTGATCATAAAGTTGCTGTCGTTGGGATTACACCAATCGTTAACAAAAATGTCGGTGTCAAAGATATCTCAATGGAAAATTTAAAGAAAATCTTTTTAGGTGAAGTAACAAACTGGAAAGAACTTGGCGGGAAAGACCAAAAAATTGTTATTTTGAATAGAGCGGCCGGTAGTGGTACGCGCGCGACTTTTGAAAAGTGGGTCTTGGGAGATAAAACAGCCATTCGTGCGCAAGAACAAGATTCCAGCGGCATGGTTCGTTCCATTGTTTCTGATACACCAGGAGCGATTAGTTATACCGCATTTTCATATGTTACTGATGAAGTAGCTACGTTAAGCATTGATGGTGTTCAGCCAACAGATGAAAATGTAATGAACAATAAATGGATTATTTGGTCTTATGAACACATGTACACTCGTAAAAATCCAAGTGATTTAACCAAAGAGTTTTTAGACTTTATGTTGTCAGATGATATCCAAGAACGTGTGATTGGTCAATTAGGGTATATTCCTGTTTCGAAAATGGAAATTGAACGGGATTGGCAAGGAAATGTCATTAAATAATTCTCTTAACACAAAATTTACAAAATTAACATAAAATTTACATGTTATTAAAAACAAATTGATGTAAAAAAGGTACACTATTTTTATCTGTAAAAGTTGGATTGTTTGAGGAGGAAATATTCTTGGAAGATGTACAGAAAAAATTATTAACAAAATCGAAAAGAGCCAAGATGGAGCAACGAGGGAAATTTATTAGTTTCCTATGTATTGCCTTAATTGTAGCAGTGGTTGTTTCAATTTTCTATTTTGTTGCAAGTAAAGGACTTGCTACATTCTTTAAAGATAAGATTAACGTGTTTGATTTCTTATTTGGAACAAACTGGAACCCAAGTGATATCGGCGCGGACGGTAAACCCATGGTTGGGGCTTTACCAATGATTGCGGGTTCTTTTATTGTAACGTTTTTGTCAGCGATTGTTGCGACGCCATTTGCGATTGGAGCGGCTGTTTTTATGACAGAAATTTCACCTAAAAAAGGAGCGAAATTTTTACAACCAGTTATTGAATTACTTGTAGGGATTCCCTCTGTTGTTTATGGATTTATTGGTTTATCTGTCATTGTTCCTTTTGTCCGTTCAATCTTTGGCGGAACTGGCTTCGGTATTTTAGCTGGTACGTTTGTGCTATTTGTTATGATTTTACCAACGGTTACTACGATGACCGTAGATGCATTAAAAGCTGTGCCTCGACATTATCGTGAAGCGTCGTTGGCGCTTGGTGCTACGCGTTGGCAAACGATTTATAAAGTTGTCTTGCGGGCAGCTGTGCCTGGTATTTTAACTGCGGTTGTCTTTGGTATGGCTCGTGCGTTTGGTGAAGCCTTAGCAATCCAAATGGTAATCGGAAATGCAGCTGTGATGCCAACTAGTTTGACAACACCAGCTTCGACACTAACAAGTATTTTGACAATGGGGATTGGGAATACAATTATGGGAACAGTTGAAAACAACGTTCTTTGGTCTTTAGCTTTGATTCTATTGTTGATGTCTTTACTATTCAACATTGTTATCCGAATTATCGGTAAGAGAGGAGCCTTAAAATAATGAATGCAAAAAAAGCAGATAAAATCGCAACAGGTATCTTATATGCCGTATCTGGCGTCATTGTTTTAATTTTGGCGGCCTTACTGATTTACATTTTAGCTAGAGGAATTCCTCATATTTCGTGGGAATTTTTAACACAACCATCCAGAGCCTATCAAGTTGGTGGTGGGATTGGTATTCAGCTTTTCAACTCACTATATTTACTATTGATTACAATGATTATTAGTATTCCAATTTCATTGGGTGCTGGAATTTACTTATCGGAATATGCGAAAAAGAATTGGTTAACTGATTTAATTCGTACCTCGATTGAAATTTTGAGTTCATTGCCTTCCGTTGTTGTGGGGCTGTTCGGCTTCTTGATTTTCGTTGTACAAATCGGATATGGTTTTTCAATCTTATCAGGTGCGTTAGCATTAACATTTTTTAACTTACCATTATTGACTAGAAATGTTGAGGAATCTTTGAAAGCCATTCATTATACACAGCGTGAAGCGGGGTTAGCCTTAGGTCTTTCACGTTGGGAAACAGTTAAAAAAGTTATTTTGCCAGAAGCGTTACCAGGAATTTTGACAGGTGTTATTTTGAGTTCTGGTCGGATTTTCGGTGAAGCCGCTGCGCTAATTTATACAGCAGGACAAAGCGCACCTGCCTTAGATTTCAGTAATTGGAATCCATTGAGCGTTTCAAGTCCGATTAGTATTTTCCGTCAAGCGGAAACGTTGGCTGTGCATATTTGGAAAATTAATACCGAAGGAACGATGCCAGATGGCGCTGCGGTCTCAGCAGGTGCCTCCGCTGTGTTAATTTTAGTAGTTTTACTTTTCAATTTCGGCGCTCGTTTTATCGGCAACCGTCTTTATAAGAGAATGACATCAGCTTAATGTTAGGGGAATTAGCATGAAAGAATACAATTTAAATGATACCCATTTACTTCAACTAGATAGCCAAAAAGACCCGATTGCGTTACACACGGAAGACTTACATGTCTTTTACGGGGACAATGAAGCTATCAAAGGTGTTGATTTACAATTTGAAAAGAACAAAATAACCGCCTTAATTGGACCTTCTGGTTGCGGTAAATCCACGTATTTACGTTCGCTAAATCGTATGAACGATGGCATTGCCAATTCACGTGTTACTGGAAAAATTATGTATAAAGATGTCGATGTCAATACGAAAGAAGTTGACGTCTACGAAATGAGAAAACGCATTGGCATGGTTTTTCAGCGGCCCAATCCATTTAGTAAATCTATCTATGAAAATATCACATTCGCATTGAAACAGCATGGTGAAAAGGATAAGAAAAAATTAGATGAAATCGTTGAAACAAGTTTGAAGCAAGCCGCACTTTGGGATCAAGTGAAAGATAACTTAAACAAAAGCGCCTTAGCTCTGTCTGGTGGGCAACAACAACGTTTGTGTATCGCTCGGGCAATTGCGATGAAACCAGATATTCTGTTGTTAGATGAACCGGCAAGCGCGTTAGATCCGATTTCAACAGGAACGGTTGAAGAAACGTTAGTGAATTTAAAAGATGATTACACGATCATCATTGTGACACATAACATGCAACAAGCGGCGCGGATTAGTGACTATACAGCTTTCTTCTATATGGGTAAAGTCATTGAATACGACCATACAAGAAAAATCTTTACACGACCAAAAATTCAAGCAACGGAAGACTACGTTTCAGGACATTTTGGTTAGGAGGAGCAAGATGGGCAAAGAAATTATTTCATCAAAAGATTTACATTTATATTACGGGAAAAAAGAAGCATTGAAAGGCATTGATTTAACTTTTAATCAAGGAGAATTAACTGCCATGATTGGTCCTTCTGGTTGCGGGAAGTCAACGTATTTACGTTGCTTGAATCGTATGAATGATTTAATCCCAGACGTAACTATTACTGGAAGTGTCGTCTATAAAGGAAAAGATATTTATGGACCGAAAACAGATAACGTTGAATTACGTAAAGAAATTGGCATGGTTTTCCAACAACCTAATCCATTTCCATTTTCAGTTTATGAAAATGTGATTTATGGCTTGCGCCTAAAAGGAGTCAAAGACAAGCAAGTCTTAGATGAAGCAGTTGAAACCAGTTTGAAAGCTGCTGCCGTTTGGGAGGATGTCAAAGATAAACTTCACAAAAGTGCACTTTCACTTTCTGGTGGACAACAACAGCGGGTTTGTATCGCTCGTGTTTTAGCTGTGGAACCAGATATTATTTTATTAGATGAACCAACTAGCGCCTTGGACCCAGTTTCTAGTGGTAAAATTGAAAACATGCTGTTAACATTAAAAGAGAAATATACCATGATTATGGTGACACATAATATGTCGCAAGCATCACGGATCTCTGATAAAACGGCCTTCTTTTTACAAGGTGATTTAATTGAATTTAATGACACGAAAAAAGTATTTTTAAATCCAAAAGAAAAACAAACAGAAGATTACATTTCTGGTAAATTTGGTTAAAAGGGGGAAAAAGAATGTTACGGACACAATTTGAAGAAGAACTATTAAATCTGCACAATCAATTTTATGAAATGGGTATGATGGTTAGTAGTGCCGTCCATAAATCCGTGAAGGCATATATTAATCATGATAAAAAATTGGCTCAAGAAGTGATTGATCGCGATATTGAAATTAATGATATGGAAGTCAAACTTGAGAAAAAGAGTTTTGAAATGATTGCGTTACAACAACCAGTGACAACAGACTTACGTATGATTATCACTGTTATGAAAGCTAGTTCGGATTTAGAAAGAATGGCGGACCATGCCGTTTCAATTGCTAAATCAACGATTCGCTTAAAAGGAGAAACACGTATTCCTGAAATTGAAAAAGAAATTTCAGATATGTCTGATTATGTGAAAAAAATGGTGGATAATGTTTTAATCGCCTATGTTAAAACGGATCAAAAAGATGCACGAATGATTGCACAAATGGATGATCGTACTAATGAATATTTCGATAGTATTTACAAACATGCCGTAGAAGCAATGAAAGCTAATCCAGAAACGGTCATTAGCGGAACTGATTATCTACATGTGGCACAATACTTGGAAAGAATTGGCGACTATGTCACAAATATTTGTGAGTGGATTGTTTACTTGGCAACTGGTAAAATTACCGAATTGAATAGTAATCGTGACGAACAATTTTAAGAAAAACAAATAAAAAAACTAGGAGACGGCCTTTTTTAGACCAATTCCTAGTTTTTTTAGCGTAAAATGAGCTGATTTTATAAAACTAGTCCTTACTAATGAGAAGAAATCGTTCTTAAGTCCTATGACAAATGATCAAAAACAAGGCATAATAATGCATGTAAGGAAAACACTATTGAGTGAAAAATTTGCTAAGGAGGCAATATCCATGAAAGAAAGAGAACGCGTATTAGAATTAGTGAAAAAAGGTATTCTAACGTCAGAAGAAGCGTTAATTTTATTAGAAAATATGGCAACTGAAAAAGATGAAAAACAAATCGAAAAAGCTGCTGAAAAAGTTGATACACAAAATATTGGAACAACAAATAAAGAAGATCAAGTTGCAGATTTAATGGATGCATTAGAAAAAGGCGAATCAGAAGGACCTACTGTTGATTCGTTTGAAGAAAATACACAGGACAGTGCAGAAAAAGATCGTGAAAACTTAGAAAGAATTCTTGATGAGTTAGCAACAAAAGCCAATCGTGCTTCGGCTGAATTGGACGAAGTCAACGCAGAAATTGCCGGCATCAAAGAAGAAATTAAAGAAGTCGCAGAAGAAATTGGAACATTAGATACAAAAGAAGAATTAGATGCATTGACAGAAGATGAACAAGTTCAACGAAAAGACTTGCACGTTTTACTTGCACAATTAGAAGAAAAATTAGCGACTCAAAGTACTGAAAAAACAGCACTGGAAGAAGAACTAAAAAACATTCGTAAAGAACAATGGAAAGGTCAATGGAATGATACAAAAGAAAAAGTTTCTTCTCAATTCTCTGAAGAGTGGAAAGATCAAGCCACAGATACCTTTAACCAAGTCGGCGGCAAAGTTGCCGAAGTTGGCGGCCAAGTGGGAGAATTCTTGAAAAAAACATTTAATTCTTTCAGTGATACCATGAATGATAATGTGGAATGGAAAGACATTAAAATGAAAGTTCCTGGTGTGGCAACAACTAAGTTTGAACATGAGTTTAATTATCCAAATCCACAAGCAAGTTTAATTGATGTCAAGGTAGCAAATGGTACCGTGGTTTTCAAAACTTGGGATCAAGAAGATGTGAAAGTCGAAGCAAAAATCAAATTATATGGTAAAATGGCAGGAGATTCACCAATGGAAGCTTTCTTAGAACGAAGTGACATTGATGTGGATGATGAAACAATTTCTTTCCAAGTGCCAAACAAACGGGTGAAAGCAGATTTAACGTTCTATTTACCAAAACGCACTTACGATCATGTATCTGTTAAATTATTAAACGGAAATGTCTTAGTAGAAGAGTTAACAGCGAAAGATGTTTACACAAAATCAACGAATGGGACGATTACGTTTAAAAAAATTGATGCAACTATGTTAGAAATTGAAGGCGTGAATGGTGAAATTAAAGTCCTAGAAGGAACGATTTTAGATAACATTATTGAAACAGTCAATGGTGATGTGTCTATTTCCGCGGCACCAGAAAGTCTAAGTGTTTCTCTGATTAATGGAGATATCCGCATTACAGCTAAAGAAAAAACGCTTCGCCGTGTTGAAGCAAGCTCTGCAAATGGGAATATCAAATTGGCCTTGCCAAATGACTTAGGTGTTGAAGGGCAAGTGAAAACGAATTTAGGTAGTATTAACAGCCGTTTAACAGATATTGAAGTTGTTCGTGAAAAGAAAGATCGCGGCAATCAACAATTACATTTTAGACGTGTACTGGAAGAATCAATGGCTCAAATTAATGCTTCTACAACAACGGGAAGTATTTTCCTAAAAGATACGGATAAATAATTAATAATTTTAAGCTAGATGGGCTGACGAATCAGCCTTTCTAGTGTAAAATTTAGTAGACGAGGTGAAAACATATGAAAAGAAAACTAACAAAATCTCCGAATAACGTGGTTTTAACAGGAAGCTTAGCTGGGATTGCTGATTGGCTAGGAATTGACCCAACAATTATTCGTGTCGTTTATGTCTTGCTCAGCTTTTTCTCAGCAGGATTTCCAGGCATTCTCTTATACATTGCCTTAGCAGTCTTGATCCCTTCTGGAAGAACAGGAAGCGATCGCGGCTACGGCCATCAAAATCCTTATAATAGAAATGTTCGCAATGAAAATCCTTATGCTGCCAATAAAAAGCAACGTAAAGAAGCGGAAAAAATTGATGATGACGAATGGAGTGACTTTTAATGACATATTTTCAGCGATTGGTTGTTAATACACTGACATTCATTTCTTTATCAGTTGTTTTTCCTGGCATGATTCATGTGAGAGGCATAATGCCTGCAATTATTGCCGCCTTTGTTCTCTCAATCCTAAATATGTTGGTGAAACCAGTCTTAACAATCTTGTCGCTCCCATTTACTTTATTAACGTTTGGTCTATTTAGCTTTGTTGTCAATGCAGCGATTTTACAAATGACCTCGTTTTTTGTGGGGGAAATGAACTTTGGCTTCTCAAGTTTTTGGGCAGCGGTGCTAATGGCTGTAATTATGTCAATTGTCAATACGATCGTTACGGATCACAATTTATCTAAATATGAATAAAAAAGCCTGAAGAACGTAGCATAAAATGCGTCCTTCAGGCTTTTTCGATGGTTAAATTTTCTAGGTGACATTCTGGATGGCGGCTGACATAGCCATATAAAATGTTTAAAAAATCAACTTGTTGCTTCGAGTAATGCTCAATTGTTTTCGGTGATTTTTTGGGCATGATTTTTTTTGCTAGTTCAAGCGGTGAATATTTTTGAAACGTTTGTTTAGTTACAACACGTGTTGCTACCACCAAGCCTTGGTAAATTAAATAGTATTTGATTTTTTTCTGACAAGGTAACCACATCAGTTGCCAATCTCGTTGGTTAGCTTGACTAATTCGTTGATTTTGGTTTGCAAAGCGCGTCAGAAAGAGCCAATCTTCTTTGAGTTTTGCCGCTTTTTCGAAGGCTTGTTTTTCAGCAGCTTCTTGCATTTGTTGAGCAATTCGTTTGATTGGTTCTCGTCCTTGATTATGGAAAAAGTCGAACAATTCTTGTTGAAATAGTTCGGTCGGAATGGCACTCTCTTTTTGAAAGGTTTGATGCCAATAGTTGGTTGGGACGAGATCGTAGATACTATCCAAAATTATTTTTAAACGGTTTAATTTTCGACGAATCGAATAAGGACCAAAACAGTTCTCTTTAGTGGGAATATTTAAGAGTTTAATCTCTAATTGCCGCTCATTAACGGCTACCGATACATAAGAATATTGTTCATAAGCATTCATTTGGCGATTGTAACGCGGTCGATACTGTTGAATCAGTTGACATTCTAGGAGGAGCGCATCCAATTCTGTGTCAGTATGGAGAACATCGAAGTCTATAATTTGTTTGACTAAGCGCATCGTCTTTCGAGAATGTTGATTACTATTAATAAAATAGCTTGACACGCGATTTTTTAATTTTTTGGCTTTACCCACATAAATAATTGTGTCGGTTGCGTCTTTCATTAAATAAACACCCGGCGTTAACGGTAATTGATGGGCTTTTTCCTTTAAATATTCTTTCATAAGTTTCCTCTTTTCTTAAAAGGATCGGCTTCAAGTATACAAAGTTTTCTGAAATAGTCAAGTAACAGAAATAGCATAGATAATTTCATTGAAAAATAGTTTCATTTTTTTGAAATATGATAATTCTAGGAATTATCTAGTGAATAGCTAGAAACTTGTATTTTTAAATGATAAAATATAACAAGTAGCAGAAAGGACTGACATTCGATATGACAGAAGTGGTAAAGATTTATCAACTGGTAGAAAATCTTTCTTTAGAAGTAGTCTACGGAGATGAAGAAAGCTTAAATAGAACAATTAAAACTGGTGAAATTTCCCGGCCAGGTTTAGAATTAACTGGGTATTTTAATTATTATTCCCATGACCGTTTACAATTATTTGGGAGCAAAGAAATTACCTTTGCAGAACGAATGATGCCTGAAGAGCGTTTATTAGTGATGCGCCGTTTATGTGCGAAAGATACTCCAGCCTTTATAGTATCCAGAGGACTAGAAATCCCCGAAGAATTAATTACAGCAGCAAAAGAAAATGGGGTTTCTGTATTACGTTCACCGATTTCAACTTCCCGTTTACTAGGGGAACTATCCAGTTATTTAGATGGCCGTTTAGCTGTTCGGACAAGTGTCCATGGGGTTTTAGTTGATGTTTATGGACTTGGTGTTTTGATTCAAGGAGATAGCGGTATTGGTAAAAGTGAAACAGCTTTAGAGCTTATTAAACGTGGACATCGGCTAATCGCAGACGATCGTGTCGATGTTTATCAGCAAGATGAATTAACCGTGGTTGGAGAGCCACCAAAAATTTTGCAGCATTTAATTGAAATTCGTGGTATCGGAATTATTGACGTCATGAACCTGTTTGGAGCTAGTGCGGTCCGCGGCTTTATGCAAGTTCAATTGGTCGTTTATTTAGAGGCATGGGAAAAAGACAAGAAATATGATCGTCTTGGTAGTGATGATGCAATGGTTGAAATAGCTAACGTTGATGTCCCTCAGATTCGTATTCCTGTTAAGACCGGCCGAAATGTGGCCATTATCATTGAAGTAGCAGCAATGAACTTCCGCGCGAAAACAATGGGCTATGATGCAACAAAAACGTTTGAAGAGCGCTTAACCCGTTTAATTGAAGAAAATTCAGGAGAATAGAAGGAGAAGATGTGATGATGTTAGCTCAAGTAAATTCAATTGCATTTCGCCTTTTCGGTATTCCCGTCTATTGGTATGCAATTATTATTGTTTCAGGGATTGCTTTAGCTGTTTGGCTAAGTAGTCGTGAAGCCGTTCGTGTTGGTTTAAAAGAAGATGATGTCTTTGACTTTATGCTCTGGGGATTACCTGCAGCAATTGTTGGCGCGCGCTTGTATTACGTCGCTTTTCAATGGCAAGATTATGTAGACAATCCGATTGAAATTTTCTTTACTCGAAATGGTGGCTTAGCGATTTATGGTGGTCTTATTGGTGGGGGACTGGCGCTGTTTTTCTTTACGCGTCATCGTTTCATTTCTACATGGACTTTTTTAGATATTGCCGCACCAAGTGTGATTTTAGCGCAAGCAATTGGTCGTTGGGGCAACTTTATGAATCATGAAGCCTATGGGCCAGCGACCACCAGACAATTTTTAGAAAATCTCCATTTACCAACGTTTATCATTGATAACATGAATATCAACGGAACGTATCATCAACCAACATTTTTATATGAATCTGTCTGGAATGTTTTAGGGTTTATCGTTTTAGTGTTATTACGCAAAAAGCCACACTTTTTAAAAGAAGGCGAAGTCTTTTTAGGTTATATAATATGGTATTCTTTCGGCCGCTTCTTCATCGAAGGGTTACGGATGGACAGTTTGTATGCGTTTAGTAACATTCGTGTCTCACAATTGTTGTCTTTAGTGATGTTCGTGGCAGCAATTGTTATTGTGATCGTTCGTAGAAGAAATCCCAATTTGAAATTTTACAATCGGGAGAAACAAAAGAAAAAAATAACAACTTCTTAATCCAACTTGATCGAAGAATATGGTAAACTAAAGAAGTAACGTTGTTTAGCGAAAGGAGAGTTTCACCGATGAAACAAAAAGTCGCTGTTTTAGGTCCAGGTTCCTGGGGGACAGCTTTAGCTCAAGTATTAGCCGAAAATGGACACGAGGTCTGTATTTGGGGAAATAAACCAGAGCAAATCGATGAAATAAATACAAAATATACCAACAAACATTATTTACCAGAATTAATCTTACCTACTTCAATTCAGGCAACCACTGATTTAGCTACTGCTTTAGTAGATGTGGATGCGGTACTGTTTGTGGTACCAACTAAAGCCATTCGTTCAGTAGCACAAGAAGTGGCCCAACATTTAAAAACAAAACCAATTATTATTCATGCAAGTAAAGGGCTCGAACAAGTTACACATAAGCGGATTTCAGAAGTGATAGCGGAAGAGATTCCAGCAGAAAAACGGCAAGGGATTGTGGTTTTATCTGGTCCAAGCCATGCAGAAGAAGTCGCTGTTCATGACATTACAACCATTACAGCAGCAAGCGAAAATTTAGCAGACGCTGTGTATGTGCAAGAGTTGTTTATGAATGATTACTTTAGAATTTATACGAATGATGATGTGATTGGTGTAGAAACAGGGGCGGCCTTAAAAAATATTATTGCTTTGGGCGCCGGAGCGATTCATGGCTTAGGCTTTGGTGATAATGCCAAAGCGGCAATTATGACTCGTGGTTTAGCAGAAATTAGTCGTTTAGGGGTTGCGATGGGAGCAAACCCATTAACATTTATTGGTTTAAGTGGTGTTGGGGATTTAATTGTTACTTGTACAAGTGTCCATTCTCGAAATTGGCGTGCGGGTAATTTATTAGGAAAAGGCCATAAGTTAGATGAAGTCTTAGAAAACATGGGCATGATTGTGGAAGGTGTTTCAACAACTAAAGCAGCCTATGAATTGGCACAACAATTAGAAGTCGAAATGCCAATCACAGAAACAATCTACAATGTCTTGTACAATGACGAAGATGTACAACAAGCAGCAAAAGAAATCATGTTGCGCGATGGCAAAACCGAAAACGAATTTACACTTGATTTTTAGGAGGAAAAAAGATGAAAGTTAAAAAGGCAGTTATTCCAGCAGCTGGGTTAGGAACACGTTTCTTGCCGGCTACTAAAGCGATGGCAAAAGAAATGTTGCCGATTGTTGATAAACCAACGATTCAATTTATTGTAGAAGAAGCACTAGCTTCAGGAATCGAAGATATTTTAATTGTGACAGGCAAAGCCAAACGTCCGATTGAAGATCATTTCGATTCAAATGTTGAACTAGAAAATAACTTAAAAGAAAAAAATAAAACCGATTTATTGAAATTAGTCGAAGAAACAACGGATGTTAATTTACATTTTATTCGTCAATCCCATCCGAAAGGCTTAGGACACGCTGTTTTACAAGCGAAAGCATTTGTTGGCAATGAACCTTTTGTCGTGATGTTAGGCGACGATTTAATGGAAGATAAAGTGCCATTAACGAAACAATTAATGGATGATTACGAACAAACACATGCTTCGACAATTGCGGTAATGAAAGTACCCCATGAAGATACTTCAAAATATGGTATTATCAACCCAGAAAAAGAAATCGAAAAAGGACTATACAATGTCGAGAATTTTGTTGAAAAACCAAAACCCGAGGAAGCACCAAGTGATTTAGCGATTATCGGCCGTTATTTATTAACCCCTGAAATTTTTGATGTACTTGAAAATCAAAAACCAGGAGCTGGTAACGAAATTCAGTTAACAGATGCGATTGACACTTTAAATAAAACACAACGCGTTTTTGCTCGTGAGTTTAAAGGAGAACGTTACGACGTTGGCGATAAATTTGGGTTTATGAAAACAAGCATTGAATATGGTTTGACTCATCCAGAAGTAAAAGATAATTTACGAGAATACATTATTAATTTAGGTGCTCAATTAGCGAAAAAAGAGCAACCAAAAGAAAAATAAATAAAAATAAGCGTAAAATTTCAATTCGTTAGAAGGAAATTTTACGCTTATTTTCTTAAAGAAAAGGGCATGAGAATTTTATAAAATAAATTGTCATTCTTAGCTTTATGAGTTGTGAAAAATATAAGTTGGTGTTATCCTAAGATTATAAATAAAATTTCAGAGGGGAGTAATGATATGTCAGGTGGGGAAATTGCTGCCTTAATTGCAGCGGTAGCATTTGTTGTTTTAGTCATCTTTTTAGTACTTGTGTTATATAAAGTTTCTCAAGTTGTTTCAAAAATTGAAGATACAATTGATGAAACAAATACAACAATCAAAGTCGTGACTAGCGATGTGAATGTATTGAGTCGCCAAGTGGAAGGCTTGCTTGTTAAAAGCAATGAACTATTAACAGATGTGAATCAAAAAGTGGCAACGATTGATCCGTTGTTTACGGCCGTTGCTGATTTAAGCGAAAGTGTCTCTGAATTGAACACCTCAAGTAAACATTTGATTACAAAGGTAGGAACCGTAGGGAAAGGCACAGCGAAAGCTGGTTTAGTGAGTAAAGTAGGCGGTTCTGCTTTTAGAGCAATGCGTTCAAAAAATAAAAAAACAAATAACTAATTGGAGGAGATTTTTATGGCTAAAAAAGGCGGATTTTTCTTAGGAGCAGTAATTGGTGGAACAGCAGCAGCCGTTGCCGCATTATTACTTGCACCAAAATCAGGTAAAGAATTACGTGATGATTTATCAAATCAAACAGATGATTTAAAAAACAAAGCGCAAGATTACACAGATTATGCTGTTCAAAAAGGAACAGAATTAACAGAAATCGCAAAACAAAAAGCCGGCGTTTTATCAGATCAAGCCTCTGATTTGGCAGGTTCTGTCAAAGAAAAAACAAAAGATTCATTAGATAAGGCACAAGGTGTTTCTGGCGACATGCTTGATAACTTTAAAAAACAAACAGGTGATTTATCTGATCAATTTAAAAAAGCAGCTGACGATGCTCAAGATCACGCAGAAGATTTAGGTGAAATTGCCGAAGATGCAGCAGAAGATATCTATATTGACGTTAAAGATTCTGCGGCAGCGGCCAAAGAAACTGTTTCTGCTGGTGTCGATGAAGCAAAAGAAACCACCAAAGATGTTCCTGAAAAAGCTGCAGAAGCAAAAGAAGATGTTAAAGATGCAGCGAAAGACGTAAAAAAAGAATTTAAAGGGTAACAAGCGTTTAGCTTATGAAAGTTAGCAACGGATCGTGTTGCTTTTGTTCAGCGGCTTACCTTAAAATTTAGAAATGAGGCCATCAGTCCGGTTGACTGATGGCCTCATTTTATTTTTATGCTATTGAATAATTTGCAATTCTTTGGTTGTCTTAGTGAATGGTTCGGAGCCTGTTTTTGTTACGTGTAAACAATCTTCAATACGAACGCCTACTTTTCCAGGAATGTAAATACCGGGCTCAATAGAGAAACACATACCTTCTTCAATGACTAAATCATTGCCATGAACCAGCGATGGGTATTCATGGACAGTGGTTCCAATGCCATGGCCTAAGCGATGGTTAAAGTATTCACCATAACCAGCTTTTGTGATTACACCTCGAGCAATATCATCTAATTCGCCTGCTGTAACACCAGGTTTCACTGCTTCAGTTGCTGCTAATTGTGCTTCTAAAACAATTCCATAAATTTCTTTTTGGAAATCAGAAGGTTCCAAGTAGCTGACTGTTCGTGTGGCATCACTACAATAGCCATTATGAACGACACCTAAATCAAATAACACTAAGTCATGGGGCTCAATTTTTGTTTCGCCAGGTACCCCGTGAGGACTAGCTCCGTTTTTTCCTGTTAAGACTAACGTATCAAAACTCATTGAGCGAATACCTTGACGTTTTAATTGATACTCGATTTCTGCAACAATTTCTTGTTCCGCAACGCCTGCTTGAATTGCTTTGAAGCCAATCTCAAAAGCGACATCAGCCCAACTACCAGCTTCTAGTAAACGTTGAATTTCAGGTTCTGTTTTAATTAATTGAAGTTTTTCAATTAAAGGCGTAACATCATGCGAAAAATCGCTAGCTGGAAAATAGGTTTTCAATTGATCAAAACGAGCTAAAGAAAGAGCTTGTTTTTCTAAAGCAAAGCGTGGCGTGCCTTGTGTCCGTTTATTTAATAAAGCCGCAATTTTTTCCCAAGGATTTTCGCTATCTAAATAACCATAAACGGGATAAGTCCAACTACTCTTTTCGGCATCTTCGACTTCTAATGCAGGTGTAAATAAAAATGATTGGTCGTCCGCAGCGATAAACAAAGCTAACACGCGTTCATGAGGTTCGCTTTCGTAACCAGAAAAGTAAGCGATATGACCAGGATCACTAATATAAGTGAAGTCAATCTTTTCTTGGTGCATCCAATTTTTTAAATCGGCAATTTTTTCTTGATTCATAAAACATCCTTCTTTCTTTTATTCTGAAGTGAATCACAGTACTATCATAACATGAAATGACAAAAAGTTCCTTTTGAAATGGAAAGTAAATTTTCATGAAAAAACGATAAAACGGTTGCAAAAATAGAAGAATTTTGATATTCTAGGCTAGGAAAGAAATGTAAACAGTGTTTTCAGAAAATGAGAACAAATTCATATTTATAGGAGAAGAAACATGGAAAAACAAACAATTACAATTTATGATGTTGCTAGAGAGGCAAATGTATCTATGGCTACTGTTTCTCGTGTTGTCAATGGTAATCCCAATGTAAAACCAGCAACGCGTAAAAAAGTCTTAGAAGTGATTGATCGCTTAGATTACCGTCCTAACGCAGTCGCACGTGGTTTAGCAAGTAAAAAAACGACAACAGTGGGTGTTATTATTCCAGATGTTAGTAATGCATTTTTTGCTTCATTAGCACGTGGCATTGACGATGTGGCTACAATGTATAAATATAATATCATTTTAGCTAATTCAGATGGAGACGATCAAAAAGAAGTTACTGTATTGAACAATTTACTTGCCAAGCAAGTAGATGGGATTATCTTTATGGGTCATCGCATTACAGATGATATTCGTGGTGAATTTTCACGTTCAAAAACACCTGTTGTCTTAGCAGGTTCAATTGATCCAGATGAACAAGTCGGTAGCGTTAATATTGATTACACAGAAGCAACGAAAGATGCAACAGCGACTTTAGCGAAAAATGGGAACAAAAAAATTGCTTTTGTTAGTGGTGCATTAATCGATCCAATTAATGGTCAAAACCGAATGAAAGGCTACAAAGAAGCCTTAGCGGAAAATGGCTTGTCTTATAATGAAGGCTTAGTTTTTGAATCTGAATATAAATTTAAAGCAGGTATTAATTTGGCTGAGCGTGTCCGTAATAGTGGGGCAACTGCTGCCTTTGTTACAGACGATGAGCTAGCGATTGGTTTATTAGATGGGATGCTAGATGCTGGTGTGAAAGTTCCAGAAGAATTTGAAATCATTACAAGCAATAACTCATTGCTTACAGAAGTCTCTCGTCCACGTCTATCAAGTATTACACAACCTTTATATGATATCGGTGCCGTGTCAATGCGCTTATTAACAAAACTAATGAACAAAGAAGAAATTGAAGAAAAAACAGTTGTTTTACCTTATGGAATTGATCAAAAAGGTTCAACAAAATAAATTGAATTAAAAGGCTAAACAAAGAGCGGTAACTCTTAGTTTAGCCTTTTTTTGATACCTGAAAATGAGCCAGAAAACGTATTTTTCTGGCTCATTTTAGCGAGTTAATTATCATTCTTTTTATTATCGTTGTTTTTATTGTTGTTATTATTTGTAGTGGCACGTGGAGCAAGATTTCCCCAGTAAGAAGCGTAATTGCTGTCTGTTCCACCGATCCCAAATTTATAGGTACTTTGTGGTGCACCATCTTTGGCATAGTATGAAGTCGTTGTTTTGCCAGGTGTATTGAACTTGGCACCATTATAGGTAATTGAGCCAGGCTTTTCACCAGTAAATTCAGAAACTTTTGATTTAATGACACTTGGATCTAATTCAAATTTTTGACCAATGCCAAACAATTCTGGATTCGCATAGTACAGCGCATTAGCTAAGTTCGCCATATAATTCCCGTTATTGTCGCCGCTGGTCGTCGTCATTGGCGCTGGTAGATCATGTCCCGTCCAAGAACTTAGTGTCACAGTTGGAGTAGAGACAATCAGCCATGAATCTTTAAACTCATCAGTTGTCCCAGTTTTTCCGACCCAATCAGCACTGGCTAAATGAGGATTCAAGCCAGCTAACGTTGGTTTGAATTTTGTCGTATTCGCAGAATCCACCACTGAACGCAACAAGTCATTCATAATAGAAGCGGTCGCCGGTGAATAAACTTGCGTTCCTTCATCTTTGTGTTCGTAGACCACATGTCCGCTATTGTCTGTAATTTTTTCAATCATGTAGGCTTTTTGATATTTGCCTTTGTTAGCAAGTGCTTGGAAACCGTTTGTTTGAGTTACAACATTTGTTTCTACTGGACCCAAAGGTGCAGATTCGTAAGCCCAAGCATCTGAAGCTGGATAGTTCATTTTACTTAAGTAGTGATTATAAGAAAAATTATCATCACCCATTTTTTTCCTTAGCTCATTATTAACATGAACGACAGGGATATTGAAAGACCAATTCAAGGCATTCCGAACAGTCACGAATTGATTTAAATCCACAGTTGTTGAGTTCACAAATTCACGACCATCAGCATAAGTCGTTGGGTAGTTGGCCAGACGACTTTCAGAACCAATGAGTCCTTGATCAATCGCAGGACCATAGACAGAAATTGGTTTAATCGTAGAACCAACTTGACGATCGGCATTAAAGGCATGGTTGTTTTGATTAATATCGAAGTTTCTGCCGCCGATAAAACCAAGGATACGACCGGTAGCGTTATCCATTAAAATATTGCCAGTTTCAATCATTGTATTCCCATTGACATCTGCAGTGCCATCATCAAGCAAATAACCATAATTTGCGACAGCGGTTTGCATCGTGTTGTAAATATTCTGATCAATGGTCGATTGGATTGTATAGCCTTGCGACTGGATTTCGTGACGTGCTTGTTCTTCATATTGATCTAAACCAACTTGATCTAAATCATCACGATTAACTTTAGCTTTTTTCATATCTAAATCCATGACAATCTCAACTGCTTTATCTAACACCGTATAGTATAGATAGCCTTCTGTATTGACATTGGCCTGTTCAGTTGGTAAAAAGTCTTTTTTCAAGTCGTAAGATTTGGCTTCTTCATATTCCTTTTGTGAAATAGCTTTTTCTCGGTACATACTGAAAAGAACAAAATCTTTTCTCTTCATTCCTAAAGACAAATCGTCTTTCAAGGCACCAGTGTTAGTATAGGGCGTGTAAACAATGGGACTTTGGGGAAGTCCTGCGATAAAGGCCGCTTGAGGAAGATTCAAGTCCTTGGCACTTTTACCAAAGAGTCCTTTGGCTGCTTCTTCCACGCCTGCAATATTTTCACCTTTGTTATTACGACCAAAAGGGGAGACATTTAGATAAGTTGTCACGATTTCGTCCTTAGAAAAGTATTTTTCAATACGTAAAGCTAATAAAATTTCGTTGGCTTTCCGTTTAAAAGTCGTTTCGTCAGTTAAAATCTGTTGCTTGACCAATTGCTGAGTCAATGTTGAACCACCAGAAGAACCGCCGATACCTGTCGCATCAGAAATCAACGCTCGAACTAGCGCTTTTGGTACCACCCCATGATGTTCTTCAAAATATTCATCTTCTGTTGAAATAATGGCTTTTTTTAGCAATGGAGACATTTGATCGCCATTAATTCGTGTCCGAATTAAATCTGATTTGATGTTAGCAATCGGAGTACCATCTGCGTAAGTCATTTTTGAAACTTCGGTAATATCACTGATTTCTTTTTGCAATTCTTCCTTCGTTGGGGGCTGTGTATCTTCAACTAGAAAAGCAAAATAGCCCATTCCAATACCTAAGCCAAGAGAGCCACCTAAGACAATCAGAATAACCCCAAAAACCACTAATGACTGAAAAACGCGAATAATGACATTTAAAATAAGTAAAAAGACATTGCCGCCAGAAGAGGTCGTTGGTTTTTGCTTATTGTTACTTGAATTATTTTTCAAAAGCTTCACCTCAATAAAATGATACATTCTGTGTTATTATAGCAAAAAAAAGCTTCTATGAATAGTTTCTACACCAATTGCCATTTTTTGTTGAAAAAACTTAAGAGAAAATAGGGAAATCTCATTTTTTGACTTTTCAAGTGTGACAGAATCGGTTACTATGAATAGGGGAATTTGATCTATTATTATGTTTTACTATAGGAGGAAAATCATGAATTCAGCTTTTTTTGAAGAATTAAAAGCCCGTGGGTTGGTCTACCAAGTCACAGATGAAGAAGCCTTACAAAAACAATTAAATGAAGAATCTGTTAAATTATATATCGGCTTTGATCCAACGGCAGACAGTTTACACATCGGGCATCTACTGCCAATTCTTATGTTACGTCGTTTCCAACAAAATGGTCATGTGCCCATTGCTTTAGTTGGTGGCGGAACAGGCATGATTGGTGATCCATCATTCAAAGATGCAGAACGTAGTTTAAACACACTTGATACAGTGAAAGCTTGGTCTGAAAGTATTAAGGGCCAGTTGTCACGTTTTATCGATTTTGAAGATGAAAAAAATCCAGCGATTCTAGCAAATAACTATGATTGGCTTGGAGAACTTTCGTTAATTGATTTCTTACGTGATGTTGGAAAAAATTTTACAATTAACTATATGATGAGTAAAGAAAGCGTGAAACGCCGAATCGAAACAGGAATTTCTTATACTGAATTTGCGTATCAATTATTACAAGCGTATGATTTCTTGAAATTGTACGAAACAGAAGGCTGTTTATTGCAATTAGGCGGCAGTGATCAATGGGGAAACATTACTTCAGGGATTGAATTATTACGCCGAGAACAAGAAGTTCAAGGATTTGGCTTAACTATGCCTTTAATTACAAAAGCAGATGGTACCAAATTTGGTAAAACAGAAGGAAACGCAGTTTGGCTAGATGCGGAAAAAACTTCGCCATATGAATTTTATCAATTCTGGATTAACACAGATGATCGTGATGTCGTGAAATTCTTGAAATACTTTACTTTCTTAACATTGGATGAAATTGCAACAATTGAAGAAGAATTTACAGCGAACCCAGGTCAACGTGCTGCGCAAAAAGCGTTAGCCAAAGAAGTGACTACTTTAGTCCACGGTGAAGCAGCCTATCATCAAGCGGTTAAAATTTCAGAAGCTTTATTCAGCGGGGATATCCAAAGCTTAACAGCAGAAGAAATTAAACAAGGCTTTAAAGATGTACCAACGTATGAGGTGCAACCAGAGGATCAATTAAGTTTAGTCGACTTATTAGTTACCTCAAAAATAGAACCATCCAAACGTCAAGCCCGTGAAGATGTTCAAAATGGAGCGATTTACGTCAATGGAGAACGTAGACAAGATTTAGCAGCTGAATTGACAGAAACTGATAAAATCGAAGGACAATTTACTGTGATTCGTCGCGGTAAGAAAAAATATTTCTTGTTAAAATACTAAAAAAATGAAAGCTTGGGACGAAGGTCGTTTAGACAACAGGTTCCAAGCTTTCGCTTTTAAAAAAGATAAATTGGGATTAATTCTGTTACAAAAAAACTCTTTTTTACTATTGGGCATATTCAATTACAGATAACTTGTGCTATGCTAGAATAAAAAGTGCAGTCGCTATAAGGAGTAGGTTATGAAATCAATTGTTGAAAAGTTAAACTTAACGAAGTATCAGCAACTAGTTATTTTAAATAGACCACAGGGAGAGTATCTATCTGAATTTGCTTCAGCCGCGCAGCAATTACCCTCAGAACCAGTTGAGCTGATTTTTGCATTTGTGAAAACGATGGCGGAATTTCAAGAGATTGTTTCAATGGTGATTGAAGGTCAACATTTAGTAGAAAATGGGTTGTTATATGTGGCTTATCCGAAAAAAGGCAATAAAATGTATCCAACCTTTGTCCACCGAGATGAAATTTTTCCAACATTACAAGTAAACGAGGCAGATGGGTATATTAAAGGCTCAACCTTAAAATTTAATCGCATGGTTAGTTTAGATGAGACTTTTACGGTTGTCGGCATGAAGAATGTTCTTAAAAAGCCAGCGAAGAATCAGACCAGTTCTGCTGTTGGGGATTATGTTCAATATTTACCAGAAATTGAAGCGTTGGTACAAACAGAACCAGCTGCTGCAGCGACATTCGCTGCATTAACGCCTGGTTATCAAAAAGAGTGGGCGCGGTATGTATTTAGTGCAAAGCGAGCGGAGACACGGAAAAAGCGGCAAACTGAAATGTTAGTCATTTTAAAAGAAGGCTATAAAACCAAAGCGCTTTATCAGCAAAGGAAGAAATAATGGCGCAGTCAATTGAAACAGTTACAGCATACATCGAAACAGTTGAACCAAACTGGCGAATTGCTTATCAGCAAGTATTAGATGTCGTTTCGCAAAATTTGCCAGCAGGATTTGAATTAACAATGCAATATGGCATGCCAACCTTTGTTGTGCCGCTTTCAGTATTTCCAGAAGGCTATCTTAACCGTGGTGATGAACCGTTACCATTTATCAGCTTAGGCGCTACTAAAAGGCAAGTAGCTTTATATCACATGGGATTAATGGGAAATGAAGCCGTCCGAAGTTGGTTTCAAGAAGCCTATCAGGAACAAGTGTCAACAAAGCTAAACATGGGGAAAAGTTGTCTTCGCTTCACTAATCCGAAGCGAATACCCTATGAACTAATTGGCGAATTAGTAACAAAAATCACGCTTGAAGAATGGCTGCAACAGTATCAACACTACCAAAAGAAAAAGAAGAATTATTAGGAGGAACCACATGTTATTAGGATCACACGTTAGTATGAGTGGCAAGAAAATGCTATTAGGCTCTGCCGAGGAAGCGGCTAGTTATGGCTCAACAACCTTTATGATTTATACAGGTGCGCCACAAAACACGCGCCGGAAACCGATTGAAGAAATGAATATTGAAGCTGGGCAAGCGTTTATGAAGGAACACAATTTAAGTAATATCGTCGTTCATGCCCCGTATATTATTAATTTAGGCAATACAATTAAAACGGAAAATTTCGGTTTTGCCGTAGACTTTTTGCGACAAGAAATTGAGCGAGCACAAGCGTTGGGAGCAACGCAAATCACGTTACACCCAGGTGCGCATGTTGGCGCAGGTCCAGAAGCCGGCATCAAACAAATTGTTAAAGGTCTAAACGAAGTCTTGTGGAAAGAGCAAATCCCTCAAATCGCTTTAGAAACAATGGCTGGTAAAGGGACCGAAATCGGCCGTACATTTGACGAACTAGCTGCGATTATTGACGGAGTTACGCTGAATGATAAACTTTCTGTCACTCTGGATACTTGCCACATTAATGATGCAGGTTATAATGTAAAAGATGATTTTGATGGCGTATTAGTTGAATTTGATAAAATTATCGGATTGGATCGTTTAAAAGTTATTCATGTGAATGATTCTAAAAATCCTATGGGCTCACATAAAGATCGTCATGCCAATATTGGCTTTGGCACTATTGGTTTTGAAGCTTTAAACGGTGTGGTTCACCATGAAAAATTAACTGCTTTACCAAAAATTTTAGAAACACCTTATGTCGGAGAAGACAAAAAAAATAAAAAGGCCCCTTACGGCTTTGAAATTGCGATGTTAAAAAATCAAACATTTGATCCAGAATTATTAGAAAAAATTCAAGGACAAAACTAAAGCAACAATCGCTCTTAAAGGTCCTATTGACATTTAAGAGCGTATATTTTTGACTTTTAATCACTATTTTGCAAAAAAATCAGACTTTTTTCATTATTTAAGAGAAATCCCGCAAAAAGAACTTTTCTTTTTTTGCTATTTCTAGTAAAATAATTCATTGAGAGCAAAACTATACGGAGAGGAGAGAGTTTCAATGGCAACAGGTTGGGTAGTATTAATCGCAGTAATCGCTTTATTAGTAGGCGCTGCAGGGGGCTTTTTCCTTGCACGCAAATATATGCAAGATTATTTCAAAAAAAATCCTCCCGTTAATGAGGATATGTTACGCATGATGATGGCATCAATGGGTCAAAAACCGTCAGAGAAAAAGGTTAGACAAATGATGCAACAAATGAAAAACCAAGGAAAATAGTAAAGGTTATTCAGGTAATCATGAATAAGTGTAAAAACGGGCTGATTTTCAGTCCGTTTTTTTGTTGTTTTGCGGGAGAATAGGATAATCTAGGAGGAAAAGAGCGAGACGTTTAATCAAAAACAACAATAACGAAGAAACCTTCTAGCTCGAAAGTAGTCTTCGTAGAACAACAAAGTAAAAGGAGGGACAACTGAATGTCCATATTCAAAAAATTAGGCTGGTTTTTTAAGCAAGAGAAAAAAAGTTATATTATTGGGGTTTTCTCATTAATGATGGTCGCTCTTGTTCAATTAGTCCCGCCCAAAGTTATTGGCGTCGTTGTAGATGAAATCGTTAACAAAGAAATTCGCTTAACGAAAATTATCGTGTGGATTGTACTCTTGATTGGTGCTGGGCTTGCCCAATATCTTTTTCGCTATATTTGGCGGATGCATATTTGGGGGAGTGCCGCTCGTTTGGAAAAAGAGCTACGGACTCAATTATTTCATCATTTCACAAAAATGGATAGCATCTTTTATCAGAAATATCGGACAGGTGACTTGATGGCGCATGCAACCAATGATTTAAATGCCATCCAAAATGTGGCTGGAGCTGGGATTTTAACATTTGCTGACTCTGTGATTACGGGAGGAACAACGATTATCGCAATGGTTCTATTTGTCGATTGGCGCTTAACATTAATTGCTTTATTACCGCTGCCTTTATTAGCGGTCACCTCACGAGTTCTAGGTTCTAAGTTGCATGATGCCTTTCGAGATTCACAAGCTGCTTTTTCAGCGATTAATGATAAAACACAAGAAAGTATCACTGGAATTAAAGTCATTAAAACATTTGGGCAAGAAAAAGAAGATCTTGCTGATTTTACAGAGAAAATTGATGATGCTATCGTCAAAAATAAACGAACGAACTTTTTAGATGCACTGTTTGATCCGTTTATTACGCTGATTATTGGTGTTTCTTATGTTTTGACAATTATTATTGGTGGTCGTTTCATCATGGAAGGAACGATTAGTTTAGGTCAGTTGGTCTCTTTCATTGCCTATATTGGGATGCTAGTTTGGCCAATGTTTGCAATTGGGCGCTTATTTAATGTGTTAGAACGTGGGAATGCTAGTTACGATCGTGTGAACGAATTATTACATGAAAAAACGCATATTATCGAACGAAAAGATGCCATCAAAACAATGGCGCAAGGAACAATTTCAATGAAGATTGATTCTTTTTCTTATCCAAAAGAAGAGACGGTGGCATTGGAAAATATCCAATTTTCGTTGCAAGAAGGAGAAACCTTGGGGATTGTTGGCAAAACAGGCGCTGGTAAAACCACTATTTTGAAGTTGTTGATGCGTGAATATGACCAATACCAAGGAACGATTTCCTTTGGAAAACATGACATTAAAAATTACACATTAGATGCATTGATGGGTGCAATGGGTTACGTGCCACAGGACCATTTTCTCTTTTCCATGACGGTACGAGATAACATTCGTTTTGCTAAACCACACTTGGAACAAGCAGCAGTTGAACAAGCGGCAGCATTAGCATTTATTAACCAAGAAATTAAAGCATTCCCTGAAGGCTATGACACAATGGTTGGGGAACGTGGCGTTTCGCTTTCTGGAGGACAAAAACAACGGATTTCTATTGCACGGGCCTTGATTGTTGAACCAGAATTGTTAATTTTAGACGATGCCTTATCTGCAGTCGATGCGAAGACTGAAGAGGCGATTTTATCAAATCTAAAAGAAACGCGCCAAGAAAAAACCACTATTATTACAGCGCATCGTTTAAGTAGTGTCATGCATGCAAAAGAAATCTTAGTGTTGGATGAAGGGAAAATTATTGAACGGGGGACGCATCCAGAGTTACTGGCTGAGAAGGGTTGGTATCAGCGGATGTGGGAAAAACAGCAATTAGAAGCGAAAATTGAAGGGAGTGAGAGTTAATGGAAGAAAAGTATCAATCCGAATGGTCCAGAGAGTTACCGCTGAAAGAACAATTAACGATTGTTCAGCGTTTGTTTCGTTTTGCCAAACCGTTTCGACGCATGTTTTACACAGCTATTCTCTTTGCATTTGGCTTATCAATTATCAATATTCTTTTGCCTAGAGTCATTCAAGTTTTTATGGATAATTATTTAACGCCTAAAACTGCTACAATGCAAGTGATTCTAACTTTTGCTGCTATTTATTTTTTTGGTGTCATTGTCAAAAGTATTGTTTGGTTTTTCCAATGGTATTTGTATTCGATGGCTTCTTTAAAAACGTATCAATATATACGAGTGAAATTATTTGAAAAATTACACACTTTAGGTATGCGTTATTTTGATCAAACACCAGCGGGTTCGACGGTGTCTCGTGTTACAAATGACACAGAAACATTGTTTGAATTCTGGTATGTATTCTTAATGGTGATTACAGGAATTTTTGCCGTAATCTCGTCATTTTTTGCAATGTTTCAACTCAGTCCAGAAATCTCATTTTATTGTCTAATTTTCTTGCCAATTTTATTAGTTGTGATTTGGTATTACCAAAAATTTAGTTCAAAATTATATCGCAGTATGCGGGAAAAATTAAGTCAATTAAACACCAAACTAAATGAATACATCTCTGGTATGCAAATCATTCAACAATTTCGCCAAGAAAAGCGTTTGGAAAAAGAATTTGAGGAAACCAATGATGATTATTTAAAAACACGTGTAGCAATGATTCGTATGAATTCGTTATTATTAAGTCCCATCATTAATTTGTTGTATACGTTGGCGATTGCATTGGCCTTAACTATGTTTGGCATCGATGCTTTACATTCTCCTGTAGAAGCGGGGATGATTTATGCTTTTGTAACGTATGTCCAAGCTTTTTTTAATCCGATGACACAAATGATGGACTTCCTAAGTATCTTTACAGATGGGATTGTCGCAGGTAGCCGTATTTTGAAAATTATGGATACGGAAGAATTAACGCCGCAACAATCAGTAGGTGCGAATGGGGAAATTATTCGCGGGAAAATTGAATTTCGCAATGTTACTTTTTCTTATGACGGCAAAAACGAAGTATTGAAAAATATTAGCTTTGTCGCAAATCCCGGGGAAACCGTCGCTTTAGTCGGTCATACAGGAAGTGGTAAAAGTTCAATTATTAATGTACTCATGCGTTTCTATGAATTTTATGAAGGGCAGATTTTAATTGATGATCGTGATATTCGTGATTTTCCCATGACAGAATTACGGGAAAAGATGGGCTTAGTATTACAGGACGCTTTCATGTTTTATGGAGATATTGCTGGAAATATCCGTTTACTGAATCCAACTATCACAGATGAACAAATTAAACAGGCTGCGGAATTTGTACAGGCGGATAAATTTATTCACACGTTACCCAATACCTATCATGCGAAAGTCATTGAACGAGGAGCGAGTTATTCTAGCGGACAACGTCAATTAATTTCGTTTGCACGAACGATTGTGACTGATCCCAAAATTTTAGTTTTAGATGAAGCAACCGCTAATATTGATACAGAAACAGAAGGATTGATTCAAGAAGGATTAGCCAAAATGCGTCAAGGGAGAACGACAATTGCGATTGCGCATCGCCTTTCGACGATTCGTGATGCAAACTTGATTTTAGTTTTAGACAAAGGGCAGATTGTAGAACGAGGAACGCACGAAACGTTACTGGCAGAAGGTGGCCTTTATGCGGATATGTATCAGTTACAAAGTACGGAAGTTTAACGTAACAACAGAAAGAGTTAAATAACTCAAACAAAGGCATTTAGTGTTAGGAAATTCCTAATTCTAGGTGTCTTTGTAGCTCTTTAAATTGCAAAAAAAAAGAGAAATGGTATGATATGAAGAGAGAAAAACAAACGAGGAAGTTAGGTGGAACTGTGAAGCCAGTTATAGTCAAAAATGTGCGAATAGGTGAAGGGAATCCCAAAATTGTGGTGCCCATTGTTGCTCCAACAGCCGAGGATATTTTGGCCGAAGCAACGGCGAGCCAAACACTAGATTGTGATTTGGTGGAATGGCGTTTAGACTATTATGAAAATGTCGCTGATTTTTCCGATGTATGTAATCTTTCACAACAAGTGATGGAACGGTTGGGGCAAAAACCGTTATTGTTAACTTTTCGTACACAAAAAGAAGGTGGCGAAATGGCTTTTTCCGAGGAAAATTATTTTGCTTTGTATCATGAATTAGTGAAAAAGGGTGCGTTGGATTTATTGGATATTGAATTATTTACGAATCCACTGGCGGCAGATACGTTAATTCATGAAGCTAAAAAGGCGGGGATTAAAATTGTTCTCTGTAATCACGACTTTCAGAAAACACCGTCGCAAGAGGAGATTGTCGCGCGGTTACGCCAAATGCAAATGCGTCAGGCGGATATTTGTAAAATAGCTGTGATGCCACAAGATGCGACAGATGTACTTACGTTACTTTCAGCAACCAATGAAATGTACACCCATTATGCATCCGTCCCAATCGTTACTATGTCAATGGGACAGTTAGGGATGATTAGTCGCGTAACAGGTCAACTGTTCGGATCGGCACTAACTTTTGGCTCCGCCCAGCAAGCGTCTGCACCAGGCCAACTATCCGTACAAGTATTAAGAAATTATTTAAAGACATTCGAACAAAACAAGTGATTCAGAAGGTGAAAAAAGTGGCAAAGAAAAAAACACAACAAAAAACGAATGCGATGCGCATGGTAGAACAACATAAAGTACCATATAAAGAATATGAATTCGCTTGGAGTGAAGATCATTTAAGTGCAGAAAGTGTCGCTGAAAGTTTAGGTATTGACAAAGGGCGAATTTTTAAAACCTTGGTTACAGTAGGTAATAAAACAGGTCCAGTCGTGGCTGTCATTCCTGGTAATCAAGAATTAGATTTGAAAAAATTAGCGAAAGCTAGTGGCAACAAAAAGGTAGAAATGCTTCACTTAAAAGATTTAGAAGCAACCACAGGCTATATTCGTGGGGGCTGTTCACCAATTGGGATGAAAAAACAATTTCCCACCTATTTGGCTGAAGAAGCTCAACAATATTCTGCAATTATTGTTTCTGCAGGCAAACGTGGCATGCAAATTGAATTAGCGCCTGAAGCAATCCTTTCGCTAACCAATGGGCAATTTGCGGAAATAACGACAAAAGAATAAGTGGCTATAAGAAGTCGAGACAGAACCGTTTATCTGTTTTTAAGCGTGGAGCAAAAATCCCTAGTGATTTTTGCTCCACGCTTAACTATCAAATTAATAAAGGAAAAGTATTAAGTAAACAGTGCTACTTTATATTGGGATAAAATTTTTGTAATGCTTGCCGTGCAAGCATATCGGCCGCTTTGTTTTGACTTTCAGGTAGCCATTTGATTAAGAGCAAAGGAAAATTCTTTTCTAGTTGTTGATATTCTGCTAAATAAGGCTGGTACTTTTCATTTTTAGCATAGTTTTTTTCAATTGTTTGGACAACAATTTTACTATCTGAGTGGAGAAGAACGGTTTGTTGATTGTCTTCATTGGCAATCGCTTGTTTTAAAGCTTCAATCAGCACTTTAAATTCGGCTTCGTGATTACTAACAATGCCTAAAGGCACATGCAATTGTTGCCGCGATTGGTCGGTGAGGTAAACGATACCGCCGCCAGATTCACCTGGATTGCCTTTTGTTGCAGCATCTACATAAATTCTTAACATAAAATTACTCCTAATTTCTTTTTGTTCTTAAAAAAAGTATGTTACTATTATAACATATTAAATTTAGCGGCGTTGATCCAGAAGTAGTGAGGGCACTTTATGAAAAAACAGAAATTTTATTGGCAGCCAGAATTAGCATCAACAATTATTTACTGGTCTTGCACATTTTGTATATTATTTATTAGTTTAATTTTAGCATTGGAAAATAATGGTCCTTACTTGATTAGTAATCTGGTGATGGTTCCATTTTTTGTGTTTGCTTATCTAGGAATTGCGCGGTCTTTTAACATGACAGAAACATCTTTAATTGTCAGAGATGTTTTGTGGTTTCGCAAAAAAGCACTTCCGCTTTCTCAGATAGAAAAAGTAACCTACAATGAAAAAAGCATCGAAATTTTTTCCTCAGAATTTAAGGAAGGCTCAAAAGTCTTTTTAATGAAAAAGAAAACGATTCCGTTATTTCTTGAGGCACTTAAGGTAAAAAAGCCTGAATTGAAGGTAGCAGAAGATCATTCTTTGGGCCTTCATAAAAAAGAAGAAAAAAACAAGAGTGAGTCATAAGTCGAAACGACTGGTGACCCACTCTCAAAATCTTAAAAGAATCAGCTGAAACAAACGCTACGTTTACTTACTTTTTGGAGCAAAGCGTTGATGGTTCAGCTTTTTTAGTTATCTATTTTTTTGACATGTGCTGCTTGTAGCCCACGATTGCCTTCCATTATCTCGAACTCTACAGATTGATTCTCATCAAGTGATTTGAATCCGTCACCTTCTATAGCAGTGAAGTGGACAAAAATCTCATCTTCTTCGTTGTAAACGATAAAACCATAACCTTTTCTGTTATCGAACCATTTGACAATTCCTTTTTGCATCCAATTCACGCTCCTTTTAGATTTGTAAAGACACTTTCATTATACGAGAAAAGGCTACCAAACGTCAATGGTTGGGTTGTTTAAAAAAGGTTATTCTAGCCATTCTATTCAATACAAGCTATAATTTAAAAGAAACAATGTGTCACAAAGACGATAAAGAATTGAAAAGGGGTCCGTTATGAAGACAGATATTAACATTGCACAAGCAGCAACATTAAAACCTATTCAAGAGATTGCCGAAACAATCGGTCTTTCAGAAGATTCGCTAGAACTTTATGGGAAATACAAAGCGAAAATAGATTTTCCAACGCTTCAATCCTTAGAAGCGCAACCAGAAGGTAAATTAATCCTCGTTACGTCGATTAATCCAACGCCAGCAGGAGAAGGAAAGTCAACCGTGACCATTGGTTTAGGAGATGCATTAAATCAAATCAATAAAAAAACAGTTATTGCCCTAAGAGAACCATCATTAGGTCCTGTGATGGGGATTAAAGGTGGCGCAACAGGTGGCGGTTACGCACAAGTATTACCAATGGAAGAAATCAATTTGCATTTTACTGGTGATATGCATGCGATTACGACAGCCAATAATGCCTTAGCTGCGTTACTAGATAATCATTTACAGCAAGGAAATGAATTAAAGATTGATTCTCGGCGGGTGATTTGGAAACGGGCAGTGGATCTAAATGATCGTGCGCTCAGACAGGTCGTTGTTGGTTTAGGCGGTCCTTTCCAAGGTGTACCAAGAGAAGACGGTTTCGATATTACTGTGGCAAGCGAAATTATGGCGATTCTTTGTTTAGCGCAAAATTTAACGGACTTAAAAGAACGCTTAAGTCGGATTATTGTCGCCTATAATGACCAAAGAGAGCCGGTGACGGTTAAAGATTTAAACGTGGCAGGTGCCCTGACTTTATTATTAAAAGACGCCTTAAAACCTAATTTAGTTCAAACGATTGAAGGAACTCCAGCTTTTGTTCACGGTGGTCCTTTTGCCAATATCGCTCATGGATGTAACAGTATTTTAGCGACAAAAACGGCTTTGCATCTAGGGGATTATGTCGTAACAGAAGCGGGTTTTGGTGGTGACTTGGGTGGCGAAAAATTTTTAGATATTAAAGTACCTTCTTTAGGAAAAGCACCCGATGCCGTTGTGATTGTGGCAACGATTCGCGCGTTGAAAATGCATGGCGGTTTGGCGAAAGATCAGTTAGCAGAAGAAAATTTACCAGCGTTACAAAAAGGCTTTACCAACTTAGAAAAACATATTCAAAACATGCAACGTTATGATGTACCAGTAGTTGTTGCAATTAATGAGTTTACACAGGATACAGAGAAGGAAATTCAACTGTTGAAAGAAGCTTGCCAAGCGTTAGGCGTGCCCGTCGAGTTAACAAGTGTTTGGGCGCAAGGTGGCGCAGGTGGCACGAATCTAGCGGAAACAGTAGTAGCAGAGATTGAAGCCAATACAAAACAGTTTCAACCTTTATATAATCCTCGCCAAACTATTGAAGAAAAAATTCAAGCCATTGTACAAACGATTTACGGCGGGGAACAGGCGATTTTTTCTCCGAAAGCGCAAAAACAAATCGCAGACTTTACAAAAAATGGTTGGGATCAATTACCAATCTGCATGGCGAAGACACAGTATTCACTTTCTGACGATCCTCAAAAATTAGGACGGCCAGAAGGATTTACTATTACGATTCGTGAACTAGTTCCAAAAATCGGTGCAGGGTTTATCGTGGCGTTAACGGGTGATATTTTAACGATGCCTGGCTTGCCGAAAGTTCCTGCTGCGTTAAATATGGATGTGGACGAAACGGGTCAAGCGAGCGGTCTCTTTTAAAGCCGCTCTTTCCTGAGACCTATTTTTAGTATATACTTGAAAGTAGCTCAATAAAAAATGATGACGGAAATTTATTGCGTAGTTTATTATAAGGAGCAACGACTATGGGGGAACGAGCAGATACATTTTTAGCACACTTTAATCGCATTGAAAAGTGGATGAGAGAGAGACTGAACAATCCTGTCAACATGGGATTCAGTGAAATGACAAGACGTCTTTCCCGAAAAGAAAAAGGACAGATTGCTCAATTTGAAGAGGATTTGCTTCAAATGGCTCAGTTAAGAAATGCCATCGTTCATGAGCGAATTGCTGATGATTTTGTAATTGCAGAGCCAAACGAATGGGCAGTTCAACGAATTGAAACGATTGAACAAGCTTTAACAAAACCAGAAAAAGTAGTGCCTAAATTTGCGAAACGTGTTACAGCTTTTGAAATCACCACTTCTTTAGAAACGTTATTAACGATTATTGCAAAAAAACAATATTCTCAATTTCCGATTTATGAAAAAGGTGTATTTAAAGGATTAATCACGGTTCGAGGGATTGGTGTATAGTTTGCCATTGAGAGCACCAAAGGCGAAGTTCACATTGCCAACCGAACGGTGCGAGAATTGTTGGCATCAAATTATAAACGCAGCAACTATCAATTTGTTTCAATTGAAGCAACCGTTTTTGAAGTTGAACAAATGTTTCGGGAGCAGCCACGCTTAGAAGCTGTGCTTATTAGTAAAAGTGGCCATCCTAATGGTGAGTTAGTAGGCATTGTTCGACCAAGAGATTTAGCAAGTATTCATAGAGAAAAGGAATGACGCGATTGTTAGTAGTATATTTTTTAATCAGTGCCTTATTAGTAGGGCTTGACCAATGGAGCAAATATTTGACGGTCCAAAACATTTCTTTGGGTGAAACAAAAGAATTCATTCCTGGATTTTTGTCGCTGACCCATTTAAGAAATACCGGAGCTGCTTGGAGCTTATTAGAAGGAAAGATGATATTCTTTTATGTCATCACAGTAATTGTTAGTGTCGTGATTATTTATTTATTAATTAAGAATTATAAAAAAAGTATCTGGTATTCTGTAGGTTTATCTTTTGTCTTAGCAGGTGCCATTGGGAATTTTATTGATCGTGTACGTTTAGGCTACGTGGTGGACATGCTCCAAACGGATTTTATGAATTTTCCTATTTTTAATGTTGCAGATAGTACGTTAGTGGTCGGCGTTATTTGTATATTTATTTATTTGATTTTAGATGAAAAAGCAGCAAAGGAAGGCAAAAATGGAACAAATTAACGTAACGATTCAAACAGAAAAAGGCCGGATTGACAAAGTATTAAGTGAACATTTACCCAATCATTCCCGCTCGCAAATTCAACAATGGTTAAAAGAAAAACACGTAACAGTTAACGGTGAAACGGTCCGCGCAAATTACAAAGTTACAGCAGGCGATGAAATTGTTGTAACAATTCCTGAACCAGAAGTTCTAGATATGGTAGCAGAGGATATTCCTTTGACCATTGTTTATGAAGACAATGATGTGATTGTTGTCAACAAACCTCAAGGCATGGTCGTTCATCCTTCGGCAGGGCATCCCAAGGGTACATTAGTGAACGCGTTACTTCATCATGCGGATCACTTATCGGCGATTAATGATGTGGTGCGACCCGGAATTGTTCATCGAATTGATAAAGATACTTCGGGGCTATTGATGGTGGCTAAAAATGATCAAGCCCATGAATCATTAGCGAAACAGCTAAAAGAAAAAACATCGTTACGTAAATACGTTGCCTTGGTCCACGGTGTTATTCCTCACGATAAGGCAGAGATAAATGCGCCTATTGGTCGTTCCAAGGTTGACCGCAAAATGCAAGCGGTCATTGAAGGCGGTAAAGAAGCAGTCACGCATTTTACTGTTTTAGAGCGTTTTGATGCATTTACCTTAGTTGAATTACAACTAGAAACAGGCCGGACACATCAAATCCGTGTTCACATGAAATATATCGGTTATCCATTAGCTGGAGATCCATTATATGGACCGAAAAAAACATTGCCTGGCAATGGACAATTTTTACATGCGAAGTTATTAGGCTTTACACATCCTACTACAGGTGAGCAATTAGTCTTTGAAGCACCTTTACCAGAAGTTTTTGAAAAAACTTTACACCAATTAAGAAATAATCATTGATTTTTTTCTGAAGAAGAGGTAAACTCTTTTTTAAGAAGAAAAATAACTAAATAACTGTAACCTTTAAGTTTAGTCCCGTGAGGCTAAGAAGGAATCATGCAAAAGAACACTAGGTGCGCTTAGTTAGTAAGTTGTGTGGGCTACATGGTACCCTTGTACCTTTTTAAACTGTAACCAACATCCTCCTATCCTCATACGGGTAGGAGGATTTTTTGTTGGAAAAAATAACAGGACAATTTCAATAAAAATCCACTTATTTTTCAGCTGCTCAATTGAAGGAAGAATCGCTGACCCCAAGACAGCGAGGACGTAGATAAAAAAGAAATGAGGAGGAAATTATTATGCCAAAGAAAGAAGTTGTTGACGCAGTCACAATGAAACGAGCGCTTACTCGAATCTCGTATGAAATTATTGAAAGAAACAAAGGAATTCAAGACATTGTTTTAGTAGGAATTAAAACGCGTGGGATATACATTGCACAACGTCTAGCCGAACGCTTAAAACAATTAGAAGATATTGACGTGCCAGTTGGTGAATTAGATATTACTTTGTATCGTGATGATGTGAAAGATATGGAGGAACCTGAATTACATTCTTCTGACGTACCAGTCTCAATTGAAGGTAAAGAAGTTATTTTAGTGGATGATGTCTTGTACACTGGCCGGACCATTCGTGCTGCGATGGACGCTGTTATGGATTTAGGTCGTCCGAGAAAAATCTCTTTAGCAGTCTTAGTAGATCGTGGACATCGGGAACTACCGATTCGTGCCGATTATGTAGGAAAAAATATTCCAACATCAAAAACTGAGGAAATTATTGTGGAAATGGAAGAGCGCGACGGTGCAGATCGTATTATGATCAGTAAAGGAAACGAATAAAAAGGAGTGAACAACGTTGTCAGAAAAAGAATTTCGAAATGAGGATGCAGTCTTAGATATTAAAGACAGACCGCAAGCTTTTCACTGGGTTGGCCTAAGTTTACAACATTTATTTACGATGTTTGGTGCAACGGTTTTAGTACCAATCTTAGTGGGAATTGACCCAGGGATTGCGTTAGTCAGTTCAGGATTAGGAACAATGGTCTATCTGATTACTACAAAAGGAAAAATCCCCGCCTATCTTGGCAGTAGCTTTGCTTTTATTGCAGCGATGCAGATGTTAATGAAGAGTGATGGTTATCCAGCCATTGCCCAAGGTGCTATGACAACCGGCTTGGTATACCTAATCGTTTCATTAATCATTAAAAAAATTGGTTCCGACTGGTTGGATAAAATTTTACCGCCTATCGTTGTAGGACCTGTCGTGATGGTTATCGGTTTAGGCTTGGCTGCTAACGCCGCAAATAACGCAATGTATAACAACAACGTTTATGATTTTAAATATATTGCCGTAGCCTTAATTACTTTAGGCTTAACCATTTTTTACAACATGTTTTTCAAAGGCTTCCTGGGATTAATTCCAATTCTTTTGGGAATTGTTAGTGGGTACCTAGTCGCTTTAGCTTTCGGAATTATTGACTTAACCCCTATTAAAGAAGCTGCTTGGTTTGCTTTACCGAATTTTGAAGTACCTTTTGTTCAATATGAACCGAAATTGTATTTAAATGCCATTACAACAATGGCACCAATTGCTTTTGTAACAATGACAGAACATATTGGTCATTTAATGGTCTTGAATAAATTAACCAAGCGCAACTTTTTCCAAGACCCAGGCTTATCTAAAACTTTAATGGGAGATGGCTTAGCGCAAATTGTAGCAGGTTTTGTTGGTGGACCACCAGTTACAAGTTATGGTGAAAATATCGGCGTGCTGGCAATTACAAGAGTACACAGTGTCTTCGTGATTGGTGGAGCCGCGGTGTTCGCTGTAGCTTTAGGATTTGTTGGAAAATTAAGTGCCTTGATTCTAAGTATCCCAGGACCAGTTATTTCAGGAATTAGTTTCGTCTTGTTCGGTGTGATTGCCGCAAGTGGTTTGAAAATCTTAATCGATAATAAGATTAATTTTGATAAGAAAAAGAATTTATTGATTGCTTCAGTAATTTTAGTCATCGGCATTGGTGGCTTAGTCTTCAAAGTAGGAACCTTTGAATTGTCTTCAATGGCATTAGCAACCGTCTTAGGAATTGTTTTGAATTTAATTTTACCGGAAAACGCACGTAGCGAAGAACAGTAGGAGGACTGGACGAATGATTATTACATCTGAACGAATTAGTTTAAAACATCTTTTAACTGCTGAGGCCTTAACCGACCGTGAAGTCATGGGGTTAATCCGTCGCGCAGGAGAATTTAAACAGGGGGCAAAATGGCACCCAGAAGAACGTCAATATTTTGCAACAAACTTGTTTTTTGAAAATAGTACTCGAACACATAAAAGTTTTGAGGTAGCTGAGAAAAAATTAGGCTTAGAAGTGATTGAGTTTGAAGCAAGTAGAAGTTCTGTTCAAAAAGGAGAAACGTTATACGACACAGTACTAACGATGTCGGCAATTGGTGTAGATGTAGCAGTCATTCGTCATGGTAAAGAAAATTATTACGATGAATTGATTCAAAGTAAAACGATTCAATGTTCTATTATTAACGGTGGGGACGGGAGTGGACAACACCCTACACAATGTTTATTGGATCTGATGACCATTTATGAAGAATTTGGTGGATTTGAAGGCTTGAAAGTGGCGATTGTGGGAGATATTACACATTCTCGCGTTGCTAAATCAAATATGCAGTTATTAAACCGTTTAGGCGCTGAAATTTATTTTTCAGGTCCAGAAGAGTGGTACGATCATCAGTTTGATGTCTATGGACAATATGTGCCGCTAGATGAAATTGTTGAAAAAGTCGATGTGATGATGTTACTTCGCGTGCAGCACGAACGTCATGATGGTAAGGAAAGTTTTTCAAAAGAAGGCTATCATTTGGAATATGGTTTAACCAACGAACGGGCAACTCGTTTACAGAAACACGCAATTATTATGCATCCAGCGCCAGTCAATCGGGATGTTGAACTGGCAGATGAATTAGTGGAAAGTCTGCAATCAAGAATCGTCGCGCAAATGAGTAACGGAGTCTTTATGCGCATGGCAATTTTGGAAGCAATTTTACATGGAAAGGCCTAGGTGGAGAAATGAAGACGTTAATTAAGAATGGAAAAATCATCAAAAAAGAGAATCAATTGATTGAGGCAGCACTTTGGCTAGAAAATGGTGTGATTCACGCAATCGGGGAATCGTTTGACGAAGCAGATTTTGAGCAAGTGTTTGATGCGAACGGGCAACTAATCACGCCAGGCTTGGTGGATGTGCATGTTCACTTTAGAGAACCAGGCTTTACGTATAAAGAAACGATTAAAACGGGTAGTAAAGCTGCTGCTCGCGGTGGTTTTACTACGGTTTGCGCAATGCCCAATTTGAATCCAGTACCAGATACGGCTGAAAAATTAAGTGAGGTTTACGACTTAATTCAAAAAGATGCAGTCGTGAAAGTTTTACAATATGCCCCCATTACAGAAGAGCTACGGAGTGAAGTTTTAACCAATCAGAAGGCCTTAAAAGAAGCGGGCGCCTTTGCATTTACGAATGATGGTGTTGGTGTCCAGACGGCAGGAACGATGTACTTAGCCATGAAAGAAGCGGCTGCATTAAATATGGCGCTTGTTGCGCACACGGAAGATGAATCTTTATTATTTGGTGGTGTGATGCATGAAGGAGAAGTTTCTAAGAAATTAGGCCTACCAGGGATTTTAAGTGCAACGGAAGCTTCACAAATTGCTCGGGATATTACTTTAGCAAAAGAAACAGGCGTTCATTATCATGTTTGTCATGTTTCAACAGAAGAAAGCGTGCGCGTTATTCGAGATGCTAAAAAAGCAGGGATTCACGTAACAGCCGAAGTTTCGCCACACCATTTAATTTTAGTCGATGAGGATATTCCTGGTGACGAAGGGTTTTGGAAAATGAACCCGCCATTACGTGGTTTAGCAGATCGACAAGCATTGATTGATGGCTTGTTAGATGGCACGATTGACTGTATTGCTACCGACCATGCGCCCCATGGTTTAGAAGAAAAACAACAATCATTTTTAAACGCACCTTTTGGTATTGTCGGTAGTGAAACGGCCTTCCAATTGATTTATACGAACTTTGTCGAAACAGGCATTTTCACATTAGAACAAGTGATTGATTGGATGGCAGTGAAACCGGCAGAAATTTTTGGATTAAACGCAGGAACACTAACAATTGGTGCACCAGCAGATATTGCAGTTTTTGACTTAGCAACAGCTGCACCAATTGATGCAGAAGCATTTGAATCAATGGCTGTCAATACACCATTTACAGGGTGGACAGTCAAAGGAAAGACACTTATGACATTTGTTGACGGAGCATTAGCTTGGTCGGAGGAGGCGCAGTAGGTTTGAAAAGGTTATTGATTTTAGAAGACGGAACAGTATTTGAAGGAAAAGCGTTTGGTGCAGAAGGCAATGTAGTAGGAGAAGTTGTTTTTACTACTGGCATGACAGGTTACCAAGAAGCAATTACTGACCAAAGTTTTAATGGACAAATGATTACTTTTACGTATCCATTAGTTGGAAATTACGGGGTCAACCGAGATGATTATGAATCCATTGCACCAACCTGTAAAGGTGTCATTGTTAAAGAGCATGCGCGGGTTGCTTCAAATTGGCGTCAACAAATGACCTTGGATGAATTTTTAAAGCGCAAAGGGATTCCGGGAATTTCAGGAATTGATACGCGTGCGCTGACTCGTAAGTTACGATCAGCTGGAACAATGAAAGGGAGCATCATTGATGCCGTGGATGATTTGCCGCATGCGTTTGATCAATTAAAAGCGACAGTCATGCCGAAAAATCAAGTGGCACAAGTCTCCACCACTAAGCCTTATCCGAGTCCAGGTATTGGGCGTAATGTAGTCGTCGTTGATTTCGGGTTGAAACATAGTATTTTGCGAGAATTATCAAAACGGCAATGCAACTTAACTGTGTTGCCTTATAATACAACGGCCGAAGAGATTTTAGAATTAAGTCCCGATGGTGTCATGTTGACAAATGGGCCTGGAGATCCCAAAGATGTGCCTGAAGCTATTGAAATGATTCAAGCAATCCAAGGAAAAGTTCCAATTTTCGGCATCTGCTTAGGTCATCAGTTATTTTCATTAGCAAATGGTGCGGATACGTATAAGATGAAGTTTGGACATCGCGGTTTGAATCATCCTGTACGAGAAATTGCAACAGGACGCATTGATTTCACTTCACAAAATCACGGATATGCCGTGGATGAAGCAACAATTGATCCAGAAAAATTACTTGTGACCCACGTGGAAGTCAATGATGGAACGGTTGAAGGCGTGCGTCATCGAGATTATCCTGCTTTTACTGTGCAATATCACCCAGATGCGGCTCCAGGACCGCACGATGGTCTTCATTTATTTGACGAATTTATGGAATTAATGGATGCATGGAAGGAGCAAAACTAATGCCAAAACGAACGGACATCAAGAAAATCATGGTGATTGGTTCAGGACCAATCATTATTGGACAAGCAGCAGAATTTGACTATGCAGGCACACAAGCCTGTTTAGCGCTAAAAGAAGAAGGGTATGAAGTTGTCTTAGTAAACTCAAATCCAGCGACTATCATGACCGATAAGGAAATCGCGGATCATGTTTATATCGAACCGATTACTTTAGAATTTGTTTCAAGAATTTTGCGAAAAGAACGTCCTGATGCTCTTCTACCAACATTAGGTGGTCAAACTGGATTAAATATGGCGATGGAATTATCGGAATCAGGAATTTTAGATGAGCTAAATGTAGAATTGCTAGGAACAAAGCTCAGTGCGATTGACCAAGCGGAAGACCGTGATTTATTTAAACAATTGATGGAAGAATTAGAACAACCGATTCCAGAAAGTGAAATTGTCAATACGGTGGAACAAGCCGTGGCTTTTGCCAAACGAATTGGCTATCCAATTATCGTTCGTCCCGCATTTACCTTAGGTGGAACAGGCGGCGGCATGTGTGATACGGAAGAAGAACTCCGTCAGATTGCCGAAAACGGTCTGAAATTATCACCAGTTACACAATGTTTAATTGAAAAAAGTATTGCTGGTTTTAAAGAAATTGAATATGAAGTGATGCGTGATTCGGCTGATAATGCGATTGTGGTTTGTAACATGGAAAACTTTGATCCTGTCGGCATTCACACTGGGGATTCGATTGTTTTTGCTCCGAGTCAAACCTTATCAGATTATGAATACCAAATGTTGCGAGATGCGTCCTTGAAAATTATTCGTGCATTAAAAATTGAAGGTGGCTGTAATGTTCAATTAGCTTTGGACCCGCATAGCTTTAATTATTATGTGATTGAAGTGAATCCTCGTGTTTCTCGCTCATCTGCACTTGCTAGTAAAGCCACAGGGTATCCCATTGCGAAGTTAGCCGCAAAAATTGCTGTTGGTTTAACATTAGATGAAATGAAAAATCCAGTTACTGGAACCACTTATGCCGAATTTGAACCGGCTTTGGACTATGTTGTTTCCAAAATTCCTCGTTGGCCTTTTGACAAATTTGAAAAAGGTGCTCGAGAACTAGGAACGCAAATGAAAGCAACCGGGGAAGTCATGGCAATTGGCCGCAATATTGAAGAATCCTTATTAAAAGCAGTTCGTTCTTTAGAAATTGGTGCTTATCACAACGAGTTAGAAGAACTAAGTCATGTCAGTGATTTAGAATTAACGAAGAAAATGGTCCATGCGCAAGATGATCGATTGTTCTACTTATCAGAAGCCATTCGCAGAGGATATAGCATCGAAGAATTACAAAGTTTAACGAAAATTGATTTATTCTTCTTGGATAAACTTTTACACATTATCGAAATTGAAACAGCCCTTGAAAGTCACGTGGACAACGTAGCTGTTTTGAAAGAAGCCAAACAAAATGGTTTTTCTGATCGGAAAATCGCAGCACTTTGGGGACAAACAGAACAAGCCATCGCTGACTTCCGCAGAGCCAATCAAATTGTGCCCGTCTATAAAATGGTGGATACGTGTGCTGCAGAGTTTGAATCACACACGCCTTATTTTTATAGCACGTATGAAGTGGAAAACGAAAGCAATGTTTCGAAAAAGCCTTCTGTACTAGTATTAGGTTCTGGCCCCATTCGCATTGGTCAAGGGGTCGAGTTTGATTATGCAACCGTTCATTCTGTCAAAGCGATCCAAGCGGCTGGTTATGAAGCAATTATTATGAATAGTAATCCTGAAACAGTTTCAACAGATTTCTCTGTTTCTGATAAATTATACTTTGAGCCATTAACTTTAGAAGACGTCATGAATGTGATTGATTTAGAAAATCCGATTGGCGTGATCGTCCAATTTGGTGGACAAACAGCGATTAATTTAGCTGAGCCGCTCACAAAACAAGGCGTTAAAATTCTTGGAACAACGATTGAAGATTTAGATCGTGCGGAAAATCGTGATTTATTTGAACAAGCTTTGCAAGAGTTAGCGATTCCTCAACCACCAGGAGATACAGCCACAAGTGCAGAAGAAGCAGTCGTGATTGCTGATCGTATCGGCTATCCCGTTTTAGTGCGTCCAAGTTATGTTTTAGGTGGTCGTGCAATGGAAATTGTCGAAAATCAAAAGGATTTGGAAGATTATATGCGACACGCAGTCAAAGCTTCTCCAGAACATCCTGTCTTGGTTGATAGCTATTTATTGGGACAGGAATGTGAAGTTGATGCCATTTGTGATGGTGAAACAGTACTAATTCCAGGGATTATGGAACATATTGAACGAGCTGGCGTTCATTCTGGTGATTCAATGGCGGTTTATCCACCGCAGTATCTTTCTCAAGAAATTCAAGCAACGATTGCCGATTATACAAAAAAACTGGCACTTGGTTTAAACTGTGTAGGCATGATGAATATTCAATTTGTTATTCATGAAAATCGTGTTTATGTGATTGAAGTGAATCCTCGTGCGAGTCGAACAGTTCCTTTCTTAAGTAAAATCACAGGGATTCCGATGGCCCAAGTTGCTACAAAAGCGATTCTTGGTGAGAAACTGACTGACCTAGGATATCAAGATGGATTATATCCTGAAAGTAAACAAGTTCATGTGAAAGCCCCTGTATTCTCCTTTACGAAACTACAAAAAGTAGATACGTACTTAGGGCCTGAAATGAAATCAACTGGGGAAGTTATGGGTAGTGATTATTATTTAGAAAAAGCCTTGTATAAAGCCTTTGAAGCATCTGGCTTGCATTTGCCAAGTTATGGGGCTGTACTTTTCACCATTGCTGATGAAACAAAAGAAGAGGCGTTAGAAATTGCTAAGCGTTTTTCAGCAATTGGCTATAGTTTAGTCGCAACGGAAGGAACCGCTGACTTTTTAGCGAAGCATCAGTTGCCTGTTAAGAAAGTGACGAAAATTTCTAATCCTGAAGGGGAAACCGTGCTGGATGTCATTCGTAATGGGAATGCACAAGTGGTAATCAATACCATGGATAAAAATCGTTCCAGTGCCAACCAAGATGGGTTTTCAATCCGTCGGGAAGCAGTCGAACATGGGATTCCATTGTTTACCTCACTTGACACAGCAAATGCGATTTTAAAAGTTTTAGAATCAAGAGCCTTTACGACAGAAGCCATTTAAGCAAAAATCTGGAACAATCGTCTGAGGAGGACTGTTCCAGATTCTTTTACGAAGAAATAGAAAATCATTTATAGGGGAATCAGAGAATAAAGGAGTGAAGGATACTGATGCAGAGAAAGCAAGAAATGATGACCATTGTAGCTCAAAAACAGTTAGCGCCACGGATTTATCAGTTAGACTTACAAGGCGAGTTAGTGAAAGAGATGACACGACCTGGACAGTTTGTGCATATCAAGGTTCCGCGTGCAGATTTACTTTTGCGGCGACCGATTAGCATCAACCAAATTGATCATTCGAACGAAACCTGTCGTTTGATTTATCGAGTCGAAGGCGCTGGAACGGAAGTGTTTGCCACCATGAAGGCTGGTGAACAATTAGATATTTTAGGTCCTTTAGGAAACGGCTTTGATATAACTACCGTAGCAGCTGGTCAAACTGCTTTTATCGTTGGCGGAGGAATCGGGATTCCCCCATTGTATGAATTATCAAAACAACTCAATGAAAAAGGCGTGAAAGTGATTCATTTTCTTGGTTATGCATCAAAAGAGGTTGCTTATTACCAACAAGAATTTATGGCATTAGGAGAAACACATTTTGCCACAGATGACGGCTCGTTTGGCGCTCATGGCAACGTGGGCCGTTTATTGTCAGAAGCGTTAGCAAAAGGACGGATCCCTGATGCAGTGTATGCTTGTGGTGCGAATGGTATGTTAAAAGCAATTGATTCTTTATTTCCAACACATCCACACGTTTACCTTTCTTTAGAAGAACGGATGGCCTGTGGAATTGGGGCTTGCTATGCCTGCGTTTGCCATAAAAAAGGAGACACTACTGGAGCAAAAAGTGTCAAGGTCTGTGATGAAGGTCCGATTTTTAAAGCAAGTGAGGTTATCTTATGATGAAAAATCCTTTAGCCGTTTCAATTCCAGGTTTAACATTAAAAAATCCAATTATTCCCGCCAGTGGTTGCTTTGGGTTCGGGGAAGAATATGCTAACTATTATGACCTTGATCAATTAGGTTCAATTATGATTAAGGCGACAACGCCCCAAGCACGATATGGAAATCCCACACCACGTGTAGCTGAAACACCCAGTGGTATGCTAAATGCCATTGGATTGCAGAATCCAGGTTTAGAAGTGGTTATGCAAGAAAAATTACCGAAATTAGAAAAATACCCTAACTTACCAATTATCGCAAATGTTGCAGGTGCTTGCGAAGAGGACTATGTGGCTGTTTGCGCAAAAATTGGGCAAGCGCCTAACGTCAAAGCAATTGAATTGAATATTTCCTGTCCTAATGTGAAACATGGTGGCATAGCTTTTGGTACAGATCCAGAGGTTGCTTTTCAATTAACACAAGCAGTCAAAAAAGTCGCATCTGTTCCGATTTATGTTAAACTATCACCAAACGTAACGGACATTGTGCCGATCGCCCAAGCAATTGAAGCAGGGGGCGCAGACGGTTTTTCTATGATTAATACATTGCTCGGGATGCGCATTGATTTAAAAACGAGAAAACCTATTTTAGCCAATCAAACTGGTGGACTATCTGGACCAGCCATTAAACCTGTTGCTATTCGCTTAATCCGACAAGTCGCCAGTGTTTCTCAGTTGCCAATTATTGGAATGGGCGGTGTTCAAACAGTGGATGATGTCTTGGAAATGTTCATGGCAGGTGCTAGCGCTGTCGGTGTTGGTACGGCCAACTTTACAGATCCATACATTTGTCCGAAGTTGATTGACGGATTACCTAAGCGAATGGAAGAGCTAGGCATTGAATCGTTGGAACAATTAATTAAAGAAGTGAGAGAGGGGCAGCAAAATGCACGATAGACCAATTATTGCGTTAGATTTTCCCACGCAAAAAGAAGTGGCTGTTTTTTTAGAAAAATTTCCTAAGGAAGAAGCCTTGTTTGTTAAAGTGGGGATGGAACTTTTTTACGCAGAAGGACCAGCGATTGTTCACTGGCTTAAAGAACAAGGACATGATGTTTTCTTGGATTTAAAATTACATGATATTCCGAATACTGTGGAAAAAGCGATGACAAATTTAGCAAAATTAGGCGTTGCCATTACCAATGTCCATGCAGCAGGGGGCGTTCGAATGATGCAAGCAGCTAAGGAAGGTCTAATCAAAGGGACTCAGCCAGGCGCTAAGGTTCCTGAGTTAATTGCTGTAACCCAGTTGACTTCTACTAGTGAAGAAGAGATGCACCATGATCAATTAATCAACGTTCCTTTAGAGACAAGTGTCATTCATTATGCTAAATGTGCGGAAAAAGCGGGGCTGGATGGCGTGGTTTGTTCAGCATTAGAAGCACGTGGTATTCAAGAAGCAACCAAGCAGACGTTTATTTGCTTAACACCTGGTATTCGTCCAGCAGGAAGTGCAGTAGGTGACCAACAACGGGTCGTTACGCCGCAACATGCTCGAGAAATCGGGTCCACATATATCGTTGTTGGCCGACCTATTACCCAAGCAGAAAATCCTTATGAAGCCTATCAAGAAATCAAAAAAGACTGGAGCGGAAAGTAACATGACAAAAGTAGCAAAAAAGATTGCCAAAGATTTATTAGATATTGAAGCGGTATTTTTAAACCCTAATGAGCCGTTTACCTGGGCTAGTGGCATAAAAAGCCCGATTTATTGTGATAACCGTATCACGATGAGTTATCCTGCTGTGCGTAAAGAAATTGCAGAAGGCTTAGCGGCAAAAATTAAAGAAACTTTCCCAGAAGTCGAAGTGATTGCTGGGACGGCTACCGCAGGGATTCCACATGCAGCATGGGTAGCCGATATTTTAGGATTACCAATGGTTTATATCCGCAGTAAAGCCAAAGATCACGGCAAAGGGAATCAAATTGAAGGCCGAATTTCTGAAGGACAAAAAATGGTAGTTATCGAAGATTTAATTTCAACCGGCGGTAGCGTGTTAGAAGCGGCAGAAGCGGCGGAACGTGAAGGAGCAACGGTTTTAGGCGTTGCGGCAATCTTCACTTATGAGTTACCCAAAGGAACGGCAAATTTTGCAGATAAACAGATGACGTTACTAACGTTAACCAATTATTCAACTTTAATTGATGCTGCATTAGAAGCAAATTATATCGAAGAAAAAGATGTTACCTTATTACAAGAATGGAAAAAAGATCCTGAAAACTGGGGCAAATAACCGTTGAACTAAAGATAGTTCTTGTCGTCTGATTTTTAGTGTCATTTTCAGTAACCAGATTTAACGGTAGGAGAACTTAGGTCATTTGCCGAGGAGCGTAATGATCTAAGTTCTTTTGTTTGACGTAGAAAAGATGTTAGGATAGAGTTTTAACATGAGTTTTACCTGATTACTATGTGGAAATGAAGGAAGAGTGTATGAAAAAAATAAAAAATATGGACGTTGAATGGAGCTATACAGGCAACGATGGACCAGAACATTGGCATACGCTATGTGACTGGTTTGCAGAAGGTGCTAAGTTTGCTTATCAATCGCCAATTGCTTTAGAAAAAGAAAGTGCTGAGACAGTAAATTCTCAGATTACGTTTTATTATAAAAAAGAAGAATTCACTGAAAAGGAATTCAAAAATACGTTTCATTTTGTACCACCAAATACGGAAAGTTACGTAATGTTTGAAAATGTTGCGTATCATTTAACCGATATCCATTTTCATATGCCTAGCGAACATTTGCTGTCGGGAAAGCAGTATCCGCTAGAATTCCATTTGGTTCATATGAATGATGCTGGCGAAAATTTAGTTGTTGGTTGCCTGTTTACCATCACTGAGGAAGAAAATCGTTTTTCAGAAGCGAATCATCCGATGGACTGGGAAAACGGCACGCACCAACAATGGTTTAATCCGTCAATCTTTTTACCAGAGGAGCGTCTACACTACCATTATGTAGGCTCGTTAACAACACCGCCAACTAAGGGTCCAGTGAAATGGTTTGTATTTGATACCATTCAAAAAATGGATCAAGCCTTTTTAAATAAGATCAAGGAAGGTATGTTGGCCTTTAACAATCGGCCCCTTCAGCCGTTGAATGGGCGTAAGATTTATTTTTCAAATGATTAGTGTGTGGAGGAAAAAGGGTTGAATATTCAACAAATGAAGTATGTTGCTGCCATAGCTAACAATGGGAGTTTTCGGGAAGCAGCCAAAAAACTATTTATTACACAACCTAGCTTGTCAAATAGTATTCGAGAATTAGAAGAAGAACTAGGGATTTCCCTCTTTTTACGTACCAATAAGGGCGCTTTTTTAACAGAAGAAGGAATGGTTTTTTTAGAACAAGCAGAGAAAGTCTTAGTTCAAATGGAGTTATTGGAAAATCGCTATCGCGAGACAGTGACCAGCGAACGATTCTCCATCTCTTCGCAACATTACGATTTTTTAGGTGAGGTAATTGCCAAAGTTCTTAAAAAGTATGGGGATCAATATAAAGATTTTCGTGTCTTTGAAACCACAACCTTAAAAGTAATTGAAGACGTCAAAGGATTTCACAGTGAGTTGGGGATTATTTATTTAAATGAACAAAATAGTGTCAGTATTGAACGGTATTTAGAACAAGCTAATCTAGCCTACGAGGTAATTAGTACTTTTAATACACACATTTTTTTAGGAAATCATCATCCTTTAGCCAAGCAAAAAGAAATTCATTTAGAGGAATTAGTTCCCTATCCACAAGTTCGCTTTAATCAAGAAGGAAGCAATTTTTCCTATTTTTCTGAAGATTTAGTTGAAATTCCTGAACAGGAATCGGTCATTCATACTACGGATCGTGGAACTTTAATGAATTTGTTGGTAGAAACCAATGCTTATGCTTCTGGTTCAGGTGTCGTAACGGGTTTTACGAAGAAAGAAATTCGGTTAGTACCATTGGCGCCAGCCTTGGAAAATCGTATTTGTTTACTCTTTCCCAAAAATCGGGAAATCAGTCCGATTGGTCGCTACTTTATCAAAGAACTAAAAGCGTTGTTTAAAAAAGAGGTAGATACCAAAACGTTTAGCACTAAGGAATAAAAAGAAGAGGTCGGGACAGAAGTGTTTAACTCCGAGAAATAAGAAGGAATTTCCGAAAATTGTTCTTTAATTTTTGGAGAATTTCGGCTTATTTCCGAAGGAGTTGCTTCTGTTCCCGCCGTTTATCAGTTTTTGAGCGTGGAGCAAAAATCCAAAGTGATTTTTGTCCCACGCTCTTCTTTTTTGGCTCATTTTGAAACAGTAGAAATGGTTTCTCTTTCAATTAATGTTACAGGCACTTGAATGTCTTCTATGATTTGAAGGTCTTGTTGCATCGTTTGTAATAACACTTCACCAGCTAGTTTTCCCATTTCTTTAAAGTCTTGCGCCATGGTTGTTAATGGCGGTTCGACAAATGCTGCTGCTTGAATATCGTCAAAACCAATAATCGATAATTCTTCTGGCACATGAATACCTAGGTTTTTACAGTTTCGTAAACAATGTAACGCGCTGAAGTCATTATCGCAGACCACGGCTGTGAGTTGGTGCGCCTCAAAATACTGTTTAAAGTTGTGTTCATCTAAGAGATTGGTTTCTGTGATTGCTGTATGGAACGCCAGATTGGCTTCTTTTAAAGCTTGGAGATAACCTAAATAACGTTGCCGAACGGATTGTAGGGCTGGACTTCCTGAAAGGATATATCCAATTTTTGTATGTCCTAAGCCAATTAAGCGTTCGGTTGCTGTTTTACCACCAGCAAAGTTGTCTGATTGAATGGTTGCAAAAGGTAAATCATGGATCTTTTTATCCAAGACAACGACTGGAAAATTCATCAAAGCCAACTCAAACAATAAGTCGAGGTAGTCATTACTAGTAGCAGCATAATAGACAAGCCCGGCAAACTCATTCACAATGTCCGCAGCATTTTTCTCTCTCAAAAAATTAGGCGAGGTCATAAAGACTTCTAAACCAGCTGCTTGAATAGTAGGGGCCAAACCGCTATAGAAATTTCCTACTGATAAATCGTCTGCAAAAGGCAATAAAAAAAGAACTTTATTTAAAGAGGTATGAAGAGGATGCTTTGGCGCTTGAACAAAACTTCCTTTTCCTTGGTGACGTTGGATTACGCCTTGCGTTTCCAACTCAGTTAGCGCTCGTTTGGACGTAATTCTACTGACGTTAAACTGAGCCGATAATTCTTTTTCGGTAGGCACTTGCGCTCCAACAGGCAATCGCCCTGAATCAATTTCATTTTGTAAATAATCAATAATTTGTTGATATAATGGTTGCTTCATTCATTTCACCTCACAATAAGATATATCTTATTTATAGTTTACCATAAATTAATTGGTTTTAAAATGAAAAAAATGATCGAAATCACTAGACAAAGTGAAATGTAAACGCTATAATTCAAATGTGAAATGATATATCAAATTTAAGAGGTGACGAGAATGGTTTATACAGAAGTTCCAAAATCCGTAGCAACATTTATGGAGACAATTACAGAAAAATGCGGTGAAGCACATCAAGATTGGGCAAAAAACTTTCAGGCGGCCTTTGCCAATACTTTACTAACAACAGTGAAACGTCAAGAAGATGGTACTACCTTTTTATTAACAGGCGATATTCCAGCAATGTGGTTGAGAGACTCAACAGCACAAGTTCGTCCCTATTTAGTGATTGCGAAAGAAGACGAAGACCTTGCTCAAATGATTGCTGGTTTGGTTAAACGCCAGTTTCGTTATATTTGCATTGATCCTTATGCCAATGCGTTTAATGAAACAGATAATCATGCAGGCCATCAAACTGATAAGACAGAAATGAATGGCTGGATTTGGGAACGGAAATATGAAATTGATTCATTATGTTACCCGGTCCAATTAGCCTATTTACTTTATAAAAATACTGGGATGACCGAACAATTTAATTCAGATTTTGTGGAAGGCGTCAAAAAAATTCTCAACGTTTTCACAACAGAACAAGATCACGCACAGTCACCTTATTTATTTGAACGAGATACGTGGCGTCAAGAAGATACGTTGGTTGAAGCAGGGAAAGGAACACCAGTTGGCAAAACAGGGATGACATGGTCAGGCTTCCGTCCTAGTGATGATGCCTGCCAATATGGTTACTTAGTTCCTTCTAATATGTTTGCAGTCGTAATTTTAGGCTATATTCAAGAAATTTTCTCTGATGTTTTAGAAGATGCTACGATTGTGGCGATTGCTAAAAAATTACAAGAAGAGATTGAAGAAGGCATCCAAACATTTGGACGAACAAAAAATCAAAATAACGAAACGATTTACGCGTATGAAGTGGATGGCTTAGGCAATGCAAGCGTGATGGATGACAGTAATGTTCCCAATTTAGTAGCAGCTCCATATCTTGGCTATTGTTCAACAGAGGATGAACAATATTTAACAACGCGTCAAACCTTATTAAGTAAAGAAAATCCTTACTTCTATGAAGGCAAATACGCGAAAGGGATTGGTAGCTCGCATACACCAGAAAATTACGTGTGGCCGATTGCTTTAGCAATGGAAGGAATGACAACCAAAGATAAAGCAGAAAAAGAACGAATTTTAGATTTATTAGTTGCCACAGATGCGGGGACTCATTTGATGCATGAAGGTTTTGACGTAGATAATCCTGAAAATTATACAAGAGAATGGTTTTCATGGGCTAATATGATGTTTTGTGAATTAGTTATGGATTATTTTGACATCCGAGTGGAAAAATAGGAGGAAAAGTGATGACAAAGAAAAAAGTCTATATTGTTTCCCATAGTCATTGGGATCGTGAATGGTATCTTCCTTATGAAGAACATCATATGCGCTTAATTGAATTAGTGGATAATGTATTAGATTTAATTGAAAATGATCCAGAGTTTAACAGTTTCCATTTAGATGGACAAACGATTATCTTAGACGACTATTTACAAGTTCGCCCAGAGAAAAAAGAAGCCGTAAAAAAAGCTGTCCAAGCAGGCAAACTAAAAATCGGACCATTTTATATTTTACAAGATGACTTTTTAATTAGCTCTGAATCCAATGTTCGAAACATGCTGATTGGGCATTTAGAAAGTCAAAAATGGGGAGCACCAGTTCAATTAGGTTACTTCCCGGATACATTTGGGAATATGGGTCAAACGCCTCAAATGATGCAATTAGCAAATCTGCCTGCGGCTGCCTTTGGACGCGGGGTGAAACCGATTGGCTTTGATAACCAAGTCTTAGAAAGCGACTATAGCTCACAATATTCTGAAATGTGGTGGGAAGGTCCTGATCAAACGAAAATTTTCGGCTTGCTTTTTGCTAACTGGTATAGTAATGGGAACGAAATTCCTTCAGAAAAAGAAGCGGCAATCGCTTTTTGGAAACAAAAATTGGCTGATGTGGAACGTTACGCTTCCACAAACCATTTATTGATGATGAATGGGGTCGACCACCAACCGGTACAAAGAGATATTACTAAGGCCATCGCTTTAGCCAATGAACTATTCCCAGAATATGAATTTATTCATTCCAATTTCGATGACTATTTGAAAGCTGTTCAAGAGGAGTTACCAGAAGATTTAGGAACAGTAACAGGTGAATTAACGAGTCAAGAAACGGATGGCTGGTACACATTAGCCAATACTTCTTCTGCTCGCGTCTATTTAAAACAGTGGAACACAAAAGTCCAACGCCAATTAGAAAATATCGCAGAACCTTTAGCAGCAATGGCTTACGAAGTAACTGGCGACTACCCACATGACCAATTTGATTATGCTTGGAAAACATTGCTTCAAAACCATCCGCACGATAGTATTTGTGGCTGTTCTGTCGACGAGGTTCACCGAGGCATGATGACTCGCTTTGAAAATGCCAATGATGTCGGGCATTTCTTAGCAGATGAAGCAACACGACAATTAACAGAAGCAATTGATACAAGTGTTTTCCCAGAAAAAGCGCACCCGTTTGTTTTATTTAATACTAGTGGCTATCAGAAAACGGAGGTTGTCACTGTGGAAGTGGAGATTGAACGATTGCCATTTTATACAGGAAAACCTGAAGATCTTTATCATGAATTAAAACAAAAAGCCACCCCAGATTATCAAGTGATTGATCCAACTGGAAAAGCCGTTGCAAGCCGTATTGTCAAAGAAGATGTTCGTTTTGGTTACGATTTACCTAAAGATGCTTTCCGTCAACCGTACATGGCCAAATACTTAACGGTCGAATTATCTGTCAAAGAAATGGCGCCATTCTCTTGGGATAGCTTTGCATTGATTCAAGGAGAAACGAAAGCTTTTGAAGGAAGTCTTTTGGCTCAACCAGCAACAAATGAAATGGAAAACGAATTTATTCAAGTGAAAATTGAAAACAATGGTAGCTTAACCATTGCTGACAAAAAAACAGGAGAAACATTTTCAAAATTGTTAACATTTGAAGATACTGGCGACATTGGGAATGAATATATCTTTTTCAAACCGACCGAAGACCAAGGAATTACAACCGAAAATGTAATGGCTGAAATTACGAATAAAGAAAATTCCCCTGTAAAAGCAAGTTATCAAATTAAACAAACCGTCATGTTACCAGTTTCAGCAGATGAACGATTAGAAGAAGAACAAAAGGCTGTTCGTGAGTTTAGAGAACGCCAAGCACAACGTTCAACGACGCTTCGCCCGTTCGAAATAACGACAGTGGTTACAATGATCAAAGAAAGTAACCAATTGTTCTTTGAAACAACCATTAATAATCAAATCAAAGATCATCGTTTACGCGTGCTTTTCCCAACTGGCATGGTCACAGAAACACATGAAGCGGATAGTATTTATGAAGTCGTGACACGACCAAATCAAGTAAGCGACACATGGGAAAATCCAACAAACCCGCAGCACCAACAAGCGTTTGTGAATGTTCATGACCAAAACAAAGGCGTGACTATCTTCAATGAAGGCTTAAATGAGTATGAAGTCTTAGCAGATGGAACCATTGCTGTCACATTAATTCGTTGTGTTGGCGAACTAGGTGATTGGGGCTATTTTGCGACACCAGAAGCACAATGCCAAGGAGAATATACCTTTAAATATGGTTTGTCATTGCATGGAAAACCAGAAGAACGCTTTGCTACGTATCAACAAGCCTATAGTGCACAAATTCCTTTTACTGCAGCTACTACTGCGCGTCATGAAGGTAAACTAGCACCGAACCATGTTTATTTGACAACGGCAGAAGGACCGATTGGTTGGACAGCCGTTAAACGTCAAGAGCAAACGAATCATTTAGTCGTTCGTGGCTTTAATCTAACAGCGCAAAATATTCCTTGTGAACTTCACAAAGAGACACAACCAGCGACTTGTTTAACAAATGTATTAGAAGAACCGTTGACACCAGCGATAGAAGTTGATACACCATTACGTCCGTTTGAAATTCGGACATGGCGTTTCGAAAAATAAATAAATAGGAGAACTTTGTTGAAAAGGACAAAGTTCTCCTATTTTCTTCTCTGTCGTTTTTTTGAGATATTTATAATAAAAATCTAGCGAAACAATGAGAAAATCATTCATTTTACGGTCAATTTGTGCTACTATAACGTCAACTGAAGGAGTGAAGCTAAATGGATTTAACCAATCGTTTTAATCGTCAAGTAAATAAAATTGCTGTTTCTTTAATTCGTCAATTTGACGAACAAGTCTCAGGAATTGAAGGTATTTTAAAATTAACGCTAGGAGAGCCGGATTTTAACACACCTGAGCATGTCAAAAAAGCAGCCAAAGAAGCAATTGATGCGAATTTTTCTCATTATACAGGGATGTCTGGTTTGTTAGATGTTCGTGAAGCAGCCGCTTATTTTATGAAAGAAAAGTACCATTTGACTTACCAGCCTGCGACAGAAATTTTAGTAACAGTTGGAGCAACAGAAGCGATTTCAGCTTCGTTATTAGCAATTTTAGAACAAGGTGACAAAGTGCTATTGCCAGCACCTATTTACCCAGGGTATGAACCAATTATTACATTGGCGGGGGCGGAACCGGTATATTTGGATACACGAGACAATGATTTTGTCTTGACCCCTGAAATGATTGAAGCGGCAATGGCCGAGCATGGGGAACAAGTCAAAGCAATTATTTTAAATTATCCTAGCAACCCAACTGGTGTCACCTATAACCGCCAAGAGCTGCAAGCAATTGCTGATGTTCTAAAAAAATACGACATTTTTGTGATTAGTGATGAAATTTATAGTGAGTTAACTTATGATGAGAGTCATGTTTCGATTGCTGAAATGTTACGTGACCAAACGATTTTAATTAACGGTTTGTCGAAATCACATGCCATGACAGGCTGGCGGATTGGCTTTATTTTTGCACCAGCGATTTTAACAGCGGAGATCATTAAAGTCCATCAGTATTTAGTTACTGCAGCTGCAACAGTGTCTCAAAAAGCGGCTGTTCGTGCCTTAATCGAAGGAATGCATGATGCTGAAATTATGAAAGAAGAGTATCGGAAACGGCGCGATTTTGTTTATGAACAGATGACTCAATTGGGGTTTGAGGTTGCGCGTCCAAATGGGGCCTTTTATATTTTTGCTAAGATTCCTACTGGTTATGAACAAGATTCTATGAAATTTTGTATTGATTTAGCGCAAAAAGAAGCAGTAGCGTTGATTCCAGGTATTTCTTTTGGCCCAGAAGCAGAAGGATACGTCCGAATTAGTTATGCGTCCGATATGGATAAATTAACAACGGCCATGGAACGAATTGCACATTACATGGCGACACAACGCGTAACGCACTAGCCTTTATAGATTCTTTACACACCTTTACCTTTTATTTACATTTAATTGAAACAGAATTAACAGAGTCTTGGTAGACTAAACTTGTAACTAATTGAAAAGGAAGTGCAAAGATGAAAAAACGTGTAATTGCAGCAACTATGCTGAGTCTAGGGTTATTATTAACTGGGTGCGGAGCTCAAGGAGGCACAACTGAAAAATCCAGCGAAGCGGATAGTAACAAACCAGTTAAAATTGTCGCTGTTGGTTCCACCGCTTTACAACCGTTAGTAGATGCTGCGAAAGATCAATTTACACAAGAACATCCCAATTATACAGTTTCTGTCCAAGGTGGCGGCAGCGGAACAGGACTTTCGCAAGTTGCAGATGGCGCAGTGACCATTGGAAATTCCGATGTGTTTGCCGAAGAGAAAGATGGCGTGGATGCCTCTAAATTAGTCGATCATCGGGTGGCCGTGGTCGGTATGGGACCAGTGGTCAACAAAGAAGTCGGCGTGAAGAATTTAACGAAGCAACAATTGATTGATGTCTTTACTGGCAAAGTCAAAAACTGGAAAGAAGTGGGCGGCAAAGATCAAGAAATCGTCGTAATAAATCGCGCAAACGGAAGTGGCACCCGAGCAACATTTGAAAAATGGGGCTTAGATGGAGCTAAACCAGTTCAATCACAAGAACAAGATTCTTCGGGAACAGTTCGTAAAATTGTTGAACAAACACCAGGAGCAATCAGCTATTTAGCTTTTTCTTATATGGATGATTCCACTGTTGCCTTAAGCATTGATGGTGTTGAACCAAAAGAAGAACACGTGAAAGACAATTCATGGAAAATCTGGTCTTATGAACATATGTATACAAAAGGGGAGCCTAATAAAGATGTAAAAGCCTTCTTAGACTATATGGTCACCGATGATGTTCAAAAAACAATTGTCAAAGACTTAGGTTATTTAGCCATCACAGATATGCAAGTAGAACGTGATGTAAATGGAAAAGTAACTGAAAAATAAACAAAAAACTCAGCCAATAAACAGGATTGGCTGAGTTTTTTTAGGCTTCTTTTTTTGTTAAAGGCAAGGTGATTGTAAAAGTGGTCCCTAAGCCTAAGTGACTATCAATGGCGATTTTACCGCCTAATAATTCTGTGTAATTTTGGACAATAGCTAGACCTAGACCGGTGCCACCAGAATGACGGCTACGTGCTTTATCGACACGATAGAACCGTTCAAAGATCCGTTCTTGGTCTTTTTGACTAATGCCAATGCCAGTATCTTGAACAGATAAACGTAATTGCTGATTTTCAATAGCATAAGAAATAGTAATCTGACCATTTTCTTGGGAATACTGAATGGCATTTTCAATTAGATTCTTCACGATTGGATAAAACAATTCGTATTTGGTGAAAAACTGGCTCTCTGGCAGACCATGAACGACTGTTTTAAGCTGTTTTGCTGCCAATTGTTGCTGATAAGAACCGAGAATTTCTGTAATAAATTTTTCTAAAGTAATTTCTTGTTCTGCATAAGGAATTGTTGCGCTGCCCCGAGAAAGTTCTAAAATTTCTTGAATTAATTGTTGCAGACGCTGGGCATCTTTTTGCATGATGTGCAAAAATTGATTAAGGACTTCCGGATCTTCTTTGGCGCCGTCTATGAGTGTCTCGGTAAAGCCTAAAAGAGAAGTGACAGGCGTTTTTAATTCATGAGACACGTTTGATACAAAATCTTTTTGCATTTTTTCTAGTTGGCGAACGCGCGTTAAATCATAGGCAATTCCTAACACTTGATAATCATTGGCGCTTTGATCATCCAAGTAACGAAGAGAAAGATCTAATCGTAAAGGTGTGGGTCCTTGTGTCACAGTGATTTCTTGATGTAAACTGTTTTTTTCAGCAACGACTTGATGGATTAAATGAATCAAATCGGAGTCTTGAATCACTTCGAGATAATTGCTTTGCATATTTTTAGCAGAGAGTCCTAACATTTCCTGCATTTTAGGGTTCAACAGACGAAGCCGTCCTTGCGTATCAATGATAAAGACACCAATCATCAACTCATCTAAAAGTTCGTGAAATTGCTCATCCGCAGACGTATACGCTTTATACGTTTGACTTACTTGTTGACTCAGTAGGTTAATAGTTTCGTAAAGTTCATTCCATTCAGAAGATTGCTGGATAATGGATCGATTTTCATCTGGATGTTTAAGCATTCGTTTCAGAATCGGTAAGACAGTCACTAGCGGTTGATTTTTTTGCCGTAACAGTAAAAAGATAAACAAGGTAATTAGTAGGAACAAGATGCCAAATGTAAAGATAATATAGCGACGAAAAGATTGGATATTTTTAGAAAATAGCGCAGTTTGTTCCGAAATCCGAATAATGCCAACGATTTCTCCTGATTTTAAAACAGGCGTGGCAACGTACAGAAGTTCTTTATTTAACGTTTTACTCTTTCGTAAGGCTGAACCATAGGCAGCTCCTGATAGAACCGCAGCGATTTCAGGTCGTTTTTTGTGCGACTCTAGCGGTTCATTTTGGCTGCTGTCAAAAAAGACGGTACCATTTTTTTGCAACAAAGTTACCCGTTCTTCTGCATCATCTAACGCATGGGTGACAAGGAGTTGTTGTTGGTTTGTCAGTTGCCCTTTTTCGAAAACGGAAGGGGGCAACTGGTCTGTTAAAAGGGTATTTTTTCTTCTTAAATAGGTTTCTTGCTGAGCAACCATTTCTTTTTGAAAGAAAAAATTGGTCGCTGCAATACTCCCGACAAATAATAAAAGCATGACTGCCGCAACTAAAAAATATTCAATCCGCAGTCTCTTTTTCATCGTTTTGGCTCCTGAAAACGGTAGCCAAAGCCACGGACAGTTACTAAGTAAACGGGCCGTTTGGGATCGGGCTCGATTTTATCACGTAAATGACTAATGTGGACATCGACGATGCGACTTTGTCCAGCGAAGTCATATTGCCAAATTCGTTCCAACAAGGTTTCCCGATTAATGACCCGATCTTTGCGTTTCATGAAGTAAACGAGTAATTCAAATTCTTTCGGTGTTAGTTCAATGGGCTGATTGCGCACAAAGACTTCATAATTTTGTTCATCCACACGAATCTCGCCAATCACAAGCGGAGCTTTAGGTGTGTCCTCTTGAAGCGGTTCGGTCGTGGTAGGTTTTAAACGACGAAAAATAGCTTTCATGCGTGCTAGGACTTCTCTGGGACTAAAAGGTTTTGTTAAATAATCATCTGCCCCAATTTCTAAGCCGATGATTTTATCTACTTGTTCATCTTTGGCAGTTAAAATCAAAATAGGCGTGTCAATTTTTTCTCGACGAAGTGCTTTGGTAATTTCTAAGCCATCCATACCAGGAAGCATTACATCTAAAATTATAAAATCATATTGATTAGACAAAGCTAATTCGAAGCCGTTTTTACCATCTTCGGAAGTAGTCACCTGATAGCCTTCTTTTTCCAAATTAAAGGTTAACAAAGTTAAAATCGATGGTTCATCATCGACGACAAGAACTTTTTTCATTTACATAACTCCTTCAAGAAATTTCTGAAAATAAGTGTATATTTCACTATTGTTAGTTTAACATATTTTTAGAGGAAGAACGTACTTTAAAGTAAGCGAGAATGCTACTTTTGAGAAAAGTCAACTCATGGTATAATAGAGAAATGAAATGAGGAGAAGCGAATGATTGGTATTAGTAGTTGCTTAGGTGGGATTTGTTGCCGTTACGATGGAAAATCTCAAGAACAAGAAGCGTTAAAACAACTTATAACTAATGGAAAAGCAATAATGATTTGTCCCGAAGTTTTAGGAGAGTTGCCTATTCCACGTCCGCCAGCAGAAATCATTGGCGGGGATGGCTTTGATGTTTGGGCGAATACTGCTTATGTATATACGGATAACGGGGAAGATGTGACTGTGGCATTTAAAGCAGGGGCACAACGCGCGTATCAAAAATTAAAAGCCCAACAAATTACAACCTTGATTTTGAAAGAAAAAAGTCCCAGCTGTGGCAGCCAGCTGATTTATGATGGACAATTTTCTGGCATTAAAAAAGCTGGAGTTGGAGTCGCAACTGCTTATTTTATTCAACAAGGAATGACCGTTTATTCTGAAGAAGCATGGCAACTTGCGGACATTTCTTTTTAAAAGGTAAAAACTTAGTAAAAAAAGATTGACTATTCCCTATGAAATCGGTAACCTATAAGGGATTGAAGATGGGAGCACGGCTCATGGAAATGGAAAAAACAAACCGCATGAATGCGTTATTTGAATTTTATTCGACATTATTAACGGAAAAGCAGATGAATTATATGGAGCTTTACTATGCTGATGACTTTTCTTTAGGAGAAATTGCGGAAGAATATGAGGTTAGTCGCCAAGCGGTTTATGATAACATTAAACGAACCGAAAAAATTTTAGAAGAATACGAAAAAAAGTTACATCTTTATTCAAACTATGTTGTACGGAAAGAATATCTTGAACAACTACAGCAGTATGTTCAAGAAACTTATCCCAAAGATAGTGAAATCAAAAAATATATTGAACAAATTCAAGAAATAGAGGAATGAAACTATGGCTTTTGAGAGTTTAACAAACCGCCTACAACAGGCAATGAGTAAAATCCGTCGTAAGGGAAAAGTTTCCGAAGCCGACGTAAAAGAAATGATGCGAGAAATCCGTTTGGCTTTATTAGAAGCCGACGTTAATTTACAAGTGGTCAAAGATTTCACAAAACGTGTCAGAGAACGGGCAGTAGGAGTCGAAGTATTAGAAAGCTTATCACCAGCCCAACAAATTGTAAAAATTGTTGATGAAGAATTAACGAAAACGTTAGGTTCAGAAACGGTTGAACTGAATAAATCTCCAAAAATCCCGACAGTGATTATGATGACAGGGTTACAAGGGGCTGGTAAAACAACTTTTACTGGTAAATTAGCCAAACACTTAATGAAAACTGAAAACGCTCGTCCGCTTTTAATCGCTGGTGACGTTTATCGTCCAGCAGCGATTGATCAGTTGAAGGTTTTAGGTCAACAATTAGAAGTTCCCGTTTTTGATATGGGAACAGATGCTAATCCAGTGGAAATTGTTCGTCAAGGGTTAGCATTAGCAAAAGAAAAGAAAAATGATTATGTCTTAATTGATACGGCCGGCCGTTTACACATTGACGAAGCTTTAATGGACGAATTGAAACAAATTAAAGAGTTGGCTAATCCCAATGAAATTCTGTTAGTTGTTGATGCGATGACGGGGCAAGATGCTGTCAACGTTGCAGATAGTTTTAATGAACAGCTTGGAATTACTGGGGTTGTTATTACCAAAATGGACGGCGATACTCGTGGGGGGGCTGCGCTGTCAATTCGGGCAGTAACGGGCGCTCCGATTAAATTTGTCGGTTCTGGTGAAAAATTAACCGATTTAGAAATTTTCCATCCCGATCGTATGTCGAGTCGTATCCTAGGTATGGGGGACATGTTGACGCTAATTGAAAAAGCGCAACAAGATTACGATGAGAAAAAAGCAGAAGAACTTGCTCAAAAAATGAAAGAAAACAGTTTTGACTTTAACGATTTCATTGAGCAATTGGATCAAGTTATGGGCATGGGACCGATTGAAGACTTATTAAAAATGATCCCTGGAATGAGTAACATGCCTGGTATTGAAAATGTCAAAGTCGATCCAAAAGATGTGGCACGGAAACGGGCGATGGTCTTATCAATGACCCCTGCAGAACGTGAAAATCCTGATCTATTAAATCCTAGTCGCCGCCGCAGAATTGCAGCTGGTTCAGGAAATAGTGTGGTTGAAGTCAATCGTATGATTAAACAATTTAAAGAATCCAAAAAAATGATGCAACAAATGTCCAAAGGGGATATGAACATTCCTGGTATGGATCAAATGCTAGGTGGCGGTGTTAAAGGCAAGTTAGGTAAAATGGCCATGAATCGTATGATGAAGAAAAACAAAAAGAAGAAAAAGAAAAAAAGATAAACAGGCTTTAGTTAATTATCGTAAGAAACAGAAGTGCGCCATCAGTCGAAGAGACTGATGGCGCACTTTCTGTTTAAGCGTAGTTTTGGATAATTGCGTTTAACGCTTCGGCAAAACCAGCACCGTGTTGTTCATAATATGACGTAAATCGTTCATCGCCAACATACATAAGGCCTAACCCTTTGTGTGCTTCTGGCGAATAGCTTGACCAAGAGTACATTAACCAATCTTTGTGTAATTGGAAAATTTCTTGCGCAAGTTGACTAGTCAACTTGGGTGATTTTTGATACATGGCTAACTTAGAAAATAAATCTTTTTCCACGTTCTGCATTGCTTGCATGTCTTTTTCCGTCAAGTTTAAATATTTTTTGTTGGCTTGTTCAATCGTTTCGTTGCCATATTTTTCCCGAATCTCTTTACCATATTTTTCTTCGTTTTCTTGAACTCGTTGTTGTTTGAATGCTTCGAATTTTTGCTGATCTGACATGTTTATCTCTCCTTTGTAATGGTGTAAGGTTTGTTGAACAGAGGCTAAAAGACGATCAATTTCATTGCGCTTTTCCAATAGTTTTTGTTGATGCTCGTATAAAGCCTGTTCAACATTAAAGTCAGGTTGCTCCAAAATTTCTTTAATTTCATCTAGTTTCAGATCCAATTCACGGTAAAAAAGAATTTGTTGCAAACGATTCACCTCGGCTTGCCCGTAAATTCGATAACCAGAAGAATTAATTCTGGCTGGTTGAAGAAGACCAATTTCATCATAATATCTTAACGTCCGTGCACTGACGCCAGATAGTGAAGCCATTTTTTTAATTGTATATTCCATCATTCATTCCTCCTGACAAAATCTATCATAAACCTTTACGTAACGAGAGGGTCAAGCAAAAAAATAGAAAAAGTGAGACAACCTGTAAAAAGTTGCCTCACTTTTTCTCGATTGATTCAATTAGGCAGTTAAGCGATTAAAGAAATCCACGTAAGCATCTACAATTGATTGTAAGAAACCAACAGTGCCATCAATAATTTTACCATCTTCACCAATTAAGTTCGTAATACCGCCAATATAGGCTTCAGGTTGTTGTAAAGTTGGAACATTTAAGAAGACTAATGATTGTCTTAAATGATGGTTCGCACCAAATCCGCTAATTGCACCTGGTGAAACACTCACCACAAGTCCTGGTTTTTTATCCCAAACGCTTTCGCCATACGGACGTGAACCGACATCCAATGCATTTTTTAAAACAGCTGGTACTGAACGGTTATATTCTGGTGTTACAAACATTACGCCATCTACTTGTTTAACTTCTTCACGGAATGTTGTCCAAGCTTCGGTGGGGGTTCCTTCATCATCCAAATCTTGATTGTATAATTCTAAATCACCAATGTTAATAAAAACAGGTTCGAAATCAGCTGGAAATAAGTCCGCCATTGTTTTTGCTACCAATTTGTTAAATGAATCTTTTCTTAAACTCCCTACAAAAATACCAATTTTTTTTGTCATGTAAATCCCTCCATTTTTCTTTTACTTACTTTATGATAGTACTTTTTCAAAAAAAGCGCAAACGTTTTATCCTTGTACATTGTTGAACTTCGTAACTTCACGTATAATAGCTAGTAAAAGGATGAGTAAAGGAGCAACTGCTTGAATAAAAAAATAAATTGGCGCCGACAGTTAACACCGTTGGAGAAACAAACATTGACTGAATTAAGAAACAAGGAAATGATTAAACAAGGAACTTTTTATAAATTGGAACAAACATTTCCTGAGGAATCAGCTTATACTTATTATGGTTTATACAGGAAGGAACAAACCATTCAAGCATATATCGTAGGGTATTGTTTTGATGGGGAAACCTTGGAAGCGACGATTGTTGCGCCAAATGTAGGGCCATTTTTTGAAGAACTTGTTCAAGAACTCGAAAAGCAAGCAGCTTTGTGGGGAATGAAAGAAGTCTTTCTCGTGATGGACGACAAGCAATCTGTTGGTCTGAATTATTTTAATAGACAAGGAATTGTGCCAGCTTTTTCAGAACAGTATCTGGTTTTTCAAAGAGAAACTTACTCACAGGCGTTGGCGAAGCTGACACTTCTCCGACCACAAGTGGCTGATTTGCATTCCTTGGCTAGGTTACTCGAAGGTACGCCTTTGCCGGAAGACCTTCAACGAACACTTATTTATAAAGAAAACAATCAACTTTTAGCCACGCTACGTTTGGATCATTTTGAAAACGAATGGGGGATTTATGGCTTTGTTGTGACAAAAACGCAACGAGGTCGCGGTCTTGGCCGTCAAGTGTTACAGTCTGCGCTCCGAATGATTTTAGAAAATTCAGCCTCAGCGACTATTTTTTTAGAAGTTGAAACAGAAAATCAAGCAGCGCTTCATCTCTATCAAACAGAAGGCTTTCAAGTGAGAAACCAGTACAACTATTATCAAATTTTGTAAAAATTCTTCATTATTTCGTTTGTTTTCCTGCAAATTGGCTAAAAAAATTGAAAAAAAGTAAAGGTGTCAAGAAAAAACTCTTTACAGGTTGTTGTTAATCTGTTAAACTAACTCTTGTGATTAAGTTAATGGAGGTGTATTTAATAATGGCAGTTAAAATTCGTTTAAAACGTATGGGTTCTAAAAAGAGTCCTTTTTACCGTATTGTAGTAGCTGATTCTCGTTCTCCTCGTGATGGACGTTTCATCGAAACTGTAGGTACTTACAACCCTTTGAAAGACCCTGCAGAAGTAGTTTTAAAAGAAGATTTAGTTTTAGATTGGTTATCTAAAGGTGCGCAACCTTCTGATACAGTTCGTAACATCCTTTCAAAAGAAGGCGTTATGAAAAAACATCATGAAGCTAAAAACGTTAAGAAATAAGGTGATTGAATATGGCAGATGTGAAAGAGTTAATTTTAACTATTGTCCGTCCGTTAGTCAGTCAACCTGAAGCAGTCTCATTAGAAATTGAGGAATCAACTGATTTCCTCGAGTATAATTTGACTGTGGCCAAAGAAGATATTGGACGTATCATTGGTAAACAAGGGCGTGTTGCAAAAGCAATTCGGACAATTGTTTATAGTGTACGTATCGATGGTCCGAAAAAGGTCCGTTTAAATATTCTTGATGGTAAATAAGCATTAACAAGGAGGTAGCCTAGCTATCTTCTTTTTTTATACATAACCAAAAAGTTTTCATTGCTAGAGACAGGCCTTTCTTGCTAAAATAGATGTATCCAGAATAAAGGAGTGATTTGTATGGCAAAACGAATTATCATTATGAACTTTGATATTGAAAGTAAATCGTACCAAGCATTTTCCGAAATAAAAAAGATGCAGGCAGAAAGACAGCTTAAAGGTGAGCAAATGGCGGTTGTTACGCATGTTAATGATGGCCAGCATCAATTTAAAATCAATGATTTTATCGATTTTACAGGCAACAATCATACATCAAAAGATAGCATGATTGGGATGCTAGTAGGCATATTAGGTGGTCCTCTGGGCATTCTTTTTGGCTGGTTTGCTGGAAGTATGTATGGTGCAAGCAAAGACGCCAAAGAAATTCAAGAAGCACAAACAGTTTTTGAACATGTGATTCAAAAGATTGATGAAGGACAAACGGGATTGTTATTAATTGCAGAAGAAGAAGACAACCGTCCGCTCAACCAATTGGTTATGTTTGACTTAGGTGGCGAAATCACGCGGCTTGATTTAGAGGAAGTCCAACAAGAAATTAACGATGCGAACGAAGTTGCAAATGAAGCGAAACAATCGTGGCAAGCAAAAAAAGAACAACACAAAGAAGCGACATCGAAAGAAGAATAAGGATCAAAGACTGTTTTCTGAATAAAGGGAAACAGTCTTTTAAAATACTAAGAAATCACGGTTTTTTATGGTAGTTTGCTAATTTTTTGTTATTTTATCGTAAAATACGGTAAACTAAGAAGAAAACTTTGAGAAAATAGATAAATTATTATTTGCTAAAGGAGCAAACTTCTTCTAAAATAAAAAGGAAGTTTAAAAGAAAGTATGGTAGCAGATGGAAATACAATTTTTAGGAACAGGCGCTGGTGTGCCAGCAAAACATCGCAATGTCACAGGGATTGCGTTGAAATTATTAGATGAACGAAATGCAGTTTGGCTCTTCGATTGTGGGGAAGGGACTCAATTGCAAATTTTAAAAAGTAGTATTCGCCCAAGAAAAATTGAAAAGATTTTTATTACACATTTACATGGGGATCATATTTTTGGTTTACCTGGTTTGTTAAGTAGTCGTTCTTTTCAGGGCGGGACAGAACCTTTAGAAATCTATGGACCAGTTGGGATTGCTGATTTTGTCAAGACTTCTTTACGGGTCTCGCAATCGCGGTTGTCCTATCCACTGAAATTTATTGAATTAACGAAAGAAAATGACGTTATTTTTAAAGATAAACAATTCACTGTTCGCTGTAATATCTTGGACCATGGCATCACGAGCTTTGGCTATCGAATTGAGGAAGCAGCGCATGAAGGAGAATTACAAGTAGAGAAACTTCAAGCTTTAGGGATTCCTTCTGGGCCATTGTATGGCAAACTCAAACGTGGTGAAACGATTGTTTTTGATGGACAGGAAATTAATGGACAAGCGTTTGTGGGAGAGCGTAAACCTGGACGAATCGTGACGATTTTAGGAGACACTCGCAAAACTAAAAATAGTGTAACCTTAGCACGACGAGCGGATGTTTTAGTCCATGAAAGTACGTTTAATAAACACGAAGCAAAAATGGCAAAAGCCTACTTCCACTCAACCAGTCAACAAGCAGCTGAAGTTGCAAAAGAAGCGCAAGTAAAACAACTTATCTTAACGCATATTAGTGCCCGTTATTTAACCAAAGAGGCCTATCAGCTTCAAGAAGAAGCCCAAGAAATTTTCCCCAATACAAAAATCGTAAAAGATATGGATATCATTGAGATTCCATTTGCCAATGAAGGAGGAGCTTAGATGGATTTAACAAATAAAGTCGTTGTCGTAACTGGAGGTTCAGCTGGTTTAGGTGAACAAATTTGTTATGAAGCAGCTAAACAAGGGGCGGTCGTCGTTGTCTGCGCCCGCAGAATTAATTTGATTGGTAAAGTTCGCGAGCAGTGTGCTGCTTTGAGCGGACGAGAAGCATTTTCTTATCAATTAGATATTGCCGATCCAGAAAGCGTTGAACGTGTGGTTGAAGCTATTTCAGCAGAAGTTGGTCCTATAGATGTTTTAGTCAACAATGCTGGTTTTGGCTTGTTTGAAAATTTTGTTGAAATTGACTTGGCTGTTGCACGCCAAATGTTTGATGTCAACGTTCTAGGAATGATGACGTTTACTCAAAAAGTAGCTATTAAAATGATTGAAGCTGGGCAAGGACATATTATCAACGTTGCTTCAATGGCTGGGAAGATGGCTACAGCTAAATCAACCGTTTATTCTGCAACGAAATTTGCTGTGTTAGGTTTTTCAAATGCTTTACGTTTAGAATTGAAACCGTTGGGTGTAGCAGTAACGACTGTCAATCCAGGACCAATCCAAACAGAATTCTTTGATAAGGCGGACCCGACAGGCACTTATCTAGCTGCGGTGGATAAAATTGTTTTAGACCCTACGAAATTAGCGAAAGAAGTGGTTGGGAGTATGGGGACTTCTCGACGTGAGATTAATCGTCCGTTTGTCATGGAAGCAGCTGCCCGCTTTTATACATTGTTTCCACATTTAGGAGATTTCATAGCGGGAAATATTTTAAATAAAAAATAAAGGAGTCGATCAAGTCATGAAAAATCAATGGCGTGTTATTTTGGGCCTTGTGTTGGTCTTAATTGTTGTTATTTTTGCTGTTTTAAATAATCAAGCTGTTCCAGTAAACTTTGGTTTTACTAAAATTAGTGGACCGTTAATCTTAATTATTTTAGGTTCTGCAATTATTGGCGCACTAGTTGGGTTACTAACCTCCACAACCACCATTTGGAACCAACGTAAGGAATTAAAAGCTGTACAAAAAGAGTTGGATATTTATAAAAATGATATGGATAAATTAGTCAAAGAAGAAACGGAAAAAGTTCAACGTTCTTTTGATAATCAATTGGCTGATTTGCAAGCCAAACAAGCGGCAGCACCACAAGTCGCAGAACCAGTGGTCAACGAACAAACATCAAACACAGAAGTAGACGCAACGCCTGTGTCAGGTAGTCGTATTGATCGTTATGTGAAACCTCGTGTGAATGAAGAGGAACAAAAATAAGGAAGAGACTTTATCACTAAGTTTCTTTTAAAATAAAACTGTGATATCTGCTATTTATCTAACAGATATCACAGTTTTTTTCTCAGATTTAAAAAAATGCTTTCTTTAGTTTTTGGAAAAATTTTGCTATAATTACTTGGTTAGGAGTGACGTCGTGAAAAAATCAAACTATCAATGGCAGTTACAGACAAAGACAGAATTACCTGTAGAATTTATAGAACAATTAAAAAAAGAAGAAATTAATCCATTAATTGGCCAACTTTTATGGCACCGCAATATCCGGACAGAAGAAGCATTACGTAAGTTTCTACATCCGACTATCGAAGATATTTATGATCCGTTCTTAATGCATGATATGGAGAAAGCGGTAGCCCGCATCCAGCAAGCCGTCGAAGCGGGTGAACAAATCCTTGTCTATGGGGATTATGATGCAGATGGCATCACTAGTACCACGGTTATGAAAGAAGCAATCGAATTAGTCGGTGGCATGGTTCAGTACTTTCTACCGAATCGTTTTGTTCATGGATATGGGCCTAATAAAGACGTATTTGCTGAACAAATTGAACAAGGAGTCCAATTAATTGTAACCGTTGATAATGGTGTAGCCGGACATGAAGCAATTAACTACGCTATGGCACAAGGAGTAGATGTAATCGTTACTGACCATCATGAATTGCCTGAACAATTACCAGAAGCCTATGCGATTGTCCACCCTAGACATCCGCAAGGAGACTATCCTTTTGGAGATTTAGCTGGTGTTGGTGTGGCTTTCAAAGTCGCTACTGCGTTACTTGGTGAATTGCCAATTGAGTTATTAGATTTGGTAGCAATTGGGACAATTGCTGACTTGGTTTCATTAACCGATGAAAATAGAACGTTTGTCAAAATGGGCCTTCAAATGATTCAAACTGGTGATCGAATTGGTTTAGACGTTTTATTACAAGAAGCGGGTGTGAAAAAGGAAGCTATTTCAGAAGAATCAATTGGCTTTACCATTGGACCTCGTTTAAACGCATTAGGTCGATTAGGGGAAGCTGCACCAGGTGTTGAATTGATGACTACATTTGATGAAGAACAAGCGCTGGAAATCGCTAAATATATTGATCAACAAAACAATGAACGAAAAGACATTGTAACGACGATTGCCAAAGAAGCCCTGGATTTAATCGACCCGAATGCGCCGGTCCATATTTTAGCGAAACAAGGCTGGCATGAAGGCGTCTTAGGGATTGTCGCGGGCCGCATTATGCAAGAAACGGGGAAACCAACCATTATTTTAGCAATAGATGAATCTGGTACGACCGCTAAAGGCTCTGGACGTAGCATTAGCGCATTGAATCTCTATGAGGCGTTGAACGAAGTGCGTGAGCAATTCACTCATTTTGGTGGGCATCATATGGCAGCGGGAATGACTTTACCTGTTGAAAATATTCCTTTTGTTCAAGAACATTTGGCACACTTTATTGAAAAAAATCAAATTGATATGGCTAATGGACAAGAGTTGCTCATTAGTGAGAGCTTAGCGGTTTCGCAGGCAACGACTACTTTTATTGATCAATTGCGTATTTTGGCGCCTTTTGGGACTGATAATACTGTGCCAACTTTTGTATTTAAGGAAATCACGCCTACGCAAATTCGGCAAATTGGTGCAGATAATGCACATCTGAAATTTCAAATGAATCAAGAAGGGGCACAATTGGATGCAATTGCTTTTCAAATGGGGCCTCAAGCGGATGAACTAGCACAAGGAACCGCCGATGTGGCAGGCCAACTTTCCATCAATGAATGGAATGGTCGTAAGAAACCACAATTAATGGTGACTGATTTTGCTGTATTGGGAAGACAATTATTTGATTTTCGTGGCAAAAATAATCAAACGAAACCAATTCCTTCAGAAGCAACAGCTTATCTTTTGTTTGATGAAAAAAATCAAAAATTCATTTCAGATCCAACCGCTAATATTATTGTTTGGTCAAACCAAGAAGAATTGGTGGAAGCTGTTTCTCAAAATCAAATCGAACAACTGGTTTTTGTCGACTGTCCTGTGGAAGCAATCACGGTTAAAGAAATTGTTGAAGCAACTGAGATACAACGTATATACATGATGTTTATTTCACCAGAAGAAGCTTATTTAAACGGTATGGCTTCACGTGAACAATTTGCAACATTGTATAAATTTATTTTGCAGCAAAAAGAAGTAAATCTACGTTCCCAGCTATCGAAGGTGGCAAATTACTTAAATATCCAAGAAAAATTATTAATTTTCATGATACAGGTGTTTTTTGACTTAGGATTTGTTACAATAGAAAGCGGTGTTTTAAACAGTATTGAGAAACCCGACAATCGACCATTGACTGAAAGTCAAGTGTACCAACAACGATTGAAAAAAATAAAAACAGAAGAATTTCTACTTTACAGTGATTGTCAAACAATACAACAATGGCTGTGGAATGAGGAGGACAAATAAAAATGGATTTAAGAGATTACATTGCAAGCATTCCAGATTATCCTGAGAAAGGGATCGTGTTCCGTGACATTTCTCCATTAATGGCTAATGGGGATGCCTACCGTGAAGCAACGAAACAAATCGTGGATTACGCGAAAGAAAAAAGAATTGATATGGTTGTAGGACCGGAAGCTCGTGGCTTTATTGTCGGCTGTCCAGTGGCTTATGAACTAGGGGTTGGCTTTGCTCCGGTTCGTAAAAAAGGAAAACTTCCTCGTGAAACCATCGAAGTGACTTATGACTTAGAATATGGTTCAGATACATTAACGTTGCACAAAGATGCCATCACACCAGGTCAACGTGTTTTGATTTGTGATGACTTGTTAGCAACTGGTGGTACAATTAAAGCAACCATCGAATTAGTCGAACAATTAGGTGGTATTGTGGTTGGTTGTGCGTTCCTAATTGAATTAATGGATTTACATGGCCGTGATAAAATTGATGGCTACGATATTGTTACCTTAATGGAATACTAATCTAATTTAATTAGAAAGAGCGAAGGAATTTAATCCTTCGCTCTTTCTTTGACATATTTATAAAAACGGAGCATAGCTTGGGGGGAACACACCGTTTTATTATTTATTAAGGGAACTTACGATAAACGTATCTTGCTTGCTGTTGTTTACGTGTACGTGTATAACGCTTCTCATCCCATGACATAAACCAAAGAATAAATAACGGCGTCACGATCATAAAAGCAAGACGTAATCCTAATGTTCCCAAAAAAATACCTATAACCAATACAAAAAATAAAAATCCAACACGACGAATTGCTTCCATGTGTATCACCTCTTCATTTGATTCGAACGAGTGTTCGTATTGTTATTATACGAATGTACGTTCGTTTTGTAAAGTCTTTTCTACTAATTTATGTTAAAATAATTCGAAAAGAGGAATAATCCTTTATAATAAAGAGATTTAGGGCAATAAAAGAACACGATGCTTTGAGCATCGTGTTCTTATTGTGCTGCGATTACGTATAAAAGAGAACAGAAAAATACATGAGGATCGCTGCAAGCATGACGAACAAGTGCCAAACCACATGCATAAACCGCACATTTTTCAATGAATAGAAGGCTGCACCTAATGTGTAAGACACACCCCCTGCGACCAATAACGCTGTTCCTGTAAACCCAAGAGATTCATATAACGGACGAGCAGCGATGATACAGAGCCAACCTAAAACAATATAAATAATCGTTGAAATGTTTTTCACTGTTTCTTGTTTATGCAACGTGAGGGATTTATAGACAATACCGACGATGGCGATTAACCAGACTAAACTAAATAAGGTCCAACCTAACCAACCGCCAATACTAATTAAGCAAAATGGCGTATAGCTACCAGCAATCAATAAGAAAATAGAACTATGATCGAAGACCTGAAAGACCTTTTTGGCTCTTGTAAAAATTAAACTATGAAATAACGTTGAAGATAAAAAAAGTAGAATCAACATGGAGCCATAAATAGCATAAGATACCACGTGAATCGGTGAGCCTAAACGAGCTCCTTTAACAAGTAAAATGACTAAGCCAGCAATACTTAAACCTGCGCCTATGCCATGTGTAACTGCATTTAAGACTTCGTTCACGATTAGGTATTTTTTTGAGAAATGCGTTTTTTCCAATAAATTCACTTCCTTTATTTTAATTTGATGAAAAATTCGGCAGTGTCTGTTATACTATAACTAGATAATTAACCGTTTAATGGTATTCTACCATGAAAACAGGTTCCTTTTAAAGAAAGAGTGATAAATTTATGACAAACGTTAAAATCGTAACGGATTCTTCATGTACGATGGAAAAAAGTCTTAGAGATGAATTAAATATCCATATGATGCCTTTATCAATTATGGTTGATGGCGTTGTTTATCCAGATGATGATCATTTGCCAGGCGAAAAATTTATGGACATGATGGCTAATGCGAAGGCCTTACCCAAAACCAGTCAACCACCAATTGGTGAATTTGTAGAATTATATGATCGCTTAGGTGAAGATGGCAGTGAAGTAATTTCGATTCACATGACAAAAGGCTTAAGTGGAACGGTTGAAGCGGCCCGTCAAGCTAGTAACTTATCATCAAGTAAAGTAACGGTGATTGATAGTGATTTTACAGACCAAGGTTTGTCTTTCCAAGTCATTCAAGCAGCAAAATTGGCACAAGCGGGAGCGGGTGTTCCAGAAATTTTAGCTGAAATTGAACGCGTCAAACAAAATACTAAATTATACATTGGCATTTCAACATTAGATAATTTGGTTAAAGGTGGACGAATCAGCCGTACAACAGGATTATTATCAAACATTTTTAATATGAAAGTTGTCATGGACTTTGAAAATACGGAATTGATTCCTGTAGCGAAAGGCCGAGGCGTTAAAACGTTTAATAAATGGTTTGACGAATTGAAATCAGAATTAAGTAAGATTCCAAATGTTCGACAAATTGGCATTTCTCATGCGGATGGGCTAGAACTAGCAAATGGATTCAAAGAAGGATTACAAGCAATCTTTAAAGACATGGATATTCCCGTATTACATACGAATCCAGTCATTGCAACACATACAGGAAAAAATGCCTTTGCTATTATGTACTATACAGACTAAGAAATAACGAGGTTGGGTCTCGCTCTTAAATGAGTAGACGCAACCTCTTTCTAACAAGAAAAGGAAAATTTCTTGTTGGTTTATTTAAAAGGAAGTGACGAAGATGAAAAAACAAACACAGCATATTTTGCTGACCGTCTTAACACCTATCCTCATTGCGCTAGGTGTTTTTACATTGTTAAGTGTGACCATCCCCAAAGCAAAGCCACTATTAAAGCAAGAGAAAGTGGCCACAACTGCTCAAAAAAATCAAAAAGAAGTCATTCATTATACAGCTATCGGTGATTCTTTAACTGAAGGAATTGGCGATTTGACGAATAGTGGAGGTTTTGTTCCTATTGTGGCAGATGATTTAAAAGAACACTACAACTTAAACGGTGTTCAAACAGACAATTTTGGGAAAAATGGGGATCGTAGTGATCAAATTTTAAAACGAATCAAAGAGAAACCTGAAATTCAAAAGGGCCTTGCCTCTGCGGACGTGATTACGCTAACGGTTGGTGGAAATGACTTAATGAAAGTAATTAGTAGTAATATTTTCGACTTGAAAGTCAGCTCGTTCAATCGTCCACAAAAAGCCTATCAACGCCGAGTAAGACGACTACTTGAAGAAATCCGAGAGTACAACGAGAAGGCCCCTATTTATGTCTTAGGAATTTACAATCCCTTCTACTTAAACTTTTCCGAAATTACAGAAATGCAAGAAATCGTTGATAACTGGAATCAAGCAACCGAAGAAATGGTTCAAGAGCAAAAACGAGCCTATTTCATTCCTATCAATGATTTACTCTATAAAGGTCGTGGCGATGAAGTTGGCGTAACTGGTGGTGACTCAGAAACTACAGGAAGTAGTGCTAGCAAAGAGGATTTAAACAATTTGTTATATGAAGAAGATCGCTTCCATCCGAATAATCTTGGCTACCAAATTATGGCCGGAGCTGTCCGGGATGAAATGGTCAAGACAGAGAAAGAATGGATAACCAAATCAGAAGGTAGTGAATAAAATGAATGAAGAAAAGCCAAAAACAAGTAAATCAATTAAAAAGACACAACCAACCAATCTTAAACGAAATCCCTGGAAAATCGCTTTTCTTGTTCTAGTGGGTTTAGTCATTGGTAGTGTAGCTTTCGTGACATTTCGAGCAACACAAGTTCGCGAACCAGATTTAAAGAAAATACCAGCAATTGTTGAAAAAGAAGGCGAGCCAGTCGTCACCATTCAGTCAAAAAAACAACAAGTGAACAAACTGATTGACTTTTATTTAGCCGATTTTCAAAAAGGTTCGGAGATTAAATATAAATTTTATTTAGAAAATGATGCTTTATTAAATGGAACATTTCAGGTGTTAGGGCATGACATTCCTTTTTACTTATATTTTGATCCTTACGTGATGGCGAATGGTAATGTACAATTAAAAGCAAAAAGTTTATCTATAGGAACGTTAGGCTTGCCAATTAAAGAAGTATTGAAATTTGCTAAACGTTCTTACAAACTACCTAAATGGGTTGAAATCAATCCAGATGATCAAACTGTTTTATTACGTTTAGATCAGTTTAGAATGCAAAATGGTCTATTTGTTCGAGCAGAAAAGATTAATTTAGTTGACGATGACATTCGGATGAATATATACTTGCCAAAAGAGAAATAAAAAAGGAGTGTTAGAGATGGAAGAAAAAGCAATTTTTGCAGGCGGCTGTTTCTGGTGTATGGTGCAGCCTTTTGATACACAACCAGGAATTATCTCAGTTGTTTCGGGTTATACAGGTGGGCACGTGCCTAATCCAACATATGAACAGGTTCTAACACACACAACAGGCCATACGGAAGCAGTAGAAATCACTTTTGATCCAGCGATTATTTCTTACGAACAATTAGTGGATATTTATTGGCAACAAACAGATCCTACTGATGCTTTCGGTCAGTTTCAAGACCGCGGCGATAATTATCGGCCAGTTATTTTTTATCGTTCTCAAGAACAAAAAGAAATTGCTGAGAAAAGTAAAGAACGTCTAGCTAATAGCGGCCGTTTTACAGAACCAATTGTTACCACCATCGAACCAGCAGCACCATTTTATCCTGCTGAAGAATACCATCAAGACTTTTATAAAAAAGACGCTTTGCGTTATGGATTGTCCCATCAACGTAGAAGTGAATTTATTGAAGAAAAATGGAGTGATTAATTTACATGAGACGAAGCTTTTACCATTACTTAATGACATTAAAAGGTCCGGCTAAAGATCCTGAAACTGATTTTGCCAATGAAGCGGCCAAAGATATTCAGTTTCCAAAACAAACCGAGGATTATCATGAACTTTCTTCTTATTTAGAAATGAATGCTGACTATTTAAGCAACATGGACATCTTTGATGAGTTATGGGAAAAGTACCTTGAAAACAATAAATAAATCCAGAGGAAAAGCAAACAAAGCTTTTCCTCTTTTTTCATTCATGTTATAGTAAACAAAAGTAGTGACGAATTTGTTAGAAATGAGATGAAATCTATGAAGAACAAACGAACTGTTCCTTTTTATCAATATATTATTTCGCTCCTCTGTGTCGCATTTTTAGCTGGAGGAAGTAGTTATATTTATTTTGATCATCGTGTTAAAAAGATGAGTCAAGAAGGGGCAATTACCAATGCTGATTTAAGCAAAGTGCAGGATTTATATAATGAAATTAGTACCAATTATGTAGGTGAAGTAGATAAAAATGAATTAGTTGAAGGCGCCTTAAAAGGCATGTCTGAAGCCATTGGAGATCCATACTCAACTTATCTAAATGAATCTGCTGCCAATGATTTAAACGAAAGCTTATCTGGCGATTTTGAAGGAATTGGTGCCACTATGACAATGAAAGATGGCGAACCAGTTGTAGCAGAGGCCCCTGTAGCAGATTCCCCAGCTGAAAAAGCGGGAATCAAAGAAGGCGATATTATTGAAAAAGTTGATGGTACAGCTACAAAAGGGATGAAACTAGCAGAAGTCGTCTCAAAAGTCCGAGGTAAAAAAGGAACTTCCGTTGAATTGACTATCCAAAGAGAGGGAGAAACTAAAAATATCTTAATCAAACGTGGGAAAATTCCCGTTAAAACAGTGACAGGTGAGTTAGACAAAAAAGATGCACAAATTGGCTCGATTAAAATTACGTCCTTTGGTAAAAAAACATATCAAGAATTGAAAGAAACAATCACGAATTTACGTGACAAAGGAGCTAAATCCTTTGTAATTGATGTACGCCAAAATCCTGGTGGACTGCTAGATCAAGCAGAGCGAATGGCCAGTATGTTTTTAAAAAATGGCGAAACAATTGTTCAATTTGAAGACAAAAAAGGTCGTACGATGAAAGAAGTTGCTTCCAAAGAATTAGACGACGGCTTTAAAGTAAAAGAACCTGTTGCAGTTATCATTGATGGCAATAGTGCCAGTGCATCCGAAATTTTTGCTGCAGCACTGCATGAATCTGCGAATGTCCCATTAATTGGAACGAAAACATTTGGCAAAGGAACGGTCCAAACGGTGAAGGATTTAAATGACCAAACCGAAATAAAATTGACTGTTTTAAAATGGTTAACACCAAAAGGCGAATGGATCAACGAAAAAGGAATTGAACCAACCATCAAAGCTGATTACCCCGAGTATGCCTATTTAAAATTGATTCCTCGCGATAAAACGCTAAAAGAAGGAGATCAATCTGAAGATATTCAGAACTTAAATGCTATTTTAGCTGTATTAGCGTATCCTGTTGATGAAAACAATGCAAACTACACCGCAGAAACAAAAGCAGCGGTTAGCGATCTTCAACAGAAAAATGGCTTGCCTGTAACTGGAGAAATCGACAATGAAACAGCCACAAAAATTGAAGCCACTTTAGGTAAATTAATTCTTGAAAATGACGCTGCCTACGATACAGCAGTCAAAGAAATTCAAAAAAACTAGAAAAAAGGTGGCACGAAGTTGAAGAAGAAACGTGATTATGTTGGGTATTTAATGTACTTTCTGAAAATTTTAGTACCAGCAATCGTAGCCGTTTTTATTTTAAGAGGATTTTTCCTGATTCCTGTTCGGGTGGATGGCCATTCCATGCAAAAAACCTTGAATCAAGGAGATATGATTGTGATGGAAAAATTCTCCGCAATTAAACGGTTTGATGTGGTGGTCTTTAAAACAGACACAGGATCGATTCTGATTAAACGTGTGATTGGTTTACCAGGAGAAGCTGTGCGTTACGAAAACGATCAATTATATGTCAATAATCAGCCAATCGCTGAACCGTATTTAACTAAAAACAGAAAAAAAGATCATGAAACGATGCCTTATACTACGAATTTTGATTCAAAAGAATTGTTAATGCAAGAAAAATTACCTAAAGATAGCTATTTTGTGCTTGGTGATAATCGCCGTATGTCTAAAGACAGTCGTTCTTTTGGTGCAATACATGCAGATCAAATCTTAGGGAAAGCACAATTTGTTTATTACCCACTCACTCATATGAAGATCATTCCTAAATAAGTAAGACCACTAGTTCGTTTATTTAAATAACGACTAGTGGTCTTTTCTAATCTGAAAAATTGTTCTCTTAGCTGAAAAATGTTAAGGTTAAAGTAATGATAGATGTAGGAGGTCATGCAAATGATTAGAAAAACAATTTTAGCAAGTTCTATCTTAGGTGTTGGGTTACTGATTGGTGCATGTGGAAACCAAACCCAAACCCAAACCCAAATGAATTCAACCAATACCAGTGAATCATCACAGCCTAAAGTAACCGAATCAAGTCGCAAGTCATCTGAAAGTGCGTCTAATAACGAAGGTGTATCAAGCGATTCTAGTAAATCCACAAGTTCCACTACAGAATCAGAAATCTTAAAAGGTCTGGCGGAAGAAAAAACGCTAAAAGAAAAAATCCCGTCCTTAAATCAAACAACGATTAAGAAAGTCACTGATAATGAGTATAAACGCATTCTTGTGATGGAAGAAAAGGCTACAGGAACGACCTATAAAAGTATTTTGATAAAAAAACAAAATCGCTTAAAAATTGTCAACGAAACAACCGATGAATTGTTATACAATGGAACCCTATAAGAACGAAATCATTTAATAAACTCAAAAGTATCGCCATTGTTTTCAAAGAAAAATTTCTTTGGAAACAATGGTTTTTTTATTGACAAAAGAATTTCTAGGGTATACAGTTAGTTACATAAGTAGTTAACCATTTAAGCGAGGTGTAAAAATGGAATTTAATTTTTCGGGGGAAAAGCCTTTATTTCAGCAAGTAGCCGATCAGATTGCCGAAGGAATTTTTAATGGCGCTTACTTAGAAGGCGAACAAATTCCCTCAACCACAGAAATATCAAAAAGTTATCAAATCAATCCAGCCACCGTTTTAAAAGGAATGAATTTATTAGTAGAACGACAGTTGATTGAAAAGAAACGGGGGATTGGCATGTTTGTTTTACCAGGCGCTCAAGAGAGAGTAAGAAGTGCACGGAAAGAAGAATTTTTAAATAAAGAAGTCTTAGAAGTTGTCGCAGAAGCTAAAAAATTAGGGATTACAGCTGAACAATTAAAACAACTAATTGAAAGAGGGTATGACGCATGAGTTTGCGGGTGGAATCAGTAAGTAAAAAATATCATCAAAAAAAAGCACTAGATAATATTTCAATTACTTTTGAAAAAGAAACGATTTATGGGCTCTTAGGCAGAAACGGGGCTGGTAAAAGTACGTTATTAAATATCATTAATAATCGAAGTTTTGCCACTTCAGGTTCCGTTAAATTGGCGGGAGAAACAGTGACCGATAATGAGGCTGCTTTGACTCATATTTACTTAATGAGTGAAGATAATTTGTTTCCTCCTCAGTTAAAAATTAAAGATATTTTTAAAACGACTGAAGGTTTTTATGGATCCTTTGACTGGTCTTTGGCCGAACAAATGTTAAGCGATTTTGGTTTAGATAGTAAAAAGACATTCAAAAAATTATCAACTGGTTATCGGAGTATTGCTAAACTAATAGTGGCGCTATCCGTCCCCTGTGAGTATATTTTTTTAGATGAGCCAGTCTTAGGTTTAGACGCCAATCATCGGGAATTATTTTATACTTATTTAATTGAGACATACCAAGAACGTCCCCGTACGTTTGTGATTTCCACCCATTTGATTGAAGAAATTGCGAATTTATTAGAAGATATTATCATCATTGATCAAGGAAAATTGATTCGCGCAGAATCTATTGAAACAATTTTGAAAAACGGTCGCATTGTTTCTGGGCCGAAAGAACAAGTAGAGCGCTATACTCAGTCATTGGAAATCTTAGGCATGGACACTTTAGGTGGAGCAGTTACGGCTTACGTGTACGGCGACTTGCCGACTGAAAAAGCAGAGGTTCAAATTGCGCCGCTAAATTTACAAACATATTTTGTACAATTAACCAATAGAAAGAAGGAAAAGTAAAATGAAATTTAAAACAGCTTTGCAGTATCGTGTTATTTATCAAGTCCGTTCCTTAGCAATTTATTTTGGCTTTTATGCTTTGTTCGGCATTCTTTTTCCTCTTATTGGGTTGCTCTTTTCTAACGACGTGAATACTGTCAGCTCTGATGCAGTAATTCCTTGTCTGGTTTTTATGGGGATACTATCATTTTTAGGGGTAAACACAGATTTTAAACTGTTTATTCAAAACGGGCTTTCCCGCTGGACGATTTTTTTGGTGAATTTTGTAAGTAATGCTATTTTATCTTTGGTTGGATCCTTGGCTGTACTTGTACTGATTAAAGTATTTAGCGGCAATTTCATTTCTCATTTTCAATTATCAATGAAATTAATTGATGTCTATGCGCAAGGAAACTTTTTCATGTCGTGGTTGCTCTTTTTTATCTTACTAATGCTTAGTGGCTCACTTGGCTTGTTAGCAGGTGTCTTTAATGATCGGATAGATGGCGTAAAAAAACTCATTGTTTTATTGCTGTTATTAATGATTCCTATTTTACTGGGCACGATTGCACAATTAGGGGGGGCACCAATGCGCCTGAGAATGCTCCATGTCTTGCAAACAATGGTTGGTTATCAATCCACTGGTTTTACTGTCCTGCCACTTCTTCTGACAATCAGTTGCTTTGTTGGTATTAATCTTGGCTTGGCCTATTTATTGAATAAACATCGTGAAATTAAACGCGTAAATGCATAACTAATTAATAAGAACATGTTCAATGAGGTGAATTTGGAACATGTTCTTATTGTTTTAATTGAGAGATACATCGGAAGTACCATGACAAAGGAAAGGGCTTCCGTCAAAATAGAAAGAGAAGAAAGGAGTATGAAAAGAGTAAAAAACTTTGTAAATAAGTAAACGACAAAGAATGAAAAATGGAGGGGTAACATGGCGGTAATTGAAGCAAAAAATATTAAAAAAAGTTATGGAAAGAACGAAACAAAATTTGATGCGTTAAAAGGTGTTGATTTAAAAGTTGAAAAAGGTGAATCTGTGGCCATAATTGGTAAAAGTGGCTCTGGGAAATCAACATTTATGCACATTTTGGCATTGTTAGATCAACCAACTTCAGGAGATATTTATTTAAATGGTAAAAATGTTACTAGTATTAGAAAGAAAGTGCTGAATAAAACGAGAAATGAAGAATTTGGTTTTGTTTTTCAACAATTCTTTATGAATGCCAAGGATACAGTTTTAAATAATGTTCTTTTACCATTAAAAATTGGTGGGATTTCCGGTAGCAAGAGGAAAAAGATGGCTTTAGATGCGTTAAAAGCAGTCGGTTTGGAAGATAAAGTTCAAAATAAAGCGAATAATTTATCTGGTGGCCAAAAACAACGGGTATGTATAGCGCGTGCTTTAGTTAATAATCCGCAAATTATTTTTGCAGATGAACCTACAGGGAATTTAGATTCTGCCACTGGGAAGAAAATTGAAGAATTGTTATTTGATTTAAATAAAAATAAAGGAATTACCTTAATTATTGTGACACATGATCCAGACTTAGCAGCACGTTGTGATCGGCAAGTTCATGTTCGAGACGGCTTGATTGTAGGAGGAGATGAGTAAATGAAATTTAGAGATATTTTAAAATCAGCTAGTACCAATTTAATGCGTAATAAAGGTCGAACCGTATTGACCATTATTGCAATCTTTATTGGAGCATTTACCATAGCTTTAACTACAGGAGTCAATATTGGTGTAAATGATTATATTGACAAACAAGTCGGCAGTGTCGGTGGTGCAAATCAGCTATTTATTCAGCCAAAAATGGAGATGAATGTTGGTAACGGAACAGAACCAAGTAAATATAATCCAGAGAAAAAAACCAGTACGATTCAACAACAAAGTATGCTTGCTGAAAAAGATATTGAGAAGATTAAAAAAATCTCGGATGTTACATCAGTGGAACCAATGAAATCCGTTGCTATCGATTATATAAAAGGAGCAGATAAGTATAAATATGTATTTTCAGCTACTTCTGCGCTAGATGAGATGACCATTGATTTAGCGGCTGGCCGTAAAGTTTCGCAAACGAGCCAGGACTTCGAAATTAATTTGTCACCAGAATATGTAAAAGCGCTCGGCTATACATCTAGTAAAGCTGCCGTGGGAGAAACAGTTCAATTAGGTATCTCAAGTTCCTTGAAAGGACAAGAGCAAGTTATTGAAGCAAAAATTGTTGGCGTTAGAAATGCCAGTGTCATTCAAAATGGGCTCTCGTTGATGAATAAAGCATTGATTGATAAAGTTGTCTCAATCAATCAAGCAGATCTTCCAGAACATTTAAAAAATCAATACGCGATGATTATTGCTGAAGTTAAAAAAGACAGCACGCCAGAGCAGATTAAGGACATCAAAAAAGATTTAGACAAAGCTGGCTATTTAGCGACTACTGTCGAAGATGAAATTGGCATGATTCGTAATATAATCAATGCAATCACTGGCGTTTTAACCATGTTTGGTGCAATTGCCTTGTTAGCTGCAAGCTTTGGCATTATTAACACGCTGTATATGTCTGTCCAAGAAAGAACGCGAGAAATTGGTTTAATGAAAGCCATGGGACTTAGCAACGGGAAAGTCTTTACAATTTTTAGTGTTGAGGCGGCTTTAATTGGCTTTTTTGGCTCAATATTAGGCATTTTAGGAGCTGTTGGGGTTGGAAATTTAGTTAATCGTTTAGCAACGGATTCTTTTTTAAAGGCTTTAACAGGATTTAAATTAATTCAATTTTCATTGCCATCTTCACTAACGATTATCTTAGTTATTATGTTTATTGCTTTTTTAGCAGGAACTTTACCAGCTCGAAGAGCAGCAAAATTAGATCCAATTGAATCTTTACGTTATGAATAATAGACTAAAAACAGCCACTTTCTCTCAATTTAACTAAAGCATATTCTTATATAAAAAGAAGGCAATAGGCGTATACTAAAAGTGTGAAAAATGAAACAAATGAGAGGAAGTTGGTTTATGAAAGCTGTTGTGATTAATCAGTACGGAAGTAAAGAGGTACTTGAAGAAGCAGAAGTAACACTACCGAAATTATCGGAACATCAAGTGTTGGTAAAAGAATACGCGACATCAATTAATCCGATTGATTGGAAATTGCGTGAAGGATATTTAAAACAGATGTTTGATTGGTCCTTTCCGATTATTCTTGGTTGGGATGTCGCTGGTGTGATTACAGAGGTGGGGAGTCAAGTAACGGATTGGCAAGTTGGCGATAAAGTTTTTGCTCGTCCTGAAACTACTCGTTTTGGTACCTATGCAGAAGTAACGATTGTGGATGATCATTTATTAGCAAAAATCCCTGAAACAATTAGTTTTGAAGAAGCGGCTGCCGTTCCGTTGGCTGGTTTAACCGCTTGGCAAGCATTGTTTGATCATGGTCACCTTAAAGAAGGAGAAACTGTTTTAATTCATGCTGGTGCAGGTGGGGTCGGTACTTATGCGATTCAACTAGCAAAAGAAGCGGGCGCACATGTCATCACGACCGCTAGCGCAAAAAATCATGCCTTACTGAAAAAAATTGGTGCAGATGAAGTGATTGATTATCATACAACGAATTTTGCAGAGGTATTAGCTGATGTTGATTTGGTTTTTGATACAATGGGTGGTGAGGTTCAAAAAAATAGTTTTGACGTCTTAAAACCAAACACAGGTCGTCTTGTTTCAATTGTGGGCATTGAAGATAAACAATTGGCAGCCGAAAAAAATATTACTGCTGAAAGTATTTGGCTTCAACCAAATGGAGAACAATTACAAAAAATTGCTGATTTGATGGCAGCTGGAAAAGTGAAATCAATTATTGGTGAAGTTTTCCCTTTTTCTAGACAAGGGATTTATGATGCACATGCACTCAGTGAAACGCACCATGCAGTTGGTAAAATAGTTGTTCAAATGGCAGAATAAAAAGAAGCTCAGACAGTGAATTATCTTAAAATAGAAAAAGTGGGTCCTAAGTCATTTCGACTTAGGACCCACTTTTTTGTTAAGAGGACAGATGTGCCAACCAAGTTTGTGTTTCCTTAATTTCTTGATAAGTTAATTGATGACTTTGTGTCCAAACCTCTTGTACGGTTGCTCCATGATTCTGAAATAGTTGAATCACACGCATACTCTCAGGAAGTGGGACAATCGGGTCATGCTCTCCTAGAGATAATAAAACAGAAGTGTCGGTCAAGTCTGGTTGATTGGTCAATTCAACAGGAAACATGGGATGATAGAGGACAGCTTGATGGTAGCTGTCGGGGTGAGTAAGCAATAATTGAATAGCGATATTGGCCCCATTTGAATAGCCAATAAAAATAATTTTATCCAATGAAAATTGATGCTCGTTAGCGGCTTGTTGAATAAACTTATGAAGCGCCTCGCCGCGTTTTTCTAGATCTTCTAAGTCATAATGACCTTCCGCTAGGCGCTTAAAATAACGATTCATTCCATTTTCTGAAACATCACCACGAATACTTAGCACAGTAGCTTGTTTATTTAGTTCTTGAGCAATTGGTAGGAGAGCTGTTTCATCACCACCTGTACCGTGAAGTAGCACAAAGACAGGTGCTTCAAGATGTCCTTTTTTAAAAATTGAATGCATGTTTTTTCCTCCTTAGGCTCGTTTTGTATTGAACGGCTTGATAACACTCTCAATATACTCACGACGGTTTTCTAAAAATGGCGCAAGAGATAACTTTTCTCCTAATGTTTCGTAAGGTTCGTCCCCCATAAATCCTGGTTCATCGGTGGCTAATTCGACTAAAATATGTCCAATGCGAACATACAATGATTCAAAGTAATAACGATCGACATAGCCAGAGTTTTGTAAGCCTAAATGATCAAAGAGCGCTTGCCAAGTCCCAAGTGATTTACGATCCGCTAGGCGGAATGCAACGTGATGTACTTCACCATATCCTTGTTGCGCTTGTGAGCTAGTATCATCGTCTACCAAAATGACTTGAGCACCATTGCCACCTTGGCCAACTTCTAGTAAATAGCGATTGCCTTCTTGTGCCACTACGTGAAAGCCTAGAATTTCTTCAAAGACTTCTTTGAATTCATGAAAATAGGAAATAGCTATTTCGACAGGTCCTAAGCCATAAATCGCAAATTCTGTTGGAACAGGTCCTTTTTTCCAAGGGATGCCCGCTGCAACGCCCTGATTTAATTCATCAGAGATTAATTGATACGCTTGATCATCAAAATCCCAAAAGCGAAGGACCTTTTTCCCGAATTCTTCAGAAATACCTGTGTGTTTGACAGCAAATTCATTGAAGCGATTTTCATAATAAGTCAAAGCTGCATCTGAAGGAACCCGGAACCCTGTTCTTGAAATTGTATTGGTTCCTTTTAATCCTTTAGGGTTATTGGGAAAATCGAAAAAGGTCATGGTTGTACCTGGTGTACCCAAATCATCGGCAAAATAGGTGTGGTAAGTATAGATATCATCTTGATTCACTGTTTTTTTGACTAAACGCATCCCTAAAACATCTGTAAAGAAGTGATAGTTTTTTTCTGCATCACTTGTCATAGCTGTAACGTGGTGGATTCCTAATAATTGATCTTCTTTTTTCATCATTATTTCCTCATTTCGTTTCATTTGTTATTTTTCGTAAAGTTTTTTGAAGAAGTGTTAATTCTTCGGAAGAGAGTTGTTCAAATGCTTCTGCAATTCGCTTTGCATGCGTCGGGAAAATTTCTTCAATTAATGTTTTTCCAGCTTCTGTTAATTCAACGTAAGTAATGCGTCGGTCTTTTTCACTGGGGGTGCGCGTTACATAGCCTTTTTTATGTAATTGGTCAATAACATAAGTGGTGCTACTGCTAGCGATTAAAATTTTCTCCTTAATTTTTTGGATGGTCTGAGGACCTTTATGGAGTAACAGCTCTAATACTGAAAATTCTGTAATGTTTAAGTCATAACAAGTGACATCTTGCTTGGCAAGTTGCTCTAGTCGATGGCTGGTTCTTAATAAACCGATATAGGCTTTTAAAGCTTCTTGCTGTTGGTTCATTGTTTCACCTCTTTTTATTTCGAATTCGAGATAAATATAACTTACTTTTGGTAAGTAATCAATTAATATGCTTAAAAAGACAGCCAGCAAAAAATGTGAATTTTTGCTGGCTGTCTTTTTTGTTTATTTTAGAAGATTGTTGGAACTAAGCCGCCATCGATTCTTAAGGCTTCTCCTGAGAAAGAAGAAGAATCTGGGCTGGCCACAAAGGTAACAAAACGACCAATTTCTTCTGGTCGAATGAGCCGTTGGATTTGTGAACGAGAACGATGATTTTTCATGAAATCTTTTTCCCAATCCTCTTTGGGAATGTCTGAATCAGCGTACATATCTTCCAACATTTTTTCTACACCTTCGGTAAGGGTTGAGCCAGGCATAACCGTGTTAACGGTGACATGTGTGCCAACAGTTAAGTTGGATAAACTTTTAGCTAAGGAAAGATTCATCGTTTTTGTCATGCTATATTGGGGCATTTCGCCAGAAGGCATCACCGCTTCTTCGCTAGCGATGAAAATAATGCGACCAAAATCTTGTGCAAGCATTTTAGGTAGATAAGCTTTTGCTAATGCATTGCCTGACAACACGTTCACAGTAAAAAATTTTTCCCAAGTGGCGTCATCGATGTCCCAGTATTCCATTGGCTCAAAAATCCCCATATTGTTCACTAAAATGTCGACTTTAGGGAATTTTTCAAGCAAAGTAGCTCGTTGACTTTCAATGGAAATATCGGCAGTCCCTGCTTGAGGATGAGTGTCTGGAAACATTGTTTGTATTTCTTTAACAACTTTAGTTACTTCGGCTTCATTGCGCCCATTGATAATGACATCGGTCCCTTCACGAGCCATTTCAATCGCAATTGCTTTGCCAATTCCTTTGGTTGAACCAGTAATTAATGCTAATTTATTCGTTAAGTGTAAATCCATTTAAATCCCTCCAACGTTTGTCTATCTCTAGTGTAGGTCTTTTTCTGGACTTTTAAAAGGAAAAAGTTTTTTCGGCCCTAGGGAAACAAGCCCCAATAATTACTTAACAGCTGAGTTTTCACTTTTTGGGCGTAAAACGAGTAATTATTGTCAGTAAAAAAGCGTCACTTTTTTGATAGAATAACTAGAGACGAAATTGGCTAAGACCAATTTTGTAAAATTGTACATAAAAAAGAAGAGTGGGAATGCTATGAAGAAACAATATTACTGGAATATACCCGATAACTTATTAAACTCGTTAAAACAGCGGAAAAAGTTATACAACTTTTATAAAAATGAACAAAATAAGGCAAGAGAATTAGTAGAGAATTGTCAGTCGGTTCTTTTTCCTGAATTAGTCGCTTCGCTGAATAAAATAGATGAACGGATTAAATTATTGATATTCTATCAAAATTTAGAAGATTGTGAGCTTTCAGAAGAAGAAATTATTACTGTGATTGAGCGAGAATATTTTGTGACTTTTTATGAAACAATTGAAGAACCGACCACTGAAATTATTAGTAGTCATTCTATGTATTATTTATTGCAACAGCCGACTAAAGAAATGCTTTGGGATTTAGACTTTAGTAACATGTTAAAACAAGGTCAGTTAGTTGATTTAATGGATTATCAAAAATTGACCAAATGTTATCAAAAGCTGCAGAATCAAGCTAAAAATTTGATTGAAAAATTAAATAAAGAAACATTTTACACATTCTATAGTCAACTTTTATTGATTGACTGCCAATGCAAATTATTAATAGAAGAGGCGCTTCTGAAAGAAGAATCATTGATGACGGTCGATGAATGCTTAACAGCCATTAAGCAAGAAATTCGAAAAATTCATTTTGAACAATTTAAATACCAACATTATTTATTTGAAGATTTATCTTTGCGGTACCAAGTTTAACAAAAGTGACAAAAAGAATGGTTGAATCTAACAAGAATGTTCGTTGTTTTCTGTTATATAAAAAGATATGATAGTTTCTGTAGAAAAAATAAAGGAGACGATTCATGAACGCAAATCGCTTAAAGTTATTGATGATGGGGTTAATGGTTCTTGACCATATTAGTTATTTTGTTCCGCCAGAATGGGCACTGATTTTTCATGTAATTACTCGTTGTGTCGGTGTGTTTTTTGGTTACATGGCTGTAGAAGGGTTCAACTATACACGGAATGTTTATCGCTACAATGGTCGTTTGTATATTTGGGCAGCAATCATGTTTGTTGGAAATACGCTGCTAAATCATTTAGTGAATAATCCAGCTGTCGCTGTTCACGACAATATTTTCTTCACCTTAGCCCTTGGTGTCAGTATGTTAATTGTGACAAAAGCGATGCTAGAGATGCCAAAAATCAGTTTAAAAATTGTTTTATTGATTAGTATATTAGCCATTTTAGGAATAGGAGCAATGTTTGCTGAAGGTGGCGTTGTGATGTTACCTTTTATGTTGATTACGTATCTTGCCAGAAAGAGACTTGTCTTACGGAACTGTTTATATGGTGCATTAGCGCTCTTTTTCTTAGTTACAAGTTTTCAATGGTTGGGAGATTGGCCAACGACAATTGAAATGTTAGCTTATAATTCTGATTTTATGTTTATCACTGTGTTACCATTTATATCGCTTTACAATGGTGAGAGAGGGAGCAAAGCACCATTTTTCAAATATTTATTTTACGGATTCTATCCGCTTCATTTATGGCTGATTGCATTGATAGCCAATTACGTTCATTAAACCTTTTTATATTAAAAAAATAAAAACAGCGACTCACAAAAATGTGAGTCGCTATTTTTTTAGATGGGTAAGATACTGATTCCTAAAAGAAGAGTGACAAGTAGAAAAACAAAAAGCACAATTCGCTTATCATGAACCAGTAAGGCAATGTATTCTCGGATTAGAGCAGTTGGTAAAAAATATAAGGCAGTTGGCGCCCCGACACCTTCAGCTTTTAAGCCGACACGATGGGCATACATAGCTCCTCGTAAGACATGATAGTTATTTGTTGAAAAAATAACAGAGGGTTGTTTAGAATCAGACGGCATCTTTTGCCAATCTGCCTGAATGATTGCTTTAGAAAACAACATATTTTCATAAGTGGTTGTGGATTGGTCCTCCATCAAAATTACTTCTGCAGGAATATTTTGTGAAAGCAAATATTTTTTCATTGCGAAAGCTTCGGCCACAGGTTCGTCAGGACCTTGACCACCGCTGACTACAAATTTAGCGGTGGGATTTTTTTCATAATATTCAATTCCTTTATCTAACCGACTCTTCAAAAGTGGAGGTACTTCCTCGCTACGAATTCCCGAACCTAAAACAATGATATAATCAACCGCTTTTTTTAAAGGAATCATTTGGTACATCCATGAATACAAGACGTAAGCAGCAAATAGAAAGGTCAGCAAAAGATCCATTAACAATAGAAAAAGTAAGAACAGAAAAAGCACATAAGGTATTTGCGCTGTGCCAACTGATAATAAATATAGCAAGGCTGGTAAAGCAATTAATAAGTTCAACCCTAAGCCCGCCGACAATTTAGCCGTGACACTTTTGCCTTCTTTCGTTTGCATCGTACGTGAGTTAAAAATAAAGTAAAGGCAAATGCCGATAAACACAGCGGGAATTAATAGATAAGCAATGGCCAAGGTAATGAGGTCGCCATTCTTAAAATGTAAATAAATTTTGTCTAGTCCGATAAATAGTAAGGTGACTAATGACAATAAGGTGCCAGAAGCCAGAGTGATACCGCCGAGGATACTGCGGTTATTAATTTTTAATATACCAAATCCTAGTAGGGCGATAAACAAAAAGAATAGTAGTAGTGCCATTTAATTCCTCCTAAAAATAAGTATCTAAAGTATAACATGCTTTAGGATCTGACATAAATAAACAGCTGTGCCGAAGCATAAGTTTTCCTTTCATTCTTAGAAAAGAAGTTTTTTCATGAAAAGTAAATTAGATAACAATTGTTTAGAGAAAGAAAAGCTTGATTTACTAAGCTTTTCCTTCTCTATAAAAAATATTAATAAGGACATAAAAATTAACAATTTGTATGCGCTTACATACTGAGGTAGATTTAAAGTGTAAAGAAGAAAAAATGAGGTGAGAAAATGATCACTGTTTCAATTGCAGGAGGTTCACAACCAGAGATTTTACAGCTAGTTAAAAAAGCACTAAAAGAAGCCGAGCAACCATTGCAGTTTATTGTATTTGATACAAACGAAAATCTTGATACTGAAAATCTCTGGAAATATGTTCATTGCTCAGATGAGGCCGCGGTAGCACGGGAAGCTGTCAGTCTAGTTGCAACCGGTCAAGCACAAATTTTATTGAAAGGAATTATTCAGACCCACACATTACTAAAAGAAATATTGAAAAGTGAGCATCAATTAAAGAATAAACCAATTCTTTCCCATGTAGCAATGGTGGAGCTGACTGCGGGGAAAACCTTCTTGTTAACCGATTGTGCGATGAATATCGCCCCCACTCAAGCGACACTCATTGAAATTGTTGAAAATGCTAAAGAAGTCGCCCAAAAATTGGGACTGCACCGCCCGAAAATTGCTTTGTTAAGCGCAGCGGAAAATTTCAATCCTAAAATGCCTTCGTCTGTTCTAGCAAAAGAAGTCACGGCACATTTTAATGATCAACAAGAGGCTACGGTTTTTGGTCCACTTTCGCTTGATTTAGCGACCTCTGAAGAAGCGGTTGCGCATAAACGTTACAGCGGTCCTATCATGGGGGATGCAGATATTTTAGTGGTCCCAACTATTGATGTTGGAAATTGTTTATACAAATCATTAACCTTGTTTGGGCACGCAAAGGTGGGAGGAACGATTGTTGGCACAAAAGTCCCAGTCGTTTTAACATCTAGAAGTGATTCGACAGAAAGCAAATTTCATTCATTAAGATTTGCCATGAGACAAGTTTAAAAAAAGGAGCAGAAAACAATGGAAACAGTATTGGTTATTAATCCTGGATCGACCTCCACGAAGTTAGCGCTTTTTGCTAATCATGATTGCTTGGCGGAAGAAACGCTTAGACATAGCGTCCAAGAATTGGCACCTTTTGAAAATGTTGTCAGTCAAACACCATTTCGAAAACAAATGATCGCGGAATTTTTAGAAACACATAACATCACACAATTAGCCGCTGTCGTAGGGCGTGGTGGTTTGCTTAAGCCTATTCCTGGCGGTACGTATCTTGTCGATCAACAAATGCTAGAAGACTTGCGGACAGAACGCTTTAATACCCATGCTTCAAATTTAGGGGCGATTTTAGCTAATGAGTTTGCAGAAAAATATCACGTGCCAGCCTTTATTGTCGATCCTGTTGTTGTAGATGAGCTACAGCCATTAGCCAGGATTTCCGGATTAAAAGGCATTCACCGGCGTAGCGTTGGTCACGCCTTAAATCAAAAAGCGGTCGCTCGAAAAATCGCTGAGGATTTAGGGAAAACATATGAGCAAAGCAATTTTATCGTTGTTCATTTAGGTGGGGGCATTAGCTTGGGGGCGCATCAAAAAGGCCGCATGGTGGATGTGGTAAATGGGCTTGATGGTGAAGGTCCTTATACGCCTGAACGCAGTGGCGCCTTACCGCTCGTTGAATTTGCGCAATGGATACTTGAACAGGAGTTGACGATTAGCCAAGTGAAAAAGCTAATTGCGGGGAATAGCGGTCTTAAATCATACCTAGGTGAAACAGATTTACGGCATATCCAAGCACAAATAGCTGCAGGTGATCAAACAGCAAATTACTATTTAAAAGGAATGTGTTACCAAATCGCAAAAAGTATTGGCGAGATGGCCGTAGTTCTTGAAGGCACAATTGATGCAATTATTTTAACAGGGGGCGCAGCCTACTCGCAAACCGTTGTTCAAGAAATTAGTCAAAAAATCACTTGGATTGCACCAATTAAGGTTTACCCAGGTGAAATGGAGATGGCTGCTTTATATGAAGGCGTCAATCGAGTATTAACAGGGGAAGAACAAGCTTTAAATTATAGTGAAGCAAAAATTGAGCAGGAGTGATCAAAATGGCGGAACAAACAGATTTACTGATTTTAGGTGGCGGAACAGGAGGCTATGTAGCAGCAATTCGAGCTGCACAAAAAGGGCTAAACGTCACAATTGTTGAAAAATACAAATTAGGTGGCACTTGTTTGCACAAAGGCTGTATCCCTACAAAAGCTTTATTAAGAAGCGCAGAGGTTTTTGATACCTTAAAACAAGCGGCTTCTTTTGGGATTGAAACAGAGGCAGCGTCCATTGATTTTTCTAAAATACAACAACGGAAAGAAGGAATTATTGAGCAGTTACACAAAGGTGTTGAAGGCTTATGCAAGAAAAATAAAATCAAAATTTTAGCAGGCGAAGGTGCAATTTTAGGTCCCTCTATTTTTTCACCAGTCTCTGGCGCAGTGGCAGTTACGTTTAATGATCCAACACGGGAAGAAGAAATTATCGTTCCTAAAAATGTCATTATTGCGACAGGCTCTAGTCCTAAAACGTTACCTAATTTGCCACTGGATGAAGAATTTATCTTATCTTCTGATGGGATGCTTGAATTAGAAGAATTACCAGAATCAATTGCAATTATTGGTGGTGGCGTTATTGGTGTCGAGTGGGCTTCTTTATTAAATAGTTTAGGTGTCAACGTAACTATCATTGAATTTTTGGATCGTTTACTTATAAATGAGAGTGCAACAATTTCTAAAGAATTAAAGAAACGTTTAGAGCAACGAGGAATTAGCATTTTATTAGGTAGCAAAGTCCAAGAAGCGAAAGTTACCGGACAGAAGGTTCAAGTAGAAGTTGCAGGACAAGAAACCCTCACCGTTAACAAAGTCATGGTAGCAATTGGACGTCAGCCCAATATCAATAAGTTAGGGTTACAGAATACCTCAGTGAAATATACTGACAAAGGCATTGAAGTAAATGAATTTTATCAAACTACAGAAGGACATATTTATGCGATTGGTGATTGTATCGATACACTCCAACTAGCACATGTGGCTATGAAAGAAGGAGAGTTAGCTGTTCAGCATCTTTTAGGCGAGACAGTTGAACCTTTAAATTATACAAACGTGCCTCGAGGTGTTTATACAAATCCTGAAATAGCAAGTGTCGGCTATACTAGAGAAACTTTACCAGCAGAAAAAGAAGTAGTAATTGGCACCTTTAATTTTAATGGTAATGGTAAATCACTTGTTTATGGAGAAACAGATGGCTTTATAGAAGTAATTCGTGACAAGAAGACCGATGATTTATTAGGGGTTTCTATGATTGGGCCACATGTCACGGATTTAATTGCCGAAGCAAGTACTGCCATGTATTTAGATGCCGCGCCCATTGAAATTGGTGAAGCAATCCATGCGCATCCAACAATGACAGAAGTATTGCAAGAAGCAGCCTTAGATACTTATGGCTTAGCGATTCACAAATAGAGAAAGGTTGATGAAAATGAAAACGCTTAAAAAATCGGGTTTATCAAAAGAAGAATTGATTCAGGCATATCGTGAAGTACTAAGAGGACGTCGTTTAGACGAACGGTTGTGGCAATTAACAAGAATTGGTAAGACCTCTTTCAATATTTCTGGTCAAGGGGCAGAAGTTGCACAAGTAGCGATGGCGATGGCTTTTGATCCTCAAAAAGATTATTTTTTACCGTATTATCGTGATATGACCGCGTGCTTGGTTTGGGGCATGACCTCCAAAGATATTTTAATGAGTTCTTTTGGAAAAGAAGCGGATCCTTCTTCCCATGGTCGTCAAATGCCGAATCATTATGGTTCAAAAGAGCATAATATTGTTTCCTTCTCTTCAACAGTAAGTACACAAATGCCATTAGCGACAGGTGTTGGTTATGCAGCGCAACTTCAAAAAGCTGATTTTGTTGCATTGACCACCACTGGGGAAGGCTCTGCCAATCAAGGAGAAGTCCAAGAAGCTATGAACTTTGCAGGCGTAAAAAAATTACCAGTCATTTTTGTTGTTGAAAATAATGAATATGCGATTTCTGTCCCAATTGAAGAACAGTATGCCAATAAACGAATGGCCGATCGCGCAAAAGCTTATGGCTTTGAAGGTGTGACCGTTGATGGTAGTGATTTTACTGAAGTCTATCTAGCATTTAAAGAAGCAGTAAAAGCGGCTCGCGGGAAAAAAGGACCAAAATTGATTGAATTAATGGTTTCGCGCTTGACTTCTCATTCCGCTGACGATGATCAATCTGTTTATCGTTCAAAAGAAGAAATTGAAGAGATGAAAAAAAACGATGCAGTGAAGCTTTTTGAAAAACAATTATTAGAAGAGGGCTATTTAACAGACGAAGACATTGCCAAAATTGATGAAGAAATTCGTGCAGAAATCAATCAAGCAACGGATGAAGCAGAAGCAATGCCAGATCCTGTACCGACATCAATTTTAGAAGAAGTATATGCAAAATAAGAGAAGAGGAGAAGAAATATAATGGCTGAGATGACTTATTTAGAAGCAATTAACTTAGGAATTTCTGAAGAAATGGCTCGTGATGAAAAAGTAGTTATTTTTGGAGAAGATGTCGGCGGCGACAAAGGCGGCGTGTTCGGTGTAACAAAGGGTTTAGCTGCTAAATACGGTGACGAGCGTTGTTTTAATACACCGTTAACAGAAGGCTTAATTGGTGGTTTAGCTGTCGGCTTAGGTTTAATGGGCTATCGCGCAATTGGTGAATTTCAATTTGCGGATTACATTTTGCCTGCAACCAATCAATTGTTATCAGAGGCTCGGACAATGCGCTATAGAACAAAAGGCGATTGGACTGCGCCAATCGTTTATCGGACACCTTATGGCGGCGGTGTTCGTGGTGGGCTGTATCATTCTCAGTCTACAGAAAAAGTTTTTTGTGGACAACCAGGATTAAGAGTTGTGACCCCCTCTAATCCTTATGATGCAAAAGGGATGATTAAAGCAGCGATTCGTTCCGATGATCCAGTCATTTTTTACGAACATAAGCGTTTATATCGTCTACTAAAAGATGAAGTGCCTGCAGATGATTATATCGTACCAATTGACAAAGCCAATGTCGTTAGAACGGGTAGTGATTTAACCGTGATTAGTTACGGCATGACCTTGCAATTAGCTTTAGCTGCGGCGGAAAAACTAGCCGCTGAAGGAATTGATGCCGAAATCGTCGATGTTCGCTCATTATATCCTTTAGATCGCGAAACATTAGTGGCTGCAGCTAAGAAAACAGGGAAGGTCTTACTCGTAACAGAAGACAATAAAGAAGGCAGCGTGATGAGTGAAATTGCAGCAATGATTTCAGAAGATGCTCTCTTTGATTTAGATGCACCGATTCAACGACTTGCAGGACCTGATTGTCCAAGCATGCCTTATGCATTACCTTTAGAAAGAGAATTTTTAATCAATGAAGAGCAAGTATTAGCAGCAATGAAAGAATTAGCAGAATTTTAATTGAAGCAAGGAGGAAAAAATAAATGGCCACAAAAGAAATCAAAATGCCTCATCTAGGCGAAAGTGTCACAGAGGCAGCCATTGTCCAATGGTTAGTTAAACCAGGAGATTCAGTGAAACGCTATGATCCCTTAATGGAAGTCGTTTCTGATAAAGTCACCACGGAAGTCCCATCAGATTTTGATGGTGTAGTAAAAGAATTTCTGATTTCTCTAGATACAGATGTGCCCATCGGAACAGCGGTGATGACGTTAGAGACAGAAGAAACAACCGAAAAAACAGAAGAAGCTACTTTAGCACCAGTGAAAGAAGCAAGTGCGGAACAAGCACAAGAACATGAAACGGTTGAAACAACAAGCACTGCGACGTCCCATCAAAAAAATAATGGTCGTTATTCCCCAGCAGTCCTTAAAATTGCCCAAGAAAAAAAGATTGATTTAACACAAGTTACAGGGACAGGTCGTGATGGTCGAATTACTAGAAAAGATGTTACAAACTTTACACCAACACAGGCAAGAACACCTGAGAAAACAGTGAGTCCAGGAACTAGCCCTTCAATTTCAGAGGAGCCAGTTGCTTCGCAAAATGAAAGCGCCGCAACAGCTAGTCCAACTGAAACAACCACAGATAAAATTGTCTCTGCAGATCCTGTACGTAAAGCAATTGCTAAAAAAATGGTTCAAAGTGTCAACGAAATCCCTCACGCTTGGTTAATGGTGGAAGCGGATGTGACCAACTTAGTCCAACTTAGAAATTCATTAAAAGATGAATTTAAACAACAAGAAGGCCTGTCTCTAAGCTTCTTCCCATTTTTTGCCAAAGCAGTCATTCAAGCGTTAAAGAAAAATCCAAAAATCAATACATCTTGGGATGATGGCTCAATTATTTATCATAAAGATGTTAATTTATCCATAGCTGTAACGACAGACGAGCATCTTTACGTGCCAGTGATTCAACAAGCGGATAACTATTCGATTGCAGGGCTAGCTAAAGAAATCAATCGCTTGGCACAAGAAGTCCGACAAGGAACGCTAGCAAGCAAAGAAATGCAAGGAGGGACCTTTACTCTTAATAATACTGGAACACTAGGTTCCGTCCAATCGATGGGAATTATTAACCATCCACAAGCTGCGATATTACAAGTAGAGTCAATTAATAAACGCCTTGTGCCAACCGCAGATGGAGGCTTTAAAGTGGCAGATATGGTTAACTTATGTCTTTCTATTGATCATCGAATTTTAGATGGACAACAAGCAGGTAAGTTCTTGCGAGATGTTAAAGATAATTTAGCGAAATATAATGCGGATACGGATGTATATTAAAAATCGTTCCTTGCTTTAGTTAAATAAAAAGCGCCTCAAAGAAATAAGCGCTCTTCTTTGAGGCCGCTCTTTATCTAACAGAAAGTTCAATCATTCTCAAACTTTTTTTAAAAAAACAAAAATAATCAATAGGAGTGTTGAAAATGCCCACTGATAAACTGGATGCTCAATTAACCCCAAGAATATTTTTTAACAAAGTGTTAGCTGGAACAGCTTCCGGCACCATTATCGCCTTAATTCCCAATGCTGTATTAGGAGCCATTTTAAAATATTTTGCAGAATACAAGATTATCGAAATGATTATTCATGCGGCGCAAATTTTCCAACTAGCCACCCCTTTAATTATTGGTGGACTGATTGCTTTTCAATTTGGCTTAACGCCACAGAAAATGATGATTGCTGGCGGTGCAGCATTTGCTGGCTCTGGCGTGATTAAATTTAATTCAGAAGTGAAAGGCTTTATTGGTGCAGGCACTGGTGACATCATTAATATTATGATTACCGCTTCTGTTGCAGTCTTACTTTTATTAGTCATCGATAAAAAATTCGGTTCAGTGGAAATCATTGCTTTACCGATCGTTGTTGGAGTAGGTGCAGGCTTGTTTGGCATGTTGATTTACCCATATGTGACACAAATCACGGTTGCCATTGGGAAAGTGATTAACAATTTTACTGATTTCCAGCCAATTATCATGAGTATTTTAATTGCTTGTTCATTTGCTGCACTGATTATTTCACCAATCACTACTGTGGCAATCGGTTTGGCGATTCAGTTGAATGGCTTGTCTGCAGGTGCTGCTGCAATGGGAATTGCAGCCACAACTGTTGTTCTTGTGATTAATTCTTGGAATGTCAACCAATCAGGAGTGACACTGGCTGTCTCTTTGGGCGGTATGAAAATGATGATGCCTAACTTATTTAAATACCCAATTATTTTAATTCCTTGTTTATTTACAGCGACTATTTCAGCAATTCCTGTGGTTCTATTCAACATTTCAGGAACCCCACAATCGGCTGGATTTGGCTTGGTTGGACTCGTGGGACCACTTGCTTCATTGGATGCGGGCTTAGGGATCTTACCCTTACTCTTTTCTTGGTTTGTTGTTCCAATTGTCGCGGGTTTATTCTCAAAATTCTTATTTGAAAAAGTGTTGAAACTTTATGATAGTAAAGTCGTCTTTGCTTATCAAGGCTAGATTATCCATTAATTTTCTTTAATGATTTGGATAAAATCTCTAACATCTTCTGTCATACTAAAATCGCGGCGCAAAGCAATGCCGATGGGGAAATAGTCAAACTTATCTTTTAAAGGAATCCATTTCAGTCCCTGACTTTTTCCCACTTCATAATATTCAATCGGCAGCAAACAAATCGAATTATTTTTTTGTAAACTATAAAGAAGTACTTGTAAATCATCGTTATGCAAAATGATATTCGGCTCATAACCGAAGCTCCGAGTCCGATCTAGTAGTAGGCGACCAATCATAAAATTATCACTTAACGATGAAAATCGTTGATCTTTCAAATCTTTAAAAGTTAATTTTTCATATTGGGAGAGAGGATTTGATTCTGGTACCACGACATAAACATGGTAGCCTTTGGTAGTCGTTTCTAAAGGTTCAATATGAATAATTTCAGGTAAGGTATTTGGGAAAGAAATTAGTCCCATATCAATTTCTTTATTTGCTAACATCGTTTGTAATTTTGGCGAGCCATCTTGCTGTAATATTAAATTCACATGTGGATGGGTTGTTAAAAATCGTGAAATTTCTTTCATAAATTGTACAGCAAATAAAGTAGTTAAGCCTAAACGCAATTGCTTTTTAACTGGTTTCTGGTTCATTTCACGAATATCTGTTACCAATTGATCGAATTGAAAAACAACTTCTTGGCCATGTTCATATAAATAAACACCTGTATCGGTTAATTGAAACGGTTGATCAGAATGATCAAACAACGCTGTGCCTAACTCAGATTCCATTTTTTTCAATGCTAAAGAAAGTGTTGGTTGGGTGACAAATAAATTGCGAGCGGCCGCCGATAAACTGCGGGTATTAACAATTTCAATGAAGTACTTTAAAAGCTGAATATTCATCAGAAACTCCCTTTCTTTTTAAAAACGCTTACATAAATGCGCTTGGATAAAAAATAACAAATAGATCACTTATAATATAACATATGTATTGCCTTTTTATGGTTATAAAAGTAAGAGATAGAGATTTTCTTAGCAGATTTTTACCTAAAAATAAAAAATTGAACGGAGGAAAAGAAATGAAGATTATTATCGCAGGTGCTGGCGCTATGGGCAGTCGCTTTGGACTAATGTTACATCAAGCAGGAAATGACGTTATTTTTGTTGATGGTTGGCCAGAACATATTGAAGCAATAAGAAAAAACGGGTTAGTTGCTGATTTTAATGGCGAAGTGATGACCGCTAAAATTCCTATTTATCCTCAGACAGAAGTAGCAAGCATCGATTTTACAGCAGACTTAGTTATCCTATTTACAAAAGCAATGCAACTGGAAGGAATGCTTGAAGCATTAGAACATTTCCTTAATAAAAATACGAAAGTTTTATGCTTGTTAAATGGAATTGGTCACGAAGATATTATCAAAAAATACGTGCCTTACGAAAATATTTTATTAGGAAACACAATGTGGACCGCTGGGTTAGAAGGACCTGGCAAAGTAAAATTATTTGGCAATGGTTCGATTGATTTACAAAATTTAGGAGCGCAAAGTGAACAAGCAGTAGAAGCAGTCATTAAGGTATTAAATAACGCTGGCTTAAGTGCACGTTATTCTGAGAATATTTTATCATCCATTTATAAGAAGGCTTGCGTAAATGGAACAATGAATGGTTTATGTACTTTGTTGGATTGTAATATGGCAGACTTTGGCGAAACAGAGCAAGCAGATCAAATTGTTCAACAAATAGTTAATGAATTTTTAGCAGTCGCTGAAGTGGAACAAGTTACGTTAGATAAACAAGCAGTTCTTCAACAAATCCGCTCGTGTTATAATCGAGAAACAATTGGTTTGCACCATCCATCGATGTATCAGGACTTAATAACCAATCATCGTTTAACCGAAATTGATTATATCAATGGAGCAATTGTTCGCAAAGGGAAAGCCTATGGGATTGCTACACCGTACTGTCAGTTTTTAACAGAGTTAATTCATTGTAAAGAAAATTTACTTCATGCTAAATAACAAGTAAAAACAGAAATACTCTTGAGTCGGTCTTGAGAAGAGCTTGACCTACTTCTTTCTATACTTTGCCAGTGTACAAGGCTGAGACAAAATCCAAAGTGAGTTTGTCTCAGCTTTTTTGTTTTTTAAAGAACACTACAGAAAATAAATCAAATCCGTGAAAAATATGTTAAACTAGAGAAGGTGTTTTTTCGCAAGAATCTACGCGGAACACAGGACTCGTTGAAGAATTGAATCAAAGAAACAATGTGTTAAAGAAGGGATTTGAACAGATTATGACCATTCAATGGTTTCCCGGCCATATGGCCAAAGCAAGAAGAGAAGTTTCGGAAAAAATCAAATATGTCGATATTGTATTTGAACTAGTTGATGCGCGGTTACCGCTTTCTTCCCGTAACCCAATGATGGACCAAATTGTCCAACAAAAACCACGATTAGTCCTTTTAAATAAAGGGGACTTAGCAGATAACGACCAAAATAAAAAATGGCAACATTACTTTCAAAAGAAAGGGTACCAAACCCTAGTTATCAATGCCCAACAAAATAAAGGAATCAATAAAATTGTGCCAGCAGCCAAGGAAGCGTTAAAAGAAAAATTGGCTCGTGAACAGGCGAAAGGTTTGAAACCGCGTGCGATTCGCGCAATGTGTATTGGGATCCCCAATGTTGGTAAGTCAACCTTAATGAACCGTTTAGTCGGAAAAAAAATTGCGCAAACTGGGAACAAGCCAGGTGTGACAAAAGGACAACAATGGTTACGCTCTGGTTCCCAATTGGAATTACTGGATACACCAGGGATTCTCTGGCCAAAATTTGAAGATGAAGAAATTGGAAAAAAATTAGCTTTAACTGGCGCTATAAAAGATCAATTATTGCATTTAGATGATTTGGCGATTTATGGATTAGAATTTTTTGCACGTTTTTATCCGCAACGTTTGACGGAACGATATGGTTTAACAGAGGAAGAGCTATTTTTACCTGCCCCAGAACAGTTGATGTTAATTAGCCAAAAACGTGGTTTTAGAGATGATTATAATCGAGCCAGCGAAATGATTATTTTAGAAATTCGCAGTGGAAAATTAGGTACGTATACTTTGGACCGCTGGGAAGAACTAGGAGACGAATAACATGGCAAAAGAGTCGATTCAGGCAATCAAAGAAGCGTTGTTAACTGTCACTGATGCAACCGATGAACGATTAGCAAGCTGGCGAGAAGATGAACGTTCAGGAGTGCAACAAGCGATCAAACAATGGGAACGTCGCCAGTTAGCCAAAGAAAAAGAGTGGCAACTTTTTAAAGAAATGAGTCAATTTGAGGAAGCGGCCTATAAAAAAGGCCATCGTTTAATTGCGGGAATTGATGAAGTAGGCCGCGGACCATTAGCTGGCCCTGTTGTGACAGCTGCAGTTATTTTACCGAAAGATTGTCAGTTATTAGGCTTAAATGATTCAAAAAAACTATCTGCTAAAAAACGGGAAACGTTATATAACCAGATTCAAGAACAGGCTGTCGCTATCGGGTTAGGTATCGCTGATCAAGGAGTCATTGATCAAATTAATATTTATCAAGCAACTAAACAAGCGATGAAAATGGCAATTGACGATTTAGCTTTTGCACCAGATTATTTATTAATTGATGCAATGCAGTTAGACGTTCCCCAACCACAAGAAAGTTTGATTAAAGGGGATGCACGCTCCATTTCGATTGCAGCAGCCAGTATTATTGCAAAAGTTACAAGAGATCGATTAATGGAAGAATATGATGAATTATATCCTGGATATGGATTTAAAAACAATGCAGGCTATGGAACAAAAGAACATCTTCTCGGGTTAGAAAAATACGGTGTAACACCCATTCATCGACGTACGTTTGCGCCAATAAAAGATATGATTTAAAAATAAAACACTTTTTTTACGTATTCTTATTTTAAGAAGATGTGAAAGAGGTGTTTTTTGTTGGAAATTTTACAACGACAATTATTATTTAAATTAGCGGTATGCCAAGGAATTGGCAATTTAGGTATCTTAAAAGTGTTACAAGAAGCTATCGCACAAAAGCGTGTTGATTTTTCCAGTACAGAAATTATTAGAATTGCTGAAATCAAGAAATATCGTGAATTATTTGAACAATCTTGGTTACACCATACGATTCATAGTGAAGCGTTATATATACGACAATGCCAACACCAATTTATGACAATTTTAGATGCCGTCTATCCTAAATTATTACGAGAAATTTATAATCCACCAGCAATTCTTTTTTATAGAGGAAATTTACAATTGTTAAGCAGAAGGAAAATTGGCATCGTCGGCGCTCGCTATGCCACTTCGTATGGGTTAAGAGTGACTGAAGCTCTGGTTCCTAAAATAGTCAAAGAAGGATTCACAATCGTCAGTGGTCTTGCCAAAGGCATTGATAGTCGTAGCCATGAGATGGCCATCCAGAACGGGGGTCAGACAATTGGAATTTTAGGCACTGGATTAGATGTATATTATCCGTATGAAAAGAAAGAATTACAGCAAACTATGAAGCAGAATCAGCTTGTTTTAACAGAATATGTGAATGGGAGTGGGCCGAAAAAATATCATTTTCCTGCACGTAATCGCATTATTGCTGGATTATCTTTAGGGGTCTGCGTGATGGAAGCTCGTAAGAATAGTGGCTCTTTAATTACTGCACAAGCGGCGATGGATTACGGGCGCGAGGTATTTGCCGTACCGGGAAGTATTTTCCACTCTTTTTCAACAGGCTGCCATGAATTAATTCAGGACGGCGCTAAATGTGTTCAGACAATTGATGATATTTGTGAAGAATTGTGACTTTTACTAATTGTGAATTGACAACCTACGTTCACTTCGGTACTATTTAATCAGATTTTAATCTTTTGGTTGGTAGTTAGGAGTGTCTAAATGGAAACGGTTGTTAGAAAAAGATGGTTGTTTGGTATGCAGCTACTGGGCTTTTTGATTTTGTATCAAATTCCTTTGATGATGGTCTCAGTTGTTCGATTTTCTACAGAAAATTTTTGGTTTCGCTTTGTTAGTGGATTAGTGGCTGTTGGACTTGGTGCCTATTTCGTCTATCTATTTGTTGCTTTTTTGAAAAAGAAAAAGCTCATAACTTGGACTTTTTTAGGAATCAAAGAAACCTTGCCAGTGGTCTTGTTAGGTTTGGTGATAATCTTTTGTGTGGGAATATTTGGTGATTTCTTATTACGTCTGGAAGGACTAGAGACGACCTCTAACCAACAAAGTGTTGAAGAAATTGTCCAAGCCATTCCTAAAGGGCTTATACTTATTTTTGCAGGTGTGATTGGGCCAATTTTCGAAGAGGGAATTTTTCGTGTCGGGATTCAAGCGTTTTTCAAGCCAGCTTCAAAAATAGGCATACTCGTTTCTTCTATTTTATTTGCACTTGTGCACACGCCGACAGATATAGGTAGTTTTGTTATTTATTGGGGCATGGGTTTATCTTTAAGTTGGGTCTATCTACGCACGGATCGCTTTGAAGCTGCTGTCTTGACTCATTTTATTTGGAATGTTTTGGGTATTTTAATGCTTTAGGATAAAATCTATAAATCATAGGCATTTTTTATTTATAAATTCGGACAGTCAAACAGAAATGACAGAAATGTTAGAAAGCCTAGTCTTGACAAACCTATTCTATATAGCATATGATGTATTACGATTTGTGCGTTTTTTACATATATTATATAGTAGGAAAGCGAACGCGAAAGGAGCTAATTGAATGGCCTATAAGTATCTCGTGATTGTAGAATCACCTGCCAAAGCCAAAACAATTGAAAAATATCTAGGAAGAAACTACAAGGTGGTTGCCAGTGTTGGTCACATTCGCGATTTACCAAAAAGTAAAATGGGGATTGATATTGAAAATAATTATGAACCTCATTATATTTCGATTCGCGGAAAAGGCGATGTCATCAAAAGTTTAAAAGCGGCTGCAAAAAAAGCTGAAAAAGTCTATCTCGCAGCCGATCCGGACCGAGAAGGTGAAGCAATTGCTTGGCATTTAGCTTATCTTCTTGGCCTTGATTTAAAAGATAAAAACCGTGTGGTATTCAATGAGATCACTAAAGAAGCGGTAAAAGCGGCATTTAAAGAACCTAGAACCATCAACGTTGATTTAGTTGATGCACAACAAGCACGGCGCATTTTAGACCGTTTAGTCGGATACTCGATTAGTCCTATTTTATGGCGTAAAGTCAAAAAAGGCTTGAGTGCTGGTCGTGTGCAATCTGTTGCTTTAAAAATGATTATTGATCGAGAAAATGAAATTCGAGAATTTAAACCTGAAGAATATTGGAGTATTGATGGGAATTTCCAAAAAGGTCGCAAGAAATTCAAAGCAAATTTCTGGGGCGTAGATGGTAAAAAGAAAAAATTACCAAATGCAGAAGCGGTGAAAGAAATCACTTCTCGGATTGACGGTAAAGATTACGATGTTACAAAAGTTGAGAAAAAAGAACGGAAACGTAATCCTGCATTACCTTTTACAACCAGTAGTTTACAACAAGAAGCGGCACGTAAATTAAATTTCCGTACCCGTAAAACCATGATGGTTGCGCAACAATTGTATGAGGGAATTGCTTTAGGGAAACAAGGCACTGTGGGGCTGATTACCTACATGCGTACAGACTCAACCAGAATTGCCGATTCCGCCAAAGCAGAAGCTGCTGAATTCATTGAAAAGACCTACGGAGATGAGTTCTCAGCACATGGCGGCCGCAAAGCAAAAAATACGCAAGGTGCACAAGATGCCCATGAAGCGGTTCGTCCGTCAAGCGTTTTAAGAACACCTGATGAAATGAAGAAGTATTTAGATAAAGATCAATTAAAATTATATACTCTTATTTGGTCGCGCTTTGTTGCTAGTCAAATGACACCAGCGATTTTAGATACCATGAAGGTCACGCTTCAACAAAACGGCGTAACGTTTATTGCCAATGGCTCCAAAGTGAAATTTAAAGGGTTTATGCAAGTATATGTTGAAGGACGCGATGATGGTAAAGAAGACAAGGAAAATATTTTACCTGAATTAGTGGAAGGTGACGTTGTTAAATCGGTCGATATCGAACCGAAACAACACTTTACTCAACCACCGGCTCGTTTTAGTGAAGCCACGTTAATCCGGACTTTAGAAGAAAATGGTGTGGGCCGACCATCAACGTATGCGCCAACATTAGAAACCATTCAACGGCGTTATTACGTGAAGCTAACCAATAAACGGTTTGAACCAACGGAATTAGGTGAAATTGTGAATTCTCTAGTTTCAGAGTTTTTCCCACAAATTGTCGATACACATTTTACAGCGACAATGGAAACGGACCTAGATAAAGTCGGTGAAGGCCAAGAAAAATGGGTTGAAGTTGTCGATCGCTTCTACAAGCCCTTCGAAAAAGAATTAACAAATGCCGAAGAAAAGATTGAAAAAATCCAAATTAAAGATGAACCAGCAGGCTTTGACTGCGAACTATGTGGACATCCAATGGTGATTAAACTGGGTCGCTACGGAAAATTTTATGCATGTAGTAATTTCCCAGATTGTCGGAATACAAAAGCGATCGTTAAAGAAATTGGCGTGACGTGTCCTGTGTGTCACGAAGGACAAGTTATCGAACGCAAATCAAAGAAAAATCGGATTTTCTATGGCTGTAGTCGGTACCCAGAGTGTGACTTCACTTCTTGGGACAAACCAGTAGGCCGACCATGTCCAAAATGTGGGCAATATTTAGTAGAGAAAAAAGTTAAAGGCGGCAAACAAGTCGTTTGTATCAATGGCGATTATGAAGAAAACGTCCAAAAATAAGAAAAATTGAGACCGAAGAATTTACTTCGGTCTTCTCTTTTAGTAAAATGAATTGAGTTTGTAAGAGACAGCTCTTAACTTCTTGACATAGAAAGGAATTTTTATACATGACAAAAAAAGTCACAATTATTGGTGCCGGTTTAGCCGGAAGTGAAGCGGCATGGCAAGTGGCCAATGCTGGCGTACCAGTTGATTTATATGAAATGCGCCCTGTCAAAAAGACACCAGCGCATCAAACAGAAAATTTTGCAGAGTTAGTTTGTTCTAATTCATTACGTGGAAATAGTTTAACCAATGCGGTAGGTGTTTTGAAAGAAGAAATGCGCCGTTTAAATTCAATCATTATTGGTAGTGCAGATCAAACCGCTGTACCAGCTGGCGGCGCCTTAGCAGTTGACCGTGATTCTTTTTCTGAAACAATCACTGAAAAAATTAAAAGTCATCCATTAATTACAATCAAAAATGAAGAAATCACTGATATTCCGGAAGGGATTGTAATTATTGCAACGGGTCCCTTAACCTCTGAAAGCTTATCTCAAAAAATTCAAGAATTTAATGGTTCTGAAGGCTTTTATTTTTACGATGCAGCAGCACCAATTATTGATAAATCAACAATTGACATGGATAAAGTTTATTTAAAATCTCGTTATAACAAGGGGGAAGCGGCTTACTTAAATTGTCCGATGACTGAAGAAGAGTTCAATGCTTTTCATGAAGCGCTAGTCAATGCAGAAGTGGTTCCTTTACGCACGTTTGAAAAAGAGAAGTTTTTCGAAGGCTGTATGCCCATCGAAGTAATGGCGCAACGTGGCATTAAAACCATGTTGTTTGGCCCAATGAAACCTGTCGGACTAGAAGACCCTAAAACAGGTAAACGCCCTTATGCTGTAATTCAATTACGTCAAGACAATGCTGCAGCTTCTTTATACAATATTGTTGGTTTCCAAACGCATTTAAAATGGGGTGAACAAAAACGAGTATTCCGTATGATTCCGGGATTAGAAAATGCTGAATTTGTTCGCTATGGCGTCATGCACCGTAATAGTTTTATGAATTCTCCAGAGTTGCTAAAACCAACCTACCAATCAAAAAAACGTGACGATCTGTTTTTTGCTGGACAAATGACTGGTGTTGAAGGATATGTTGAAAGCGCGGCAAGTGGTTTACTCGCAGGTATTAACGCAGCTCGTCTTGCCAAAGGGGAAGAGCCGATTGAATTCCCTCGCGAAACGACTTTAGGAAGTATGGCTTATTATATTACACATGCAGAAGGCAAACATTTCCAACCAATGAATGCAAACTTTGGGCTTTTCCCAGAGTTACCTGAACGAATTCGTGACAAAAAAGAACGCTATGAAGCGATTGCTAATCGGGCCTTAGATGTTCAAGCTCAAGTTATCCAATCTTTAGACTAAATTAGAAAAAATATGAGAAAAGACTGAGCATCATTGCTAAGAAATGCGATGATACTCAGTCTTTTAATTTTTAGAAAAAAATAACAAAAGCTAAAGAATAGTTAAAATTGTGAACATATTTAGAAATATTGATTAAATTCTGACAACTTAATTGTCTTTTGAAAAAGGTTATGCTAAAGTTACTTTGTAATCGAATGAGGAGGGCTATCACATGGAAGAAAAGAATTGGCCTGAGTTATTTGCTCGTTATCTTATTGTCGAAAGAGGCTATTCAGAAAAAACAAAAAAAGCATATCAAGAAGATATACAACATTTTTTTTCGTTTTTAAAGACTTCAGGTAATGACAATTATTTGACTGTGGAACATTTGGATGTTCGGGCTTATTTGAGCGAATTATACGATCAGGAATATAGCCGCAATTCGATTAGTCGAAAAATTGCCAGTTTGCGTTCTTTTTATCAATTCTTATTAAAAAATGAAGCAATCCAAGAGAATCCTTTTTCCTATGTTCATATGAAAAAGAAACAGTTACGGTTGCCCCGTTTTTTTTATGAAAAAGAAATGGATGCATTATTTGAGAGCGCACAAGGGGAGCAACCGCTTGATTTGAGAAATCAAGCGTTGCTAGAAGTTCTGTATGGGACTGGTATTCGGGTCAGTGAATGTGCGAACTTAACGGTGGACGCAGTTGACTTTCAAGCTTCTGTTTTATTGGTTCACGGAAAAGGAAATAAAGATCGATATGTGCCTTTTGGTTCATTTGCACAAGACGCCTTAAAGGATTACTTAGAGAATGGCCGCGCGCTATTAATGACAAAATATCAAAAAAAACATCCGTATATCTTTGTTAATCATCATGGTGAACAAATCACGCCAACAGGGATTGAATATGTCTTAAACCAACTAATTAAAAAAAGTTCATTAAATGCGGAAATTCATCCCCACATGTTACGCCATACATTTGCGACACATTTATTAAATAATGGCGCCGATATGCGGACAGTTCAAGAATTATTAGGACATGCTAATTTATCAACAACTCAGATATATGCGCATGTGACAAAAGAAAGTTTACAAAAAAATTATCGAACGTTTCATCCTCGTGCATAATGGAGGTAAACGTCTAGGAGGAACAATAATGGTTGAATCACAATTTCACTCTACAACAATTTGTGCAGTCGAAAAAGATGGAAAATTTGCAATGGCTGGTGACGGCCAAGTAACAATGGGCGAATCTGTCGTTATGAAAGGTACGGCCAAAAAAGTGCGCCGTATTTACAATGATGAAGTCGTTGTCGGTTTTGCAGGAAGTGTGGCAGATGCCTTTACATTAGAAGAAAAGTTTGAAGGAAAATTAAATGAATACAACGGAAACTTAACGAGAGCTGCGGTTGAGTTAGCCCAAGAGTGGCGTACACAACAGTCTATGCAAAAATTAGAAGCTATGCTGATTGTGATGAATAAGGAAGAAATGCTCTTAGTTTCAGGAACTGGGGAAGTCATCACACCAGACGATGGTATTTTAGCAATTGGTTCAGGCGGTAATTTTGCTTTGTCCGCTGCAAGAGCCATGAAAAACTTTGGCGATAAAGAAATGCCAGCGAAAGAGATTGCTAAAAATGCCTTAAATATTGCTGCAGATATCTGTGTATTTACGAATCATAATATCATTGTAGAAGAATTATAAGCGAGGGAAAATCCATGAATGAATTAAACAAAACACCAAAAGAAATAGTCAAAGAACTAGATCAATATATTGTTGGACAGCAAGCTGCCAAAAAATCAGTGGCGGTAGCTTTACGTAACCGCTATCGTCGCTTGCAATTAGAAGAAAATATGCAACAAGATATTACGCCTAAAAACTTACTAATGATTGGACCAACAGGTGTTGGTAAAACTGAGATTGCTCGTCGTCTCGCAAAAATTGTCAATGCGCCTTTTGTAAAAGTTGAAGCAACCAAATTTACAGAAGTAGGCTATGTTGGTCGGGATGTCGAATCAATGGTTCGAGATTTAGTAGAAAATGCGATCCAAATTGTTGAAAAACAACAATACAGTCGCGTGTATGCGCAAGCCTTGAAAAAGGCCAATCAACGTTTAGTCAAAGTATTAGTGCCTGGAATTAAAAAAGAACAAAAACAGGCTGGCGGTAATCAATTTGAACAAATGATGAACATGTTTAACATGGCTCAGCAACAGCAAGAAGCACAAGAAGAAGTAACGGAAGATATTCGAACGAATCGCCGAACAATTTTGGAACAGCTGGAAAAAGGTCTATTAGATAATCGTGAAGTAACAATTGAAATTGAAGAACCGAAGAAAACGATGCCAGCTATGAACAATGGCCTAGAACAAATGGGTATCGACTTAAATGAAACGTTAGGCGCTCTGTCACCAAAGAAAAAAATCGAACGTACTGTAACGGTGAAAGAAGCACAAGAATTATTAGTGAAAGAAGAATCAGCAAAAATTGTCAATGACGCTGATATTCATAGTGAAGCGATTCGTTTAGCTGAATCAAGCGGAATTATTTTTATCGATGAGATTGATAAAATCACCTCTAAAAGCCAACAAAATTCGGGCGAAGTCTCTCGTGAAGGAGTACAAAGAGACATTTTGCCGATTGTTGAAGGCTCCCAAGTTAACACGAAGTATGGTCCTTTACAAACAGATCACATTTTATTTATCGCTTCAGGTGCTTTCCACTTGTCAAAACCAAGTGACTTGATTCCAGAATTACAAGGCCGCTTCCCAATTCGAGTTGAATTAGATGATTTAACGGCTGATGATTTCGTAAGTATCTTGACTGAGCCAAACAATGCTTTAATTAAACAATATGTAGCATTAATCGGTACAGAAAATGTTTCAGTCATCTTTACCAAAGAAGCAATTGAACGGTTAGCACACATCGCTTATGATGTAAACCGTGATACAGATAATATTGGGGCGCGTCGTTTACACACAATTTTAGAACGTTTATTAGAAGATTTATTATATGAAGCACCAGATATGCAAATGGGTGAAATTACGATTACCGAAGCATATGTCAATGAAAAATTGAATGACATTGTTCAAAATGAAGATTTAAGTCGTTACATCTTATAAAAAAGGCTGGAGGAGAAAAGATGGCTACATTATTAGAAAAAACACGTCAAGTGAACGAGCTTTTGCAAAAAAATAATCTGTTTGACGTACAAGCAGAACTTCCGTACAACAAAATGGCAATGATTTTAGGGGATATTTTAGAAAGTAATGCGTATATTATTAGCAGTTCAGGTGATTTGTTGGGGTATACTGAAAAATTAGATGTTAATAATGCCCGTATCAAAAATATGTTTAAAGAGAAAAAATTTCCTCAAGGATACACCGAGGCCGTGGATATGCTCAAAGTAACCGAAGCAAATATTCCAATAGACAGTGATTTAACTGCATTTCCTTTTGAATCACGAGAGCTGTATCCGTTTGGTTTAACCACTATTGTGCCTTTGTACGGTGCCGGCAAACGCTTGGGTACGATTATTTTAGCGCGTGTTGAAAAATCCTTTAACGAGGATGATTTAGTGTTAGCTGAATATAGTGCGACCGTTGTCGGCATGCAAATTTTGTATCATCAATCCAGAACAATTGAAGCAGAAGTTCGCAGTGCGACTGCCGTGCAAATGGCCATCAACACTCTTTCCTATAGTGAATTAAAAGCCGTCCATGCCATTTTTGAAGCCTTAGATGGCGAAGAAGGTCGTTTAACTGCTTCAAGTATTGCAGACGAAATAGGCATTACTCGTTCCGTAATTGTGAATGCCTTAAGAAAATTAGAATCAGCTGGAATTATTGAATCACGTTCTCTTGGTATGAAAGGGACTTATTTAAAAGTATTAAATCAACAATTTATTAAAGAGTTGGAAAAATAAGCAATTGCTCGTATCAACTAGGAGGACAACGCAATGACTGTACAAATTGAAAATGAATTTCTAATCGCAACATTTGCTGAAGAAGGAGCAGAATTAGTAAGTTTACAATCAAAAGAAACCGGCATTGAATATATTTGGCAAGGAAATCCTGAATTTTGGGCCCGCCATGCGCCCGTACTTTTTCCGATTGTCGGTCGTCTAAAAGAAGATACGTATATGTACCAAAATCAAGCGTATCATTTAACTCAACATGGTTTTGCTCGTGATCAAGTATTTGATGTGATTGAAAAAGGTGGAGAAGAAGTTTCTTTTTCACTAAAATCAACAAAAGAAACCAAGAAGAAGTATCCTTTTGATTTTGAACTAGTGATTACTTATACATTAGAACATCAAGAATTGACTGTAAACTACCAAGTAGAAAACACAGGGAAAGAAGAGATGTATTTTGGGATTGGTGGTCATCCAGCCTTTAATGTACCTTTAGAATCTTCACTAACGTTTGAAGATTATTATCTAAGTTTTTCACCTAAAAAATCACGGACACAAATTCCCTTAGCAGGCCCGTTTATTGATTTAGCGAATAAAACGCTAGCCCAAACGAATACCAGCTTTGACTTAACGCATCAATTATTTGAAAATGATGCAATGATTTTTGAAACAAAAGGTCAAACAGCAATTACGATTGCCACAGACGAAAGTGACCATCAAGTCACTTTGAGTTATCCAGAAATGCCTTTTGTGGGGATTTGGTCACCGACACCGAAAGAAGCGCCTTTTGTCTGTATCGAACCTTGGTGCGGGATTGCTGATGCTGTCGACGCAACTGGCCAACTTGCTGAAAAATTTGGCATCAATAAGTTACCAGCTAACGAACTATTTAAAACACAGTATATGATTAGTGTAAAATAAAGAAAAAGGCTGTGAACAAATAATGTTCACAGCCTTTTTCTTTATTTTTTTGCACGTAAGCCAAAAGAAAGGCGACTTTCTGTTCCATTTTTAATTCGCTGAATGTTTTCACGATGACGGACAAAGATAAAAGTAGTCAAAGCAATCGCAATCACGGTTAATAACCAGTTAAATGTTGGTAAAATAGCTGGGACAGTGAAAGGCAAAATAATAGTAGAAAGTGTAATTAGTACAGCGCTAATCATACTTGTTAAACTCACCATACTGGTTAGATACAGACAAATCACAAAAATAAGAGCAGAATAAATAAAAAATGTGGGGCTGTATGCTAATAACATGCCAGCGCTAGTGGCTACGGCTTTACCACCTTTGAAATTGGCAAAAATAGGGAAGGTATGCCCTAAAACAGCTGCTACCCCAAAGAAGAGCGGATTCACGCCTTGTAAACCAAACAAATAGGGTAATGAAGTGGCTAACGTTCCTTTCAAGATATCCATTAATAATACCGTAATTCCGGCAGGTTTCCCTAAGACACGAAATGTATTGGTTGTTCCTGTATTCCCACTCCCAAATTGGCGTATATCTTTTTTAAAGAAAAGTTTACCAATCCAAACACCTGAGGGAATTGAACCTAATAAATAGGCAACAAGTAACAAAATGACGATTTTCATCAAGTTAACCTCTTTCTTATTCAAACTAGGATTTATTTTATCATGAATAGAAAAACGGAACAACGTCTAATAACTAAAACAAGAAAAGTTTTTCTTTTGCTTGAGGAAGCGTTGACAAATGGTTGATAACCGTTATAATAAATGTGTGTCATTAGACAAAGACGTCTAATCACTGGTTTGAAAATTAGTTATCAACGAAGATACAATATATATGTACTTATGAAGTGTCAGGGAAAGAGGTGCGAATCCTCTACAGACCTACCTACTGTATGGTGGATGAAACCAATAAGACCACAGATTATTCTGGAAGGATTGGGAGTAAGAAGAAGCTAAGTCAGGATACCGGCTTGATAAGTCTAATCATTCTTTTGTAGGAAAAAGAAGGGGCTTTGAAGATAACTGGCTGAGTATATCATTAGCATAGTTAAGTGACTGCTTTTTTTCTATTGGAGAAAAAAGTGGTTTTTTTGTATTGTTTTGACGTTGAGACAAAGGAGGTTCATTTCAGAAAATTTTCCCCAAAATAAAATAGACGAATGCGAGGATGAAAAAATGAAAAAATTTACTTTAACAATGATGACTTTAGGTTTAGTAGCAACACTTGGCTTAGCAGGGTGTGGCAAACAGGAAAAGAAAGCAACTACCTCTTCTGAAAAAACAGAAGTAACGTTACCAACCAAAGACCGTAGCGGCAAAGAAATTACTTTACCCAAAGAAGCAACCAAAATTATTTCCCTAGTACCATCAACAACAGAAGTGATTGAAGACTTAGGTAAAACCGACCAATTAATCGCAGTTGATACTCAAAGTAGTACAATGATGACTGATTTAAAAAAATTACCACAAATGGATATGATGGCTGTCGATGCCGAAAAATTGATTGCCTTGAAACCACAAATTGTTTATGTGAATGACATCAATTTAGCTAGCTCAGAAAGTGTTTGGAAACAAGTGGAAGATGCTGGAATTACAGTCGTTAATATCCCCACTAGTACAAGCATCAAAGCAATCAAAGAAGACGTCCAATTCATCGCGGATAGCTTATCTGAACATGAAAAAGGACAAAAGTTAATCCAAACAATGGATCAAGAAATCGACGAAGTAGCCAAAATTGGGAAAACTATTAAAAAACCAAAAACTGTTTTGTTTGAAGTGGCTGCCTTACCAGACATTTATAGTTTTGGTAATGGGACATTTTTAAATGAAATGATTGAAACAATTGGGGCAAAAAATGTTTTGGCAAATGAAAAAGGCTGGTTACCAGTGACAGAAGAAGCGGCCATTGCTGCAAAACCAGAAGTCATTTTAACCAATGTTAACTATATGAAAGATCCCGCCAAAGAAATTTTAGCTCGTAAAAACTGGGAAAACGTTCCTGCAGTTCAAAACAAAGAAGTTTTCGAAATTGATAACATGTCTAGCTCTTTACCAAATAACCACATTACCAAAGCATTAAAACAAATGGCAAAAGCTGTTTATCCAGAGGAATATAAGGATTTAAAAGATGAGTAAAAAAACGTGTCTCATACTGATGCTCTTGATCAGTATGAGCATGCTCTTTTTGGGTATTAAAATTGGAAGTGTTCAGATTTCGTTAACGGATTTGCTTCAAATTTTAGTGAAAAAGACGGTTTCAGAAGACGGGATTTTAGAGGGAATCATCTGGAATGTTCGGTTACCGCGTGTCGTGATGGCCTATCTCGTGGGCGCAGGCTTAGCAGTAAGTGGCACGGTGATGCAATCACTCTTAGGTAATCCTTTAGCTTCTTCGTATACTTTGGGCGTATCAGCGGGAGCATCCTTAGGCGCTGCGTTAATCATGGTAACTGGAGTAACTGCTTCGATCTTAGGGGGATTTTTATTGCCTTTAACTGGTTTTATCTTTGGCTTAGCAACGGTCTTTTTAGTTTTGTTATTTACGCAAACAATGGATAGTCAAATGTCCAATCAAACAGTTGTTTTAGTAGGAATGATTATGACCTTGTTTGTCGGTGCTATTTTGACGTTGATTACAGCACTTTTCCAAGATTATTTGAAACAATTAGTCTTTTGGCAAATGGGTAGTTTTTCTGGCAGTAATTGGCAAAAAATTGCTATTTATTGTCCAATCTTGCTTGTCAGCAGTCTGTTTCTTTGGTTTGATGCCAACGCATTGGATGTTCTTGGCTTAGGAGAAGAACATGCGATGTTATCGGGAGTAGAAGTCAAAACAGCAAAACTACGCATTATTCTTTTGGCTAGTTTACTAGCAGGAAGTGCGGTTTCATTTGTCGGTGTGATTGGTTTTGTTGATTTAATAGCACCACATATTGTCCGTCGCTATTTAGGGGCGACTCATCGCTGGCTGATTCCCGGTTCAGCAATCTTAGGTGGGACCATCATGGTAATAGGGGACACAATTGCTCGCACGATTTTATCACCAAGAGAAATTCCCATCGGGGCCGTAACAGCCTTGATTGGAGCGCCATTCTTCTTGTATATTTACTTTAAAAAAAGGGGCGTTGCTGCATGATTGAATTAAAAGAAACAGCTGTAACGCTCCAACAAACCCCCATTTTAAAAGATATTTCCCTCGTTTTTCCGACAGGTAGTAAAACTTGTATTTTAGGTCCAAATGGTTGCGGTAAAACGACACTTTTAAAAACGATTGCCGGACTTGTCCCTTATAGTGGTTCTGTTTTAATTGATGGTCAAGAAGTTCATGGACAAAAGCGGAAGGAATTGGCAACGAAAGTAGCGATGATGAGTCAATTCACGACAGTTGCTTTTGATTATACGGTTTACGAAACAGTTTTGATGGGGGCGTATCGACAACAAGCACAACGTTTTTTACCTATTGTTTCTAAACAAGAAAAAGAACGAGTCCTTTATTATTTAGAACGCACGGGTTTATTGCCTTTAAAAGATAAAGTTGTCAATCAGCTTTCAGGAGGACAACAACAACGAGTATTTTTGGCTAAATTATTTGTACAAGATCCAGAAATTATTTTATTGGATGAACCCAATAATCATTTGGATATTCGGTATCAACAAGAATTGATTCAGCAGTTAAATGAGTGGAGTGCGCAAGAAGGGAAAACGTTAATCGGGGTGTTTCATGATATCCGTTTAGCGTTAACGCTAAGTGAAAAAATTGTGTTTATGAAGCAAGGGAAAGTGGCCGCGCAAGGTGATTTTCAAACGTTGGCTTCCAAAGAATTTTTACAAACGATTTTTGAAACAGATATTGTCTCCTATTTTCAGAAACAACATAAAGTTTGGGAAACTATTCAATAATTTTGACAAGTTTTTTGGAAACAGGTAAGATAAAGGCAAAGAATCAGAAACACAATGGCGTGTTTTAACAAATCGGCAAAGGAGCCCAAGACTAAGTACGTGATGGTACTTGCTTTGGGCTCCTTTTTTATGGAGGTAACGATGAAACGAATCATTTTAATGGGAGCTATCGGTTGTGGCAAAACCACGTTATGTCAAGCTCTGCAAGGCAAAGAATTAATTTATGATAAAACACAGGCGGTGGAATTTCATACAGAAATGATTGATACACCGGGCGAGTTTATTTTGCATCGACAATATTATAATGCATTAAACGTCACAGCGGTAGAAGCAGATGTGATTGGTTTGGTTCAAAGTGCTGTAGAAACACAACAAGTTTTTTCACCAGGATTTGGTAGTATTTTCCCGAAAGAAATCATTGGTATTTTAACCAAGATTGATTTAGCACAAGATTCTCAGCAGTTAGAGATTGTTCGGCAACAATTAAAAAGTGCGGGTGCAACAAGAATTTTTGAAATTTCTTCTGTTGAAAAAATTGGCTTGCAAGAATTAGTAGATTATTTAGAGGAGGATGAAGCAGAATGAAAATTTATACAAAAACTGGCGATAAGGGAATGACGAAATTAGTCGGCAGCTCAACCGTCGCTAAGGATTCTGATCGAGTTGAAAGTTATGGAACGATTGATGAATTGAATTCTTGGGTGGGCTATATTATCAGCCAACTTCCACAAGAAAATCAAGAAATTAAAGAAGAACTAGAAGCTTTACAACATTTACTTTTTGATGCGGGAACAGATTTGTCAACACCGATTGAAGCACAACGACCATTTAAATTACAAAAGGAAAGTGTGCATTGGCTAGAACAGCGGATTGATTTCTACACTGCACAATCACCAGATATTGATCGTTTTATTTTACCTGGCGGAACCCCAGCAGCCAGTATGGTTCATGTGGCTCGGACGATTGCACGGCGCGCAGAACGCATCATTGTTCGTTTAAATTGGACAGCCAAAATTAACGAAGAGGTATTAATTTTTACCAATCGTTTATCAGATTATTTTTATGCGTTGGCTCGCTATTTAAATGTTCAAGCACAACGACCTGATGTTTTTTATGAACGAAGCGAAAAGGTTTTCCATAAAATTAAAGAAGATGGATTGTAAACAGTTGCTTTTCTAAAAAACTTATGGTAAATTTCAGATAGATTAAACGAATATTTTATGAAAAATATGAATGGAAGCCAGTGAGAGTCTGGCACGGTCCCGCCACTGTGAAGAAGCAAGGTTGCTTTTAAGTCAGGTCTTTTCATTTTTTCATTATTGGGCATGCTGTTTCGAGGCAAAACAGGATGTTTCTTAACAACGCTTGTGTTGAAAATCCAGCCCAAGATATTTGTATTAATCCAATTAATGGCACGAGGAAGTGCTTTTGGGAATTTTGGGCTGGTCTTTCAATGTTGAAGGAGATTTCAGGTACAATGACGTACTGCTATATTCCCTTTTTTTATTGACAATTAATTAAAGGCGTTGTACTCTATGGATAAGGTTTCGTGTACAATGGCGTATACATAAGGAAGCAAAGACGCTTCAGACAGATGATTTTTCGTTTGTTTGAAGTGTCTTTTTGTATTTTATTAAGGAGGAATTGAGATGAAAACAATTCATTTCCCTACCGAACTATGGGTAGGAGAAGGCGCATTAGCCAATTTGGAAACACTTCATGATAGACGTGTTTTCATTGTCACAGATCCATTCATGGTTGACTCTGGATTTGTGAATGAAGTGACAAAGCATTTAACAAAAAGTGAATGGCAAATTTTTAGTGATATCATCCCCGATCCACCAATTGATAAGATTGCTGCGGGAATTAAGCATTTAGCGACATTTCAAGGAGATACGATATTAGCTTTAGGTGGGGGATCCGCTATTGATGCGGCCAAAGCAATGAAATTTTTTGGCAAACGTACTTTGCAAACTCAGATTGCTGAGTTTATTGCGGTTCCTACAACTAGTGGAACTGGTTCAGAAGTTACGAATTTTTCAGTGATTACGGTTGCTGAAACTGGCATCAAAATCCCGCTTGTAACGGATGAAATTCAACCAGAAATTGCGATTTTAGATACAAATTTAGTGATGAGTGTGCCACCAAAAATCACAGCGGATACAGGAATGGACGTCTTAACGCATGTTATTGAAGCGTATGTTTCAACAGAAGCAAATCCGATTTCAGATGCGTTGTGCGAAAAAGTCGTTCGCTTAGTATTCGACAATTTAGAAATAGCCTTTAATGAGGGTAGCAACCAACAAGCCCGTGAAAATATGCATTTAGCTTCATGTATGGCAGGGATGGCGTTTAATGTTACTTCATTAGGCTTGAATCACGGCATTGCTCATGCGGCCGGTGCGCGTTTACATGTGCCACATGGACGAATGAATGCGATGCTCTTACCGGAAGTCATTGCATATAACAGTGGCTTAGCGAATGGCAAAGTCACCAACGAACCAACAGCTAAACGTTATGCGCAGTTAGCAAATTGTCTAAATGATACACAGACAACCAATGCACGGATTGGTGTTCAACAATTTATTCGACAAATCAAGCAACTCCGTCAAAAATTAAACATGCCTGCCACTTTTAGTGATTATGGTTTACCAAAAGAAGAAGTCCAAGCTGCGATCCCAAAAATAGCTGAAGGCGCATTGATGGATGGCTGCACCAAAACAAATCCTGTCCAACCAACAGCAGCAGAAGTGACAAAAATTTTAAATTCTATCTTATAAGCGATTGACAGGATGAAATCGATAACATATAATGTGGGTAGCACAACGGCGTGCTTCAAAATTTAAGAGCAAAGAAGCTCCTTAGTAGAAAGCGAAAGTGGAACCTTTACGTTTTTTATTGAGGATTTTTTATTTGCTAAATTAAAGGAGCGAGTCTGGTTGGAAGAAAAACAACGAATGATTCAAGAATATGTTCCTGGGAAACAAGTAACGTTAGCGCACATCATTGCTAGTCCTAATAAAGAAATTTATACAAAATTAGGGTTGCCAGAAGGTACCAGCAATGCACTAGGTATTTTGACAATCACTCCGAGCGAAGCGGCAATTATCGCTGTTGATATTGCGACTAAAAGCGGAGATATCCAAATCGGTTTTATTGATCGTTTTTCTGGATCGGTAGTCATTTCTGGTGACGTAAGCTCAGTGGAAACAGCCTTACAAGCGGTGATTGAAGGTTTACAACAGATTTTAAACTTTTCTGTAACTTGTAAAATTACCAGAACATAGCGTTGAAAGGACAAGGGCGTGAAGAAAATGGATGGACGAATTGTAATAGTCGATGATGAACCTATTACGAGACTCGATATTCGTGATATTGTGATAGAAGCAGGGTACGAAGTAGTTGGTGAAGCAGCCGATGGTTTTGAAGCAATTGAGGTATGTAAAAAAACACAACCTGACCTAGTATTAATGGACATTCAAATGCCAATTTTAGATGGTCTAAAAGCAGGTAAAAAAATTGTTCAAGACCAACTAGCCAGTAGTATTGTCTTTTTATCTGCATACAGTGACGTACAAAATACGGACAAGGCTAAAAAATTAGGAGCACTGGGTTATTTAGTTAAACCTCTAGATGAAAAATCATTAATACCTACAATTGAAATGAGCATTGAACGAGGCAAACAAACGCAGCTGTTACTAAGTCAAATCGATAAATTAAGTTTAAAATTAGAAGAACGTAAAATTATCGAAAAAGCCAAAGGTATTCTTGTAAAAGAAAATCATATATCGGAAGAAGAAGCCTACCAAATGTTGCGTACGTTAAGTATGAACAAACGCGCACGTATGAGTGAAATTGCAGAATTGATTGTAATGGATGATGAATAAATGAAACGATTAGAGCAATTATGTCACCAATATACCAATCTTTCAGAATCAGACATTAAAGAATTACAACGTACAGCACGTTATCTTTCTTCGACGACACTGTATCAAAGTGCAGATGTTTTTATTGATGTGTATAAGGAAATGTCACAGCAAGCACTAGTCGTTTATCATAAGCCGCCTGCGAAGACAACTTCTTTATATAGCGGAGATGTCGTCGGGATGGAAGCTTTATTAAAAAATGAACCTGGTGTTCTGCGTACCATGCAGACTAGCTTAAATAGCATTGGTTTGTTAGCAGTGACTCAGGAAAATCGTTTGATTAAGCAAAATATCTATCCCATTCGCAATGAACATCGAACGATTGGTGTCATTATTGTCGAGATTGCGGCAGATGAAGAGATTCAAGCGGACTTACAAAAAGAGGAGCTAAATAACTGCCAGTTAGCAAAAGTAGCGAAATCAACTAGTCAAGTCGACGCATTATTTATTGATCAATTGGCAGAAGCCGTTTTGATTTTTGATGCGGCGGGTCACTTATTAATTACCAATCACAATGCACAAGAGCTTTATCGCAAACTTGGTTATCGGGACAATATCATTGGAATGAGTTATGACAATTTGTCCATCGATTATACAACTTTTGAATATGTGTTGTATCAAATGAAATATAAAATGAGTAATCAACCAATTGAAAGCAAAACGACCTACCTTAATTATTATTTTAAGGTTCGGAAAGTGTGGTTGGCATCAGAAGAACAACTGATTATGATTATTCAAGACAATACAGAATTTAAAGAAAAAGAAGCGGAAATTATTTCCAAATCTGTTGCGATTCGTGAAATTCATCATCGTGTTAAAAATAACTTGCAATCGGTGGTTTCCTTATTGCGTATTCAAGAACGGCGAACGCAAAGCCCCGAAGCAAAAAAAGTCCTTCATGAAAGTGTCAATCGAATTATGGCGATTGCAGCCACCCATGAATTGCTGTCAAAACAAGTCAAAGATGACGTTGCTTTACGGCAAACATTGGAAGCAGTGATGTATAATTTTAGACATCTTTTTCAAGGCGCACAACCCATTGAGATGATGATGGATGTTGATCCAGCCATTATGGTTTCTAGCGAACAAATGGTTACCATTTCCCTTGTTGTCAACGAACTATTACAAAACATTTTTGATCATGCATTTGAGCCACAAACAAGTGGTGTTGTTAAACTTAGTGGAACATTAGATAATAAAATGATTACCATTACTGTTACAGATAATGGTAAAGGCTATGATGTTCATCAAAGTAACGAGACCAGTTTAGGTTTGATGATTGTCAAAAGCTACGTAAAAGATAAACTAAAAGGAAAAATTACAATTGAATCCAATAAACAGGGAACTAAAACCTGTTTCTATTTCGAACAGAACACCAGTGATGTTGTTCATTGATTAAGCAAAGGCGCTTAAAGAAAAGTAGAAAGAAATTTTCTAACGATTCTTTAAGTGCCTTTTTGTATGCAAAAGGAGGCGAGTCAGGCGATGTCGAAGGAAACACTTTTAACCGTAGGGATTGATTTAGGGACGTCTACAATCCAATTAGTCTTGTCAGAATTAACTGTTGAAAATTTTGCCTCTGCGTTTACAGTACCACGTATCAGCATTTCTGATAAAAAAGTCATTTACCGAAGTGACATTATCTTTACACCCTTACTTAACCAATCAGAAATTGATGCAGAACCTATCAAAGCGTTTGTAGCGGAGCAATATCGCCAAGCAGGCATTCATAAACAAGATATTCAAATGGGTGCGGTAATTATCACAGGTGAAACTGCTCGAAAAAGCAATGCCAACAATGTGCTACGAGCACTTAGTGGCTATGCAGGTGATTTTGTCGTTGCTACGGCTGGACCTGATTTAGAAAGTATCATTGCCGGGAAAGGCGCTGGTGCTCAAACTTATTCTGAAACGAAACGCAAACCAGTGGTTAATTTAGACATTGGTGGTGGAACGACAAATTTAGCTGTCTTTAAAGATGGTGAAGTGATTGATACGGCTTGTTTTGACATTGGCGGACGCTTAATTAAATTAGATCAACAACAAAAAATCACCTATATAGCTCCGAAGATTCAAGAAATTATAAATAAAAAAGGGCTAACCTTGCACCTTGGTGACCAAGCCACCGAACAAAACTTACTGCCAATTATTTCGGAATTAGTTGCCGTGTTAGAAAATAGCATTGGCTTGGGGACACAAAGTCCGTTCTACCAGTTATTAGTAACCAACCATCCACTACGAAAAGGTGAGGAATTACCAATTGTAACATTTTCTGGTGGTGTGGCTGATTGCTTAAATACGACAAGTACGAATCTCTTTAAATATGGGGACATCGGCTTACTTTTAGGGAAATACTTGAGAAAGTCACTGATTTTTTCGGAAAAAGAAGTCTTAGAAAGCGCAGAAACAATCCGAGCGACGGTCGTCGGAGCAGGTTCACATACTGCTGAAATTAGCGGAAGCACGATCGCTTACCGTGAGCAAATTTTGCCGGTAAAAAATATCCCAATTCTAAAATTAGCGCAAGAGGATGAAACCCTTACTGTGACAGAATTAGGCCAGCGAATCCAAGAAAAACTCAATTGGCATCGTATTGAAGAAACACCCCAGATTGCCCTAGCAATTAGAGGCATGAGCAATCCAACATTTGCTGATATTCAACGCTATGGTCAAGGGATTGTGGAAGGATTAGCTAGTTTAGTTGCTGAACAAATTCCCATTATTGTTATGGTGGATGAAGACATGGCGAAAGCTTTAGGGCATTCCTTAAGTGCCCATCTGCCAAAAGACTATCCGTTTATCTGTCTTGATTCGGTCAAAGTAGAAAACGGTGATTATGTAGATATCGGTTTACCAGTGGCAGAAGGAGCCGTCCTTCCAGTCATTGTTAAGACCTTAGTATTTAATTAAAAAGGAGCGACACAAAGATGATTTTAAAAACCAAACTATTTGGCAAAGTCTATCAATTTACATCCGTTAAAGAAGTCTTAGCCAAAGCCAATGAAGAAAAGTCTGGCGACAAGTTAGCTGGCGTAGCTGCTAATTCAGCCGAAGAACGCGTGGCAGCAAAAGTCGTTTTATCGGAATTGTCCTTAAATGACTTGTTTAACAATCCCGTCGTTGATTATGACGAAGACGAAGTGACACGCATTATTATTGACCAAGTCAATATGCGAATTTTTGAAAGTATTAAACATTGGACAGTCGCAGAATTACGCGAATTTATCTTATCTTCGGAAACAACCGATTTTGATATCAAACGAATTTCCCGTGGACTCACTTCTGAAATGATTGCTGCTGTCTGTAAATTAATGTCCAACATGGATCTAATTGTTGGCGCAAAAAAAATCAATATTGAAAAAACCGCCAACACAACGATTGGCCGTCCCGGAACTTTTTCAAATCGTTTACAGCCGAACCATCCAACCGATAATGTCGATGGCATTATGGCTTCAGTTATGGAAGGTCTTTCTTATGGCGCCGGTGATGCGTTAATTGGTTTGAATCCTGTTGATGATTCTACAGAAAGTGTTAAACGAATCTTAAACAAATTTGAAGAGTTCCGCAGCGAATGGGAAATTCCAACACAAACTTGCGTGCTTGCTCACGTAACGACACAAATGGAAGCCATGCGTCAAGGCGCGCCAACTGGCTTAGTCTTTCAATCCATCGCGGGTTCAGAAAAAGGGAACACAGCATTTGGTTTAAATGCAGAAATTTTAGCTGAAGCACAAGATTTAGCGCTTCACAGTGGTCAAGCAGCTGGTCCTAATGTGATGTATTTTGAAACAGGTCAAGGCTCAGAACTTTCTTCTGAAGCGAACTTTGGCGCAGACCAAGTGACAATGGAAGCGCGTTGTTATGGCTTAGCCAAAAAATTTGATCCGTATATTGTAAATACCGTTGTCGGCTTTATTGGACCAGAATATCTTTACGATTCAAAACAAGTCATCCGCGCTGGTTTAGAAGATCATTTCATGGGCAAATTAACTGGAATTTCAATGGGCTGTGATGTCTGCTACACCAACCATATGAAAGCTGATCAAAATGATATGGAAAACTTAGCAATGTTATTAGCAACAGCTGGTTGTACGTATATCATGGGGATTCCTCATGGCGATGATGTCATGTTAAATTATCAAACAACTGGGTTCCATGAAACTGCGACGATTCGTGAAACATTAGGCTTACGTCCAATTAAAGAATTTGAAGAATGGATGGAAAAAATGGGCTTAATGGAAAACGGAAAATTAACAAGTCGCGCTGGCGATGCATCTGTATTTATTAAATAAACGAGGTGAGAATACAAATGAACGAAAAAGAATTAAAAGAAATGATTGCCGGAATTTTAACAGAAATGGTCGCTGACAATCAAGCGGTTTCGACTGCCACTGTGACTGCTGAAGAAAAACCAGTCACAACACACGTCACTGAAACGACAGAAATTGAAGAAGGCCTAATTCCTGACATTACTGAAGTAGATTTACGTAAACAATTACTATTGAAAAATGCCGTAGATCCTGAAGCACTATTAAAAATGAAAGCTTTCTCGCCAGCTCGTTTAGGCGTTGGTCGTGCAGGGACGCGTTATATGACTAGTTCAACATTACGTTTCCGAGCGGACCATGCGGCAGCACAAGATGCGGTCTTTTCAGACGTAAGCGAAGACTTGGTAAAAGAAATGAATTTTATTTCTACAAAAACAATCTGTAACAGTAAAGATGAATATTTAACACGTCCAGATTATGGTCGTCAATTTGATGAAGAAAATAGTGAAATCATTCGGAAAAATACGACACCAAAAGCCAAAATCCAAATGGTCGTAGGGGATGGCCTTAGTTCAGCTGCTATCGAAGCGAATATTAAAGAAGTCCTACCAGCAATTAAACAAGGATTAAACATGTACAACTTAGATTTCGACAATGTTGTTTTTGTTAAATATTGTCGCGTGCCAGCAATGGATAAAATTGGTGAAATCACTGACGCTGATGTTGTTTGCTTGCTAGTTGGCGAACGTCCTGGTTTAGTAACAGCTGAATCTATGAGTGCCTACATTGCTTACAAACCAACTGTCGGTATGCCAGAAGCACGGCGGACAGTTATTTCAAATATTCACAAAGGTGGGACACCGGCTGTTGAAGCAGGTGCCTACATTGCCGAAATTATTAAAAAAATGTTAGACAAGAAAAAATCTGGTATTGATTTAAAAGAAGCTGAATAAAGGAGGATTTCTCATGAAAAATGATCGTCTAGGCGCAAATGTCCTAAGTATGAAAGTCATTCCCAATGTCGATCCGGCATTAGCAAAAGAATTATCATTGAAACCAGAACATCGCTCATTAGGAATTGTTACTTCCGATTGTGATGATGTCACTTATGTTGCATTAGATGAAGCAACCAAAGCCACCGATGTTACTGTAGTTTACGGTAAAAGTATGTATGCTGGCGCAGCAAATGCTTCAACCAAATTAGCCGGTGAAGTGATTGGCATTATTGCTGGTCCGAGTCCTGCCGAAGTCAATAGTGGCTTGAGTGTCATTACGCAAGTCATTGAAGAAGAAGCCAGCTTCTATAGTGCTAACGAAGATGACAGTATTGTTTATTTTGCACATGTAGTGTCAAGAACAGGTAGCTTTTTATCTGAACAAGCGAATATTCCTGAAGGTGAAGCGATTGCTTATCTGATTGCACCACCGCTAGAAGCAATGGTTGGCTTAGATGCAGCAATGAAAGCTGCCGATGTTCAAATGGGTGTCTTTTATGGCCCACCTTCTGAAACGAACTTTGGCGGCGCCTTATTGACAGGTAGTCAATCTGCATGTAAAGCTGCTTGCAGTGCGTTTGAACAAGTCATTCAAAATATCGCTGACAATCCGTTGAGTTATTAAGGATGTGACCTGAATGAAAGCATTAGGAATGGTCGAAGTCAAAGGATTTTTAGGTGCCATTAGTGTGGCCGATGCGGCATTGAAAGCCGCCGACGTTACTTTGTTAAAAGCTGAAATTATTAATGGCGGTTTAACAACTGTGGAACTGATTGGTGACGTTGCCGCGGTCCAAGCTGCCGTTGAAGTAGGCACGGAAGTAGCTAAAGAATTAAATTGTTTAATTGCTCATCATGTGATCTCACGGGTTGATGCTCAAACGGAAGTAATTTTATCAGATCCAGAACCCAAGTCAGCACCTGAACCGATGGAACAAGTAGAAGTAATTGAAGAAGAGATTGAAACACCAGATTTGGAAGAACACACTGGCACACGCCAAAAATTAGAAACACAACGCGTGGTTGATTTACGCAAACAAGCCTACAAAATGAACCTAAGTAGTTTAAAGAAAAGTGAGATTAAATTTGCCAATAAAGAAGCTTTAATTCAAGCAATCATGGCTGAAATAGAAAGAAGTGAAGACGAGTGGAATTAGTAGATAAAGACTTACGTTCCATCCAAGAAACAAGAAATTTAATCAGAAAAGCCAAAGAGGCACAGCAAGTATTAGCAACATTTTCGCAAAAACAAATCGATGCGATTGTCCAAGCAGTTTCAGAGGCTACGTTTAACCAACGAGAAAAGTTAGCGAAAATGGCCAATGAAGAAACAGGATTTGGTATTTATGAAGATAAAATCATCAAAAATGCTTTCGCTTCAAAAGTAGTATATGACGAAATGAAGGACAAAGCTACAGTTGGTGTGATCCATGATGACGCTGCCAAAAAAGTCACTGAAATTGCTGTCCCAGTTGGTGTAATTGCAGGATTAATTCCTTCTACCAACCCGACATCAACAGTCATTTACAAAGCATTAATTTCATTAAAAGCGGCCAACAGCATTGTTTTTTCACCACATCCCAATGCGTTGAAATCGATTATTGAAACAGTGGAAATTATCCAAAAAGCGGCTATTGCTGCAGGGGCACCAGAAGGTTGTGTCTCGGTCATCAAAACGCCAACTATGCAAGCGACCAGCGAATTAATGAAAAATAAAGAAACAAATTTAATTTTAGCTACTGGTGGAAACGCAATGGTTAAAGCAGCGTACTCTTCTGGAACACCAGCAATCGGTGTCGGGCCTGGTAATGGACCAGCCTACATCGAACGAAGCGCAAATGTTCCTCATGCAGTGAAACAAATAATGGATTCAAAAACTTTCGATAACGGTACAATTTGTGCATCGGAACAATCAATTATTGTTGAAACTGTCAACCGTGAAGCGGTCAAAGAAGAGTTAATTAAGCAGGGCGCGTATTTCTTAAGTCCAGCCGAAGCCGACAAATTAGCTAAATTTATTTTACGACCAAACGGTACAATGAACCCGCAAATCGTGGGTCGTTCCGTTCAACATATTGCTTCATTAGTTGGTTTATCTATTCCAAAAGATCGCCGCTTAATTGTTGCCGAGGAAACACATGTAGGCTTGAAATATCCATTTTCAAGAGAAAAATTGGCACCGATTATTGCTTTCTATACAGTTGAAAACTGGGAAGCAGCTTGCGCGTTATCAATTGAAATTTTGAAAGGTGAAGGTGCGGGTCATACGATGGGTATTCACACAGAAAACAAAGAAGTCATTCGTGAATTTGGCTTAAGAAAACCCGTCTCTCGTTTGCTTGTTAACACCTCTGGTACACTTGGCGGAATTGGTGCTTCAACTAACTTAGTGCCAGCATTAACACTAGGTTGTGGCGCAGTTGGTGGCAGCTCAACTTCTGATAATATTGGGGTTGAAAATCTGTTCAATTTACGTCGTGTTGCTTATGGCGTGCGTGATTTAGAAGAGATTCGTCAAGAATTTGGTCAAACATCAACCACATCTGTGGCTACTTCTTGCGAAACAACCAATCAAGAAGAACTAGTAAATGCCGTGGTGGCTCAAGTTTTAGCTCGCTTAAACTAACAAGAAACGAGCGAGTAAGAGTAAAACAAATAAATTATTGGATTTAGGGTTTGGGACCTAAGTCAAATTGATAATTGTCCCAAATTTTTAAAAATAAAACATACATCTTAGGAGGAAATTATAATGTCAAGTACAAATGCTTTAGGAATGATCGAAACTCGTGGTTTAGTAGGTGCTGTTGAAGCAGCTGATGCAATGGTGAAAGCGGCAAACGTTACTTTAATTGGAAAAGAACAAGTCGGTGGCGGTTTAGTTACAGTAATGGTTCGCGGTGACGTTGGTGCTGTAAAAGCAGCAACAGATGCTGGTGCTGCTGCAGCAGAACGTGTTGGTGAATTATTATCTGTCCATGTAATTCCACGTCCACATACAGAAGTAGACGCTATTTTACCACACGCAACAACTGAATTATAATTTTGATTTTTTGGGGCAGAGGTAGGTTCATTACTTCTGTCCTAAACTTTCATTGAGGAGGGGTGTTATGACAGTTATTACAGAAGATATGCTTCGCAACAAAAGGCTTAAAAAAGAACTAGAAGATGGCACGGATTTTGTGTTTCCTGTAGGCAGTTTTCTGACGCCAGCCGCCAAAAGCTATCTACGCGAGCATCGGATTAATAGCAGCTTCTCTTCAACAAACCCATTGCTTTCTGAGGTTCATTCAGTGAAGGCCTCCTCACAAAAACAAAAACAAGAACATTTATCAAAAGAAACAATTTATGAGATTCGGCACTTAAGCCATCTATTGTATTTGCCTTTCTTAACGAATGAAGCGTTATCAACAGAAGGTTGGTTATATTTCGAACAACAACAACAGTGGTTAGAGAAGTTTATTTTAGAACAGTCGATTGTAATGGAACCAGTCATTTTGGAATCAAAGGTAACTATTCTAACTAACCAACAGAGACAATGGCGCTATTCCTCAAAAGAAATTCAATTACAACTAGATAAAATTATTCTCCAGTTAAAAGGAGAATCACAACTGTTCGGCCTTTTTCAATCTTGGGCTACAGAATTAATTAGCACCATGGCTGAAATATCACGAAACTAGGAGATGAACAAATTGGATTCAATGAATGAAATTGTTGAAGAAGTTGTTAAACGAATTCAGCAACAACAACAAAATACTTTTGAAGTTGAAGCATCTGGCCGACATGTTCATTTGTCTCGTCAAGAGATTGATGCATTATTTGGACCAGGATATCAACTAACAAAAGTGAAAGATTTATCACAACCTGGACAGTTCGTTTGTAAAGAACGAATTACGGTTGCTGGACCTAAAGGACTTTTTCAAAATGTGGTTATTTTAGGCCCTGAACGTAGCGAATCACAAGTCGAAGTTTCTATGACGGATACGCGTATTTTAGGAATTAATGCCCCAGTTAGAGAGAGTGGCAAGACAGAAGGGACACCTGGCGTCACGCTGATGAACGGATCAGCAGTTGTGACATTAAGTCACGGCTTAATTGTTGCCAAACGTCATATTCACATGACACCCGAAGACGCCTTGAAAAATAAAGTAAGCAATAGCCAAATTGTGCAAGTCAAAGTGGAAGGCACACGTCCGTTAATCTTTGATGATGTGGTTGTGCGAATCAGTCCGCGATTTGCAACGTACATGCACATTGACTACGATGAAGCCAACGCTTGCGGCTTAACCAAAGGAGCTCGTGGCTATATTCTTAAGTAAAAGGAGGAAGGACAATGAACGTTTCTGAAATGGAAAATTTGATTCAACAGATTACTGATCAAATTTGTCAACAATTGCTGTCGTCGTCTTATTCAGTGGCTTTAGCAGAAGCAAAAGAAGCATTTCCTGAAGAAATGTTTGTTCGTTTTCCTGATGTAAATTGGGTAACCAAGGAGCAGAAGCTAGCACGAGGCTTGGTTGTAAAGAGGCTAACGATTTCCCAAGTAAATGCGATTGCGCATTTACAGGAAACGGATGAATTAGTCAAAAACATCTTAGCATTCTTATTTGAAGGTAAGCCGGTATTGGTTTTAACCCCAATACCTTCAGTGACTAAAAATTCACGATTGAAGTATCGTTTGAAACGAACGATTCAGGAAAACGTGGACACGTGCCAACAGTTTGGGATGATTTTTTATCATGATTCAGAAAATTATGCTATGTTTCAGGCGGCCTGTCAAAAACAACTTCGTTCTTTAGCTGAGACCAAACGAACCTACATTACTGAAAAACAATTGATAAGAATGACAGAATCAGGTGTTTCTTTAAGTAAAAACGCCTATTTAACCCCGTTAGCGAAAGATTATGCTAGGAAACATCAATTGCTGACGTAAGGAGGAAAAACGATGCTTTTAGGAAAAGTGACTGGTAGCCTTTGGTCAACAAGAAAAGATGAAAAATTAAATGGCTGGAAATTTATGATGGTTGATATTTTGAATCAAGAGGACGAAAAGCAAGGATTTCTAATTGCTGCTGACAACGCTGGAGCTGGTGTCGGGGACAAAGTGTTAATTAGTCAAGGCAATGCTGCCCGTATTTCGGCAGAAGATCCGAATGTCCCAATTGATGCAATGATTGTTGGTGTCATTGATTCTACAGAGGAAGAATAGGGAGGACGAGACATGAGCATTAATGAAATTATTATGTATATTATGGTTCTTTTCATGATTATTGGAGGAATCGATAAATGTATTGGCAACAAACTAGGTTTAGGGGAGCAATTTGAGGAAGGGATTATGGCTATGGGTTCTCTAGCGCTTTCTATGGTAGGGATTATCACTTTAGCGCCTGTCTTAGCCAATCTTTTAAGTCCGATTGTCGTTCCTGTCTATGAATTACTAGGGGCTGATCCAGCAATGTTTGCCACAACCTTATTGGCTAATGATATGGGCGGCTTTGCGTTAGCACAACAATTAGCCAATGATCCACAAGCTGGTTTATTTGCGGGGGCAATCTTAGGTGCAATGATGGGACCAACGTTAGTCTTTACAATTCCAGTAGCGCTTGGCATTATCCAAAAAGACGACCAGCAATTCTTAGCAACGGGTGTTTTGAGCGGGATTATTACAATTCCTTTTGGTTTATTAGCAGGTGGTTTAACAGCTGGCATGCCATTGTCATTGATTATTCCTAACTTAATTCCAATTATTATTGTTGCTGCTTTAATTATTTTAGGTTTATGGTTAGCGCCAAATGGCATGATTAAAGGCTTCCAAATTTTTGGTCAAGGCGTAGTGATTGTCGCTATCTTTGGTTTAGTTGTGGGGGCGATTCAACTATTATTAGGAATTACAGTGATTCCTGGTATTGCACCAGTTACTGAAGGAATTGAAGTCGTTGGCGGGATTGCTTTAACTTTAGCTGGCGCTTTCTGTTTAGTCGCTGTGATTACGAAAGTCTTTAATAAACCATTGATGAAACTAGGAAAAGTTTTAGGAATGAATGAAGTAGCGGCTGCAGGAATGGTTGCTACATTAGCTAACAATATTCCCATGTTCCAAATGTTAAAAGACATGGATAATCGAGGAAAAATTATTAATATCGCTTTTGCTGTTTCGGCTTCTTTCGTTTTAGGTGACCATCTTGGTTTTACTGCAGGCGTAGCAAAAGAAATGATTTTTCCAATGATTGTTGGCAAATTAGTTGGAGGGATTACCGCCATTTTTGTGGCTATCTTTATGGCAAATCGAATGCTAGGGAAACCCGAAACAGAAGTGAAATAATGAGGTGTAAATATGACAGAATTAAATCGTGAAATGATTGAAACGCTTGTTCGACAAATTGTCACAGAAAAATTAATGCCGACTAAACAAGTGGATCCCAGTGGAATTATGTCCATCAAATTACCCGAAATTGACGTAACAGAAGACGATCGCTTAGATACAGGCAACCCAGCGGACATTGTTTACACAAAAGATCTGTTTTCTTTAGAAGAAAGCCCGCGCCTTGGTTGCGGTTTAATGGTGATGAAAGATACCACCTTCGATTGGACACTAGAATACGATGAAATTGATTATATTATTTCAGGACAACTGGATATACTGATTGACGGACGTAAAATTTCTGCAACAGCCGGTGAAATTATTTTAATCCCGAAAAGCAGCAAAATTCAATTTTCAGTGACGGGTGATGCCCGCTTTGTCTACGTGACTTATCCAGCAGATTGGCAAAGCCAATAATTATTTTGTCGGTATTCAGAGAATAATTTTGCCAAAACCCTTTACTCAGCGTTATAATAAATAAGAACGAAAAAAGGGGTTGAGTGAATGACATTTGAGAATCCAAGTCAAAATCAAATTTTTGATATTCTAAAACAAGCAAAAAATATTGCGGTGGTTGGTTTGAGTAACAAGCCCGACCGCACGAGTTACAAAATTGCGGAAATTTTACAGCAACATGGCTATCGTGTGTTACCTGTCAATCCAGTTTTAAAAGGCGAAACGGTGCTTGGCGAAACAGTTTATGGGGCATTAACAGAGATTCCTGAAAAGATTGATATTGTTGACGTCTTTCGGCGGAGTGAATTTTTGCCAGAAGTGGCCGCAGAAACATTGAAAACAGAAGCGCCTGTCTTTTGGGCCCAACTAGGTTTGGAAAACGAAGAGGCAGCGAACTTGTTATTAAATGAAGGTCGTCAAGTTATTATGGACCGTTGTATTAAAATTGAATTGGCAAAAATGGCAGATGCTGAATAAACACGTGTAATTTTATAAAGAAAGAGCGTCCTGAACGGAAAGCTCTTTTTTTTTTGACCCAGATAGAGTATTATTGTAATGATGGTTTTAGAAGGAGCGAACGGAAAACGCAAGAAACCCGCTCACTCTCCTTCTAATTCTTTAAGAAATAGTTAATGTACGCTTATTAACTAAACGAGAATCTAAGTATAAGGAGTTTTTTCTTTGGCTAAAAAAATTAACAATGAGTACAATGATGCCTCTATCCAAGTCCTAGAAGGATTGGAAGCAGTGAGGAAAAGACCTGGTATGTATATCGGTTCAACCGATAGCCGTGGACTCCATCACTTAGTCTATGAAATTGTCGATAACGCAGTCGATGAAGCGTTATCTGGCTACGGGAATGAAATCAACGTAACTATCCAAAAAGATAATAGTATTTGTGTTGCAGACTCTGGCCGCGGAATGCCAACAGGGATGCATGCTTCTGGTATCCCAACAGTAGAAGTAATTTTTACTGTCTTACATGCGGGTGGTAAGTTTGGCCAAGGTGGCTATAAAACTTCAGGCGGACTCCATGGGGTGGGTGCCAGTGTTGTTAATGCCTTATCGAAGTGGTTAGAAGTTCATATTGTTCGTGATGGCGTAGAATACATGGAACGATTTGAGGACGGCGGTAAACCAGTTGGTACCTTAAAAAAAATCGGCAAAACAAAAAAACGCAACGGCACCTCCGTTACTTTTTTACCTGACGACACCATTTTCTCTACGACAAATTTTTCTTACGAAATTTTAGCAGAACGTTTGAGAGAATCAGCTTTCTTACTAAAAGGCGTCAAAATTACTTTAACGGATGAACGTAGGGAAGAACCCAAAGAAGAAGTCTTTCACTACGAAGAAGGCATTAAAGAATTTGTTGCCTATCTAAATGAAGAAAAAGACACATTAACACCCGTTGTTTATTTTTCAGGAGCCAAAGAAGGTATTGAAGTTGAATTAGCTTACCAATACAACGATGGCTATTCTGAAAATGTTTTATCTTTCGTTAACAATGTCCGCACAAAAGATGGCGGTACCCACGAAGTCGGTATGAAAACGTCAATGACAAAGGCGTACAATGAATATGCACGTAAAGTAGGACTATTAAAAGAAAAAGATAAAAATTTAGAAGGTAGCGACTTCCGTGAAGGCTTAGCAGCCGTCCTTTCTATTCGAGTACCAGAAAACTTACTACAGTTCGAGGGCCAAACCAAAGGGAAATTAGGTACACCTTTAGCAAGAACCGTTGTCGATAACGTCGTAGGCGAACAAATGGGCTTCTATTTACAAGAAAACAGTGAAATGAGTCAATCATTAATTCGGAAAGCAATTAAAGCCCGTGAAGCCCGTGAAGCGGCTCGCAAAGCTCGTGAAGAAAGCCGGAACGGTAAAAAACGGAAAAAAGGTGAATCGTTACTTTCTGGAAAATTAACACCGGCTCAATCTAGAAATCCTAAGAAAAATGAACTATATCTTGTCGAAGGAGACTCGGCCGGTGGCTCAGCAAAACAAGGACGCGACCGGAAATTTCAAGCCATTTTACCGCTACGAGGAAAAGTCATTAATACGGAAAAAGCGAAAATGCAAGACATCTTGAAAAACGAAGAAATCAATACTATGATCTATACAATTGGCGCAGGCGTCGGTCCTGAATTTTCAATTGAAGATTGTAATTATGATAAAATCATCATCATGACCGATGCGGATACCGATGGTGCCCATATTCAAGTGTTGCTATTAACGTTCTTCTATCGTTATATGAAACCATTAATTGAAGCTGGCAAAGTCTACATTGCCTTACCACCACTTTATAAAGTCTCTAAAGGAACTGGAAAAAAATCAGTCATTGAGTATGCTTGGACCGATGGTGAATTGGCAGAAGTAATTGATAAAGTTGGTAAAGGCTATATGCTCCAACGCTATAAAGGTCTGGGGGAAATGAATGCAGAACAACTTTGGGAAACAACGATGGATCCTGAAACTAGAACCTTAATTCGTGTTCGGATTGATGATGCAGCTCAAGCAGAACGCCGTGTGACCACATTAATGGGCGATAAAGTCGAACCTCGTCGAAAATGGATTGAACAACATGTTCAATTTACGCTGGAAGAAGATGGCAGTATTTTAGATCGTTCAGAAGAAGACACTTCTGCACCAACAGGAGAAAGTCTTTTAGATGCGGAAAAAACAAAAGAAGCAGAACAAACCGATGACACTGAAATCAGTTTGTTTGACATAGAGTAGGGAGTGACAATTTTGGAAAAACGCCAAGAAGTTCAAGAATTAACCCTTGAAGAAGTAATGGGCGATCGTTTTGGAAGATATTCCAAATACATCATTCAAGAACGGGCCCTACCAGATATTCGAGATGGGCTAAAACCAGTACAACGCCGCATTCTCTTTTCAATGAATAAAGACGGCAATACCTTTGATAAAGGCTTTCGTAAATCAGCAAAATCTGTCGGAAACATTATGGGGAATTATCATCCCCATGGCGACAGTAGTATTTATGAAGCGATGGTGCGTCTAAGTCAAGACTGGAAATTACGGGAAGTACTAATTGAAATGCACGGAAACAACGGAAGTATGGATGGCGACCCACCAGCGGCGATGCGTTATACAGAAGCTCGTTTATCACAGTTAAGTGGTGAGTTGTTAAAAGATATCGACAAAAATACCGTCGATTTCGTCTGGAATTTTGACGATACAGAAAAAGAACCCACTGTTTTACCAGCCAAATATCCTAATTTATTGGTAAACGGCTCAACGGGGATTTCAGCAGGCTATGCAACAGAAATTCCTACGCATAATTTAGCGGAAATTATTGATGGAACCGTGTATTTAATTGATCATCCTAATGCAAGTTTAGAGAAATTAATGGAATACATTCCAGGACCAGATTTCCCAACAGGTGGGATCCTACAAGGAAAAGCAGAAATTAAAAAAGCCTACGAAACCGGCCGTGGTAAAGTAATTTTACGTGCGAAGACAAAGATTGAGCCCTTAAAAGGCGGCAAACAACAAATTGTTATTTCTGAAATTCCTTACGAAGTCAATAAAGCAACGCTAGTGAAGAAGATGGATGAAATCCGTTTAAATAAAAAAGTAGACGGCATTGCCGAAGTTCGTGACGAAAGTGACAGAACTGGCTTGCAAATTGTTGTTGAACTAAAAAAAGATGTCAATGCAGAAGGTATTTTAAATTATCTATTTAAAAACACTGAATTGCAAATCAATTACAACTTTAACATGGTAGCCATCGACAACATGACCCCGCAACAAGTGGGACTAAAACGGATTTTAGAAAGTTACATTACGCACCGCAAATCAGTTATCATTAACCGTTGTCAATTTGAGTTGGACAAAGCTCGCAAACGTGAGCACATTGTTGCTGGTTTAATTAAAGCATTGTCTATCTTAGATAAAGTGATTGCAACAATCCGTGGCAGTAAAGATAAAAAAGATGCGAAGAAGAACTTAGTATCCGACTATGCGTTTACTGAAGAACAAGCTGAAGCAATCGTTACTTTACAGCTATACCGTTTAACCAATACGGATATTACTGATTTACAAGAAGAAGCGAAAACTTTAGAACAACAAATTGCTGAGTTATTGAACATTTTAAACAATGAAAAAGAACTATTCTCAGTCATGAAAAAAGAACTTCGCGAAGTTAAAAAGCAATATGGCAATCCGCGCTTAACTCAAATTGAAGAGGAAATCCAAGAAATCAAGATTGAAACAGCCGTGTTAGTTGCGCAGGAAGACGTGGTCGTAACCGTGACGCACGAAGGCTATATCAAGCGGAGTAGTATTCGTTCTTATACAGCATCAAAACCAGAAGAAATCGGCATGAAAGAAGGCGACTTTTTACTATATGCTGGCGAAGTCAATACATTAGATCATCTTTTACTAGTAACAAATAAAGGAAATATGATCTATCGCCCCGTCCATGAGTTGCCAGATTTACGCTGGAAAGAAATTGGCGAACATATTTCTCAAACCATTTTAAATCTTGCTATCGATGAATCGATTATTGCTGTATATCCTTATAAAGAGTTAAGTCCGACAAAAACCTTTGTTTTCATTACAAAAGCTGGCATGATTAAACAAACCAAAATGGCTGATTTTGAGCCTTGGCGCACTTATAAGAGCCGCCCGACATCTTGTATGAAATTAAAATCAGACCAAGATGAAATTACCAATGTTTATTTAACAAATGATCAAGACTTATTGGATGTTTTCCTCGTGAGCAATCGCGGTTTTGGCTTACGCTATCCATTATATGAAGTACCTGTTGTGGGTAGTAAAGCGGCTGGAGTTAAATCAATGAAACTCAAAGAAGACGATTATGTCGTTAATGGTTTACTGGTTCATTCTGAAGGGGATACACCGATTGTCATCGTTACCCAACGTGGCGGTGTTAAACGCATGTTAGCCCAAGAATTAACACAATTAGGACGAGCAAAACGTGGATTAATGGTCTTACGGGAATTGAAGAAAAATCCACATCGTGTTGTCTTTATGTCTGAAAGTACCGATTTAGATTTATTAGTCACTACACAAAAAGGTACACAAGAAGTTATTCAGTCGAAAAACTATCCAATCAGTGAACGAACATCCAACGGTTCCTTTGTCATCGATGAACAAAAAGATGGCCAAGTAATGGAAGTCCACGAGATGCATTCTGCAGTGATTGAAGAAGAACAAACAAACTAAACTGTGTTATAAATATCTCCACAGCAGCCATCTGTATTAATACAGATGGCTGCTGTTTTTAATACAGAAGTACATTTTTCACAAGTGATAACAACTATAAATCGTTCTTATTTTCACAAGTATAAATGTTTATATATCAGCGTTTAGAATCTTCGCTCCCCATTTATTTATTAAGAAAGTGCAATAAATAATAAAAAAACGCTTGCATCTAAAAGGTTATGTGTTATACTAATCACATAAAGCTGTTACATACAATCAAGTAGCAGTTAACTAAGGAGGCAAACACTTCATGAAACAATGGGAAGGCTTTAAAGGCGACAAATGGAGAACAAGCGTTGACACTCGTGATTTTATTCAAAACAACTACACAGAGTACAAAGGCGACGACAGTTTCTTAGAACCAATCGCTCCGAGCACTGACAAATTATGGACAAAACTACAAGAATTATTTGAAATCCAACATGAAAAAAATGGCGTTTATGACATGGATAGCGATATCCCAGCAACTATTACGTCACATGAACCTGGTTACTTAATCAAAGAAGAAGAAAAAATTGTCGGTTTACAAACAGATGTACCATTAAAACAAGCATTTATGCCATTCGGTGGTATTAAAATGGCGAACAATGCCTTAGTTTCAAATGGTTATGAAACTGACGAAGAAATGACAAAAATCTTCACAGAATACAGAAAAACACATAACCAAGGTGTTTTTGATGCCTACACAGCTGAAATGCGTTTAGCACGTAAAAACAAAATCATTACTGGTCTTCCAGATGCTTATGGCCGTGGCCGTATTATCGGTGACTATCGTCGTATCGCATTATATGGTATCGACTACTTAATGGAACAAAAGAAAAAAGATCATGATAACACTGGTAACAAAGAAATGACAGACGATGTTATTCGCTTACGTGAAGAAATTTCTGAACAATACCGTGCGTTAAATGACTTAAAACAAATGGCTGCTTCTTATGGTTTCGATATTTCTCGTCCTGCTGCAAATGCGCAAGAAGCAATCCAATGGTTATACTTTGGTTACCTAGGTGCCATTAAATCTCAAAATGGTGCGGCAATGTCAATTGGTCGTATCTCAGCATTCTTAGACATCTATATCCAACGTGACTTAGAAGCTGGTTTAATCACTGAATTTGAAGCACAAGAAATGATTGACCATTTAATCATGAAATTACGTATGGTTAAATTTGCACGGACACCAGAATACAACCAATTATTCTCTGGTTATCCAATTTGGGCAACATTATCTATTGCTGGTATGGGTATTGACGGTCGTTCATTAGTTACCAAAAATGACTTCCGTATCTTACACACCTTAACAAACATGGGACCATCTCCAGAACCGAACTTAACTGTATTGTATTCTTCTCACTTACCAGAAGGCTTCAGAACATATGCAGCTAAAATCGCGAAAGAAAGCTCATCTATCCAATTTGAAAACGATGACTTATTACGTGAAAACTGGGGTTCTGACGACTGCGCAATCGCATGTTGTGTTTCTGCAACAGTTATGGGTAAAGATATGCAATTCTTCGGCGCTCGTGCGAACTTAGCGAAAGCTGTTCTTTATGCAATTAACGGCGGGGTCGACGAAAAAACTAAAATGCAAGTAGCACCAAAATATCGTCCAATGACTGGTGACAAATTAGATTACCACGAATTCATGGAACGCTATAAAGACATCTTAGACTGGTTAGCTGAATTGTACGTTAACACATTAAATATTATTCATTACATGCATGATAAATATGCATATGAAGCACCACAATTAGCTTTAATGGATACTGATTTACAACGGACATTCGCAACTGGTATTGCCGGAATCTCTCATGCGACTGATAGTATCATGGCAATTAAACACGGTGAAGTAGAAGTAATCCGTGACGAAGATGGTATGGCAATCGATTATGTACCAACAAAAGAATTCCCAACATACGGAAACGATAACGAAGAAGCCGATGCAATGGCTAACTGGATTTTAGATTACTTTATGACACAAATTAAACGTCAACACACATACCGTAACTCTAAACCAACGACTTCATTATTAACAATCACTTCAAACGTTGTTTATGGTAAAGCAACAGGGAACACGCCTGACGGACGTCGTGCCGGCAAACCTCTTGCACCAGGTGCGAACCCAAGTTATCAAGACGGTAAATTCTTAGGTGAGAAAAATGGCTTGTTAGCTTCATTAAACTCAACAGCTCGTTTAGAATATACAATCGCTTTAGATGGTATTTCTAATACACAAACCATCAACCCTAATGGTTTAGGTAAAGACGACGACACAAGAATTAACAACTTACGTAACGTATTAGATGGCTACTTCGATAAAGGTGGTTACCACTTAAACGTAAACGTATTTACAAACGAATTATTATTAGATGCACAAGCACATCCAGAAAAATATCCAAACTTAACTATCCGTGTATCTGGATATGCCGTGAAATTCCGTGACTTAACTCCTGAACAACAAGCAGACGTTATTTCAAGAACTTCACACGACAGACTATAAAAAACATTTACATTATTTAACTGAAAGGGTGACATTTAACGTGTCATCCTTTTCGTTTGAAAGAAGAGGGATCATTATGACAACACCAGTTACAGGTAGAATTCATTCAACAGAAAATTTTGGTACCGTTGATGGCCCAGGTGTCCGTTTTATCGTATTTACACAAGGGTGTCGCATGAGATGTCAATTCTGTCATAATCCAGATACTTGGAAAATTGGTTCCGGTGGTCGTGTGGTGACGACTGACGAAGTATTAGAGGAAGCATTACGTTTTCGCTCTTATTGGGGCGAAAAGGGTGGTATCACTGTCAGTGGTGGTGAGCCGCTATTGCAAATGGACTTTTTGATCGATTTATTTAAAAAAGCCAAAGCACAAGGCATTCATACAACCTTAGATACGTGTGGCAAGCCTTTTACTCGGGAAGAACCCTTCATTAGTCAATTTGATGAATTGATGAAGTATACAGATTTACTCTTATTTGACATCAAACATATTGATAACGAGCAACATAAACTGTTAACAACGCAATCAAATGATAATATTTTAGAGATGGCTACCTATTTATCTGAAATTGACAAACCTGTTTGGATTCGCCACGTATTGGTGCCTCAACGTAGTGATTACGACGAATATTTAATCCGTCTGGATGCCTTCATAAAAACATTAAACAATGTAGATAAAGTTGAAGTGCTTCCTTACCATACGATGGGCAAGTACAAATGGGAAGAACTAGGTATTCCTTATCCATTAGAAGGAATTGAGCCTCCTAAAAATGATCGTGTTGAAAATGCGAAAAAACTACTACATGTCGAGGACTATCAAGGTTATCTAGCACGTTAACAAACGAAAAAATAGAAAAGAAGACAATTTTTTTGTTGTTTCTTTTCTATTTTTTGTTATCATTAAGAGTGAATCAAAACCAAGGAGTGTGTATTATGTCAAAAATTTTAGTTTTTGGACACCAAAATCCTGATACAGATGCTATCGGAGCAGCAATTAGTTTTGCTTACTTACAAAAAGAATTAGGAAAAGAGACAGAAGCTGTCGCTTTAGGAACACCAAGTGAAGAAACTCAATTTGCCTTAGATTACTTCAATATTGAAGCACCACGTGTTGTCACTGAAGCAGCTAGCGAAACAAACCAAGTCATGTTAGTGGATCATAACGAATTCCAACAAAGCATTTCAGATATCGCTGAAGTAAACATTTTAGCAGTAGTGGATCATCACCGGATTGCCAACTTCGAAACAGCAGATCCATTGTATTATCGTGCAGAACCAGTAGGGTGTACCAGTACAATCATCTATAAAATGTTTAAAGAAAATAACGTGACAATTCCAGCTCAAATTGCTGGTATGATGGTCTCAGCGATTATTTCTGATACATTATTATTTAAATCACCAACTTGCACACAAGAAGACATCGATGCAGCGCACGCCCTAGCTGATATTGCTGAAATTAATTTAGAAGGCTATGGTCTTGACTTATTAAAAGCAGGAACAAATTTAAGCGATAAATCAGCTGAAGTTCTTTTAGATTTAGATGCTAAGAGCTTCCCAATGAACGGCAAAACAGTTCGCGTTGCTCAAGTAAATACCGTCGATTTAGCAGAAGTTTTAGATCGTCAAGCTGAATTAGAAGCAGCTATGGCCGCAGAAAATGCAGCCAATAATTATGACTTGTTTGTCTTAATTATTACGAATATCCTAGACAGTGATTCTGAATTATTAGCGATTGGTGCGGAACAAGCCAAAATTGAAGCAGCGTTCAATGTAACATTAGTTAACAATCGTGCGTTCTTACCCGGCGTTGTTTCTCGTAAAAAACAAGTAGTACCACAATTAACAGAAGTCTTTAACTAAAACCGTAAGCGCCTAAGCAACGCGATAAATTCCTTGTTGCTTAGGCGCTTCAATAGTAAAGGGGCGTTAACATGAATGATTTAGCAATTTACTATCATTCTCCGCAACAAACGAAACAATACAATCATTTGCTCAACCAATCACTTTTTTTCCCTCTTGTTACTTTTATGTATGAACATCGGGAAGAAAGAATCATTTTAAGACAATTAAAAGCGGCCTTTGCAACAGAAGCCAAGTTAGAACAATTTTTATCAGAAATGATTGATTGTCAGTTAATCATTCGGGAAAATCGTCAATATTGTTTGAATTTTCCTATTTATACGGCAGCTGAAGTTGCGAGTTTGACCTTGACTGAAGACGAACTTCCTAAGTTTAAAGGAACTGTAACAGAGCAATTATTTTGGCTAGCTGAATCTTTTTGGCCACAAGTGTTTCCAGAAGAGGAAGACTATTTTTTTGGCGTGAGCGGTGGCCCCTCATTCTATCAAAAACAAAGATTGGCCTCGGTACAACTATCTATAATTACGCTTGAAAAAGAAAAGACAGAGGTTCCAACAATGCCTCGTTATTTTGATTACTTGGGCAAAGAGCAATCCTTGCCAGAAGCCTTCAGTGCTTTATATGACTTGCTAGGAGACGTAAATCCTGAATACTATCTTTCACAAGCGAGAAGAGTTATTAAACAAGCTCTGCGAGGCCGCAAAGTCAGTACTGTACCTAATATTTTTCAAGAAAGTTTGCACTTGACCCAAGTGATTACGATTGACCAGGACCACTTAAAACTCCTTTTACCAGTAGCAACGGAACAAGCCGAGCCTTTAGAAGCACAGTCGGATATTCTAGCATTTTATTATGAAAAAATTGCTAACCGATCGGCCATCGAACGCTTAGTTTTTATGCAACAATTGATTGAGCAACTAGGTACGAACTCTCTAAGTTATCTTAGAATAAATTAAAGTTACGATAATTTTATTATGTAAACTAAAAATCAATAACAAGAAATGACGCCGCTTCTTAGTGAGAAATGGCGTCATTTCTTTTGCGAACTTTTTTCGTCCAAAAACCACCGGAAATGAACTTAGGCTCATAGGAAATGATAAATGCTCTCGGCTCTAATTGATTGATTAATTTGTACAATGTACGTTCATTTTTTCTTGGGGAAAGAATTTCTAAAACCATTCGTTCTCCTTCGCGTCCGTAGGCGACACTTTGCGTAACACCATAGCCGTGTTCACGAAGTGTTTCTGGTAAATGAAATTGTTCAGTAGTAGAAGGGAGGATAACCGATACCATGATATAACCCAAGGCCAAATAGTCTTCGATTTTAATTCCTACACTAATGCCAACAGCGTAACCAAGCGCATAAACAAGTAAATTTAAAGGATTGTCTAACCGATTCAGAACCATACTTAGCCCTAAGACATAAATTGTTATTTCAGCCATACTAACCAGCGGTGCAATAACCCGATAACCTTTCATCGTTAACATAAAACGAATAGTATTTAAGGTAATATACGCAAAATTAATGATAAAAATCATAGCTAACATTTTCAAATCAACGACCATAAAATAAGTACCTCTTTTCAAAATCTTTACATCCAGCCCTCATTATAGTACAGAAAAACTGAGAATCAAAGGCGAAACACTTATAGAAATAAATTCTTTTTTGAATACTCGCTCATATTATTCGCCTAATTTAACTGTTATTTGATATAATCTTAGTATGAAGTAAAAAGGAGGTAAGCGATGAAAATTTTTGTTTGGATTTTGTTATTTTTATTAGTAATTAACGTTATTGCTGCCTTAATTACTGTTTTTAGAAAACCTCGTAGTATTTCCAGCGTTTTAGCATGGATGATGACGTTGATTTTCTTGCCTGGTATCGGCTTTATTATTTACTTATTCTGTGGGCGAGGTATCGATGGACAAGAAGTTTTTAAATTGTCTGATGATGAAAAACAAATGGTTCAACGAATTAAAGAAAAAGTGGACATTGATAACAAAAAAGCAGGGCGCGATAAACGTTATGATTTACTTTATGATGCGAAAGTTTTAAATCGTTATTTCCGGAATATGGACGCATCACCGTTGGCCAAAAGAAATAGTTTGCAATTATTCACAGATGGCCAAGAAAAATTCCAAGCATTATTTGAAGATATTCGTGCAGCGAAAGAAACCGTTCATGTGGAGTATTATGCGTTTTTTAATGACACAATTGGTAATCAATTTTTAGATGTATTAATCGAAAAGTTGCATGAAGGCGTGGAAGTTTACTTAATTTACGATCCTTGGGGTTCACCCGGCGCAAATAAAAAGTTTTTTGCTCGTTACGTTGACGCTGGAGGAAAAGTAGCTCCCTTTATTACTTCTCGCGATATGATCCGTAAAACACGTCTAAATTATCACTTGCATCGGAAAATTGTTGTCATCGATGGGAAAATTGGCTGGACCGGCGGGTTCAATGTTGGGGATCAATATTTGAATGTCACCGAAAAATTTGGTTACTGGCGAGATACCCATATTCGTTTGGTCGGGACGGCCGTATTTTCATTGCAAGAGATATTTATCATGGATTGGAATGCTTCAGTCAAATATCCTGAAGAACGTATGACGTATCATGAAAAATATTTTAAATTACCAGAAGATCATGAAGTGGAGCATTTGTCCTTACAAGTTGTTTCAGATGGTCCTGATTCAGAAGAAGAAATTTTGAAAAGCGGGTTCGTTCGGATGATTTTTTCTGCAGAAAAGAGTGTCTGGATTCAAACACCGTATTTAATCCCTGACGATAGTATGATTAATGCGTTGTTAGTGGCGGTTCGTTCAGGTGTCGACGTGCGAATTATGATTCCTTGTATGCCTGACCATCCCTTTATTTACCGCGCAACACAATATTACGCGAATTACTTACACAAACGCGGCATTAAAATTTATATTTATGATAGTGGGTTTATTCATGCAAAAACAATGGTGATTGATGATGAATTAGCTATGGTTGGCACAACAAACCAAGATATTCGCAGTTATTCATTGAATTTTGAGGTAAGTACGTTTATTTACAATCCCGACATTGCGTGGATGTTAGCGCAAGTCTTTGAAGAAGATATAGAAAAAAGTGTCTTACTAACCGACGAGATAATTAAAAAACAAGGGTACTGGCTACGCTTCAAGCAAAACTTTTCACGCTTGTTGTCACCAGTCTTGTAATCAATAAATCAGCAGTGAATGTAGTAAACTACTATTTTCACTGCTGATTTTAGTAACAAAACACTGAGGTGGTCTACCTAATTCATTGATAATCCCTCTAAATAATGGTAAATTAAAAATAAATTCAATCAGCTATTCTATCGTGAGAAACATAGTTATTACGTAGATCAGATCAAAGGGACATTCACGACGAGCAAATATTGAGTGTGTTTGCTGAAATGTGCATGTGTGATTTGGTCTTTTTTATTGAGCTGTTATTTTATAGATAAGGAGTGGTCATCATGGACTACCAAGCAATAGCAAAAGAAATTTTGAAAGACGTAGGTGGCAAAGACAATATCGTGGATGTCACACATTGTTATACACGATTGCGTTTCGTATTGAAAGATACGAAACAAGCGAACAAAGAAGCCTTACTACAAACAGAAGGTGTCATTTCTGTTGTTGAAAGTGGCGGGCAGTATCAAGTGGTTTTAGGCAATAAAGTCGCGCATGTTTATAATGTTCTAGAACCTTTGTTGGCTCAGCAACTTACGACCAAAACATCCACAAAAGAAAAAAATTCATTAGGTAATCGAATTTTAAATACTGTTGCCGCGATTTTCACACCTGTCGTACCAGCAATTGCCGCTTCAGGCATGTTAAAAGGAATTCTAGCCATCGCTGTGATGGTCGCAAACAATTTTTACCAGGTCGATTTAAAACCTTTGAATACGTATATTATTTTAAGCGCCGCTTCCGATGCACTTTTTTATTTTATGCCAGTTATTTTAGGTTATTCAGCTGCTAAGGTTTTCAAAACAAACGAATATATCGCCATGGTAATTGGTGCCACCTTATGTTATCCGACCATCGTTTCATTAATGACTGAAGAATCAGCGGTTACCTTGTTTGGATTACATGTGACCAAAGCCAATTATGTTTCCACAGTAATTCCTATTATTCTTGCAATTTTTATGTTAGCTTATGTGCAACGCTTTTTGGAAAAAGTCATTCCAGAAGTTCTAAAAATTATTATGGTTCCTACGCTGTCATTACTTTTAATGATTCCAGCCACTTTATTATTATTTGGACCGATAGGGATTTATTTAGGTGACGGCGTGAATTGGTTGTATTATTATATAATGAATTTGAGTCCCATCTTGTTAGGCGGTTTTATCGGCGGAATTTGGTGTGTCTTAGTCATTTTTGGGGCTCACCGCGGACTTGTACCAATTGGGATTAATGATGTTGCTCGAACAGGGCGTCAAAATTTGCTAGCGTTTGCTGGTGCAGCGAACTTTTCTCAAGCGGGCGCCGCATTTGGCGTGTTTGTCCGCACAAAAAATAAAGGCTTGAAAGCCGTTGCTGCCTCTGCAACAGTGACTGCATTATTTGGTATCACAGAACCAGCCATTTATGGGGCAAACTTGCGGCTAAAAAAACCGATGATTTATGCGGTGGCTAGCGGAGCAGCAGGCGGGGCCTTAATGGGCTGGGGCGGTTCCTACGGGACAGCCTTCGCTAACCAAGGACTCTTGACCATCCCAGTTTACGCAGAAGCAGGAACCAAAGCCTTTATTTGTTATTTATTAGGTTGTGGCATTGCTTTTTTTGGTGCATTTCTATTAACGATTTTTCTAGGCTTTAATGATTTACCGCTTGACGAGTCACGTCAAGAACCCAGCTTAAAGACCGAGGCAACGACCGTCAAAGAAAAACAACGGATTCAAGCACCTGTTCAAGGACAACTCGTATCTTTAGACCAAATCAACGATGAAGTCTTTTCTTCTCAACAAATGGGAAAAACGCTAGCTATTTATCCGACAGAGGAACAAATTGTTTCACCAGGAAATGGGCAAGTGACGGCTTTATATCCAACTCATCATGCAATTGGCTTAAAGTTAGACAATGGTGCTGAAATCCTCCTTCACATTGGAGTCAATACAGTCGAATTAAAAGGGCGGGGATTTGAAGCGTTCGTAAAAGCAGGAGAAAGAGTCAGGCTAGGACAAAAGCTGCTTTCTTTTGATAAACAAATCATCCAAGCTGCTGGTTATGATCCAACCGTCTTAGTCATCGTAACAAATACTGCGGAAATGGCTGTAATTGAGACAACCAAACAAACAGAGATTACACCACAAACAAATTTATTTTTCATGCAAGTAAAGGAGCAAAACTAATGGTTAAACAATTTAAGAACGATTTTTTATGGGGAGCTTCTTCCTCCGCTTTTCAAATTGAGGGCGCTTGGAATGAGGACGGCAAAGGCCTAACAGTCGCTGATTACAATTCTTTTAAAAAGTCAGCTGTACAAGCAGATACGAAAGTCGCCAGCGATTTTTACCATCGTTTCAAAGAGGACATTGCGTTAATGAAAGAATTAGGCTTAAAAACCTATCGTTTTTCTCTTTCATGGGCACGAATCATTCCAACAGGTGATGGCGAAATCAATCAAGCCGGCATCGATTTTTATAATGCCGTCATTGATACACTTTTAGAAAACGATATTTTGCCGTTTGTCACACTTTATCATTTTGATTTACCTTTTGCGTTGGTGGAAAAATACAATGGTTGGGCGGATCGTCGCTGCGTTTCCGCATTTCAACGCTATGCGCAAGTCTGTTATCAAGCGTTTGGTGATCGAGTCAAAAATTGGCAAGTTACAAACGAACAAAACTTAATGATTCGTGTCGATGAACGAATGAATATGTACGACGTTGCACCAGAAAATGCTGAAAAAATTCGTGCACAAATGGATTACCATATGTTTGTTGCCCATGCGCTAGCGACGAATGATTGTCACCAATTGGTCGCTGGGGGAAAAGTCGGTCCCTCTGTTTCCTCAACGATGACTTATCCTAGTTCCAATAAACCTGAGGATGTTTGGGCAGCTCGTATGAATGATAACTTTAAAACAAATTATGCTCTAGAAATGTATTGTTTTGGCGAATACCCTGGTTACTATCAAGAGTATTTAACCAAATGCGGCATTTATCCCGAAACACAGCCAGAAGATCAAGCAATTCTGAAAGCCGCTAAACCAGATTTTATCGCCCTTAATTATTATCGGACGTTAGTTGCTAGCTATTTACCGACAGATGAGCAACACCCATTGGGTACGAAAGAAAAGGACATTGATTTTGATCTATACGGTTATTTTAAAATCGAAAAAAATCAACATTTAAAAACCTCTAAGTATGGTGCCCAAATTGATCCAACTGGTCTACGTTTAGTTTTAAATGATTATTATCGTCAATACCGTTTGCCATTAATCATTACAGAAAACGGTTTAGGCACACCCGATCACCTAACAGAGGACGGAAAAGTTCATGATGACTATCGAATTGCGTATTTGCATGATCATATTGCTGCTTGTCATGCGGCTATTTCTGACGGTGTTGAGTTGTTTGGCTATTGCCCTTGGTCGGTCATGGATATTTTAAGTTCTCATCAAGGATTCAAAAAACGCTACGGTTTTATTTACGTCAATCGTGAAGACCATGAGTTAAAAGATTTACGACGCATTAAAAAAGATAGTTTTTATTGGTACCAATCAGTAATTAAAAATAATGGGTTACCAGAAGAATAGTGCCCAAAAAGGATCATCCATTGCATACGCGGGTGATCCTTTTGTTTTCAAGTTCTCTCATTCCGTGTTAGATTTAAGTTAATAAACCCATTAAAGGTGGTGAGAGAGATGAATAATTACGATTTATGGAAATGGGCTGCCGGGAAACGAACCGAAAAAGATAAAAATGAAACCTATAGCGCCAAAAATTGGTGGTATGTTTTACTAATGCTCGGTGTATTTGTAGGAATCATGTTGTTGTATTATTTAATCTCTGTGCTTTGGAATTAAGGGAAAATGGGCAAATGAGGAATTAAGAATAAAAAAAGACACCTTTTCAGGTGTCTTTTTTAACAGGATTCAGACAATGATAGCTGAATTGGAATAGGATAATTTTCCTCGAGCGCAACATCAGGATCCTTCATTCTACGAATCAGTAAGTCAATCATAACGTCACACATCTCGTCGATTGGCTGCACAATGGTTGATAGTTGTGGGGCAATTCTTTTGATTAATTTTGTCCCATCATAACCAATTACTTTTAATTCTTCAGGAATGGCTATCTTCAATTTTTGAGCAATATTCATAACTGTAATTGCTGTCAAATCATCGGTACAAAAGATGCCGTCCACAGTTTTATTTTGAAGCAAACGTTCGATTTCTAGATTTTTTAATGTTGTTGAGGTCCCATTATCAATTTGTAGAATCGTTTTTTCTGCGCCATATTTTTCCATTGTTTGTTTATAACCAGCCAATCGATAATCGCTAGGTGCGCCTGTGTTATTAGCACCAGTAATAATTGCAATCTTTTGTGCACCACTTGCAAATAAGGCTTCAGTGGCTTTTTGGCCCCCTTGAAAGTTTTGCGAAGAGACAATTGGAATGCCAGGTGCCAAGAAACGGTCAAAGGAAACAATAGGTAGTGAAACATTTTCATATTCGTTAATAGCTAAGTTATGGCTACCAGTGATTACACCGTCCACTTTATTTGCAGCGAGCATTCGTAAATAGGCGCGCTCTTTTTCTGGATCTTTTTCACTATCACATAAAATCACTTTATATCCTTGAACAAAGAGCTTTCTTTCCAGTGTTTCAATTAATTCACCAAAAAATGGATGACTAACAGAAGGGAAGACTAAACCAATCAGCTGCGTACTTTTTCCTTGGAGGCTTCTGGCTAATCCATTAGGTTGATAATTTAATTCTTCCATCGCTTGATGAACTTTATCAATTGTTTTTTGACTAAGATAACCATAATTATTAATCACGCGGCTTACCGTTGTCGGGCTCACCCCAGCAAGCTTAGCTACATCCGTTAATTTAACCACCATCAAAATTCACCATCATTCCTAATTATTCGTATTTTCCAGCTCATAAAAACAAGCTTTTGCCGTCTTGGATAGATGAAGATACCGTTGCGCTTTATCTGGAAAGAAGCGACCAGTCATCGTTTTTTCACCTTTATTTACATAGATTTCTGCAACAGAGCAATCAACAAAAATAGTTAACTGAACTGACTTATTTTTCCTAATTTTAGTTTCACGAATTGTGCCATACTTTTCAGCAAAAGATTGGCCAGCAAATGTTCGATCAAGGGTTATTTTACCATGAATCGTATCAATTGTAATTAAAAGTCCTTTTGAACCCGTTTCGTTCGCTAAAAGCCGAATAAAAGCAATCTCATTTTTGGGAATATCCACTTCTAATTCAAAAGAAGCAGTAGATAAGAAATGGCAGCCATTTGATAAAGTAGTGGCGGATTGACGAAGCATTTCTGTTTCAGAAACTGGATATTGAAATAGTTTCCCGTTGTGAATTGTGAGTTCTTTAACCAGACTTAAGCCATTTGCCCAACCCTCCACATCACTTGGGTAAGTGATTTCTGGCAACCCAATCCAACTGACCGCAAGTGCACGACCATCTGGCGCATTAAAGGCTTGAGTGGCGTAGACATCAAATCCTTCATCTAAATTTTCAAAAGGCCCAGCCTGAACTAAAGAAAGATTCTCCAAATCAAACGTTTCGGCCAATGTGTACATATTCGGATAGATATTCTGATAACTTTTTACAGATGGAGATAGACCTTGTGGGCAAAATAATAAGACAGGCTGGCCATCAATAAATACCAAATTGGGGCATTCAACCATGTAGCCTAATTCTTGGTTGGTGAACGTCAATTCGCCAAGTTGATGAAAATTGTGTACATTTCGATCTTTAGAAAAATAGACCACAATTTTTCCTTGTCCATTTAAATCACTAGCACCAATTAATAAAACAAGTCCTTCTTGATAAGGAAATACCATCGGATCACGAAAATGGGAAGAATAATTGGGGTCAATAGGTAGGAATGGTGTTGATTCCTTTGTGATCGCACCTAAAGAATTCAGCCATGCAATATTTTGATATGCAAATCGTTGCCAAGTTTGATCACGAACATTTCCTGTATAAAATAAACATAGTTGGTTATCTATTGGTAAAGCTGAGCCTGAATAGACGCCATGAGAATCATATTCAGAGTCGGGATAAAGGGCAATTCCTTCATAATCCCAGTGAATTAAGTCGGAGGAAGTTAAGTGGGCCCAACTTTTTAGTCCGTGAACACTCCCGAAAGGAAACGCTTGATAAAATAAATGCCACTGGTTATTGAAATACGAAAAACCGTTGGGATCATTTAGTAGTCCTGTCTGTGGTTGAATATGATACTTAAAACGCCAACTAGATTGCGCGATAATAGAAGTTAGATTTTCGAGGTGAGCAGATGTCCAAGAAGAATAAGGCGCATAACGTAATTCATCCGTCCATTGGTTCATGATGCTTGACATAAGTAATGTCTCCTTTATTAGAAAATAGTAGTTAGTCTAATAGTATAAACAAATCAGAAAAAAGTCAAACGTATAACATATATAAATCTATTTAAATCAAAAGAATATTATAATTTACATTTATTTATGATAAACGTTTGACATATTACGCAAAAACGAGTATCATACAAAATGTAAAAACGGTTACAGAAAAAATTAACAGGACTAGTTTAAGAGTGAGGAGAACCAGAATGAACAGAAATTGGTGGCAAAAAGAAGTGGCCTATCAAATTTATCCACGTAGCTTTTCGGATAGTAATAATGACGGAATCGGTGATTTACAAGGCATTATTCAAAAACTGGATTACTTAGAAAATTTAGGAATTACGCTGATTTGGCTGAGTCCAATGTACCCGTCGCCAATGGCTGACAATGGATATGATATTTCAGACTATTATGGTATTTCTAGTGATTTTGGTACAATGGCAGACTTCGATGAACTCATTGAAGAAGCAAAAAAACGAAACATAAAAGTTATTTTAGATTTGGTGGTAAACCATACATCTGATGAACATGCTTGGTTTCAAGATGTTTTAAAAAATCCTCAAAGTCGTTTTCGAGACTTTTATATTATAAAAGAAGGACGAGAAGCACCTACAAATTGGCGGTCTAACTTCGGTGGTAGTGTTTGGGAAAAATTACCTGGGGAAGATGCCTACTACTTTCATGCCTTTCATAAAAAACAGCCAGATTTAAATTGGGAAAATCCTGAACTACGCAAAGAAATCTACCAAATGATCCGTTTTTGGTTAAACAAAGGAATTGCTGGTTTTCGTGTAGATGCGATTAATTTTATTAAGAAAGATTTGACTTGGACAAACTTACCTGCTGATGGGGCAGATCAATTAGCCAAAGTAACAAAAGCTAGTAGAAACATACCAGGAATGAGTGACTTTTTGAACGAATTAAAAGAAAAAGCTTTTGCTGGCTTTGATATTGTCACAGTTGCCGAAGCGGCCGGCGTCAATTATCCAAATTTATCAGAATTTATTGGAGAAACAGGGTATTTCGACATGATTTTTGACTTCAAATGGGCTGATTTGGATGTGAAATCAGGAAGCGAATGGTTTTATAGAATCGATTGGTCTTGGAATGATTTACGCACATTAATTTTTAAACAGCAAGAAGCCATGCAAAAGGCTGGTTGGAGTGCAAATTTTATCGAAAATCATGATCAACCTCGAGCGACAACGAAATATTTAAAAGAACAGGCTCAACAGCCAAATGCGGTTAAAACATTCGGCGCCATGTATTTCTTTTTAAGAGGCACGCCTTTTATTTACCAAGGACAAGAATTAGGAATGACCAATTTTGAAAGGGGTTCGATTGATGAATTCGATGATATTTCTAGCATTGATCAATACTATCGAGCAATAAAAGAAGGATTTACGCCCAAAGAAGCCTTGTCACTTGTCAATTTGCGTAGTCGAGACAATGCCCGCACGCCTTTTCCATGGAATGATTCTATGTATGGCGGTTTTTCAAGCGTCAAGCCTTGGTTAGGAATGGTGGATAATTATAAAGAAATCAATGCCGAAGCAGAAATAAAAAATAGTCAAAGTATTTTTCATTTCTATAAGCGGATGATTGCATTTCGTCAAAAGAGTCCCTATACAGACATCTTACTTTATGGAACATTTGAGGGACTATCAAATCTTCCAGATAATGTTATTGCTTATAAACGCAAATTAAATGAAAAAACAATTTACGCCTTTTTTAATTTTGGTGAGGCGGTTCCAATCCCTCATTATTTAGTTAATGGCACAGTTATTTTTGATACACAGTCTGAAGAACGAGAGCAATTAGTTCAGCAGGGAACATTATTAAAAAGCTATCAAGGACTATTGATTACTATAAATGAGTAGCTAGGAGGAGTATAACATGGCAGAAAATTATCAGCAGGCAGCCAAAGACATTATTCAATTAATCGGTATGGATAACATTATATCGGTCACCCATTGTCAAACGCGGTTACGTTTTATTTTGAAGGACCACGAACAAGTAGATGGTAAACAACTAGAAAAAATCGATTTAGTCAAGGGTGTTTTTTATAATGGTGGTCAATACCAAGTGATTTTAGGAACTGGTATTGTGACTAAAGTGTATGATGAAATAGAAAAACTTGGAATCAATGTTGTGTCAAAAGCAGAGCAAACAGCAATTTTAAAAAATAATGAAACGGGCATGCGCAAAACAATGCGCATTTTAAGTGAAATATTCATTCCAATTGTTCCAGTAATTGCAGCAACAGGATTGTTCCTAGGGTTAAAAGGTGTTATTTTTAACGACACTTTTTTACAATTATTCGGAGCAAGTGTAGCCAATATTCCTGAAAGCTTTCAACAAATTGTCTCTGTCATTACAGATACCGTCTTTGCCTTTTTGCCAGCTTTGATTGTTTGGTCTACCTTTAAAGCATTTAATGCGACACCTGTAATCGGGATTGTTATTGGCTTAATGATGGTATCACCCATTTTACCAAACGCTTATGCAGTTGCAACACCAGATTCTGGCGTGAAAGCTATTATGGCTTTTGGTTTTATCCCAGTTGTCGGTGCACAAGGATCCGTTTTAAGTGCAATTGCTGCTGGTATAATTGGCGCAAAGATTGAACTTTTTTTCCGAAAAAAGATGCCGAATATTCTTGATCAAATTTTTACACCCTTTATGACTATGTTAATTACTTTTTTAATCATGATTCTCGGAATTGGCCCAATTTTGCATACCGTTGAGTTAGGCATGGTAGATGTTGTCCAATGGTTGATTGGGTTGCCCTTAGGATTAGGTGGTTTCGTGATTGGTGCCTCATATCCTTTAATGGTTTTGATTGGTATTCATCATACACTAACTATGGTAGAAACATCATTATTAGCAAATACAGGATTTAATGCATTGATTACAATATGTGCCATGTATGGGTTTGCCAACGTTGGCAGTTGTTTAGCTTTTGCGAAAAAAGCGCAAGATAGCAAAGTGAAGTCGACGGCCATCGGTTCTATGTTGTCTCAATTATTTGGAGTTAGTGAACCTGTGTTATTTGGATTACTTATTCGTTGGAACTTAAAACCGTTGCTATGTGTCTTGTTTACGTCAGGTTTAGGCGGAGCAATTTTAGCTATTTTTCATATTCAATCAAATTCTTATGGATTAGCCGTTATTCCTTCTTTCTTAATGTATATCTATAGTGCACATCAATTAGTGATCTATTTATTAGTCGCACTTTTATCTGTCGGTGTATGTTATGCATTAACCAGTCTATTTGCAATTCCACAAGAGGTTTTAATTTCAGATAAAGTAATCGAAGAGGAAGAACGCGAAGTCTTTGAAATGCAACATAACACCTTAGATGAACAACTTTTTTCTCCGGTAAATGGTTACGCCATGAATCTTACTGCTGTTAATGACCCAGTATTTTCAAGCGAGATGATGGGCAAAGGTTTAGCAATCATGCCAACAGCGAACAAGGTTTACGCGCCTGCAGATGGTTTATTAAACTTGGTTGCAGAAACTGGGCACGCTTATGGTATCCAAACGGACGCAGGAGCTGAAGTATTAATTCATATAGGAATTGATACCGTCACGTTGGGGCAGGAAGTCTTTCAGACACAAGTAACCCAAGGTCACCGTGTTAAAAAAGGAGATCTTTTAGGAACGTTCGATCGAAAAGCCATTAAAGAAGCTGGGCTTGACTCAACTGTCATGGTTATCATTACAAATACTTCAAGTTATTTAAGTGTAGAGCCAATGATGTCAGATCATAATGAAATTACGCTGGAACAAATTATTTTAAACCTAAATACACCTAACTAAACAAAAGAACAGCAAGAAGTAGTTATCACTTCTTGCTGTTCTTTTTCTTAATAAAAAACCAATGATTTTCGGTTGTATTTGTCTATCCGTTTGTAGTATGATTGAGTCAGTTTTAAAGGAAACATGCCAAGTATGGAAGACCATACTTGACACGCATTGACTAATTAAACATGGGGAACGTTGCCATAAGTTGATGTTCCAGTCAATAATGCAAGTAAATCAAACATAGCATGTACCTCCTTTAATTGATAATCAAAGTATAACATTTTTTAATGAATTTACATAATAATACAAGTGGAGGTCTGTTCGTGAAGGTAGCAGGAGACAAAATAAAACAAGCGAGAAAACTTAAAAAAATCACACAATCAGAGCTGGCTAACGGCATCTGTACGCAAGCAACAATTAGTAATATTGAAAACCGTAATCTATGTGACAGTTTAGATATTTTCTCATCTATTTGCCTCCGATTAGATTTAGAAGTAGAAGAATGCATGATGATTTCTGAAGAAAAGAAAATTGAAAATCTACTAAACAAAGTCGAGGATTTATCTTTACGGTTATTTCACTTAGAGGCCTACAATTTATTACAAGAAGTGCCTGAAGGTCTTATCTTATCTAATAATGAACTAACGACTAAATTGTTATATTATAAGGGAATTACTTGTTTATTAGGAAAAAAAGATAAAGCAGAAGCCTTGTTTTACCTATACCGGGGCGCGGAAATTGACCGTAAAGTCAATATTTACAACATTTTAAGCCTGAATGCGCTAGGTACGCTATATGAACTGGAAAAAGATATGAGAAAAGCGCAAGTGTATTACGAAAAATCATTACAAGAATTGGAACAATTTAAATTAGAATGTTCCTTGGAGCGTTGTAGAATTTATTATAATTCTGCTAAATTCTACTCGGAAATGAAAGACTACCAAAAAAGTGTCATTTTAAGCGAAAAAGGGATTCAGATTTGTCGTGACAAACACTCCATTTATTTGCTAGATTATCTTTTATATGAAAAAGCCTTTAACAAACAAATGCTCGGGGAAGACACAGCCGATGACTATCGTCAAGCCTATTATTTTACACAATTTTTTGGCAATACAGAAGTCCTACAATATATTGAGAAAGATATGAAAGCTTTTAATATTTCCTATTAATTTAATCAAAAAGCCGATAAAAGCTGAAAACCCAGTTTTTATCGGCTTTTTGAAAAGTCTAGGCAAGTTGCTTTTAAAAATCAGCAGTCACGGTTACGATAAGCAAGACGAAGTATTTAGGAGGATTTAAAAATGAAAAGAGTGATGTGGTTTAGACGTGATTTACGATTACAGGATAATAAAGCATTAGCACACGCGTTACAAAATTCTGCAGCTGATGAATTGATTTTATTATTCCAAATGAATCCTCAACAATTTATTCAAGAAAGTGCTAATCATAACGCTTTTTTTGCAAGTTTAGCCTCGTTTAAAGAACGAATCGATCAAGAGGCACATTTACAAATCATGGTCGGCGAACCATTAGATTTATTTTCACGTTTGAAACGCAAATTACCCGATTGGCAGGCCATTTATTTTAATGAAGATACTTGTGGCTTTGGGGCAAAGCGGGACCAGCAAGCTATGCGCTTTTTTGAAGAAAATAATATTCAGTCTTTCTCTTTTCAAGATGCCTATTTGCATGGCTCTGAAGAAATTAAGAAGAACGATGGCAGCAAGTACCAAGTGTTTACGCCCTATTACAATAAATGGAAAGAGGCGCCTAAAGAAACACCGATTCCTGTTTCCTATACAGCTGAAAAAATTTTTAGTGCGTGTCTTTTTCCAGAAGAGGAAGCAGCATATGGGGAACAGATTGCGAGGATTCCTTTAAAACACTATAGTGTCGGCGAAAAAACAGCCAGAAGGTGCTTAAATACTTTTATTAATCAAAAACTTCGATCCTATGAAAATAAGCGTGATTTCCCTTATCAGGATCAAACGAGTCATCTGTCTACTTTTTTAAGAACGGGAGAACTTTCGATTCGCACTATTTGGCAAGAGCTTGCATCTGCGCCTTCTAGCTTAAGTAAAGAAACCTTCAAAAAAGAATTAGCTTGGCGCGACTTTTACAATATGATCTATAGTACGTTTCCACAACAAAAAGAGGAAGCTATTCAAGAAAAATTTCGTTATATTCAATGGACAAATGACCCAGAAATGTTTGTCAAGTGGCAAAAAGGGGAGACGGGGTACCCTATAATTGATGCCGCCATGCGACAACTGAATCAAACTGGTTGGATGCACAACCGCTTAAGAATGATAACTGCCTCTTTTTTAGTTAAAAATTTACACATCGATTGGCGTTGGGGTGAAAAATACTTTCAAAAAATGTTGATTGACTATGATGCTGCCAATAATATTGGTGGCTGGCAATGGGCTGCCTCGACAGGAACGGACGCTGTCCCGTATTTTCGGATTTTTAATCCAATTATCCAGTCAAAAAAATTTGATAATGACGGCCAGTTCATCAAAAAATATGTTCCAGAACTTAAGCAAGTGCCACAAAAGTATATTCATCAACCAAATCTAATGAACGAAGCTTTACAAACGCAATATCATGTACATTTAGGAGAAAATTATCCAAAACCCATTGTCGATTATGCATCAAGTAAAAAACAAACATTGTTTCTATATGAAGCGAGCAAAGAAATTCATCAAGAAATGAACAATCCAAGGTTTCAATAAACAGTAAACCCAACTAGCTTAGCAAACAACTTGTAAGGTTAGTTGGGTAAATTAATTAGTCGAAAGAGAAGTGCAATTTATCGGCTAAAGTTTTTTATTTTATTCTAGTTTACATAATATACATTATACAAAGTAGAGTTAAAAGCATTGAAAAGCAAACAAAACCAGTCTTTAGTTTATCTAGACTGGTTTTGTCACGTACGTTATATAAATTATGCTTGTTGATTAATTGCTTGTGCGACACGTGCTCCATATTCTGGATTTACTCTAGTGAACAAATCAATTTGACGCGCGATGATTTCTTGATTTTTCACTTGACCTAAAGATGCCGCTATATTGTTAATTAAGTTTTCTTTTTCTTCGCTTGGCAGCAAATTATACAAAGCGTTTGCTTGTGTAAAGTGATCTTGATTATAGCTATAATTACCAACATTTCCATCAACTTCAAAGGAACTAATTTTCGCCTTAGGATCTTCTTTTGGTGTTTCAGGATAACTATTTGGTTCGTAATTAATTTCGCTATTGCCATTGTCAAAACGCATATTGCCGTCTTTTTGGTAGTTATTTACAGGCGCTTTTGCTTGGTTGATCGGCAATTGGTGACTATTAGCGCCCACGCGATGACGATGTGCGTCCCCATAAGCGAACAAACGTCCTTGCAATAATTTATCCGGAGAAGCTTCAATACCAGGAACGAAATTCCCTGGTGAAAAGGTTACTTGTTCAACCTCTGCAAAATAATTCTCTGGATTTCTATTTAAAGTCATCGTGCCAACTTCAATCAGCGGATACTCTTTTTGAGAAACCGTTTTTGTTACATCAAAAAGTGTTTCTTTCATTGTTAACGCATCTGCATACGGGATAATTTGCACAGATAATGTCCAAGAAGGAAATTCTTGATTTTCAATTGCATTATGCAAATCTTCAATATGGAAATCGGGATTTTTCCCAGCAATTTCTTCTGCTAATTGACTCTCTAGATTTTTGATTCCTTGATTCGTCTTGAAGTGATATTTAACAAAAAATACTTCTCCAGCAGCATTGACCCATTTGAACGTATGGCTACCAAAACCATGCATGTGACGGAACGATAGCGGAATGCCACGATCACTCATTAAAATTGTTACTTGATGAAGGCTTTCCGGTGAATGAGACCAAAAATCCCAAACAGCTTCTGGACTTTTCAAATGCGTCCGCGGATTTCTTTTTTGGCTATGAATAAAATCTGGAAACTTAATTGCATCACGAATGAAAAAAATGGGCGTATTATTGCCAACTAAGTCGTAATTTCCTTCGTCTGTATAGAATTTAAGCGCAAAACCGCGAGGATCACGCAATGTATCTGATGAACCTAACTCTCCAGCTACAGTTGAAAAACGAGCGAATAAAGGGGTTTCTTTGCCAACTTCAGATAAAAAATCGGCTTTAGTATATTGTGCCATTGAGTGGCTCACCTTGAAAATCCCATGAGCACCAGCACCTTTGGCATGAACAACCCGTTCTGGTACGCGCTCACGATTAAAATGAGCTAATTTTTCTAATAAATGAACGTCTTGGATTAGGACAGGACCAAATTCTCCTGCAGTTAGCGAATTTTGATTATCGCCAACTGGACTTCCTTGTGACGTAGTTAAATGTTGATTTTTCACCTAAAACACTCCTTCATCTAAAATTATACTCATTGTATAAAAAAACCACTCTGCATAACAAAAATAATGCTTAAAAACACTCGAAAACATTTGTTATTTAATAGAATGATTAAAAATAGCAGTAGAATTTAAATCAAAAACAAATGTATTAACTTTAAACTGTTTACACCACCAAAAATAACAACCAATAATTCAAAGAAAACTAAAATGCTGTTTTTTTATTCAAAAAAAGACCTAGCCTCCCAATCATGCTAGGTCTTTCGTTACTTTTTTTGAGGGACCGTTTTTATTGGTCATTCAGCGTTATTGATTGATCGCAACAGTCGTGTCTTCAGTCGATAGACCTGTCATAGAGGTGCTATCGGAAAAAATTTTTTCAACTTCTTGTTCTGATAAAATATTTTCTTTCTTAGGCATTGAAATCGTCGCTTTTTTGGCTTTTTGTGTAATGCTAATTTTACTAGATAATGATTCAAGTCCCATATCAACGTTCTTGTCTTGCTGCGGTTTCACATTAATCAACATATTTGTTTTATTTTCTTTTGTATTAACAGAAACTTTAGCAGAAACATCTTTGATTTTTTCGAAAGGATCTTGTTCTTTACCTTTCTCAGATGCTTCTGTCGTAATTTTGATTAACTTTTGTAATTCTTTTTTTGTAAACGTATGGGTAATGGTGTCCCCTTTTTTCTCGAACGTATCCTTGTCTAATCCTTCTAAAAACTCTTTGTATTCCTTAGCAGACTGTTTTCGTTCTTTTTCCGATTCTTGATACTCTTTGATTGTATCTTGCCATTCTTTCGTACTTTCCTCGTTCATGGCTAAAAGATCAATGTATTTTCCTTTTAGTTTTTCTGTATCTAACTGAGAACTATCGATAGCACCGTCAGTCATTGAGTCTGCGACAGCGACAATATATTCCATCATATCTGTTGCTAAATAGAGTTTTGGCTCTTTGCCTTCGTTATCTACTGATCCAACCAATGAAATCGGTACATCCATTCCCATCGCTTTTAATTTCATCTCTAAGTTGAATGCTTTTTCTTTTTTGGCATCTACTTGAATCTTCCCAGAAAGCGATGCGTCTTTGATTTGCGTGATGAGCATCCCAATCATAGGATTCGTTTGTGCACCATCTTCTTGTGAAAATTTCATGTCACTAATTGACATAGAGAAATCCCAAACCCCAGATTCTTGTGCGTTTTGATTGCCAATCCCTTGAATGAACTCATCTTTCGCGCTTTTGCCACAACCTGTCAGTAACAAAGCTGAACAGAAAACGCCTGCGATAATCCCCACTTTTCTTTTTAACACACTTTTTCCCCCTCATTATATAAAAAATTAATTCCCTTTTATTAAGAATAGCAAACATTACTTATAAATAGCAATGTTTAATTTTAGATTTCCTCTCTTTTAATAAGTGGGATTGATTTAATCTTTTAGGTTTGAATCATTAAGCTGTATTATTTTTAAAATAAAATTGCTTTTCGCCAAAAAATACTGGGAAAAGTTCTGCTAAACTGCCAGCTAAAGGACCTTCTCGCAATTCTTTTTCAGTGACCCAAAACAAGGGTTGTTCCGTTTCTTCTGGTAGTTCATCCGCTGTTTCTGCAATGAATAATGTGGCTAATTCCCGCGCACCTGAACAATCATTCAGCCATTCTGCAACACCTACTAATTGTGGCTTCAGCACTAATCCTGTTTCTTCAAGGAGTTCGCGAACCATGGCTGTTTCCATGCCCTCGTTTTTTTCAACATGTCCGCCAGGGAACGTCCAACCAGGCCAATCCTTTTTTTGTCGTTCTTGCACAAGGATTTCATTTTTCTGATTTCTAATCATACATAGTGTTGTTAATTCTACTTCAAAATTCCGATTCATTTGGCACCTCATCATTTTTTCCTTTGTTAAGGTTACGATACAGAAAAACAGAGAAAGATTCAACTAAGAATTTTCTCTGTTTTATCATCTAACTCTTTAATAAGTCGTATTGCGATTGATATAAATGATGATATAACGCATGTTTTGCCATTAGTTGATCATGAGATCCTTCTTCCACAATACGACCACCATCAATATAGAAAATTTTATCGCTATTTTTGATGGTAGAAAGTCGATGAGCAATAATAAACGATGTCCGTCCTTTCAGAAGTTGTTGTAGTCCTTCTTGTAACAATTCTTCTGTTTTTGTATCAATACTGGAGGTTGCTTCGTCTAAAATTAAAATTTTGGGATCTGCCAGTAAAGCACGAGCAAATGAAATTAATTGGCGTTGTCCTGCCGAGAGTGTACTACCCCGCTCTTCCACAACTGTTTCATAGCCATCTTTTAAATCCTTGATAAAGTCGTGCGCACGAACAATTTTTGCGGCTTGGATGACTTCTTCCTCTGTGGCTGCTAAATTTCCGTACCGAATGTTTTCAATAATCGTTCCTGAAAAAATAAACGTATCTTGAAGCATTACCCCCATTTGTTTTCTTAACGAACGGAGTGTCACATCGCGAACATCATAACCATCAATTTTAACGGCCCCTTCATTCACATCATAAAAACGACTTAACAAATTGATGATTGTTGTTTTACCCGCACCTGTTGGCCCAACCAAGGCGATTGTTTGTCCTGGCTCAATATGAAAACTAACATCGGTCAAAATATTTTTTCCTTCTTCATAACGGAAATAAACATGCTGAAAGTCGACGGTTCCTTTAATTGGCGGCAACTCAATAGCGTGCGGCGCATCTTGAATTTCTGGAACAACATCCATCGTTTCAAAAATCCTTTCCAAATAGGCAGTTGCAGTAATCAGAGAATTGTAGAAGTTACCAATATTGATGACCGGATTCCAAAAGTTATTGATATAACCGATAAAAGCAATTAGCGTCCCAGTAGTAACGGACACACCTAATTGACGGATTCCTACGAAATAGATAAAACAAGTCGTAATGACGGATATATTTTGCACTGCTGGCCATAATAAATACTGGACACGCACAGCTTTCATAAAGGATTGACGATATTCTTCGCTTACCTCGTTAAAAATTTGGAAATTTTCATCTTCTCGTGCAAAAGATTGTGTAATTTTAATTCCTGAAATACTTTCATGAATATAGGCATTTAAGTTTGATTGTTTATTGCTAAGCTCTTGGTAAGCTTTCCGTTGTTTCCCTTGGATAAATAGAACCATCACGAACAACACAGGCAATAGCAGCAAACTGTATAAGGTTAATTTCACATCAATAAATAACATGAAGATTAAGGTGATAATCACATTAAATAAATCAGAAATTAAATTGATCAATCCGTTACTTAGTAAATCACTTAACGTATTGATGTAATTGACCACCCGAATTAAGATTTTTCCATGCGGCCGACTGTCAAAGTAAGAAAATGGTAATTTTTGTAGATGCTCAAAAATTGAAAAACGCATATCTTTTAAAATATCTTGTCCAATTTCTGTGATGGCATATATTCGATAACGCATACACCAACCAATAATCACCAAGGAAAATAGGAAAATAGCCCCTAGTATCAAGAGTAACGAGAGATTCTTTTGTGGAATTACTTGGTCAATCGCAATTTTAGTAAAGTAAGGGCCTAACATACTTGCCAGATTAGCTAATATGATGACAAATAATGTTTTAAAAACAGCTTTTTTGTAAGGCTTAATATAGGCGCCTAATCGTTTATAATGAGACCAATTAAATTCTTTTTCTAAAGTCTCATCCACATCAAACGTATTTCTAGCCACGCGACTCACCTTCCTTTGTCAGACCTAATTGTTTTTGATATACGTCAAAATATTTGCCTTTTTGTTCGACTAATTCGCTATGCGTACCGCTTTCCACCACACGGCCTTTTTCCATCATCAAAATTAAATTGGCCTCTCTCACAGAAGAAATTCGGTGGGCAATAATAAATGTCGTTTTCTTTTCCGTCAAACGACCTAGTTCTTTTTGAATTTTTGATTCTGTTTCCATATCAACAGCGGAAGTTGTGTCATCTAAAATTAAAATAGCTGGATCTTTGGTTAAGGCACGGGCCAGTGAAATCCGCTGTTTTTGGCCACCAGATAGGCCAACGCCGCGTTCACCAACAATTGTTGCATAACCTTCGGGCATTCTGGAAATAAAGCTATGGGCATCAGCAATTTCAGCCATCATTTGCACTTGTTCCAAGTTAGCCAATGTGTTACCAAAAGCAATGTTATCTTCTATTGTATTGGAAAAAAGAAAGACATCTTGCATAACCATGGAGATATTTTCTCGCAATTTACGAACAGAATAGCTTTTAGCATCTTTTCCATCAATATAAACAGTGCCTTTTGTTGGATCATAGAACCGAGCGATTAAGTTAACTAAAGTGGTTTTGCCTGAACCAGTTTCCCCTAAAATACCAATTGTTTCACCAGGTTTTGCTGAAAATGAAACATCCGATAAAATGGGGGTTTCTGGATCATCTGAAAAATGAAAGGACACGTGATCAAACGTCACATAGCCTTGGATTGGTTCTGCCTCTTTTTCCCGAGCAATGGGAATCTTCGGTTTCGTTGCTAATAACTGACGAATTTTAATGGACGATGCCGTAAAGCGTTGCACATCATTGATCAACCAGCCACTCATTCGCATCGGCATGTTCAACATCCAGAGAAAGCCGTTAAAGGCCACTAAATCACCAATTGTCATTCGACCTTGAATCACAAAGAGGCCACCAAGAACTAAGGCAATAACATTTAAACTACCTGCAAAACCGTCTAACCACGGTAAATATTTTTTTGAGACATCTGCAGAAGCCATATTCCATTTTTTATAGTCTTCATTGTGCTTGTTAAACTTTTCAATTTCATAAGGTTCTTGAGAAAAAGCTTTAACCACCCGATTTCCACCAATATTTTCTTCGACCATCGAATTTAGCCGAGAAAAACTTTCCCGGATCTCAAAAAATACCGGATGCGATTCCTTCGACATTTTTTGTGTTAACAGAAAAATCAAAGGTGTAATTAAAATTAATGCCAGCATCAATTGCCAATTGATCGTCCCCATCACAATCACGGCTGCGATGAACCATAAAATACATTCTAAGAGGTTATAAGTGACCCAAGAAACAAAATGGCGGATAGCGTCTGTATCCCCTGTCATTCGCGCCATAATGTCGCCAACACGTGTATGATTAAAGAAATCAAAATCTAATTCTTGAAGTTTGACATACATATCTTTTCTTAAGTCAAATAACGCAGATTGTCCAACCGATTCAAACAAGACTTGATAACTATAACGAACAACTGTCCGAATAACGGTCACCCCAATCATAACCCCAAGAATTGGGACAAGCTCTTCAGTTTTCCCCTGATTGATTACTTGGTCTACAATTCTGCCAGATAACAATGGAATAATAACAATTAAAATAGCGTTAATAACGACAAAAATAACAGCTAGCAGTAACTTATTCTTATTTTTTTTAGCATATTGCCAAATCCATTCAAAACTATTCATTTTCTCCCCTACTCTCTCTTGTTTTTATGGACGTGTATAAGATTACTGTTTTTTTATAGGAAAAGAAATGGGCATTCTTGTATATTTTGATGTACAATATAGTATAGAAAGCGGATACAAGTAGGAGTGATTTTTTATGAACTACACAAATAGTCGAACGTTTAATCCTGAAATTTTATATGCCTTTGATCCTTGGAACGAAGAGACCCACCCTTATAATTGTCATCATCATGAATTTCTGGAAATATCTATTCTTTTAGAAGGTGAATCTGAATATATTGTTCAAGGGCAACAGTACCATGCCACTGCTGGTACGGTGTTTCTTTTTAATCCGCGAACGGAACATGGTGAGCAACAAAAAGCAGGAACTTACTCACATCAACTACACATTGGCATTTCAAATCTCTATTTAGAAGGCTTAGCGCGAAACGTATTTCCAAATAAATCAGCTTTATTAGATTTAAGTCATTTACATGGTGCTTTTTTAGAAAAAGCTTGGCAAATTGTTCATGAATTAAACCATCAAGAAGTTGAATCAGCGTTACAAATTAAAGCTTTAGTTATTGAACTATTGGTCTATATTTTAAGAAGTTTAGCAGTTGATCAAGAAAATAAAATTGAAACTCGGCTATCGAAAACGGAAAAAAGAAAACGAAATTTAGTCAATCATACGATTTATTATCTGGAAACCCACCATGACGAAGAAATTACTTTGGAACAGTTAGCTGAAATGTTATATGTGACCCCGACTTATTTGTCGAAAACCTTTAAAGCGGCCACAGGCGTTGGGCCAATCAATTATTTAATTCAAATCCGCTTAAACCATGCGAAAGAATTGCTGAAAAATGATTCCTTAAGTGTCAAAGAAGTGGCAAAAACGGTTGGTTACGAAGATGCCTATCATTTCAGTAAATTATTCAAAAAATATTATGGAAAATCCCCTTCACAATTTTAAGATAAAAAAACAAGGAATCGTCGGCTTCATTGCGTCCGTTTCCTTGTTTTTGCTTTACGTTGACTCTTTTAACTGTTTCGTCATTGTATAATCGGTATGGCGTTCATTTCCCATATAAAAATCATGTTCATCTGTTTTGACGAAGCCCAATGATTGATAAAATTTTTGCGCTGGATGATTATGTTCCCAAACACCTAACCAAACCGTCTCTTTTTCTGCTTCTTCTGCTAATTCAATTGCTTTCGTAATCAAATGTTTGCCTAAGCCTAAACGCTTAAAAGATTTACGAATATAAATGCGCTCAACTTGTAACGCTTGTGGATGTTGATAGGTAATCTGAGCATCACCGTGATTTAATTTCACATAACCTGCAAGTTCATTATTATAAAAAGCAAAGAAATATTGCGAATCTTTATGTAAGATTTCGCTTTCTAAAACTGCTGGACTAAATTTCCTCTCATAATGTGCCTGTAAATCCTCTTCGTTTTCGCCATCTCCATAAGTATCTGCAAAAGTCTCTTGGCAAATGGCCTCTAATTCTGGTACGTCTGCGACGGTACACTCTCTAATAAATACTGACATACTAAAACTCCTTTGTAGATTAAATCAACTGTTTAATTAAAATTAAACAAGGATTCCAAGCGTCCCATAATGTCGGAAAAACCTCAAGGCGCTTAAAACCCAATGATTCGTAAAAACGAATAGTATGATCGTACACGGAATAATTTCCTTCGTCAACTGTTTTGACTTGAATAAAAAAATAGTTATTTTTAGAATACGTTTCCACGCTTTCTATCAATAACTTGCCGATACCTTTGCGATAATACCGCTTTTTAACTGTCATACAATGGATTTCTACTGTATCTTTACTTGTTTCTGAAAGTGTTATAAAACCGAGTATTTTATTCTCTACATCCTTTGCCACCCACATAGGTAAAGTGCTAGCTATATCGATATACTTGCGGGTCTCTTTTTCAAGGCCAAACCATTCTGGAAGATTAAACAATACTTCTTGTGCTGCCTGAGTCTTTTTATCTGCATTTTTTTCCCTTATAATTGTAAATTCTTTCAATTTACAACCTCCTTTTTGTTTACATAACAAAATTATTGTATACCCAATCTTTTTTATTAAATAATAGCATAGGTAGTTTAAAAATGTAAGTTAGTCATTTATTCTTTATTATTTCCTTAAACCGACTCCTTTTCTCGCTAAATCTGCCCTTTCTTTATTTTTTTCTGTTAAACTAAACGTATTAAGTCTATGAGGAGCGTGCGTATATGGATTATCTGAACACCTACAAGCGGTTGCTAGCATTGGCGGATGCAGGTCTTTTTTACGGGAAAGATGCTTTTGATCAAGAACGTTACCAAGAACTACGAGAACTTACGTTACAACTTATTAGCGCAACCGGACCCGAAGCGACTGTTTTGCCCGACTTAGAAAAAATCTTAACTAAAGAGGAAGGTTATCCAACACCGAAAGTAGATGTTCGCGGTTTGATAAAAAAAGAGAATCGTTTTTTATTAGTTGAAGATTTACGGACCAAAGAATGGTCATTACCTGGTGGCTATGCCGAAATTGGCTGCTCCCCTAAAGAAAATATTGAAAAAGAAGTATTGGAAGAAACTGGCTTAGTTGTTACAGCAAAAGAATTGCTTGCTGTTTATGATACAGATAAACGAAAAGACATTCCTCAACTATTTCAGTACTATAAAATGATCTTTTCTTGTGAGATTTTAGAAAATCATCCCTTTGAAAAAAACATTGAAACCTCGAATTGTGCTTATTTTTCTTTAGATAATCTCCCCCCTCTTTCTATCAAACGAACAACGAAAGAGCAATTAATGGCATTAATGAACCAAACAACTGGAGCGCTTAGTGACTAACAAAAAGGATGAAGAACTTCTGTTCTTCATCCTTTTTCTATCATTATTAATTACATATTTTCTAAAGCGGCTTGGGCTAATAAGTTTAAGTAGTTCCAAGGGCGATCAAAATGTGGTTGGAAGAAGAAATCAGAAATCGCTAAATCTTCGACAGTCATTTTATTTTGGACCGCTAATGATAAAGTATTGGCAGATTGTGTGATATCATATTTAGACATCAATTGACCACCAACAATGCGTTGTGTTCCTTTTTCATAGACTAATTCCATCAGAACTTTTTCAGTTGTTGGCATAAACTCTGGACGATAGTTATCTTCGAAAACAGTTGCTTCGACATCTAGTCCGTTTAATTTGGCACTTTCTTTTGTCACACCTGTTGAACCAATTTTCCAACCGAATAAATATAAGCCAGAAGTTCCCTGTGTGCCACGATAAGCCAATTTTTGTTCAGTCAAATTACGACCTACTAGCATACCTTGACGAACAGCATTCGTTGCTAATGGGATATAATTTTTTGTTTGACTTGGGTTGTAGTGAACAACTGCACTATCACCCGCAGCAAAAATATCAGGATTGCTTGTTTGCATATACTCATTGACTTCAATTGCACCATTTGGTAACATGTCAACTTTATCTTTTAATAATTCTGTATTTGGACGGAAACCAACACACATAATCACCATATCTGCTTCGAATTCTTGACTTGGTGTAATGACTTTTGCTACTTTTCCTTGCTCATCTGCTACGAATTGTTGGACATTTTCACCTAAAGCTAAATTAACGCCACGATCAACTAATTCTTTTTCTAGAACATCTGTGAATGGCTTATCTAAATATTTATTTAAAATGCGGTCTAACCCGTCAACTAAAGTGACTTCTTTACCTGATTCTACAAAAGCTTCTACTAATTCAATACCAATATAACCGCCACCAACGACAACGACACGTTTGGCATCTTTCGCTTTTTCGATGATCACGTTGGCTTGTGAATAGTTCTTACATAATAAAATATTTTCAGCATCAATTCCTGGAATTGGTGGAATAATTGGCCAAGAACCAGTTGTCATCACTAATTTATCATAAGAAACGGTCTCAGTTGCGCCCGTTTGTAAGTTTTTCGCTGTAACAGTTTTGTCGTCCACGTTGATTTCTTCAACATTGTGTTCCATCTTCACTGTTGCTCCTAAAGAAGCCAGTTCTTCTGGATTTGAATAAAATAAATCAGCAGCATTTTTAACTACGCCTCCAACGTACAAGGCAATTCCGCAAGATAGGAAGGAAATATTGTCATTTCTTTCATATACAGTGACTTCCGCCTCCGGGTGATTTGCTAAAATACTTTTAACTGCTGAAGTTCCAGCATGGGTACATCCTACGACTACGACTTTCATGTTGTAAATCCCTTCTTTCACAATCTTTGTTTTGCAGAGGTGACGTCTCCCTCTGTCTGTTTAAAATATATCAGAGGAACCAAGCTTATTCGAGTTCTATGCTTGTGAATCGCATATAAAAAAATTCACAAACTGTTGCTAATTCTTAATAATAGCTAGTTAATTTTTTGTTTTTAAGAATTTAAAAGTCAATAACCACACAAAAAAACAAGCATAAGAGTGAAAACTCTTACGCTTGTGAAATTTGCCTAGACAAGTGACTTATCTTTTGATAAATTTTTAACAGTATGTAATTTTTTACACATTCTCCTGTTGTGCTTGTTGGCAATCTGGACATAATCCATATAATTCTAAACGATGTTCATTAATTTCGAAGCCTGTTAATTTACTAGCGGCCATTTCAACGTCCTCTAACCCTGGATAATGAAAATCAACGATTTTACCACATTTTTGACAAATCACGTGATAATGTTTCTTCGAACTAAAATCAAAACGACTAGATGCATCGCCATAACTCATTTCTTGAACGAAACCGATTTCAGTAAATAAACGTAGATTGTTGTAAACCGTTGCTACACTCATATTTGGAAAATGATCTTCTAGTGCGCGATAAATTTCATCAGCTGTTGGGTGTGTATGATTTTCGATTAAATATTCCAAGATAGCATAACGTTGCGGAGTAATTCGGATATTGGCTTCTTTTAATTCAGCAAGTGCATTTTTAACCAATACGTTGTCCATCTTTGTATCCCTCCCCTGTCTATCTTTCTTAAATAATACTATTTCTTATTACGATTGACAAGAATTATTGTAGGATTCTCGTGGAAAAAACGAGCATTTTACTAAACTAAGAGAAATGCTCGTTTTTTGGCGTGTTTTTTATTCTGGAAATTCGTAAAGAGCTGTCGAAAGATAACGTTCGCCGTTATCCGGAACCAGCGCTAAGACACGTTTGCCTGCGCCTAATTCAACTGCCAAATCAATGGCAGCTTTAATTGCTGCCCCTGCTGAGATCCCCACAAGGATGCCTTCTTTTGGCCCCATTAAACGAGCAGTTTCTAATGCGTCTTCACTAGAAACAGCGGCAACTTTTTGATAAACGGTGGTGTCTAAAACGTCTGGGACAAAACCAGCACCTATTCCTTGGATTTTATGTGGACCTGGTTCGCCACCTTCTAAAACAGGCGACTCCGTTGGTTCTACTGCAACAATTTCAATATCTGGAAAAATCCGTTTCAATTCATGGCCAACTCCTGTAACGGTTCCTCCAGTGCCAACACCAGAAACAAACGCATCTAAGCCACGTTTACTAAAGACATCAACAATTTCTTTTCCTGTTTTTTGTTCATGTACCATTGGATTAGCCGGATTATTAAATTGCAAAGGCATGAAGTACCCGTGTTCTTCTGCTAATGCTGTAGCTTTTGCAATTGCCCCTTTCATTCCTTCGGCACCAGGGGTTAATGATAGATCAGCCCCATATGCTTGCATTAATTTGCGGCGTTCAATGCTCATAGTATCTGGCATCACAATCTTAACTGGATATCCCAACGCAGCACCTACCATTGCTAACCCAATGCCTGTATTACCACTAGTCGGCTCAATAATCGTTTGTCCAGGTTTTAGGCGACCATCTGCTTCGGCTTGTTGGATCATGCTTAAAGCAATTCGATCTTTCACACTGCCACCAGGATTAAAGAACTCTAGTTTAACAAAAACATCTGCAGCTCCTTCTGGTACCATCCGTTTTAATTTCACAACTGGGCTTTGACCAATTAACTCTGTTACTGATTTTACATAACCTTTAGTCATAATCCTACATCCTCCAATTTTACAAACAATATAATAATTCTTTCTCTAAGCATAGCTCAAAAAAACGATTTCTACCAGAAAAACGAATTTTAGTTTGTGAAAAATTAAATAAAAAAACAGATTATGCTCATCAAATAATTGCTGCTAGCCCTACCTATTTTCACGATAAAAGACCTTACAAAAACTACTGCTTTTGTAAGGTCCTTCTTCAACTAAATAATTGCAAAATTAACCGATTTGGATGGTTTGACCCACCGATAAAACAGAATCCAATGTTAATCCATTTAGTGACATTAAATTATCAACTGTCGTTCCAAAACGTGCAGCAATGTCCCACAATGTGTCGCCGTTTGCGACAGTGTAACTTTGACTAGCTACAGTTTCTGCTGTTGCTGTTGCAGAAGCCGCTGTATCGATTGTTGTATCAACGGTTCCCGTTGTATCTGAATAACTAGTGGTTTGAGCGACTGGTGCTCCCCAATCATATTGAGTTAAATTATATGCTTCAATTAACCAATTCAATTTTTCGGCATAGCCTGGATCAGTTGCATAACTTCCAGCTAAAGCGGCTGTTGCATCGCGATAACTGCTAGTATTACTCTTCCAAACGCCTGAATAATGGTATGTATCCCCAAAAGCAGTGGAACGAATAACATTGGCATGATCTTGGAACGATTCCGCATAAGAATTATAACTTCTAAATGCTGCTGTGACGGTCACCCATTGTCCGTCTAAATATTCTTTTGTTGGCATATAAACAGATTGTCCATTATAACTTCCTTTTACACCAAACAAGTTATAGTTCGGTGCAGATGCTAACCCAGAACTACCATAACTACTTTCTAGCAACGCTTGAGCAATCATGACGGAAGCATACATATCATTGCTATTGGCAACGGCTGCTGCTGAATTTCCGATTTCATTAATAAATGCTTGCTGGCTAGATTCTGCTTGGGCAGGTACCGCAGCACCAACCACAGGTGCTAAAATCATTGAAGTCCCCGCAACGGCGGTAGCACGTTTATAAGCTTTTTGCTTTTTAAGAGCTTTTTGAATATGTTTACTACTTCTTGTTAACTGTTCGCTCATTCATTTTTCCTCCTCACTGTCTCACTTTTCTATTTTACCGTTAATTTCCTATTGAAACAAGAAATAAACGTATTAAATTTTGAGTTTTAAAATTTCTGTAATGTAATTGAAATCTTGTTTGTATTTAATTAACCCTCTTCACACTTGTGAAAACAACCACTTCTTCTTTTCAATTTGATGAGATTTTTGTTATTTATCCTCTTACTTTTCTTTATTTATTGTGATAAACTTTTTAATGGACTTGTCACTTTTTGAACAAACTTTATAAGAGAAGTCTGTTTTTGTAGTCAAAACAACTATTACCGAGTAGTTGTTGTATTACAAAATGAATTACATAGAAATGTAGGTGGTTAGATGAAGAAACAACAATCGGGTTTAACAAATCAAGTGACGTTTTTATTAGCGTTAACTTGCGGGGTTGTGGTCGCCAATATGTATTATATTCAACCAATTGGCACCCAAATTGCTCAGGCCTTTCAAGTCAGTATTGGTTCTATTGGTTTTGTTACTATGCTGACCCAATTAGGCTATGCGCTAGGATTACTTTTTCTTGTTCCATTAGGCGATGTCGTTGATCGCCGCAAATTAATCATTCGAGTAGCCGCGCTCTCCTCGCTGTCTCTAAGTGCTGCGTTTTTTGCACCAAGTTTTCTCCTTTTTGCACTCTCTTCTTTTTTTGTCGGGCTGCTCTCTATTGTCGCCCAAATTATTATTCCTTATGCTGCGGTCATGGCGGGACCAGCGAACCGTGGTAAAGTAACAGGTCGAATGCTGGGCGGACTATTGACAGGAATTTTATTGTCTCGAACGATCTCGGGTTTCATTGCTAGTGCAGCTTCTTGGCGAACAGTCTACTTAATCGCCGTAATATTCGTGTTAGCATTGGTCGTTCTACTTCAATTAAAATTGCCCAAAACAGTGATACATACTCAAACTTCAAATCGATTAACTTATTTGGGTTCTTTGAAAAGTCTTCCTAAGCTAATCAAATCGCAACCTTTGTTAAGAGAAGCAACTGTCAATGGCTTTTTTATGTTTGCAACCTTTTCAATCTTTTGGTCTACATTAATTTTCTTTGTTAGTAGTCCAGCTTATTATTGGGGACCGAAAGAAGTCGGTATTTTAGCAATTTTTGGGTTATCAGGGGCTTTTGTAGCACCCATCATTGGTCGTCTATCCGATTATTATCCAGAACGGAAGATTGTTTTGATTGGCCTGTTGATGCAGTTCGGTAGTTTTATCCTACTTTTTCTAGGTGGAACACATGTGGTCTTACTAATCTTAGCAATTATTGTTTTAGATATCGGTACTCAATTTGGGCAAGTAGCCAATCAAACACGCGTCCAAAATTTGGGAGAAGAAGCCAGCAATCGTAACAATACCGTCTTTATGTTTTTCTATTTCATCGGCGGTTCACTGGGTTCATTGATTGGTACATTAATGTGGCAAAACTATGGTTGGTCTGGTGTTACTTTAACTGGTATTGGGTTCCAATTGTTCGCATTATTTTTTCACTTTATGCTCTTTGCTCCCAAAAAGAAATGAAGCAAAAAAACCTGAATGCTTGTGATAGCATTCAGGTTTTTTAATCTTTATTTATAGTGATTTATAGGTATTAACCACATTTTCAGGAGTAAAGCCGAATTTTTCAAGAACTAGACCGCCAGGTGCAGAAGCGCCGAAGTGATCAATTGTAATTGTTTTGCCTTCCGTTCCTACATAGCGTTCCCAACCAAAGCTTGCTGCAGCTTCAATTGCCACACGTTTTGTCACAGCTTTAGGTAACACACTTTCTTTATATTCAGCAGATTGTTTTTCAAACAAATCAAAACTTGGCATTGACACGACAGATACATCGATGCCTTCTTCCGCTAATTTAGCTTGTGCTTCCACTGCTAGATTTACTTCAGAACCAGTCGCAATTAAAATCCCTGCTGGTTGTTCACCTTTTTGTGGTGACAATACATAAGCACCTTTTTGAACAGAATCAGAAGCGTGTTCTAACGTTCCTTCTAAAACAGGTAAGTTTTGACGACTTAGAACTAAAATAGTTGGTGTTTCCGTAGAAGTCATAGCAATTTTCCAAGCAGCAACAGTTTCATTGCCGTCTGCTGGACGAATCACATGAACATTTGGTATGCAACGAACACTTGCTAATTGCTCAATTGGTTCGTGTGTTGGCCCATCTTCACCCACCGCAACAGAGTCATGCGTTAAGACGTAAGTTACAGGAACTTTTTGTAAAGCGGCTAAACGGATTGCTGGACGTAAGTAGTCAGTAAAGACGAAGAATGTCCCGCCATAAACATGGCTACCACCGTGTAATTGAATCCCGTTCATTGCTGCAGCCATTGCAAATTCGCGAACACCAAACCAAATATTACGGCCTTCGTATTGACCAGGTTCGAAATCTTTTTCTGCAGCAACCATTGTATTATTTGAGGCAGATAAATCAGCTGAACCGCCCCAGAAACTTGGAACAACTTTTGAAATAGCTTGAATCGTTTCTTTACTTGTTACACGACTTGCGGCACTTGTTCCTAGTTCATATTTAGGTAATTCTTGTTCCCAACCTTCAGGTAATTGGTTGGCAAAAGCTTCTTTAAATTGTTTGGCTAATTCTGGATGCGCATGTTCATAGTTCTTAAACATCTCATTCCAAGCCTCTTCAGCTTTTTGGCCTTCGTCAATCATCGTTTCTTTAAAACGAGCAGCGACTTCCTCTGGCACAGTAAAGTCAGGGTATTCCCAACCATAAACAGCTTTAGCCGCTGTAATGCCCTCTTCACCAATTGGCGCGCCGTGAACGGAAGATGTTCCTTCTTTTGGTGCTCCGTAACCAATGACTGTTTTAACTTCAATCAGTGTTGGTTTATCTGTTTCAGCTTTAGCCGCTTCAATCGCAGCCTCTATTTCATCTAAATCATTGCCGTCTTTAACTAAAATATGTTGCCATCCGTATGCTTCATAACGAGCCCCAACATTTTCAGTAAAGGCTTTAGAAGTTGGTCCATCTAATGAGATGTCATTTGAATCGTACAAGACAATTAATTTACCTAATTTCATATGACCAGCCATTGAACTTGCTTCTTGAGAAACACCTTCCATTAAATCGCCGTCACCACAAATTGCGTACGTGTAATGATCCATAATAGGGAAACTATCACGATTATAAGTTGCAGCTAAATGCGCTTCAGCCATTGCCATACCAACAGCCATAGCAATCCCTTGTCCTAGAGGTCCTGTTGTTGCTTCAACACCATCTGTGTGGTGCACTTCTGGATGCCCTGGTGTTTTACTATCCCATTGACGGAAATTTTTCAAATCGTCAATTGTTACGTTGTATCCTGATAGATGTAATAAGCTGTACAACATTGCAGAGCCGTGGCCTGCTGAAAGTACAAAACGATCACGATCAACCCAGTTTCTAGAAGTTGTTGGGTTCACCTTTAAATGTTTTGTCCAAAGTGCATACGCCATTGGGGCAGCACCCATTGGTAAACCAGGATGTCCTGAGTTCGCTTTTTGTACGGCTTCAATACTTAATGTCCGGATTGTATTAACGCCCAATTGATCTGTCTTGTCAAACAAAAAAATCATCTCCTAATTTAGGTTTTTTTTACCTTTATTCATAGTGTAGCTTATTTCGACAATGAAAGCAATTACTTTCTGTTGTGAAGTCCTTTTTCACGTTGAATTTGTTTTAGTTTTTCAGGAGTCACATCGGTCCCTTCTTGATCCACGACCTTCATTCCTTCGATATGGTGACGCATCCCTCCACGAAATGCTTCTAAATACTCTTTACGTAATTCTTGTTGTTCGACTTTTTCTTTCGCACTAAGTTCTTCCACTTTTGCTTTATTCGCTAATTCATTTATACGGGCAATTTTTTCTTTCGATAACATCAAAATCCCTCCTTACTCTCACTGTCTATATTATAAGAACTGCCTTAAAAAAACAACTATATTCTGATATTTATAAAACACGAACGCTTGTTTGATTTCGTTCGCATTTTATGGTACACTAATTTTATCAATTGAAAGAAGGTGCGGGTTTTGGCGAAACGTACAGAAACAAGACAATTAGAAGTACTTAAATATATATACGAACAAGTCGAATTAAAGGGCTATCCGCCAACCGTTCGCGAAATTGGGAAGGCTGTTGATTTATCCTCAACTTCTACCGTTCACGGACATTTAGCTCGTCTTGAAAAAAAGGGTCTAATCTTACGTGACCCAACAAAACCGCGAGCAATCGAATTAACACCAGAAGGATTGGAAAAGATCGGAATTAAACCGACAACTATTCCGATGTTAGGTGTCGTAACTGCTGGTGAACCAATTTTAGCGGTGGAAGAAGCATCAGATTTCTTCCCGTTACCTCCTGATTTACGTACAGAAGAAAATGCTTTATTTATGTTGACGATTCGAGGAGAAAGTATGATTAACGCAGGTATTCTAGATGGCGACCAAGTGATTGTTCGTAAGCAATCGAATGCCAATAATGGCGACATCGTAATCGCAATGACCGATGAAGATGAAGCAACCTGTAAACGATTCTTCCGAGAAGTAGATCATATCCGCTTGCAGCCTGAAAATGATGCATTAGCGCCTATTCTTTTAGATAACGTTACAATTTTAGGTAAAGTTGTTGGTTTATATCGCAATCATATTTAATAAAAAAAGGAAGTCACTCCGTTGAGCGGCTTCCTTTTTTGCTTGTTAACAAGTGAATAGCCTTTTGGGCTTCCTCGATAACCTCTTCTTCAGTTTCTACAGAAAGTAGATAATTTAAAGCTTCTAAACTTTGCTCGGGTTCTCTTTTTGCGAGCTGACCTAACGACCAAGCAGCTGTTCCGCGAATGACAGGACGCTGATCATTTAAACAGAGAATAATTTGTGGGATAGCTTCACGGCCGCCCAAATTCGCTAACGCAATTAAAGCATTCCGTTGCAATGGTTTTTTACCACGCCAAGAGCCTGCTAAGTGTCCGAATTGCTGTTTAAACTCTTTATTGGAAATAGTTAATAACGGTGCTAATTTGGGATAAACTTCTTCAATCTTTGGTTCCATCTCTTCATGAAAATGAAAATCTTTTCCTTTATTATAAGGGCAAACCAGCTGACAAATGTCGCAACCATAAATGACGTTACGCATTTTTTTTCGATACTCTTCAGGCATCATGCCTTTTGTTTGCGTTTGATAAGACAAACATTTTTGAGCATTCATTCGACCGTCCCCTAACAAAGCCCCTGTAGGACACCCTGTGATACAACGAGTACAATCACCGCAACCATTTGGAACAGGTTCATCTGGTTCAAATTGAATGTTGGTGGTCACCTCACCTAAATATACAAAGGAACCAAATTCTTCGGTAATCAGTAGACCATTTTTACCAATGAATCCTAAACCCGCCCGCTGAGCAACAGCGGTGTCAACATATTCGCCAGTATCTACTTGTGGCCGAAAGCGCCAGTGTTCTTTTTCTGCTTCAGTGGCAGCTTGCTCTTCAATAAAAGCAATTAATTTTTGCAACCGATCCTGCAAAATGTGATGATAATCAATTCCCCAAGAGGCTCGCGCAAATTGTCCACGCTTTTCATCTCTAGGCATTTTTTCCTGAGCTTTGGTGGGATAAGCTAAAGCAATGGAGATAATACTTTTAGGATGCTCAAACGTTTTTTCTGGGTAAATTCGTTCTTCCACATTTTGATGTTCAAATCCCGAGTTATATCCTCGCTCTCGTTGTTCATGCAGAGAATCTTCTAATTCAATAAATGGTTCAGCATGAGTAAAGCCGATTTTATCGATGCCTAAACGTTGACTCTCTTGAATAATTTTTTCTTTCAATGTCGGCATTGCTCATGCCTCCCTTCATTTTATTATTTATCGTTTCGATGATACGTTTCATAGTCATGTGCATAGAGATTTTTCTCGTCCACGACGCCGGGAACAGTGGCAACTTTTTCCCAAACAGACCAGTCGATTTCTGGAAAGAAGGTGTCGCCTTCAAATGTTTCATGAATCATCGTCCGATATAAGACATCGCATGCGGGAATCAGTTCTTTAAAAACGACAGAACCTCCACCAATAACGGTCACGCCTTCATAGTTGTCAGCATACGCAAGAATCTCCTCTACGGAATGCATAACCAAAACGCCTTCAGCTTGGTAATCCGGATTACTGGTAAGAACAATCGTTGTTCGATTTGGTAACGGACGACATCCCATGCCTTCGAAAGTTGCACGTCCTAAGACCAATGTATTATGAATTGTTTTTTCCTTGAAAAATTTCAAGTCGTTGGGTAAATGCCAAGGCAATTTGCCTTCTTTACCAATCACTCCTTGTTCATCTTGGGCCCAAATGGCTGCTAACATAGCTTCTCTCTCCTTTTTTATACGGCAATCGGCGCTTTAATCGTTGGATGTGGGTCATAGCCTTCTACTTTAATATCTTCCATATCAAAATCAAAAACAGAAGCCTTGTCTGGATTCAAAACGAGCGTTGGGAAAGAACGAACTTCTCGTGATAATTGTTCTTGCATTTGCTCCACATGATTTTGATATAAGTGGGCATCTCCTAGCGTGTGTACAAACTCCCCCACTTCTAAACCTGTTTCATGTGCAATCAGATGTGTCAATAAAGCATAGCTTGCAATGTTAAAAGGAACACCTAAAAAAACATCGGCACTGCGCTGATAAAGTTGACAGCTTAATTTTCCTTCATTTACATAAAATTGAAACATAGTGTGACAAGGCGGCAACGCCATTGAAGGCACATCTTCTGGATTCCAAGCGGAAACAATTAAACGGCGAGAATCAGGATTGGTTTTAATCATTTCAATCACATTAGCTAATTGATCGATAAAGCTACCATCTTTGGTTTCCCAGTGACGCCATTGTGCACCATAAATATTCCCTAATTCACCATATTTTTCTGCAAACTCTGCATCATTTAAAATGGTGTCACAGAACTTTTGATGTTCTTCTTTGTATTGTTCTGCAAACGCTGGATCTTGTAAGACACGATGCCCAAAATCCGTCATGTCTGGTCCTTGATAATCTGCGCTTTTTACGTAACGTTCGAACGCCCATTCATCCCAAATATGATTATTTCGCTCTAACAAATAGCGAATATTCGTGTCGCCTTTTAAAAACCACAATAACTCACTTTTAATCAAGCCAAACGGTACTCGTTTGGTTGTTAGTAAGGGAAATCCTTTGGCCAAATCAAAACGCATTTGATAGCCAAATAAACTATACGTCCCAGTTCCTGTACGGTCTTCTTTAAAATGACCTTCTTCTAAAATCTTTTTTCCTAGCGCTAAGTATGCTTCTTCCATCTTATTCCCTCCGTCTCTTAATCCGCGTATTCACTCAAGTATTCCCAACGATTCATTTTTTCTTCTAACAATTGTTCCGTTGCTGTTACCGCTTCTTGTAGTTCTTGTAAACGAACAAAATCATCACCCTGATGATTCATTTCTTCAGTTAATGTTTCTAATTTCGTTTCTAATTGTGTGATGTCTTCTTCAATTGTTGCCCACTCTTTTTGTTCCATATAAGTCAGCTTTGTTTTTTCTTTCTTTTCTGTCGATGCTTCTTTTACTGGTTTATTGAGCGGTTTTTCTTTGACCTTTTCTTGTTCTTTTTGGTTCGCCAAATATTCACTCATCGTGCCATAAAATGATAGGATCTGACCATTTCCTTGAAAAACTAACAATTTATCCATTGTTTTATCCAAGAAATAACGGTCATGAGAAACCGCAATTACCGCTCCTTTAAACGTTTGGATATAATCTTCTAAAATGGTCAACGTATCAATGTCCAAATCGTTGGTTGGTTCATCCAATAATAACACGTTAGGCTGACTAATTAATAATTTTAAGAGATATAACCGGCGTTTTTCTCCACCAGACAGTTTGCCAATCAGTGTGCCATGCATAAAACGAGGAAATAAAAAGCGCTCTAACATTTCAGCGACCCCAACGCTGCTTCCATCACTGCGTTTCACTTCTTCTGCTGCTTCTTGCAAATAAGCAATCATCCGTTGATTAGGATCCATTTCTTCGTTTTGCTGGGTATAATAGCCAATTCGGACGGTTTCACCGATACTATATAGACCACTCTCTAAAGGAATGCGGCCAGCTAAAATATTTAATAATGTGGATTTGCCTGCACCGTTTTTACCAGTAATGCCAATTCGATCGTTTGCTTGAATGAGTAAATTAAAGTCTTTCAAAAGCTGTTTATGATCAATGGCATAATTTCCTTCCTTGATTTCCAGAACTTTTTTCCCTAAACGCTGCGTGGCAAAGTCTGCTTCTAAGGTGCCATTGGTTTGTACCTGATGCAAGTTTTCTTTTAAATCCTGAAACCGATCAATTCTTGCTTGTTGTTTCGTTCCTCGTGCTTGAACGCCTGCTCGCATCCACGCAAGTTCTTGTTTGAAGAGGCGTTTTCTTTTTTCTTCTTGTTCTACAGCGACACGTTCACGTTCGGCTTTTTCCATCACATACGTTTCATAGTTTCCTTTGTATTCATACAGTTTTCCAAAAGAAAGTTCGAAAATCCGATTGGTTACTCGATCTAAAAAGTAGCGGTCATGGGTCACCATTAAAACCGCGCCACGATAGTTATTTAAAAAGTTTTCCAGCCATTCAATCGTTTCATAATCCAGATGGTTCGTTGGTTCATCCAATAACAGTAAATCAGGCGCTTCAATTAAGACTTGCGCCAAGCTTACTCGTTTTAACTGCCCACCAGAAAGCTCACCTATTTTCTTTTCCAATGTGGGAATGCCTAATTTTTGTAAAATAATTTTTGCATTGGTATCTGCTGTCCAAGCATCTTGTTTATTCATGGCTTCTTCTGCTTGCGTGTAACGTCTTTGAACCCCTTCGTCTAAACCATTCTCACTTAAAGCAGCTAACGCTAATTCATAATTTTTGACTGCTTTTATGATCGGGCTGTCTCCCTGAAACACGGCTTCTGCAATCGTAATATTCTCGTTAAATGTTTGATTCTGGGAAAGGTACCCAATTTGATAATCACTTGGCTGCTGAATCGCAGCAAGATCACCATCACCGCTATCTACGCCAGCAATAATATTTAATAAACTGGTTTTCCCTGTGCCGTTAATCCCAATTAAACCAATGCGATCTTTTTCATGAATCAAAAAAGAAAGATGATCAAATAGTGTTTTTTCCCCATATGTTTTGGTTAAATCTGTTACTTTTAATTCTTTCACCGACACTACCAACTCCTTCTATTTTGGTCTTGCTTATTGTATCAAAAATTGGATTATAAAAAAAGTGCATGAGATAAAAATCGTCTTGGTTTCATCTCATACACTATTACTTATTCTTTATTAAAATTTTTAACAAATCGTTTCAGCGGAACGTTATTCACTTCGCCGCTAATCGAATAACTCTCTAATAAATTGACATTTTTTCGTAACTCGTTCGCTTCGATAATTGAAATGCGTTCAGATTGTTCGTAATGATCAATCATCCGTCGTTCTTCTTGGAAGCCTAATAATAGGTCTTTGACATAGTCTGTCTCCGTATGAACAATATACGAATCAATAAATTCGCCTTTTTCAAACTTATGGGCTAAATCCAAGCGTCCGTCAATGAAGAAATCAATTAAATCATCATCATAGACACCGCGCAAATTATCTAAACTCTTCAGAATAACTTGAGAATTTCTTAGAAAAACTTGGCGAATATTTTCTAGTTCTTCATTTCGTAATTCTTTTTCTTCTTCAGAAGCTTCACCACGATTGAAAAATAGCTTAGGATGTAAAAGAATCGAAATGATTTGTCGAGCAAATAATAACCAAAAGCCTACAATCGATAATAATTGTTTGGCAATCGACCGTTGCATCCGTGTAATCAAGCGTTGATACATACGATAACTTCTGACACTAATTTCTCCTTGTTTCAGACTTTCTTCTAAGCCGTCTCGTTCAATGGACACAATTAACGTCCGCAACTCTTGCACTTCTTGTTTTCGTTCTGCACTTAGCTGCTCGGTATACAATTCTTTTAAACGATCTTGATAATTTTCAATGACCGCATTCATTTCACCACGAGGATTCTCTTCATTTTGCTGTTTTAAGACATCAATGACATCACGTAATAAATCAATTTCGACTGACTCTTCATTTTCCACTTCCGTCTCTGAATCAGTTAAAAATGGTAAAACTAGAATCCCGCCAATCAGAGTCACCAAAATAACACAAGCCGTAATGAATAGTAATAACGGTCGTTCTTTAAAATGCTCGCCGTTAATCGCCGTTGGCAAAATAAAGATGGTGGCTAAACTCACTGTTCCTTTAACACCGCCAAAAGTTAAAATCAGCATTTCATTCATTGCGTTTTTAACTTTCTTAAGGCCATGTTGAAGCGTGTAAACACTGAAAATGGCTAAGAAACGAATCAAAAAGACAACGGCGCTAATAATTAGAACAACCATTAGTAGGAACCAGTTTGAATATTGTTGGTCAATCCAAATTGGCGAAAACACTTGAGAAAGTTCAATTCCTAAGAATAAGAAAACTAAGGCATTTAAAGTGAACTCAATCATACTCCAAATACTTTCGCCAACATTTGACAGCTCTGCTTCAAAAAGCGAAACTTTTTTCAAACTAGACGCTTGCATAATTCCAGCAATCACAGCGGCAATAATTCCAGAAACGCCAATCAACTCTGAAATTAAATAAGCAATAAATGGCAAGAGTAATTCAATCAACAAGTAGCCTGTAACATCTTTTGCCACTGCAGTTTCAAGTAAATGAACAATTTGCTGTTTTAATAGAACTAACACGATTCCGACTACCGCTCCACCAATACTGGAAATAACCAAGGTCCCTGCCGCTTCCACCGGCGAAAATGACCCCGTTAATAAAGCCGCTAATGCAAATTGAAAGGCTGTAACGCCTGATGCATCATTAATGAGTCCTTCACCAGATAAAATGTTCATCGAACGTTCAGGAATGTCAATTCGACCTGATAACGAACCTACCGCCACCGCATCCGTTGGCCCTAGAGCCGCTCCAAAAGCGAAGCAAGCGGCTAATGGTAAAGTAGGCAAAATCATATGCAGGGTCCAGCCGACTCCGACTAAGGTAATTAACACACCAAAAAAGGCCAAGAAAAGAATCATCCCGAAATTTTTCATCATTGCTTTCAGATTGATTAGCTCCCCTTCTCTAAATAAAAGCGGTGCAATAATCATTACTAAAAACACTTCAGGCTCAAATTCAATTTCCTGCCCCATTTTAGTTAAACCAATTAGAACGCCTACAATAATTTGCACAATTGGCAGCGGAATGACGGGAACAATCCGGTTGAATATGTTTGAGAAGGTAATAGACAGTGCAAAAACAATGATTAGAAAGGTAAATTCCATCCTATCATTCCCTTCTATATTAAATTTTTATTGACTTACCGATCAAAACATTTAAGTAATTTTTTCTTTTTAAGAATAATTTTCTTTTCGACTTCTTCTAACTCAGAACTGCGTTCGCAAAGTTCCAATTGAGCGCGTCGTGCTTCTAAACGAAGAAGTTCTCCTTTAATTAATTCAATTTTTTTGTAGCGTAAGAAATTTTTCTTTTGCATACGTTCTGCAAAGTGTTGTCGTTTTTCTTCAGGGATTGCTTGATATTTCTTTTTCAAGTCAGCGACACACTTTTCAAATTCTTCACTCACCGAAACAACTTCCTTCCAAAATTTAATCTGACTAATTATAACAAATTTTACCAAAAGTACAAGCAAAATTGCTTTCTTTTTTTCAAAAGAAATTCAGACAAAACTTAACGCGGGAAAAGCTGATTTCTAGGAGCTGAACATGGTTAATCTTCATTAACAATAATATCAATTTCTGCCTCTTCATTCATCCGTGTTGAAAGAAAAAGAACCATTTCTTCTAGTGGCGCAGAAAAGCGTAAAACCACCCCTCTTCTGCCTTTTTTTAAATACCCTAAACGAATACCGTTCGGCTTTTGAACAAGGACAATCTTTTCGATATCTTTAAAGGCCGTGCCCCGATTGTCAAAAGGATGCGTAATAATACAGTCCTCCGCAAAACCTCTTGCATCGTAAAGAAAACTGAAGATAATCAAAATATATAACACACTTCGAATCATTTCAATTTTATCTCCTGCCGAAAATGCATTGGCCAGAATCATTAAACTAAAAAAAGCAACTAAATATTTTGTTGTAGGATGTTTTGCAGCCGGAATTACAATACTTTTACGTACGAAGTAAAAGTAACCATACATAACGACGACAAATAAAAATAGCAATAACGTAAATCCATCGATAATCACAAACGACTCCTTTATTTCTTTTTCTTTTGAATATCTGTTAATATATCATTTATTTCTTTAATTTCTTTTTTTGATTCGTTAATCTTTTTGATAACCGCCTCACGGTTTTTTCCAGGCGGTAAGTCAATTGATTCTTGGTAGTAGTTTGCTAAAGCTTGAACTTTTTTCATTTTTTCGCTTTGCAACAAGGCTATATTTCTTTTCATTTAACCGCCTCCTCTTCCTTAGTATACATTACTTTGTAAGGAATTGCTTAATTTGCAAGATATTTTCTAATAAAAAGGAGTAATTTTACATTTTCTTATAAACAAAAAGTATTCGGCTGAGTAACAGCAGCAAACGACAAAATAATAGAATAAAAGATGAGACAGAAGTAGTTTACTTTTGTCTCATCTTTTATTATTGAGCTGAAATCGCTAAACCAATTGCTTTTTCCCCTAGGTGGGTCCCAATAACTGGACCAAAATGACCGATTTCAATTTCTGCATTTGGGTATAGCTTTTGTAATTTTGCTTGTTCTTTTTCAGCAACGATGCGGTTATTGGCATGAATCACGTACAGTTTAACTGGCGCTTCAATCCCTGCGTTTCGTTCACCAATAATCTTTTCTGCACGAGCAAAAGCTTTCTTTGTTGAACGGATTTTTTCAAATAATACAATCTTTCCATCTTCAAAAGTCAAGATAGGTTTAATCTTCAATAGCCCAGCGATCAAGGCTGCGCCATTCGTTAAGCGACCGCCACGAACTAAGTTGTTCAGATCTTCTACAATTAGATATGCATACGTATTATCACGAATTAAATCTAATTTGGCAAAAATTTCTTCTAAGCTGGCTTTTTCTTCTGTTAAATCTAAAGCAGCTTCTACCATGTGTCCCATTGGCATACTTGTAATTTTTGAGTCATATGGATACAAAGCAACGCCTGGGATTTCATCAGTAAGTCCGTGCAATGTATGAACAAAACCAGAGATTCCTGAAGAAAGATGAATGCTGATGATGGTGTCGTACCCTTGTTCAGCGATTGATTTGTAAAGCTCTAACACTTCTCCTAAAGCAGGTTGTGAAGTCGTCGGAAATTCTTTACTATTATTTAGCAATGCATAATATTCATCTGCTTCAATGTCAATGCCTTCGTTGTATATTTTTCCATCTAAAATGACTGGGATGGGAATTACAAAAAGATTCGGATGATCTTTAATGCGCTCGGGTAAATAAGCTGTACTATCTGTCACAATAGCAATTTTCATTTTGTAACCTCGTTTCACTAATTTTCCACGTTGTTTCTAATATAGCATAAAAAAGGATATTTTAAAATGCTTTCCTTATTCGTTCAGGAATTTTTCGATGGCGTCAGCATTTTTTTGTTCATCTACTTCTAAAATACTGCCTGCATAAGAGGATTCACCAAAATTCCAAGAATCTGGTACCGGAACCGATAATGACTCAACCCCTGCTTTTCCTTTAATCAACAATGATGGTCCGTTCGTTAACATGAAACTAACAGGCACATCTGTCGACATATAGCCGACTAATTTCCCAAGTGATTCTGGGGTTCTTAATAAAGTCATTGGGTTTTTCATTTGGCTCATTACAGCTGACATAACTTGTTGTTGGCGACGAACCCGACCAAAGTCGCCTTCTTCATCCATCCTAAAGCGAGCGTATTGAAGTAAGACATGTCCATCCATGACCTGTTGCCCTTTTTCAATATCAACGCCATCTAAATTCAGTGATTTTTCTGCATCGATTTTGACACCTTTTGGAAACATAGAGTCAACAATTTTTTCAAATGATTGGAAATCTACCTTAGCATAATATTTCGTATCTAAATTAAAGTTTTGTTTTAACGTTTCACGAACCAATTCAGCACCGCCATAAGCGTATGCGGCATTAATTTTATTCGGCCCGACACCAGGAATGTCCACGAATGTATCACGCATAAATGAAATTAATTTCGGTTTTTTTGATGGTCCATTTAGTTGGAGAACCATTATTGTGTCGGCTCGTCCAGCATCTTCTCCACGAGTATCGCTACCAAGAATTAAAATATTCTTAGCCCCGTTGCTACTTTTGACGCCATTAAATGTTTCTACTTTTTCTTGAGGCAACGAGTCATCATGTTCTGCTGCAGATTTTCCTTTTAAAAACATGACTGTACTATAGGCAAATAACAGAATCAATAGGATCACTAGCCATTTGAAAAAGCGTTTTGTTTTTGATTTTTTACTTTTCTTTTTTGGTTTCTTGTCTTTTTTTCCGCGGGGTGGTTGGTCAGAACCGTTGCCACCACCTGAATCTGTTTGATGTCGCCTCTCACTTCTGCGACTGTCCTCAGTATAGCTGTCTTCGTAAACTGGCTCTTGAAGGCTTTCAGCTAGTTCTTCTGGTTCTTCTTCTCTATGTTCACCCATTGATTTTCGGGGATTAAAGGTCTTTTTATGCTCTGCTGGTCTCGATTTTTCATGAATATGTTTATAACGATCTACACGACTCATCGTGTCACTCCTTTACCTCTGTGTTTTATCACCTTTCTTAGGATACCTCATTTCGCAGGAAATTCCTATTACAAATATGTAATTTAATAAAAAATGAAACTCACTTTATCTAATAAGTAAGCTTCATTTTCATTTTAACTCTTTAAAGTGTGGACAAAACATAGATCGGGTAATCCCCTAAAATTTTTATTTCTGCGCCAATGAGTTCCAGTTCTGTTAAGGCTGCTTCAATTAATTTTTCTGGTTGATCTTTCACTAAGTCCATTAAAAAGAAGTACTCTCCTAGCTTTGTTTTCAAAGGCCGCGATTCTATTTTACTAAGATTAATCCCTCGCCAACTAAACACGCTTAATGCTTTGTGTAAAGAGCCAGGAACATTACTTGGCATCGTAATCGCCAGCGTTATTTTTTTCTCAGATAGCGGGAAAGAAATCGCTAAATTTTCAGAACCAAGAACCCAAAATCGGGTTTGATTTACCGATAAATCTTGTATATTTTTTTCAACAATGGTCAAATCATACATTTCCGCAGAAAGTTTTGGTGCAATAGCTGCAAAAGGTAATTCTGGATGTTCTGCAATGTATTTGGCGGCGTAAGCTGTTGAAGGCGTTGCTTCTAAAATCGCTTCTGGAAAGTTTTTCGCTAGAAACATCTGCGATTGAGCTAATGCTTGCGGGTGTGATAAAATTTTCTGACTTTGTTGCCAGATCGATTGATTCTCTTTTGCCACCATTAATTGTTGTTGAATTGGTAAAACCAACTCTGCTTGGACAGGTAACTGCGCTTGATGATACAAATAATCTATCGATGCATTAACGGTTCCTTCAATCGTGTTTTCTATTGGGATAATGCTCCATGCCACTTCTTGCTGTTCAATTGCTTTCAAGCAAGCTGGAATCGATGCGTACGGTATCAATGTAGCATCAGGAAAAGCAGCCAACGTTGCACTGTACGTAAAGGAACCAATCGGGCCTAAATAACCAACTTTCATCGTTTCTCTACTCCTTTAATTGTTGCAGAATTTCATTGATAATTTCTTCTGGTGAGCGATTGGTCGTATCAATTGTCATCTTCGCACATTCTTCATAAAAATTTTTACGAGACTCAAATAAAGTAATGATTTCTTTTGAAGAACGTTCTATAGCTAAGGGGCGTTGGTTTTCAGTATCTTCTGCGATTCTTTTTAACAGCTCTTCTGGTGTCGCATGTAAATAAATCACTTGCTGAAAAGATTTTAATAAGCTACGATTTTCTGGTCCGACAACAATCCCGCCACCAGTTGAAAGGACGGCTGTATTTTTTGACAGCTCCTTTAAAAGTTGGGTTTCCTGTTCTCGGAAAGCTGCTTCACCATATTTTTCGAAATAGTCAGGAATTGAGCGTCCTATTTTTTCAATTAACGCTGTATCTAAATCAAGATGAGGCATCTTTAGTTTATTGGCCAAACTTTGGCCGATAGTTGTTTTACCCGCACCCATGAAACCAATTAAAACAATGCTTTCCATGGTTCGTTATCCTCCTTCGTTAACAACTTAAACGTTCTAAGTCGTCAAAAAATGCTGGATAAGAAACTGAAACTGCTTCAGCCTTATCTAATTCAACAGTGCCTTCTTTTACAAGTAATGCAGCAATTTGTAACATCATCCCGATACGATGATCCCCATAACTGGTAACTCTTCCACCATGTAAAGAAGTTGGTCCATGTATAATTAAGCCATCATCAGTAGGCGTGATGTCGGCGCCTAAAATTGTTAATTCTTTCGCTACTGCATCAATCCGATTGGTTTCTTTGACTTTCAATTCTTCTGCATCTCGAATGATTGTCGTGCCAGTAGCCTGAGTAGCTAACAAAGCAATAATCGGTAACTCATCAATTAAACGTGGGATAATAGCGCCACCAATCTCTGTAGCTGTTAATTGACTCGTTTTTACAAGTAAATCGCCAGAATGATTGGCCTCATCTTCATTTAAAATAGTGACGGAACCACCCATGTTTTTAATCACATCTAAAATACCTGTCCGCGTTTGATTTAAGCCAACATTTTTCAGAAGTATCTCGCTATCTGGGACTACTAAACCCGCAACTAAAAAGAAAGCTGCAGAAGAGATATCACCAGGAACTACCACATTTTGACCTGTTAATTGTTGCGGTCCAGTTAACATAATTTTTTTACCGTCTACTTCAAGTGTCCCACCAAATTGTCGAATCATCTCTTCTGTATGATCACGTGTCTTTTCTTTCTCAACCACTACAGAAGTGCCCTCGGCTTGCAAAGCGGCGAATAAAATAGCCGATTTCACTTGAGCACTCGCAACAGGCATTGTGTAGTCAATCGGTTGCAAATTTTGAGTCCCGCGAATAGAAATTGGCGGAAACTCCGTTTGCTGAACCCCTTGACATTCCGCTCCCATTTGGTTTAAAGGAAGCATCACACGATTCATCGGTCGTTTGGCAATAGACGCATCACCAGCTAGGCGCGTTTCAAAGGGACAGCCAGCTAAAATGCCCAGCATCAGACGAATTGTTGTCCCTGAATTTCCAACATCAATTGTATTCCTCGCCTTTTTTAAACCTGCAAATCCTTGCCCCTCAACGGTGATTGTCGTCCCGTCATCTTCAATGTTCACACCCAAAGAACGAAACGCCGCTAAGGTACTTAAACAATCTTCGCCTCTTAGAAAGTTTGTAATCGTCGTTTTTCCAGAAGAAATCGCTCCAAACATAATACTTCTATGGGAAATCGATTTGTCGCTAGGAACCATCAGAGTCCCTTGTAAATGTTTCACATTTGTACGTAGTTGCACCCTCATCACCTCTTATTTTTCATAACACGTATAGTTCGTTTTTTTAGATAAAATTTGTTTTGCAGCTTGGCAGTCTGGTTGATTTTTAAAAGACAATTGAAGAATCCCATAGATTTCTTCTCTCGTTTCTAAAATTTTAATATTTGTAAGAGAAAGGTCCGCTTCGCCTAAAATTTGCGTAATTTCAGCAATGATTCCTGGTTGATCTGGTACATCAACAAACAGATCATAGAAAGCTGGGATTGCGCCTTCTTTATGAATGGGCAACTGAGCACGTGTTTCTTTGGCCTTATCAAAAAAATTACGAATAGCTGGGGCATTTTTTTCTGTTAACCATTGGCAAACAGTAGTCATCTCTTTTTGCCAATTTTCTAGTAAGTCCAATAATACTAAGCGATTGCTTAATAAAATATCCGTCCACATCGTTGCATCAGAGGAAGCAATTCGAGTAATATCTCTAAATCCTCCAGCCGCTAGCTGCTGTGCTCTAGGGTAAGTGGTATTCAGTTGCTGACTTTCGTTCACTAAAGCTGCGGCAACAATATGTGGCAAGTGACTTAGAGCACCAGTAATTTCATCATGTTCCTGTGCAGACATCGTAATAAACTTCGCATGCGTTCCTTTTAGTAACGTTTGTAACTCCTGAATCTGTTTGTTTTTTTCGCCATGGTCATCGGTAAAAATATAGTAGGCATTTTCAAACAAACGTTCATCAGCGGCTGTTACGCCGGATTTATGTGAACCAGCCATTGGATGACCACCAATAAAATTTTTCATTTTAAGCTTTGTTGCTAACTGATTAATTTCCACCTTGGTACTACCCACATCTGTGATCAGAGCAGTTTCTGGTGATAATTGGTTTAATTCTTCTAGTTGTACTAAAGTTGCTTTAACTGGGGAACAAAGAAAAATAATCTCTGCTCGTCTTGCCCCACTTGTTAAAGATTCAGCTATCTCATCAATTAGACCCGTTTTCTTAGCAAATTCAGTTGACTCCGCTTGATTATCAAAACCGATAATCTCACTGTTTGGATGCCCTTTTTTGATACACAAAGCCAGTGAACTCCCAATTAGCCCTAATCCTACGATTAAAATACGTTTCTTCATTTTTTCCCTCCATATACTTGCGACTTTCTTCCATTAAAAGTTTTGAGTATATAGACGATAACGTTTCACTGCTTCTTTCATTTGTTCAAATGAGTCACTATCAAATTTTTCGAGCATAGCCTTCGCTACTTCCGTTGCAACAACGGCTTCACAAACAACGCTAGCGGCCGGTACCGCCGTGCTATCAGAGCGCTCAACGCTGGCCTTATAAGGCTCTTTTGTATCAATATTCACGCTTTGTAATGGTTTATAAAGGGTTGGAATAGGTTTCATGACACCACGAACGATGATTGGCATTCCGTTGGTCATTCCTCCTTCAAAACCGCCTAAATTGTTGGAAGTTCTGGTATAACCTGTACTTTCGTCCCAAACAATCTCGTCCATCACTTGACTACCAGGGCGTTGCGCCATTTCAAATCCAATGCCAAACTCAGCACCTTTAAAAGCATTGATGCTTACAACAGCTTGCGCAATTTTGGCATCTAGTTTACGATCCCATTGAACATAGCTACCTAAGCCAGCTGGAACGCCACCCACAAGTACTTCTACTACCCCACCAATTGTATCACCATTTTTCTTGGTTTGGTCAATTAGTTCTTTCATTTTTTCTTCTACGGAAGGATCTAATACGCGAACGGCAGATTGTTCAGATCGTTCTTGAATTTCACGAATCGTTAAATTTTCAGGAATCGTAGCTTCAATCCCACCTAATACCGCGACATGCCCAGCGACTTGGATATCCAGTTCAGCTAAGAGTTTTTTAGCAACCGCACCAATCGCCACACGCATCGTTGTTTCTCGTGCCGAAGACCGTTCTAAAACATTCCGTAAATCATCATGTTGATATTTCATGCCACCGACTAAATCAGCATGTCCTGGACGTGGTTTGCTGACGCGGCGGATTTTCTTTTGTTTTTCAGGAACTGGCTCTACTGACATCACGGAGGTCCAATTTTTCCAGTCTTTGTTTTCGACAATCAACGTTACTGGTGAGCCAAGTGTTTTACCATGCCGAATACCCGAAGTAATACGTACTTGGTCTTTTTCAATTTTCATCCGTCCCCCACGACCGTAACCGCCTTGACGTCTTGCTAATTCTCGGTTAATCTCTTCGCTACTTAAAGGCAAGCCGGCTGGTAAGCCTTCAATAATAGCAGTTAATTCAGGTCCATGTGATTCGCCTGCTGTAATAAAGCGCATCTTAAATTCCTCCTTCTCTGTTTAAAAATGCTCGAATTTCTTCCGTTGGTAAAGAGACAATTTTCGCTTGACCAATTTTTTCTAAGACAATGATTTTAATCTGTCCCCCACGTGTTTTTTTATCATGTGTAATTGCTTGATAGAGACGTTCTTCTGACCAACGATCTGTGGTTACTGGTAAATGGAACTTTTCTAGCATGGTGACCAACTCTTGGGTAGTCCCAAGTGGGGAAAGCCCTTGTTGTTCTGCGACTTGAGTTATTTGAATCATTCCTAAAGAAACGCCTTCACCGTGAGCAATCACCCCGTAACCAGCTGTATTTTCTAATGCGTGGCCGATCGTATGCCCAAAATTCAGAATCAAACGTAAGCCCAAATCTAATTCATCTTCTTCGACGACATCACGTTTAATCTTGCAACAGGCCGTGATAATTTCTTCTGCATGTGCCACTAAATCTTGTTCATTTTCCAAAGAGGATAAACGGTGCCACAATTCAACATCAGCGATAGCTGCTGATTTTACAATTTCTGCAATTCCTTCACGAACACGTCTAGGTTCTAATGTTTTAAGTGTATTAGGATCAATTAAAACCCCATCTGGTTGGGCAAAAGTACCGACAAGATTTTTGGCTTTTTTAGTATTAACCGCTGTTTTACCTCCAATGCTACTATCTACTTGTGCCAGTAAGGTTGTTGGTACTTGCAAAAAGTGAATACCGCGCATATAGGTTGAAGCGACAAATCCAGCTAGATCTCCTACAACGCCTCCACCTAGAGCAATTAGACCATCACTTCGAGTCAATTGCTGTTCCGCTAAAAAATCATAAAGCAGCTGAGCTGTTTCGAGGCTCTTACTTTGTTCACCTGCCGCTACAGCAATCAATGATGTTTCAAAACCAGCAGCTTGCAATTCTTTCTCAACAGCTGCGCCATATAATTTATTCACCGTTTCATCGGTAATAATCGCTATCCGTTGTGGCTGCCACAGGCTACGTACCCAGGTGCCAATTTTATCTAAGGCACTTGTTTTGATGGTTAAATCATATGAATGTGTAGGTAACGTTACGGTTAATTTCATGTCCACTACTCCTCTGTCTTTACTAATCTTCTAAAGCATTAATTTCTTTCATTGCTTTTTCGATGATATGAACTTCTTTCATCATACGTAGGTAAGTTTTTTCATTCAAGGATTGTGGCCCATCTGACCACGCATTCGCTGGGTCTGGGTGAATTTCTACAATCAAGCCGTCCGCACCTGAAGCAACACCTGCTCGGGCCATTGGCGGTACTAAATCCCAGATACCAACACCATGACTCGGATCAACAATAATTGGAAAATGACTTAATTTTTTAATTAAAGGCACCGCACTTAAATCAAGTGTATTGCGCGTAGCGGTTTCGTACGTACGAATCCCACGTTCAATGAAGATCACATTGAAATTTCCTTGCGCAGCAATGTATTCAGCTGCGTTTAGCCATTCATCAATCGTACCAGCAATCCCGCGTTTTAAGCCGATAGGTTTTCCAGTTTTACCAACCGCTTGTAATAACTTGAAATTTTGCATGTTGCGCGCACCGATTTGTAAAATGTCACTGTATTTTGCGACAAGTTCTAAATTCGCTTCATCCATCACTTCTGTAATGACTTGCATATCTAATTCATCAGCCGCTTGGCGAATGTATTTTAGTCCTTCTTCTTCTAGTCCTTGGAAAGCGTATGGCGACGTTCTAGGTTTGAATGCACCACCTCGTAAAATTGTTGCACCGCCAGCTTTAGCAATTCGCGCACATTCACGAATCTGATCTAAGCTTTCGATTGAACAAGGGCCCGCCATCATGGTCATACTGCCGTCACCAATTTTAACACCGTTCACATCAACCACTGTATTCTCTGGATGAAATAAACGACTCGTTAGTTTGTAAGACAACGAAATGCGGACACTTTTCTCCACGCCTTCTAATGCTGTTAACTCTGCTTCAACTAATTTTTCTGTATCACCAATCAAGCCTATCACTGTTTTTCCATTATCTTGACTTGTTTGAGTAGTTAAGCCTGCACCTGTTACTAAATCAATGACTTGTTTCATTTGCTTTTCGGTTGCATTTTCTTTCATAATTACGATCATTATATTCTCTCCTCATGCCTTTAAACGGCGCTCTTTTTATCTATTTTCAATTTTACGTTTTACGACTGATACAGGCATTTTTTGTCCTGTCCATTGTTCAAAAGCAGCAGCGCCTTGATAAAGTAGCATGTCCAAGCCGTTGCTTGTTTCTGCGCCACGTAAACGGGCTTCTTTTAATAACTGTGTTTCTCTGGGATTATAAATAGCATCATACACAAATAACTTCGGTTGAATCATTGCATAATTTTCTATAGGACTACTATGCGCATGTGGATGCATACCCACACTCGTTGCATTAACTAACAAGACGCTTTCAGCAACATCTTTTGCTAGTTTTTCAGTATCCGCTAAATCGTTTAAATGAATTACACAGTTGGTTCGTTCAGTGAAATTTGCCAGTTTTTTTTGACTGTCGTTAAACCCCGCGCTTTTCCTGTTGTAAACGGCGATTTCTTTCACGCCATCTAAAGCAGCTTGGGCAATGATTGATAAGGCTGCACCACCTGTTCCTAAGATGGTCATTTTATTCTGAAAAACGTCAACCTTTTTCTCTTTCAAACTCCACATAAAACCAGTACCATCCGTGCTGTCTCCGTAAAGTTTTCCATCTTTGTTGACAATCGTATTAATCGCGCCAACCAGTTGGGCGGTAGGACTTAGTTCATCCATATAACTTACAGCCGCCACTTTATTGGGCATTGATAAGTTGGCCCCTAACATGTGAAACGTTCGAATCGCTTCAATTGCTTGTGGCAGTGTCTCTTGTCCAACGTCAAACGCCAGATACCGAGCATCAACTCCTAAATTTTGAAATGCTGTATTATGAATCAACGGTGAAATACTGTGTCGGCTGGGTTTCGCGAATAGCCCAGCTAAACGAGTAGATCCAGTTATTTCTTTCATCCTGTGTGCTCCTTTACGAAATTTTTTTAGTAAGTTTCTGAAATCCTAATTTTTGGCCAAACAAAAAGGATATTCACAGTAAATTTTAAGAAAAATCTACAGTGAATACCCTACAAAAAAGCAATATAAAAGCCACTATAGATTTTCTTAAATCTACATGGCTGAAAGTCATCTTAAATTTCCCTAGCCATTATAGATACAAACGTTTGTTGTCTGTACCCATAATGTTATGAATACAAACCTATCTAAAATAGCTAAAGTAAAAGTTATTCAGTTGTGTATGGTTTTTCTTCGTTGTTGTCATAAGAATCACTCCAAAACTGATTTAATTAAGAATTGTTAATAGTATACCGCTAGAAAAAACATGTGTCAACACTTATTCGCTTATTTTTTCGACTATTCCATTAAAAACAATGTTATTTTATTCGTCAAAAGACTGAAAAAAGCCACAGAAACCAGTCATTTCACTGATTCCTGTGGAGCAAAAATTATTTTAATTCTTCAGCGTATACATCGTCAACTGTTTGTGTTGGGTCGATAACAATGTATAAGTTTTTAGTTTTTTCGCTGACTTTTGTAGATTGATAGATGTTATCCAAGCCCTCATCTGTTTTATCTTTGTAAGGGAAATAAACTAAATCTGGTGTGCCATTTTTGTAAAGAATTTCCATACGTTCGATATCTTCATATTTTAAAGCACGAGAGAACATCCCTAATTCTAAGCCACCTAAGTTAATATCGTGGGTTTGAACATGATCTCCTTCTTGGAAAATTTCAATTTTGAACCCTTCACATGGATGAATTTCAACAAATTCACTACCATGGATACGGCCAAAACTTGTTGTAATATGTTTGATCCATAAATCACCAATAAAACGACGATCAATCGTCCAAGTTTCACCATTTCTGAAATAAAATTTAAGTCCTGTCATTTCTCTAGCCATAGCACAAATCTCCTTACTTAAAAATAATTTCTTACATTATTAGTTTACCATACTTTTGATAAACGGTCACAAACTTTCGCTGTAGATTCTTAATATTTTGTTATTCTTTTTAAAAAAGAATCAATATCAACTACTGCACGTTGGTGAGAACCTTTGGCAATTTGTCGTTCTCCTTCATAAGCAACAAATTCATAGCGTATTTTGTGTGCAGTCTGTTCAATGCTGGTCATCGTAACAACGATTGTCGCCCCTACCGCGGATGGATATAAGTGGCGCAATTCTAACACCGTTCCGACAGTTGTTTCCCCAACTGATAATTGGTCCTTCACAGCTTCTTTGGCTGTTTGTTCAATCATGGCAGCTAAAGCAGGGGTTCCTAAAACTTCTAAGTCACCAGAACCGAGCATTTTAGCCGTTTGTGATTCTTTCACCAAGAATTCTTTTGTAAACATTTCTGTTGGCATTATGCTTTCTCTCCTTTTGAACGTTGTTTTTTGGCAAACGAAAGCAGAACTTCTTGTTTATTCTCTAAGCTACCTTCAACAACGTGTTGCTCGATTTCAGCAATCAGTTCCCCTAACCATTTGCCTGGTGTTTCTTCTAAGACGGCTAAAAGGTCTTTTCCTGTGATGGCCAATTCATGTCTTTGATGAATGGGTAATGCCTTAACTAACTCTTTTGTTACTTGTACTTGACTCTCTTGTTGGTAATAATATAAAAGCCTTTCAACAAGTACTGCTGATTCTTCGCCTAATTCATAAAGCATCATTGGCTGCCAGTCGTTACTCAAGCGAAAACGCAAACCGCGTACTAATTGTGAAACGTTTTGAATTAATTGATTTGAAAGTTTCCAAGCCTTTAAGAAGGAGCGAATTTCTGCTTCTGGTAAATTCAACGATTGGATAAGTAACGTCCACGCTTCTGCTTCTGTTTCAATTTGACGAGCAGGCAAGTCCATTAAACGAAAAAGTCCAGCCCCTTGTTCTCGTAATTTGGGACAATATTGATAGCATTCTGTTTCAATAAACGGAGCTAAGCCACCTTGTCGATTAACCCCTAAAAGCATTTTTACAAATTCAATTGTAATGCGTTCTACTGAAATTTTTTCCAATAAAGGATGAAATTCAGCGATAGCAGCTAAGGTTTTTTCTTCAATTTTAAAATCTAATTGGCTAGCAAAGCGTAAGCCCCGCATCATCCGCAGAGCATCTTCATGAAACCGCTCATGGGGATTACCGACTGCACGAATGGTTTGATTAGTTAAATCTTCGATACCATCAAATAAATCAATGATTTCGCCTGTGCTGTCAAGCGCCAAGGCATTAATCGTAAAATCTCGCCGTTTTAAGTCTTCTTTCAAGGAGCGAACAAAAGTGACTTCATCTGGTCGACGAAAGTCTTGATAAGTTGACTCGGTACGAAAGGTTGTTACTTCATACTGTTGTTCTTCCATCAATACAAGGACTGTACCATGTTCGATACCCACATCAACGGTTCGTTTAAAAATTTGCTTAATTTCTTCTGGATAGGCACTTGTCGCAATATCGACATCATGGATTGGTTTATTTAATAAAGCATCACGGACGCTGCCCCCGACAAAATACGCTTCAAAGCCCTGTGCATTGATTTCACGAATAACGGGAGCAGCTTCTTTAAATTCGTTTGGAATAGTTGTCAATTTCATAGCATCTGTTCCAATCCGTAAAGTAGTTCTGTTTTCTGTACCACTTGCCGACAAGCTAACGCCACTCCTGTCATGAATGAACGCCGATCATAAGAATCATGCCGAATAGTGAGCCCTTCACCTACACTGCCAAATTGGACTTGTTGGTGTGCCACTAAACCAGGTAAGCGGACACTATGGATTCGCAGACCCTCGAAATCAGCCCCGCGTGCCCCTGGTATTGATTCTACCTCTTGCGGATTCCCTTGTTTTTTTGCTGGCCGAACTTCTTGAATCATTTCTGCAGTTTTTATAGCCGTTCCACTCGGTGCATCCAATTTGTTATCATGATGTAATTCAATGATTTCCACATCTGGAAAATACTGCGCCGCTTTTTGGGCAAATTGCATCATTAAAACTGCCCCAATTGCAAAGTTTGGCGCAATTAAGCCGCCGATGGCTTTTTCTCGAGATAGGTTTGTCAATTCGTTGATTTGTTCTTCCGTAAAGCCTGTAGTCCCAACAACAGGCGCCATACCGTGTTCCAACGCAAAACGCGTATTTGGATAGGCGGCTTCAGGAACCGTAAAATCAATCCAAACATCTGGTTTGACAGCTAGGACTTCTTCTAAGCGCTGAAAAACGGGAATTGCTGTTTCATCATTGAAAGAAACAGTTTCTTGTGCTTCATGAGGATCATACACACCTACTAATTCAAAGTCTGCGGTTTCTAAGACCATTTGTGTAGCAGTACTGCCCATCCGTCCTTTAAACCCAGCGACAATTATTTTAATCATGTGTTTTCCCATCCTTTCTTTCAAAGCGATAGCGATCCCGCTTGTTAAATTTGGCCATATTTTCTTCAAAAACTTCGGTTAAATCAATCTCTAAAGAATTTGCCATGCTAATCAATACAAAAAAGACATCTCCAAGTTCCTCTGATACTGTCTTTGGTTTTTCGTCTGCTTTTTTCTGTTTTTCACCATAATAATGATTGACTTCACGGGCTAATTCTCCGACCTCTTCCGTCAAACGAGCCATTTGTCCTAATGGTGAAAAATAGCCTGTTTTAAACTGTTGAATATAATCATCAACTTCTGTTTGCATCGATTGCAAACTACGTTGTTCTGATTCTGACATTTTACCCCAACCTTTCTTACTCTACCTCCTACATCTTATCAAAAACTTGGCTATCTGGAAAGGTTCTACTTGTTGTTTTATATAGAGAATGATACAGTTTATACTGTAAAAGGACGTGATTAAATGGAAGAACAAAGATTTTATTTTAAAGATGTGTTATTTATTGTATTAGGAAGCTGTATCTATGCCTTTGGTTTGGTTACTTTCAATATTGCCAATGACCTGGCCGAAGGTGGTGTCACGGGGATTACTTTGATTTTAAGAGCCTTATTTCATTTTAACCCAGCATATACGACATTATTAATCAATATTCCGCTCTTATTAATTGGTGGTAAAATTTTAGGCAAACGTTCCCTCTATTATACGCTAATTGGTACCGTGTCGTTATCGGTATTTTTGTGGTTTTGGCAAAAATTTCCTGTTGAAATTAATTTATATCATGATTTATTGATTGCTGCTCTCTTAGCTGGTTTGGCCGCAGGATTCGGGAGTGGCCTTGTTTACCGCGTAGGCGGAACCACTGGTGGGACCGACGTCATTGCCCGCATTTTCGAAAAATACTTTGGGATTAGCATGGGCCGCTCGTTGTTACTTTTTGATGTTGCAGTCTTACTCCTCTCGTTGACCTATATTGATGTCAAACGAATGATGTATACTTTAATTGTGTCCTTTGTTTTCAGTCGTGTTGTTGATTCTGTACTCGATGGAGCCTATGCTGCGAAAGGAATTTTAATTGTTTCCAATCATTCCGAAGAAATCGGTCAAAGTTTAATGGCTTCTTTAGAACGTGGGGTAACATATTTAAATGGTGAAGGTGCTTATTCACAAGTGGAAAAACGGGTTCTCTACACGGTAGTCAGCCCTCGAGAAATAATGGAAGTCAAACGGATTGCTAATGAAATAGATGAAAAAGCCTTTGTGTCCATCATTAACGTACATGAAGCAATTGGCGAAGGCTTTACTTATGCAAAACCCAGCAAACAACGGCGCTTTAAATTAAAACAATAAATAAAACCCAGCATTTATTGAAAATGCTGGGTTTTATTTATTGTTGTTTCAAACGATTTAATTCATCGGATAATTCTAAAAACGCTTCTTTGTTGCCTGTTTCTAAAGCATCATCAATTTGAGCTTTAAGTAATGCCATTCGCTGCGTTTGTTCTTCTTGCTTAAAATATTGATCAATCGCTCTGGCAACTTCCTGATCCACTTGTTCATTCCATGGCGCAAACGGATTGTCTTCTAAAACAGATAAATACTGGCTCGTTTGCCAAGCCTCTGGAAATACACATTCTAAATAAAGAGCTTTCCGCCAATTCATTCGAATCTCATGAAAAATTTGTTCCGGATCTGTAAATTCTTGTGCTTGGATAAAAAGCAATAACGGCTCCTTACCTAAACCATCTGCTACCACGCGGATCCCTCGATCAGTCTTCTCTACGTTCTCAACAAAATGAACATTATTTAAAATCGCATCATGCGTTAATAAGTAATTTAAAATCCACAGTACTTCTCTTCTTCCAAAAGGCACGGTATTCACTAACCAAGTTAAAAATTTTTTCTTTTCTGATAAACTAACAAACATCGTCGTTTCCTATCTTTCTTCCATATCTGCTAGCACAGATTGCATGTCGACATCACCAGGTTCATGTTCCAAATAATGGTGCAACAAGTGTTTTGCTTTTTCAAGTTCGCCTTCTTCTCGTAAGAACAATGCGTATTCTTTTAGAAATTCTGGTTCGTGAGACAATTCTTGCGCTGCTTGTTCATAATGAACTTTAGCGACGGCAAAGTTTTCTAATTCGTTGTACGCTTTTGCTAAATTCCATTCAGCATAAGGATGATCCGTTTCCTCTAAATCATTTAAGATAGTAATTACTTCCTCAAAACGCTCTTCCGTGATGTAGAGATTACTTAAGGTCAAACGACTTTCATCTGTTTTCTCACCTAATTCCAAAGCTTTTAACAACCAATTTTCAGCACCAGCAATATCGTGTAAGCGATAGGCATTTTCAGAGGCAAATTGGTATAACTCTACTTGGAAGGGGTTTTCCGCAATTCCTTCTTCGATCACCGCTTTTGCTTCCTCTAATTGCTCTTCTTCTTGGAGCGCTTCCGCTAAATATAGATAAAGTGATTGATAATGTGGGTTTAGTGTTTTTAATTGCTGGAACAACGTAATGGCTTTTTGATTCTCATGTAACTGTAAATAAGTGAAAGCTAACTGGAATAAACGATCGTCTGTTTGTTCTTCTTTGACCGCGGCTTCCAAATAAGGAACTGCTTCTTCAAAATCACCTAACATGCTGTAACTACTTCCTAAGCGTTCATTCAAGGAAATAGCAGAGATTTGTGCTGTCCCGCTTTCTACAATGCTTTGATAACGAGTAATAGCCTCGACAAATTGACCATTTGTAAAGTATAGTTCTCCCAAAGCAAATTGAATTAACGGCTCTTCTGGCATAAGATTGGCTGCTTCTTTTAATTTCGCTTCACTGACTTCTGGAATCCCTAAAACTTGGTACAAATCCGCAGTAACTAAGAGACTTTGGACATAACTGTCACTAGTTTCTGGAATTTTTTCTAAATAGATGAATGCGTCATCTATTTCATTATTTTCAATGGCGATTTCTGCTAATGGAATGTTTAAGCCATCTGCATCGGGAAATTGTTCCAACAATTGTTGGAAAATTTGTTTGGCTTCTTCTAGAAAACCTAAAGATAATAACGTTTCCCCTAAATCAGCTAAGGTATTTTCATCATCTTTCTTTAATGCTTCTTCAAACATTAACTGTGCTTCTGCTAAATTTTCAGCTTGTAATGCTTGAACCATTTTTTCACTATATGACATAATTTCCCCTCAAATCTCTTTTAAAATTTCTTGGTATCTTTCAATCGTTGTTAACAGTTGATCGGGCGTTGGCTTTAAAGCTGCTCCTAGTTGACCGATTTTTTCCAACACCATAGGAGGACCTAGTGTTTCTGTGTGAAGCAAAACTTGTTCTGCGTAATCAGCACTTAAAATTTCTTTTGGAAACGCCACCGGAAAACCTAAGCGAATAAACCAAACGATAAAATTTTTAAATTGAAAGTCAAAGTGATTGACTTGCTGGCTCCATAAAACTTGTAACAATAATCCCAATAATCGTCTCATGGGACCTGATAACAAATGGCCATTTTCGGTTGTAGCAAAGGCCGCTTCAAAAACTCGGCCAAATTGATCCACTTTTTCCCCTGCTTGTTCATAAAAAGATAACAACTCGTCTAAAATACCATTAAATGACGTTTGATTCAACCGTTTTTTATCTGGATACGTTTGGTATAGCATTTGTAAATAAGCATAATCACAGACAAGACCCGCTCGAATAAAAACGAGCAAATCAATTAAAGGAGCGGCACCTTTTTTATTGGTCAAGGTACTATCAAACAAAATTTCTTCTGAATGATTTTCTATATGCATGGTTGCATGCTGTGCTTGCTGAATTGTGACACTTGGTAAAAGTCCTTGCCGTAACGCTTGAACAGACACAGGCATCAGCCAACATTTGGAGGAACACTTACTTACTTGGTGCAAAAATGCGGTTAATTGTAGTACCCCTTCATTACCTAAACCAATCAATAAAACATCCTGATTTTCTGGCCAATCAGCTAAGAAACGTAACACACTTTCTAATTCTGATAAGTCATTGCAATGAACATCATTGCGACAAATATACCAGTTTAATCCCAACTGTTCCCCAAAGGCATAATTAATCTTCTCCGAAAAAAGATCATAGTAACGCTGATTCGCCAAAACAACGATTGACTCCGTCGTTACTGGTCGTTTTTTTAGGACGGAAGCAAATGTTTCTCCATAAGTAATAGCGACCTTGTTTTCCCCTCTAGAATAGTTGTATTTCATTGATTCACCACCTTAAGACTGTTTCCTCTTCCTTCAACCCAAGTCTAGCATAACCACTAAAAAACAGCTACTGGCAACAACTTATTTTTGTCCTTCATTCATAAATCTTTCTCTTTTTATCAAAAAAGCAAGGAGCGAGTGTCGAACCGTTCCCGCTTGATTCTCGGAGCGAAGCACGTTTTTCTCACCTAAGGTTCGTTACAATTTAGCCTTTTAGCGTACTGTTTCGACCACCTCTTAAAATAACATTTTTTATGTATGATTCAAAAAAGAACCCTTGGAAACCAAGGGTTCTAATTGTCTGTCTTATTTCACTGCATCTTTCAATGCTTTACCTGGTTTGAATGCAGGTACTTTGCTTGCAGCGATTTGAATTTCTTGTCCAGTTTGTGGGTTACGTCCTTTACGAGCTGCGCGTTCGCGAACTTCAAAGTTACCAAAACCGATTAATTGAACTTTTTCACCTTTAGCAAGAGTTTCTTGAATTGTTGAAAAGACAGCGTCTACTGCTGCAGTAGCATCTTTTTTAGTTAAACCAGTTGAAGATGCAACGTTTTCGATTAATTCTGCTTTATTTGCCATGGATCATTTCACCTCCTCTATAAGAGATACGATGTTTTTACACACCTAAAGTTCCGTCTATTTTTGAGTGGTCCAAAAACAGACAGCAAATATTGATCTGGTTCAATATTCTGTTAACAAGATAGCATAAGAAAGTTGTAATAGCAAGGTTTTTAGTGTATTTTAACCAGTTTTTTCAAAAAATAATCATTTTTTCTCAAAGTTGATAAATTTATTTGAATATCTAAAAAAAGTATGGTAGAATGCACTATTTTCGGCGTCGCGGAATGATTTTAATCGGCGTGCCCTCAAACGTAAATGCTTTTCTGATTTGATTTTCTAAAAACCGGGCATAAGAAAAGTGCATTAGTTCTTCTTCGTTGACAAAAATAACAAATGTAGGTGGTTTGACTGCCACTTGTGTTGCATAAAAAATCTTCAAACGTTTTCCTTTATCAGTTGGTGTCGGATTAATTGCTACAGCATCCATTACAACGTCATTTAACAACGCTGAAGGAATCCGTAAGTTTTGATTCATACTTACCGTTTCAATTAGTTCAGGCAGTTTGTTTAAACGTTGTTTGGTTAATGCAGACACAAAAATAATGGGTGCATAATCTAAATATTGGAATTCATCACGAATTTCCGCTTCAAAATCACGCATTGTATTTGTATCTTTTTTGACTGTATCCCATTTGTTGACCACGATAATAATACCGCGACCTGCTTCATGGGCATAGCCCGCCACACGCTTGTCTTGCTCACGAATACCTTCTTCTGCATTCAAGACCATTAAAACAATGTCTGAGCGTTCAATCGCCCGCATTGCGCGCATGACGCTATATTTTTCAGTTGATTCGTATACTTTCCCACGTTTACGCATACCAGCCGTATCAATCATTAAGAACTTTTGACCTTCTTCAGATTCAAAATACGTATCGATTGCATCTCGCGTTGTTCCTTCAATATCTGAAACAATCACACGATCTTCACCAAGAATAGCATTAATCAATGATGATTTACCGACATTTGGACGCCCGATTAAACTAAATTTAATTGTATCTTCGTCCTCTTCTTCTGAAGTGTTAGGAAAATGTTTAACTGCTTCGTCTAACACATCGCCAATGCCTAAACCATGACTACCAGAAACTGGGAAAGGATCCCCTAGTCCTAAAGCATAAAATTCATAAATATCATTACGCATTTCAGGATTGTCAACTTTATTAACAGCTAAGATCACTGGTTTATTACTACGATATAAAATTTTTGCTACTAACTCATCTGCATCAGTAATTCCTTCACGGCCACTAGCAACAAAGATAATCACATCTGCTTCATCAATCGCAATTTCTGCTTGATGTTTGATTTGGTCCATAAATGGTTCGTCACCTAAATCAATCCCACCTGTATCAATAATACTAAATTCACGCCCTAACCATTCTCCAGTTGTATAAATACGGTCGCGTGTTACGCCAGGAGTATCTTCTACAATCGAGATACGCTCACCGGCAATGCGGTTAAAAATAGTCGATTTACCGACATTCGGTCTACCGACAATCGCAATAGTTGGATTTGCCATTTGATTCCCTCCTTGAGAATTTCAATCCTTACTAGTTTACCTAATCAAACCTTAAAGTGCAAGAAAAGTTTTAGTTTCTGCTGATTTTCTAACCAATTCAAGAAAAAATGAGTTTGACATAGCCGATCTGTTTACGGCTATGTCAAACTCATAAATTTCAAGAAAGTAACGTGTTATTCCTCTTCTTTCGCATCAGATAAAGCGTCACCTAAAATATCGCCCATGGTAAAGCCAGTATTTTCTTCAGGCAATTCATATTCCTGTTCTTCTTTTGGTTCTTCTTGAGACTCAGGTTTTGGTTCTAACGCTTTGATACTTAAAGCAATACGATGTTCCTCTGGATTAACTTCTAAAACTTTCACTTGTACTTGATCCCCTTCATGAAGGACTTCATGAGGCGTTGCAATATGCTTGTGAGAAATTTGAGAAATATGCACTAATCCTTCCACACCAGGGAAAACTTCCACAAAGGCACCGAAGCTTGTTAGGCGTTTTACTGTGCCATCTAAAACAGTCCCAGCGGCTGCTTTTGTTTCGATATCTGTCCATGGTCCAGGCAGTGTTTCTTTAATAGATAAAGAAATACGTCCTTCTTCTGGATTAATTGAAAGAATTTTTACTTGAACGTCTTCGCCAACAGTTAACGCATCACTTGGTTTGCCCACATGTTGATGAGCAATTTCAGAAACATGAACTAAACCATCCACGCCACCTAAATCAATGAATGCGCCGAAATCTGTTAAACGGGCTACTTTCCCTTCAACAACGTCTCCGTCATGTAAAGAAGAAAGTAATTCTTCTTTTTTCGATTCTTTTTCAGCTTCAACAACTGCTTTATGTGAAAGAATTAAGCGGTTTTCTGAAGGTTCGATTTCAATAATTTTAAATGCTAGTGTTTGACCTTTATATTCAGAAAAATCTGCAACAAAATGATCTTCAACCATTGAGGCAGGAACAAATCCGCGAACACCAACATCAACAACCAAACCACCTTTAACAACATTTGTAACAGGTGCTTCGATTACTTTGCCCGCTTGGAAATCTTGTTCAATTTCTTCCCAAACTTTTTTAGCATCTAAACGGCGTTTTGACAGTAAATAACTGCCGTTTTCTTTATCTTTGCCAATTGATGTGATAACAACTAAATCTAACACATCACCGACTTTCACAAGTTCGTGTACATCTTCAACTGGTAAAGTCGATAATTCCTTTGCAGGAACAACGCCTTCAACGCCCGCTCCTTCAATGCCGACAACAACTTGTTTGTCTTCAATGGCTAAAACTTCGCCTTTAACAATATCGCCAACACTGACTTCTTGAACGCTGTTCATTGCATCTTCCATTGTTTCGTTGTTTGCTACTTGTTTGTCTTCAAAATCTGTCATGCCTCTTATCCTCCTATGCCAACAAAAATTCCAAAACTTAGCTATATATACTTACATAGTACGAGATTTTTGTAAAAAAATAAAGCGATTTCTTCTATTTTTCTTAAAATTCTTTAAAAAAGTTCAAAACCTTTTTGTTTAATCACATTTTGTATGGCGGCGACGACTTCTTCAATCGTCAACCCTGTTGTATCGATTTTCACAGCATCACTTGCTTGGACAAGGGGTGATACTTCTCTGGTTGAATCTAAATAATCCCGACGTTCAATCTCCGCCTTCAAGGTTTCAAAATCCGTCTCAATCCCTTTTTCTTGATTTTCTTTAAAACGACGTTCTGCACGTTCTTCAACGCTAGCCACCAAGAATATCTTTACTTCGGCCTTTGGTAAAACTGCAGTACCAATATCTCGACCATCCATGACAACTCCGCCAGCTTGACCAATTTTCTGTTGTAACGCCACCATTTCTTCTCTAACTTTTGCATGTTTTGAAACAGCTGAAACAGCATTCGTTACATCTGGCTGGCGAATCGCTTCGGTCACTTCATGACCGTCGATAAAAACACGTTGGCCATTCTCTGCTTGCTGAAAAGAAATAGTGTGGTTGACACAAAGCGCTACTAATGGTTCTTCCGCTTGAATGTCGATTTGATTTTGCAAGGCCAGATACGTAATCGCTCGGTACATGGCCCCCGTGTCACAATACACATAATTCAATTGTTTTGCTAAAATTTTTGCAACTGTACTTTTGCCTGACGAAGCTGGTCCGTCAATAGCAATACTGATTTTCCCCATGAAAAAACTCCTTAACTGATATGCATCCTTTAAAATGCGCTTCTTCTTTTATATTAAAATCAGAAGAAAAGAACTTGGATTTAAACTGATGACGAGTTTCTAACGAAAAAGCAATAAGCCGAAATCCCTCGAAAGACGCAAAACATCTTTCGGAAATTTCTGCTTATTGGCATTCTCATGTAATCATTCGTCGCGGTTTAGCCCTTGAAAGTGCTGTCCAAACCTCTTTTTCTGGATTATTTAATACGTAATGGTTGTCCTGGATAAAACACAGATGTATCAATCCCAGGATTTAACGCTAAAATTTGTTCTAATGTCATTCCGTTACGTTCGGCAACTTGACGTGCCCCTTCGCCACTTTGAACGGTATCATAAACAGGTTGTTGGTTCTGCGCTTGTTGCTGTTGTTGATTTTGAGCTTCTTGTTGTTGTTGCTGCTCTTGTTGTTGCTGTTGCTGTTGTTGTGCTTGTTGGTCCTGTTGTTGCTGTGCAGCAGCATCAGAACTTGAAGGTATTGTATTTTCAGCTGGTTGGCTGCTTGCTGGTTCTGAGCTTTCCACTGATTTTGACGTACTTTCTTTTTTCTTCTCTTTTGATGATGATTGGACTAATGAAGAAGATGGCTGGCTATTTTTGCTAGCACTTTCGTTCGGTTTCTTGTCTTGCATCATCCATAAGAAAGTCCCAATTGGAATGGCAATAATTAATAATAGCAAAATAACTAAAACAGTTAGAAATAATGAATTTCCTCGTTGCTGTTGGCGTTTTGCTAAACGAGAACCACCACCATTTTGATCAGGTTCATAAATTGATTGTTCCCATGGCTCACGAGCTTGGTTTTTCTTTTTGTCCTTTTTACTCACTGCTAATTTCCTCCTAAACTTCTCTCGCTTGTTATTATATCATAGCTTTTGCCAACTGCCGACTAAAAAAATGAATTAATCACGTTCTTTAAATAATTTTAGAAATTTAGAACGCCAACCTTCTTCATTTTGATTGCTGGTCTTGTTCGATTTTACTATTGAATCTTGGTAAATGTCAAAGAATAACGCACAATTATCACAACAAGTTTCCAGTGATTGTTTGACAATCGGTTCTTGAAAATAAGTTTGAATCAACGTTCTTCGACAGGTTGTGGTTTCAATATACGTCAGCATCCCTCTTAATTGCGCTTGACGATCTTTTTCTTTCTCCTCTAAACGATGCTCTAGCTCTTCAAAAGAATAATCCTTGGCTAAATAGCCTTGAACCCATTTTTGTTGTAACTCGGTGGCATTTTCTAACAAACCTGCTTGTTCTTCTCCTTCAATCAGCGATTTTAAGGTCGCTCGATTCGCTCTTGTCTCTTCTAAGAAAAACCGATGAATAAATTCATCCCCTTTTTTATACAATAATAGCGCCCAACTTTTTTGACCATCACGTCCAGCTCGCCCGATTTCTTGCAGGTAATTTTCTAAGCTATCAGGCAAATCAAAATGAATCACTCCACGAACATCAGGTTTGTCGATTCCCATCCCAAAAGCATTCGTTGCACAAAGAATATCGATTTGATTATCAATAAATTGTTCTTGCAAGCGACTACGTTCACTAGCCTCCAAGCCCCCATGATAATAGGCTACCTTAAAACTGGTTTTTGCCTGAATAAGTTGACTGATTTGTTCTGTTTTGTTGCGCGTGGCGCAATAGATAATGATTTTACCAGCCGTTTTAGATAAGTAATCTAGTAACACTTCTTCTTTTTCTGACGTTTCCTTCACGAACAAGCCAATATTTTTTCGATTCACTGAAGAAAGAACTTCTTGATAGCTGCCATGAGAAAATAATTGTTTTATAATTGCGTGCTGTACAACGGGTGTCGCTGTGGCAGTTAACGCCAAGGTCAAAGGAAAGTCTAGCTGTTTTTGGACCAGATCTAATTTACTATATTCAGGGCGAAAATCGACGCCCCACTGATAAACACAATGGGCTTCATCCACCACAAATAATGCAATTTTTTGGCGTTGTAACACACTAAGTACTTCTTGCTGCAAAAGCATTTCTGGGCTTAAAAACAGATAATCGTATTGGAACATTTTCGCTAAAACATAACGCTTTTCTGAATATTGTAACGTACTGTTTAAGGCAACCGCACCTTTAATTCCTTGTCTTTGTAATTGACGCACCTGATCTTCCATTAACGAAAGTAAAGGAGAAACAATTACCGTTAGTCCCTCTAACTTCTGGCCCACAAATTGATAACACAATGATTTACCAGTCCCTGTTGGCAAAACAGCCAATGTATTCATACCGTCAAGTAAGTTTGTAATCACTTCTTTTTGACCAGGCTTAAACGCTGCATAACCAAATCGAGTGAATAATTCTTGTTCTAATGTCAACAACACTCACTCCTTTTCTTGCCAAATTTGTTGGATTTGATATAAGCGAAAATCTAAATAAGAAAGCGTCTCTTCTTGCGCTCGCCAATCCCGATACACCCACAACCGCGGATCTTGTTCTGTTTGAGCCAAGTTTTGGAGTATTGCCTCCTTTTCAAGATAAACAGACGCCTGCAGCTGCCCTTGAATAGCCAACTCTAATAGATGGTCATGAATGGTACTCAGTTTTATTTTTCGCTGCTCAGCAATTTCTTGAAGTGTCTTACCTTCCGTTAACAATCGTTGAGTTTCTTGCATACTTTGGTTTAGATTTTTTTCTAGATACGGCCATACAAGCGTTTGTAAAGCAGGATAGTTTCCTCCGTACATTATCAACAGCAGTAAATGATGAACCGCTTGCGTGTGCCACAAACGCTGTTCAAGAGCTGTCTTATGGGGTGTTAATTGCTGAGGAACTTTGCCAGTTTGCTGATAACCAGAAAGTTGCGCAACCAAATAGTCGCTTTCTACTTCAGGTAGTAACTCAAACCCTCGCAACAGTTCTTCTTTGATTGATTGAATGCGCTGCTCTTTCTTGTCTTTTTGTAACCATCGTTTCAAATATAGTTGCGGAATCGGTGTTGATAAAAGTGGAATATACTGTTTTTCCTCAAATGATAAATACGAAGTCACTTGCACGGCAAATTGAATGAGTTGCCAACTTTCTCGATCACTTCTGCCAAAACGATAAAGATCAATTGCAGGATAATCCAGCAACGAAAAATGGTGCTCCTTTAAAAATAGTTGCCCTTCTTTTGTTAGTTGAATCTCATTTGTCTCTTTGTGATACTGAATTTGTTTCGCCTTCGAAAGTTTTTCAAGAAATTGAAAATAGGCTTGTTCGGAAATCGTTGGCCACCAGCCAATGAATCGTAAACAATCATATAAAAAACCATAAATCAAAACAGAGCTAGTCCGTTTGCCTTTTAAAAGATGATACAAAGTTGATGCACGTACCTTGTATCCGTGAGATAATAACGCTAAAATAAAAGTTGCTTCCATAGTAAACCTCTTTTAGATAGGATGTGTCACTGTTTATGCAATCACGTTTAGTTCCTGAAAAATGTATTGCTTGTGGACTTTGTCAAGTTTATGCGCCCAATATATTTGATTATGATGATCATGGGATTGTCCTTTTTAAAGACGAGCCGCATGCTCGACAACGATTTATTCCAGAAAACGAACGCGAGAATGTGTTAAAAGCGTACCGCAAATGTCCCACGCGTGCAATAGAAATAAGCAAAAATGAGTGCTAAATAATTTAGCACTCATTTTTGCTTAGAGTATTTTTTCGAGCCACGCAAGTGTTTGCTCATCTATCGAAACAAACTGTAATTGTCCTTCTTTTAGCGGTTCTTTGACTAAATGAATTTGATCATTTAGGCCATTGATCCATTCATAACGAAGACCATTTTCTTTTGCTTTAGAATTTTTAGCTTCTAAATAATAATTGACATGGTAATTTTCTTTACCATCCAATTGTAGCGTATTAATGTTCACTTCAAAATCTGGTGAAACATCGGTCGATTTCTTTTCACGTAATCGTTCAAGTGCTTCAATAAAAGAAGGAAATTGAGGATTATTTTCCCCACCAACGAGATATTTTTTAGCAAATTCTGTACTATCCGTATGACTTTTCACTTGTTTGGCAAATGCTTGATAAAAGGTTTCTAGCGCTTTGCGGGCATCATAGTCGCTAGCTAACGGAAAATTCAATTGTAGCGTTGGATTATCGGAGAGCGCTTCGACAAAATCATTTTCACCAATCGTTTCTTTTGATGTTTGAATTTCTTCTCCATTAATCGTCTTTTTAAGTTGAATCGTCATCCCTTTGGACCAGAACAAAGGGCCAATCGTTTTGCTTCCATTCGTTAGCGTACCAACTTTCCGATCATTAATATAAATATCTGCGTCTGGCAGATTGCTTTCCACAACAAAATTCATTCGTTTAAAATCTAAAGGAATACTAGAAATATAATTTTCCTCTTCTAATAAACGATACTCTTCTGTGATAACAGGTTCGCCGGTGCTATCTTTCACTGTGGCTGTAAAAGTATATTGTCCTGGCGCTAAGGGTCCCAATTCCTTTTGATAAGTGGTTGAGTCGGAAGTGCCCACTTCACGCCCGTTCATCGCCAGCGTCACACCGCGCTGATTCGTCGTTAACTGAACAGAAACAGGCGTTAAAATGAATTGATAACGGTGAAAGAAAAATGCTGTTTGACTTGTTTCACGAATAGTTAAACCATGTAGCTTTTTATCCTTTAATAGCGCTTTTTCTAATTTTTTTAGCTCAGTTGGATTTTTTTGATAATAAGTGATTAAAGGCTTAATGCTTTGCGGATTCACTTGAAATTCAGACTCGTTCGTCCTCATTTTTTTACTTAATTCTTGGGCATCACCATTCTCAATCGCTTCAATAAAATGAGAAATTTGTTGTTCCTTAGAAAAATAATGCGTCCCGAGAAAATAGCTACCCGCTCCAAGAACGATGAACACAAAAAGAAACACCCAGATCCAGCTTCTTTTTGATCTGAGAGGAGTAGATTCGTTCCCTTTATTCATTGATGGTTGTGCTTGGTTTTCCTCTTGATGCATTGATTCATTCATTAGCGGAGCGCCGCATTCTTCACAAAAGGACTCCGTATCACGATTCACGTGACGACAATTTTTACACTTTTTCACTCAGGAAAACTCCTCTTTCTTTGATGATTTCTATCATACCAAGGGAAAGTTAAAATTACAATGCAGATGGTTTAGTATTTTTTAACAGAATGATGACAGATTATGACAACCTCTTTTCTTTTAAGCGTAAATTTTAAAAACCCACTGTCAAACATTGTTCAACAGCAGGTTTTTTATCATTTATTTTGTTAACGGTGTTTTTTTCTGAATAGTATGTTGTTTTTTTGATAGCCATGGCAATAACTTCGCATGTAGTACTAGAAAAACACCACTGACTAAGAGGCCTTTAATAAGGTTGAATGGCACAATACCAATCGCCACATAGCTTGCTAAAGATGTTCCTAAAAATTGTTGTGTGGTCACACCATATAATTGTAAGTAAATGGGTGTAATGACAAAATAATTCGCAATACTCATGAAAATTGTCAAGGCTAAGATCCCACTTACTAAGCCCACTATCCGATTTGTACGGATATTTTTCTTTTTACCAAAGAAATAAAAAATTGGCAAGGTGAAGATACTACTTGCTAAAAAGCTAGCGAAATCTCCCACCATATTTTGCGGTGCTAGTCCGGTTAAGAACAGGTGTAGCAACGAACGAACAAAAGCAGTAATTACTCCTGCTAACGGTCCGTACAAGAACATTCCGAGTAGAATCGGAATATCACTAAAATCGATTTTCAAAAAACTAAACGCCGGCATAATCGGAAATGCCACAAATTGTAATACTGTACCGATTGCGGCCAACATTGCAATGCTGACCATTTTTTGTACCTTGTTGTTCATCTGAAATCCTCCAATTAAGGACCCATCTTCAACGAACTTTTTGATTCGCTTCTTTGTCATACAAAAAAACCCTATTTTTCTGCAGGGAAAAATAGAGTAGGATTATCTGATGAAAAAGCGTCTCAAATAAGCCCTATCTTCTTTATCCAGACTATACTGTCGGTATTGGAATTACACCAATTCAATCGTTAAAAACGAGTCGTGGACTATAACCACCGGTCGGGAATTACACCCTGCCCCTGAAGACGAACCTTGTATTATATTTTTTTACTTACTTAGTGTAACCCATTTGAACAATGAATGCAACTAACTAAGCTTTTTTATTAAATTTCATTGATTGTTTCGTTTCTCAAAAAAACAATCCCTCCGCCATAAGCGCGAAGAGATCGAGTCATTTTATCTTATTTAGCTTGATTTAATAATTGACTGATTTCTTTTTTAGTTAAATCACGATATTGCCCTTGTCGCAGACCTTGTAAGGTTAATTCACCGTAACGTTCACGTTTTAATTTTTGAACAGGGAAACCAACAGCTTGAAACATTTTCTTCACTTGATGATTACGTCCTTCATGAATCGTTAATTCCACGACACTGCTACCTGTTTTAATATCCGCTGAAAGAATTTGAAAATTGGCTGGTGCTGTGCGTTTGCCATCAATGCGAATGCCTTTGGCTAATGGCAATAGATCTCGTTTAGTTGGTACACCTTTAATTTTTGCTACGTAGACTTTATCTACTTCATGTTTAGGATGGGTTAATTTTTGTGAAAAACTTCCATCATTCGTTAAAAGTAACAACCCAGAAGTATCATAATCCAGACGACCGACTGGATAAATTCGCTCAGTAACATCTGTAAAATAATCCGTTACTACTTTACGGCCTTTATCGTCAGACACCGCAGAAATAACCCCTCTTGGTTTATAGAATAAATAATAACCATATTCTTCTTGATAAATTGGTACACCATCAACTTCAACGGTATCTTGTTTACTTACTTGTGTTCCTAATTCTTTGACCACTTGACCGTTGACTTTTACGCGACCTTTGACAATTAATTCCTCTGCTTTGCGACGCGAAGTCACCCCAGCATGAGCAATTGCTTTTTGTAATCTTTCCATTGTTTAAGCTTCCTCGCCTTCTGTTGTTTCAGACATTGGGTTCGTTTCTTGATAACGATCAAAAAATAGATCCATTGGTAGTTCTTCTTCTAATTCATCTTCCATTTGTTGGATATCTGGTAATTCATCTAAACTTTTCAACCCAAAGTAATCCATAAAATACTTCGTTGTGCCATACAAAATTGCTCTACCAGGACCATCGACGCGGCCTTTTTCTTCTATCAACTGACGGGCAACTAACTTTTGGATAGAGCCAGAAGTCTGTACGCCACGAATTTCATCAATTTCAATACGCGAAATTGGTTGCTTATAAGCAATAATGGATAATGTTTCTAGCGCCGCTTGTGATAAGGCGTTCGACATAGGCGATTGCGCATATTTTTTTAGTAATGAGGCATATTTTTTCTTCGTTGTTAAGACAAAATGATTGCCGACTTCTAAAATATTCAACGCCGATTTATTGTCAGAAGCATAATGTTCTTTCAATTTCGTTAATTCTTCATAGGTTTTTGCTGTTGACTTCTCTAATAAGTACGCAAGCTCTTCCAAGCCAATTCCTTCTTCGCCAACCACAAATAAAATTGCTTCAATTTGACTAACTAATGTCACTGTGTTTCCTCCACCTCTGTTGTATCTTCCTGCTGGGTTTCTGTATTAAATAACAAAATTTCACTATAATTATTTTCTTGTTCAGCATAAATCACGCCTGTTTTCATTAATTCTAAAAGAGCCATGAACGTTGTCACAATTTCTTGTTTGGAATAAGAATCGAAGAAAGAATCAAACGACACTGCCTTCCCTTTCTGTACTTGACGCATACGTTCTGAAATAGCGGTGATTTTTTCTTCGATGGAAACATCGTCACTAGCAACAGTTGTTTCAACAGGCTGGCGATTTTTTTTCTTTTCTAACATGGCATGAAAGGCTAGAAATAAATCAATTGTATTGATTTGATTAGGCGGTAGTGTTGTATCTTCCTCTTTATAATCATCCATATCCATTGGTTCTTTTGTATAATAGAGTTTACGTTCTTCTTCTTTTTCATGTAAAACAGTCGCTGCATATTTAAATTTCCGATACTCCAATAACTGAGCTACTAAAGCTTCCCGTGGGTCTTCCTCTTCAAAAAAATCTTCATCATCAATGATTTCAAGCTCTTGTTTTGGAAGCAACATCTGACTTTTAATAGCCATTAAGGTGGCAGCCATGACTAGATATTCTCCAGCGACTTCTAACTCTAAGGTTTGCATCGCATGAATATAAGACATGTATTGTTCAGTTACTGCTGTAATGGGAATGTCATAGATATCGATTTCTAATTTTTGAATTAAATGTAGTAGAAGATCCAGTGGTCCTTCAAAGACATCTAGTTTTAAATTAATTTCTTGCAAAAACGACACCTACTTTCTTTTCTCGACTTCCTAGTTTACCATAAATTTATTCGTTTGTGGGCATTCTCGCAAATTAAGCCCGAGGAAAATGTTCCTTATAAACATCTGCCATTCGTTGTTTGGTAATATGTGTATAAATTTGTGTCGTGGAGATATCTGCATGTCCTAATAATTCTTGCACGATTCTAAGATCTGCGCCATTTTCCAACAAATGTGTCGCAAAGCTATGCCGTAATGTATGCGGGGTAATATTTTTCTCTATCTGGGCTTCTCGGACAATCTGTTTTAAATTTTTCCAAATGCCCTGTCTAGATAACGGTTCGCCATGATGATTAACGAACAGGTGTGTTTCATTCGGATGGTTTTTAATCAATTGAGGTCTGGCTTCGTTCATATAGCGCTCAATCCATTGAATCGCATAATCGCCTAAAGGAATAATTCGTTCTTTGTCCCCTTTTCCGATTGTTTGCAATAAACCAATGGATAAATGCAGATCCCCTAATTTTATTTCAATTAGCTCACTAACTCGCAGGCCCGTTGCATACATCACTTCTAAAATAGCACGATTCCGCATACCTAGTGGTTTACTTGTATCAGGCGTTTCAATTAATCGAGTCACTTCGTCAACAGATAATGTACTTGGCAATTTTTGAACTTTCTTGGGGGAGTCAATATGTTGCATCGGATTATGTTCGCTTAAGCGTTCTTGACGTAAAAATTGATGAAATCCTCTCAAACTAGAAATCATCCGAATCACACTTGCTGAAGCTTGCTGTTCTTCGTGAAGGGATTGCAAAAATTCTGTAATCATGTAACGGTCAACTTCGTCCCAAGAATGCAGGCCTTGTTCTTGTAAAAAGGCTACGTATTTTTTTAAATCTCGTTCGTAACTCCGTCGTGTGTTATTTGATAAGCCCCGCTCTATTTGTAAATAGTGTAAATAATCGACTAATTGTTCTTCCATTATCCTTCCCTCATTTCTAGTACTATCCTATCAGATTATGCCCTAGATTGCATGGGTAAATTCCAACTTATTAAAAAAAATCAACTGACAACAAAAGACTTGTTCACTAAGTCGTTAACTTAAGAACAAGTCTTTTGTTTTTGCTACTATTAGTAAAGAATAAATTTGTTATTTTATATATTTATCTAGAAAAGCAGCTACTGTTTCCTTATATTTTTCTGGGTTTTTATTATAAGCTTTCGCATGCTCTGCTCCAGGAACGACATATTTCTCTTTAGGTCCTTGGGTTGCATTATAAACTTCGTCTAGCATACTAAACGGCACAAACGTATCATTTTCACCATGAATAAAGAGCATTGGTAAATGATTCTTTTGTAATTGTTTAACAGCGCTTGCTTCCCCAAAGAAATAGCCAGCTCTAAGTTTCGTAATCCCGCTAGTAACATTAACTAATGGGAAACTTGGTAAATTGAAAAGCTCTTTCAATTGATATTGCAACTCCTGATTGACTGTAGAATAGCCACAATCTTCCACAATGGCTTTCACGTTATCTGGTAATTTTTCCCCGCTCGTCATCATGACTGTAGCAGCACCCATACTGACACCGTATAAAGTGATTTGTTCTTGCTGACCATTTTCGGTTAAAACTTTCTCAATCCATTGGACATAATCTTTACGATCGGGCCAGCCGAACCCAATATAATCTCCTTGACTTTTCCCGTGACCACGCGCATCTGGCGCTAACACATTGTAGCCCCAATCATGATACATTTTCGCAAAGACAGACATCGTTTCTGCCGAACCCATATAACCATGCGCCATAATAACGGTACGATTACTTTTCTTGTCGGCTGGTAAATAAATGGCCTTTAGACGTAGCCCATCTTCCGAAGTAATTGACCATTCTTGTCGATTTTTGTCATCTTTAAACCACGCGCCTTCAGGTGTCTGGACCACTTTTGACCCTGGGGTATTCTCATTTATAAAGTCTTTCTTTCCTGGAACTACTGCATAATTATAAAAATATAAGCCTGCCGCAATTAAACCAATTGCAATTACTACAATAAGCGCAATCAAAATTTTTAACCATCGATTCATCTACGTACTCCTTTTATTTAAACTGTATGATTCATTATAAGTTGTCGCCCTTTTTTTGACAACTACCATTCAAAGATTCAGCCATCTTTCTTTACCACTACAATGAGACAATTTTGTTGCGACAAAAAAAGCATAGCACAAAAATGTTACCTTTTACGCTATGCTCCACTTATCTATTTATAGGAAACTAAAAATTATTTATTTTCAATAAGTTTAAAACTTGACCATGGTTTCAAAAATTCTAATAAGAAACGTTCGTCATCAGAAATACGACCAACCACATTTACACGGCCATCATTTTTCATTTCTTTTAAAGCAATTTGTGTTTCCCCTTTGTATTGTCCATAGCCAACGTTGTCAATCAAGACATCGCCTCGAACAATATCTCTCGTTGTATGAGCTGGGAAAGGACGATCTTTATAGTAAACACGTGTCATTGTTGAACGCAAAACGTAATCAGAACGATCTCCACGATAACTGTGTAAGTTATCGAACAATGCAATTCTTTCATCTTCTGTGATTTCTGGTTCTGTATCCACTTTGATCGAAGGATACGGTGCATGAAAGGCTTCTGCCATTGCTGCTAATTCTGCTTCTGAGGCATAAGCATTTCCGACAGAAATATCATCGATTAATCCTGTTAAAACTAAATGCTTAACTTGCGTTGCAATTTCTAAATCGCGGTGGTCTTCCAAAGAACATAACCCATCTTGTGTCGGCCATGGTCCAAATGTAGCATCGTGTGAGTTCACAAACGCCATCGTATTTAAATTATATTTTCTAAATTTTTCTGAACAATAAACAAAATGCTCATAGCCTAAGCCTGTATAACGATGTGGATAGAAATTATGTGAGCCTAGTAAATTTTCTGTGTTTGGTGAGTAGGCCATAATATTATCTACATAACTTGTCCCTGAACTCATATTAATTTCAATTTTAATGCCATAAGGGTTTCTTGTCATATTCGCCTCTTCTTGCCCAGTAAAGCCAAGATCTAAACGAATACCGTAAGCGCCCATATCATGGAAAAATGATAAATCATCATAAGAGATGCCTAATTGTTCGAACAATGCAGGATTAATATCGACCATCACTTCCATACCTAATTGGTTGGCGTAATCTACGACTTTTTTAAACTCTGCTAATACCTTTTCCCGATCATCATTGATTTGCAATAAACTAGTAAAGACACGCTTAAAGCCGTATTTATGAGCCAAATCCAAATATGCTTTGTCCTTTTCAAATGTTGAACGTTCTGGATAAATTGAAATACCTAATTTTCCCATGTGATTGCCTCCTAAATTGTAAAACATAATAATGTATCTGCTTACATTGTAACAAAAAAAACAAAAGTGGTCTACACCTTTCCTATAGGAAATCTTATAAAAATTCCACTGGTTTGTTATCTTCTCTTTTGTTATGATAAAAAAGAACCTAATTGTCAGTGTGAAAGGAAGAGGAAAACAGATGAAACATAAGAAAATGCTTGCTGTTGCTTCAGTTACAGCATTCACCTTGCTTTTAGCAGGCTGTAACACAACCAATAATAAAGGCACGACCGCAACGAGTGATTCTGTCGCTAAATCCAGTGAAAGCAAAACAAAGGATTCGGTCGACTTAAATTCACTAGATTTACCACAACTAGATGACAAAGTTGCCGAAGATCAAGACTTAGTCCAAATGGTTACTTCAATGGGAAATATTGAAATCAAACTATTTCCTAAACAGGCTCCAAAAACTGTTGAGAACTTTATGAAACATGCCAAAGATGGCTATTATGATGGCTTGACTTTCCACCGCGTCATCAATAACTTTATGATCCAAGGTGGCGATCCTAGCGGTGATGGAACTGGCGGAAACAGCATCTGGAATAAACCATTTGAAGATGAATTTTCAAACCAGTTATATAACATTCGTGGCGCATTATCAATGGCGAATGCAGGACCTAATACTAACGGCAGTCAGTTCTTTATTGTCCAAAATACAGATGATCAATCTGATGGTCTTTTATATGATGATTATCCAAAAGCAATCATTGATGCTTACAAAAAAGGCGGCTATCCTTCTCTTGATAAAAAACATACTGTTTTCGGTCAAGTAACCAAAGGAATGGATATTGTCGATAAAATTGCCAAAGTCGAAGTTGGTGCCAACGATAAACCAAAAACTGATGTTAAAATTGAAAAAATCAATATTCTTCAAGAAGCAAAAAAATAACAAAAAGTCAGAACGTACGCTGAAGATACGTTCTGACTTTTTGTTATTTTTGAATCGCTTGTAATGCCTTTTCTGGTACTTGGTCTTGATTGACCTCTTCATACGTATTGATGTGGGCCCCTTTATTTGAGACTTTTAGATAATGATCTGTTTTTAATTCATGGTCCGCTGTGAAAGTTATTTCTCGCGTTTTGCCTTCCTCATCTGCGGCTACTTGCGTATAACTAGCAATTCCATAGCCATTAACGCTATCGGCTTTCTTTGTTTTAACATACACATTTCCTTCTTTAACCAATGGATTTAATTGATCTAACACACCAGCTAATTCGCCAGAGTTCTTCTCCGCGTAAAACTTGGCCCCAAATAAACCACCACCAATAACAATTGCTGTCACCACTAAAAATTTAATAAATTTCATCACATAAATCCTCCCGAGTAATTATTCTCTGTTACTTCTTCCAAAGTATAGCAAGATTTAAACAATCCTTCCTCGGGCGCAACGACCAGTTTTTTCTCAGACTTATGTCGTATTTTTGTTATTTTGAATAAATAACAAAACACTACTCTTCTATCAACAATTGACTTAATAATTGAATTTCTTGATTCTTAGTTAAGTCAATTGTCTTCATTGTAACCGCTGTGGCTAAACCTAAATAGATTACCACCATTTTAGGAAATAATTCGACAAATTTTCCTTTGTCCATTTGTACATATTTTTTATCCAATAATAAACGCTCTTCAAAAAAAGTTTGAAGCATTTGCTGCAATTCTTCTTCATAACCATGTGCTTTCATAAATAACGCCGTATAGATTTTTTGATGTTTTTGGGCAAATAATATAAAGTTCAGACCCAATGCAATCACTGGGTCTGAGGTACCGACATCTGCTTTGTAAAATAATTGCATACGATGAAATAGCGATTTAATTAAGGTTCGTTTTAAATCGTCCATGTTGACAAATTCTAAATAAATTGGCTGTGTAGAAATCCCCATAGCATCTGCAATATTTCTAGCAGTTAAATTAGAAAAACCTTTATCTACTAAAATTTTTTCAGCTACGTTTAAGATTTTTTCCTTTGTATATACCTTCGTTCTAACCATTTTCATACCCCTTTTCTCTTTTAGTTAACAATAACTTTATTATGTTCACACAAAAGAAAACCATTTTCATTATATATATAATATTTTACACTTTTTTATGCGTTTCTTTTCTCAAAATTTTCTATACATTTCAAAAAAATTGAGAATTTTCATCACCTATAAACAAATAGGTCCAGAACAAAAGGTCATCACCTTTTGTTCTGGACACTAAATGGCTGCACTCTTTATTCTTCTATTTGTTTACCTTGTTCTTTGGCAAGCTCATTTTTATCATAAGCTACAAAGAACGGATAGTAAATCAAGATGGCCACTAGAATTAAAACAATATTCAAAACAGCAGCACGCCAATCGCCGCCTGTCGCCATAAAGGCGCCAATTGGTCCTGGTAAGGTCCAAGGAGCGGTAAAGACAACTTCACTTACTAAACCTAATTTTGTGGCAAACCAAGCAATCGTTGCTAAAACCATTGGTGCAAAGATAAAAGGAATCATTAAAATAGGATTTAAGACAATCGGTACACCGAAAATAACTGGCTCATTAATATTAAAAATAGACGGTGCTAAAATAGCTTTTCCTAGTTTTGAACCATATTCTGATTTTGCCCGGAAGGCTAATAATATAGCTAAACCAATTGTGGCTCCAGCACCACCAATCCAAATAAACCATTGGTAAAAAGGTTCTGCCGCAATCCGAGGTAATGCTTCGCCAGCTGCTTTAGCAGTCGTGTTTTCCTCTAATAGTTGTAGCCATAGAGGACGCGCCAACGATCCTACGATTGAAGCGCCGTGAATCCCAAAGAACCAGAAAAATGTGGTTAAAAAGACCAACAGCAAGACACTCAATAAAGAGTCCGCTGCTTGAACTAGTGGTCCTACTAAGTTCCCTACAAATGTGTGCCAATCAAAGCCTAAATAATAAGTGATTGAACCAATCAATAACATGACAATTAACGTCGGAGTCAACGATTCAAATGAACGAGCAACAGCAGGTGGAACGTTATCAGGCATTGTAATTTTGAACTTAGACTTATCTGTTACTCGATAGATTTCGACAGCAATAATTGACGTCACAATCCCGACAAACATCCCTGCACCACCCAAATTAGCCATTGGTAAAACAAACCCAGAAACGCCAGCTGCTTTACTGGCTTCTTCAGGAATCGCTACAGGTACCAATGTTAATAAAAAAGCAATCGTAGCCAAAATCCCTCCAGAGACTTGATCAAGATTATATGATTTCGCTAAACTAGCGCCAATGCCAAAAGTCGCATATAACGCCATAATGTACATTGTCATTCGGTAAGGCAGTAAAATTGTAGCAGCATTACTTGTTAAAAATTGAGTAATGCCCCAAGATTCTGGTAACGGCGGAAACGCAATAATTAGAAAAAAAGAACCGACAATAATTAAAGGTAATGTCGCAATAATCCCATCCCGCACCGCACGTAAATGGCGCTGATTGGCAATTTTAGCCATTGGTCCAGCTAGATGATTTTCAATCCAAACAGTCAGTTTATCTAACATAAATAACACTCTCCTCTGTTTTTCTCTTAAAAAATAACTCCTTTAATCAGCCATAAATAAGAGATAAGCTCTAATAAAATAAGAGAAATTAAAAACAACCAAATAAAACGCTTACAAAAACCTGTTTTCGTTTCAATAAAATAATGACTATACGCTAACGCAAAAGCAATCCCAACAGGCAAAAAAATCATGGCACCAATATTAAACGGCAGATTGAAAGTCCATAATAAAACACTCGGCAACAGGACACCACATAAGAGCCCCATACTAAAAAGAAAACCGGCACTTTTAACTGAAAACTTAGGAACCATTGCTTGATTGTTTTCCATTTCAATTTCGCTCCTTTCGTTTGTTATTTTGTTACATTTAAAATTATAAGCTATTAAAAATATTATTTCAATCTATTCGCTGATTTAATACTAATTTTAAAATAAAAAACCAGTTCACTGAGTGAACTGGTTTTATGCTTATTCGACAAATTCAAATTCAAAATTACCAATCCGAACAATGTCGCCATCTTTCGCGCCACGTGCTCGTAATGCCTCATCGACACCCATACCACGTAATTGACGTGCAAAACGCATTACTGTTTCATCATGATCGAAATTCGTCATTTCAAATAATTTTTCTAATTTTTCACCAGATAAAACCCATGAAGCATCTGGTTCACGATCAATCGTAAATTCTGGACCTTCTGGTTGGAAGCCATAACGAACGGTTTCTTCCTCTACCACTTCATCTTCATATAATGGGAATTCAGGCGTTACTTCCAACAAGTCAGCTGTTGCATTTAATAAAGGTTCAATACCTTTACGAGTAACCCCAGAGATTGGGAAAATAGGTAGCTCATCAGCATACTCATCGGTGCGTTCCTTCGCAAGTTGCTCTTTAAATTTCGCTAAATTCTCTTCTGCTTCAGGCATGTCCATTTTATTGGCAACAATAATTTGAGGTCGCTCCATCAAACGTAAATTGTGTGAAGCCAATTCTTTATTGATTGCCAAATAATCTTCGTAAGGATCGCGTCCTTCCATGCCACTCATATCAATGACATGTAAAATAACACGCGTCCGTTCAATGTGGCGTAAGAACTGTGTTCCTAAGCCGACACCTTGAGAAGCTCCTTCAATTAAGCCTGGCAAATCTGCTGCAGCAAAGCTTCGACCATCACTAGTAGTCACCATCCCTAAGTTTGGAACTAACGTCGTAAAATGATAGGCACCAATTTTCGGACGAGCGGACGAGATAACAGAGAGTAACGTTGATTTCCCTACAGAAGGAAACCCAACTAAGCCAACATCTGCTAAAACTTTTAATTCTAATTCAATTTTACGTTCTTGGCCCGGTTCGCCGTTTTCTGCAATTTCTGGTGCAGGGTTTCTTGGGGAAGCAAAGCGAATATTCCCGCGACCACCGCGTCCGCCTTTTGCTACTACTAAGGTCTGACCATTCTCAATTAAATCCCCAATTAAAGCTCCAGTTTCTGCATCACGAACTGTTGTACCTGGTGGAACTTTGACAAGTAAATCTTCTGAACCACGACCGTGCATTCCTTTACTCATACCATTCTCTCCAGGTGTCGCCTTAAAATGACGATTAAACCGGAAATCCATTAATGTGCGTAATCCTTCTTCAACAACTAAAACAACGTCGCCACCGCGTCCGCCATCACCACCAGCGGGACCCCCGTCTGGTACATATTTTTCTCTACGGAAAGCAACCATTCCGTCGCCGCCTTTACCAGCTTTGACATCAATCGTCACTTGATCTAAAAACATGGACATATAATTTGTCCTCCTATTCTACTTCTACTATCTTTAATCACCTCAAAAAGCGTGATTCGAAAGTCTTTATTATTGTATCGGGAAAACAACCGTTTGTCTAGCAATTCTAGTTAGTTATCGTTGGAAAAAGCAAAATTTCTCATGAATCTTTCGCTTTCTTTTTGTCGCTTCGCTATCAGTCTTTTGACAAAAAAATTTTAGAGGTTCATACTATAGATAGTTGAAGAAAATCACTTTTTCAGCAAGGGTCCAAAGAAACACAAACATCTAAAGGAGGAATTTTTGTTATGACAGTCAAAGTAGGAATTAACGGTTTTGGAAGAATTGGTCGTTTAGCCTTTCGCCGAATAAAAGAAGTTTCTGATGATATTGAAGTTGTGGCTATCAATGATTTGACTAGCCCAACAATGTTGGCTCACTTATTACAATTTGACTCTACGCATGGCACCTATCCTGGCACCGTGACAGCCACTGAAAATGGCATTGTTGTTGACGGCGAAGAAACCCGTGTCTACGCAGAACCAGATGCAAGTAAAATCCCTTGGGTTAAAGAAAACGGAGTAGACATTGTGCTTGAATGTACAGGTTTTTATACCTCTGAAGAAAAAGCACAAGCTCATTTAGATGCAGGTGTGAAACGTGTGGTTATCTCTGCTCCTGCAGGCGCAATGAAAACAATCGTTTACAACGTCAATGATGATACACTTGATGCCAACGATAAAATCATTTCTGCCGGCTCATGTACGACAAACTGTCTAGCACCGATGGCTTACTTCTTAAATAATGAATTCGGTATTGAAGTTGGTACCATGACAACTGTCCATGCCTACACATCAACACAAATGCTATTAGATGGCCCTGTTCGTGGCGGAAATCTTCGTGCGGCACGCTCTGCTGCAGACAATACTATTCCCCATTCAACTGGTGCTGCTAAAGCAATTGGCTTAGTTATTCCAGAACTTAATGGAAAATTACAAGGCCATGCCCAACGTGTTCCCGTTGTGGATGGATCCTTAACAGAATTAGTTAGCATTTTAAAAACAAAAGTAACAGCTGATCAAGTAAATGAAGCAATGAAAAAACACACCATTGATAACCCTTCTTTCGGTTATGATGATCGTGAAATTGTTTCTGGAGACATAATCGGCACGACAGAAGGTTCGATTTTTGACCCAACGCAAACAGAAGTAACGACAGCTGGTGATTTCCAATTAGTGAAAACTGTGGCTTGGTATGACAATGAATATGGTTTTACTTGCCAAATGATTCGCTTATTGGAAAAATTCGCTAATTTATAATGCCAATAAATAAAAAACTGCCTTGCATAAATTAATGCAAGGCAGTTTTTTTAATGTTTACTTTGACAACTTTGACAAATACCATGAAAAGTTAAGCGATGATCTTTGACTAAAAAATGATACCGACTTTCAACAATTTGCTCTACTTCACCAAGCAAGTCTTCTTCCACTTCCTCAATTGTGCCACATTCTAAGCATAACAAATGGTGGTGAAAGTGTTTGGCGCCTTCTTTTCTTAAATCATAGCGAGCTAAACCATCGTTAAAGCTCACTTTATCAACGACTTTTAAGTCTGTTAAAATTTCTAGCGTTCGATAGACTGTTGCTAGACCAATTTCCGGACTTTTTTGTTTTACCAAGAAGTAAATTTCTTCTGCTGATAAATGATCTTTTTCATTTTCCAATAATACAAGTACGGTTGCTTCCCGTTGTGGTGTTAATTTAAAGCCTGATTCATGTAATTGTTTTTTTGTCTTTTTTAAAGCAGCAGTCGAATCCATTATTACAGCTCCTTGTTTAGAATGATTATAAATTAAGAAACTTAATTTATCAATCAAATTAAAATAATTATAAAAGAAATAACTGTAATTTGCAAGATATTCTCAATTAGCTACCTTAATTTTTTTCTTTTGATTGTTCCAACGAGCCAATTAGAATTGTTTTACCATCTTCTTGTTTAATTAATTTTTGTTTCATTAAATGGCCTAAGGCGCGTTTAAATTGAGCTTTACTAATGCCAAAGGTTTGTTTAATTTCATCAGGGCTTGATTTATCGGTGAAAGGAATTTGGTGATCGTTTGCTCTTTCTAAGAAAGTTAGAATCATTAACGCATCATCGCTGATTACTTCATGACTTCTTGGTTTTAATGAAAGATTCAATACGCCGTCCGGCCGCACGCCAATCACACGCCCCACTACTTTTTCACCTAAACGTGGTTCCTGGAATCGTTCAGAAGGATGGATAAATCCAATGTATAAATCATCAGTTAAAATATACGTTCCTGCAAGTTTCAGACGATATACATGCCCGGTTAAGTTTTGGTTTTGCATTTCAGCATTCCCGCGTTTTGCCATTGCTTTAAAGACTTTTTCATCTGCTAATTCGCCCCAAATGCGGTCTTTACTGTCCACTTTTAAAGTAACCATTACTCGGTCTTCTTTTTTAGGCCAAAGTTCCCGCATAGTTGGTAATTCATCCAACGAAATAACGACATCTTTATCTGGTAAGCCAACATCCACAAAGACACCTAAATCACGTCTCGTTCCTGTGACAGTACCAAAGCCATAGCTACCAATGCGCACAGTAGGAATTGTAGTTGTCAGTGCTGGCTCTTGTTTTTGATTTAAATAACCAAAGCCTTCTACAGCCTCTCCTATGGCATGCGTACCTTCTTCTTTTTTTAAACGGAATGTGATGCCATTTTTTTGAACAAAATAAAATTGTTCATTTTCATCGACCACAATGCCGGTAAATGTTGTTGCTAGTAATTCTCTCATTTATCATTAACTCCTCAAGGAAAATCAATCGAACAAAAGATTTCCGCTTTTGTTCGATTGTTTCTATTTTCTTTTATTGCCCTGCATTACGAGAAGCGTTCCCTTTGAACCAACCTGTTTTAGCATTGATTGTAACTAAATACATGTGAACATTTTTCTCTGTAGTGCCTTCTAATAATTTTGATTGATTGTTTGTTGCATAAAGATTGTAGTAACCTTCGCCATTCACAATTTTGGCAGGTTCTAAAGAATATCCGCCAGGAACCACATAGCCACGAGCAATCACTGTGTCTAAGACTTTTTCTTTCACACCTGGTGCCCATGTCCACGCTGGATTGCTACTATCAGCGATATCGGCAGCATCTGGCGCATAAAGCGGACTAGTGTAAACCCCGTCACTGTTCGGCGCCGTGTAGCCATTCGCTTCTGTTTTTGCTGTTTCCTCCTTCTTAGCGTTCTCTTTTTTCGCGGCAGCAGCTTGTTTCGCTTGTTCTTCTGCTTGTTTTGCTTGCTCTGCGGCAGCTTGTTCTTCTGCAATTCTTTTCTGTTCTTCTTCAACCTTGGTTAACGCTTGGTCAGCTGTCGTGACTTGTTTGACCAATTCTTTTTTCAGCTTATCACTTGTTACTTTATCTACTTCTGCCTTAGCAGCTTGATACGTGTCTCGATTCAGCTGATTGGTAGTTTTTCCATCTTTATAAATGACCTCAACCGCTTTTTTAGCTTTTTGTAATTGGTTGTATTGTTGGTTCGCTTGATCGATTGCTTGGTTCATCAATTGGTCAAATGGATCATTTCCTGTTAATTTCTTTACGGAAATTGGTTGATCAGCAGCTAGAATCGCCGGTTTCAACTCATTGCCATTGACAATCGGCGCCTCAAATAATTGGTTGATTTGTTGAATGGTTTGTTGCTTCTCTTTCAATGTTTGAATTTGTTTATTTAATTGAGAATACTCTTCTGAATCTTTAATTTCCGCGACTTGTTTTGAGAGTTTTTCTGGACTAACAGTCACCATATCGGGTTTAATAAAAGCTTGCTCCTTCGTGGTATAAAAGGCTGCTAGTTCATCTTTCAGCGTATCTGTTTTCTTGGTTAGTGCCGCCGCCTCTTGTGCGGCAGCTTTTTGCGTTTGATCATGATACGCCCAAGCACTACCTCCAGCTAATAAAACAACCGCAAGCGCAACGAAAGCCACTTTTTTTGATGGTTTCTTCGGAGCAGGCGCTGGTTGAGCATTCCCAGTTTCATTCATCGGTGGTATCACACCTGAATTTGAAACTTTTTCCTCGGTTGCATCAGCGTCGCTCGGTGCTTCTAGCGACGCTGCACTTGTTAACCCTTCTTCAGAATCTGAAATGGATTCAGTTGGTGTTTCGGCTTGGGTTAATACTGCCTCACCGCTGTTTTCTAACTCTTGGGTCTCTGCTGTTTCTTCTGATGGATTTTCAGACATTTCTGTATCTGCTCGATGCGCTTGAATATAAGCTTGCAAAGTTTCGTTTGGTGTTACATCTTGATCTTCTATCGGTGGTTGTGAAAAAATTTCTTCTTCAGAAGTAGTAGAGATAACTTCAGTTCCTGAAATCTCTGTTAAAGCTTCCTCTTCTGACTTCACCGTCTTAGATACCTCAGCTGTTTCTGCTTCAACAGTAGTTGTTTCTTCCGTTGTTTCTTCTAAATTAACTGCTTCGTCCGTTGCTAGTTTTTCTTCTGTTGAATGAGTAGGCGTCTCTTCTGTCGCTGGTGTCGACTTCTCCACCGAATCATGAGTCTCCTCACTAGCCCCTTCTTGAAGCGATGTTTCTAGACCAGAAACATCCTCTGAATCAGAGACTATTAAGTTATCTTCTGTCGACTCTTCTTTTTTGTCATCATTACTTTCTTCTTCTGGTGATTCGCCAAACAGTTCCATCACATGGCCTAAGCTCATATCTTTTAACTCAGACCATTCAATATTCTCATTTAATTGATCTTCGTGTTGTTCATTTTCCTGTGTTTCAAAATCTATATTTGTTGAAGTCGTTTCCGCTTCTTCTTTATCAACTGTTGTGTCAGTTAGTGAATAGCCACATGTTGGGCAGGTCGTTAATTCTGCATCGAATTCGTTCCCGCACTTCGGACATTTTTTTGTCATTCTTCCGCCTCACATTCTGCTAATATTCCATTACTTCTAATTTACCACAACTTGCGCCTTCTTCCAATAACTAGCAATGACATTTAGAGACTTTTTAAAAATCAAAAGCGGCTCTTCTCGCATGCACGAAAAGAGCCGCTAAACGGTATGTTTATTCTAAAAAGTCTTTTAATTGTTTTGAACGAGAAGGATGTCTTAGTTTTCTTAACGCTTTTGCTTCAATTTGACGAATACGTTCACGAGTGACACCGAAAACTTTTCCGACTTCTTCTAGCGTACGTGTCCGACCATCATCTAAACCAAAACGTAAACGTAAAACATTTTCTTCACGGTCTGTTAAAGTATCCAGAACATCTTCTAGTTGTTCTTTTAACAATTCGTAAGCTGCATGTTCAGCAGGACTGGTAGCATCTTGGTCTTCAATGAAATCACCTAAATGTGAATCATCTTCTTCACCAATTGGTGTTTCTAAAGAGACTGGCTCTTGTGCGATTTTTAGGATTTCACGAACTTTTTCTGTTGGTAAATCCATTTCCGCACCAATTTCTTCTGGCGTTGGTTCTCTACCTAAATCTTGCAATAGTTGGCGTTGAATCCGAATCAATTTATTGATTGTTTCAACCATATGAACAGGAATTCGAATCGTTCTAGCTTGGTCCGCAATTGCCCGCGTAATCGCTTGACGAATCCACCAAGTAGCATACGTAGAGAATTTGAACCCTTTACGGTAGTCAAATTTTTCAACAGCTTTCATTAAGCCCATATTACCTTCTTGAATTAAATCCAAGAATTGCATACCACGACCTACATATCGTTTGGCAATTGAAACAACCAAACGTAAGTTGGCTTCTGCTAAACGTTGTTTTGCTTCTTGATCGCCTTCTTCAATTTTAAGTGCCAATTCAACTTCTTCTGCGGCAGTTAATAATTGAACGCGCCCAATTTCTTTTAGGTACATACGCACGGGATCATTAATTTTAACACCTGTTGGCGCAGATAAGTCTTCTGCTTGGGCCTTTTCCGCTTCTTTTTCATCTTTTTTCAAGCTATGTTCACTTGGGTCTCCATTTTCATCGACCACGCTGATACCAGCATCTTCAACTTTTTGGATCAATTTTTCCATAGCTTCTGCATCCAAAGTATACGGTGTGGCTAATTGATTCGCTAAATCATCATAAACCACTGTTCCTTTAGGCTTGTTTTCTTTGATAAATGCTGCCACTGCAGCTTCATATTTTTTACTTGTTTCTTTTTCCATGAAAGAAGGCCCCCTTCATTTTTCGGTTCACGCTTGAAATAACTGATAAATCACTGGGACTTATCAAAATAAAATGAACAAAACGCTTAGTTCTATTCATTTATTGCTTAAGTAAATGTTCGTTGAGCTTTAAGCTGTCGAGCCAATTGGATAATCTCCATTGTTAATTCGGCTTCAAGCTGTTGGTTGCCCACTCGTTTTGCTTCTTGCTGTTGAATCTTTTTCTGCTCAATTGCCTCTGCAATACTTGACAAGGCAATTACATGTAATAAATCGGCAACTTCTCGCTCAGAGCTTTCTTCCGATAAATTCTGATACGCAATTTCAATTGCTAATTGTTTGGTTTGATTATCTTGCAAAAAATTAATAAAATCGGCAATGTCGAAACTTTGATGCAGTGTCGCATAACTTTCTAGCAAGAAATATAATTCTTGGTATTCATCATGAGCGAATGAAAAATCTGGCAATTGTTGAATGGTTTGCCGTACTCCTTGTTCATTCATTAAACGAAATAATAAAGAACGTTCTGCTTTTTGAACTTGGGTTAACGGTAACTTGTTCTGGACGTGATTCTCTTCAAAAACAGGTTCTTCCATTGGTGGTGGCATCATTTCATCTTGATAAAATTGTTGCCTTTCTTGCCGTTGGACTGAACGTTGCTCTTGCTTCAATTGATTGAATTGCTCTTCCAAACTATGAACAGAAAGTTGAAATTCCTGAGCAATTTGGTTTAAATAACGATCACGTTCCAAGGGAGATTGAACATTGGTTAACTCCCGTAACAATTCGTTCACATAATCCAATTGTTCTTTTTCGTTATTCATGTTTCTAGTTAACCGATGATAGTTCATTTTAAAACTAAAAACTGTTTCTCGGCCATGATTGGCTAAATTTTGAAAAGCTTCTGCGCCATATTTCCGCACATATTCATCAGGATCCAGCTTTTCAGGGATGCTGACAATACTCAAGTCAAAATGACTGTTTTCTTGCAATAATTGAATCGCACGGTTTGTGGCTTGAACACCGGCATTATCGCCATCGTAACAAATAACTACTTCCTTAGCGACCCGTTCCAAACGCCGAATTTGTTCATTGGTCAAACTAGTCCCCATTGAAGCCACCCCACTTTTTACGCCTGATTGCCAAGCAGCGATAACATCCATGAATCCTTCAAAAAGCAAGACTGTATTTTCTTTACGAATTTCTTTTCTGGCTTTATCAAAGTTAAACAGCGTTTCTCGCTTATTAAAAAGTGTTGTTTCAGGACTATTCAAGTATTTAGGCATCTCATCCCCTGGAAAATCAGCTGTTTTTAACAAGCGACCAGAAAAGGCGATGACATTGCCTTGGGGATCATTAATTGGAAACATGATTCGTTGATAGAAACGATCCAAAAACGTACCGTTATCTCTTTGGACAAACAGCCCAGAAGGCTCAAAAAGCGTTTCATCCAGTTGTTCGTTTTTAAAAACTTGACTTAAGAAATCACGTTTTTGCGGCGCAAATCCAATTTGAAAGGTCTCAATTAGTTCTTGTGTTAACCCCCGCTCTAATAAATAGTTTAATGCGGGTTCGCCAATTTTAGTATTCACTAAAATATGATGGTAAAGTTCTGCGGCTTTACTATGCAGTTGTAACAAACTCCGTCTTTGTTGGTTTTCTGGGGTATCCGCTACTTCACGCGGCTCTGACCAATCAAAGTCCACAGATAAATGTTCCAAATCTGCAACACGTTTCACGGATTCTGGAAAACTAATGCCTTCAATTTCTTGCAAGAAATTAAAAACAGTTCCACCTTTCCCGCAGCCAAAACAGTGAAAAATTTGTTTGTCTTCTGCTACTGAAAATGAAGGGGAACGTTCTTCGTGAAACGGACATAAACCCATATAATTTTTACCGGATTTTTTTAACTGGACATACTGCCCAATAATATCTACTATATTCGTTCGGTGACGAACTTCCTCAATGACTTCCTGAGGAATGCGTTGTGCCATTGTCCTCACCTCCTAAGAATAGCATTGTGCTAACTCATGTGATTGACCGTTTAAAAAACGCACTGTCATTTCAGTGCGAATTCCAATGGACACATTTACACATGATTTATTGTATCACATAATCTCTGTTTTTCAAGTATCTTGTTTCAACTCAACAAAAAAAGAAAGTATCTAGGACAAAAGTCATCTTGACTCCTGCCCCAGACACTAACTCTTAAAATAATCAGTTAAACATCAAGCTTGCTCCGACTTCCTTCAAGATTTAAAGAAGAACTGCATTTCTGGAGACGAATGCTTTTAGCTCAACCTCTGCTTTTTATAAATCTTTAATTGTTTTTCCAGCACGTTTCATTTGTACGAAACCAATTGTTACACGCACTACAATATTAATGGCCATCATAATAAAGAAGAGACCCATTGTTTGCGAAGTTAAGAAACCAATTTCTAAAATGTTGTGGAATAACATAGCTGCTACATAAATACCAATAATGGTACTGAAAACCAAGAAAATGCGTAATGGATTTAAAGGCAGACATGCTCGAACAACAGCCATACAGCTAATTCCAACTAATAAATAATACATTAACGTCGTGGTGTCTAAAGAAGAAAATCCTTGATTTTGTCCAATCAGATAAACAGCAATGATATTCGCTACAACTAAAAGCGCATTAACAGACGCATTTTTCAAAGCCGTTGGTAAAAACTTCCCGACAACTTTTCGTTTGTCCCCTTCGAAAGATAAGAAGAAAGCAGGATATCCTTCAATTGCTAAATCAATCAAGGTCACTTGAATCGGAATGAACGGGAACGCAATGGCCGTTAAGGCACAAATGATTGAGAGAATAAACGAATAAATCGTTTTAATGAAGAAAACGCTGGAAACTCGGGTTACATTATTTACCACACGTCGTCCTTCAAACAAGACATCTGGTAACGTTGTAAAATCAGAATCTAGTAAAACTAGATTAGAAATTTGCCGAGTAGCGCCATCTCCCTCTGCCATGGCGATACTACAATCCGCTTCTCGTAACGCTAAAACATCGTTGACGCCATCGCCGGTCATCGCCACCACATGCTCTGTGTCTTTCAACTCACGTACAATGGTTCTTTTTTGCTGAGGCGATACACGTCCGAACACTGTGTATTGCTGAACTGCTTCACGCACTTCTGCTTCTGTCGTTTTGGTCGACAAATCAATATAAGACTCATAACCGGGTAGCCCAGCACGACGAGCAATATTTGAAACAGTTACCGGATTATCACCAGAAATTACTTTTAAGTCGATTCCTTCTTCTTTTAGATAAGCCAGTGTTTCTTTGGCATTTTGGCGAATTGGATCATCAATTTCTAGAATTGCTAATGGCTCTAAATAAGGCATTTTGGTTTCGTTTAACGGTTGTTGTTCCGCAATGGCTAACATCAAGACGCGATACCCATTCTCTTGTGCTGTAAAGACAGCTTCTGGCAACCGACTATCGTCTACCAAACGCTCAGGAGCCCCTAAATAAACTGTCCCAATTTCTGGAAATTCAATAGCTCCCCATTTTCGTTCAGAAGAAAAAGCCAAGACTTCTTTTGCGCCAAATCGATTGGATACTTCATAATGATCACGAATTGCTTGCATTGTAATATTATTATCCGTACTTTCAGATAGGTAGCTTCCGATAATCTGCGGGAAAAGTTCTTCATATTTGTCATGCAAGATAATCGCCTTTTGCACTTTCATTTTACCTTCTGTAATTGTTCCAGTTTTATCTAAACACAAAGTGTCCACATGGGCCAATGTTTCAATTGAGTACATATCTTGTACTAGAATACGTTTTTTGGCTAACTTAATGACACCTGTTGTCAGTGCAATACTAATTAATAGTACTAATCCTTTTGGTAACATCCCTAACAAAGCAGCTGCAGAAGCAACAACAGATGTTTTAATGCCAGCATCTCTTAACCAAAAAGCTTCAACAAATAAAATAATCCCTAGAGGAATAATCACCCAACTTGTAAATTTAGAGACTTTACGAATCGAATTGACTAACTCTGATTGAATTGGTTTATGCACTTTGGCTTCTTGGGTGATTTTCACAGCATAGTTTTCGGCTCCAACGTGGATAACACGGGCATAGGCTTGTCCGCTAACAATGAAACTTCCAGAAAGCAAGGTATCGCCGATTTCCTTTTCAATTAAATCTGATTCACCTGTTAACAACGCTTCATTCGCTTCGACTTTACCGTCAATAACTTCCATATCAGAAGGAACTTGTTCCCCTGCAGAGATAATAACAATATCTTCCATAACTAGTTCTTTTGTATCAATTTCTTGTTGTACGCCATTTCGAACAACATGAACATTTTCTTTTGCCACAATAGATAATTTTTGAACTAAATTACGGGCATGAATTTCTTGGAAAATCCCGATTGACATGTTCACAATAATAATCGCTAAGAAAGCCAGATTGGAATACGCTCCGACAAATAGTAAACAAACAGCGATTGCAAAGTTTAAAAAGTTGAATAACGTCATGACGTTATCAAAAATAATATCTTTTGTAGATTTTGCTACATTTTCCTCATAATTATTTTGAAGGCCTAACTCTTTCTGCTTGGCAACTTCTTCTGTACTTAACCCTTTTTTCAGGTCGACTTTATTCAACATCCAGCTCTTTCCCTACCTTTTCAATTAATCAGTTACATCCCTTCTAGTTTACTTGCATTTTCATGAAACTGCAAGAAAAGCCTAAAAAATTCCTGTAAGTTGAAAGAATTCTTTAGACTTTTCTCGTTTTAATTTAACTTTTCAATAAACCAACGATTCATTTTGACAATTTCCGCATAGAACATATTGCCACCATTTTGATAAAGGTAACCACCATTGTAAACTAACGCTTGCCAACGATAATAACGATATTTCGTATTTTGGTCATTCCCTAGCAACGGTGAAAGGACTTCTCTTGAATATTCTTCTGCTAACTCTGTCGTGTGTTTCCCGCCACGTTCTTTAACAAACTGAATATAATCCAGTCCATAATTATATGCTTGTACGCCTGTCCATTCATCACAGCCAGCTTCTTTCGCTTTCGCTAACGCTTCCGCAAGAAATTTGACGCCATGTGCGATACTTTCCTCTGGTGTTTCAATCACTTCTTGTTGTCCATAAACACTTTCACTGCTCTGCATAATATCGCCAGATTTCCCTTTAGACTCTGTATAGATAATCGCTAAAGCTAATGTTTTGTATTCAGGTATTTTATTTTTTTTGACTTCTGCTTCTACTTGTTTTTCAAAGGTCATTACCGTTTCAACATTTTGATGTATTTTATAGCCAAGATAGCCAAGACCAGCAACTAAACCAACAAACAAAAGTAGCATGATTTTATAAATTATTTTTCTTACTCTACGCATCGAATCATCCAAACTTTTTCTTTTAAGATACGTTCTATGTTACTTGAAATAACCGAAAAAAGCGAAGTTTTTGTTACTTCTTTAGTTTTATTTAATAAAAGTAACTTTTTTGTGAACAAACCGTAACTTCGCAAGATTGAACGTTTTCACCTAGAATAGAATAACAAGTAATTTTGTTCTATTGGCGCTTATTTATTGCATCAAAAAAGCCCAGATAAGAATGAACAAAATTCTTTTCTAGGCTTGACTTTATACAACTTATCTATTCTTTTAACAAACAGTCAAATGTTTTATGGAATTTTTTTCCCAGTCATTTCTTCATAGTCTCTACTCATCATTCTCCAAGCTTTTTCAATATCTTCATTCAATCCAAACAATCCGCTTCTACCAACAATATAAATATCAGGTCCTGCAGCATCAATTCGCTTAAATGAATTTCTATTCGATGAGCCGTCCATTTCAATTACATAACGATACCCTTTTTCTTCACGTAAATTACGAAGAGCAACAATTTTATCAAGTGTTCCTTCAATAAATCGCTGGCCAGCAAAGCCTGGATCAACGGTCATGATTGTGATTTTATCCAACAATTCAATATATGGAAAGATTGATTCAATAGGCGTTTCGGGATTAAGGACGATCCCTGCTTTAAGATTAGCATTGTGAATTTGGTCAATTAGGCGAAATGCTAGACCATCTAAAACCTCTGCATGCATACAAATCCATTCACATTTGATATCTACTAGTTGTTGTACCCAAAAGCTTGGATTCGTAACCATTAAATGGGCAGATACTGGGAGCTTCGAAATTTTTCTTAACTCCTCAATAAACCACGGAGATAATGTAATGTTTGGCACATAGTGACCATCCATAATGTCTATGTGATACGAAGCAACATGATCATTCAAAAAGGTGATTTGTTGTTTAAACTTGTCCAAATCCATCGTCATTAGTGACGGAGAAAATTCAACTTTGTTCATTCTAATTTTCAACTCTTTCTATCTGATTATTTGGTTGATGTTTTTGAAAATTTTTCTAACTCGTTATATTCAGACGTTGACACATCTCTGACAGGCAATATAAATTGCATTAATTTTGTTGCGCTTTTTCATTTTGTTTAGAAAATCTGAATATCTTCCAAGTTTATCTCCTCTTCTTCTTTTTCTACTAACGCTTCCATATCTTTCTCAGTTACATCTTTCTTAATAATAGCTAAAACTAAACCGGTAACCACAGCGTTTACAACAATTGCAATAATGCCAGCCAGCGGTTTACTCATTGTTGGAATCATTAAAACACCGCCAAATGGAACTGTCGCATCTGCCCCTAAGATCATTGTTGTTGCGCCACCCACGAAGCCACCAATCGCTGTAGCAATGACTCCTCGGACAATATCATTCATAACTAAAGGAATAACACCTTCAACAATGTTAATCACTCCCATTGGTACGGCAGACTTTAACGTTTCAACTTCTAGTTTTGTATAAATATTTTTTCTAAATAATTTAGCAAAGAAGAAAGCTAATCCAAAGCCTATTGGCGTTGCTGTATTTACTAATTGCAATGCTGTAATTGGTCCATTAAGTCCTTCCGCTTGCATTGTCAAAACAAAGGCAAAAACAGTTTTGTTAATGGGTCCGCCATAGTCTATACCACTTAATAAACCAATTACACCACCAAAAATTAATAATGACGAGTTACCTAAGCTATCTAAAAAGTTCGTTAATAATGAAGTAAATGCCGTTATTGGGGTCCCGATAATATATACCATGATTAATCCACCAGTAATTGAGGTTAAAAATGGAATAATTAATGTTGGCATTAACCCTCTCGCCCAGTTTGGTAATTTCACATATTTTAAAATAGCTAATACAAGATATCCTGCCAAGTAACCACCTAAAATACCACCAATAAAGCCGGCACCAACTGCATTCGCAGTTAAACCAATAATAAAGCCTGGAGCAATTCCAGGTTTACTGGCGATTGAAAAAGAAATGCCAGTAGATATAACAACCGGAAGTAAGCCTAAGCCAGCGCCACCCATAGTAGCTAAAGCATCCCAAAGCGAAAATTCACCTGGTACCAAGGTTCCTTGACTTGAGCCGCCAAACCCCATACCAATTGCAATTAAAAAGCCAGCACCACAGACAATTGGAATTAAATATGAGATTGCTGTTAATAAATGACCTTTAAGATTTAACTCTTTTAGTTTTTTCATTTTTATCCTCCTAAACATTGTTCTTTTCATTTTATTTTCTATTTAAAAAAATTACTGTTGTGGATTCTTCTGTAGAAAATATCCACAATATGCTGTCTTAGTAATTTCATTAAGAGAATGCCTTTACTACATCCTCTGGCGATTTTGATTGAAGGAATTCTCTCACTACTTCATCATTTCCGAGTTTTCTGGCAAACAATGATAATAGTTTAAGATGGCTAGTTGTTTCTTTATGATCATTACCCACAGCAAAAAGAATGATTCCTTTTACGCCATTATCATCTAAAGATTCCCAAGGAATTTCTGTACCATTAATACCAATGGCCACGCCTATTTTTTTTACATACGCACTTTTGCCATGTGGAATGGCTAGATAGTTTCCGATGCCTGTTTGGCCTTCCGCCTCTCTAACATAGATATCTTTTATAAAGCCTTTTTCATCTGAAATATTGCCATTTTCAAGCAAAAGATTGGCTAATTCTTTTAACGCTTCCTCTTTTGTATTTACATTCATATTCGTTTTAACGGTTTTTAAGTCAATGATATCCTTTACTTCCATTACAATTCCTCCTAGAAGGTTACTTTTCTTGTGTCATAACTTCTTCTGCTTTTTCAATTAGTTTAGTGGGTGATTTTACAGCAACTTCTGTAGGTACTTGAATGATTCGTTTCCCATCAAAACGCTCTCTTCCAGAAATTTTTACATCAATGGCTAATATAACAATGTCCGCTTCCTTAATTTGTTCATCCGTTAGTTTGTTTTCAATCCCAATGGTCCCTTGTGTTTCTATATGGATCTCAACTCCTGCTTTTTTTGCAGCGTTCTCCAATTTTTCTTGTGCGATATATGTGTGAGCAATTCCTACTGTGCAGGCTGCTACGCCGACTATCTTCATTATTTTTCCTCCTCAAATTTTTCTATATTTTTATAAAAATCTGTTTCTGTTTTTAAACGCAACAACTTTTCTAAGAAGTCTTCATTTGCTAATTTTCTAGTAAATCGACTGATTTCTTTTTTTACTTTTAACTGTTCATTTTCTTTTAGTAAGATGACAATAATTAATTTCACTTGCTTAATGTCTGCCGTCCATTCTTGGATTTCTGTTTTTAAGCCAATCAGATATATTTCACTTTTTTTCAAGAGTGCATTCTCTAAATGTGGCAAGACAACTTGCTCTGCAATCTGATTACTTCCCATCTTCTCACGATTTACCAAAGATTCCTCAATCTGCTTTTTTTCTTCGGGCGTTAACCAAGGTGCTGCTGTTTCTGCAATGAATTGATATACTTGCTGTTTTGAAAGAAGTTCTTGGTTTAGGAAAACTTGGTATAAAGGATTAACGTTCATGATAGATTTCCTCAACTTTTCTTTGTAATCGATACTGATCATCCATTGTAAACATGGCACTTACCAACAATGATTTAATGGGGACCTTTTCCTGTAAATGAATCGTTGTAAGAATCAATTCAATATCAGAATAATCTTTTAATGATTTCTTTATATTTCGTGTGGCAATAATTTCAACAATTTGTAATTCAGGGAATTTCTTTTCAACTTTTACTCTCAATAGTTCTGAAGTTCCAATTCCAGTGGTACACATAATCAAAGTACGAATAGGTAACTGATTGGTTTCAATCATTCGCGCAAAATACAATGTAATAAACCCATTCTCGTCTTCGTTTATAGCCGGTAGTTGATAGTTTTTACTTACTTGCTTAGAAACTTGCACAATTTTTCTGAAAATTGTTTCATACGTCATTTTTATTTGATCCAATAAACTATTCTTAACATGTATGCCGTTTTCAAGACGATTTATCATTGGTTTTATATGACTAGCCAATTCAAGAAGTAGCTGATCATTATCAGTTAAAATTTTTAGTTGTGCACTCATTTCCTCTAAATAAAATTGAGTAATTTGCATTACTTTGAAAGAAAAATTAGTTACTTTACTAAATGAACCTTGCATCCTAGAAGAAACCAAATATTGATATAAGTAATAAATTTCAACGTTAGGCAGTCTCTTATTTAAATAAGTTTCAATCTGTTGAATCGTTGTTTGCGCGACCTTTTTGAGTACTAAGTCCTTTGTTAATTCTTGTTCTTCTTCGTTAGATAATTGGTATTTTTCAGAAATAGCTACTTTTCGTGAACGACTAATTAAGATATAAAGATGCGAAAAGATGTTTACGTTATATGGATGTGGAATAGTAATATCCAGTTTTTTTTCAATGTTCCTGACTTGATCTAACGTAAAAAGGACATCATAATTATTAAAATTTAATGCTTTGTTGTTTCGAAGATCCTCAATATCGATAATGTTCAACAGTTGTATTCTATCGGAAATGGCTTTCCTGATAGCTCTTTCCTCACCGATAATTGCCAACGTTCGATTTTTCCGTTTGAGTGTTAAATCATATTTCTTTAAATCTTCGGATAATTGTTGTTCATCGCTAAATATCACAGAATCGCCAACATAATATCTTGCAAATAATTCATAAACATTTTTAGCTTGTGGAGAAGCTAACAACAATTCCTCCAGAATTCGATTGCGTCTTTCCCTTGGCGAAAAATCACTTTCTTTTTCGGCTAAATGTCGATTCTGTTCCATAAATCGTTCATAGTCTAGCTTGTATCCTCGTCCTTTCTCAGATAATATGAGTGAACCTTCTGAAAATTCATCGTTAATTTTTTTTATCAAACGATAAACTGTCTTAGGAGAAGTACTTAGGCAGTTTGCCAATTCTTCTGCAGTCATATAATCTTGTTTTTTTGAGAGAAGTAACAACAATTTTTGTCCACGTTCTTTTTTCGAACTCATAGCAACCCCTCCTTGATATATTTATTATAATCCATATAAAAGAAAACGCTTCCTTGTTTTCTGTCCGTTACATTGGCCATTTTTGTGAGTGGTTAAAGTGTTCAATTATGCGAAACTTTCTAAGGCTATTTATAAATAAAAATCTGTAGAGCAAGCGATTTTGAATTACTGTCTCTACAGACACTAATACTTTCAAAGAATATAAAAAAAGGGCTGCCTTGCGGCTAGCCCTTTTTTACTTTTATTTTACGGTAACATTCCCGATTACATCATTTATTGAAGTCGTTTGACCTGCTTTTTGTAAATCGTATTGAGCAACGATATCTTGATTTGTGAAAACAACAATTAAATCTGATTTTTTGCCAGCTTGTTCTAATGCGGCTAAATCAATGGTTGCAATTTTATCGCCTTGTTTTACAACTTGGCCTTCTTCAACATGTAATGTAAATGGTCCACCTTGTAACTCAACAGTATCTAGACCCATGTGTAATAATACTTCAATGCCTGAATCTGTTTGGATACCTAACGCATGTTTTGTTGGGAAAATGCTAGTAATTTTACCAGCAACGGGTGTTGAAACTTCGCCGTCTGTTGGTACGACAGCATAACCGTCACCCATCATTTTTGCTGAGAAAACATCATCTGGTACTTCAGAAATAGGAATAACTTTCCCATTCGCTACAGAATATAATTCAGTTTCTTTTGTTGAAACTGGTGCTTTTTCTTCAACAACTGGTTGAGAAACAGGTGTTTCTTTGACTGGTGTTGCTGGCGCTTGGTGGTTATATAATCGTTGCATTTCGTCAGCAACAAATTGTACTTCCGTACCAACGATCACTTGGATATTGGTGTCATCAATGACTTTCACACCAGGAACCCCAGTTGCTTTAATTTTTGCTTGATCCACTTTGCCTGTATCTTTCACTGTTAAGCGTAAACGAGTTGTACAGTTATCAATAGAAGTTACATTAGCATCAGCGCCTAAACCATCATAAATACGACGAGCTAGAGAAGCAAATTTGTTGTCGCCTTCTGCAACATCTGGCGTTTCTTCGCCATCGCCTTCTTCACGTCCTGGTGTCATTAAGTTAAACTTAGTGATTGCAAAACGGAAACCGAAGTAGTAAATTGCTGCAAAGACAAGTCCTTGAACCACCAACATCATTGGATGATTCGCGACTGGGTTTTTCAAACTTAAGAAGAAGTCTACAAAACCTGCACTAAAGGCAAAGCCAGCTGTCCAATGCATAAACGCAGCGAGTGCTAAAGAAATACCTGTAAAGACTGCATGTAAAACATATAAAGGCCAAGCAACGAACATAAATGAGAATTCTAAAGGTTCAGTAACGCCTGTAAAGAAAGCCGCAAAACCAGCAGCTAACATTAATGAAGCTGTAACTTTTTTCTTCTCAGGACGTGCACATTGATAAATTGCAAACGCGCCTGCTGGTAAACCAAACATCATTACTGGGAAGAAACCAGCTTGATACATACCCGTTTGTCCTACAATTGCTTTACCAGTATCTAACGCTTGTTGACCAGCTAAAAAGTTCCCAATATCATTGATACCAGCAACATCAAACCAGAAAACAGAATTCAAAGCATGGTGTAAGCCTGTTGGAATTAATAGTCGGTTAAAGAAACCATACAAGCCAGCTCCTACGAAACCTAAGCTAGAGATTCCTTTACCAAAAGCAACTAATCCGTTATAAACAACTGGCCAGAAGAAGAATAAGACAGCTGAGATTGCTAACATCGAAATAGCTGACATAATAGGAACTAAACGTTTTCCACTAAAGAATGATAAAGCCATTGGCAATTTCACACCAGAGAAACGATTATACATTGCCGCGGCAACTAAACCAGCGACAATCCCGACAAAGACATTGTTGTCCATGCTGTTGAAGGCTGGGTTTACTTCAGCAATATCCTTGAAGCCTTTAATGGCTTGGATAGAAGCAGGCGCTAAAACAGTTTTTGGCACTAAATAAGCGACTAAACCAGCTAATGCTGCCGATCCATCTTTATCTTTTGACATTCCTAACGCTAAACCAACTGCAAATAATAATGCTAAGTTGTTTAAGATAGCCAAACCACCATTCATTAGAAAAGTTGTGGCTGGACTAGCGCCGATTGTTCCCACGATCCAGTTGGCAATACCGACTAATAAAGAAGCCGCCGGTAATACAGCAACTGGTAACATTAACGAACGTCCCATTCTTTGCATATACGCTTTCATTATACGTAACTCCTCACATAAACTATTTAATTTTTATTATTTGGTCATTCTTAATCGTTCAATGTGAATCGATAAATAACCAAGTTCTTCATTTGGTACTTGATAATGAAAATTTCTCATTAATAAGACTTGTACTTTTTTTGAGATTTCATAGCTTTCAGCATACTTTTTCTTTACGACTTCCAAAATTTCTTCATCTAAAACAGCATATTGATTTTGTTGGAAGCGATGAATAAACAAACGTAAATGATTCACCAAACGTGAATAACTGAGACTATTTTTATCATCATGAATATCAATAGCCAATTCCTGCTCGATTAAATGAATAATTTCAGAAACGATTGTAACTTCACGGATACTTTTACTATTATCAGTACGCCCGCTGCGAGCACTATGGATATGAATTGCAATATATCCCGCTTCATCATAACTAAATGGAATCTCTAAGGTTTGTGTTAAATATTCTACAGCCCATTGAGCAATAGCAAATTCTTCACTATATAAAATCTCAATTTCACTTAAAAGCTTGTTCCGAACAATAATATTATTTTGAATATTTTCAGCTGCAAAAGCAATGTGATCACTCAACCCAATATTAATATGTTCATTCAACTTTTCACCCAATACCGTTTCAGCATGTTGGATAATTTCTTCACTCGCTAAAAAGTATTTGTCTTCAATTTGTGATAGCAGTACTTGAAGTTTTTTCAGTCCTTCTGGCTCCATCACAAACATCCGCTCCACCAATTGTCGAGATAAGACATCATTTTTAGTCTTATTAAACCCGACGCCTTTACCTACAGCTACTTTCTCCTGTCCTTCGTCAAGAACAAGTACAGCATTTTGATTTAGCACCTTTTTAATTTTCATAAATGACCCTCTTCTGCAGAAGTAATTCTAACATCTTCAGTGAAAACAACAAAAAAAGCATAGAACAATCCCGTTAAACATGTTGCGTAACCATTGTACACCACATTGTATTACGAAATTCTTCCATGCCTAGTATTATCTAGTCACATGAAAACGCTATTCATTTGTTAACAGTGCTTATTCTAACGAGTATCATTATTTTTGTCAACCTTTTTCAATTATTTTTTTATTAATTGTTGACTATTAACAAAAAAGAAGCTCTTATCGGGAAAAAAAGTACCTTCAGCTAAAGGTACTTTTGTTCACTAATTTATTCTTTATAGGCATACTTATATGTGCTCGTTGCACCGAAGTTATGATACTGAATGCCTTTGACACCTGGTCGTACAAGCTGACTACGGGCCTCTTGGTATAAAGGAATTAAAGCGGCATCTTCTTCCACCAATACTTTTTCAGCTTTAATTAATGTTTGCCAACGAGTTTCAGGATCATTTGCGTATTTAGTTGTTGCTTCTTCAATTAGTTGATCAAACGTTGGGCTAGAATAGTTCATACGGTTACCACTAACTGAGCTTTCTAAGAAAGTCATTGGATCCTGATAATCGGGTCCCCACATGCCAACAGACAATTCATAATCCCCTTTTCTCATTAATTCAATCGCATTATTTAAAGGAACTGTTTTGACATTAATAGTGAGACCTGGCAACGTTTCTTGTAACTGGCCTTGGATGAATTCAGCAACTTTTCGGTCACTATCACCATCTCTTGAAAGAAGTTCAATGGCTACATCTCCGTTTAGCTCTGCTTTTGCTTTATCTAAATACTCTTTGGCTTTTTTGGCGTCTGTTTTGACAAGGGTGCCTGCTTCTTGACGAAAATCTTCATTCGTTTCTGGGTTATATACAAATTTTTGTGGAATGTACCCATAAATTTCTTTTGAACCATCTGCTAAAATATTGTTGACTAAACTTTTTTTATCCAAAGCATAAGCTAAAGCTTTGCGGACATTCTCATTTGCAAAAATAGATGGTTTTTCGTTTCTTTTTTGGTTTAAACGTAAGGAATATACTTTTGACCGTTCGATTGCTTCATAGTCTGGGTTGTCTCGATTTTGTTTAGCAAAATCTCCTGTTAAGACAGCCACATCTAATTCACCTGATTCGTACAAATTATAAACGGTATTGGTTTCTTTAAGAACTTCAAAATGAATCGTTTCTGATTTTACTTTTTCTTTATCGTAATAGTCGGGATTACGCACAAAATCCCACGACATCGCTGACTGATCCCAATTTTTCATTAAAAACGGACCATTAGATACAATCATTTCACTAGAAGTGCCATAGTCTTGTCCTTTTTCTTTCACGAATGCTTCGTTTTGTGGGAAAAATGGAGAAAATGCCAATAAGGACGTAAAATATGGTACAGGCTTTTCTAAAGTAACCTCCAAAGTATAATCATCAAGCGCTTTGACACCCAATTCCTCTGGTGCTTTTTCCTCTTTTGTAATAGCTGTTCCGTTCAGAATCGTTCCTTCTAACAAGAAAAAGTAATTGGCTTGGTTTTTGGGATTCGCTAATTTACGCCAAGCAAAAACAAAATCATTGGCTGTTACAGCATCACCATTGGACCACTTGCCATCTTCTCTTAGTTTAATGGTATATCGTTTGCCATCTTCAGAAATTTCTGGCATCTCTTTAGCGGCAGCAGGTATCAGTTGATCCTTCTCATCTAATTGATATAGCCCTTCAAAGACATTGGACTGTGCGTTAATGCTGGCTTCATCTTGTGTAAAAATAGAATCCATTGAACCGATTTCCGAGTTCTCCATTAAATTTAAAACTTTTTTCGAGACACTGGTTTTCTCAGTTGCTTTCTCGTCTCTTTTTGTTTCTGCTGTTGTGCCACAACCTACCAAGACCGTACTAACAAATAACATAATCCCCATCATTTTTAACTTTTTCATACTATTCCCCCTATGTGTCAATCAAACGGCAACTCTTCCATGGAAAGCCGTTCTTGCGAAACTATCAAGCATGCGTAGGGCAAGCCCTCATTTTCGTACTCAAATTCTCCCCGCTGGTTGTCAATTGGGTCTGCACGCAATTGCATTTTTGCCGGCTGAAAGTCTGCCTGGATCTCACTATTTGCGACCATTCTAAAAACATCTAAATTGCCGAAATAATGATTCCACCGCTGTCTATCCCCGTCTCGGTAAGCACCTCCGCCAAAAGATAAATCCGCAAAGAGCCAGCCGTACGGTTCTATATAAAATTGTGCCCAATCATGACAGCCTGTATAATGTGTAGAAACATATAATCCCGATTGCCATTTGGCTGGTATCCCTGCAATCCGACAAAGCGTGATAAACAAAATCGCTTGCACGCCGCAGTCACCTTTTAAATTAGTTGCAGCATACTCTGAAATATTGGAAATTGTAAAATATTCACGCATGAAAGAATAATGAATCTTTGTCGTCACAAAGTCATAAATCAAGCGTGCCTTTTTTAAGGGATTACTTTCATCGCCCACAATCTCATCTGCTAAATTTCTTAAATAAGGCGTGAATCGAATATGCGGTAACTGTTCCTCTAAATCAAAGCTTGGTTGCATTTTGTCTACGTTATTTTCTTCTAACTGTTGGTAAACCATCCGATTAACATAACAATATTCAACTGTAAACGTTTGATTTTCTTTTAAGATTGTTTCAAAACACAGTGTTCGTTGAGGCGCATCTTCTGCCGCAATATAGGTTGCTTCAGGTGATGCAGCTAGGATTTCAATTTCTGATTGTTGTTGACACGCTTTGGGTAGCGGCAAATGGACACGAACACGCTCACCTGGACGCTCAAATTCTTTTTTCACCTGAATGGTGGCTTTAATTGTTGTTTTCACTTTTCTACCACCGTTTTTTTGCATTTGTTCGATGTTCTCTTTTAGTTCTTTTTTGCGGAGAATTTCTAATTGATTGCTTTCTGCTTCCCGCAAACGTGCAACATATGCCGCATTTGTTTTAATTAAATTGGCCAAAAATCGAAGTTGGAAATACGGTTCACCATCAATATAAACCCAGTCCACTAATCCCGTTTCTTTTAAACGAATTAATTCCTCTGTTTGATAATCCTGAAAAGTGTCTCTCATCATTTGATCAGCTTTTGCAAAGCTATGAGGATACTCATTCATACGCATCATTTTAATGACATCTTTTTCAATTATCAAACGTTCTTTTAATGCCTGCGGAAGTTCTTTTGTCAACCAAAAATCAATGGCAATATCCGCACTTGCAAAATCGCCAAATTCTTTCACCCTTTGAATTTCCTCAGGCAAAGGGACACTAAGATACTTTAAATCATACTTCATTTGCTTTACTCCTTTTTTAATGAGAAATGCCTAATCCAGCTGCTTCTCCTAATTCCAATAATGGTTTTGCTTCTAAGGATACGCCCCCAGTTACGGGCGCAGTTTCTAAACCGAATGTCGCATCTAAATCTGCTCGTGTGATATTCTTTTGAGCAGCAGCTAAATGGGCAGCAGCCGTGATGCCAATGGTTGTTTCTTCCGCCATGCAACCAATCATGCATTCGATGCCTGCTGTTTCACAAATCTGATTAATTTTCAGCGCTTCATGAATGCCGCCACACTTCATTAATTTTATATTGATAACATCGACTGTGCCTTTTTTAACTAATTCCAACGCATCTTGAGCATCAAAACAGCTTTCATCAGCCATAATTGTCGTATTAACTTGTGAAGTAACGTATTTTAGACCTTCTAAATCGCGTCTTTTAACTGGCTGTTCCACTAATTCAATTTGATAATCTACTAATTCTTGAATCGCTTTAACTGCATCTTTGGGCGTCCAAGCCTGATTCGCATCTAAGCGGAGCTTGATATCAAAGCCAACTGCTTCACGAATCGCTTTTACTCTTGCGATATCAGCTTCAATTCCTGTTCCGACTTTAATTTTTAATGTATCAAAACCTAGTTTGACTTTTTCGACGGCTTTTTGTGCCATCACATTTGGTTCATCAATACCTAGTGTAATATCCGTTATTACTTGGTTATCATAGCCGCCTAACAATTGATAAAGAGGCAGTTGAGCTTTCTGACCCATCAAATCATAACAAGCAATATCGATTGCTGCTTTTGCCGCTGGAGCGAAAGCAGATATTTTATCCATCACTTCATGAATTTTCTCAATATTAAAGGGGTTTAAGCCAATGATTGCTTGGCCAAATAATTCGATCGTTTCAAGCGTGCCAGCCAACGTTTCACCGGTAATAAAAATGCCTGGCCCTCCTTCTCCATATCCAATAAGTCCCTCTTCTGTTTCAATTTCCACAATTGCACTATCCGCGGATTCAATCGTCCCCAAAGCGATTGTAAATGTTTCTTTCAGCTTGATTTTTGATGCCCTAACATGCACCTGCTTAATTTTCATAAAATCCTCCCTTTGATATTTTCAATTGACTGAAAATTCAGTTTTTTAAAAATATCCAAAAATTAAATTTAGATTGTTATCGATCATTCTAAACTCATTGTTTTCTAATGTCAACAAAATAATGAGATTTTGATTAAAATAAAATGAATTTCGAATTTTATGAGCTTTTTTAGTAAATCAGTAAATTCCATGACATGTGAGATACTTCTCATTTACAAACATTCTTAAAAAAGGTATGATAGTAAAGAGGCAACTTGCAAAGGAGTAGAAGACGAATGAGTGAACAACCTCAACAACGTTCAACCGAAGAAGTTGAAGCAATTAAAGAAGATATTTTAACTGCATTAGAAACAGTGATTGACCCTGAATTAGGCATCGATATTGTTAATTTAGGACTAATTTATGAAGTTGAATTTGCAGAAGAAACTGGTGATACTGTCATCAAAATGACCTTAACCACAATGGGTTGTCCGTTAGCAGATGTTTTAACAGAACAAATCCATGGTGTTTTAAAAGATATTCCTGAAGTGAATAATATCGAAGTAAAATTAGTCTGGTACCCTGCTTGGACAACGGATAAAATGAGCCGTTACGCACGAATTGCTTTGGGTATTCGCTAGTTATTTCGAGACTAATGATAAAAAACATATGAAAGAACCGATTGGTCCGTTCTTTCATATGTTTTTTTGTTTGTTTAATTTACTTATTTGAAAAAAACTACCTGATGCCATCAATACTTGGCTTTTTCCAAATTTTTGCTACTGGATGGAAGTCTAATAAAAACTGTAGCTGCGTTCCACCGAAGCCTGACGCTCCAGCAAACATGATATGAAAAGTGAGCCCTCTATCCATAATCAGTACCCTGTATCCAGCACGCCATTTCTTTCATAAAACTGATAACGTTTTTCTCTTTGGGCTTCATTCGCTGCATTTTTGCCAATTTCTTCACTCTCTAAAAGAACCCCTTAGGATAACGTGTCTTCAATAACGCTAACACGGTTGAGCCTAATCGTTTGTTTCGGTGGTGCTGATCAATTGCAAAGAAAAAGACATAGGTTGCTTCAGGTGCAATTTGACTATTTAACAAAATCCCCACGTTCTCATCCGCCTCTTGAATAACAAACAAATGAAATTTTCCTGCTTGAGAAGACGTCAATAATTGACCAAACGGCAGTCTCTCTTCTTCTGGAAAAGCTTCTATGTAGGTTGCTTCCCAATAGGCTTGATTTTCTTGATTTAATAATGTGAATTACATAAAAGCTCCTTTCTAAAATGATTGCTTCGTACTAATAACTTTTGTTACTTACATAAGACCTAAAAGTTATTTAAACATGCGACTGGTTAGCCCTATACGCAATTATTTTTTGATACTAATCTAGTAGTTTAATCGTTCTCTGTTCCTGAGTCAATAAAAGAGCACACGATTCGAGACTTTCAACGTTTAGTGAAAAGTCGATTCTTATTTCATTACAACCGATTCACTATTCGCTGCCCTCTTTTTTCTATTCGTTGATTTACTTGAACTAAATATTCATTTATCTCCTCTAGATTCTGAGGTAAGATAAACGAGTCTTTTTTCAAATGATTTTTCCATAGCGCTACTGGTTGATACTGTTCATTTAAAAATGGTTGCATCTCATACGTATGAACGTAGCTTTCCCATGAATGAAATGAAGCTAAAAATATCGAAAGTTGTTCTAAAGAATAATCCCAATAATCTTTAAACGATAAACTTCTTCCGCTGTTAAATCCTAGTGGAACTACTGTAATGTTTCCAATTGAATGGGTAAGTTCGGCAAAACGCTTTAATTGTGGGTCCTGATGGACTCGATCAAATTTAGTAAAATTGTCGAGAAGGAATTCATTCCATGTATATTTTTTGGGTACAGGATTTGGTAAATAGTCAGGAAAAACTTGGTCAAAATAAGTTAAATATCGGTCCGAAATCACAGCCGATGTCCCGGAATCATGAGGCGGATACTTGCTATTTACTGCAAGCAAATTCTGTTCAGAAGGTTTTTCTAAATAGCTTTCTTGATTTTCCCCAATTACTTCCGCTGGTCTAAAGAAATCGGGATAAACAAGTTGTAACATAATTTTATACGTTGTCCAAAATGAGTTCATAATATCTTTGTGCATGGTCGCCTTCCCAGTTAACTTTAAAAAAACATCCTCCACAACCTCGTACTTTTCAATATGGACATTCGATGTTCTAGCTTTTAAAATATTTTTAACCGGCTGCTGGTGGTCATACTCTTGACCCAAAAGCAACTTCTTTAAATCATCTTTCGCTGAAATTGTCTTAACTGTAATCTCCGCCACTTTGAATAACTCCCATCCTACGATTTTCTCTATATTCTTTTATATTATTATACTAGAAAAACGCTCCCTCCTGCCCTTTTTTAATCAACAAATCAGCAATTAGAAAACACCAGCGAAACAGAAGTGCAACACTAGCATGCGAAAAAATGCGATCGGCAACTTATTTTTAGACACTCTGTGTGTTTCGTATAGTCGAGGCTGGTTGCGTGTATTTTTTTCAAGAAAATTGAGAACAGCTATGGTATAGTCAAAACTACGATTATTTCAAACACGGAGCGACAGTTTATGGAAATGTACCAAGTAATTAGATATTTTTTAAATGAAATGGAGAAAAAGATTTGGCATGCCTTGTTAACATTAGTACTTTTTTGTCTTTATATTTCCATTTTTGATGTTCCTTTTACAATTAAAAATACGTTCATCGGCAGACTACTTTTCCCGAAAGCTTTTATGAATGCAGGAAGTGCGAATCTGATTTTTTATTTGATTAGTTTTTTTGGTTTTTTATGGTCAATTTTCATTTTTGCTTATCTATTGAATAAGACACGCCTCAAATTATTAAATAAAACATTTCCTTATCTTTTGGAAATATTAGAAGTCTGTATTTTGCCTTTAGTGATTCTTTATGCTTACATTTATATTTATTTGCGGGTCCATGGCGAAGGTTTCAGCTATATACGAGAATCTCTTTTACAGCAAGAGTTAACTTATTCAATGAAATGGTTTCTTTGCCTTGGTAGTTTGGCGCCGTTATTTTTCTTTTTAAGCACTTTAAATTTAGCTAAACGAGTCAGACAAAAAAAAGACATGGAATCATGAAAATCCATGTCTTTTTTAGTCGGATGTTGTTTTTACTGCAGGACAGTTTTCTTCCAAAAATTCAAAAATACTACTGTAATAATTTTCAGGTTCGTAGACACTTGAAGATAAATGTGGTGCTTTAGCAACAATGAGGCCTTTTTTTATCCCCTGAGTTGCCGCTAAATTTTCTTCAAACATTATCATTGGAACAAAGCGATCACCTGTACCGTGAATAAAAAATGTTGGCAACGTATTTTTGTGTAATTGTCTCACGGAAGAAGCGGTTTTCAATTGAAAGCCATAGTTATTTAATGCTAATTGATTAGCAATCGTTAAAATAGGAAAAGCGGGTAAATGAAAAGATTCATGTAGGACGTATTTAAATTCATCATAGACAGAAGTGTAGCCACAATCCACTATTAATCCGCGGACATTCGTTGGTAACTTTTCACCACTTGCCATCATGACAGTAGCCGCTCCCATGGAACCGCCCACTAAAATAATTTCTGCTTCCATATCAATGGCAAGAACTTCACTAAGCCAACTTAATAAATCTAACCGATCCAGCCAGCCCATCCCAATTTTATTCCCTGAACTTTTCCCGTGCGCACGCAAATCGGGAACTAAAACATTGTAGCCTTCTTCTGCAAAACGTAATGCAGTATATGCCATATCGCGTTTTCCGTTTGAACGATAACCATGCACACAAATCGCCCAACGATGGTTATCTGGATAAGGAGTAAAACACCGTGCATACAATGTTTCATCTTTAATTTTCAACCAACGATCTTCAGCAAAAGACTCTGTCCAAAAAGCTTCGCCTTCTTGTTTTTGTTGTTCTTCTATTTTAGTATATCTTGTTTCTCGTTCTTGAAAATTATCAGGATTTAATAACCGATGCCCCTTTTTATGATACCAAGGGTTGTCTTTAAGCAACGCGATTTTCAAAAAATAATTGGCAATGTAAAAAGAAAAAACAACGCCAATCATTGCAAAAATGATCAGTAACCCGAGGAGCCATTTCATCTGCAAATCACACCCTCTTCTAAAGTATTTCTTTCTTCATTTAATATACTATGGATTTTTCATTTCTGAAAGAAATCACCCTTACATTTTGTTATTTTTTGAAAAAAAAAGCAGCCGTCTCAAAAAGAGGCGGCTACTTTTAATCTATCAACAATCCAACGTTGTCATATCTTCATATGTCTCACGGCGAGCAACTAATTTTACTTGTCCATCTTCGACAAAAACCACCGCTGGTCGAGGATTTCGGTTGTAATTACTTGCCATTGAATAACCGTAAGCCCCCGTACTACTAATGGCCAATAAATCCCCTGCTTTAACTTCTGGCAATAAAATATCTCGAAGTAAGACATCTCCTGATTCGCAATATTTACCAACCACTGTGACTTTCTTGACTGAATCATGCCCCTCACGATTCGCTAAAAATCCATCATAAACCGCTTGATACAAAGCAGGCCGTATATTATCACCCATGCCACCATCTACGGAAACAAAATGACGAACACCAGGAACCTCTTTTTGAGCGCCAACTGTATATATCGTTGTGCCCGCTTCGGCAATTAAACTGCGGCCTGGTTCAATCCAAAGCTCAGGCAGTGGATACCCTAATTGTTCACAATGACCTTTCAAGGAATAAACAATTTTTTCAACAAATGTTGCTGGTGTTAACGGCTCATCTTGCTGCGTGTACTGCACACCAAAACCACCACCCATATTTAAAACATGTGCTGTAAATTGATGGACTTGCCGCCAGTCTTCTAAAATAGTGAACATTTTTTCAACAGCAGCTAAAAAGCCTTCCACAGCAAAAATTTGCGAGCCAATATGGCAATGGACCCCTTGCACATCAAAAGAGGGATTTGATAAAAGGCGAACAAGTGCTTCTGTTGCCTGGCCACTTGCAACATCAAAACCAAATTTTGAATCTTCTTGGCCTGTCAAAATGTAATCATGTGTTTCTGCATCCACGCCAGGACTCACCCGAAAAAGAACTTTTTGTGTTTGATTTCGTGTAGCTAATAATTCTTCCAACAAGTCAATTTCGTAAAAATTATCAATGACAATTGTACCTATTTTGTTATCCAAAGCATAACGTAATTCTTCAGGGGTTTTATTATTTCCATGGAACTCAATTTCCGCTGGCTCCATGCCCCCTTTTAAAGCTGTGAATAGTTCTCCACCAGAGACAACATCACAAGCAATATCTTCTTCCTTTAACACTTGATAAATAGCTAAACAACTAAATGCTTTACTTGCATAAACCACTTTATTTTTGATACCTAATTGATTTAACGTTTGTTTAAAACCACGTGCCTGCGCGCGAATATGAGCGACATCATAAACAAATAACGGCGTCCCGAATTTTTGCGCCAACTTTACGGTGTCACAACCACCGATTTCTAAATGATTTTCCCGATTCATTTTTGCTGTACCAAATAACATGTTTTCCCGCCCCTTCATTTTGTTTTATTAAAAATCATAGCATAAAACCCAGTAGCTTCCTATAATTTTCCACATTTTTTTCTGACTTTCTCCTGTTGCTTTTTTTCGCCAAATAGCCTACAATAATTGGCATACAAATAAAAAACCTTTATTATCAAGACTTTAATCTTTTAAATCAAAATTGGTATATACGAAAAAGAAAGAAGGCAGATGACTTGGCTACACTGAACCGCGATCAACAAATTGAAGAAATTATTAATTTGGAAGCAATTTTGAATTTACCGAAAGGAACAGAACATTTTGTCAGTGATTTACATGGTGAATTTGAAGCTTTTGACCATATTTTAAGAAATGGTTCTGGGCGAATCCGAGAAAAAGTTCAATTTTTATTTAAACAAGAATTAAATGCCCATCAGATGGACGAGCTTTGTTTTATTATCTACTATCCAGAAGAAAAATTAACACTTTTAGAAAATGAAAGCGCCCTCTCTTATGAATGGTGGCTATTAACGATTCGCCGTCTGGTTGAAATCGTCCGTTCTTCTTCGATGAAGTACACACGTTCTAAAGTTCGCAAAGCCCTTCCTGAAACCTATGGGTATATTCTCGAAGAATTGATTTATCAATATGATGAAACAACAACCAAAAACGGTTACTATCAACAAATTATTGAAAAAATTATTTTACTAGGTGAAGCCAAACGTTTCGTGACAGAATTAGCTTATCTAATCCAACGTCTGATTATTGATCACCTACATGTTATTGGGGATATCTATGATCGGGGGCCAGCACCAGATAAAATTATGGACCGATTAATGTCCTATCACTCCTTGGATATTCAACTAGGCAATCACGATATGATTTGGCTGGCTGCTTATAGTGGTTCACTGGCTTGTTTAGCCAATGTAGTGCGTATTTGTGCTCGCTATGGAAATTTAGATTTGTTAGAAGAACGTTATGCTATCGATTTAACCGCCTTAAAAAAATTTAGTTTAGAAACATATAAAGAAAATCCTGCTTTTGCACCTAAGAAAAATCCCTATCGTGCGTTAACTGAAGATGAAATACAAGTAGCGATGCGTGTGCAACAAGCCATTGCCATTATTCAAGAAAAACTAGAAGGCCAAATTATTGGTCGACGCCCTGATTTTAACTTGGCACATCGGCTACGCTTAGATAAGATTCAAGGGGAAACTATTACTTTTGACGAATGTCGTTATACATTAATTAACAGCTGTTTCCAAACCGTTTCTGAAGAGCAGCCTTACCAATTAACACGTGAGGAAAAACAGATAATTGATGATTTATTAACGCAATTTCAGTCTTCGCCGCGGTTAACAAAACACATGCGCTTTCTAATGGAAAAAGCTTCTCTTTACCTTGTGTATAATCAAAATTTATTGATTCATGGCTGTCTGCCTCTGAATGCGGACGGTACTTTTCAAGCTTATACATTTAAAGGCCACTCCTATTCAGGAAAAGCTTTAGTAGACTTCTTTCAGGAAATGTTAGAAGAAGCTTACGCTCAGCCTGCTAGTACAGATGACTATGCGACAGATTGTTTATGGTATCTTTGGTGTGGCGAAGGCTCCTCATTATTTGGTAAACGAGCTATGAAAACCTTTGAGCGTTATTTTCTCGCTGAAAAAGAAACACATCATGAAGAAAAGAATCCTTACTACTCTTTGCGTGATACGGTTGAAGTTTGTGAAAGAATCCTAGATGAATTTGAAGTGACTGGTGAAAATCGACATATCATTAATGGCCATACACCAATTAAACGAACAAAAGGCGAATCGCCAATCAAAGCAAATGGCACGCTTCTCGTAATTGACGGCGGCTTTTCAAAATCTTATCAGACAATTACTGGAATTGCTGGTTATACATTGTTGTACAACTCGTTCGGGTTACAACTGACCGCGCATAAATCTTTTTCTAGTAAAGAAACAGCCATTTTAAATAATCAAGACATTCATTCCATCAAACAAGTCATCGATCGCCCCTTACAGCGGCTATTAGTGAAAGATACCACTATCGGCAAAGAGCTATTAAAGCAATCGCAAGCACTCCAAAAACAAATGAAACAAAACCAGTAGTGCCATTAAAAAGACGCTTGCGCTCTTATCCGAAAAATGATTAAATGGAGGAGTTGAGAAAAATATCTATTAGAGAAACGGAAAGGGTTTTACATTGAAGAAACAGCAACTCTCACTATACGGCATCATTTTCTTTCTTTGCTTTTTCCTAATTGTAGGCTTCTTCTTCTCAAGTCGTGGCGAAGATTATGCCAAAGAATCTGAACAAAAAGTTACAATTGATTCCGCCAAACATGAGAAACATACGAAAGACAAGGAAGAAAACAATTCAGCAAATGCAGTATTTTTTGATAAAATAAATGACCTGCTCGTCGCTTCTGTCAAAGAATTTGAAGGAACGGTCGGGATTAGTTATTTAGATTTGGAAACTGGCGAACAACGTTCTGTGAATGGCCAACATGAATTTTATACAGCTAGTACTATTAAAGTGCCACTGACGATGTTAGTCGCCGACACGGTTGCTTCTGGTCAAAAAAAATGGCCAGACCTGATTCCTTATAACGCTGAAGAAGATTATGAAGAAGGAACTGGAATCATTGCCTATAATATCCAACCAGAATATCCATTAAAAACGTTACAAGAATATGCCATCACCTATTCTGATAATATCGCTAAAAATATGCTTTATGATACATTGGGTGGTGATGCAAAAGCAAAACGAGAAATGTATCAGCGTTATTTGCACAAGACACCTTCGATTGAAGAGCCACAATTTTCTTCGGAAGATGCGCTAGTTATTCTACAAAGATTATATACTGAAAAAGTAACAAAACCAGATTACCAAGCGATTTATGATTCTATGAAACAAAGTGTTTTCCATGAAAGAATGGAAACTCCCACAACTCAAGGAAAAGTTGCTCATAAAATTGGTTCCTATGATGAATTTATTCATGATATGGGGATTTTAGAAACACCTCACCCCTTTGCTTTAGCAATTTTTACTAAAGGACCTGATAATGCTAAGAGTGCTGCGTTTATTGCTTCAGTGACAGATAAGCTATGGCAATTACAGGTGTCTGAATATCCTAATCAATAACAGTTAAAAAAATACCCTTGGTTTATTAAGACGACTTAATAAACCAAGGGTATTTTTTTATTGTTTGTTATCATTATCCATTTGTACAGACAACAACTTCGTAAAACGTTCTGCCAACATTTGGTGGGCATCAATTTTTTTGGTTCCTTGTGCTTTTGCTGCAAAACTAGCAAAGTTTAAGCCAGCACCAAATAGTTGTAACGCACCGTTGCCTAAATCTCCCTTTTTAAGAGCTTCAAGCCCATCTTCGATAAATTGGTTACTTTCATCTAAATGACACTCAGGAAGATATTTCACGCCGTGATGATATCGTTTTACATTCAGAATGATTTGCTTCGCGGCTTCTTCTGAAATAGCCGCTCCCAAGTTTAACAGTAGCTCATTGATTGGTTCCACCAAGTGAGCATAATCACTTTCGTATTTTTGACAATTCAGTGCAATCGCTTTGCGGCGTTCTTCATTTTTCATTTTTTCCACTCCCTTTTTTATTAAAAACGAGCCCGAAAGCTACCAACTGGCTTCGCACTCGTTCTTTCTAACCATTAATTTTCTTTGTTCATGCTTTTAATTTTAATTAGACGTGTAATTTCGCCACGTTCATTTTCTTCTAATTTCATTTGAATGTAGTAAATTGTTTCTTCTAATTGTGGAATCGTCATATACTCTAAGGCGTTGACACGACGACGCGTTTTTTCAATTTCTTTTGATAATAATTGGCACGTCTTTTCAACATTTGCAAGTGCTAATAATTTCGGTAAAATGCTTGAAATTTTAGCAAAAGCTTGATCAAGCTCGCTGTTTGAATTCACGTAGCCATAATCTAAGGGTGCTTCTTGAACCGATTCATCGTAATCAAAAATCATTTTAGGAACTGGCACACTTAAGATGTTCTGTTCAATAATTTCTAATTCAACTTTTTCGGCTGGAATTGCCACTAACTCTTCAATAAAGGCTTCGTTCAACGTTGCGTTTGCCAATACAAAATTTGATAACGCATCTGTCACTTCTTGTTCAACCTGAATACGTAACTCATTGTTTTCTTTGACTAGCGCAATAAACCGTCGCATCAATTCATCTTGTTTGTCCTTCAGCAACTTATGACCTCTCGTGGCCGTAGTTAACTGTTTTTTCAATCGGGAAAGTTCCATACGGGTTGGATTAACATTTAATCGAGCCATTTTTCTACTTCCCTTCAGTTAAATATTGATCGAGCATATCCTCTTTAATTCGTTTTAGTTCTGTTCTCGGTAGCATACTTAATAGTTCCCACCCAAGATCTAACGTTTCTTCAATCGAACGGTTTGTATCGAATCCTTGATTGACATATTCTTCTTCAAAACGTTGGGCAAAAGCTGCGTAAATTTTATCGACATCGGAAAGAGCTGATTCTCCTAAAATGACAGCTAATTCTTTGGCTTGTTTCCCTTGTGCATAGGCTGAGAACAATTGATTCATCGTTGCTGCGTGATCCCCGCGCGTTTTGCCTTCGCCAGTTCCTTTGTCTTTAAGACGGGAAAGTGATGGCAATACATCAATTGGTGGTTGGATACCGCTCTTATATAGTTCCCGAGACAAGATAATTTGCCCTTCCGTAATATAGCCAGTTAAATCGGGAATTGGATGTGTTTTATCCTCCTCTGGCATTGTTAAAATAGGAATCTGTGTTACGGAACCTTTTGAGCCACGAATTCGGCCTGCCCGTTCATACAACGTTGCTAAGTTCGTGTAAAGATAACCTGGGTAACCACGACGTCCTGGAACTTCACGGCGTGCTGCTGAAATTTCTCGCAACGCTTCGCAATAATTGGTCATATCCGTCATGATAACTAAGACATGCATGCCCTTTTCATAAGCTAAATATTCAGCGGCTGTCAAAGCCATTCTAGGTGTTGCAATCCGTTCAATGGCTGGATCATTCGCTAAGTTCATAAACAAGACTGAACGATCAATTGCGCCTGTTTGACGGAAATCTTCCATAAAATATTCCGCTTCTTCAAAGGTAATCCCAATGGCCGCAAAAACTACGGCAAATTCTTCTTCACTATTTAACACGTTGGCTTGTCTGGCAATTTGTGCCGCTAATTCTTTATGAGGTAAGCCAGAAGCTGAAAAAACAGGTAATTTTTGACCACGAACTAAGGTATTTAAATGGTCAATCGCTGAAATCCCTGTTTGGATGAACTCATCGGGATAATCACGAGCAACTGGATTGATAACTTCGCCGTTAATATCTAATTTTTTCTCAGGTAATAATTCTGGTCCATTATCTTTTAAGCGACCTAAGCCGTCAAAAACGCGCCCCATCATATCTGGCGAGACCCCTAATTCTAAAGGATGTCCCAGAAAGCGAACTTTTGAATCACGAATATTGATATTACTCGTTCCTTCAAAAATTTGGACCATCGCTTTATCTCCATTGATTTCTAAAACTTGCCCTTGGCGAATTTCGCCATTTTGCATGCGTACTTCAATTAATTCTTCGTACTTTACGCCTGCCACTTTTTCAACAATCATCAGAGGACCAACGACTTCATTGATTGTGCGATATTCTTTAATCATTCGTCATTCCTCCTTCAGCAATGATTTCTTTTATCGTTGTTTTAATTTCTGCTTGTAAACGATCCAATTTTTCTAATTCTTCTTCTGGTAAATACTTGCTACGAGCAATGCGATCACGGATTTCAACTGTTCCCACCATTAACTCAGAGAAATAAGTGCCTAAACTTAAGGCTTTTTGACCTTCTTCACCAAAAGTTAGAATCAATTGCAACATTTTCGCTTGTTTGGTTCGAGAAGTGAACGTATCCACGTCATCAAAAGCATTTTGTTGCAAATAGTCTTCCCGTAATGATTTGGCTGTTTCCAACGTTAAACGGTCTTTATCCGACAAGGAATCAATCCCAACCAAACGAACAATTTCTTCCAATTGAGATTCCTCTTGTAAAATCCGCATCCCTTCAGCTACCATAGCGGCCCAGTTCCCTTGCAATTCCAAGTCTAAATATTGCCCTACTTCTGTGGAGTAAAGAGAATAACTTTGCAACCAGTTAACAGAAGGAAAATGACGTTTTTGTGCTAACTGGGAATCTAAGCCCCAGAATACTTTAACAACGCGTAACGTATTTTGGGTGACAGGTTCTGATATATCCCCACCAGATGGCGAAACCGCACTAATCGCTGTGATGCTTCCTTCACGATGATCTTTTCCTAACGCGATGACTTGTCCTGCTCGTTCATAATATTCAGCTAAGCGGCTACCTAAATAGGCTGGATAGCCTTCATCACCAGGCATTTCTTCTAATCGGCCACTCATTTCTCGTAACGCTTCTGCCCAACGAGAAGTAGAATCCGCCATAATTGCGACTGAGTAACCCATATCACGGAAGTATTCTGCAATGGTAATCCCTGTATAAATCGAGGCTTCCCGTGCCGCCACCGGCATATTTGACGTATTCGCAATTAAAATCGTCCGATTCATCAAAGACTCACCAGTTGTTGGATCAATTAATTCTGGAAATTCATTTAAAACATCTGTCATTTCATTCCCGCGTTCCCCACAACCAACGTAAACGACTAAGTCGACATCGGCCCACTTAGCAATTTGGTGCTGAACGACTGTTTTTCCAGCGCCAAATGGTCCTGGAACTGCTGCCGCTCCGCCTTTCGTAATTGGGAAAAAGGTATCAATTACGCGTTGTCCGGTCACCATCGGTACTTTGGGACTTAGTTTTTCTAAAATGGGACGTCCCCGCCGAACGGGCCATTTTTGCATCATGCTAAAACTTTCCGTTCCTTTAGCCGTTTTCACTGAGTAAACTGTTTCATCAATGGCAAAGTCACCTGCTTTAATTTCGGCAATCGTTCCTGAAACGCCGAAAGGCACCATAATTTTATGTTGAATAATCGGTGTTTCTTGAACCACACCGACGATGTCACCTGCCGACACTTCTTCACCAACTGCCACAGTTGGTTCAAACGTCCATTTTTTCTCACGATCTAACGCATCAATTTTAACGCCACGGCCTAAAAAGTTACTGTGGGTTACTTCTTGAAATGTATCCAATGGTCGTTGAATACCATCAAACATTTCGGCAATTAAACCTGGGGCTAATTCAACAGATAATGGTTCTCCTGTTGAAATAACTGGTTCTCCTGGTCCAATGCCTGTTGTTTCTTCATATACTTGAATCGAAGCGACGTCGCCTCGCATTTCAATAATCTCTCCGATAACGCCTAAATCTCCTACATGACAAATGTCTTGGATACTAGCATCTGACATGTTTTCAGCTAAAATCAAAGGACCTGAAACTTTGACAATTTTTCCAATTTGCACGCTCATTCTCCTTTGCATTATAAAATATTTTGTCCAATTGCTTTTTCAACATTTTTTTCAATCTCACTTAAACCGATTCCGATTGTACCATTATGACTTGGGATTAAAATAATCGCTGGTGTCACTTGTTCTTTGTATCGTTCAATCGTTTCTTCTGCTAAAGTAGAGGCTTCTTCCGTTATGAAAATGACCCCAAACTTATTTTTTGCCATAGTTTCAATGGCTTCTCTAACTTGCATTTCTGAAATGGCATGATGGACCTCAAAGCCAAACAGTTTAAATGGTAAGATTGAATTTTTGTCTCCAATGACACCAATTTTATACCCCATTGACTTTTCGCATCCTTTCTCGAATTTTTTCATTTGAAAACCCACTATGTTTTCCGACCAAAATTAAACGCAAATTTTTCCATTCAACTTCTTTCGCATTCAAAAAGGCTAGTAATGGGAGCGGCCCAAAAGCAACCGTCCGACCGTTTTCATACATTGAGGTCAGGTAATCATCTTTGAGTTTTTCAAAAGCCAATAAATTTAATTCATTGGTTTCTTTATTGATAATCTTTTCTAATAGTTGTCCGTAATTCGTTGTTCTGACAAATGCTGTAAATTCTACAAGTGACTTTTCCGCATAGGTCAACAGCTCTTTCTTTGAGAGACTGCCAGCGCTAGAAAGCACGGTTGATAAAAAGTTACTGTTTTGATGTTGAACAATCCCTCTAGCCATCGTTGATAGATTGGTTAAATCAATAAAAGCGATGACTTCCTTCGTTAACTCTTCATAGCCCAATTCATCCGCCAATTTTCGCTGTTGCTGTAAAAATGCTCGATCATAAAGGATATCAATTGCTTGTGGCAAACCGCCTTCTTCCAGATAGGCAAAAACATCACGAATCACTTCTAACAACGCTGGCTCAAGTTCGGAAGAGTTTTTTGTATGAATGGCACTTTTGACTGTGTTTAGAGAATAACGACCATCTTCTAAATAAAGATAATCAAAATCTTTACCTGTTCGCTCAGCTTTCGTCAAAATTTTCAAGTTATGGAAGGTAAAACGCATCGTATACAACGTTACTACAGCTGGTTCTGGAGCCATTTCATATAACCAGCGATAAAGACTTCCCAGCGCTTCAGAAGAATGGTAGTCAAATTTTTCTTCAAAAGTTTCGGTTAAATAAGGTTGATAAACCGTACTTTTTAACATATTTTTAACGTCTTCAACTGTTTCCGCTTCTAAAAGTTGTTGAAACTGTTGCTCAGAAAGCAGCTCCGTTTCTTTTAAACGAATCAGCGGATTAATTTGATGATACGTTGGTTTTCTCATTCTACGTCCTCCCTTCTTAACTGAAAAGTTTTTCTGCTACTTTAAAGCCTTCTGTTTTTTGAATCTCTTCAACTAATGCTGAAAAGAGAAAATTATAATCCAAACCGTCTTTTGCAACGATAAAGCCACTTTCTTTTGGAACAACTTCCTCTGAAAGCTCCCATTGAACAGTAGCATCAGAAAGAGCGGTCAGCCATTCTTGCGTCACTTTCGTTTGAGAATACTCGCCTAAAAGAATGGTCGCTTTTCCTGTTAATTCAAGTGAACCTAATTGTGCTTTCATAAATTGTTGAAATTCTTCTGCTGACCATTCACTCATCTTTAAGACCACTTCGTCAAATAATTGGTTAAGATATGCTTGTTTTTTATTTAATGCATCCTGACGAATTTCTAGTGTTTGCCGTTGTTGGCGTTGTTTAAATTCTTTTAATAATTGTTGTTGTCGTTTTTCTATTTCATGTTCTTGCTTCAGCAAAATTTCTTGTTGTGCTGCTTGGAATTCTTGATCGATGCGCGTTTGTTCACTGGTGACATAGGCTTCGACTTCTTGCTTTCCTTGTTGCTTAATTTCACTGATGATTTTTTCAATGGCATCCATCCATCTGCCTCCTCAATTATTTGACGTTCAATACAAGTAAGAAGGAAATTACGAACCCTAAGATGGCATAAGTTTCAACCATGGCAGCATAGATAATTCCTTTTGTTGCATGTTCTGGTTTCTTCGCTAAAATTTGGATCCCCGCAGCGGCTACACGACCTTGGGCAATCCCAGAGAACAATCCAGCAAAGGCAATCGGTAAAGCTGCTACAAAATAGTTCAATCCTTGAACCATACTCATATCGTTTCCTAAGTTAATATAAATTAAGAAAGCAATAACGAAACCGTATAGTCCTTGTGTACCTGGTAATAACTGTAAAATTAACGCTTGACCAAATTTTTCTGGCTGCTCCGTCGTTAAAGCTGCTGCTGCTTCCCCAGTAAAGCCAACCCCTTTGGCTGATCCAATCCCAGCAAAAATTGTCGCCATTGCCATTCCTAATACTGCAAAAACAATTCCACCATTATTATTAATTAAGTAATCCATCATCTCTATTTTCCTCCAATAAATAATTTTCTATTTTTTCTCAACATTGACATACTTTTCTTTTGTTTTTAGCGGATTAAACGCCCGGCCACCGCCTGTGTAAAATTTTCCAAAGAACTCAACATATTGCAAACGTGCGCCATGAACATAAGCACCTAATAACGATAAGAATATGTTTAACGCATGTAAAACAATTAACAGCAAGATGCCCACGCTAAAACGGGCAACTGGCGGCATGAACTCTACGAGCATATTAAACGCTGAAGCAATACTTCCCCCAGCAATTCCTAACGCCATCAAACGTGTATAACTAACTAAATCACCGACATAACCTGTCACACCGTATAGTCCATACAGTCCTTTGGCTAAGCCTTTTAATTTGGCCTTCGATTGAATCATTGGAATCACAATAATTGCAATGGCAGAAAGGCTAGCTAAAATCGCACCTGCTGTAAATAAGCCTTCATTTTTAACCACTAATTTACCAACGACTAACAATGCTAAACCAAACAAAATCCCTAACCAAGCGTAACTTTCGTTAATACTATCTAAATAGCGCTTTTGTTTTGATAACTGAATCCCATTAATCATTAAACCGACAACCAATTGGATAAACCCAAAAATAACCGATAAAATAAGAATCGTATTTACATCTTCGGTCGTTGATAAAATCGGAAATGGTGATTTGATTCCAAACATTGTTGGCGGTAATGCTGCACCGAAAAACGAACCGTAAATGAAGCCCCAAATAATTGTTGGAAATGATAAAATCAAGAAAAAGTCGGCAAAACGTTTCATGCCTCTCGGTAAAACAAATGCTTTCAAAGCAATAATAGACAAGAGTAGCATCAGTAAGCCATAGCCAATATCCGCTACCATCATGCCAAAAAAGACTAGATAAAACGGCATCATCGCAGGTGTCGGATCAACTTCTTCATATTTTGGTAAGCTATACATCTCTGTTAACATTTCAAACGGCTGCACCAATTTATTATTCGCTAGTTTAACTGGTATATCCGTCTCAATTTCCGCCTTCGTAGGATTTTCAAAAGTAAGAGCTATTTCGTCCTTAGGAACTTTTTCTTCAATCGCTGTCAAAATATCGGCTTTTTCTTCGACTGGAATCCACGTTTGCAAGATGAAAAATGATGAAGCATTTAACAAATGTTGACGTGCTTGTTCTCTTTGGATAACCGCCAATAAGACTTCTTCAGCCAAGCAAAACGTTTCATAAAAATCATGATAAGAAGCCAGTTGTTGCTTTAAGGCTTTTTCTTCTTTTTGTAAAATTTCATATCGTTCTTTGACTTGTTGATATGCCTCTTTAGGTGGAACATCATAACGGTATTGGAGTGGTTCAAAACTATATTGGTTTAATAACTCGGTTACACTCTGCTGATGTTCCTTCAGGTAAACGAGTGTAAAGTAACTATGATGCATACTTTGATAAATTTCTTCAAAATAAACCGTTGGCCATTGAGACAAAGCGCTCAAGAAACTGGCTTTATTGGCTAGATTTATCGAACCATGAACGACATAACTACTTTTTAACTGTTGTTTATGCGGTAAAATATCCAGATATTGCCAGCGGCCTAATAATTCTTCTTCGGCTTCTAATCCTTGACGATCCGTTTGAATTTGTTTCAAAGATTCTTGAATATTCTTTAATTCCGTCAAATAGCTTTGTAATGTTTCTTCATCAAAGGTTTGTTCCAACTCTTCTAAGGTATAGACTTTTCTTTTTATCTTTAAGCCTTTTCCTGAAGAGCGTGTCAAAAATAAAAGAAGCTCTTGCAATTGTTGTAGCATCGTTTCATATTTACGTAGCTGTTCAGTTGACTGTTCTGCTTGTAAAAAAGAATATTGACTCTTTAAGGCTTGTTCTTCTTCAGGCGAATGAAAAATCCGTTTTACTTCGACAATTTGCAAGCCTTGAATGGCTTGTAGAATTGCTGCTTCTTTTTCGGCAGCGGCAATTATTGTCATTTTTTCCATTTTACTAACTGCCATAAACGTCTTTCACCCTCTCAATAATTGAATCAATGACTTGTTCTTTGTTCGCTTCATAACGTTCGTGAAGCGCTTGTTCAGTGCGCTTTGTTTCATCTAAAAGTTGTTCTTTTTCAAGTTGTAACATCTTTTCTTGCGTTGCTAGTGAATCCGTCAGCACTTTTTCAACAGCTTCTTCACTCTCTTGACGTAGTTCAGCTAAACGTTCTTGCTTCTGTTCTTCATATAAACGACAATTCATCTTAGCTTGTTGCCGATGCTCTTCCACCGCATCTTCCGCTGCCTTGATTTGCTCTAGTACTTCTTGTACCATTGTCTCCACCTCCTTAGTTTTTACACCTTTAGCATATAAGAAAAAGGACTAGCGAAATAGAGATACGCTCAGCCCTTTTGTTTTAGGTATGCAAAAAGGCGCAAACTCAAAAATTGTTCTTCTCACCCCTTGAAGAACTGAATCCTTGAAGCTTTCGCCCAACCATTCTTTATTCAATACTCTACCATCTTAGCAAAGTTTTTCGCAAAATTCAATACTTACCCAAATGAATTAAAATAACAAATTTTCACTTTTATAATAGGTAATAAAAAGGCATTATTTTTTTCGCTTTATAATTATTGATCTTGAATTTTTTTCACATAGATGTGCTATACTTACGTAAACAATTAAATTTATTTGGAGGGATCTCTGATGAATATACGATATATTTCAATCTCTGGTAATACACGCTCATTTGTTCAACGTTTAACAACTTATTCTGAAGAGCAACATCAGCACAACGAAAAAAATCCTACGATTACTTTCAAAGAAATTTCGGAAAATTCTCCGTTAGAAGTAGAAACAGAACCATTTTTTACCTTTGTGCCTACCTATTTAGATGGTGGCGATGGCATCAACAATGGCAATACCGAAATTTTAACAGAAGTCATGCGAGAATATCTTGCTTTTGAAAATAATTATCGTTATTGCTCTGGCGTGGTGGGCAGCGGCAATAAAAACTTTAACCACCAATACTGCCTGACAGCTAAACAGTATGCGGAACAATTTAACTTCCCCTTCTTAGCTGATTATGAATTAAGAGGTACCCAAGCGGATATTGAACGAATTTATGCTATTTTAAAGGAAAACCAATAAGCAAGTTTCATTACTAAAAAGCTCACCTATGATAGACTACATTTTGAGGTGAAGAAAAATGAGAAATACATGGTTAGCAGAACAACTTCAGTCAATCAGTGAAGAACCCAATTCTTTTATTATCGAGGAAACCATCAAATATATTGAACAATTAGAAGATGATAATGAAAGTCTTCAAGTTGCATTGGAAGGAACCATTTGGAGTCCTAAAAAATGGAACGAACCATTGGAAAAATAATTTAAACAGAAGAAAAGAGCCAGAAACGTAAGTGTTTCTGGCTCTTTTCTTCTGTTATTTACAAATTATAGACGTGCATTTAAATCTTTTGCTAATTCTTCAAAACCTGGTTTACCTAATAAAGCGAACATGTTGCGTTTGTAAGCTTCAACACCTGGTTGATCAAATGGATTAACCCCATTTAAGTAACCTGAGATGCCCACCGCAATTTCAAAGAAGTACATAACATAACCTAATGAATAAGCATCCATTGTTGGCACTTTAACGATCATGTTTGGCACACCACCATCTGTGTGAGCAAGCAACGTACCTTCGAACGCTTTTGTATTGACGAAGTCAATTTCTTTTCCTTGTAAATAGCCTAGGCCATCTAGATCTTCATTTTGTTCTGGAATTGAAATGCTATGGCGTGGATTTTCAATTTTAACCACTGTTTCAAATAAGTTACGCATACCTTCTTGAACATATTGACCCATAGAATGTAAGTCAGTTGAAAAGTCTGCGGCTGCTGGGAAAATACCTTTGCCATCTTTTCCTTCTGATTCACCGTATAATTGTTTCCACCATTCAGAGAAATAGTGCATACCAGGCTCATAGTTAATTAACATTTCAGTTGTTTTACCTTTACGATATAAAATGTTACGTAACGCAGCATATTGATAGGCTTGGTTTTCTTTTAAGTCGCTCGTTGCGCCGTATTCTTTACGTGCATCATTTGCACCTTCCATTAAACGATCAATATCCGCACCGCTAACAGCGATTGGTAAAAGACCTACTGGCGTTAAAACAGTAAAACGGCCGCCCACATCATCAGGAATCACAAATGTTTCCCAACCTTCCGCATCAGCTTCAACTTTTACTGCTCCTTTAGCACGGTCAGTTGTCGCATAAATACGTTTATTGGCTTCTTCTTTGCCATATTTATTAATTAGTAACTCTTTAAAGACGCGGAAAGCAATCGCTGGTTCTGTCGTAGTTCCAGATTTTGAAATAACGTTGACAGAAAAATCACGATCACCAATCACATTGATTAAATCAGCTAAATAAGTTGAGCTGATGCTATTTCCAGCAAAGAAGATTTGTGGCGCTTTTCGTTCTTCTTTTGATAATAGATTATTAAATGAATGTGTCAAAAATTCAATTGCTGCACGGGCACCTAAATATGAACCACCGATACCAATGACTACTAATACCTCAGAGTCAGATTGAATTTTTGCTGCTGCTTTTTTAATGCGCGCGAATTCTTCTTTGTCATAGTTTTCTGGTAAATCAATCCAGCCAGTAAAATCATTACCAGCTCCTGTACCTTCACGTAATGCTTTGTCCACTGCAGTGACTTGTGTTTGCATGTATTCCAATTCATGATCAGCAACAAATGGTGCTAATTTGGAATAATCTAATTGAATGTGTGACATTCCTTTTCCTCCTCGAAAGTAAACTTACTACATGTATACTTTACGTGTTTTTAGACATTTTTTCAAGCAAATTCTTTTGGATAGACCAATTGTTTAATTTTAACTATTTAATTAGAGATATTTATTCTCTTAATCAAACAAATCAATAAAAAATGCTAGGAAATCCTAGCATTTTTTGTTATTAAACGAGACCTTGACTTAGCATTGCTGCCGCTACTTTTTCAAAGCCAGCAATATTCGCACCTAAAACAAAGTTATCTCGTGCCTGATATTCGTTAGCTGTATCACGACAAGTCTCATAAATGTTTTGCATAATTTGATCTAGCATACCGTCAACTTTTTCAAAGGACCAAGCTAAACGTTCAGCATTTTGGCTCATCTCTAAGGCAGAAACCGCAACACCACCTGCATTAGCAGCTTTACCTGGACAATAAATTACAGCTGATTTAGCAAAAACGGCGACTGCTTCTAGTGTACAAGGCATATTTGCGCCTTCTGCCACAACTTTCACTCCGTTTTTCACTAAAATAGCGGCTTGCTTTTCGTTGATTTCATTTTGTGTTGCACATGGTAACGCAATGTCATACGCTGTTTCGAAATCCCAAACAGATTCTTTGTCATAATAAGTTGCGCCTTTACGTGTTTCAACATATTTTGAAATGCGTTCACGATTTTTTTCTTTTAGTTCTTTTACTAACGCCACATCAATTCCTTCTGGATCATAGACAAAACCAGACGAATCGGAACATGTGATTACTGTGGCGCCTAGCTCAGTTGCTTTTTCCATGGCATAAATTGCGACATTCCCACTACCAGAAACAGCGACTTTTTTGCCTTCAAACGTATCGTTTTTATCTGCTAATAAATGTTTAACAAAATAAACCGTTCCATAACCCGTCGCTTCTGTTCTTGCTTGGCTTCCCCAGTATCCTAAAGGTTTGCCAGTCAACACTCCTGCATCATAGTTGCGCAAGCGTTTATACATGCCAAACAAATAACCAATTTCACGAGCGCCTACGCCAATATCGCCTGCTGGAACATCTGTACTTGGACCAATATGTTTTTGAAGTTCGGTCATGAAACTTTGACAAAAGCGCATCACTTCAGCATCTGACTTACCTTTTGGATCAAAATCACTACCACCTTTGCCGCCACCGATTGGCAAACCAGTTAAACTATTTTTAAAAATTTGTTCAAAGGCCAAAAACTTCATCACACTTAAATTCACACTTGGATGAAACCGCAAACCACCTTTGTATGGTCCAATCGCTGAATTATATTGGACACGATAGCCTCTGTTCACATGCCAGTTGCCCTGGTCATCTTGCCACGGCACACGAAATTGAAAAATACGTTCAGGTTCAATCAAGACACCTAAAACATTTGCTTCAATGTATTGAGGATTTTTTTCTAAAAAACCTTCTACGGTTAGTAAAAACTCATCGACTGCTTGTAAATATTCTGTTTGACCTTGGTCTAATTGGTGAATCTTTTCTTGAATATTTTTAACATATTGTTTTGCGTCCATTTAATCATCCTCTCATTGTTATAGGTTTATTTTAACTGAAAATTCAAAAATTACCATAGTCAAACGTTTATTTTTTTATTTATTTCTTTTTTGCATTTTTATTGCGCTAATGAAAGCGTTGACATATTTTTGTAAAGTATGTAATATAAAATTAGTAAGCAAAGATAAAAATTTGTTGATATTTTGCATTAAATACACTCTTATACATCAAGATGTATTTAAAGAAAAGAGGAATATTTATGGAAATGGAAAAATTTAAAGATGATTTAAAATCGTTAGGTAAAAGAGTAACAAAATTAAAGGAAAATATTGCTACCGAAGAAGCAACCAAAACTTCTTTAATTATGCCCTTCTTTCAAATACTGGGTTATGACATTTTTAATCCTTTGGAATTCGTTCCAGAATTTACTGCTGATGTAGGGATTAAGAAAGGGGAAAAAGTAGATTATGCGATAGTAATTGATAGTATTCCTACTATGTTAATTGAAGCAAAATCTGTCAACGAGCAATTAACAAAACATGATTCTCAATTATTTAGATATTTTGGGACTACGACATCAAAATTTGGAATATTAACAAATGGTAAAGAATATAAATTTTTTACCGATTTGGAAGAACCCAACAAAATGGACGTCTCTCCATTTTTAACTATTGATATAACTAATTTGAAGGATACACAAATACCAGAAATTGCTAAATTCCATAAAGACACATTTGATATTGATAAAATTACAAGTAGCGCTTCTGAATTGAAATATTTAAATAAATTTAAAGCTTTCTTATCAGATCAGCTTTTAGACCCTTCAGAAGATTTTGTAAAATATTTTGTTGGAGAAATTTATGGCGGAGTAAAAACTAAACAAACATTAGATAAGTTTACACCTATAATAAAAAAAGGAATAAATCAATTTATCAATGAAAAAGTAAATGAAAAGTTAAGTGCTGCATTAAATACTTCTGTTTCGGACAAAGAAGATGATTTGTCTGAACAGCCTGAAGATGAAATCGAGAATAATATAGTTACTACTCCTGAAGAATTAGAAGTTTACACAATTTCTAAACTCATTTTAAAAGATACAGTAGTGTTGGATAGGATATTTTACCGAGATAATAAAAGTTACTTTAATGTACTCCTTGATAATAATATCAGAAAATGGATTTTAAGATTTTACATGAATAATAATGGTATGAAAATAGAACTAAACAACGGATTAAAAGAATTAATTTCAATCGAATCACCATTAGATGTGTCTAATCATTCAGAAAAAATAATAAAAATTGTAAACGAGTTCTTATAAAACTAAGGAGCCAGTTAGTAAATTTTCAATTAGCTGGTTCCTTAGTTTTATTTATTTTTTCCTTAAATCCAGAAAAAATCCCGTAATTATGGTACACTACCTATTGAATTGGAGGAGAACTATGAAGAAATTTGATGTAATTATTGTCGGCGCTGGGACGAGTGGTATGATGGCCACGATTGCGGCTGCAGAAGCAGGCGCTCAAGTATTATTGATTGAAAAAAATCGCCGTGTTGGGAAAAAATTATTAATGACTGGTGGCGGCCGCTGTAATGTAACTAATAATCGGCCCGCAGAAGAAATCATTTCATTTATTCCTGGGAATGGAAAATTTTTATACAGCGCATTTTCACAATTTGATAACTATGATATCATGAACTTTTTTGAATCCAATGGTATTCACTTAAAAGAAGAAGATCACGGACGCATGTTCCCTGTTACAGATAAATCGAAGTCAATTGTTGATGCGCTATTTAACCGCATTAACGAATTAGGAGTCACTGTTTTTACAAAAACACAGGTCACAAAATTACTACGAAAAGACGATCAAATAATTGGCGTTGAAACCGAACTGGAAAAAATTTATGCACCGTGTGTTGTATTAACAACTGGCGGCCGCACTTATCCTTCCACAGGAGCAACTGGTGATGGCTATAAACTAGCCAAAAAAATGGGGCATACCATCAGCCCACTATACCCTACCGAATCACCTATTATTTCTGAAGAACCTTTTATCCTTGATAAAACGTTGCAAGGTCTCTCTTTACAAGATGTTAATTTAACTGTTTTGAACCAAAAAGGAAAACCTTTAGTTAATCATCAAATGGATATGCTGTTTACACATTTTGGCATTTCAGGACCTGCCGCGCTCCGCTGTTCTAGTTTTATTAACCAAGAATTAACTCGCAACGGCAATCAGCCTGTCACGGTAGCCTTGGATGTGTTTCCGACAAAATCTTTTGAAGAAGTGCTGAAAAATGTTGATTGCATGATTGAGGAACAGCCAAATAAAGTGGCAAAAAATGCCTTTCATTCTTTAATACCAGAACGTCTGCTCACTTTTTATCTAGAGAAACTAGCAATTGAAGAAGTGCCTGCCAAACAACTAACAGAAAAGCAACGTCTTTCCTTTGTGGAACTACTGAAAGACTTTCAGTTCACTGTTACGAAAACATTGCCTTTGGAAAAATCTTTTGTCACAGGCGGTGGGATTTCCCTCAAAGAAGTGACCCCTAAAACAATGGAGAGCAAATTAGTCAATGGTTTATTTTTTGCTGGTGAACTTTTAGATATTAATGGCTATACTGGAGGCTACAATGTTACAGCTGCATTTGTCACTGGACATGTTGCTGGCTCCCATGCCGCAGAAATTGCAGAATACACCTATTTACCAATTGAAGAAGTCTAAACAAAAAGTCGCTAAAATAGCGACTTTTTGTTTACTTTTTTTATTTATCAATAATTTTCCCGTTTTCTAAATAAATAGTGCGGGTGGCTACTTTTTCCACAAACGTTTCATCATGCGAAGTGAAAATTACTGTTCCTTGATAGGCACTTATAAATTCTTCAAGTGCTTGGATTGTCTCTAAATCAAGAAAATTGGTGGGTTCATCCAATAAGATGATATTATTTGGTTCTATAAATAATTGAGCCAAAGTAATTTTTATGGCTTCGCCACCACTTAGAGAAGATATCTTTGTCTGTAAATTTTCTTGTTGAAAACCTAGTCGATATAAAAGTGAACGCACAATCTTTTCAGAATAATTTGTCCGCTTCAATAAATAAGTCAACAGTGGTTCATCATTTTTTAATCGATAATCTAATTGATGATACGTTCCTAACCTGACTTTGGGAGAAAAGTAAATGGCCGGGTGACGGGCTTCAATTTGTTGAAGGAAGGTACTCTTCCCAGCACCATTTTTTCCACAAAGTGCTATTTTTTCGTTTAAAGGAATTTGAACGTTCACTTGGTTAAGAATTGTTCGATTCTCATAAGCGAAAGTTAAATTTTCAATTCTAATTGGATATGGATTGTATAAAGAGAACTGATTATTAGTAGGAAAAATAATTTTTCGCTCTTGTTTTGCTTGCGCAACATCGGGTAATCTGTCAATTCTGGCATTAATCGCTTTCGCTTGTTTTTGGAGTGCTTTTTGTACGGTATCTTTTTGTTTAGAACCAGCTAAACGACTAGGTTTAATTTGCTTTTGTTTTTGTTTTTTTGAAACATGACTAGATTTTTGCGCTTGTGCTTGTTTCTTTGCGTAAGATTCCTGTAATTTTTTCTTTTCCTTTTGATACTGACGATAGACATTATATTGTGTTTGCTGTTCCAATTCTTTTTGACGACAATACGCATCGTAGTTTCCTAAATATTCTTTGACATGTCCATCCGAAACTTCCCAAATTTTCTCTGCTAATTGATTCAAGAAAAAGCGATCATGACTAACAAACAAAACGGTCCCATAATAATACGTTAAATCCGCCACTAACAACTGACGATGTTCTTTATCTAAATGTGTGGTTGGTTCATCTAAAATAACCCCGGTTGGATACTCTGAAAATAATGTCGCTAAGCGTTTTTGGACTTTTTCGCCACCACTTAGTTTTTGATTTTTCTGATTTAGCAAACAGTTTTTGTCAGTTTTCTCTGGTTCATTCGTTATTTCTTCAGCTACTTGTGCCAAGTAATGAAAATCGTTCAATCTTTGAACTTTTCCTTTATCTGATTGAATCTTACCCATAATTAAATTGAGCAGTGTTGATTTTCCTGCGCCGTTTTTACCAATAATCCCAATTTTTTCATTTTCATATACAAATAATTCATCAATTTCTAGAATTGGTTTTCCCGAAAAGTGAATACTTACGTCTTTCAGATGAATACTTAATTTTTTCATTTTGCCCTCTTCTTTCATTTCTGAAACGAAAGAATCTTGGGTACGCAAAAAAGGACAGCCTAATCGCTATCCTTGTAGTTTCGTATAAAAGTACACACGTCACCCATGAATTTTAATTTCAGACTTTTTGATAAGATTTATTCAATTTATTTTGTCAAAAAGTCAATCCAAATTCTGATAGATGCCAACATACAATTATACCTCCTCGTTTAATTACTCCCACACTAACACCTCTGCTTTCTTTTGTCAATTCTGCCCCTAAAATGAGAGAATCGGACTTTAGTAGGATACAATTTTACCGAAACTATGGCAAAATAAAGACGGAGGTGAAAACCATGAAGATTACATTGACACGAAAAACATCAGCTTGGGGCGCGTTACGCTATTTTACATTTTATAAAAATGGTGTGCATCAAGGGAAACTTTTTACTAATGTACCTATTGAAATTGAGGCTGATCCTGGAGATGTTTTAACGTTCTATGAAGGCTGGTTCCAATTTTATCGGCGCATTGAAGTTACTGAAGATACCAAAGAAATCACGATTATCAATTCTAAAAAATTGCAACACGTTTTTTATACCTGTGTCGTCTTATTTTTAATTTTAACGCTATTATTCCTTTCCGCACAGAAACTTTCGACATTTATTATTGCTGAAATTTTAATTTACTCTGGTATTCAGTGGCTGTTCCGGCAACAAACCTATCATTTTACTGTCAAGAAAAAAACGGAATCCTTTGCTTCCTATTCTAAAAAAAGTATCGCACACTAAACGAATCTTTAGCGTGCGATATTTTTTAATTACTTTTCATTAATTCGGCCACATATGTGACTGTTTCTGGTTGTGTTTCTTCAATTTTATTAATCGCATCTGCAAAATTCGGTAAATGCGCTTTGTGGGCAATTAATAATTCGTCCAACAAGGTCTTCGCCATGACGCCGCCAGGAACTAATGGATTAATAGTGAAAGCATGCAATGCTGCGCCGTAATCACCATTGATGGCTGCTCGAATAACCGTTTCTTCCATAGCTTTCATATTTTGAATAATTCCTCGTGCTGCTGGCGGAAAGGCCCCCCAGTTGTAAGGTTCATGTCCATGTGCTGTCACAGGTCCAGATACTTCTACAACACAATCATACGGTAAATCAGTAATTGTCCCATTATTTTCAGTAGAAACAACCATATCCGTTCGTTTATCATTATAAATTGATGCAATCATTTCACAAGCTGCATCGCTATAGTGTGTGCCGCCCCGTTCTTCTAATTCTTTTGGTTTGTAATCTAGTTTGGGATCTTTATACAATTCAAACAGACGACCTTCCGTTTCTTTAACCACTTGTGCTCTTGTTTCGCCCCGTTCATACTCTTCGATGGAATGCTTCAACATCTCATCTTCAATATAATAATAGCGATGATAACCACATGGTAACATTCCTAAATCTTTTAACTGTTCATAATGGAACGGCGCATCAAAAATATTTTTCAAATGACTTTCTTGCTCTTGCTTAGGTCCGTAAATTAAATCAATGAGTTCTTGTGTTCGCTCTTGTCCTTCTTTGTCCCAAACGCGGTGCCAATGGAAATGATTAATTCCAGCAAATTTAAAGAATAAGTCTTCTTCTGGAATTCCCAGCATTTCGGCCGCTTGTTTTCTATGACCAATCGGCACATTACATAAGCCAACTGTTTTTTTCCAACCGCCATGTTTAATTGCAGCTTCCGTAACCATTCCAGCTGGATTAGTAAAATTCACTAACCAAGCATCTGGGCAAAGGCGTTTCATATCGTCAATAATAGCTAAAATGACAGGAATTGTTCGAAATGCTTTAAACATTCCTCCCGCGCCATTTGTTTCTTGGCCTAATACTCCATGGGACAAAGGAATCCGTTCATCTTTAATGCGAGCATCTAATAATCCTACACGAAACTGTGTTGAAACAAAATCCGCCCCTTTTAAGGCTGCTTCACGGTCCAATGTTAAATGAACTTCCCAATCTAAACCAGCAGCTTTAATCATGCGCTTCGCCATTGCCCCAACGATTTCCAATTTTTCTTTACCAGCTTCAATATCGACTAACCAAATTTCCTTAATTGGCAGTTCATCTTTTCTTTTAATATATCCTTCAATTAATTCAGGTGTATAACTAGAACCGCCACCAATTGTTGCAATTTTTAATGCTCCTCTTGTCATCCGTCTTCTTCCTCCTTGATTAAATTGTTATCGTTTACATCTTTAGGATAAATTATGGGAATGTTCCCATGTCAAGCACTATTTTCAAAAAAATGTATGCTATACTTCTTATAAGAATACATTCCACTTTGGAGGTAAAAAATGACGTCTATCATTGATGTAGCAAAAGTTGCCGGTGTCTCGAAATCGACTGTTTCTCGCTTAATTTCTGGAAAAGGATATGTGAGTGCCGATAGTCAAGAAAAAATTCTCAAAGCAATGAAAGAATTAAATTATACCCCGAATTATGTGGCGCGGAATTTACGAGCAGGTGCCACAAAAACCATTGGCTTTTTAGCCCCTAGCTATTTAGGTTCCTTAGGCATTTTCTTGAATCGCTTTATTTCAATTGCCAAAAAATACAATTATTCCGTAACCTTATTTTTTACAGATGGCGATCAGCAGAAAGAAATTGATGCCTTGAACCAATTAAAATACAAACAATTAGATGGTTTGTTTTTATTGACACGAACAAATGAATGGTCGGTGATTGAGCCATACAGCGCGTATGGTCCTTTAGCAACCTGGCATCGTATCGATTCACCTAATATATACTCTTCCTACATTGATCATTACTCTGGTTATTATCGTTCCTTAGAATATTTACAACAACAAGGATACCAAAAAATTGGTCATGTCCTCGGTAATCCCGAAAATTTAAACACGCACGCACGAAAACGTGCAATGAAAGATTTTTATGAAAACACTCAGGCACCTTGGCAAGCTGAGTGGCTGATTAATGATCAGTATACTAACCATTCTGGTCGCAAAATTGCCCATTACTGGCAACAATTAACCGACAAGCCAGAAGCTTTGGCCTTTTATAATGATCACGTAGCAGCTGAGTTTATTTCAGAACTTGAAAATCTAAATTATGCCGTTCCTCGAGATGTCGCTGTCATTGGCTTTGATAATAGTTATGTCAGTGAATTGATGCATATTACGACTGTTGATTATGCCATTCAGTATCAAGCCGAAAACTCATTTATTTACCTATACAACCAATTAAATCAGACGAACATTCCTGAAAAAAAATTAACAGTTCGTCTAGTTGAACGACGAACGGTGCCTAAAAAAGACCCGGCAGATCAGTCACTTTGACTGATTTACCGGGTCCTTTTAGAGTTAAACAAGGATTATTTATGCTTTTGTTCATTTTTTAAAATAGAAATTGACTGTTTTAAAGATTGAATCATGCCGCCTTCACTGTATACAAGAACGTTTGATTTGTATAAACGAGCAGAGAAGATTGTTAAAATAATTCCAAAAACTGCCAAAATCACTAATGAGACAATTGCTTCCATTGTTGATGCCGTTTCGGTCGCCAAGCGTACTGGCATAATGTATGACGAAATCAGCGGAATAAAGGAAGTCACTTTCACCACGATATTTTGTGGATCATTCGTCCCAAACGTAATGCCAATCATATAACCGATTAAACCAATATACATGATGGGCTGAACTGCTTTTGCTGTATCCTCTGGTTTGGAAACAAGAGAACCACAAAGTGCTGCCAAAACAGCAAAAACGAGAATACCAATAATGAAAAAGCCTAATGTAAAAATAAAGGTTGATGAAAAAATACTTTGTGGTGAAATACCACTTAATAGACTTTTCATAAAATCAAGATTTTTCAATTGGGAATAGCCGAGAACAAACGCCACTCCGTAAATGAAAATTTGTGTTAAAGCTACTAGAATAACCCCAGTTAATTTGCCATAAAAATGGGTTTGCGCTTTTGTACTAGAGAGAATAACTTCCATGATTCTAGTGCCTTTTTCAGAAGCAATCTCTTGGGCAATAATTGAAGAATAACTGCTGATGAAGACAAATAACAAAATTGTTATCCCCATTGCTAACGCCATTTGAATCCCTGTGTTATCTTCTCCTGTTTTTATTTTGCCATTTTCATCAAAACTAATTTTGGCTTTTTTAAATGTTGCTTGTTGATTCAACATGGCAACTTGCTCAGCTGTTAGGTTTAAACGATTGGCATTCGCCATTGTTTGTAATTGGTTTAACATTTGAGGGATTAGCATCTCGGTTGCATTTCCTAAAGAGCGTTCAGAGTAAAGCTGACCAGAAATCTGATTATCTGTAGTGTCCAAAAGTAAATAGGCATCAATTTTCTCGTCTTTTAATTGTTCTTGGGCCTTTTTCTCAGAAGAAACAGCTTTGAAAGAAAAGTCCTCTGTTTTATTCTTTGTCAACTCTTTAACGAGCGCTTGATTTTCCGAAACCAGACCAATGGTAGTATCTCCTGAAAAACCGCTAGCTAGAGAGCCCGCTAAGTAAACAATTCCTACAAGAAGAAATGGCGCTAAAATCATGATTAAGAAAGACAGCGACTTCACATTTTTCTTATAGACATCAGTCGCAATAATCCAAAATTTACTCATCTTGCCCACCTACTTTCATTTTGAAAATTTCTTCCAATGTTGGTGGTTGTTGATTAAACATTGGAATGTAGCCGTTGGCTGTCGCTTTATCAAACAACACTTTGCCCACTTCAGCGTTTTCTAATGTCGCTTCTAAGACGCCATCTTGTCGCAAGTGTGCTTCTTTCACACCTGCTGTAGCAGCAACTTCCTCAACAGATAACGGTGATTCTAAGAATAATTTTGTTCGACCAAATTGTTGTCGAATTTCATGAACCTGACCATCTAAAACCATGCGTCCATTTTTTAACATGACTAAATGGTCACAGATTTTCTCCACATTGTCCATATTATGACTGGAAAAAATGACACAAGAACCTTGATTTTTCAATTCAATAATGCCGTCTTTTAATAATTCTGCATTAACTGGATCCAAGCCACTGAATGGTTCGTCTAAAATAATTAACTTTGGTTCATGAATAAGTGTCGCAATCAATTGAACTTTTTGTTGATTGCCTTTTGATAAAGATTTAACTTTATCCGTTTTTTTGCCTTTAACTTGAAATTTTTCCATCCAAAAGTCAATTTTAGGTTCAATTTCTTTTTTAGTTTTCCCCCGCAATGAAGCGAAATAAATTAGTTGGTCTTCAATCGTAATTTTAGGATATAAACCCCGTTCTTCTGGTAAATAACCAATAATATTGTATTCTTTTTCGTTTAATGGTTGACCATTCCATAAAACTGACCCGCTATCTTGTGTTAAAAAATTTAAAATCAAGCGAAACGTAGTTGTCTTCCCGGCACCATTTTGGCCAATTAATCCTAAAATTTTCCCGTCCGGTATCGTAAAGGATACATGATCAACTGCTTTAAAATCCCCAAAGGTTTTGACTAACTCTTTTACCTCTAACACATAAACGCCCCCTTCACTTTTTCTAAACCGCTGTTTAGTTACTCATATCGTATCTTTCCTGTGTTGGCTTGTCAATGACAATTGTTATGGAAAGATGTTGCACTTTAATCAGACGCTTTATTTTCTGCTAAGCGAAAAAGACCATCCGTCTCGGCAGAAATATGCACTTCATTTGCGGTCAAGCCTGTGCTTTCATAAAATGTATTTTTAAATTCCTTTGCCGATTTTGATGATTGACAGGCCCAAATTCGACCTGTACGATTCAACCACGTACCCAATTCATTCATTAAACGCTCATCAATCAGTAATTGATTTGGTACTTTTTTAAATTTTATTTGATAAACGGGTGTTAGTATTTTCATGATCAGACGTCCTCTCTTTTAAGTTAGTATTAGTATATCACGAAAGAAATCGTTATCATATTTTCTTGAGAGTTCAACTTTTCATGAAAAAATTGAATAAAAAAACCAGACAAATTAGGAAAAGCACCTAATTGGTCTGGTTCATTTTCATTTATTTTTCTATCTCAGAGGTTGTTTCTTGGTGTAAATGACGATACACATTCTTTGCGACAGTTTCAGGTAATCCAGCTTTTCTTAATTCTTCAACACTGGCTGCCGTAATATTTTTAAGCGATTTAAATTCTTTTAAAAGATTTTTTTTGCGTTTCGGTCCCAAGCCTTCAATGTTATCTAATTTGGAAGCAAAACTATTTTTACTACGTAATTGACGATGGAATGTGATGGCGAAACGATGGACTTCATCTTGGATTCGTTGCAACAAGAAAAATTCTTGTGAGTTTCTTTCCAATGGTACAACTTCTAAGTTTGGACCAAATAAAAGTTCACTCGTTTTGTGCTTGTCGTTCTTGGCTAATCCAGCTACAGGAATATCGACTCCTAGTTGATTGGCTAACACATCTTTAGCAACATCGACTTGGCCTTTACCACCATCGATTAAAATTAAATCAGGAAAAGGCAAGCCTTCTTTTAAAACTCGTGAATATCTGCGATAAATGACTTCTCTCATAGAAGCGTAATCATCAGGACCTTGGACAGTTTTTATTTTATATTTTCGATACTCATTTTTAGCTGGCCGTCCGTCAATAAACACAACCATCGCAGAAACAGGGTTTGTTCCCATAATATTTGAATTATCAAATGCTTCAATTCGAATGGGCGCAGGTATGTTCATCGCATTGCCTAATTTTTCAACTGCGCCAATTGTTCGTTCTTGTTTCCGTACAATCAAATCGAATTTTTCATTTAAAGCAACTGCAGCATTTTTACTGGCTAATTTAACCAGTTTTTTCTTTTCTCCCCGTTGCGGCTGCAAGATTTTCGTAGCTAATAAAGCTTCAACGCTTTCTTTATCAATGTCATCAGGAATCAAGACTTCTTTTGGCACAAAATGCTCATTCTCTTGATAAAATTGTCCAATAAAAGTTAAAAATGCTTCACTGGCATCATCATAAAATGGAAAAATCGATACATCACGTTCGATTAATTTTCCTTGTCTGACAAAGAATACTTGGACACACATCCAGCCTTTATCAACAGCATAACCAAACACATCACGATCAATTAAATCTACATTCGTCATTTTTTGGCGGGTCATAACTGTTTCAATCGCTTTAATTTGATCGCGAAATTCTGCAGCTTTTTCAAATTCCATATGTGCAGCTGCATAAGCCATTTTTTCTTGTAAGCGGTCCTGAATTTCTGTATGTCCACCAGAGAGAAACCCTTTAATCTCTTCCACCATATCTTTGTAGACTTGCGGATCCACATCAAAAGCATAGGGACACAGACATTGTCCTAAATGATAATACAAACAAGGTGTTTTTTGCGACGGATTACATTTTCGCAAAGGAAAAAGCCGATCTAACAGTTTCTTTGTTTCATTCGCTGCATTTACATCTGGATATGGGCCAAAATATAACGCTTTGTCTTTTAAAACCTTTCGAGTAATCATTAAACGAGGATATTTTTCGTTTGTGATTTTGATAAAAGGATAGGTTTTATCGTCTTTTAACATGATGTTATATTTGGGATTATTTTTATGGATTAAATTAATTTCTAATAAAAGTGCTTCAATATTCGATTCTGTCACAATATATTCAAAATCATCGATTTCACTGACTAATCGTTCTGTCTTAGTATCATGGCTACCACGAAAATAAGACCGGACACGGTTTTTCAAAATTTTGGCTTTCCCAACATAGATAATCGTGCCGTTTTTATCTTTCATTAAATAACAACCAGGTTGATCAGGAAGCAGTGCTAATTTATTTTTTATTCGTTCGTTCATACGATACTTCCTTTCTAACAAAATGCTTCGTCTATTATACACCTCTTTTTGTAATTAAACAAAAAAAGCCGCTACTTTATGTACGAAAGAAACAGCCTGAAAAGACAATCGCTAATGATTTCTCTTCAGACTGAATCAAACTATTCGTAATGACTAATCAACGTTTATAAGTGTTTGGCAATCATTGCTTGCAATTGGTCTTTTGTATGAACACCGACTGCTTTTTCAACAACTTCGCCATCTTTTTTCAATAGCAATGTTGGGATGCTCATGATTCCAAAACTTGCTGGTGTTGCAGGATTTTCATCCACATCCATTTTGACGATTTTCACTTCGTCTTCATCATATTCTTCAGATAATTGTTCTAAGATGGGTGCTTGCATACGACAAGGGCCACACCAAGTTGCCCAAAAGTCGATTAAGACTAATCCTTCATCTGTTTCTGTTGCAAAATCTTTATCGGTAATTGCTTGTGTCATTTCACAAACCTCCTACTCTTTACTCTTATTACATGCTTAGTATAACACGTCATCTCTAAGATAGCGAGTGTTCTGCTTACTTATTGTAAGTCCTTATTTATTGGAATTTTACGACAGTCGCACCATTACCACCTTGGTTTTGTGGCGCAAATTCATAGCTTTTCACACTGCGGTGATTTTTTAAAAATTCCGTTATTCCGGTTCTTAATGCACCTGTTCCTTTGCCGTGAACAATGGTTACTTGTGGATAGCCCGCTAGAATCGCAGCATCAATGTATTGGTCAACTTCTGCCAATGCTTCTTCGTAGCGTTTGCCACGTAAGTCTAGTTGTGTGCCAACATGACTGCTTTCTGCAGAACGAACCGTTGTAACTCTTGGTTTCGCTTCTTTTTGTGGAGCGACAGGCGTCATATCCTCTTCAGATACGTTCATTTTTAAAATGCCCAATTGGACTTGCCATTGTCCTTTGCCGTTGTCTTTTAATAAGGTCCCTCGTTGGCCGTAAGTATTGACAATTACTTCATCGCCAGCTTTTAATTTTTTCTGTTCTTTGGCCTTCTTCAACACTTTGTTTTTAGCAAGCTTGGTTTCTTCATGGTGTAATTGAGAAAGCTGTGTTTTCGCATCAATTAACTGATGTTCTTTGACACCACCTTGTTGGCCACTTTCCAATTGCATTTTGCGAATATCAGAAATAATGGTTTCCGCATTTTCTTCCGCTTCTGCAATAATTTTATTCGCTTCTTTCCGCGCTTTTTGTAATTCTTTTTCTCGTTCTTCAAAAAACACTTGATAGGCTTCTTTCAGTTCTTTATGCAAAGCGGCCGATTCATCGACATAGTGGCGAGCTTCTAAATATTCAGTTTCGGCCATTTTGCGACGGTTTTCCAGGTCTTCAATCATTTCGTTTAAATCTTGACTTTCACCGTCCATTATTTGTTTTGCAGCTTCAATAATACTATTGTCTAATCCAAGACGTTTCGAAATTTCAAAAGCATTACTTCGGCCAGGCACGCCAATTAATAAACGATAGGTTGGACTCAAGGTATCTACATCAAATTCCATACTGGCATTGATTGTTCCAGCTCGATTATAGCCATACACTTTTAATTCAGGATAATGGGTTGTTGCCATCACATAGGCTCCTTTAGCACCCAATGAATCTAAAATGGCAATCGCTAAAGCGGCCCCTTCTTGCGGATCTGTCCCAGCACCTAATTCATCAAATAGTACTAAACTTTGATGATCGACTTTCTTTAAGACAGACACGATATTCGTCATATGTGAAGAGAAAGTACTTAAACTTTGTTCAATCGATTGTTCATCCCCGATATCCGCAAATACTTCTGTAAAAATACCCATTTTACTTTCTTCTTCAACTGGAATAGGTAATCCAGCTTGACCCATTAATTGTAAAAGACCTAACGTTTTCAGAGTAATGGTTTTCCCGCCGGTATTAGGCCCTGTAATCACAATTGCTTGATATTCTTCTCCAATCACAATGTCATTGGCTACAGCTTTTTCTGGATTTAATAGTGGGTGCCGGGCTTGTTTAAAAACTACATGATTTGCTTGACTAACTTCTGGAACAACTGCTTTTAGTTCTTTTCCTAGTCGCGCCTTAGCATTAATAAAATCAAGTTTACCGATGACATAAGCATTATGCGTAATTTCTCGGCGATAAGGAACCAACTCAGCCGACAGTTCTGCCAAGATGCGAGTAATCTCATTTCTTTCGGCAATTTGTTGTTGTCGCAAACGATTATTCATTTCTAAAATTTGTTTAGGTTCAATAAATAAGGTTTGTCCTGAAGCACTTTGGTCGTGAACCACGCCACCAAAAATATTTTTATATTCTTGTTTGACTGGAATTACGTAGCGTTCATTTCGCATAGTAACAAGGGCATCACTCAGATAACGTGCGTTTTTCCCACGAATAATACTATCTAGTTCTTCTCGAATGGTCTGCTCACTACGACGAATATTTTGCCGAATTGCCTTTAAAGCTGGCGAAGCTTCATCTGTGACGTAGCCATCATCATCAATGGCTTGTTTGAGTTGGCGATTTAATTCAGGCAAAACTTCTAGTTGCTCTCGCCACATATATAAACGTTCAAAATCCACTTCATTTTCACTTAACTCATCAAAAAAACGAGTCAGTTCTGAAGTAGTCGACAAGACACGGCCTACTTGTGCTAATTCTATGCCATTTAAATCCGCACCAATTTCAATCCGTTTCATGTGTGGTTGGATATTTTCTAATTTAGGAATGGGGATTCCACCACGTAATCGTTGAACTTTTAAACCATCCTGTGTTTCATTTAGCCATGCTTGAATTTTATTTTCATCAGCAATCGGTAATAATTCCGAAACTTCGTTTGTCCCCTGAGCTGTCACAATAAATTGCAACAACTGTTGTTTTACTTTATCAAACCCTAATGTTGATAGAATACGCTGATTCATTTTTCCACCTACTTTTCTAACTTTTTCATTTGTTGAAAAGACTGAGACATAACATAAGAAGTTTCGCTTTGCTCACTTACTTCTTATCTCTATCTCAGTCCCATTCAGCTTTATTTCGTAATTGGTTCAACCCATAATTCATATGCTTGTTTTGTTAGAATTGGGGTATTTTTTACAATGCCTCGTGCCAAGCCACTTGACCGAAACTGATTTTGGACAATATCTGACGGAATCATTGACGCCGTAGCTAACACTAGAAAAAGACCCACGTATAACACAAGAACACTTAATACGCCACCTAATAGTCCATTTACCTGTTTCAAAACTGGAATAAATGTTAATCCATGTAAAAAGATAGCTAAAAAACGAACGACCAACCAGCCTGCAAACAGCAATAATAGAAACGCAACCGCTGAATAAAAGGCTTTGTCCAAGTCTAAAGAAATCTCTTGATTAAAAAAGACAAGCTTTGACGTTGGCGTAACCGATGGATATGGAATATACAATTCTAAATGAGAAGCGACCTCTTTGTAATAAGTTCGAGCAACAAAATATGAAATTAAGTAACCTACCGAATAGAGCACTTGTAAAATCAAGCCTCGTTTAGCTCCTGTATAAAATCCAAAGGCTAAAAGTAATAAAATAAGTATTGTTAACATCTTGTCATCCTTTCAGGAACTACTCCGAAACACCTTTATTTTGAATCTGCTGTTTTCGATTTTCATTCAAAATTTGTTGGGCTTCCACATGATTATGAATTTCTACATCTTCTTGTCCATTCTTTTTCAAAACATCCCGTGCTTCTTCTTCGATAATTTCCATTCGGCGCACACGATTCTCTAATTCAGCCAAACGAATGGTTTTCTGTTTTAAATCTGCTACTTGTTTTTCCAATTTTAAAGCATATTCTTGTTTTTTTAGTTGATCTGAAATTGCATTAATTGCTAATAAAACAGAAGCTTGTTCCGTATCAGTTTGCGGAGAAAGATGTTTAATTTCCGCCAGTTGTTCGTTGACAATTTTTGTGACTAAATCCATATGTTGTTTTGACTCTTGGCCAATAATTGTATACGTATGGTCTGCAATGATTGCTTTATATCGTGTTTTTTCATTTGATGCCATGTTGAGGTTCCCTCCTGTAAATCAATCCATTCTTGCTTATTGTACCATGAAAAAAAAGCGAAGCGCAATTTTCGTACAAATTCTCTCTTATTATATGCCACAAAGCGAAAAATTTAAAGATTTCTTTACAAGAACTCTGGCAATTTAAGAACGAATAGAAATTGTGTAGGTGAAAAAGCGTGGAACAAAAAGTCAAAGTGATTTTTGTCCCACGCTCAAACTCTGATAATCAGCTAAAAATGTTTGTCTCAGCTGTACTTTTTAAGGCTTAGTTATTATCTTTCATCTTTTCTACACGTAAACAACGCATAGCATTTAAAACAGCGATAATAGTTACACCAACATCAGCAAAGACTGCTGCTTGCATTGAAGCCAAGCCTAATGCACCTAGTACCAAGACAATGATTTTAACAGCAATCGCAAAGATAATGTTTTGTTTAACAATTCTCAATGTTTTTCTTGATAATTTAATCGCAGAGGCGATACGACTTGGTTCATCATTCATAATCACCACATCAGCAGCTTCAATTGCCGCGTCACTTCCTAAACCACCCATGGCAATCCCAACATCAGCCCGGGCTAAAACAGGTGCATCATTCATGCCGTCACCAACAAAGGCAACTTTGTTTTTAGGTGAAGATGCTTTTAACAACTCTTCTAAACGATCCACTTTGCCATCTGGTAAAAGTTCTGCATAAACTTTGTCAACACCAACTTCTTTTGCAATAGCTTCTGCAACTTGTTGATTGTCTCCAGTCAGCATAACAGTTTGTTTGACCCCTTCAGCTTTTAATTCTTTTATTGCTGAAATGGCGTCTGGTTTCAATTGATCCGCAATCACTAAGTAGCCTGCAAATTGATTATCAATAGCGACAAAAATTAAAGTTCCCGCTTCCTTCACTTCTGGTGCTTCGATACCAAATTGTCTCATTAACTTCGCATTACCGACTAAAACTGTTTTGCCTTCAATTGTGGCTTTGATACCGTGTCCGGCAACCTCTTCAATTGCTGTTGCTGGAACAGTTTCTTTGCCATAGCTTTCTTTAATAGAAATAGCAATAGGATGAGTGGATAATTGTTCTGCTGTTGCTGTTAAACGTAACAACTCTTCTTTAGGTAAAACAACACTAGTTATGTTTTGAACCACAAAATTTCCTTTTGTTAGCGTACCAGTTTTATCAAAAACAATTGTTTCCGTATTCGCTAAAATTTCTAAATAGTTACTTCCTTTAATTAAAACACCTAGTTTGCTAGCTCCGCCAATTCCACCGAAGAAACTTAAAGGAACAGAAATGACTAAGGCACATGGACAAGAAATAACCAAGAACGTTAATGCCCGATAAACCCATTCATTAATAGAAGTATCAGGGAAAATAAATGGTGGAATCACTGCCAATAAGACAGCTAAAACAACGACAACTGGTGTATAGTAACGAGCAAATTTAGAAATAAAGTTTTCTGCAGGGGCTTTTTTACTGCTAGCATTTTCAACTAAATCTAAAATTTTGCTAACTGTTGAATCCCCAAATTTTTTCGTAACATTAATAGTCAAGGCCCCATTTTTATTGATAAAACCACCTAAGATTTCATCGCCGACTTTGACCGTTCTTGGAACGGATTCACCAGTTAACGCAGAGGTATCTACCATGCTTGATCCATCAATAATTTGACCATCTAATGGAACTTTTTCACCTGGTTTCACTAATATTTGTTGTCCAATTTCAATTGTATCTGGAGCGACCGCTTTTATTTGTCCATTTACTAAAAGATTTGCTGAATCCGGACGAATATCCATTAATTTGGCAATTGATTTTCTGGATTGATCAACTGCAGCACTTTGGAACCATTCGCCGACTTGGTAGAACAACATTACTGCCACAGCTTCGGGATATTCCCCAATAAAGAATGCCCCAATCGTTGCCACAGACATTAAGAAATTTTCATCAAACACTTCCCCGCGAAAAATATTCGTTGCCGCTCGTTTGACAATGTCGCCACCAATTAAGACATAAACGACTAAATAAGATGCCAAAGCAACCCAATTATTACTTGGTTTAATGATAATAAGTGCTAAAAATAAAACAAATGCAATAATGATACGAATTAAGCGATTCTTATTTGGATTACGTCCCTCTTCTTCTTTGACATCTTTTAAAGAAATAACTTTGACATCTGGTTCTAACTTACCAATCACTGCACGCGCTTCATTTTCGACTTCTAAATCATGTCCTGATTCAACTTCCAGTGTCATCTTTTCAGCCATGAAGTCCACACGCGCTTTTTCTACTCCGTGAATTTTTTGGACAGATTTTTCAATTTTGTCTGCACAACTTGCACAATCAAGTCCTTCTAGTTTATAACTCTTTTGCATTTAAACACCTTCACTCCCTATATAATAGCGATTATTCCGTTTACATGAATAACCTTTCATGAATCTATTATAAATGAAGATGCAATCATATGTCAACCGCTTCACGTAATCTTTTTCTATTTTATAGACATAATGGCATAATTGCTGTAGGTGGAATGGATAACTGAGTAATAACTTTCGGATTGAGTCTATTGCTGCCTTTCCACCAAATTTTGGTTTGTTGGTGTTGAAACCAAGCACTTTGTTCAAAAGGTGCTGACAATGTTTGTAAGTGATGCACTTCGATTTGATTGGTTGCCTGCGGTTCTGTTGTGAAATCATGGGCCCGAATTCCAATAGAATGACAAGAAATAGGAACTTCTTGTGTAACCGTTAGTGTTTGTTGCCAGCCAATCACTTGGACTCTGTGCGCATCTATGCGTTTGACAGGCCAAATATTTTTACAACCAGTGAGTTTAGCTGCTTCAATCGTTTGAGGTTGGTTAAATAATTGATTTGTTGCACCAAAAAGTGTTTGGTTTTTTGTGATTATCACTAAACTCTGACATAACTTATACAGTTCATCTAAACTATGACTCACAATTAAGGCATGTTGATTTAAATTACTTAATCGCTGTTGAAGTTCAATTTGCAGCTCTTCCTTTAAGGGTGCATCTAATGCGGAAAATGGCTCATCTAATAACAGGTAAGCCGGCTGAGCCGCTAGCATTCGCGCAAAAGCCACTCGCTGTCTTTGTCCTCCAGAAAGTTGACTAGGATATTGTTGTTGGACTTTAGTTAAGTGAAAAGATGCAAGCAATTGAGTGACCAATTGTAAATCTTTTGTCACGCACGTCAGATTTTCTACTACCGACAAATGAGGAAACAACGCATACTGTTGAAACAAAAGACCAAATTTTCGTTGTTGCGGCGACAAATTGATCTTTTGTTCAGCATCGAATAAGACTTGATCATTTAAAACAATCTGACCTTTATCCGCAGTCTCAACACCCGCAATACATTTTAATAACATACTCTTGCCACAACCAGAAGCACCTAAAATTCCTGTTGTTTGCGTCTTTGTTTCAAACTGAATTTGCAAAGTATGACTTTTCAATTCTTTTTGAATATCAACAATTAATCTCATTCCGATCTTCTCCAAGCGCGCTGACTAAAAAATTCCGTAAAAAATAAAATAATCAGGCAAAGTAATAACATAATCACAACATATTGATTGGCTAAGCGCCAATCCCCACTTGCTACAGCAGAGTAGATAGCTAAAGGAAGCGTTCTTGTTTTGCCAGCAATATTCCCTGCTAACATTGTCGTCGCTCCAAATTCGCCTAACCCACGGGCAAAGGCTAACACGCCACCGGCCAAGAGACCGTTCATCGACAAAGGTAACGCAATTTTTCTAAAATATCGACTTTCCGAAAACCCGAGTGTCTGGGCCACCGCCAACAATTCACTATCCATTTGTTCAAACGCCGTTAAGGCTGAACGATACATTAAAGGAAATGAAACAGCAACGGCAGCAATAACCGTAGCTGGCCATGAAAAAACAACTTGAATGGCAAAAAAATCAAGTAAAAACTGGCCCACTGGTTGCTGAACACCAAAAATAGTTAAGAGAAAAAAACCAAAAACAGTCGGCGGTAAAACTAATGGCAACGTAAATAAACTATTCAAAAGAATTTTTAATTTACGATTTTTCAAACGAAAAACAATATACGCAACGCCTGTTCCTAAAACAAAAGTAAATAAAATGGCGATTATTGCTGTCTGAAAAGATAAAAGAATTGGTCGAACATCCATTTTCCCACCTACTTTGTTAACTTAAAGCCAATATTTTCAAAATATTTTCTGCATTGTTGACTCTGTAAAAAATTTAAAAAAGCATCCGCTGATTTTTGTTTCTTAGAGGCGGCAACTTTACCAACTGGATAGATAATTGGCTTTTTCAAAGCAGCTTCAGGCATGGCCGCAACAATCGCTACTTTTGAATTGGTTGCTGCATCTGTCGCATAAACCAAGCCAGCTTCTGCACTTGCATTAGCCACCCATTCAAGGACTTCTGTTACATTCGTGCCAAAGCTTGCGTGTTTTTCTACATAAGACCAAGCGCCTAAAGCTTTTAAGCCTTCTTCGGCATATTGACCAGCTGGAACACTCGCAGGATCACCAATTGCTATCATTTGGGCTTTTTTTAAATCAGAAAAATCATGCCACTTTGCTTGATCTTGGTTAGGCACAATAAGAACAAGCTGGTTTTCCAATAAAGGAACGACACTTTTCTTATTAATTAGTTTTTCTGCAACCAATGCATTCATTTGTTTTGTCGAAGCCGAGAAAAATACATCGGCTTTTAGGCCTTTTTCAATTTGCATCTGTAATTTTCCAGAACTATCATAGGTTCCAGTTACCTGAATATCTGGATGCTCTTTTTCAAAGGCTGGAATAATTTTCTTCTCCATGACTGATTCTAAGCTAGCTGCTGCCGCAAGGGTTATTTCTTCTTTTTTTGTTGAAACTGTTTCTTTTTGCGGCTGATTTGTACATGCAGCAATTAGGGCAACTAAACTGAATAAACTAAGCAAGAACACAGTCTTTTTTTGTTTAGACATTTGAACGCCTCTTTTCTTTTATAAATACCCACCATAACTCAAGTCAATAATTTCAGATTTTTTAATCACTTCTTTGGCCATTAATCTTGGTAACAACAAATCAAAAACAGTTTTTTCTGAAAATAAAACACCACCTGGTAAGCCAATGATCGTTTGCTCTCCTTTATAAGCTAGCAAAAACATTGAGCCTGGTAAGACTGGTGTCCCATGGGTTACGATTTCAGCACCTGTCTGCTTAATTGCTAACGGTGTCAAATCATCAGGATCTACACTCATACCACCTGTACAAACAATCAGATCAAGCCCTTGTGCTAACATCTTTTTGATCGCAACAGTAATTTTTTGCGGCTGATCATCGACAATTTCTTGCTTGACAATCGTAACTAAAGGATACGCGGAGAACTTGGCTTTTAACACAGGGTAAAAAGCATCCTCAACCAATCCTGTGTAAACTTCACTGCCAGTAGTTACAATCCCGACCCGTATTTTTTTGAAAGGTTTCACAGAGATTAGTGGCTCAGACGTGCTGAGCTGGCGTGCCTTTTCTAATTGGCTTTTAGAAATTGTTAGTGGAATCACTCGGAAGGCTGCAACTTTTTCATCTTTCTGAACTTCTATATTGGTAACTTTAGTTGACAAGGCGAGACCTTCAATTTCATTTAAAGCAATTAATTTTTCTCGATTGACTTTTAAAAGACCTCTCGTGCTAGCTTTAGCAACAATTTTTCCTTCATGGACTTCACTCGGCTGACATGAGTCATCTGTTAACAGGTTATACAAAAATGTCGCTGCCTCTTCTTCATGTATTTCTGCTGGATCCAAGGAAACAAACAGATGTTTTTTCCCTAATGATAAAAGAATTGGAATATCTTCTTGAACAACTATATGTCCTTTTTTAAAACACACTTCCTTGGTCTTTCCATAGTCAATTCGCGTAATATCATGACTCAACGGAAGGCCAACTGCCTCTTCTGTTCGAATTGTTTTCATGGTTTATTCCTCATCATGTATGATTTTTTTATTTGTGATTAAATCCAAAGCGTGGGGCAAAACAGGCAACAAAAAATGCAAATGTTCTGTTACACTTTTCGGGCTACCAGGCAAATTAACAATGAGCGTGCGTCCTCTTTGAACAGAAACGCCTCGACTTAACATAGCAAATGGTGTTTTTTCCAAGCTAAGTTGACGCAAGCCCTCACTGATTCCAGGAATGACTCGTTCTGCTACACGTAAGGTTGCTTCTGGGGTCCGATCCCGTTCACTCAATCCTGTGCCGCCTGTTGTTAAAATCAAATCACAGGTCTTAGACCACTCTTGCAATAGCTCTACTAATTGATTTTCTTCATCTGGTAAAATGGTTTGTTTGGTTACCTGGTAGAGCGCAGGTAACTGTTCACGAATCAAGGGACCCGATTGGTCGACAGCAAGCCCTTGAAAGCAACGATCACTTAATGTTACAATGCCCACTTTAAACAACGTCTAACTGGTCTCCTTTTTTAATATGACCTTCTGTCACAACGACTGCAAAGATTCCTTCTCTAGGCATGATGCAATCGCCCACTCGCGCGTAAATCTGACAGTGTTTATGGCACTCTTTCCCAATTTGAGTAACCACCAATTCGGAATCGCCTATTTTCATTTTCGTTCCAACAGGTAATTGACGTAAATCAATCCCTGAGACGATAATATTTTCCCCGAAAGCACCATTGCCAACCCGAGCTCCTTTTTCATTGAAAGCCGTTATTTCTTCAAAAGATAACAAACTGACTTGTCGATGCCAATTACCGCCGTGCGCATCATTTTCTAATCCGAAACCTTTAATTAAGTTGACTTCAGGAATTTCCTTTTTCTGTGTGCCTCTTCGCGGGCTAATATTTATTGCAATAATTTCTCCTGTTTTCATACTTACCCTCCTATTTGTGACATAAATCGTTGTTCTCCTTGTTGTTCCAAAAAAAGATGTTTTTCAGGCTTACAGGCAATGCCACTCTTGATAATCCCTAACAATTCTGCTGTTTGTTCCTTAGCTAAAGCTTCCTTTAACGAGTAGCCGTCTGCAGAATGCAGGCACGTTTTTAAATGGCCGTCTGCAGTAATTCGGATTCGATTGCACGTCTCGCAAAAACAATGCCCTAATGCACTAATAAAACCTATTTTCCCTTTAAAATCTTTTAAGGCGTAATAACTAGCAGGGCCATTGCCCAATGGTTTTTGGTATGGTTGCAACGTTCCATAATATTTGGTTAAAATGGCTTCTACTTCTTCTTGTTGCTTACCTGGATGCTCCTTCCCTAATCCAATTGGCATCATTTCAATGAAACGAAGATGCACAGTCTCTTTCTTAGCGATTTCAGCCAGTTCTACAATTGTTGCTTCACTTAGCTCTTTCCTAGCTACAGTATTAATTTTGATATTAGGTAATCCCACATCAATCGCTTGTTCTAAGCCCGCCAGAACATTCCTTAACTGACCAACTCTTGTTATTTCTCGAAATTCTTCTGGATCCAAAGTGTCTAAGCTAATATTAATGCCGTCCAAGCCCACCTCTTTTAACCCTTGAGCCTCACGAGCTAACTTCATGCCATTAGTCGTTAAGGTTACTTTTTCGATGCCTGAGATTTGCTTTATCCTTTTAATTAAAGAGAGTAAATTTGGTCTAACAAGCGGTTCACCACCTGTTAATTTAACTTTTTTGATGCCTTCTTTCGCTAATATCCTCAGTAAAAAAATAATCTCATCATCTGTTAGAAGCTGCTCTTTTTTTAAAAAGCAAAGACCTGTTGCTGGCATGCAATACGTGCAACGTAAGTCACAACGATCTGTTAAAGACAAACGAACATAATCAATTTCACGGTTAAATGCATCTTTCATGCTGTTCACTCATCACTTTCCTTTGATTTAATTGAAGAACGAATGAAATGACCACTGCGTCCACCATTTTTCTCTAATAAACCAATGTTTGTCATTGTCATTCCGCGATCAATTGCTTTACACATGTCATAAATTGTTAAGAGTGCTGCCTGCACACCTGTTAGCGCTTCCATTTCAACGCCAGTTGAACCCACTGTTTTTGTAAAGCAACGTACTTCTAAACAAGTTTGATTGCGCCAATTAAACTGAATTTCACACTTTGTCAAAGCAACCAAATGACACAAAGGAATCCATTCAAACGTTCGTTTTGCCGCGGTAATCCCAGCGACTCTTGCTACCTGTAATACTTCACCTTTTTTAATCATTTGGGTCTGGATCGCTTCTGCTGTCGCTTCCAACATGTGAATTTCTCCATAAGCGAGGGCTGTTCTTTGAGTGTCATTTTTTTCCGAAATATCAACCATATGCACTTCTCCTTGTGTATTCAAGTGCGTAAATTCCTTACTTTGAACCATTTCTCCACCTCACATTTGACATTTGTTAACGTTTACACAACACTTCTTTTTCAAGTGTATCACTCTTGCATCAAAAAAACAATCTGGCATCCATAATTTTTTTTAGCGAGAAATCGAAGTTAAAAATGTTAAGCGACAAAAATTACGTGCTTCGCTTAGCCTGACCAGACTTTTGTCTAAGTCTTAAAACTTGATAAGTAATAAGCCACCAGTCGACTCGACTGATGGCTTACTTTCATACTAATCTTAGGTCAGGTTGTCATCAAGTTTGCCAATAATAGACTTTTACAAGCGCGCCTTTTTTGAGTAGTACACCAGCTGGTTGTTCTAGCAGGCAATTTGTTTCTAAAGTATTTGATAAATTGGATGAAAGATGACTTTTTGTCACTAAATTTACTTTGCCATCTATTTCTTTCGCTCGGTAAAATCGACGTAGTCTACTAGGGGTTAATTCATGCGCTAAAATTACTGTTCGTTCCTTGAGATTTAACTCGACACAATTAAAAAAAGTAGCTAATAATGTCCAGTAAAAAAGATGTAAATTAACCATTGCCGCAAACGGATTGCCTGAAACACTTAAAATGAGTGTTTCTTGAAATTTACTTCCCATAACTGGGGTTCCAGGTTTCATATTTACAAAATGAAACAACTCTGTTCCTCCGATACGTTTAATCGCTAAAGGTAAATTGTCCTTTTCACCTACCGAAACACCACCACAAGTAATTAATAAATCAAGTTTTGGTGAAATCTCAATCAGCCTCTTCGCTAATTCTTCAGGGTCATCTGAACAATGGTCTAGGTGGATTACTTCATTGCCACTCGCTTTGACAAAAGCTGCTAACATGTAGAGATTACTATTATAAATTTTCCCAACTGACAGTGGTTCTTCCAAAGAAACTAACTCACTACCCGTCGCTAAAATCCCCACCTTCATGCGCTTCAAAACAACAACTTTATCAATCCCTTGCATTGCCAACAAACCAATCATGCGACTATTAATCTGTTGATGTTTTGCTAAAATTTTTTGCTGAAAAGCAATATCTTCTCCAATTTCCGCATAGTTTTGGCCCGCAGTGACAGAGCGAAAAATTTTAACATGGTCTTGTCCAAAATCCGTCCATTCTTGTGGCACTACAGCATCAAAATCGGTTGGAATAAAAGCACCTGTTGTTATTTTAATCGCACAGTTATTCGTCTGATTACAATAAAACATGGAATCCCCTGCCACTAAAGAACCGACGACTTTTAAACAACTTGGGCTTTCAGCAGTCGCACCTCGTATTTCTACTGCACGAACGGCATACCCATCCATCCCGGCACGAGGAAAATGAGGAATCGCTGTTTCTGCAAAAATGGTTTCTCCGCTAATCCGTCCCAAGGAATCAAGCAGCGCCACTTCTTCTGTTTCACATTGACTCTTCATATGTTGGGTCATTTTCTCTCGTGCTTCTTCCAACTCGATCATGTTTTAACCATCCTTTTTTATTTATTCACTGGTTTAATCGCAACGGCACAAACTTTATATTCAGGAATTGTGGCGATATCATCAAATACAGCATTGGTGATTTCGTTAACATTCCCATCTGGAAAGTGGAATGTCATAAAGACTTCTTGCGGAAATACTCGATTTCCGACAGCCGCATAGGTTTCGATTTTGCCACGGCGAGAATGAACTTCAACTTTGTCACCTTCTTGGATTCCCAGAGCTTGTGCATCGACTGCATTTATCTCAATATAAGAGTGATTCGCTATTTGGTTAATCCCTTCCGTTCGTCCTGTCATTGCTCGGGTATTGTAATGGTAAAGCATTCGGCCTGTCGACATTAAATACGGGTACTCTTCATCTGGTAATTCTTGTGCTTGCTTATACGGAATTGCTTTAAATAAACCTTTCCCACGAGCAAAACTGCCCACATGCATAATCGGCGTACCTGGATCTGTCAAGCTCCGACAAGGCCATTGTAAGCTCTCCTTCTCTAATCGTTCATAATTAATTCCACCAAACGAAGGCGTCACAGCTGAAATTTCTTCCATAATTTCTTTTGCAGATTCATACGCACAAGGATAGCCCATTCGTGTCATGACTTCACAAAAAATTTCATAGTCTTCTCGCGCTTGTCCTCTTGGTTCAACAGCTTTACGGACTCTTTGCACGCGCCGTTCTGTATTTGTAAATGTCCCGTCTTTTTCTGCATAACTGATACCTGGTAAAACGACATCTGCATAAGCAGCCGTTTCTGTCATAAATAATTCTTGAACAACTAAAAAGTCTAAACTTTCTAAAGCTTGACGAACATGTCCTGTGTCTGGATCCGTAACAATTGGATCTTCTCCAAAAATATAAAGGCCTTTGACATTTCCTGCCGTTGCTGCTGGCAAGACTTTAGTAGAAGTTAAACCTGTGTTTCGATTTAACGGCACATGCCAAGCTTTTTCAAATTTGTCGATTACTTCTGGATTATTGACTTTTTGATAGCCTGGGAAATCATAAGGCATACAGCCCATATCGCAAGCACCTTGAACATTATTTTGACCTCGCAAAGGATTGACACCACAGCCTGGTTTTCCAACTTTACCAACCAACATTGCCAAATTAGACATACTCATAACACCCTCAGTTCCTGTCGAATGTTCCGTTACGCCTAAACAATAAATGATTGGTGCTTTCTCTGCTTTTGCATACATGCGTGCTGCTTGAATTAAATCTTCTGGATGAATATGACAAATTTCTGCGACTTTTTCCGGCGTATAATCAGCCACCATTTTTTCTAAATCTGAAAATCCTTCTGTCCGTTCTTCAATAAAATGGCGATCTGCTAAACCTTCTTTCAAAATCACATGCATCATGCCATTAGCAAATGCGACATTCGTTCCCGCCTGAACTTGTAAATGCAGTGCACTATCCTTCACTAAGTTAATTTTCCGCGGATCAACAACAACAACTTGCGTTCCTCTTTGGATGGCTTGGCGAATTTGCGCACCAATAACTGGATGAGCTTCCTCTGGATTGGAACCTACTAATAAAATCATGTCGACATCTTCAGTGATATCAGCAATAGGATTGGTCATCGCACCAGATCCTAAGGTTTGGGCTAAACCATGGACCGAAGCCGAATGACAAACACGGGCACAGTTATCAACATTATTGGTCCCAAAAGCAGCACGCACCATTTTTTGAAAGACATAATTATCTTCATTTGTCGCTCTAGAGCACGAAAAACCAGCAAGAGCATCCGCGCCGTTTTCTGCTTTAATTTCGTTAAATTTTGACGAAACAAGCGTTAAGGCTTCTTCCCAAGAAGCAGGTTCAAAAATCCCATTCCGTTTAATTAATGGCTCCGTTAAGCGATCTCCTGACCCAACAAATTTATATGAAGCAAATTTTCCTTTCACACAAAGTAAATTTTTATTAGCTGGTCCATCCAGGGGTTCAACACCCACCAAACGATTATTTTTAACGAGTAAATTCATCTGACAGCCTGTCCCACAATGCGGACAAGTTGTAGGGATTTTCTGGGTTTCCCATTTGCGGTACTCTTTCGTATCTTTTGCTGTTAACGCTCCTGTAGGACAGGAAGAGACACAATTGCCACATGATTCACAGATAGATTGATCAAACGCCTGCCCATAACTCGGCATCATTTTTGTTTCAAAGCCACGATTAGCAATACTAAGTACATCTCTTCCCTGCCGCAATTGACAGACACGGGCACAACGACGACACATGATACACTTTTCTGGATCATAAGAGAAAAATGGATTACTGGTATCTTCTTGATGGCAAGGCATTCTTTTTCCCTCGGTAAAGCTAGTGGCATCAATCCGATAATCTAGCGCATACTGTTGTAATTGACAATCCCCGTTTTTTCCACAAGAAAAACATTCTAATTTATGATTACTCAATAATAAATCAAGAATAAAACGTCTGGAATCAGCAACTTTTTCAGAATGTGTTGACACAACCATGTCCTCTTGACAATGTGCCGTACAAGCAGTTGTTAAGCCACCACGTCGGCCGCCTTCCACCTCAACCACGCACATCCGACAAGAACCATCAGGTGCTAATTCCTTTAAATGACAGAGCGTTGGAATTTCAACACCTAGCCCTTTCGCTGCTTCGAGAATAGTAGTCCCTTTAGGCACAGTTACTTCTTGGTTATCAATAGACAACGTAACTGTTTGCGTATGCAACTTAGTTTTCATTTTTACCAACCTCCTTTGCTGGTGGCATAGATTTCTGTTTCAGCAGTCGTTTCAAATTCTTCTGGAAACAAAGCCAATGCACTCTTCATTGGATTTGCGACTGATTGGCCCAAACCACAAGCTGATAATCGCGTGACATGCGTGAGCATCTTTTCCAATCGCGGCAAATCACTAGCTGTTGCCTCGTTCCGATTAAATTTACTCAATAATTCCAAAATCCTAGTTGTTCCCAATCGACAAGGGGTGCATTTACCACAGGACTCATGAGCAAAAAAGGCCGCCACGTGTACTAAATAGTCCACAACATTGACTGAATCATCCATTACTACAATTGCGCCAGAGCCGACAGATAAATCATGCGCCCATAAATCTTCGTAAGAATACAAACAATCCCTTAACGTTGCGACAGCACCAATTGGACCGGATTGTCCACCGAAGTGAATAAATTTTAATGGTCGACCAGTTGCAGAGCCTCCGCCGTATTGCTCGCCATAAATTATTTCTTCTAATGGTGTTCCAAGGTTGACCTCGTATAAGCCCCGATTTTTAATATGTCCAGACAAACAAATTAGCTTTGTGCCGCCACCATCGGCAGTACCCATCTCTAAAAAGGCTTGTCCACCTTCTCGTAAAATTATAGGAACACTTGCAAATGATTCAACATTATTCACTAATGTTGGTTGCAAATATAAACCAACATCTGCTAAGTGTGGTGGTTTGACACGCGGCCGCCCCGTTTTTCCTTCAATTGAATTTAAAAGTGCTGAATTTTCCCCACAAATATAGGCGCCAGCACCAGAAATAATCGTAATATCATAATTGAATCCTTCAATTCCTAAAATGTTTTCCCCTAAAAAGCCAGCTTGTCGTGCATTATCGAGTGCTTCTTGAAATGTTTTTTGAATTCTGCGATATTCTCCTCGCATATAAATATAACCTGCTTTTGCTGAAAATAAATAGCCAGCAATGATCATTCCTTCAATCACACTCAATGGATCTTCAGATAAAAGTACTTTATCCTTAAAGGTCCCTGGTTCGCCTTCATCAGCATTACAAACAATGTACTTTGTGGTTCCTTTTGCATGATAAAGATGGCGCCATTTTTTTCCTAAAGGATAGGCTGCTCCACCGCGACCTCTTAAGTGCGCAATATCCAGTTCGTTTAAAATTTCTTCATCCGATAGTGAAATTGCTCTTTTTAAACCATCAAATCCATCGTATTTACAATATTCAGCAACATCGGTCGCAGATTGCATTTTCCCCATTCTCTCTAATAACATTGGTTGGTTTCTCTTAAGCATTGACTCACCTCCTACAATCCTTCATAGCAATCATTTTGTAAATGTTGAATTAATTGATAAATTTTCTCTTCTGTTAGTTGACTAAAAACGGTGTCCTTAATTTTAATCACTGGACCCAAATCACAAGCCCCGATACAAGGAATACTGTGATACATAAATAAGCCATCTGGGGTCGGCTGATTCTCTGGCACTTCTAAAATAGTTTCTAAAACTTCGGCAACCATCGCCCCACCAGTATAATGACACGGTGTGCTGTTACAAATCTTCAAGACATACTTCGCTTGCGGTTCCGTCTTTAAAATGGCATAAAAACTGACGATTTCATAGACTCGCGCTTCCGTTAAATGTAGATGCTCTGCAACTAATTGAGCTGTCTCCTGATCTATATACCCTTCCTCTGAAGCAAATTGTAATTCAATTAAAATATTTAAAATTCGTTGTGGATCAGCATCGTTTTCTAGAATAATCGCTTCTTTTTCAATTAAGCTTAATGCACACATTCCTTTTTATTCCCCCTTTTTAGTGAAACTTGAAGTTGTTCTCCTTGATAATAGATACGCAATTCTTTTGGTATTTCAGCAGATAGTAAACAAAAATCGGCTTTATCTATGACTTTTTTTGCTGATTCTTTTTGGCGATTCTGGTTATTCATCATAAGAAATAGTCCTGGCTGCACAACATTACGTAATGAATTTGATTCACAAATGATTAATGCTTGGGCCGGCACAGCTTTCAGAAATTGCTGAATGGCTTCCGCCAAATTTTCTTGAAAAACTTTCAATAGAAAAACTTTTTGACAGCCTGCAGCTAATAATTTCATGGTATCTTTATTGCCAATCGTCTCTTGCTCTTCTACTAATTCATAACCAGCTGTAATACTGGTACAAATTCCGCATCCTTTTGTGCCTCGTTGACACACCCCTCGTTGACCACTAATCGTAATAATCTTCAAGCCATAAATTGGATAGACTTCTTGGTACTGTTTAATAAGAGCTTCGGCTAATGTCGTTTTGCCACTATTCCGACCAGTAGATCCAATTTGAATCATGTTTGGTACCTCAATTGCCATAGAGCTCCTCCGTCTGAATCGTTTTCTCAACTCTTGGTTTGACAGTTGCTGGTTTTGTCATAAAGATCAATGGTACGGCCATAAAAAGACTGCCCCCTACTGCATTGCCTAAAAATACCCATAATGTATTCTGCAAATAATCCCACCAACTGATTGTGGTACTTTGTGAAAAAATTGCCGCTGGAATAATAAATGCATTGGCGACCACGTGTTGAAACCCACAAACAACGAAAACCATGACAGGAAACCATAAGCCAAACATTTTACCTAAATATGATTTTGCCAACGCTCCGAGATAAACCGCTAAACAAACAAAAATATTACAGCCAATCCCTGAAACAAAAGCAACTAGCGGTGGATCAGCAATTTTCGCCTGAGCAACTGCGACTGTTTTATCCAGAAACGCACCTTCGGTTAACCCAACAATATGGCCAAATAAATACGCCACAAGAAATCCGCCTAGACAATTGGTCAATAAAACAACTATCCAGTTATAACAAAGAGCGCCCACTCGAACCTTTTTCTGTAATACGCCTAATGTCATTACCATCATATTGCCTGTTGCTAACTCACCACCAACAAAAGTAAGCGCTATCAATCCAACTGGAAATAAAGCTCCACCCAGAAAGTTGTTAAAACTTCCCCATTCTGTGGGGGCAGTTCCAGTGATACGAATAAACGCCAAGTAACCCAGTGCAATACAAAAACCAGCCATGATGCCTAAAATACAGAGTCGAACAAACGATAATTTCCCTTTCATTTCTGCCTTATCACCTAAGCTTGCAACTATTTCTTCACTACTGAAAAAATCCATTACGATTCCTCCTTTTTATCGATACCACTGAGACAATTCTTCTTTTCGATTGACATTTTTAAGTTGATTCTCTTTTGATAGTTGCACCGTTTTTACAGATAGATGCTCAAATTCTTGCCGAATCTGATAGTTATTTTGCGCAAGCTGTTTTTGAAATGTTGGTAAACAAGAACATCGATAAAAGCCAAATAATGGTTCTTGACGACCTTCAAAGTCAAAGATTGTTACTTGATTTTGTCCACGCTTAGAGGCTAACTGATACACAAGTTTAGAAGAAAAAGTTGGTATATCACAGGCAATTACAAACACTTCAGCTTTCTGAGTATAGTTCATTGCTGTCACAATCCCACCTAATGGCCCCTTTCCAAGATACATATCTTGAATGATTGTGCATTTTCTAAACGCCTTAGGAAATTTTTGGCTATCATTCGTTACTAAAATAACCTCTTCGAACAGTTCCATTAACTTTTCAGCTGTTTGCAAGATCACGTATTGGCCTTGAATTTTCAATAATGCTTTATCAAATCCCATCCGTGAACTTTTCCCGCCGCATAACAGCACTGCTGTACAATCAGCAATAATTTTCGCCACCCCTTTACCATAATTTTTATTAGTTCAAAAAAATATTTTTTAGTCATGTATTAAGTCTATTATAAGACATCCCTCGTACAAGTCAATTCCTTTTAAAAAAAAAGAACGAGAAAAAGAGCGACTCTTTTTCTCGTTCTACCTTATTCATCTGTTTGACGTTTTATTTCTTCAATCTCAATGCGTAATGATTTTCGTTTCTCAATGGCGACATAAACCAAGCCAATCAAAAAGGGTAACACAAAGCTACCAAATCGATACAGTAAAACAGATGCTACAGCATCAACATTGCCGACCAATGGTTTAAACAACAATAAGTAAACAAATTCAAATGGACCAATGCCAGCAGGTGTTGGAATAACTCCTGAAAGAATAACAGCAAAACTGGTAAAGGACATCACTAATAATAAATCAATATTCGGGTGATTTTCTACTAAAACAATGTAAGGAATAATGTACCAAAATAATAATTTAAATACATTCCATGAAAAGATTCGAAGCAACGCTGAGCGATCTTGTGTAATTGTTTGGACAGCCGCCCGCAAGGAATAGATTTGTAAATTACAATTATCCACCCAATCTCTTAGTTTTGGTCGTTTAAACCAACGATTGGCAAACTTAACCAATAAAACTTGGAACTTTAAGCTACTAGATAAAATAAGTAATGCTGCAATTATTACTAATGTTAAAATAACACCTGCTAAAATGAATGGAATCATCTTAGGCGCATTTTCATAAAACAGGGAAAATTGAATAATCAAACCAATAATTGCTAAAAAAATCACGGCTGCTTTGTACATAATCATATGTAATGCCGTTATCCCTACACTTTTAGAAACAGGAATTCCCTTTTTCTTATAAAAATAAATTTCTGAAAGCAAGGTTCCCGTGCCAAATGAAATAATCCGATAAAATGCTACATAACAAGAAGTAAAAAAACCATCCACTGTTGTAAAGTCTTTGTTAAAATAACGAGCTATTTCCTTGATTGAGCGCCCTTCTGCAAATTGATAAACTACTCCAAAAAAAATAACAGCAATCAGCACCAGCCAACTCGTTTCCATCAGTTGAGCAAAAATATCACTTAATGAATTATCCATGACATAAAAGATTACGCCTAAAACGATAATCATTAACAACATATTTAAGCCAATTTTTACTTTTCCTTTCATCGCTTCTCCTTTTTTGTTCTTACTTAAACGTTAGATAGATGCAACTAATCATCGCGATTACGCCAATTGAATAACACAATGCAAAAACTGGTTTTTGGGTTTTATGATGAAATTTCTTTTGTCCCATTAGCCCACCTAGACCGCCACCGACAAGTCCTATCGTCAATAAGCGGCGTTCTGGAATACGCCAGTTCCCACGTTTTGCTTGTTTTTTATCATAACCCATCATACTAAACAATACTAAATTAATGACGAGGAAATAAATGATTACTATCCACTGAAGCATTCTTTCTGGCCTCCTAACTAGTTACTGTACTAGGATACCTTGTTCTGATTCTAATTGCAAAAAAATTTTCAATGACTCATGAAACTACAACAGGAAAGTAAGCTCTCGGTTGCCCGTTTTCTTACTTTCCTATTGAGTGCCTCATTTATTTTGCATTTAATTCAGCAATTTTAATAATCACATTGGTCGCTTTTTCCATGGCTTGTAATGAAACAAATTCAAAACGGCCATGCATATTTTCGCCACCAGCAAAGATATTTGGTGTTGGAATCCCTAAATAAGAAATTTTTGAGCCATCCGTTCCACCGCGAACAGGTTCAATAATTGGTTGAATTGACAATTCTTCCATTGCTTGTTTAGCAATTTCGACAATGGACATATCTTTTTCAATCACTTCTCGCATATTATAGTATTGATCAAATAAATCAACTTTGATTCGTTCTTCATCAAATGGTGCATTCAATGTTTGCTGAATTTCTTTAATTTTAGCTTTACGTGCTTCAAAAATCTCGCGATTGTGATCGCGAATAATATACGTCATTGTAGCTTCTTCTGGCGTTCCAGCAAACGCTGCTAAATGATAAAAGCCTTCTTCACCTGCTGTTTTTTCTGGAACTTCGTCAGCAGGTAAGGCATTATGGAAATCAATTCCTAATTGTAACGCATTAATCATTGTATTTTTTGCTGTTCCTGGATGAACGTTTTTCCCTTGAATTGTAATTTCTGCTTGCGCCGCATTAAACGTTTCAAATTGTAATTCACCTACTGGTCCGCCATCCATTGTATAAGCAAAATCCACGTTAAATTGAGCGACATCAAATTTGTCGGCACCTACACCAATTTCTTCGTCAGGACCGAAAGCCACACGAATGGTGCCATGTTTAATTTCTGGGTGATTAATTAAATATTCCATGGCTGTCATTATTTCCGCAATACCTGATTTATCATCAGCCCCTAATAAAGTGGTACCATCTGTTGTGATAAGTGTTTCACCACGATAATTTTTTAAGTTAGGAAAGTCTTTCGTATTTAAAGTGAATTTGCCTTCTTTATCTAAAGGAATCGTTGATTCTCCGTCATAGTTCTCAACAATTTGCGGAGAAACATTCACTGCATTAAAATCAGCCGTATCCATATGGGCAATAAAGCCGATTGAACGAACGTCTTTCTCCACGTTACTAGGTAACGTAGCAATTACAAAACCATTCGTTTCGTTATAAATAACATCGCTCATCCCTAATTCTTCTAATTCTTTTTTTAAGGTTTGTGCAAAGGCTACTTGTGTTTGTGTTGATGGTGTCGTTGTGCTTGTTGCATCTGAGCGTGTTTCTGTTTTCACATAGCGTAAAAAACGAGGTAATAAATTTTCATACATAAAAGAACACTCCTTTAATCTTCATTTTTTTATTTAAAACGAAATGGGTTGGTATTCGCTTCTGATTCAAAAATGGATACATCCCACTCATTTTCTTGTTTCCATTGATTCATTAATTCCACAAGTTTTGGCTTACAAAGCGCTTCAATGTAATGACCAGGATCGATGACTGGTAAATCTTCAGCAATCATGTCATGTGCCGTATGATAATACACATCACCAGTAATATAGACATCGGCTTGTTTACGTAATGCATCATGATAGAACTTTTCACCACTTCCACCACAAATGGCTACCCGTTGAATCATTTTAGTATCATCTTTTGCAATGACCCGCAAGCCATCCAATTGGAAAGCTTCCTTGACTTGCTGTACAAAATCAGAGAGTCTCACAGGCTTGTCTAATACTCCAACCCGACCTAAACCAAATTCTTTTGATTGATTTTCAATGGTATAAACATCATACGCCGGTTCTTCATAAGGATGCGCCTGTAACATAACTGCAAGAACTTGTTCTTGTTTAGTTTCAGGGAAAATCACTTCGATTTTTGCTTCTTGGACGACACTTTCTTGACCAATATCGCCAATCGTTGGATTTGCTCCTTGTGTTGGTGTAAAACGTCCTGTTCCAATTAAAGAGTAACTTGTTTTAGAATAATCACCTTGAGCTCCAGCGCCAGCTAGACCTAAAGCTTCTCTCATTTGGGGAGCTTCATCAATTGGCACAAAAACGGCTAATTTTTTATAAGGAACAGTATGTGTTTTAGTTAAAAAGGTGGTCTGTTTAATTCCCAATAATTCACAAAACCAATCATTTAGCCCATTGTCAATAATATCCATGTTAGTATGCGCTGCATAAACAGCAATATCGTGTTTTAATAAATCAGCGTACATTTTTTCTTGAAAATTATCTGTGGTTAATCGCTTAACTGGGCGGAAAATAGGTGGGTGTTTCGCAATAATTAAATCAACCTGCTTCTCAATTGCTTCTGCAACGACCTCAGGACGAACATCTAAGGTAACCATCACATTTTCAATTGGTTTATCTAACGTACCAATGTGCAAGCCCACAGGATCTCCCGTTTCTGCTAACCATTCGGGACAATAGTCATTGAAGCGTCGAATCAATGTCTTACCGTTCACAGCCATTGGCCAGCACCTCCTCAATTAATTGTTGGTCTTGCTGTAGTTTTACTTGTTTTTCAATATGTTCTCCACTTGTTTTTGCTAGTTGTGCAAGAACAGTTTTGCGCTGTTTTAATTCTCGATGCCATTTTTTGGTAAAAACCGGTCCTTGTTTTTTAATTAAAACTGGCCCAAATAGTAATTCTTGGTCCGTATAAGAAACGGATTGCTCTGTTTTTTCAGCTACGATAATTTCATACAACTTACGGTTTTCTTCCACGATTGTTTCATCAATAATACTGTAGTCGTTTGCCATTAACCAGCGGCGTAAAGTTGGTTCACCAATATTCGGTTGTAAAACAAGGCGTTCCTTCCCTGTTAAACGATTTTTTTTGCGTCCAGCTTCTAAAATATCTCGGATTAATGTGCCACCCATTCCACAAATACTAATGACGTCTATTTGATCTTCAGGTTCAATTGCATCTAGCCCGTTCGCTAAACGTACGATAATTTTATCCGTCAAATTAGATTTACTGACTTGGGTTTTGGCAGATTGATAAGGGCCTTCTACCACTTCCCCAGCCACAGCAAAAGACAGTTTATTTTCTAACATTAAAGCAACTGGTAAATAAGCATGGTCTGAACCAATGTCTGCTAAGCGACTTCCTCTAGGGATTAAATCACCAACCGTTGCGAGACGTTTTGATAATTGATTTTCATTCATATTTTTGATTCCTCCGTTGCTTATTATACCATTGTCAATTGAAGATGAAAACTTACACATTCGTGCAATCTACTGTTTTCTCTCCTTAATCACTTATAAAAAAGAACCCCCTTCAAAATCAATTTCATAACTTTGAAGAGGGCTGTCATTATTGCTATAAAGAGCATTCTCCTTATATTAATAATAGGGAAAACATTTTTAATTAGGCATTTGCCAACCAGTTTTCAACTTCTGCTAAGGCATCCGCAATCCCTGCTGGATTTTTCCCACCAGCTTGAGCCATATCAGGACGACCACCGCCGCCACCGCCAACTTTTGGCGCAATTGCTTTGATTAAGTCACCGGCTTTTAAGCCTTTTCCGTTCATGTCTTTTGTCATAGCCGCTAACAAGCTTACTTTTTCATCTTGTGCAGTTGCCAGAACTAGTACATCAGACAATTCTTTTTGTTTCCATTGGTCGGCCAATTGGCGTAATTGATTCATGTCTTTAACATTGACTTGAGCGGCAATATAACGAACACCGTTGACGTCTTTGACATCTTTAAAAATGTCACCAGCTTGTTGATTCGCTAATTTGCCAGCCAATTGTTCGTTTTCTTTTTGTAGATCACGTAATTGTTGTTGCAATTGCTCTGTTTTCGTAACCACTTCTTTTAATTGAGGTGATTTAACTAATGTAGCAATCTCTTTCAATTGACGTTCTTCTTCTTGTAAAAGTTGATACGCTTCTTTACTCGTCACTGCTTCAATACGGCGTACTCCTGCACCAATCCCAGATTCAGAAACAATTTTGAAAATCCCGATATCTTCTGTATTAGCAACGTGTGTTCCACCACATAATTCGATAGAGTAATCCCCAATATTAACTACACGGACTTCTTTGCCATATTTTTCACCAAATAACGCCATTGCGCCCATGTTTTTCGCTGTATCAATATCTGTTTCAATTGTGACAACAGGAATAGCTTCCCAGATTTTTTCGTTAACGATGGCTTCCATCCGCGCTAGTTCTTCTGATGTAACTTGCCCAAAATGAGTAAAGTCAAAACGTAGATGTCCTGGTGCAACTAATGAGCCTGCTTGGTTGGCATGCTCCCCTAACACATCTTTTAAAGCACGATGCAATAAATGGGTTGCCGTATGGTTTTTCAAAATACGTGTCCGCATCCGTTCGTCCACTTGCAATTGATAAATTTGGCCTTCAGCTAATGGCGCCAAAACTTCTACTTTGTGTAAAAATTGACCGTTTGGTGCTTTTTTCACATCCACCACGTTGGCAACGACTTCCCCTGCGGTATTTTTTACATAGCCGCGGTCAGCAATTTGTCCACCCATTTCCGCATAAAATGGTGTTTCAGCAAAAATTAATTCGGCTGTTCCTGCAGATGCTTCATTTACTAGTGCGTCACCTTGAATAATAACAAATAATTCACTATCATGTGTTAATTCTGTATAGCCAACAAATTTACTTTCTACTTTAATATCTGTTAATAAAGCAGATTGAACACCCATTGAAGTTTCTTTACTGCGGGCAGAACGAGCGCGTTCACGCTGTGCTTCCATTTCTGTTTCAAACCCAGCATGGTCGACTTTCAAGCCTTCATCTTCTGCAACTTCTTCCGTTAATTCTACTGGGAAGCCAAAAGTATCATAAAGTTTGAAGATAATTTTTCCATCTAATGTATCGCCTTTTGCATCTTTAACTTCTTTAATAACCTCATTTAACATGCTCAAACCTTCATTGATGGTTTCATGGAAACGTTCTTCCTCTGTCCGAACCACTTTTTCGATGAAGTCTTTTTGTTGTAATACTTCTGGATAGTAGCTTACCATGATTTCGCCAACAACAGGCACTAATTTGTATAAAAAGGCTTCATTAATGCCTAATTTTTTCCCGTGCATTACCGCACGACGTAATAAACGACGTAACACATAGCCACGACCTTCATTTGAAGGAAGCGCACCATCACCAATTGCAAAGGATAAGGCACGAATATGGTCAGCAATCACTTTAAAGGAAACATCCGTTTGTGGTGCATCTCCATATTTCACGTTGGTTCCTAAAGCTTCTACCGCATGAATGATTGGCATAAATAAATCAGTTTCAAAATTTGTTGGTGCATCTTGAATGATAGATACAACACGTTCCAAGCCCATGCCCGTATCAATGTTTTTATGTGGTAATGGTTCGTACGTATCTTCTGGTGTATGGTTAAATTCAGAGAACACTAAGTTCCAAATTTCTAAATAGCGTTCATTTTCGCCACCAGGATAATTTTCTGGATCATCTTCTGGAATATCTAAAAATTCTTCGCCGCGATCATAAAAGATTTCCGTATCCGGACCACTTGGACCAGCACCGATATCCCAGAAGTTATCTTCTACATCAATAATATGGTCTTCAGATAAACCAACTTCATCACGCCAAATGCGTTTTGCTTCTGTATCTTTCGGATAAACAGTCACATATAATTTTTCTGGGTCAAAAGCAAGCCATTCAGCACCAGTTAAAAATTCCCAAGCCCAGTGAATCGCTTCATTTTTAAAATAATCTCCAATTGAGAAGTTCCCTAACATTTCAAACATTGTATGATGACGAGCCGTTTTCCCAACATTCTCAATATCATTTGTACGAATAGATTTTTGAGCATTCGTAATTCTTGGATTTTCTGGCACAACAGAGCCATCAAAATATTTTTTCAAGGTTGCAACACCAGAGTTAATCCATAATAATGTTGGATCGTTTACTGGTACTAAAGAAGCACTTGGTTCTACTGAATGTCCTTTAGACTTAAAGAAGTCTAAATACATTTGACGAACTTGACTACTTGTTAATTCTTTCATTGATTTTCCTACTTTCTATTAATAATTAACTATTTATATTTTGTACCCTCTTAAGTGGCAGATTGTTAACACAAAAAACACCATTGCAGTCAAGGACGATTGCTCGCGGTACCACCTTGATTGCAATGATGTTGGATCATTACCTCTTAAGCTCTATAACGCAGAGTCGCGTTGATATTTCTATCAAGTCCATCTAAAGGGAGCAAGTAAATTTATCTGATGCCCTTCTCTCAGCAATGAACGGCTTTCTGTGATCAAAATAAGATTCCTCATATCCTTTAGCTTATAGTCAAAAGTATAAGAAAGATCTGCTAAAAAGTCAATTGTTTTCGTAGGAATCTTTCCTTACTGAGCTGTTTCAAATAACGTTTGTTCTAAATAAGGCAAAATTTGTTCATTTATTTGATACCCTTTTCCCCAAGAGGTTGTAATAATCTCTTCGTTCATACCTGCATCACTAAATTTTTGTTTCACTCGTTTACATACGAAAGACAGCTGCGATTTTGTAGAAGCATCTGGTTCTTTCTGCCAAAGCAAGCGACAAATTTGATCACGATCCAACCCTTCGTGGGCATGCTGATACAAGATTTTTAAAAAGCGTTGTTCGTTTTTTGTAAAGCGAATCTTTTTTACTTGGTCATCAAGTAGCTCGGCTGTGACTTCGGCAAAACTTTGATCGACCGTGTCAATTTTTTCACGAATATCTTCCAATGAATCTTTGAGGCCTAACCACCGGATAATACCTCTTTCCTGCCAAATCTCTGCTTCACGTTTATTACACATCGATTGTGAACGTCGATAAATCGGCTTCTCTAACGATGAAAGACTTCCTAATAATCTCAAGCAATCGTTCTGAGAAAGTGTTTCGCTTAATACAATTGCATCAAAATAATTAAAAAAAGTTAACTCATGTTCTATAGTTTCTTCACAGCAGTTCGTACAAAAGACTTCATAATTTAAATGTTGTAATTGCTGCTGAAATGTTTGCTCAACTAAAATGTTCTTTGTTAATACCAAAATCCTTCTCATTTCTTCTTTCCTCCTAGAACTCTTTCTGCTACCAATAACTAAACGCACCAATCAAAATACGTTACCAAATCGCGTGTTTTCTCCATCGATTGGTTAATAAACACCTTTTTATCTTCATCTCTCTTCGCTCCTTTATTCTTTATTTTGGTGGTTATTTATATTATATTAGAAAATGATTTTTTTTGTGTGTAAAATTTTTTTATCCTCCGTAAAAAAAAATGAATTTCCTTTAATATCAACTAATAAAGCTGATTTTTTAACAAAAAAAGTGCCGAAACTTCCTACTTTTTGCTAAAACACGCCAAAAATTCTGTAATTTTATTATTTTTTTCTCGAGAAAACATCAAAATGTTGATGTTTAACACTAACATTTTGATGTTTTCGACAAAAATCTTTACAATTAATCGGTAATTTTCTCTACTTTTAACGATAACTACTTTTAAAAAAGAGTTATTTTAAAAGTGACTTAAATATTTATCATATAAAAAGTAAGGGACTAAAATCTTTACGATTCTAGTCCCTTACTTTTTATAATCCACAACGTTTTTAGTTAGAAGAATTCTTTTTTGCTTTTCTAGCAGAACGATCTTTTTGACGACGTTCAATTTTACGTTTTTTCTTATTGCTGTCTTCAATTGCCCAATTAATTTTTTTCTTGTATCCTGGTTTAATTTTTTTCTTTTTCTTTTTCACTAAACCAATTAACGTTGGGTCTAATTCTTCTCGAGATTTTTCTCGTTTTGTTCGACGGTTGCGATCATACGTCTCTACAATCTCACCATTTTTAATTTCTTTTGGTTTGAAAGAAACACCTAACTGCTCAATCTGAGTAATCGCTTCATCATCCGCTGGTGAATATAATGTTATGGCAGTCCCATTCAATCCATTACGTCCTGTGCGGCCAACCCGATGGATAAAGAAGTCCAATTCATGTGGAACTTCTGCATTGATGACATGTGAAACCCCTTCAATATCAATCCCACGTGCGGCTAAATCTGTAGCTACCACATATTGGTAGTCAAGATTTTGAACTTGACGCATCACACGTTTTCTTTCGCGTGGTGTGATGTCTCCATGAATTTTGGCAACTTTTAGTCCCTGATCTTTTAAGTAATCGGTGATTTCATCAACTCTTTGTTTAGTATTTGCAAAAACAATCGCTAAATAAGGATGCCCGATAGTCAATAATTGATAAATTATTTGATTGCTGTTTTTTCCTTTGGTGGAAATCAACCAATTGTCAATTGTTTCTGAAATAACTGCTTTTGGTTTGATATGTTCAATCACTGGATTTTCTAAATATTTTTTTAAAAATGGTCGTAATTTTTCTGGAATGGTTGCAGAAAAAACGAGCATTTGTAATTTTTCTGGCAAACGACCGGCAATTTGATCGACTTCTGCTAAAAAGCCCATATCTAATGTCATGTCTGCTTCATCGACAACAAAGGCAAAAGCCGTATGCACTTTCAAGGCTTGTTCATTCATCATATCTAAAATACGCCCTGGTGTACCAATCACCACATGAGGTTGCTGATGCTTTAATTTATTTAATTGACGTTGTTTATCTGTTCCGCCAACAAAATTTGACACTCGAATTTCTGGTTGACTGAAACGAGCCAGTTGCTGCGCTTCTTGATAAATTTGATTGGCTAATTCACGACTAGGCGCAGTAATCACAATTTGTACTTCGTCGATAGTTGGCTTAACTTTATCCATTAATGGAAGTAAAAAAGTATGCGTCTTTCCACTTCCTGTTTGCGATTGTCCAATGACACTTTTCCCTTTCTTAATGATTGGGATTAATTTTTCTTGGACTTCTGTTGGTTCTTCAAACCCTTTTTCTGCGAGTGCTTCGTTGATAAAAGGTTGAAATTGAAATTGTTTAAATGAAGGCACTTGCCTCACCTCTTCTCGTTAAATTCTTTATGCACTTTGGCATTATAACACAAAAACAACTTTTACTCACCTGCTGATTCCTTTGTTTTCGCAATTTCTAATGTACTGACTGTATAAGTATGGCTGGCTTTTTCATAAAACAAACGCCGTTTTTTACGAATCAAGGTTAACAAAACGTTGATCAAAAACAGTAAATATAAAATTAAACAGAACAAATACAGAAGCAGTGACACCATTTGCAACATCCGATTAGAAGAATTCAATAAATCAGTGGCATTGGCTAGATAAATACTAATTAAACCATACACAAAATACAAATAACCGTAGCGAACAAACAAGGCTTTTAAACGAATTTTTTCATGTCCTGTTTCAACCACCCGAATGCGAACAACTTTTTTCCCTAACGTTTGACCATTTGTCAGTTTCATCATGACGATAAAGACCGCAAACACCATGATAAAGAACCACATCCGATCTGAAAAAATCGGATAATTGGTTGCCCAATTTTTATAAGCTGGAATGAAATTTAGTCCAAAAACGAGCAGGCCTTGCACAAAGCCAATCACCAACCAATCAATCCCCCATGCAAAGAAACGTCTTAACAGGCTAACTGTCTGCCCTTTTTCATAAGAGGTGGCATCAATTTCTTCTCTTGTTGGCAATAAAAAGGTAAAGAGTGGCGTCAACCAATAACCGACCATGCCTCCGACGGTATTATTAATTAAATCATTGACATCCGCCAAGCGATACGAACGTGGATAAATAAAATAAAGGCCAGATAACTGTGTTAATTCAAAAAATAATGACAATAAAAAACTCGCAAGAACTGTTTTTAAAAATGAACATTTGAAATAATACCGTAAATACACACCAAAAGGTAAAACTAATAAAACATTAAACAGTGGTTCTAAAACGGCATGCTGTTTTAATGCTGGCAAATACGTACTAGGATCTTTGAGCGAAAAAACAGTTTCGTTTAAAATCCCTGAAATAAAATGAAAAGGCCGCAGTTCCATTGTTGGTCCTGTGTATTGAGCCACTTCTGCCCGAGATGGCAACGGTAAAATTACCAAGAAATAGGCACATAATAAATAAAAAACAAATGAATACAAAATCATTGCTCGTGTCCAAACAAATGAACCATATTTGCGGTATTCATAGATTAATAATGCCCCAGAAATAAAAAATGCTAGAAACGGGAAAATAATGATTGCCCATTTAATTGGTTCGCTATATACTGCCATAAAAATTCCTCCAAGATAAACAATTTCAAGTATGAATGCCTCAATAACACTATACTTGTTTCTAAAAAAATGTACCAACAATAAATTTTATTTTGCAAATCCTCTCCTTTGCAGTATCATTAAGAAAAAGGAGGACGTTCTCATGTTACAGCCATATTTTGCGTTTGGAGTGCCGCTATTTTTACTTGTGCTCTACTTACTCTTTGCACTGATTCACCGTCAAACAACGATTCATTATTTACGGTTTATTTTGTTACTTATTTCAACATTTCTCATGGTTTTTAGTTTCCAAGTATTGCAAGAATCATGGACCATCAACCCTGAAACGTTAAAAGATGCCGCTTATTCTCCGCAATGGTTATGGATTCCTTTAGGTATCGGGTTAATCCTCACACTTTACAACGCTTGGCACGGCCTTCGTACAATGATAAAATACAAGACCGATAAACATTAGTAAGAGTCTAGGACGATGGTTGTGTCCTAGACTCTTACTGTCTCATCATTCAAATGAAATTTAATTTTTCTTAACAAACTCTGATTTTAACTTCATTGGACCAAAGCCATCTACCTTACAGTCGATGTTATGATCGCCTTCCACTAAACGAATGTTTTTCACTTTTGTGCCTTGTTTAATTGCGCCACTGGCACCTTTAACTTTCAAATCTTTGATTACAGTAACACTGTCACCATCCGCTAAAAGATTGCCATTTGAGTCCTTGGCTACTAAGCCTTCTTCTGCAACTTCTTCTGTTGGTGACCATTCATGACCGCATTCTGGACAAATAAATAATCCGCGATCTTCATAGGCATATGCCGACCCACATTCAGGGCAGTTTGGTAATTGCTCTGTCATTAACGTTCTCCTTTGTAAAAAATAATTCTTTTTCATTTTACCTTATTTTCTAGTGAATGAAAAGTAGTCCGAATGATTTATCAACGACCGATAACTACTTTCTAATTACTTATTTATTTTTGAGCCCACTCTTGGCAAGCTGCTTGGATTTCTTGGTAAATCACTTCAATTTCAGCCGCATCACGTGCATTAGCGCCACTTGCTAAAGGATGGCCGCCGCCATGATGTTTTTTAGCAATTGTATTAATGATTGGTCCTTTGGAACGTAACCGAACGCGATAATAACCTTCCGGCTGTTCAACAAAGATTGCCCATGAGAGAACATCTTCAATTTTTCCTGGCATTGAAACAATGGCTGCCGTTTCAGAATCGACAATATCATAACTGTTTAAAATACTTTGTGGTAAAACGACACGAGCAGCGCCATTTGCATCGATTTCTAAATTTTGATAAATATAACCCGCTAATTTAGCAACCTTTAAAGGCATTTGGTCTAACTCACGATTTAAGTCTGCGGCATTAAAGTTAAACGTACGCAATTGCGCAGCGACAGCGAGTGTATGCGCCGAAGTGGAAGGATAAAGAAAACGTCCTGTATCCCCCACAATCCCAGCATACAATAAACGAGCTGCATTATCTGTCATCGTTAATTCTGCTAAATGCTGTTGCCAAAAATCAACAATAATTTCACTACAACTACTTGCATTTGTATTCACCCAAACTAAATCTCCATAAGGTTCATCATTCGGATGATGATCGATTTTAATTAATTGATCGCCTAAAGAAAAACGCGCATCACTAATTCGTGGAGCATTTGCAGTATCTGTTACAATGACTAATGCACCTCGATAGACATCGTCAGTAATAACGTCCATTTCAGCTAAAAACTCTAAGCCTTCCACTGGTCCGCCTACTTGATAAATATTTTTTTCAGGAAAGCTCGCTCTTAAGAGTTCTGCTAACCCAACCTGTGAGCCAATCGCATCTGGGTCGGGCCTTTGATGTCTATGAATAATAATTGTTTCATATTGTTTAATTGCTGCCATAATTTCTTTTACTACGTCCATTCTTTGTAGCCTCCTACGTTCTCTCCATCACTTGGCAAACAACAATTGCTTTTGCCACAATGACATTTTCTAAATAAACTTCGATATCTAATTTTGCAGAGCGACGACCAATTTCTAAAATACGTGGACGAATGTCCAATTCACTTTCCAACTGGATTAGCCGCAAATAATGTAGATTCACTTGTTCAATTAATACATTTCTTTTTTGATTCATCAACATTGTTCGTTGTGTCACGTTAGAAATAATTTCACTTAGGACACCGAACGAGATGGTACCAACACTGTTAACCATTTGGGGCGCAACCGAAAAACGAAAACGGGTTGTTTCTTTGCCATTTTCTTCTACAGGCATCACTTCCCCGGAAATTTGATCTGAAATTGTATCTGCAATTTGTGGTTGTCGTTGCACCAATTGCATGGCTTTCATCACATCTTGGCGAGAAACAATTCCAACAAGCGCTAAATCATCTTCCACCACTGGCATGACTTCTAGACCATCCCAAATCATTTGATGACTGACACTCGCTACACTCATCATCTTTTTCACAACATTGGGATCCTTTGTCATGACTTTATCCACGGTTAAATGTTCACTTTTACCAATGACATCTTTGGCTGTGACAATCCCCACTAAACGTAATTTCTTATTTACTACTGGGAAACGAGAATGATGGGTACTTTCAGATAATGCCTGATAATCTGCAATCGTTTGAGTTGTCAACAAATAATTGGTTTTTTCAAGCGCTGTATAAATATCACTGACGAGTAAAATGTCTTTTTTAATCAGCTGATCACTTAAAGCACGGTTAATCATAGTAGCCACAGTAAATGTATCATATGTGGTTCTCAAGACAGGCATACCCAGACGATCTGCTAACTGCGCAATCTCTTCAGATGTTTCAAATCCACCTGTAATTAAAACGGCTGCCCCATTTTCTAAAGCAAGCTTTTGCACGCCTTGGCGGTTACCAACAATCATTAAGGATCCGGGAGTAATATATCGCGTCATCGCGGTTTCTGTCATCGCACCAATTACAAATTTATTAAGGACTTTGTCTAGACCAGAGCTACCGCCTAACACATCCCCTTCAATAATCCGGACCACTTCACCAAATGTTAATTTTTCAATATGTTTTTTTAACTTCCGCTCAATTCGTATCGTACCAACACGTTGAATGGTGGAAACAAGCCCAATATTTTCTGCATCTTTGATGGCCCGATACGCTGTTCCTTCACTAACACTTAAACTTTTGGCAATGCTTCGAACAGAGATTCGATCGCCAATTGGTAATTCTTCAATATGTTTTAAAATTTGATCATGTTTCGTCGCCATAATTTCCTCCTAAACTAGGATCGTCTCTCCTGGGTTTAATACTTTCCCGCCAACTACTTGCTCTACGAATATTGCTGGATTTTGTTGGATAACAGGAAAGGTATTGTAATGAATTGGAATGGTTATTTTGGGATTTAAGTAAGAGACTGCTTGTAGCGCATCCTCTGGTCCCATCGTGTAATTATCGCCAATTGGTAAGAACGCTACATCAATGGATTTGTCTTTTACAAAAAGGCGCATATCTGAAAACAACGCCGTATCACCAGCGTGATAAATTTTTTTATCTTCTGCTTCTAAAATAATCCCACTTGCTTCGCCCATGTAGGTCATTACGCCGTCTATTTCATAACCGGAACTATGCAAAGCTGGCACAAATTTAACCGAACCAAAAGGAAAGACATAACGCCCACCTAGATTCATTCCATGCGCTTTTACCCCTTGCGACTGTGCATACGTAGCCACTTCAGCTATCGCAATAATCGTTGCCTTGTTGGCTTGAGCAATTGCTAGCATATCGCCAATATGATCGCTGTGTCCGTGGGTGATTAAGATGTAATCAGGGTGTAAATCTTCAAGTGAAACGTCCGCTAAAGGGTTGCCATTAATAAAAGGATCAAATAAAAGGTTCGTGCCGTCGTTTAGACGAATTTCAATACATGAATGTCCATGTCCTATCAGTTCCATTTGTATTCCTCCTACGGTATTTTCTACACACTCTTATGATAATTAATCGTCAAATTCATTCTTAAAAGTAGTACAGTTTAGTACAGTTTACTTTCTTTATTGTAACAGAGAATTAGAAATATACAATCGCATTTGCTTATTTTCTTAGCTAGTAAAGAAACAGACGAGAAAAATCATGAATCTTTCTCGTCTGCTTCTTTTTACTTATTTGGTTGTTTTCCGAAAACGTAAAATCGTTAATATAAAGGCCGCCACACATAATAGAAAGGCGACAAAAAAGGTTTCACGCATTCCCACAATAAATATATCTGGGCGATTAGCCAGATACGTGGTTACTCGTTCACCATAGGCTTCGCTCATACCACGATATAAAATGGTCGTTGACAACGCAATCCCAATGACCATCCCTAAGTTTCTAGCAAAAGAATTCATACTTCCTGCTACACCTAAATCTTGCTTTTCAACACTGCTCATAACCATTGTATTGTTTGGAGACTGGAAAAGTGCATTTCCCAAGCCCATAATGGCTGTTGCAATCACATAATACCAGATAGGCGAATTCATATCTAAAAACATATACATTAACGACGTACAGCACAAGAGCAACAATCCGCCAAATGTTAAAATACCTGGGCCAATTTTATCCGTCAAATAGCCACTCAGAGGAGCCCCAACCACCATTAATAACGGAAATACCATCATTAATAGACCAGCATAACTAGCACTTAGTTTGCGTGCATCCTGCAAATAAAATGGAATGACAACATTTACAAAAAAGTTTGAGGCAAAAATTAAAACGGCGGACAATAAACTTAAAGTAAAAATTTTGTTTTTAAAAATTGCGAACTTAATAAGTGGGCTTTTTCTTTTTCGTTCAACCATTATAAATAATCCTAATGCGATTACTGCAATAATGAACAATAAATAGGATTGTAACGAGCCAAACCCGCTCTCTTGTCCGAGGAAAATCCCGCCGAAGAACGTCATAATCGCAATGGCAATACAAGCAAATCCTGGAAAATCGATTTTTTCTTTTGTTTTTGTAATATCTTTTGGTAGAAACTTTTCGCCAATTAAAATTGTAATTAGCCCCACGGGAACATTAATCCAAAAAATATACGACCAAGAAAAGTTTGATAAGATCAATCCACCAATCCCAGGACCAGCAATCGCGCCTAAAGATACAAAGGCACCTACTGCACCAAGCGCCCGCCCTCTTTCATTTAAAGGGAATACTTCCGTAATAATTCCTGAATTGGTCGCCATGGTCATGCTAGCACCAATACTTTGAACGACTCGCGCAAATAATAGAAAGCTCAGCGATTGATTAAAGCCACAAAGTAACGAACCAATCGTAAAAATAACCGTGCCAATTCGATAAACTTTTATTTTTCCAAAACTGTCGCCAATTTTTCCAAATAATAATAAACAAGCACAGACAACCATTAAATAAATAGATACGACCCATTCCGCTTGATTCATGGGTACGGACATTTCTTTTGAAATAGTCGGTAAAGCAATATTTACAATGCTGGAATCTAATGTAGACATGAAGGTAAACATAGCCACAGAAACTAAGATCCACCAACGATTTTTCTGCACTTCAGAATCCTCTTGGTAACTTTTAATTTTCTCCATTGATTCATCCCCTCTCGCTCCAAAACAGTTTACTTACTAATAATAACTCTATTTCTTCTTTTTTTCATCGGAAATTTTCTAAAAAATCACTCATGAGATGTTCACCTTCTTATTACACGCTCGCAATTGACAACCATTCGCTTTTACGCTAATTTAAAATTAGCAAACGGAAAACGCAAGGAGGACTTGAAATGACCTTAATTTCTCGCATTAAACAACTAGCTCAGTCAAAGCAATTAACCCTCGCCCAATTAGAAAGAAACGTCGGCATTTCCAATGGACAAATTCGTCGTTGGGATACCTCTTCGCCTAAAGTAGAGAATCTTTTAAAAATAGCAGACTATTTTTCTGTTTCCTTGGACTATTTAATGGGCCGCACCCAACAAACAGAGATTAATCATCAGGCACCTATGACAAGCACACAAAAAGAGTTACATATTCACATTACTACGGAAGAGTTAACAGAAGAAGAAATTACTCAGTTAGAGGAAGAAGCAAATCGTTTCTTGCGGTTCCGTAAATTTGAAATGACAAATTCTTAAGTAATACGACAGTCAGCGGCTCTGTGTTGTTTGTACTTATTAATTTATTCGACAACTAGCGTATTCATTGTATAATAAACCAATTAGAATTATTCGTTGTTCCCAAATACGTCCATCCATTCGCAGAATAACCATTACGCACATTGATTTTCCCATAAACATATCCATGTAAATTTGGCGCCCAGTTCCCTGTTGCTCGAGTTTGATATTGATGGAAATACCTCACGACCCAATCAACATAAGCTCTGTTTCTTGGGTTAACAGATTGACTACCAATTTCGTTTTGCAATTCAACTAACGCATCATTTTGAATGACTTCTTCTGCCTCTACTGGTGAATTAAACACCAAACTAACACCCAACAAATTTGTTAGAACACAACCATACATAACTTTCTTTTCTATTGTTTCTACTCCTAACATAATATATACTTTCACTATTTATAATTTATACCATCAAATAATCATTCGAAAAACAACCTTTCTCTTTCTTTAATTTAATGTTAACATAATCTATATAACTAATTTCTAATAAAAGGAGGGAAAAATTGAATAATTCAATAGAAATAACCAAGATCTGCGTAGCATTGAACAATAAAAACATCTTGAATAACTTGTCGCTTACATTAAATACGGGATCAATCACATGTATTGTTGCCCCAAATGGTACAGGAAAAACGACTTTTTTTAAATCAATCGTCCAACTTATCCCGCTCGAATCTGGTGAAGTAATAGTTGACAAAACATCAATCAAAAACAGAACTGACTACAATAAAAAAATCTTTTTCATAGAATCCGCGAATCAATTATTTGCAAATCTTAACATTTACGAGAATATGCAAGTAGCGGCCAAGTTATGGAAACATGATGCTAATTTTGAATCAATCATTAACTTAGTCGGTGTTAACACGTACATAAACAAAAAAATTAAACACCTTTCTGCAGGTATGAAGCAAAAAGCCTTGCTCTCAGTCGCCATCGCTAGTGGTGCGTCTTTTCTGATTTTTGATGAGCCATTAAATGGTCTCGATATTGAAAATGTTGAGTACCTAGCAACCGTCTTTCTTACTTTAAAAGAGCAAGGAAAAACATTACTTTTGTCATCTCATAATATTTTCGAAATAAGCAAGCTTTGTGATGCAATTTATTTTTTAGATAGCGGTATTCTGAAATCAGCGTCACTAGACTATCTACAATTAAAAGAAGAATACTACGAACTATATGCAACGAAAGGTCGTGCCTAAATGATAAAATTTGAACTAATTAAAATTTTTCGAGAGAAAACCACTTATTTTCTGTTTGCATTATTCGTTCTCGTTATTAGCGTTCCTTTTTTTCTAGGAAATGCCAATTTTAATTATGTAAAATATTACGAAGATAATTACTATGCCGGCATAACAACGATTGAAAGTATCAAAGATGACCCAACTGCAACAAAAATCGTTGAAGACATCAAGGAAACAAATGGTTATTAAAAAAAACTCATTGATTCTCTAAAGAAAGGAGATCAAAAAGCGATTGTTGAAAATGAGTATAACTTGGAAAAAAAAACGCTAGAAGGAATTCTAGATGGTAGTTTGCAAGCTAGATCAATTAGTGAACAAAAAAGTATAGTGGCCGTACTGGAGTATTTAAAAAACAATGGGCTAAATAAAACGAGTGATAATCCAAAAAAGATGGGCGTGATCCAATATCTAAATTTGGTTTTTTCTTCTCCTCAATTAATGCAAATTATTTTAATTCTGGTTAGTTTCCAGATTGCTTATTTATTTAATTTAGACTATAAAAAACATAATTTCATTTGGTATTGTGTTTCTCCTAACTCTTATGTACGAACATATTACACCAAACTTTTTGCCATTGTTTTGTCGCTCTTTGCAAACCTACTCAGCGCATTTCTCCTTGTACTTGCATTTGTCTTTCTGAAAAATGGACTGGGTGTGTTTAATTACCCGATTGCCACCAGTTCGAAAAATACGGAAGTCAATTTGATAGCAACAGGTGACTTTGTCGTTAAAACAATCTTCTTTTTTATATTATTTCTAGCATTTCTAGCATTGTTAAGTTTAGTATTCAGCATTCTAACAAGTAATTTAATTCTAAATCTCTCTGTTTTAATTATTCCATTAGTGATCGGACAATACGATGTACTCAATACGTTACTTAACGAGAACTTAAAACCTTACATTCTCTTAAGCTACTTGGATATGCCTCATATTCTATTAGGTGGTGACATTATGAGACCTTTGCGAAATCCATTGTTAACCTATCAAAACGGTATCTTAATAACTCTTCTCTCCATTCTCGTACTTGTCATAACCTCTCTAACTATCTTGCTCTGTCCTTCTCAAAAGTTGATAGCAAAAAAAACTAGAACCTAAACAAAAAAAACCACCACGACCGTCGTCTGTGGTGGAAATGAAGGTTGTTATTTACTCTTGGTAGGAGTAAGTATGAAAAAACCAATTCGGGATAATTGGCATAACGTAAGTATAGTGGTTTGTGCCTTTTTTATCATGAGTTTCAGCTATATTTTTTATAAAACTTTTATTAGAACACCATTAACAGTCCTTTATTTAGATTATTTAAAGCGTTTTCTTTTATTGAACATATTGTTTTAAACATTCGATTTCCTGTGCTACACTTACTTTTAGAAGGGGGATTTTATTATGGCAAATCAAAAAAAAGATAGCTTATCAACATTATTTTCTGAAGAAGTTCATGGACCGTTTGTTACTTTCTTGTTTAACACCCATGTCGCTCATCAAAACGTAGAAAAAGATTCGCTTGTTTTGAAAAATTTTGCAAAAGCGGCAAAAACACGCTTTGAAAAAAAATTTCCTGAGGAAAAATGGTCTGTTTTCCAAGAAAAAATTGACGCACTTCTAGCTGATGCTTCCTTCTGGCGCAACGGCACAGCAAGTGTTTCAATCATCTTATCTCCAGAAAACACCTTTGTTCAACGATTAGATGTGCCCGTTGACGATCAATATTACGTGGACACGATTCCTTATTTACTTGGACTAGTCAAAGACAAACAATTTAACTACCATTATTACCTACTTGCTCTAAATCGCGATTCAATGAAACTTTACAAGGTTGATCATACGACTGTGACTCCTGTTGAATTGCCTAAAGACGCGCCAACAGACGTGGTCACAGCTTTAGGTGATGAATTAACGGGTGGTAATTTAAACTTTTCAACTCAAGGTAGTTCTAACGGTTCTAAAGAAGGTGTCGCTTATCATAGCATCAATACTAAAGATAAAGAAGTTGAAATTGATTGGGTGAACTACTATCAAGCAGTCGATACTTTCTTAAAAGATCAACTGGATAATCCTGAAAAATTACCGCTTTATCTTTATGCTTTACCAGAAAACCAAACACTCTTTAAAAAGATTGCTAAAAATCCTTATTATGATTGCTCAATTTCAGTTGCTGCTTCACCTGCACAAGCAACCATTCAAGATATCCGCAGCGCTAGTGAAAAAATAGCTGCAGAGTTAACAGAAAAAGAAACAGCTTCTTATAACAAATTACTAGATCGTAAATTCTTAGATCAATTTACAGATATTTCGCCAGCGGCAGCTGACGGCAAAATTTCCCATCTTTTTATTGCAACGTCACTCTTTGTTACTGAAAACAATGAAATGTCATCTGAAGAGTATGATCGTCGCAAACTTTTAAACACCATTGCTTACCAAGTCATTCAAAACGGCGGTCAAGTTTTTGTTTTAGACCAAAAAGCTGCACCAGATGAAAAATCTTTAGCGGCTATCCTCCGTTATTAAAAACAGGCAAAAAGCCCATTGTAAGAAAGCGCCTTACAATGGGCTTTTTTTCTGAGACTTATTGAAACAGCACTATAACAGCCTTATCTTCACTTTCTAGTTTTTAAAAAACATCCGATAAAAAAGAAAATAAGGTTATCGCTATACAAAAACCAGTTAGTATGCTATAGTAATAGATGTAGTTTTTGTTCGGTAATATGGGTAGCTGTTTCAAATAAACATCTTCCACATTTTTCACCTTTCAAGTAATTGCAAAATATGAATGTGTTATAACACACATCTAGGAGGATATTTATTATGGAAACAGGTACAGTAAAATGGTTTAACTCAGACAAAGGCTTTGGCTTCATCACTGCAGAAAACGGAAACGATGTATTCGTACATTTCTCAGCTATCCAAGGTGACGGCTTCAAAACTTTAGAAGAAGGTCAAGCAGTAACTTTCGAAATCGAAGAAGGTCAACGTGGCCCTCAAGCAACTAACGTTACTAAAGCTTAATTAAACAATACTGACTTAAAAACCTGACGTTAATCGTCAGGTTTTTTTTATAAAAAAAAGAACAAGAAAACTTTCTGAAACTAAGTGCTTCCTCTATTTTTTTTGAAGAGTTTTCGTTATACTGAAGAGGAAAAATGTTTTAAAGGAGTTTATTTATGCAATTTTATGGTGATTTAACCTTTTTAGGTGTTTATTTATTGGGTCTCTTTTTCATTCCCTCGTGGCGGAAAAAGAAAAAAGAACACGATTGGTTGCCGTGGATGTTTGGCTGGACCGTCTTTATGTTCTTCTCATATGTTTTATATTTAGAAATCATTCGTGGCACAGCCTTCTTTTTAATTCCCATTGCTTTTTTTGGCTTGTTTGCGCTCTTCTACTTCAAAGAAAAAAGGCGTTTACTGAATGGAACATTATTTAATATTTTTCTTGTGGTTCTAGCGACTTATTTAGGGATTACTGCGATTCGTACAAACAACTACTTTCTAATCACCTTAGCAATTATTGCCCTGCTGGCAATTTTTATCGCTTTGGCTTTAGGACTCTATGCCTTAATTATTTTCCTCTATTGGAATGCGGTCGTTGTTATGAGAAAAGAAGGTCGGTCTCTAGGGAACTTGTTGACGTTGTTGCTGGCAATTGGCTTAACATTACTATTAATTTATAATTTCTTTTTTCAATCGTTGTTACCAACTTGGCTCTCCTTACCCTTAACTATTGCGCCATTTATTTTGACTTATTTCGCGTTTGTTTTTTATAATTTTTTAACTGTTTCTACGTTGTATCAATTTAATCAGCCAAAATATACACAGGATTATATTGTTGTGTTAGGTTCGGGGTTAATCAATGGTGAGGTTGTGCCGCCGTTATTGCAAGCCCGCATCAACAAAGCCATTCAATTTTACAAGGCTCAAAATCGCGCAACGTTAAATCCACCAAAAATCGTCATGTCTGGTGGCCAAGGCCCCGATGAATTACTTCCTGAAAGTGTCGCGATGAAAATGTATGCTTTAACACAAGGTATTCCTGATGATGATATTTTAGTAGAAGCTCATTCAAAAAACACACTAGAAAATATGCGTTTTTCCAAAGAAACAATGATTGAGGATTTTGGAAATGCTAATTTCCAAGCCATTTTTACTACAAACAATTATCACCTTTTCCGAGCGGGTCTTTTCGCTCGAATGGCTGGCTTAAAAGCTGATGGCATTGGTGCAAAAACCGCTTTTTATTTTTTACCTAACGCGTTTATTCGAGAGTTCATCGCCATTGTAGTGATGTACAAACGCCGCCATATTATTGTTTGCGGCCTAGCTACCATCGGTATGGTTATGTTATTCTTAACAGGATTGATTATTCAGTAAAGAAGGAGTTTCCCCTATGAGTTTGTATCAAAAATTTATTCAAAATGAACGTTTGCGACGTTTTTGCGTCCTTGCTTTGATTATTTTTGTGCTTTATTTATCCAGAAGTATGATTACAACAATTCTTTTAACATTTATCTTTACCTATTTAGCTGTTCGTTTGGTCCATTTTGTTCAACGCTATATGAAAATCCCGACGATTGTCATCGTTCTCTTAACCTATGCATTGGTTGTTTTTCTAATCTATTTAGCGATTACTAAATATGTTCCCGTTCTAGTTAACCAAACGACTCAAATGATTAATTCTGTAGTTGATTTTTATCAAAGTCCACATACAGATACAAATCAAGTATTGCAATTTATTGATCAATACTTGGAAAAATCTAACTTACTCTCTCAACTCCAGAATGGCGCTTCAATGATTTTACGCTACATTCAAGATATTGGTGCTGTCGGCTTATCATTTGTCATGTCCTTTATTTTAAGTTTCTTCTTTATGATTGAGAAGAAGCAAATGGCTGATTTTTCTAAGTTATTTTTAAAAAGTGATTTTGATTGGTTTTTTCAGGATATCTATTATTTTGCCAACAAGTTCGTCAACACATTTGGTGTCGTAATGGAAGCTCAGTTTTTCATTGCTGTGGTGAATACAGTCATTACTACCTTGGCCTTGGCGATAATCGGCTTTACTCAGCTACCTAGTTTAGCCATTATGATCTTCATTTTGAGCTTAGTCCCAGTTGCTGGTGTGATTATTTCCTGCATTCCGCTAAGTTTCATCGCTTATTCCCAAGGTGGCTTGAACGATGTGATTTATATCTTAGCTTTAATTACAATCGTCCATTTATTTGAATCTTACGTGCTAAATCCTAAATTCATGTCTAGTAAAACAGAGTTACCAATCTTTTATACGTTTGTCATCTTATTAGTTAGTGAGCGTCTCTTTGGTGTATGGGGACTTATTGTAGGAATCCCTGTGTTCACTTTCTTCTTAGATGTCTTAAAAGTAAAACCAATTCGTGGCCTGAAACGGCTACCTAATGTGAAAAAAAATAGTTCAGCAGAATAATTTCTGCTGAACTATTTTTTTATTGTTTTCTTAAATCATTTAAAATAGCCAAGGCTCGGTCTTGGTTCATCGTTTTTTGACGTTTTAATTGTTGAGCGACTGCCTCAACTTCTTTACCAGTAGCTCCGACCGTCATCGCTAAAGAACGTGCTTGTAGAGCCATGTGTCCTTTTTGAATTCCTTCAGAGACTAAGGCCCGTAACGCCGCTAAATTTTGTGCCAAACCAACAGCCGCTACTACTCGACTTAGTTCTTTTGCATCCGTCACTGCTAACAAATCAGCGGCTGCTTGAGATTTAGGTAAGACTTTTGTGGCACCGCCAACCGTGGCTAAAGCAAGCGGAACTGAAATTTCACCAATTAGTTGTTCGCCATCCAGCGTCCAACTAGTCAAGCCTTGGTAGCGACCTTCCTTCACCGCAAAAGCATGACAAGAAGCGCTAACAGCGCGTGTATCATTTCCTGTAGCTAAAACTACAGCTTCAATGCCATTCATGATTCCTTTGTTATGCGTGACTGCCCGATAAGGATCTAATGAAGCATAGCGTGAAGCTAAAACAATTTTTTCAGCAATTTCCCGGCCATTGCTCCCCTTACTTAAACGTGAAACTGGAATAGCCGTTTTCATCGTAACAACCGACTCCGTGGCATAATTACTTAAAATACTGAATAAAATTTTTTGCTCCGCAAACCATTCACGGAACAACTCGGCCACACCTTCCAACATAGCGTTAACGATATTTGCCCCCATTGCATCCTTAACATCTACTAAAAAGTCGACAGATATAAATGATTCATCAAAAGCACGATACTGCAAATCTCTTAAGCCGCCGCCCCGTTTTACGATAGATGGATAACTTAACTCTGCTTGTTGAAAAATTTCCGCTTCTCTTACTTGTAGTTTATCAATCAATGACTCGGGATCTGCAACATCGTAAAAAACGATTTGTCCACGCATTAAGCGTTGTTGATTCACTGTTTTAAATCCTTGTGCTATTTTTGCACCATTACTCAAAGCCGCAATCACTGAGGGCTCTTCTGTCGCCATTGGTACCAAATAATCAGTTTCGTCCACTGTTAAATGTAAGCCAACGCCCATCGGCACTTCTGTTTCACTGATTTGATTTTCAATCATATGATTGGCAATCTGCGAAGATAAAGCCGTATTTTCAAATTCTTTTTTTGTATCAGCAGAAATCTGGCCTTCATTAAGAAGAGAAGCCAGGCGTTCCTCAGGACTCATTTGATAAAATCGGCTGTTTTTTTTTTGCTGAGGTCTCTCTAGTAGCATAGCGAGTCCTAAGCCACCGCCAATACATAAAGAAGCCACTCCATATTTCTTTTCTTTTTGATTTAATTGATAACTTAAACTCGTTAATAAACGAGCACCTGTGGCACCAATCGCATGACCTAATGAAATACCGCCACCATAAATGTTGACCTTTTCCTCTGGTAAAGCCAGTTCTCTTTGGACCACGATTGAAGTTGCTGCAAATGCTTCGTTGATTTCATACAGATCAATTTCTTCCGTAGTAAGTTGATTGCGCGCTAACAGTTTTTGAATGGCTTTAATCGGCGAAATTCCCATATAGGCTGGATCAATACCGACTTCCACACTGTCTCGAATAATAGCTAAATAAGGAAGACCGTGTGCTTCGGCATATTCTTGTGAAGCAATAATCAAAGCAGAAGCCCCATCATTAATGGTTGATGCATTCCCTGCTGTTACAGTACCGTCTTCTTTAAAAACTGTTTTAAGCGTTCCTAGCTTCTCAACGCTCGAATTAGGGCGAATCCCTTCATCTTTCTCCACAAGCGTTCCTGACACTTCTAATGGGGCTATTTCGTCAGCGAATATCCCTTCTGCTTGTGCTTGAGCTGCTTTTAATTGTGAATGTACAGAAAATTGATCTTGCTCTTCTCTAGTTACATGATACTTTTCGGCCACATTTTCAGCAGTTAAGCCCATTGCTTGACCACTAAAGGCATCCGTTAACCCATCGTACATCATACTAGAAAAAGGCGCATCGTAGCTTTCTGTTTCGTAATTAAATCGTTGTAATTTAGGTGCTTGGGACATATTCTCAATCCCGCCAGCAATTAAAACTTCCGCTTCTCCTAATTGAATCAATTGTTTCGCCAAAATAACGGCCTTCATTCCTGATCCGCAGACCTCATTAACCGTCATTGCGGGAATTTCATGAGACAAACCGCTGTTTATTGCTATTTGTCGTGCGGGATTTTGGCCATTTCCAGCTTGTAAAACATTTCCAAAGATTACTTGATCAATTTCTTCAGAAATAGTGGAATGTCTTTTTAAAAGTTGTGTTGTAACATGTGTTCCTAAGTCTACGGCACTTACTTGACTTAAGCTGCCTTTATATTTTCCAATTGGTGTTCGTAATGCATCAATAATAACTACTGTTTTCAACTAAATGCACCTCCATCTTGAAATATATCATAAAATCCCAGAATCACAAGTGCCAATTACTGAATGTTAACAGACTTATAAGATATTTTTTAATAATCTATGAAGTTAATACAAAAATTCCCCATTTTGGTTCATTTCGTGCTATTTTATATAATGAATCTATTTATCGTAAAGGAGTTAAAGAAATGACAATTGGGATTGATAAAATTAGTTTTTTTGTGCCCCCTTATTATATTGATATGACGGCACTGGCTGAAGCCAGAAATGTAGACCCTGGAAAATTTCATATTGGTATTGGGCAAGACCAAATGGCGGTGAACCCAATCAGCCAAGATATTGTGACATTTGCAGCCAATGCCACAGAAGCGATCTTGACCAAAGAAGATAAAGAGGCCATTGATATGGTGATTGTCGGGACTGAGTCCAGTATCGATGAGTCAAAAGCGGCCGCAGTTGTCTTACATCGTTTAATGGGGATTCAACCTTTCGCTCGCTCTTTCGAAATCAAGGAAGCTTGTTACGGAGCAACAGCAGGCTTACAGTTAGCTAAGAATCACGTAGCCTTACATCCAGATAAAAAAGTCTTGGTCGTAGCGGCAGATATTGCAAAATATGGCTTAAATTCTGGCGGTGAGCCTACACAAGGAGCTGGGGCGGTTGCAATGTTAGTTGCTAGTGAACCGCGCATTTTGGCTTTAAAAGAGGATAATGTGATGCTGACGCAAGATATCTATGACTTTTGGCGTCCAACAGGCCATCCATATCCTATGGTCGATGGTCCTTTGTCAAACGAAACCTACATCCAATCTTTTGCCCAAGTCTGGGATGAACATAAAAAACGAACCGGTCTTGATTTTGTAGATTATGATGCTTTAGCGTTCCATATTCCTTACACAAAAATGGGCAAAAAAGCCTTATTAGCAAAAATCTCCGACCAAACTGAAGCAGAACAGGAACGAATTTTAGCTCGTTATGAAGAAAGCATCATCTATAGTCGTCGCGTAGGAAACTTGTATACGGGTTCACTTTATCTGGGACTCATTTCCCTTTTAGAAAATGCAACGACTTTAACCGCAGGCAATCAAATTGGTTTATTCAGTTATGGTTCTGGTGCTGTCGCTGAATTTTTCACTGGTGAATTAGTAGCTGGTTATCAAAATCATTTACAAAAAGAAACTCATTTAGCACTGCTGGATAATCGGACAGAACTTTCTATCGCTGAATATGAAGCCATGTTTGCAGAAACTTTAGACACAGACATTGATCAAACGTTAGAAGATGAATTAAAATATAGTATTTCTGCTATTAATAATACCGTTCGTTCTTATCGAAACTAAGTATTTAAATCCCCCGATTCAATCAACAAAAGAGCTAGACATTCAAGTTTTTGCTTGAATGTCTAGCTCTTTTTATGAAAGCCAAACTTCTTTGACCCCGTCTGTCACGGCGATACCATCTGTCAAAGCTAAACGTTGTGAATAAGAAACGTAGCCATAATAAACATCAACACCGCCGCCATTGTTCCAAGTAACAGTGATTTTAACATTTGGAGTAATCGATTTTGTAGCTGGTTGGGTCGTCGGGCGATAACTAGTCGTATCATAACTTAAAATAGTGCCCGAAGCTCCACTTATTTCGGCTTTTCCTGTGTAAATTTCGCCATTCGTATTCGTCTGCGTGACCGCTCCATTCGCTTCAATGATTAAACCCGCTTGCTTTTGATCTCCTCGTGGATAATAAAAAAGATACGTGGTTGCCCATTTAGCAAATTCATCTGGAATTGGTTTAAGTGATTCCGTTGGTGCCGGACTCGACTTCGTTTGCTTTTCAACCGCGACTTCTTCTTGTCTTTTTAAGCCTTCATTATTTTGATTATTTAGTTTCTCAACCGTTTCTTTAACGATCGAATAGTGTGGTTTCCCTAAATCGCTAACAGGGATCGTAGCTAATTTTTCTTCTGATTCTTTATATTGCCCCTCTGCCGTTAACTTTTTAGCTTCTGTAATAATGGCATCATACTTGGTTTGGTCTACAGAAGAGGATGTGCTTTGTCCCGTAGCTTCGACTTGTTTTGTGACACTGGTTTTTTCCGTGGTCACGTCTGACGAATTTCCACAAGCACTTACAAACATTGAGCTAACGATTAATAAACATCCCACAATCACATGCTTTTTCATCTTTAAATCCCCCATTTGTCTATCTTTGTTATTTTTTGTTACTTAAATTATCCCATAGATGAACAAAAGAAACCATTATTTATAAAAAAAGTTTAGCAAGCGCTTCAAGAGAGGCACTTGCTAAACTTTTTTCTCACTGTTATTGATTGATTACTTTGACTAGTTCTTCAAATAATAATGCACTAGATGCTGCTCCTGGATCAATATGACCAATTGCTCGTTCCCCTAAATAAGAGGCACGTCCTTTTTTCGCCACCCAATCTTTTGTTGCTTCAGCAAATTGTTCAATTTTTTCTTCATTAAATTGTTCCGTTCCAATTACTTCAGCAACAGGTGCCCAGACATCAACCATCGTTTTATCTCCTGGTTCAGCTTTGCCACGCATCTGAATCCCAGCTAGACCTTGCTGAACAATTTCTTTTAATTGCTCTGGCGAACTGATGGTTTCCAAATCTTTTGTCGCTTTAGTCATATTCATAAACGCAGTACCATATAAAGGACCAGAAGCTCCGCCAACTTTTGAAATCAAAGCCATGGATAGGACTTTAAATGTCTCCGTGATTGTTGTTGGTACTTTTTTGTCAAACGCAATTTTGTATTCAGCCATACCACGAGCCATGTTGTTACCGTGATCCCCATCACCAATCGGCGTGTCTAATTCACTTAGATAGTCTTTTTTTTCTTCAATAACTTTTGAATAATTGTCTAACCATGTTTGAATGTCTTTTACTGTTAATTCCATCTTTTATCACCCTTACCAAGAAATTGTTGTTACATTGCTTTCTAGCGCTGTTTGCCAGTCTTTTGTCGCCAAGTCAATCATCGTTAAAGATAATCCTTGCATGTCAATAGACGTCATATAGTTACCCACTTTATGGAAGGTCACTTGAACACCTTTATCTTCTAATAATGTTAGCACGTCGTTCATAAATACAAATTGTTCCATTAATGGCGTGCCGCCCATACCATTGACAAGTACTCCCACAGTTTGTGGTTGTTGCTCATAGCTACTTAATGTTTTTTCAACTAATTCTTTCGCTAACTCTTTCGATGGTTGGATTTTTTCACGACGATAGCCTGGTTCTCCGTGAATCCCTACGCCAAATTCAATTTCATCTTCTGGTAAAGTAAAACCTGGTTTGCCAACTTCAGGCACAGTGGCTGCTTTTAAAGCCACTCCAATTGTTTTCGTGGCTGCTACAATCTTTTCTCCTAAAGAAACGAGCTCTTCTAAAGAAGCACCTTGGCGGGCATGATGTCCTAAAATTTTATGGACAAGAACAGTCCCGGCAACGCCTCGTTTGCCAGCGGTATAGGTGCTATCTTCGACAGCAATATCGTCATCGACAACGACCATTTCTACATGAATGTCTTCCATATCAGCCATATCTTTGGCCATTTCAAAGTTCAAAATATCGCCTGTATAATTTTTTACGATTAACAGAACACCGGCCCCTTGGTCTGCCGCTTGGATTCCTGTTAAAATTTGATCTGGTGTTGGTGAAGTAAAGACATCACCTAAAACTGCGGCATTTAACATTCCATCACCAACAAACCCAGCATGTGCAGGCTCATGACCACTTCCACCACCAGATACTAACCCAACTTGTTTGTTTGAGTCGTTGCGAGCAATCACGCGAGAATCTTCGACTTGATGAACAAGGTTTCCATAGCTTTTCACAATTCCTTGGAGCATTTCTTCGACAATTTTACCAGGTTCATTAATAATTTTTTTCATTTAGTTCCACCCTTTCTTACCAGCATTTTGAGCTTCTGCTAAAATTTGCGTCAAATCATCTGAGACACCTGCAGTAATTGCTGCCGCAAAGGCACCTTCAACCAATGGTGCATCGACTAAATGATAATGTTTCTGTTGGTCTTCTTCTAGCATATCAAAAGCTAATTCTGAACTTAAAACGGCACTGCCTAAATCGGCAAAAATTAAAAATTCTCGGTCAGAGTCCGCTTCGTTAATCGTGTCAATGATTTTCATTGGATCTGAACCTAATGAACCATCTGATGTACCACCAAGTGAATGAATCGTAATTTCTTCACTGGCGTTCATCTGTTCAATCATCTCTTTAATACCATCTGTAATCATTTTGCTATGTGAAACGAGTAAAATATCTGCTTTCATGTGGACACTTCCTTAATCTAATTTATGTCTTGTTTTATATTCTTGTCCGACTTTATCTGCAACAATGATTGCATTCGCTACTTCTTCAACGACAATTGGGAATGGCATTGAATGAATTGATTCTTCTGGAATGCAAGCAATTTTGGCTACTTCCAACGCTTCTTCATAAGTGATTTCATCGACACCAATGTCTGAAAGCGTTAATGGTAAACCTACAGAAGCGCTAAAGTCTAAAACAGCTTCTAATTCGTCTTTTGCTGCATCTTCTAATACAAGTTGTGCAATCGTTGCAAAGGCTACCTTTTCACCATGTAAATAACTGTGCGCACCAGGTAAGACTGTCATACCGTTATGAATCGCATGCGCTGCAGCTAAACCGCCACTTTCAAAACCTAAGCCTGAAAGTAAGATATTTGTTTCGATAATCTTATTCAATGATTCAGTAACCACGTTTGCATCACAAGCTAATTTCGCTTTTAACCCATCTTCCTGTAGATTTTCCCAGCAAAGTTTCGCCATGGCCAAAGCTGCATATGTGCCGCTAGCAGCGGGCGTTAAGCCTTCTCTTGAACCCATTGGCAAACTAGCATTAACCCGAGAATACGAATTGTGTGTTGCGCGTGCTTCAAAATATGTGGATAAGGCATCCCCCATTCCAGCAACTAAAAATCTAGTTGGCGCTTTGGCAACCACTTTTGTATCAACCATCACGACGCTTGGACTTTGTTTAAAGTAAGCATAATCATCAAATGAGCCATCTTCATGATATAGTACAGCTGAATGCGAAGTTGGTGCATCTTGAGCCGCAATCGTTGGTACAATAATTAAGTTTTCACCTTCTGCTACGACTTTTGAAGCATCGATTGCTTTACCGCCACCTAAACCAATGATACAGTCTGCTTGTTCTTTTTGTCCAACGTTTTGCAAGCGCTTTGTTTCTTCACGCGTTACTTCTCCACTAAAGCCACCCTCTACGAAGGTAATGTCAAACTTTTTCGCTGTTTCTTCCAATTGTGGACGTACACGATCAACGTCAGCAGGATTTGCAATTAGTAACGCTTTTTTTCCAAAAGTTGAAACGAAGTAACCTAAGTTTAGTAATTCATCTTCCCCTTGAACATATTTCGTTGGTAAAATCAATGCTTTTCTCATGTTGATAGCCTCCTATATTTTGTTTACATACACAGTATAAAACGCTTTCATCCAAAAAGCATTGAACTTTTGGTATCGTTTTCTTGCAAAAAATGATAGAATTATTTTGTGAAATAATAAAATATTATGATTTTTAAACTTTAGATTGAAGGATTGCCTTATGACTGTAGAATTAAAAAATATTTTAGATTTAGAAAAGTGGGAAAAATTGCAAGAATCATTGGCCTTAAGCACTCGTTTAGCCATTATTTTAGTCGATTATAAAGGGCGACCTGTGACGAAACATAGTCAAGTTCAACCCTTTTGCCAACTGGTACGTCACTCGCCTGAGCTCTCGAAACTTTGTGAAAAATGTGATGCTCGTGGTGGCTTGGAAGCTGTTCGCACTGGTCAGCCTTTTATCTACCGTTGTCACTTTAACATCGTTGATATGGCCATCCCCATTATTGTTGATGACCAGTATGTAGGAGCCATTATGGCTGGTGAAGTTTTGCTCGAAGATCACCAAGAAGAGTTAGAACAGGTTTTAACCATGAATGATGCCTTCATTCAAGAATTTTTAGTAACACACCAAGAGCTGTATCAACAATACCCTGTTTTAGAACTAGCAGACTTAGAAAAGAGCGCGACATTAATCGCTGATCTAAGCCAATATATTATTTCTGAAGCCATCAAAAAAGATTATTTAATCAATACGTACAAACAATCCTTACAGATTAGTTCGCGAAAAGAAGAGCTGGAGCCATTGAATATGATCCAAAAAGATATTCAACAAACTTTATTAACTGCTCAATTAACTCCTTCAAGTGCCTATCAAACTAAAAATAAGCAATTACAACCGGTTTTAGATGCCCTTTGGGAAAACAAATCGCTGCGTTTAAATTTACAAGAACTGGCAGACCTTGTTCATTTGACACCGACGTATTTAAGTCGTTTATTAAAAGAGGAGTTTGGTATTCCCTTTAGTCAATTTTATCGACAATTAAAAATCACATGGGCTAAACAGCTTCTTTTGGAGACAGATAAAACAATTGCCCAAATCAGTGAAGATTTAGGGTTTGTTGAAGATAGCTATTTTGTCCGGATTTTTAAACAAGAAACGGGTGAAACACCCCTTAAATACCGTAAAAGAAAGAACAGAGCATAAAAAAACAACGACTCCGAGAAGTCGTTGTTTTTTTACACCTTTTGCACTTGCTGTGGCTAATGCAACAAGTGCAAAAGGCGCATTATATCTGTCGTGCGACAAAGTGATACTATTAAATATGAATTGGTAAACCTAAAGCCAATTCAGCTGTATCCATAGTAATTTCGCCCAATGATGGGTGTGGGTGGATTGTTAAAGCAATGTCTTCTGCATTCATGCCAGATTCAATAGCTAAAGCTAATTCAGAAATCATGTCACTTGCACCGACACCGGCAATTTGTGCACCGATGATGACATTGTCTTCTACAGTTGTAACTAAACGCATGAATCCTTCAGTTTTATCTAAAGAGATTGCACGGCCGTTACCAGCAAATGGGAATTTGTAGCCTTTTGCTTCGATTCCCGCTTCTTTTGCTTCTGCAACAGTCATACCAACGCTTGCCAATTCTGGATCAGTAAAGGCAACAGCTGGCATTGCTTTGTAATCAACTGCAACTTTCTTACCAGAAATTGCTTCAGCAGCAATTTTTGCTTCGTAGCTTGCTTTATGCGCTAACGCAGCACCTGGTACGATGTCGCCGATTGCGAAGATGTTTTTCACGTTAGTACGTCCTTGGTTGTCAACTGGGATTAAACCACGTTCGCCAATTTCAACGCCCGCTTGTTCTAAGCCTAAGTCGTCTGTGTTTGGACGACGTCCAACAGTGACCATTACGTAATCTGCTTCAACACTTTCTTCTTTTCCGTTAACTTCATATTTAACAGTGACGCTATCGCCATTGTCAACAGCTTCTTTAGCCATTGCAGAAGTCACGATTGTTACGTTTTTCTTCTTGAAGTCGTCTGTGACAACTTTAACCATATCTTTTTCATAAGTTGGTAAAATTGATGGGCTACCTTCTAAAATTGTTACTTCTGAACCTAAGTTAGCATAAGCGCCACCTAATTCAGCACCGATGACACCGCCACCGATAATAACGAATTTTTTAGGAACTTCTTTTAAGTTTAAACCGCCTGTAGAATCTAACACGCGTCCGCCAAATTTGAATCCTGGGATTTCAATTGGACGAGAACCTGTTGCTACAATAGCATTATTGAATGAGTAAGTTTGTGCTGAGTCTGGGTGAATAACACGCAATGTATTTTCGTCAACGAAGAATGCTTCGCCTTCAATAATTTCTACTTTGTGTTTTTTCAATAACATGCCAACGCCGCCTGTTAATGATTTAACAACTGTGTTATCTTTCCAGTCTTGTGTTTTTGCAAAGTCTAATTCGACTCCTTTAGCTGTTACACCAAAAGTTGAAGAATCTTGTGCTTCTTGGTAATGATGTCCAGCAGCAATTAAAGCTTTTGAAGGAATACATCCAACGTTTAAACAAACGCCTCCGATGTATTCACGTTCGATAATCGCAACTTTTTGACCCATTTCTGCGGCACGAATTGCAGCAACGTATCCTCCAGGTCCAGCTCCGATTACGACTGTATCTAGTTCAATGGCGAAATCTCCTACTACCATTTGTTAATCATCCTTCCATTAATAGTAATTCTGGATCAGCTAATAAGCGTTTAATGTTGTTCATTGCTTTTTGAGCAGTTGCGCCGTCAACGATACGGTGGTCAAAGCTTAATGATAATTTCATCATGCGTCCCACAACGATTTCGCCGTCTGCATTAACAACTGGTTCTTGTGCAATTGTACCAACGCCTAAAATAGCAACTTCAGGGTAGTTGATTACTGGTGTAAACCAGCCGCCACCGACTGAACCAATGTTACTAATTGTGATTGTACCATCACGCATATCTTGTGCAGTTAATTTGCCTTCGATAGCCAATGCTGCTTTTTCGTTGATTTCATCAGCGATAGCAAACATGCTCTTCGTATTAGCATTTTTAACATTTGGTACATATAAGCCGTGATCTGTATCAGTAGCGATACCAATGTTAAAGTAATTTTTGTAAACAATTTCTTGTGCTGCATCATCGATTGATGCATTCAAGATTGGGAATTTTTGAACAGTTGAAGTCAATGCTTTTACAACGTATGGTAAGAATGTTAATTTTGTACCATTTGCAGCAGCAACATCTTTAAATTTCTTACGGTGATCCCATAATTTAGAAACTTCTACTTCATCATGTAATGTTACGTGAGGAGCAGTGTGTTTGCTGTTAACCATTGCTTTAGCAATTGCTTTACGTGTTGGTGTCATTTTCTCACGTGTTTCCATTTCGCCTAAATCAGAAGTAAAGGCTTTTGGCGCTGCTTTAGGTGCAGCTGCTTCCGCTTTAGGTGCTGCTTCTGTTGCAGCAGCTTCAGTAGCTGGTGCTGCTTGAGAGCCACCAGAAACAAAGGCATCAATATCCGCTTTAATGACACGGCCACCTTTACCAGTTGCAGTTACTTGTGTAATATCAACGTCTTTTTCACGCGCATACTGACGAACAGATGGCATTGCTAAAACGCGTTTGTTTGGATCAGCGGCTGCAACTACGCCTGTTGAAGCGGCTGGAGCTGATGCTTCAGCTTTAGGAGCGTCAGTAGCTGGTGCTGCGGCTGCCGGTGCTGATGAATTATGACCAGGTGCGTCAATTTCAACTAACACGTCGCCCACATTGGCAACTGTTCCTTCTGGTACAACGATATTTTTTACAGTACCTGTTACTGGTGATGGAATTTCTTCTACTGATTTGTCATTTTGTACTTCTAATAATGAATCATCTTCATTAATTGTGTCGCCCGCTTTAACGAACCATTTAACGATTTCGCCTTCGGCAATTCCTTCACCGATGTCTGGTAATTTGAATTGGAAAAATCCGCCAGCTGCTTCGGTTGTTGGTACAGCAGCAGGTTGTGCTGGTGTTTGTTCTTGTGCAGGAGCTGCTGGTGCTGCATCGTTATCTTCGTGACCAGGTGCGTCGATTTCGATTAACACGTCACCAACGTTTGCAACTGTTCCTTCTGGTACAACGATATTTTTTACAGTACCTGTTACTGGTGATGGAATTTCTTCCACTGATTTGTCATTTTGTACTTCTAATAACGTATCGTCTTCGTTGATTGTATCGCCAGGTTTTACAAACCATTTAACGATTTCGCCTTCGGCAATCCCTTCACCGATATCCGGTAATTTAAACTGATAAGCCATTTTTTAAGTCTTCCCTTCTTCGTTGGATCTGTCTATTTTCTTAGGAGCAAAACGCGGGGAAACGACTATAGTAGCTGAACATTTCATGCCTATAGCCGTAATCCACCTGTTTAATTCTTCGTTTATCTACTTCGAATAACTATTAAAATTCGACGATTTCTCTAGCTTTTGCTTCGATATCTTTCGCATTTGGTAACCAGATATTTTCTGCTTGTCCGAATGGGAAGATTGTATCTGGAGCAGATACACGTCCGATTGGTGCTTCTAATGATAATACGGCACGTTCAGAAATTTCAGAAACAACCATAGCGCCAACGCCAGCTTGTTTTTGTGCTTCTTGAACGACAACCACACGGCCAGTTTTTTCAACAGAGTTAATAATTGTTTCCACATCTAAAGGAGCAACTGTACGTAAGTCAATGATTTCTGCTGAAATATTGTCTTTCGCTAAGCTATCAGCTGCTTTAATCGCTTCACGAACCATAGCGCCGTAAGTAATGATTGATACGTCTGTTCCTTCACGAGTTACAGCCGCTTTATCTAAAGGCACTTCATAAGCTTCGTCTGGCACTTCCTCACGGAATGAACGGTATAATTTCATGTGCTCTAAGTAGACAACTGGATCGTTGCTACGAATAGATGAAATTAATAGTCCTTTTGCATCGTAAGGGTTTGATGGAATAACAACACGAACACCTGGTGATTGTGCGATTAATCCTTCTAAGTTATCTGAGTGAAGTTCTGGTGTATGAACACCACCACCAAATGGGGCACGAACAGTAATTGGCATATTACGAGTTCCACCCATACGGTAACGCGTACGAGCCATTTGACCAACGATTTCGTCAAATACTTCAAAAACGAAACCAAAGAATTGGATTTCAGGAACTGGACGGTAACCTTGCAAGGCAAGACCGAAAGCCAATCCACCGATACCAGATTCAGCTAAAGGTGTATCGAAGACGCGGTCTTCACCAAATTTTTCTTGTAAACCTTCAGTTGCACGGAAAACCCCACCGTTGTTACCAACGTCTTCACCGAAGATTAAGACATTTTCGTCTTTCTCTAATTCAAGAGCTAAGGCATCTGTAATTGCTTGGATCATAGTTTTTTGTGCCATTTTTATTTCGACTCCTTCGCTTCATAAAATGCAATTTGTTCTTTAATTGTTTGAGGTTGAACTTCAAACATATTTTTCAAGAAATCAGAAACTTTTTGTTTTGGCGCTTTATCCGCTTCTGCAATCGCTACTTTGATTTCTTCTTTTGTTTTTTCAATAATTTCTTCTTCTTTTGCTTCAGACCATAAGCCTTTATCTGTTAGATATTTACGGAAACGAGTCAATGGATCTTTTTGTACCCATTCGTCATCCATTTCTTTTGAACGGTAACGTGTTGGATCGTCTCCAGATAAAGTATGTGGACCATAACGATAGGTTAATGTTTCAATTAAAACTGGACCGTTTCCTGCAGCTGACCAATCGCGTGCTTCTTTTGCAATTGCGTAAACTGCTAATGGATCCATACCATCAACTTGAATACCAGGAATTCCTGCTGCAACAGCTTTTTGAGCTAAAGTTTTAGCCGCTGTTTGTTTTTCACGAGGTGTAGAAATCGCAAAACCATTGTTTTGGATAATGAAGACACCGTTTGCTTGGTAAGCACCAGCAAAGTTAATTGCTTCATAGAAGTCCCCTTGTGAAGAACCGCCGTCACCAGTATAAGTGAAGACAACATTTTCTTTTCCACGTTTTTTCAATCCTAAAGCAACACCAGCTGCTTGGATGTATTGAGCACCAATGATAATTTGTGGTGGTAATGCATTTAAATCTTCCGCGTAGTAGTTCCCTGCTACGTGACCACGAGACCATAAGAAAGCTTCTCTTAATGGTAAACCATGTTGTACTAATTGAGGTACATCACGGTAACCTGGTAGTAAGTAGTCTTCTTTTTCCATTGCAAATTGACTTGCCAATTGGCTTGCTTCTTGTCCAGCTGTTGGTGCGAAGAATCCTAAGCGTCCTTGACGGTTTAATGCAGTAGAACGTTGGTCTAACACACGAGACCAAACCATACGTGTCATTAATTCAACTAATTCCTCATCCGATAAATCAGGTACTAAATCTTCATTCACAATTTTTCCATCTTGATCCAAGATTTGGAAAGTTGGGAAATCAGCGTCGACTTTAGCCATTAGCTCTTTAAAGTCAATAGGTTTTTGTTTCTTAGCCTTTGCCATTTTGTCACACAATCCTCTCTATTACGTTTCTTTAATTTCGATAAAAGTAAAACAGAGTGCGAAACTGTATTACTTTTTATCGACTACACTTAACAAATTATCACTAAATTCGAAAAAGCGCAAGAAAAAAACTCTAATTTCTTCATTTTTTCACAAAAGAGCAAAACCGCATGTTTTTGCGGTTTAGTGATAATTTTCACAAACAAGAAAACGGTTTCTGTTCCACACTTCTTCTGTACTATTTTTCTCCCAACTGTTATATTCTATTTTGAAAATATTATATAACAGTTCTATTAATTCGAGCCCCCTCATACCCGAGCTGGCTAGTAATCTGATTTCCGAACTTTGCGTTTTCATGAAAATTATCTTGAAAAAACCAAAAAATAAAAACCGTCAGCCGAGTAACCTACTCAGCATGCGGTTTTTTATTTTTTAGAGAACAAAGTTTTTTTCGTTAATTTTTATTTTTTTTGGCTCGTTTTTTTGCCAAATACTTTACCTTAGGTTTTATCACGAACATTCATTGCTTAAAATCACCAAATTTTCGCAAAACGAGTAATACAGCTTAGCAAATTCTCTTCTCTTTCAGTAGATTTTACTAAATCCATTCTTTGGTAATTTTAATATATAAACGTTTAGCTACTTCAACAGTTAACATGTACGCAATGATGATTCCAAAGAACCATGGCCAGTAGTTAGCCGGAAGTTTCACAAAGTCAAAAACCTCTCTTATAGGCGTTGCTACAATCAAGAAACCGAGTAAAATTGCGCCTAAACTACTTAACATCACAGGCATTGACGCACGACTTTGAATGAATGGTATTTTCCGCGTCCGGACCATATGAACAACTAACGTTTGACTAACAAGTCCCACCATAAACCAACCTGTTTGGAATAAATGTTGAGTGGCCAAACTATTGGCGCTAAACACAAACCACATGACAAGATACGTTAGAATATCGAAAATACTACTTACCGGGCCAATACATACCGTAAATTTCGCTAGTCCGTTAGTTTCCCACCGAACAGGGCTTAATAACTCTTCTTCATCGACATTATCCCAAGGAATTGTCAACTGAGCTACATCATAAATCAAATTTTGAATCAAGAGTTGTAAGGAAAGCATTGGTAGAAATGGTAAAAAAGCACTGGCTACTAAAATTGAAAAGACATTCCCAAAATTAGAACTGATGGTAATTTTAATATATTTCATCATATTGCTAAATACTTTTCGTCCTTCAATCACACCAGATTCCAGTACATTTAAACTTTTTTCCAGTAAAATAATCGAGCTAGCATCTTTAGTAATATCAGCTGCAGTATCTACTGAAATGCCCACATCAGCTTTTCGTAATGCCGGTGCATCATTAATGCCATCCCCCATAAAACCAACCGTATGACCTTTTGCTTGTAGCAATTCAATAATTTTAGATTTTTGCATCGGATTTAATTTGGCAAATAAATTAGTTTCTTCTACTTGCGCCCGCAACTCTTCATCTGTCATTGCTTCAATTTGAGAACCTAATAACACATGGGAAACTTCAATGCCTACATCTTTACAGACTTTTTTGGCGACAATGTCATTATCGCCCGTTAGCACTTTCACGTTGACACCATGTTCATGTAAGGAGCGGATAGCGCTGACGGCTGACTCTTTTGCTGGATCAAGAAAACCCATAAATCCAATCAATGTCATCTCTTTTTCATCTTCAACTGAATAAACTGCTTCTTTGTGGACATCTTTTTTTACAGCTACCGCTAACACACGCATCCCTTGTTTGTTCATTTGAACATTCACTCGGCGTAGTTCTTCTCGTACAGCACTGCTTAATGGTACAATTTCGCCATTAATTTGCGCATGCGTGCACACTTCTTCCATTTCTTCCACGGCGCCTTTCGTAATCATCAATTGATGATCATCTGCATTCACGACAACCGTTAAGCGGCGTCTGGAAAAATCAAAAGGAATTTCATCAATTTTAGTGACATTTTTAAACGGCGTTTTCCATTGATGCTCTTCATAAAAATTAATAACGGCAATATCCATTAAATTTTTCCAACCTGTTTGATAAGAAGAATTTAAGTAGGCTAAATTTAGAACCTCGTCACTCAAATCACCTAATGGATTCAAATGTTGAACCAAAACTACACGATCTTCGGTAATCGTTCCAGTCTTATCTGTACAGAGCACATCCATTCCACCCAAATTTTGGATAGCCGCTAATTCTTTAACAATGACTTTATGTTTCGATAAGGATAATGCACCCTTGGCTAAGTTACTCGTAACAATCATTGGCAACATTTCTGGTGTCAAACCAACTGCAACGGCAATCGCGAAGAAAAACGCTTCGCCCCAAGCACCTTTAGTTAAACCATTAATCAAGAAAACGATTGGAAACAAAATCATTACCATTCGTAATAGAAACTTACTGACTTTTGCTAAGCCTAAGTCAAAACTAGTTTTTCCTCGTTGTGTTGTAGCATTTTTAGCAATATCACCAAAAAATGTATGTTGCCCAGTTTTTAAAATAATCGCTTTTCCTTGTCCACTCAAGACATCTGTGCCCATAAACACTAGGTCTTGCATATCTAATGCAGAAACCTCTGTTTGTTGACGATCCACACCTGCATCCACAAATTTTTCGACAGGCATGGATTCGCCTGTTAGCGACGATTGATTAACGAATAAATCTTTGGTCCAAATCAACACGGCATCTGCAGGAATCATGTCTCCTGTAGCTAAAGTTACAATGTCTCCTGGAACAATTTCGTCCATTGGAATTTCTTTCGTAATCCCTTCCCGTGTCACTGCAGCGGTATTTTCAATTAATTCTTTTAAATCCAAACTCGCTTTTTGAGAACGATACTCTTGTATAAAAGCAATCAAGACACTGGCTAAAATCATCACGCCCATCACGATAGCGGCTTCGAAGTCTTTCGTTAAAGTTGAAACGACCATCAATAAGGCTAAGACATAGACAAACGGATCTTTGAATGCACTTAAAAATAAAATAATTGCTGGGGTTGGCTTTTGTGCAGAAACTTCGTTTGGTCCAAATTCCTCTAATCTTTTTTCGGCATCTTCATTCGAGAGTCCTTTTTCAGATGTCCGTAATTCCATCATTAATTCCCGTTCAGAAAGCAAAGCCAATTTACGTAATTCTTGATCTTTGGTTGCTTTTCTCATATCCATTGTTTTTTTGTTCATCATTTTCTTTTCCTCCAAGGTTGTGGTCACCTGCCGAAAAGAGCGCTAAAATCTTCTCCTTTCGTTGGTGACTGTATTTTGTTTCTCTGTTCACTTCCAGGGTCTTCCATGACAGTCATCCTTTCTTTTTCTTATTTATACTTCCAGTGAATAATTGCTTTTTTGCCAAACACACAAAAAAGGACCTACTCAACAATAGAGTACGTCCCAAAATACCATCTTTAAATAAGATTCTCTATCGTTGAGCTTTAGCACTATAGGGCGTAGATAACATGTATCAGCTACATTATGAATAACCTTCACGATTATTCCTGTTCAACCAACTAAGGGTCTCTCGATCCTTTCGCGGCAGCAGCATTTGTCCAAATAGGAGCCTCACCTAACAATTATTCAGTTTTTATCCACTTCTTATAATAGAGGAGTTTGACATTCTTGTCAAAAGATTTATGACTTTTTTGTTATAAATAAAAAATAACTACTTTAAAATTTCCTTTATTTCTGCTTTTCGCTCAGGAATAAACCACATGACTAAAACAATCGTATCAATAATCAGGACAGCGATTGGCGCTACTAGTTTGCCTACAATCAACGCAATAATATTCAACACAATCGAAAGCGTTAATTTTGGATAGTGGCCAAACAAACGTTGTACTTCGGATTTGGGCCCATTTGCCTGAATCAATGCCCGCACCACTAGATAATAAGCAACATCAGCTCCTAATACTACTAAGCCATACAAAGCTTGTGGCGGCCAAGAAAACGGATGTTCACCTACCCAACCAGTAACAAACGGGAAAAACGTCAACGTCAAAATTAATAAATTATTCATCCAAAGGACACGTCCATCAATTTTACGGACACTTTGAAATAAATGATGATGATTGTTCCAATAAATCAATAAAGTAACAAAACTAATTAAATAAATAATGATTTTGTGTCCAGATTGAGTCAGAGCAGACCAATCTGCTTTTTCAGGAATTTTTAATTCTAAAATTAATAACGTTAAAATAATCGCAATGACTGCATCTGTAAATGCTTCTACACGTGTTTTCGGCATCATTTCCCCCTACTTTCATAAAATTAAATAACTTACCCAAAGTAAGTATAACGCATTTCTGTAAAAATTCAATTATTTATGAAGTCTCTCGGTTGTTGAAGTTCCTAAAAACGAGTGCAAGAGTCCTACTTAAAAGTAAGCCTCTTGCACTCATTATAGAACAAATCAGTTATTGGAAGACCCCTGCCTGATAAGGTGCTAACCGCATCCGTTTCTCCACTGTAAACTCTTGGTTTCCTAACAATTGTTGCCACTTTCTGCCTAGTAATTTATTCGGCAAGTCAAATTGGCACTTTTCTCCACTTAAATTGACAATCACTAACGCTGTTGCCTCAGTTGTTTTTCTTAAAAAAGCAAAAACAGACGGATGATTGGGCGCTAATAGTTCAAACTGTCCATCTGTAAAGACTGGATTTTCTTTCCGCAACGCAATTAACTTTTTATAATAATTCAACACGGATTGCGCATCCGTTTCTTGGTCAGCCACATTTATTTCTTTGAAATTGGGATGAATTGCTAACCACGGATGCCCCGAGGTGAATGAACTTGCCTCTTGATTCGTCCACTGCATAGGCGTACGCGAATGGTCCCGCGTCCAATGCGCCACTTCTTTTAATGCTTGTTTCGCATCGTAGCCATTTTCTATAAGCAAACGATAATGGTTATGGGAATCTTTAGCATCTAACTCGTCAATCTGTTGAAACGGATAATTAACCATGCCGATTTCCTGTCCTTGATAAATAAACGGCGTTCCTCGCAAGAGCAAGGCGATTGTTCCAATCGCCTTAGCAGAATGAGAGGTTTCATTGCCTAAAATTGAATTGATTCTGGGATTATCATGATTTTCTACATATAATGCATTCCAGCCTTCTGTCCCTAAATGCTTTTGCCAGCGAGCCATTACTTTTTTATAGCCTAAAATATTTAACCGTTCTTCTCCTGGCTTCCCTTCTCGAACATTGTGCTCTAATTCAAAAATCATATTCAGATAGCCCGCATCATTGGTCCATTCCACCGCTTTTTTACTTGAAACGCCACTAGCTTCCCCCACTGTCATGATGTCATACTCAGCAAAAATAGCTTTCAAATCCAACATATAGTCTTCAATGCCTTTTACATTCATAAAGGGAGCCCATGGATTCGTGGTAATCTTAAAATTCCAAGGTTCTTTTTGGATATGACTAATCGCATCTAATCGGAAACCATCAATTCCCAAATCTAACCACCAGCGAATCATCGCATAAATCTCTTCACGAACTTTAGGATTTTTCCAGTTCAAATCAGGTTGCTCTTTTGCAAACACATGAAAATATGCTTGCTTTGTATCCTCGTCATACGTCCAAGTCGAGCCACCAAAAAAGCTTTGCCATTCATTCGGCATACGTTCTGGTGTCGCATCGGCCCATAAATAATACTCACGATACGGATTATCTAAACTTTTTTTTGCTTCAACAAACCACGGATGTTGATCACTTGTATGATTGACCACTAAATCAAGAATAATCTTCAAACCTAATTGATGCGCTTGGTCCAAAAGTTCTTGAAAATCTTCCATCGTACCAAATTCTGGCTGAATCCCTTGATAATCCGCAATATCATAACCATTGTCAACGTTCGGCGAAGTGTAAATCGGATTTAACCATAAAAAATCGACCCCTAGTTCTTTTAAATACGGTAATTTCTCAATAATTCCCTGCAAATCACCAATGCCATCCCCGTTGCTATCTTTAAAACTCCGAGGATAAATTTGATAACCGACAGCATTTTTCCACCATTGGTCCATCTTATTGACTCACTTTCACAACAAATGCTTGCCAAGGCGCTAACGAATAGTCTGCTAAAGCAGTGACATCTGTCGGCATATTTTCAATCATTACTTGTTCTACAGAAACATCTGCAGAAAATGGCTGAACTTTGTCAGAAAAGTTCGTTACAACAAGCCAGCGTTCCTCACTATAGGTACGATAAAAACTGATCACTTCCTCCACTGTTTCCAGCAATTCAAAGTTGCCCCAAACAATTAAAGGATGTTCTTTTCTCAAACGAATCATTTCTTGGTACGTATAGAATAGTGAATTTTTATCTGCCAAAGCAGCAGCGACGTTAATCGTTTGATAATTGGGATTAACATCAATCCAAGGTGTACCAGTCGTAAAGCCCGCATTTTTTTCAGCGGTCCACTGCATAGGCCGGCGTGCATTGTCGCGACCTTTAGTATTAATTTTCAGCAAAATTTCTTCTTTAGAATATCCTTTTTCTAGATACTCATGGTACATGTTAATCGTTTCGATGTCCCGCGCTTCACGAATATCTGTAATCGGCGTATTGGTCATACCAATTTCTTCCCCTTGATAAATATAAGGTGTGCCTTTCATCATGTGCAGTAAAATAGCGAATAACTTACTACTTTCCAACCAATATTCCTGATCATTTCCCCAACGTGAAATCATTCTCGGTAAATCATGGTTATTCCAAAACAAAGAATTCCAGCCATCATTTCCTAATTCTGTTTGCCATTTTGCAAAAACCTGTTTCAACTTGGCAACTTCCATTGGCTGAAGGTCCCATTTTTCTTTACCTGGTTGTTGATCCAAGCTCATATGTTCAAACTGAAAAATCATAGATAATTCATGACGCTCTGGACTAGAGTACATTTTTGCAATCTCAGGTGTGGCCCCCCATGTTTCACCTACAGTTAACAGCTCTTTGCCGCCAAATGTCGCGGCGTTCATTTCTTGTAAATAACGATGTAAATGAGGCCCATTCGCGGTGATCTCTTCTCCTGGAATTTTACCCACTAAGTCAATTACATCTAAACGGAAACCGCCAATTCCTTTATCAATCCAAAAATTCATCATCTCGTAAACCGACTGACGCATTTGTTGGTTTTCCCAATTTAAATCTGGTTGTTTTTTACTAAACAAATGCAAATAGTATTGCCCACTCGCTTCATCAAACGTCCACGCCGAACCCGAAAAGGCAGATTTCAATCGGTTAGGCACACCGCCATCTGAAGCAGGATCAGCCCATACATAATAGTCTCGGTAGGGGTTCTCCTTGCTTTTTTTCGCTTCAATAAACCAACGATGTTCATCTGAGGTATGGTTAACCACTAAGTCCATAATAATTTCAATCTTTCGCTTTTTCGCTTCCTCAATTAGACGATCCATATCCGCCATCGTCCCAAACTCTGTCATAATCGCTTCATAATCAGAAATGTCATAACCATTGTCATCATTGGGTGATTGATAAACTGGTGATAACCAAATAGCCCCAATGCCTAACGTTTCCAAATAATCCAATTTTTCAATAATTCCTGGTAAATCTCCAATGCCATCTCCATTGCTATCCTTAAAACTGCGAGGATAAATCTGATAAACCACGACTTCTTGCCACCAATGTTTTTCCATTCTTCTTCACATTCCTTTGCTTAATTATTATGCTTGATATAAAAGAAAACCTTTTGGTAAAACCATTATCTGTTCTGAAGCAGTTTCGATAGAAGAACTTAGCAAAACTTCTCGATCAGTTCTATCAACAAATTGTGTCTCTTGGCCAGTATTAAAAATCCCATAGATCGTTTGTTCCTCCAAACGACAAGCGAGTCTAATCAACCCCGTTTCAAAAGAAGTTCCTGTCCAATCGATTGTTCCACCAGAAAAAACAGCCGCATACTTTTTGCGAAGGGCAATCAATGATTTTACAAATTCCTTCAAATCCAAATCTTGCTGATTTTCCTCCCAAACCATACAACGACGACAATCAGGATCCATATCACCTGTCATACCAATTTCATCACCATAGTAAAGACAAGGGACGCCTGGTTGAATATACGTAAACGCTAATACTTGGCGCATCAACTCTTTATCCTCTTTCGTTTCATGCAATAAGCGTGGTGTATCGTGGGAATCTAAAACATTAAACTGCATTTGATTCGTTTGTTGTCGATAGAGCATTAACTGGTTGTTCATTTCAGAAAGCATCTTTTCCAAGGACAGTTCTTGCTTGACAAAGTAGCCCATAATCGCATCTGTGTATGCATAATTCATCACTGCATGAAATTCGTCTCCTTGGAGCCAGCTTTGCGACGAGTGCCAAATTTCTCCTAAAATATAAAAATCTTTTTTTGCGTCATCACATGTTTGCCGGAATTTTTTCCAGAACGCATGATCCACTTCGTTTGCCACATCTAAACGCCAGGCGTCAATATCATATTCCTCAATCCAATAACGAGCAATTTCTAAAAGATAGGCTTGCACCTCTGGATTTGCTGTATTTAATTTAGGCATATGCGGAGTGAATGCAAAAGTATCATAAGTAATGTTGCTTGCTTCTTCAAAATCAGCACTTTCTTCATAGCTAGCTGGAAACTCATTTACGTGGAACCAATCGGCATAAATTGAGTCCTGGCCATTTTTTAACACATCTTGCCATTGAGGCGAAGCGTCCCCCATATGATTAAAAACGGCGTCCAACATAATCTTAATGCCCCGTCGATGACACTCTTCGACTAAACGCTTAAAGGTAGCGCCATCACCAAAAGCTGGGGCAATTTTTAAATAATCAATCGTATCATATTTGTGATTAGAAAACGCTTCAAAAATTGGGCAAAAATATAAGCCGTTAACACCTAAATCTTCAATGTAATCAAGATGATCTAGCACCCCTTGCAAATCCCCACCAAAAAAATCTTGTCGATCTGGTCTTTTAGATCCCCACGGCAACGTCCCTTCAGGATCATTGGCGGGATCACCATTTGCAAAACGCTCTGGAAATATTTGATACCAAACCGTTTCTTTGACCCATTCAGGTGCTTTAAAACGATCGATTTCATGAAAATACGGCATCCGAAAATAATTATTCGCCATCGCTAAATACTTTTCTTCTAAAGGATAAATGCCGTGTTCGCCATAAAACGCCGTCAAGCCATCCGTCCCTACTAAAGTAAAAGCATATGAAAGGCGTTTAAATTTTGCACTTAATGCAATAAACCAGTAATCATATAACTCCGTAGATACTAACTTCTTCATAGTTAACGACTGTTGGTACCACTTTTCTTTCCCTAAAAGATAAGGATCTCCTTGCACTAATTGGACAGAGGCAATGTCGCCTTTTGCCGTACGCAAACGAATATGCATTGTTTCTTCTGTATAAAGATAAGCAAATTCACTTTCTGGACGATGGTAGATTGCAGCAGTGTTCATTTAATTCTCTCCTTTAATTGTCGCTTTTCGTGTATTTTCTAATACTCGAACACATTTTAGCGCAAACGATTGCATTTGTATACCCTTTTTTATTTTTTTATTTAAAATGCTTAATTAGTGGTATACACCACTTTAAACAAACAGTATGTTATTTATAACAAAAAAACTTTTTTAACTTTCTTGATGAAAAACACTTGATTATTTCCGCAATCGGTTGCATAATAAGACTTGTAAAAAATAATTTTTGGAGGGTTCAAAAATGAAAGCGAATTGGAAAAAGATTTTAATGGGCGGTATCCTTTTAAGTGCTTCCGCGGTTTTACTTACTGCCTGTGGTGGCGCAGAAAAAACGAAAGCTGAAAATGAAAGCGGTTCAGCAAATAAAGCAGCTGGTGACGTAAAATTATGGGTTGATACTGAATATATGGGCGTCTTTAAAAAAGTTGTCGCCGATTTTGAAAAAGAAAACCCCGATATTAAAGTTAACTTAACTGCTGGAAATTCGGCAGATGCTAAAAAAGACATTGCAAAAGATCCTAAAGCTGCCGCAGATGTTTTCATGATGCCGCATGATCAAATTGGTCAAATGGCAGAAGCTGGTCTGATTTACCCTAACACAAAATATGAAAAAGAAGTCAAAGAAAATAATATTGACTCGGCAGTCGCAGGGGTCACTTGGAAAGACAAAGTCTATGCCTACCCTTATGCCGTAGAGTCACAAGTTCTTTATTATAACAAAGATACGTATTCTCCAGAGGAAATCAAAACTTGGAAGTCTTTAACTGAAAAAGGCAAAATCGGTACCAATTTTGGCGAAGATGGCGCAAATTATATCTTCGGTCCTCTATTTATGAGTAACGGCGATTACTTATATGGTGAAAATGGCGAAGATCCAAAAGGTACCAACTTTAACAACCAACAAGGTATAGAAGTATTACAATGGATTGCCGATCAAAAAAATAATCCTGGTGTGATCCAATCAAATACAGAAGCATTGTCTAATCTAGGTTCTGGCAAAACGGATGCCTTCCTTTCTGGTCCTTGGTCTAAAAACGATGTAGAAAAAGCTCTTGGCGACAAAATGGGGGCTGCTGCCTATCCAACCATTGATTTTGGCAATGGAGAAAAACAAATGAAAGCTTTCTTGGGCGTTCGTAGTTTTGCTGTCAACCAACAAACACAAGCACCATTGGCCGCAATGACATTAGCAAACTATTTAACAAGTGAAAAATCACAAATGACTTACTTCAAAGAAATCGGTTTTGTCCCTTCAAACAAAAAATTACAAACAAACGAAGAAATTACACAAGATACTGTTGCAAAAGCTATCTTAGAAATGGCGCAACCAACCCACTCTGTGGTAATGCCAAAAATCCCAGAAATCGTTTCATTCTGGCCTGCGATGGATGCAGTGATCAATGATACGTACAAAGGCAATATCAAACCTGCGGATTATCAAGCAAAATTAGATAAATTAGTCCAAGACACATCAAAAGAAGCAAAAGAATAAAAAGAGTAAAGAAATGGGACGAGCTTCAATCTGCTGTCCCATTTCCTCTATCTTTTTTATTTAAGTAGAAAGTGAGTGAACGAAGATGTTCAAGAAAAAGAAAGCCCAGACGTCATTTCGAGAGGTCTTTAAAAAAGGCGACTTCGCTACAAAACTATCTTTTTTAGTTATGGGTGCTGCAAACTTCGCCAACAAGCAGTGGTTAAAGGGAATCATCTTTTTAACAGCTGAAATTGGCTTTATCTATTGGTTAATCCGTAATGGTTTCCATGCATTAATGATGCTAGGAACACTAGGGACCCAACAGCAAGGATTAGTATATGATGATTCTTTAGGGATTGAAGTTCTAAAAGAAGGCGATAATTCAATGCTCTTATTATTATTCGGAATTGCAGCAATTTTAGTCTGTTTATCGCTAATCATTTTATATGTAATCAATTTAAAAAGCGCCCGTCACCTATATGAATTAAAGACAGCCGGCAAAAAAATTCCAACAACTATGGATGATTTACGTAGCTTGTTAAACGAACGTTTCCATGCAACTTTAATGACGATCCCCTTACTAGGCGTTCTTTTCTTTACCATCTTGCCGTTGTTATATATGATTTCAATTGCCTTTACCAACTACGACCATAACCATTTGCCACCGAAAAACCTTTTTACTTGGGTTGGATTGGCAAATCTAGGCAATGTAATCACAGGCGATATGGCTTCAACGTTCTTTCCAGTACTTGGCTGGACCTTGATTTGGGCTGTTTTTGCAACCGCAACTTGTTTCTTTTTTGGAATCATTTTAGCCTTGCTTATCAATACAAAAGGCTTAAAATATAAAGCATTTTGGCGGACCATTTTTGTTATCACGATGGCCGTACCTCCGTTTGTTTCACTTTTAATTATGCGAAACCTCTTAAATGGTTCCGGACCTATCAATGCTCTGTTGTTAAACTGGGGCTTAATCGATTCTTCTATCCCCTTCTTAACAGATCCGAATTGGGCAAAATTAACCATTATTGTTGTCAATATGTGGATTGGTATTCCTGCTACGATGTTAATCTCTACAGGGATTATCCAAAATCTCCCTGAAGATCAAATCGAAGCTGCTAGAATTGACGGCGCCAATAAATGGCAAATTTTTAAAAGTATTACGTTTCCACAAATTCTATTTGTGATGACCCCGGCGCTAATTCAACAGTTTATTGGCAACATCAATAACTTCAATGTCATTTATCTATTAACAGGTGGCGGGCCAGCCAATTCTAACTTCTACGGTGCAGGCTCAACTGACCTTTTAGTTACCTGGTTATACAAATTGACTGTCGATACAATGGATTACAATTTAGCCTCTGTGATTGGTATTTTAATCTTCATTCTCTCCGCAGTCTTCAGTTTAATTGCCTATACACGGACGAATTCATTTAAGGAGGCGTAACTTATGGCTAAAGCAAAAAGTTACCAGAAAAAACAACGCACTGCACTTACCAGCGTTTACATCATTCTAACCATTTTAGCAGTTTTTTGGATGTTCCCCATTGTGTGGATTATCTTAACAAGTTTTCGTGGCGAAGGCGGTGCATTTGTTCCCTATATCATTCCCAAAACATTCACTTTAGAAAATTATAAAGTATTATTAACAAATCAGACTGGCAACTTCCCCTTTGTCCGTTGGTTTTTGAACACCTTGTTCGTCTCCATCGCAAGCTGTCTGTTATCAACTTTCATTACAATCGCAATGGCTTATGCGCTGTCACGGTTGCGTTTCCGCTTAAGAAAACCATTTTTAAAAGTGGCGCTCGTTTTAAATATGTTCCCTGGTTTTATGAGCATGATTGCCGTTTACTATATTTTAAAAGCCTTAAATTTAACTGAAAGTTTATTCGCTTTAATTCTGGTTTACTCTGCAGGCTCGGCGCTAGGTTTTTACATCGCCAAAGGGTTCTTCGATACCATTCCGATGGCTTTAGACGAATCGGCTATGATTGACGGTGCCAACAAGTGGCAAATTTTCACAAAAATTACGTTGCCATTGTCGAAACCAATTATTGTCTATACTTCTTTAACCGCCTTCATGGGCCCTTGGATGGATTTTATTTTCGCAAAAGTTATTATGGGTGATAAAGTTGAAAATTACACCGTTGCGATTGGTCTCTTTTCGATGATGACCAAATCAACAGCCAATTCACTATTCATGGCTTTTACAGCAGGATGTGTGCTAATTGCCATTCCAATTACTATTTTATTTATATTAATGCAACGTTTCTATGTAGAAGGCGTGACTTCTGGCTCTGTCAAAGGCTAGAAAAAACATCGTTTGGTTTATAGCCATGTAGTGACCCCAAAAAGTTAGACTTTTTATAGAGTGGATTTTTCCACTCTATTTTTATGCAGTTTTTTGATTGAATTGTCGAAATTCTACTGGGCTTTTCCAGTTAAGTTTTTCCTTGATTCGGTGATGATTGTAATAATAAATGTAGTTCTCAATTGCTTCTATCAATTCATTTTGACTTTGATAGATTTTTCCATAGTACACTTCTTGTTTTAGGATACTGAAGAAATTCTCCATGGGAGAATTATCTAAACAGGTTCCTTTTCGAGACATACTTTGAAAGATATTGTTGTCCTTTAATGTTTGTATATAGACATTCATTTGATAAGCCCAGCCTTGATCAGAGTGAAAGGTGCGCCGATAGGGACAATCATTTGTTTGAGAAATTGCTTCTTTCAGACCTTCCATAACTGTTTTACCATTTGGTTGAGTAGAAAGGCTATAGCTTAGAATTTCACTATTATACATATCCATAAATGGATCTAAGTATAGTTTTTTCTGACGAAAGATGCCTGCGTTATCTGCTTCAAAGTACTTAAATTCAGTTGTATCAGTTGTAATTTTTTGATGAGGAACAGAGGTTTTAAATCGGCGACGAATCAAATTTTTAGCGATTTTACCAACGATTCCTTTATAGGAATTATATTTTCTGGATTTCTTAGTAAAAGCTTTGACTTGTAACTTTAACTTTTGTATTAATCGCTGGACTTTCTTTTTATTCACTTGAAATCCACGTCGTTTCAATTCTTGGGTTATCCTTCTATAGCCATAATGTTGATGTTTTTTACGAATCGCTTGAATTTCTTCTTCAATGATTTGTGTTGAAGCTGTTCTGTCGAGGCGTTTTTGCCAGTACATGTAAGTAGATTTTGGAAACCTTAGGGTTTCCAAAATATCTTTTAATCGAAAGTGTCTTCGGAGACTGTGAATGATTCGTGCGATTCGTTCATTTTTTGTTCGTCCTCTAAACGCAGTCTCCTCAATTCTTTTAAATAGGCATTCTCAATTTTTAACATTCTATTTTCTTTTTCTAGTTTCTCTACTTGAAATCGTTCACTTGGTAGTGGTTGGGGTTCATTTCGTTTCTTTTTAGACATGGTAGGTGGACGTCCTTTCTGTTTAGAGAGTCCCTCTATACCAAACTTCTGATACGTTCTAAGCCAATTCGCAATCAATGATGGATTGTTCATTTTTAGAAGATTAGCTGCTTCTTGATAGGACAACTCTGTTGTTAAATATAACTCTATCGCATCTAGCTTAAATTGAACAGAGTAATTCTTATTTTTTCGACTGCGAAGTAGGCCTTCTTCACCAAGTTCTTTATAGGCATTTATCCATTTGCTTATTTGAGAACTATCTTTAAACCCATACTTCTTTGCGAGAAACCTTAGACCTCCTTGACCAGATAAGTAGTCATGAACAAGTTTAAGTTTAAATTCAAAACTGTATTTTGCCATACAAAAAAACCTCCAAAAGTTAGATTTCTAGGTCTAACTTTTGGGGGTCGGCTCACCAAACGATGTTTTTTATTTTTTGGCGTTGTTTTCCTTACACGTTTTTCTTCGTAGCGCTTGATAATTGGACAAAATTTTCATGACCGCCAAAAAGTGTTGATTGACTTCTTGATAATCCTCTAACGAAAGAACACTAAGTGTTTCAGATAGTTGCTGTTTTACTTGATTTTCTTTTTGCTTAAAGAGCTTCTCGCCTTCTTTTGTCGTATAAACATTAACCACGCGGCGATTTTCCTGATTATGGCGACGTTGAACAATCGCTCGTTCTTCTAACCCCGCAATAGAGCGACTCACTTGAACTTTCGACGTTCCTACTTGGTTGGCTAACTCTGTCATACTGATTCCTTCATTCGTTGCCACAATTAATAAAATTAACATGTCTAACTTTGTTAATTTTAGATCCTCCAAGTCTAGGTCTTTAAAAAGCAATTGGCTCATATATGAAAAAATTTCAGTAAAGACACTAATATCTAAATTTGATGAATGCTTCTCTTTATCCATATGTTCTCCCTCGTTTCCCACCTAGTGTATACTAAATCCACTTGATTATCAAATGGTAATGATTGATTTTTGTTAACTATTATGTTACGTTATACACTAACTTAAGGTTGCGTTGTTGATAAATTGGAAGAAGGATGCGAAAAATATGCTAGAACTCAAAGAGATAAAAAAATATTATACTGTCGGCGGAACGACCACTAAAGCTTTAGATGGCGTCTCTGTCGCTTTTCGAAAACAAGAATTTGTAGCCATTCTGGGTCCCAGCGGCTCTGGTAAAACGACGATGTTGAATGTGATTGGCGGATTGGACAATTACGATTCTGGTGACTTAATCATTAACGGCAAATCAACAAAAAATTTTAAAGAAGCCGACTGGGATGCTTATCGGAATAACTCAATTGGTTTTATTTTTCAAAGTTACAACTTAATTAGTCATCAAGGGATTTTGGATAATGTCGAGCTTGGTATGACACTGAGTGGTATTTCAAAAGCAGAAAGACGCCAAAAAGCCGAAGATGCACTCATCCGTGTCGGTTTGAAGGACCATATCCATAAAAAACCTTCCCAATTATCTGGCGGTCAAATGCAACGGGTTGCCATTGCTCGCGCTTTAGCTAATGATCCCGATATTTTACTTTGTGATGAACCAACTGGTGCATTGGATTCAGAAACCAGTCTGCAAATTATGGCACTTATCCAAGAACTTTCGAAAGAAAAATTAGTCATTATGGTGACCCACAATCCTGAATTAGCTCATGAATACGCTGATCGAATTATTGAATTTTCAGATGGCCAAATTCGTCATGACTCGCGTCCTCATATTGAACATGAAAAAAAAGAACCTTTCGAATTGAAACGCACCAAAATGAAATTCACGACTGCGCTGCGTTTATCTTTTAATAATATCCGCACTAAAAAAGGGCGAACTTTTTTAACCGCCTTTGCTTCAAGTATCGGAATTATCAGTATCGCGATTGTCCTTTCTCTTTCAACAGGATTCCAGAAACAAATTGATAAAACTCAGTCGGAAACGTTAGCGCAATTTCCGATTACCATTTCTAAAATAGCGACAGATCAAGATCCAGAAAGTTTCAATAATCAGGACAAAAAAGGCACCTTCCCGAAAGAAAAAGAAGTGACTGCTAAAATTAGCGATGCGGACCGTGCGCAACACACGAATTTAATTGATCAAAAGTTTATTGACTATGTCAATCACATTGATCCTGAATTAAGTAATAATATCGGCTATACTCGTCTAGTCAATATGAACTTATTAAGAGAAATCAACGGGAAAGCACAAGCTGTCAAATTTTCAAACGATGCACCCGACGGCCAATCAAACGCGATGGCTTCTATGATGGCTGCCCAAACTGGCGTCGGCGTTTCTGCTTTTCCTAAACAACTAGAAAATGGAAAAAACAATTTCTTAAAAGACAATTACTCGTTGCTTGAAGGAAATTATCCAGAAAAAGAAACCGATGTCGTTTTAATCGTCGATAGTAACAATACCACCAATATTAATGCTTTAAAAAATCTTGGCTTTGACGTGAAAGATAATCAAAAGATTGCCTTTTCAGACATTGTTGGCACAAAAATGAAATTAGCCAATAATAATGCATTTTACACCAAATTACCGACAGGCAACTTCATTCCTAACCAAGATTTGCAAGCTGTTTACGATAATCCAGAAAATACCGAATTAACAATTTCAGGGATTTTGCGAATTAAAGATTCTTCAACAATGAATCTATTAGCACCTGGAATTGCTTATAGCGATGCACTTTCAACTAATATGATTGCCAAAAACAAAACCTCTGACATTGTTAAAGCGCAAGAAGCCAGCAACACTAACGTTATGACTAACGAAACATTAGATGCTTCCGCGAAAGAAAACCTGTTGTCTTATTTAGGAGCGAACGAAATCCCTTCAAGTATTATGATTTATCCAAACGATTTCAAATCAAAAGATAAAATTCTTGATTATTTAGATGCTTATAACAAAGGAAAAGATAAAAAAGACCAAATCATCTATTCTGATTTAGCTGGAACAATGACCCGCTTAACAGGTGGTTTAATGGATGCCATCACCTATGTGCTGATTGCATTTGCTGGGATTTCCCTTGTTACAAGTATGATTATGATTGGGATTATCACCTATACTTCTGTCATTGAGCGGACCAAAGAAATCGGTATCCTGAAAGCGTTAGGAGCTCGTAAAAAAGATATTACCCGGGTGTTCGATGCCGAAACTGCTATTTTAGGCGTTGCCTCTGGTATTCTTGGTGTTGTGATTGCCTTTCTCGCAACATTTCCGATCAATTCAGTGCTCTATAACCTGACTGATTTAGAAAATGTTGCCACCTTAAATCCAATTCACGGGATTATTTTGATTGTAATTAGCACAATCTTAACCATGATTGGTGGCCATATTCCTGCCCGAATGGCAGCGAAAAAAGATGCGGCAGTTGCTTTACGTGCAGAATAAATAACAAAAAATAATCCTTTAATTTCTCTTAAAGGATTATTTTTTGTTTGTAATTTTTATAAAACCACCGTATACTAAATGATTGTGAATGCTTAATAAAAAGAAACGAGGTAATTTCATGTTAAAAAAAACATTTTTACTATTTTTTTCACTTTTAGGAGCTATTTTTATTTTAGCTAGTTGTGGCATAGGAAAAGATGCTGTCACTGATACTAAGTACAAAGTTAGTTTGCAGCAAGCTGCTGAAATCTATGAAAAAGAAGCTGGCAACAGCAAACCATTAGTAAATGTCCAATTTGATACAGAACCAGCAAGTGACTACAGCTATATCTTTACTAACGAGACAGAAACACTTTACGTGAATCCTGAAACAGGAAAAGTCACCAAAAATACTGAAGCAAATCAACTTGGCGAAAACGAGACAGCCTTTTCAGCTGCTGAAGTCAAAGAATTAGGCGCTGTTAACGACGTTTTAGCCAAAGCAAAAAAAGAAGTTGGAGGACTTTCTCCACGTATTTTGACTTGGAAGTTAACCAAAAATAACAATAAACTTGTTTATACAGTAGATGTTAAAACGACTACGGCAGATGAAAAAGTTACCTTAGATGCCAATAAATAAGCACAAGCGTATAACTTATCACTAAATAACCAAATCTTAAAATACTCTTTGGGACAGAACCTACGCATTCGGAAACCTTAACATTTTCTGAAGCCGATCGTTCTGTCCCAATTTCATTCTTTTAAGTAATAATAATTGTTCGTTACCCCTGCTACCGTTATACTTAGTTTAAAAGAAAAGATGGGAGTATCAATTCATGGTTTATACAGTTGATTTTAAAGAAGTAGCCACTATTGGTTTAGAAAGTTCACCAGTGGCACTTGCCCTTGCTGGACTAAGAGCGAATGAAGCTCGCTATTTTTGGAATAAATACAAACATCGCTTTACGACCGTCCCTGCCTCTGAAGCTCCAGAAACATTGGCCTGGATTGAAAAAATTTTATTGGAACGAGCGTTACATTTCCCTTACAAGCCACTTGAAATTTCTTCTTTCACTTTAGATGGCATAAAAATGGCCTATGTATTTTATGAAAACGGCTTAGCAGTTAACGTGATGTACACATTAGCTGAGGAAGGCAAACGCGCCGTTGGGTTTAAACTTTCAGATGGTATGGCAATCCCTGCAGAATTTGAAGGAAAATTCAAATTTGCTCGTCAAAAATCAAAATTAGCTGGAACCATTCGCGGCTCTTATTTTGTCATTAAAGGAACCTATTAAAAAAATGCTTTTGCCCTTATTATTAAAGGCAAAAGCATTTTTTTATTTTAATTCTTCAATATAGTTAAATACTTGTTGTCCAGCAATACCGCCTTCACCGACCGCTGTCGTGATTTGACGCAATGTTTTTTCACGGACATCACCAATGGCATAAACACCAGGAATTTTTGTTCTCATTTCTTGGTCTGTTTCAATCCAACCAGCCTCATTCGTAATACCAGCTTTCTTAAATGGTTCTGTTAATGGATCTAGCCCCACGTAAATGAACACGCCGTTTGCTTCAATTTCAGAAACTTCATCTGTTTTGACATTCCGTGCTTTCACACCTGTCACAACCATTTCATTGCCAACAATTTCTTCGACAACTGTATCCCAAACAAAGGAAATCTTTTCATTTGCAAAGGCACGATCTTGAATGATTTTTTGCGCACGCAATTCATCACGACGGTGAACAATCACTACTTCAGAAGCAAATTGCGTTAAATAGATTGCTTCTTCAACTGCAGAATCGCCGCCGCCAACGACTACTAAGCGTTTATTTTTAAAGAAAGCACCATCACAAACGGCACAATAAGAAACACCACGGCCAGCAAATTCTTCTTCGCCTTTTACACCCAATTTTCGGTGTTCACAGCCTGTTGCAATAATTACCGCTTTAGCTTCATAAGATTTGTCATCACAAATCACTTCTTTATAGGATCCGTGGTCTTCGATGCCCATCACAATGCCATACGCATTTTCCGTACCAAATTTTTCTACATTTTCATACATTTTATAGGCCAATTCTGGACCCATAATAGAATCAAAGCCTGGGTAATTCTCTACCTCAGCAGTGTTGTTCATTTGCCCACCAGGCGCACCGCGTTCAATCATCAATACAGAAAGATTAGACCGTGATGCATAAAGTGCTGCCGTCATCCCAGCAGGACCGGCACCAATGATAATTACATCATACATTTTATTTCCCCCAAAATTTTAAGTAAGTTTACTTTACTCCTTAAACAATTTCTTGTCTACTTTTCTGCCCTTTTTTGACATTCAGAGTAGGTGTGTCTATTACGTAAGTTATTGTACCACGGTTTTGTGTTTTCTAGGAGGGGGAAGGAAGATTAATTTAGCTATTGTATTTAAACCAGAATTCTTCAATTTTTTCTTTGAATGCTATCGTTGGATAATTCCCTCTTAAATCAAAAGTGTGTCTATCACCATCACTAAATTTTATTTGATAATTATAAATAACCTCCCTTTCCATTTGTCTGAAAAGTCCTACATCAATGAGGTAATTTTGCAAATAAGTTAGCCATTCCGCCTCCTTGTGCCCAATAATTCATCGTTCCAGCAACAGCCCCAACAGGTACGCTATTTTAAGATTTCATTCGTTTTCATTCCCTCTTTCCTTTTATCCTTCGTACCATTCCTTTTTTGAAAATCCATAATCAAGGCGAAATTCCTCTGAATATTTTTTTAACAACATTGATGAAATAAAATTTGGATAAAACATTCGGATAGGTAAAATAATTAATATCAAAAAACATAGAATCCCAACGATTAATTGCCCTAATGCAATTATGGCATTGATTGCATTAGATTCATTACTTTCTATCCAGAATTTATTCATTCTATAAAATTGCATAACTCCTATTATTACAATAATTCCATACGAAGTAGTCTTTTCGATGACTTTACCCACTTTAGGAACCTTTATATCTTTTACAAACAAAGAAAGCTCTTGTTTTATTCTATATTTCATATAGTTATATATTATTAATAATATATAATAACACCCTGCTATAGAAAATACAGTTTGTACTAACATCTGTAAATAAAACTCACTAGTCATTTTTCCAGAATAAGTTAATAACAACAACCAAATGCTACAACATACTATAAAAGAAGCAATACTAAAAACGATTGAACAGCATGAATAATATCTAATTAAATAACTTTTTGAGAAGCTTTTAAAATTTAATCTAAAAAAGTAGATTATAGTAATTAACACAATACTAGTTTCTATTAACGCAAACACAGGATTAAATAAATCTTTACTTAAAAAACTTGTAAACATTGCTATCTCTAGCAATATAACAATAATGAAAATACAGTATTTAACAACAATCAATCTGTTGCTAAATACTTGTTTTACATTAATCCCTTGTTTTGCTTTTTCGTAACTAATATTATTTATTTCATTTTCATATCTTTTAACAAAAAATTCATTCATTTTATTTCTCCAATAATTTTTATAATTCGAATCATTATTATAGTTTATATCTGGATTAAAACTTTTACTACCACTTTCTGGTTGCACACCATGTCTGTAATTTTTGTCTGTTGTTCGAGCTGTTGGATTACCATAACTTTCATATTGCTTATCTAACCAGCTACGTTTTTCAGCATTAGAATTCCAACCAAGAGTTTCTCTCCCTCCAAGTACTAATTTAGGCAAGTTATTAATTATTTTATATTTGCTATAGAAATAAACTGTATTGAGTGTCCCAGCCAAAGCCCCAACAGGTCCCCCATATTGTGCTCCTTCTAGTGGTCCTGCATTCCATAAGAATAAGTTTATTCCTCCATAAATAACCTTACTTTCATCTCCATATGCTGGACTTTTTGGATTAGTGTATTCTTCATAGGCATAGGAAAGGAAGGTTAAACCATCTCCTATATATAATAGTCCTTCTTTCAGTACGGGATGTGCTTTTAAAAAATCAGAAACAGCTTTCAATTTTTTAAACTCAGCTAAACCTACTTTGGAACCTGCAATGATTCGTGAACCTAATGAGCTTTTTGACAAAACACCCGTCAAGTGGCTCATTGGTGCTAAAACTTCCCAACCCTTTTCACTTAATTTAAATAATATCCCATATAATTGAGCTTGTTTATCTAGCGGCAACTTTTCTGCTAAAATAGCCAGCTCCGAACTTCTTAAAACCTTCAGCGCTTTTTCTTTAGGCCAATCATTCACATTTTCTTGAAAAATAAATATTTCTAATGCTGCCATTTTCAGTTTCTCTGGTACTTTATCTGAATCCAAGGCAGTAATAATATAGTTAAACAATCGTTTATCTTTTTTGACTTTTTCGATAGCCGCCGCTGGATTCTTCTTAAATAAGTCATTAATCATTTTTGCCATATTTTGTTGATTTTTCTTTGCTTATTCTAAACTTTCAATCCCTTGAATTTTTGTAAACCATTCTTTACTGGTTCCTTCTGACAATGTATAACTACTTGTTTTTGTGTATGTACTTCTAAAAGGAGAAAAAATCTTCTCCTTTTAGAAAATCATTGCTATTTTTTATCTGTAAATAACTAAAAACCAAAAATCTCGCTTTCTTGATTTTCTTCCTTTCTGGATTTATCTAAATCACTTTTCCATTCAAGATAAACCTCTAAAAAGCGCGTTTCTTCTTCATCTGAAAATCCTTTAAAAATTACTTTATCAATATTTTCGTGATTAAAGAAAATAGTTGTTTCAGGATTTAAACCCGTTGGATATAGTACCGCCATATAATCTGCAAACGTATCTTTATCCGTCGCTTGATCTGTGTATACAACACCTCGACCTACTACTACTAATTTCTGTAGCCCTTCTTCTAACAATACAATACTTCCCAATGGCAATAGCTCTTTATTTTCAATCATTTCCGCTCTCCTCTTTCTTCGTACCTTTAATATGTTTGTTAAAATACTTTTCTCCATACCACTCTAATTGCGTTTTACCTTCCCATTTTCGATATTCCTCTGGATATTTATATTTGTAGTAGCCGTGTAGTAGGTAAGGAAAGAATAGATAAGCTTCTGCTGCGATAAATCCTATATCTAAAATTACCCACATACCTGCCATTCCAATGAAACCAACTACATCCGTCCGAGGGGTACCGTTACTAGGAAAAAATATTTTCCAACCGGCCCATACAATAATTACAATCCAAGCATATTTTAGTATTATTTGTAAAGTCTTTTCTATAAACGGATCTATTGTATTTTTATTTTTTCTCATATCAAGTAACGATACGTTTAAAAATGTTATCTTTTTTTTAAAAATAACAACACCTACTATAAAAACTCCTATTAATAATACTATTGTCCCTAATACTGTTAAAGGTTTTAAAAACGCTGTAATAAACATAAGGTTAATTTCTACTATCAACCATAAAGTAAAGTTATTAACAGAACACATTGTAACAAAAACAGCCACACTTTTATTCCCATCATTTTTTAATTTCATATATATCCAACAAACTATATAGCTCCCAAAAAATAACCAAAAAATAGGCTTTGACAAAAAATTTATATCTGCTTTTGGTACGAAGCTATCGCTATCTGGGTTGTTTATTATATATTGAGTGAGTAAAACTAAACCATACTGAATCAATATGAAAATTATGGATAATGCAAATAATAAATATCTTTTTTCTCCATTATATAACGATCTCTTTTCAGTATCCTTTATCATATACATAACTAGTTGATCGTCTAATAAGTTTAAGCTTTGTTCAAAGGTCACATTAAATAATTTTTTCACACGCATCACCAACTGAAGCTAATCTTTGGTACTTTGACAGAAGATAGCGCCTTTCCTATTGATTTCCCTACTTGTTGAACACTTTTATAAACTTGTTTGACTGTATCAAAACTTTGTTCAACCGATTTTCCTATATTTTTAGAAACATCTCCCACTGCTTTCGTAGTCTTATCATAGAGTTTATATGCACCATCTTTAATATCGTCATATAAATTAGGCTTCCAAAATTGTACCAATTTATTAAGTCCCCCTAAAGCTCCACCTATCTGAGTTCCTATCGTCATTCCTTCTCCTCTTTCTTCATACCTTTAATATGTTTGTTAAAATACTTTTCTCCATACCACTCCAATTGCGTTTTATCTTCCCATTTTCTATATTCCTCTGGATATTTATATTTGTAGTAGCCGTGTAATAAGTAAGGAAAGAATAGATAAGCTTCTACCACAATAAACCCTACATCTATCGCTATCCACATACTTACTATTCCAATGGAACCCACAATATCTGTTCGTACCTCATTACCACTAGAAAAAATCAGTTTCCGTAACATAACTATAATTACAACTATCCAGCCATATTTCATTATTAGTTTTAGTATCTTTTCCACTATTTCATCAATTTTTTCTTTCTTTGCTTCTGTTTCATATAGCATTTTTTCTACCGATTTCTTTTTACTTCTAAAGATGATATATCCTAATAATCCTAGCAACCCTGATATACCAATCATTCCTATTATTGTTAGCATTTTAAAAAACACTGTTGCGAACAAAAGATTCATTTCTATAAATAACCAAATTATATACAGATTTAGATTAAACTGACCTCGTATTCTTGAAAAGTAGTATTCACCTCGATCTCTAAAAACTATTACTAAAACGACCCATATAAAAAATAGAAAATAGAATAACCACATTGGTAAAAAATTAATCTCTGGTTTAGGAAATGAATTCTCCCAAAATTTTCCTTCACTAGCTTCTGTAGAGACAAAAGCTAGCAAAAAATTAAGTCCTACTAAAAAGAAAAGTAAGAAAATCCCTATTAACCTAGCAAATATTTTTCTTCCACCTTCTGGATCAGGTAATCTATTCACATCTTTATTCATAAAAATAATGAAAGGGTCATCCAACAAATTTAAACTTTGTTCAAATGATGCAGTAAACAACTTTTTCATATTTTCACCACCCAAAACTAACTTTTGGCATCTTTACTGAAGAAAGTGCTTTTCCAATTGATTTTCCTACTTGTTGAGTATCTTTATATACCTGTTTCACATTGTTAATGCTTTGTTCAACAGCTTTTCCTACTTGTTTGGATGCATTTCCTACAGTTTCTGAAGCTTTATCATATAATTTATAAGATCCATCTTTGATATTATCATATAAATCTGGTTTAAAAAATTGGATAAGTTTATTAGCGCCTCCTACAGCACCTGAAACTGTCCCTACTAAAGGAATAGGAATTGCAGTACCAATAACCCCACCTATCTGGGAACCTATCGTCATCCCCTCCAACGGACCTACCCTTTTCACTGTATCTATCGCTCCACCAATAACACCTTTGCCGATACTACCTGTTTTCCCGTATTCATTAACAGTGCTAGACACAAATGTCACACCTAATTGTACATATGTTGCCACTTGAGCAGCTGTTCCTAGCCCTTTAGCTACACCCCAACTTTTGGCACTTTGAACAAATTTAGAATGTTTCAGACTTTCACTTACGTAGGTTTTTATCGGATTTGTCATTTTACTAAACCATTGATATCCCTTACCTAGGGTATCTATTTTAGGAATCCATTTCCCATGTGCTACCGCTTGTCCAAATGATTCGTATTTTGCTAATCCATTAATCAATTTTATTTGGACTTTTGACGGTAATTTATCGGCAAGCATCCAAAATTCATCATTTTTCATCAGCTTATCTACTAATGCCTTGGGATACATAGCCAATAATTGTTCCATTCGTTTCATGTTATCCGTTTTACCACTGGTTAATGGGTTCATCAATTGTTTCACTTGTGTATATAATTCTAAAAAAGCATTACTATTATTTGTCGCTATTTGCTCCTTAGCTTTAGGTTTTATTTGATTAAACCAACTTTTATCCACACCACTCGGCAATGTATAACTACCATCCGCATGAATTGTTGTTCCATTCAACACCATTATGCCTTGCATAGCCAGTTTAAATTCAGCTAAACTTTCTTGAAACAGCCCACTTGTTTTGCCATTAAATTCTCTTAGCTTGTTCAACTTTTTTTCAATCCGTTGAATATCCTTTTGACAGTCTTGCGCTCTCCTCGCGAAGTTTCGCTGCATCCCTCTTATCATTTCTGATAGTAAGGGCTCTGTCAATGCATTGGCAATCATGTTGGCTGTACGTTCAGCGTTCTCCAAAGCCGTCTTGGAACTTTTACATAATGTCAATTGTTCATTTAAGTTGTCTTCTTCCAAATAACCTTCGCTAGCAATAAAACTGTCCGCTGAAGAGAACGTATTCAAATCTCTTTGAACATTATCTACTGCACTCGAAACACGTTTGATTGTTGGAATCACTAACTCTGAAAATAACCCTTTCCCTGCGGTATACGCTGCTCCTGCTAATGTCTGGCCATCGATTGCTGCGATTAATTGCTGACTACCAGAGTTTAGATTACTGACTGCTGTCCGAGCAATAGAGAGATTCGTTGCTAATGAACTTTTGATGGCATCGCTGTCACTACTTGAATAGATTAATCCCATGGCAATTCATTCCTTTCTTTTTGATATTCAAGACGTTCTTCGTTTAATTGTTCATTTTTTCTGACACATTGTTGATAAAATTCCTGATGAACTTGTTGAAAAGTAGAGGTTTGCTTTTGCTGCTTCTGAAGATAATCTTCTTGTAGCCATCTTGCTTCTTGATTACCATTCTTAGCTAATTCATGATTCAGATTTTCTAACTTACGTATATTTCGCGTTAAATCTCCTTCTAATGTGTCAAATAAGTTTTGAACTTGTCTCTTTACACTAGAAATTGAAGATATTTCTTGCTCTTTTTCAATAATTTTTTGATTGTATTCCGCTCGTAACTGCTCATTATTTTTCATTTTATAATCCTCTTATTTAAATCTTGTCCTGCTATCACGTGCTGCGATGACTGCGGCTAATTTAGGAAACTTACTTGCTTGATTATTTACACATTCCACCATCTTTGATACGTTAGCTACAAGCTGATTACTGACTTGCGCACCTTTTTTCATACCAGAAAGATTACTCTTTCCTAGCGTACACTTTTGTCCTCCACTCACCGATACATTACTAATTCCAGAAACCGCCGCTTGTGCGGCTCCTTGATTTGAGGCAATCTTTCCCATCTAGTCCTCTCCTCCTTTTCTAAAATAATAAAATGGGTCTCCATTTGTTTCCATTTCCGTTTTTTCTAGTTCACTACTTTTTTCAACCTCCGGTTCAGAATCCTTTGGAAACGATTCTGCACTCCCGTTCATTTGTGAAAGTAAATTTTCCAAAAACTCTTCATCCGTTTTATCAGAAAAACCTTCAAACAAAACCTCTATAATTTGCTCTACTTCAATTGAAAAGACTTCTTGTGTTGGTATATCCCCAAAAGGATGTGGTGCAACTTTATAACGAGAAACAATTTCTCCGTTACCATTTTTGGCAATCGCTCGAGCAACAATGAAATAATATAATGTATCATTGGTTGTATCTTTTAACTTCAACTCACTCCCCAATGGTAAAAAAGGGGTAGTTAAATCTTCACTCATTTGTTCACCTCCATTGGCACAACAATTTTATCTAATACTTCTTCTTTTAAGCGATGTAACACATTTTTAGGGACAGGAAGATTTTGCTGATCATAAGGAACATTTTCAACAAATGATTGATTTTGCAATGTACCTCCGAAAAGAACTTGTTCTGTGTTTTCTTTGATTGTCGAAATAAAACTACTGTAAGTAGATGTAAGCTTTGTTGAAGTATCTAATAAAATTAACTGTAGTTTGCCGATAGGACTATTTGTTATATAAGCCAGACTATCAATATCCAATGATAATTTATCGACCAAGTCTGCCAAGCCATTAATAATCACAATTCGTTGTGTCGTTTCATTAATTAACATTGCTTCTAACGCTTCTTTCAATTCCACGTTCTGTTGTACTACTTGTGTTCGTTGAATATAAAGGGATACTTTTTCAGACCATTCTTCTAAGTTCCCCGCTACATCAATCAAGACAACTTCATAATTGACAGTTAATTCACTGATTTGCTGCATAAACCATGGAAAGATTAGTTGGGATTGTTTAGTAGATTCTGGAAAAATACCTAGCGTTTTTCTTTGGAATAAGGGTAGCGTTTCTGGTTAGCACTTAATTTGTTTAATCCCAAATATAACTGATTCAATTCTTTTTCTGGTACAAATTGTTGGAATTGTTCATGTGATAATTTTTCAGGAACCATTGGAATTCTTTCAGGACGAATTCCCACCCAGTCATGATTCATCGTAGCCACTTTGGTTTCTAAATTTTCTAATAATTCTGCACTATTTTCACCCTCTGCTGGCAAGTAAAATTGAATCGCCGTTGGCGTATCCAACATGACTTGCCCACGTCCGCTGATTGCTTGAGCCATTAAAGCATCTCTACCTAACAAGCTACCTATTTCACTTTCGTCATTTAAATAAAGAACGACTTTAGTTGCGATATTACTCATCATATTCATCCGAATACTGCCAGAACGGCTCGCAGTAAAAATTAAGTAAACGCCAAGACTAGCACCATCTCTTAAGAGTTGTAAAAGTAGCTCGTCAATCCCGTCTTTCCGTTGATCTTCTAATGAGTAAGTTCCATTACTATTGACAATTGTTTCATTCAATGCTATAACACCTTGCATGGCAAGCTCCATCTCATTGAGACTATTATTAAATAAGCCATTGGTTTGCATAGTAAAATCATTGAGCTTTTGCAATTTATTTTAGAACTTGTCAATATCTTGTTAGATACCATCCGCCATTTGAATATTTGTAATTTTTAATTATTTTCATAAAATAGGATAGTCTTTATAAATAATTACTTAATAATAAATAACAAATATTGTAATTTATACATTTATTCAAATTCAATTCCACCAACGCCTTTTGTTCTTCCAGACCAAAAGAAAGCTGTATTGGGTTCTGTTTTTTAATAAAGGACGTACTTGTTCAATATCAAATACATTTTTAGATACTACGTACAAATCATTTGTAGACTTTTGTCGTCCATTCTTCACCTTTCCAGCATCATCCAAGCCGTCTAGTCTTGATGCAGCTTTGTTCCCATAATATGAACCTAGCATTACATTGCCAACTTCTGTCAATGTTCCCACCCAACCAGCATATTAAAATTTATTGGCTTCTCTTTCTGAAATTTTTTCTCCTGTATAGGGGTTAATTCCTAGGTTTGCTAAGGCGATTGTTTTTTTAGTGATTTTTTCTATACTATCAGTTGGTTTGATTAGCTCAATTTTTTGTTTATCCGAATCAATAACTGTTGGCATATCCTTTTTAATTCAGTAAAGTAACTTTTATCGACATCACTTGGTAATTTGTCTGCTATATCTACCAAGCCAGATAACAATCTGTTGATATTAGTATAAAAAAACTATCATTTGTTATGTATTTCACTTATATATTTAAATAAGTAATTCTAACCATAATTACAGTTAGAATCACTTATCATTTTCTTTGGCTATTTCTTTCTATTCACAATTAGTTTCTTCATCGTTCTTCTTTGCATATTCACTTTTATTATATATCTTCGATACTTTCACTAGCCAATAGACAATTGCTAGAACCATTGCTAATGGAATGATTTTCATAAAAAGTTCCATGAGATTCCTCCTCCCTTTTAAAGTCTAAAACTATGTTTATCATCCAACAAATTGATAAGTTACCATTTTGTCTATGGATGGTTTCCATTCATATTTTACAGCAAGGTTATCTGTAACATATTCTACATCACTAATTGTATCTGTTAATATTCCAAACCTTCCCGGGTATTCTGTTCCTTGTCCAACAGATAAAGCCATTTCGAACTGATCCCTGGTTTGAGAATAGACTGCTTTGGTTGATAATTTTTCGGCCATGGAGATTGCTCTCTCACTAAACTGAAATAATCATCTATATTAGCTTAAGGATTATTTTTCATAAAATGGATTGTATTCTTTAGTAACGTTCCTCCCAAAATCACTGTTTAAAGAAATTATATCAAGTATATCTTCTTTCCCTAGATACTTTTGAACTTTATTGCTTATGCTTACATACGGTAGTATTTGATCTTCATCTTTTGAATCGATTACCAATAAATAGCTTTTTTGAAGCTTTTTTCTTACCATTTGCAACAAAAAAGCTTTGTTTATTTTAGTTTCTTTTTTGAAATTTTTTTTACATTTATCCACAAAAAATTCTGGATACTCTCGTGGGATTCCGATTGACACTTGTTCATTTTTCTGATATTTCCACTATTTGATTTTATAAACTCTAAATTACCTCTATTTAAAACTAAATTTTGGCTGTAAGGATTGATTACTATACCAGTAATAGATAAATCTTCTTGAATAATTTTCAAATAATCATATATAGTAAAAACTACAGCGTTACTTTCTTCGCCTAATCGGAGATTTTCCCAGTCTGTAAACGCTGGTATATAATCATTGCCTACAGAATCCTCAATTTTAATAATATTAAGTTTATTTTGAGAATCGAAGTTAACTGGTAGTAACAGTTTTGAATCTTCTAATTTTTCGTAAAAGAATTGCTCATTCTTTTGCGTATAATCTTTTTTAATACTTTCAATTCTAATTACTAATTCAGGATTTTTGACTTCTTCTTGTTCCGTTCTTTCATCTCCTAATTTACGATAATAACCTATCTAATTTTTCTAATTCTGGAATAACAGGGCTAGAAAAATGTGTAGTTTCATCAACAAACTCTCTAATCAAACTGTTAAAATTTATCTTTTCTTTATAAGTTTCATCCCTCAACGCGGTGGAATAAATATTTTTAACAATAGTCCGAATCTTCTTTATTACGCCTGCATAATATTGTTGATTAGGAAATTCCTTATCTAACAATATTAAAATTTTTTTGCATGTTTCTTTTAATTCTTCCATTTCATTTCACTCCTATTTGCTAGGTACTACTCTTATATCTATAATCCATTCTAATGGCCAATCTTGAGGTAACAATATTTGATCCGCACCTCCTTTTAAAACTGTTCCAGTTTTGTCATTTATTTGAGGAGCCACTTTCCCAATATTAAGTTTTTCACCTTTAGGTATTGTTATTTCCGCTTCATACATTCTAGAATTTTTCCAATCTGGTAAAAGTGCAGTATCCATCTTGGCGTCTATTCTCGAAACAGCTGGCTCTGTTGTTGCAAATCCTCCACCAGCATCTGCATTTCCGCCAAAGGTTCTATAAGTTTTTAATTCATCTACGGATTCGACAGTTCTATAATAACTATCTGTATATGTTTTTTTCAACCCATCTGGTAAATTTGCTTTTTCTATTTCTATAACTTTAGAGTCTATTTTTGTACTATATTCACCATAAACTCCACTGGCTTTCTTATAACTTACAGTTCCAGTACTTTTAGGCTTATCTAACACATAAGTTTTTCCGTTTTTACTTCCCCTTAAAGCAGCGTTATCTGTTCCTTTAACCTCGTTAGAAAAAGTCTGCGCATTCTTTACCGACGCAACGCCCATTCCTACCGACCACAAGGAATCCCAAACTCCTGATTCTTGAATACCTTCTATAAAGTCTTGTCCATGAGACAGCAGTCCTAATCCTCTTATTTTTTCGCTTTTGTCAAAATAATTGTATCCTTTTTTCTGCTGATTAATTGACTCGGGCGTTCAATTCCTTTGGCGTCAGTTCTACCACCTCTAAGTGGTATTTTTTTACTAAAGATGCAAGTTTTTTTGATAGTTTTTGCTCATCTAATTGGATTTTTCCATTTTTCACTTATTTCTTTAAAACATCAATTTGCAAAATATACTTCTAACAATAATTAAATTTAGAGCCAGTCGCTTTAATAAATATTGTCTATTACAATTTATACTAAGATAATTTCTTTTTTTCACTTATTAACCATTCTTTATGTTCTAAAATAACTTTAGACAAATGCTCTTCTGTATAAAAGTATTCAGGAGTCATATCATTATTAATTCCCTGATACTGATAAGGCATATCAAATGGAGATTGCAAATCCAGCCAAAACTCACTAATCTCTAATAAAGCATTGATGGTATCCATACATTTAATCTCGTTTAATAGGTTATTAACTAAAATCCATCGCCATTTGTAGTAAGCCTGCAAATCTTCATCAGAATTAGTAATTGAATCCAAAAGGTCATACACTTCCGTTTCATCATATGGTAAAGATAAGCTTCCTAATTCCCATAAAAAAGAATTCTCCTCATTTTCATTCTTAGATAGATAATCTAACGTATATGCCATTACATAATCATCATTAATCCTTCCTTGCAGATAGAAATTATCATCTGAATAACCAAATCTACCGATTTTCAGTTCGCTCCAAGAAAAAGAAATAGCATTTTCTTTAAATTCGTCTATATAGTTCATCATTTTATAGGCACTCCGTTCAATTCTATATTTCTTACAAACATTCTATGAGTAACTTTTCCATTTTGGATTATCCATTCAAAACGCCCCATAACACCGTTTTGACTTCCTTGAATTTGATATAGTTTAGCATTCCCTAAATCAGTGACTTTTGCTAATCCAGCATAATTATCAACTATATCAGAGAATCCATGTGCTTTAGGAACATGAGGAAACTCATCTATAATAATTTGAATTTTTTTCGTAGGATGTTTTCCTGTCAATGGGTCAATATCGTAGATATATCCTTTTCCTTTAATTGGCTTAATATCATCTATCTTCAGCCCGCTCCCAGTTCTAGGAGATTTTATAATCGGATTAGAAACCTCCTCTAACACTTTCAAATTAGTTCCACTATCTTTTTTACTAAACGATTTTTGCTTCACATTCCCCACATCATCAAGTCCGTCCAATCGTGAAGCGGCTTTGTTCCCATAATATGAACCTAGCACTACATTTCCCACGTCTGTTAATGTTCCCGACCATGCGGCATACTTAAATCGATTGGCTTGACTTTCATTTATCTTTTCACCTGTGTAGGGATTGATTCCAAGGTTGGCTAAAGCGATTGTTTTTCTGCTGACTTCTTCTATACTATCAGTTGGTTTGATTAGCTCAATTTTTTGTTTCTCTGAATCAATAACTGTTGAGGTGTCTTTTTTAATTTCCGTGAAATAACTTTTATCGACACCACTTGGTAGTGTATAGGTTCCGTTGCTATTGACAGTTGTTTCATTCAATACCGTAACACCTTGCATGGCAAGTTCCATCTCGTTGAGGCTATTGTTAAATAAGCCATTGATTTGCATAGCGAAATCATTGAGTTTTTGCAATTTCTTTTGGATTTTGTCAATATCTTGTTGAAGGCTATCTGCCATTTGAATCAAGGTGCGTTGCGTGTCTTTTAACAGGTTATGAATCCCTGGGATTGGCGTGTTATAAGCAATCGTTGCTACTTGTTTAGCTGCTTCATGCAAGGATTTTTGACTGGCTTTCATGATTTTTATTTGTAATTTTAACTTATCTTCATTTAAATAGCCTTCACTGGAGATAAATGCGTTGGCTGCGCCATATTTGGTCAAATCACTTTGAACATGATCAATGGCAGCCGTCATTCGATGAATCGTTGGAATCACTAATTCTGAAAACAAGCCTTTTCCGGCGTTATAAGCCACTCCTGACAACGTATGTCCGTCAATGGCTGTGATTAGTTGTTGACAACCAGCTGTTAATTCACTGGTGGTCGTTCGTGCGACAGATAGATTACTAGCCAGAGCACTCATTAATTCTGAGGAGTCTGCACTAGAATAGATTAATCCCATGATAACGTACTCCTTTCTTTTTGGAGTTGATCACGTTCTTCACGCACTCTTTCTGTCGCCTTAGCATAATTCCGTGTAAATTCTTGATTTTGTTGTTGGAGAAATTCAGTAAGGTATCGTTGTTTACCGGATAATTCATCTTGTGCCCAACGAGCTGGTTTATTGCCTTTACTAATGTCCTCTCCATTCAATCGTTCTAGTTCTCGAAAATTTCTAGTTATCTCATAGTCTAGTGTACCAAATATAGCTTGGATTTTCTTCTGATCATTTGATAAATTATCCATTTGATGTTCTTTTTGAATAATTTTTTGACTATACTCATTGCTTAAACGCTCTTTATTTTCGGTCTCCATTTTTTCAACTCCTTATTTGAAACGTGTCTGACTATCTCTTGCGGCAATCGCCGCTGCTAATTTAGGGAATTTATTGGCTTGAGTATTGACACATTTCACTAGTTTAGACAAGTTATTCAGCATTTTATTATTAACTTTTACGCCTTTTTTCATTCCAGAAATGTTACTTTCTCCTAATGTACACTTTGTATTTTTACTAACGGACACATTTTTAATCCCAGAAACGGCTGCTTGAGCCGCTCCTTGATTTGATGCAACTTTAGTCATTGCTTATTTCCTCACTTTCTAAATTTGTAAAAGGGATCTTTTTTGAGTTTTTCTTTTTCATCGACAATTTCTTCTGATTCATTTGGAGCAACTACTTGAGCAGTTGGCTGAGCAACAGGTATGTCTTTGGCATTCGTCATTTTAGTGATTAAACTTTCGAGAAATTTATTGTCAATTTCATTTGTATATCCTTCGAAAACTACTTCAGAGATTTCATCATGTCTAATTGAAAAAACATTTTCCGTTGGAACATCTCCAAATGGATGCGGCGCTACTTTGTATCTAGAAATAATTTTGCCGTCATTATTTTTAGCAATTGCTCGAGCTACTATAAAAAATAACATTGCTCCGTGGATTCCCTCATTTAAACGAATCACACTACCCAGCGCTAAAAAAGGAGTTGATAATTCTTCACTCATTTTTTGGTCACCTCCGTCGGAATGGTAATAGCTTCTAATACATCATCTTTCAAACTATGCAAGACATTTCTAGAAACTGGCGCATTCTTTTGATCCAATGATAAATTCTCAATAAATAATTGTTTGTTGAGACTACCACCGAAAAGAAGATATTCTATATTTTCTTTAGCTAAGGCTGTCATACCGCCATAAGTTGCACCAACTTTACTTAAGGAATCAACACATAACACTTGCAAGTTTTGCTTACGGTTGTTTAGTAGCATTATTATTGCTTCTGGTTCTAAAGAAAGTTTTTCAACTAAATCAGCAATTCCATTTATAACCACCACTCGCTGCCTTTCTTTTTCTGCCACTATTGCTATTAGGGCTTCTTTAAGTTCGGCGCTTTGCTGTGCCACTTGTGTTCGTTCAATGTAAATTGCGACTTTGTCTATCATCATTTCCAAATTCCCTGCAACATCAATCAAGATAACTTCGTGATCAGCAGACAATTCTTCCAGTTGCTGCATAAACCAGGGCATTAATAACTGGAATTGTTTATTGGATTCGACAAAAATCCCCAATGTTTTTCCTCGGAATAACGGGAATGTTTCTGGTAAAGCACTTAATTTGTTTAATCCCAAATAGAATTGATTGGCTTCTTTTTCTGGGACAAATTGTTGGAATTTTTCAATAGTTAATTCTTCGGGAACCATCGGAATCGGTTCTGGGCGCGTGCCTGTCCAATCTTGATTCATTTTAGTGACCTCTGATTCTAAGTTTTCCAACAGCTCCGCACTAGTCGCTCCTTTTGTTGGCAAATAAAATTGAATCGCAGTTGGTACTTCTAATAGGACCTGCCCGCGACCATTGATGGCTTGGGCAGCTAAGACTTCCCTTCCTAGTAAAGAGTTTAATTCGCTTTCATCGTTTAAATACAATGCCATTTTTGTAGCAATGTTACTCATCATATTCATGCGAATGCTGCCAGATCGACTAGCTGTGAAAATCAAGTAAATTCCTAAACTGGCGCCATCTCTTAAGAGTTGAAGTAATAATTCATCGATGCCGTCTTTGCGTTTGTCTTCCAAACTTAATCCATCGTAGCTATCTAATAAGTTAATAATGATTGGCAATTTGCTTTGCGTTTTGGCTTCATACTGTGCCAAGCTGGCCACACCATTAGTTTTAAAAAGATTTTTCCGTTGTGCTAGAAGTTGACTAATTTTATCCAACATTTTCTGTAATTTTTCTGCTTCTTCTAAAGTCACAATATCGGCTACATGAGGTAGATCTTTTAGTGGCAATAAGCCGTTATTTCCGAAATCAATTAAATTAAATTGAACTTGTTCAGGGGTATTCTTATGGGCAAGATTGATTGCTATCGTTTGTAAAATCGTCGATTTCCCATATCCTGGACTCGCAAAAATTGCTGTATGGCTGGACTTCTCCAAATCATATTCATAGACTTCTTGAGCTTGCTTTGCAGGAATATCAAGTAAGCCTATTGGTACTTTAAGGCTACGATCATTTGATTTTCCAATACTTGGTGTTGCTATTTTTTCTTCAAGATTAGGTAACCACGGTTTATCTGGAATCGTCAGTGTTGATTGTTCAAAAATTTCGCCAATCGTAGTAATAACAGCTTCCAATTGGGTTGGTAAGTCGCTCTTATCTTTTCCTTGAACCACTTCTTCACCTGGATCATAAAGCAATTCAGTTTGACCTAAATCATTGATCCGATATAGCCGTTCATCCACCACTTCTTCCATCACTTGGTCAGGATCGTAAGGAACCCCCGCATAACCACTTTGGAACATTTCATAAACTTCATTTTCCCCAACTTTTAAATACCCCCGACCAGGATTGGTAATTTGAGCTGCATCTGGTGTTTTTAATAATTCATTAGAATCTTGGACACTAGCCATTTTCAAAGCAATTTTGCTGGTACTATTGGCTTCAATTTGATCATTTACCACACCACTTGGTTTTTGTGTCGCCAAAATTAAATGAACACCCAATGAACGGCCAATCCGCGCCACCGAAGTTAGCTCATCTAAAAATTCTGGAACATTCGCTTTTAATTCCGCAAATTCATCAGAAACCAAAATTAAATGAGGCAATGGTTTAGTAGGATAGATAATATCAGGTTTCGGTTCGTGTCGTTGTTTGTATAAACTCATATATCCGTTGATATTATTCACACCATATTTGGCGAATTCTCGTTGACGTTTATCCAATTCTGCTTTGATACTGGCTAAGGCTCTAGCTGTTCCGGCTCCGTCTAAATTGGTAATAGCGCCCATAAAATGCGGTAGCTTATCTAATGTATTGGCTATTCCGCCACCTTTCCAATCAATAATCAACATGCCGATATCTTCAGGAGAAAAATTAATCGCTAAGCCAATTAGATAAGTTGTTAAAAATTCTGATTTTCCAGAGCCTGTGGTCCCTCCAACAAGTGCATGAGGCCCATGCAAACGTTCGTGTAAGTCCCAATAGACATAATCTGATTTACCACGCCAGCCAATTAGTGAACGAATTGATTTATTTGGCTGCGCATTCAACCAACGTTGATCGATAGTTAATTCTTCAATCCTTGTTACTTCGTATTGCTCAAGTAAACTCAGACTTTCTGGCACCGCATTCTTCTCCACTTCCACATGCTGCAAGTTCGCCAAGCGCTGAATCGCATAAGCAAGCGGATAAGCAGTCGGTAAATGATTAGGAACGAAGTTTTGGTTCACATATTTATTATTTTGATTGATTAAAGTCGCTGCTTCACTACTTTGATACTCAATCAGTGTAGTTGTCGTTTCTGGTAACATATTTAAAGCATCTTTTCCCCAAATAACTGTCACACCATATTGACTCATATCTTCAGCTAAAAATTCATTTAAGCCATGCCCTGACAACCAGCTTTCTTCTAAAATCGACAGAATGTACTGTGGTTGAAAGTGAACTTTTTCATTGCCGGCTTCGCGCACTTGTTGACGACGTTTCGTAATCATTTGATAGAAAGAATTTAAAACCATATCCCTTGTTTGAGGATCATGAACAATCCCACGCAAATTCAGACTGCGGATTTTGACGTGTGGCAACCAACGCCAAGAATGCCAATCTTTCTGATAATCTTCCTCTGGTACTAAAGTAACAAACTCTACGTCACGATAGGAATGTAAAACAGACACTTGAAATAACAACGTTTGAATGGCTGTCCTTAAAACAGCAGGTGTTCCCGCCAATCCTAAGGTTTGTCCCATTAGTGGTACAACAATCGGCGCCTTTTCTAATTGTTTATATGGCCATACTAATTGTTCTTCAGCTTCTTGACTTAGTGAATCATCTTCCGTTGACTGATAATTTGTCGTAAAACTTGAAGAAATTTCACCAACCCCTAAGCGAACTGTCAAAAAATCTTCATTAGTCATCATGCGTTCATATATCCGCGCATGATACTCTTTTGTCATTAAGGCTAATTCGTTCATGGCAGGATTCATATATTCCAGGGCCTCTTTTTGTTCTTGTTGCAGTATACTTAAACGAGCTTTCTCTTGTATTAAATATTGTTCGTAGCTATTTGTCCGTTCGATATTCTTTTGCTTTGTTTCTTTTTTATTGGTGAAATAACTAGAGACTGAAAAACCAGCCGTCAATAAACTCGCTCCGCCCATACTAAGCATCATAATTGGATTTCCCCCACTTAAAAAGCTTGTTGCGCCACTCAAAACGACCATTCCTAAAGGTGGGACAATCGTCCGTAACAGTTCATTTTTCCCTTCTGTTTGCTTGGCTTTTGGGGCAGCAATTTCTATTTGTTTTTTTGGCTCCTTCAAGTGAATCCGTGGACTTCGTCGAAATGACGGGAAATCCACAGGATATTCTGGAATAACCTCCTCTTCTACAATTTGCCAAGGATCCAGGGAATATGTAGCTCCTAGACTTGTTAACTTTAATTGTTTTTCCCGAACTTCAATGATTAAGCCATTGACAACTAATTGATCACCGACTGCAAAAGCATAGCTTCCTTTTTCAACTAAATAATGATTGTAGTAAATCGTATCTTCTCCGGGATAAATCGTTGCTGTATATTCCCCAGTTTCTGGTGTTAGTGTAATATTGATGATGGCATCTGTTTCTAATGAAATCGCAGCATTTTTGGCAGAGGCAATTAAAAAATCTTTCTGTGGTTTATTGGTGGTGACAGTAATCAATTCTTCGTGGGGAAAAACAGAAAAATTTTCAGCAGAATCAAAGGTTTCACCATTACAGAATAATTCTTCATTTTCGTAAAAAAATAATTGTTGATTGATTGAAACACTTGGGTTTTTAGCCGTAATTTGACGGTGAAGAAGTTGGGGACCAAAATAAAAAATGTCAAAATAAATCATGCTAGATGTATGAATTTGATCATTCACAGAGACCAATTTTTTACTGATTTTCGTTGTCATCCGTTTTTCCTCCCAAGATTTTCATGTATTTATCAATTGCTTCTTCATATTTTGTTAACAATGCTTGTTTTTTCTCGCCGTTCATTTTGTTATTGGCTTTGGTTGCATCATATAATTTTGTATAGGCATGTAATATATATTGGTTATCGCCTAAATTTTGGGCAATATCTAATGATTTTTCAAAGTCTCCTTTGCCAATATAAATCCAATAAAGTAAGGTATTTTCACTAGATTTTTGAGATAAATTATTTAAAATTGCTGTTTTTTGTTCATTTGATAAATTATCTAGTTGGACAGAACTAACAGCAGCAACATACTTAGCTCCTATCGGCAATTCTTCTGGTGTATCTTCTTTTAATGTTTTCGTAACACTTGCATAGTCATTAGAAATATACTGCGCTTCTGCCAAACTCACTCGCTCTTGGGCTGGTAATTTTTTTAAGACATAAATCCCTGTTGTAGTTGCAAAAAGTAGCGTTAAAGCCAATAACACTAAGCTGGCCCATTTAAAGGTTAAATAACTTTTTTTACTCACTAATTTGGTTTCTGCTTCGCGCTTGGCTTTTTGACGAATGATTTGTTCACCAATGATTTGCTCAATTTCATTGATTGTTTTCGCCTCTTGTAATTGTTTAGATAGCGTATCTTTCAGGGTGCCATTCCCTTGAATCAATTGTTCATACTCATACTTTGGATGTAAGATTGCTAAAATCAGCGCTCGATATTGTTTAAAAAATTCTCTTTCATCTGCTGAATAAGGCACAATGACCTGCATAAAACCACGATGAGCAATTAATAATTCTTCTCCCAAGATATAGATGTTTTCTGGATGAATAAAGGGTTGGACCGGCGTACCTAAGAAATCAACCAAATAATGAACTCTTTGCGCTAACAATAATCGCTCATATTGATCCATTTTTTTTATCGCTTGTAAAATGGATTGCATATATTGATCCTTATGGTATTGAATCACTAACGCTTCTTCCGTTGCTTGTATTATTTTTCCCGATAAAAATCCACGACTTGATTTTAAAAATTGTTGAAACTGTTCTAGTCTTTCTAACTGATATTGATTTGCTTGTAATGTCACTTGAACATATTCTTTTGTTGCTTCTAACGTGATTGTCTCTGAAATATCCTTTAACTCGCTCATCCATGTGTCTCCTTTACAATTTCTTTTACTACTAGTTGGTCGCCATTCCCTAATGGATAATCTGCAATTAATTGATTGTCAGCTAAATGAATTGGTTTATTCAAAACAACCAATTCAAATGATGCTGGCAAACGGTTTGGCAACATCTCAAACGATTCGAGTAACAATTCTTTTAAACGTGCAACTGATACCTGATTAGGGATTTGCAAATCAATAATTTGATTCGACACATGTAAGCCGATACCAATCGATGTTCTTTTGTTCATGTTTCTTTCACTCCTTAATTTCCGCTTTGTGCACGATGATATGAAAAACGGTTTCCTAGAAAAACACCAACGAATAAAATAACTATACTTCCTAAAAAAATACCACTGTACAACCAAAAGTTTATGGATATTTCTCGTTGAACCTCAAGAGATTCAACGCTTTCAGGAGAAGTGACCGTTGCCGTCTCTTTGAACAGAAAAGGCCTTACCTTTTTATCAACTGCTAATGTTTTTGCATTCTGTTCTGTCCTAAATACATCATTTTTTGCTTCGTTGACAACCCTCGCTTTACTTTGATTGACTTCTTTTTCTCTCTCTGCTTTTATCGGCAAAAACAAATCTGGAATAATGAAATTCACTTCTACGTTTTTTTTCTGCTGATTATCTTGGTAGATCACTTGATTATTTATTTTTAAAGCGCCTACTTCTTCTGCTTTTGTTTTTGTTGATGACAATGACAAATAGAGCATATTAACACTTAAAACAATCACTATTTTTATTAATTTTCTCATGGCTATTCCTCCGGTCGTACAAATAAATTAAGGACAACACCTAAAACAAGTAAAACGATTAAAATAAGGTAACTAACCCAACTAATTTGTACGCCATTTACTAAAGCAGTAAAGCCATTTTGGATATTTTGAAGCGGCGATAAACGATAGAGCCAATTGCTTAATGAGCCTACCTTTGTTGCAATGCCTAATAAAGGTGTCAACATGAAAAATAACCCCAGCATAGCTCCATAAACATATAAAGTAAGTTTTTTAAATTGGCGTAAACAAGCACAAACCAAAAGTGCACCGCTAGCAAATACTAAGAAACTATAGCTAAACCAAGCGAATCGATTTATTTGAGATACATTGAACACCAGTAGAAGTGAAAAGACACTCCCAAACAAAATAACCGTAATCAAGAGTAATAACAGATTTGGTATATTTTGCCAAACTCTGGTTGGTTCAACCAACGCATCCGCTACAGTAACTGTTCTTTTCTTCATAAAGCCTTGGAAAGTTAGCGCAATAACGAATGTTAAAATACTAACAATCAAGGTAGCGTAATAGGGAATTAAAGAGACTTGTCGGGTTTCGCCAAAGATCCCTTCTCCTTGAATTGGGCTCGCAAGGAAACTAAATACCCGTGGATTATCAGCACCGCCGTCTCTTGTATTAGCCAATACTTTTTCAAATGTTTTGGCATACTCTTCATTTTCTTTGGTTGTTTTCTTTGACTCATCAATTGAATCATTTAAGTTTGCTAAGATATTTTGCGCATGATCTTGAACTTTGGTTGTTGAGGCTTTCAATTCTTTGATAGTCTGGGCAACATCTTTGACTTTGGCTGCTGAATCAGCTGTTGTTAGACTAGTTTCTTTCGTTGTTTGCATTAACGTTTGCATCATTTTAACTAAATTTTCTGTTTCTACATCTAAAGTGCTGGTTTGATTTTCTTCTGGATGTGGATTTCTTTCATCAATTACAGAAGTAGCTCCCACTTTTCCAGCTTCTTGCCAAGTAGCATATGTCGCATTGACTTGTTTTGTTGCTTCATCAAACCATGTATTTAATTTCTCCGCTTCTCGTAATAATTTTTCAGGGACCGTCATTAAATTTAATGTTCCGTAAAGTGTTGTAGGTCGTCCGTCTGTATTTTGATCTGTCTCAGTACCAATTAATTGTTTTAATTGATTAATTTGTTCATCTGTTTCTCGATATAATTGATTTCCTGTTTTTTTATATTCGTCTAATAATTTATCTGTAATCATCATGGTTTGCTCGTTTTCAGTGATATTGTCGTACATCCAGTAAATGGATGTCTCACCTGCTAACTCTTCAATTGTTTTATCCTGATTTTCAGGAGCGGTTAACATTGCTGCATACTCTTGAATAGATAGACTTTGATTAGGCGTACCATATAAAGTCACAATTTGTTGTGATACAGTATCTAAAAGTTGAAATTGCTTCATGATTTCAGGAATATCGGTTACTAATGGTTGGTCCATTGCAATATACACAGCGAACGAACGTGCATTTTGAAGCTCATTATTTACCCACCAAGAATAATCAATCTGATTAAATGCTGTTTTTTGTTGTTCTGGTGTCAGTTGCCAAGACATTGGTAAGTCAATCGTTAAGGAAAGTTTTTCTGGAAGTGAGAGCAAATCATTTACTGGCTCAGTTACTTTTTCAGATTCATCTTCGGATTCTTCTGCCAACTCTTCTTGCGTATTTTCTTCGTCCACTTCATCATTCTCAGGAATCTCAGCTTGTATTTTGACTGGTTTGGTAATTGTTAGCTGTGTTGGGGTAATTGCTGAAATATCAATGCTGTAACCTGTACCTGCTAACTGCTGATTCAAAGATGTTTTAATTGTTTGAACTTTTGAATCATCTAAAAGAAATGACAATTCGCCATTTTGTGTATTGGTTTGTCGTAATGAAATAACCGACTCTTGATTTGTCGCTAGTGAAAAAGTTACTTTTTCTTGTGGAATCGCTATAGTATCTTCATGAAGTTGTTTAGGTTCCAAATACATAAAGCGGCTTGAATTGGTGAAATCAAGTTCATGTTGTTCTGCATATCGCTGAATAATTTGTAACTCATCACGGAAAAGATTGCCTTGTTCAACTGAAATCCTATTATTCATTTCTAATTCACTAACGAGTCTTTCTAAACTTACAAAAGAAATTTCACTTAGTGATTCTTCCAATCTTTCCTGATAATTTTTATCTAAGTTAGGTATATTTTCTTTTTCGTTCGTAATTAACTGAATAATCGCTTGCTTAATTTGAGTGTCTGTTGCTATCTCAGGTGTTGCTTCAAGATCATTATAATATGTAGCCGCAATTTGCTTTTTTAACGCAGTTAATTGTTCTACTTGCATATGTAGTTCTGCGATTTCTTTTTGTAGTTCGCCAATGCGATTGCTTTGTGTTTCTTGAAATAATTTAGATTCTGATAAAAAGTCAGCATAAATCCCTGAGCTTCCTTGTTCACTTGGTGTGTAGAAGGAGCTAAACTGATTGATTACCATTCCATTTAGTTGATCGAATTGTTGTTTGTATACTGTCGTGTCACTTTCCCATTGATTAGTCAATTCTTGTTTTTGTCTCTCAAACTGTTCATTAAATTGTGCAATTGATTTTTTTATTTTTTCATTTGCTTCTTTCGAATACTCGTCCACTGATTTTTTCGTATCTTCCGTTGTCTTACTAGTTGATTCTAAGCTCCGATTGTTGCTTTCTAATAAGGTTTGTACTGATTTTACAAACGCTTCTTGCTCGTTTGTAAATAATTTATTGTCCTCATCTAAAATACTAGCCGTACTTAATACTGTCGTATAATTCATGGGAATTTCTTTAAATGGTTGCTGAATTGTTTCTTCTAATTGATTTTGATACAGCAACTGCGTATCAGTAATTTGGTTAACGTTTTGTTGTGCGATAACTAAATTTCCAACAATACTGGAAAAATACATCTGAATTACGCGTTGGTTAAAATCTTTCAAAATAGTATTTACTTTGTCTTGAATTGCTTGATTGGTCAATTCATTTTGTCCGTCTCGCACTTGGTATTCAACAGAAGCCTGCTCTGGACTAACAGCTTGTAGTGACAATAATTTCTCCGAAAAATCTTGCGGAATAATAATTTGAGCATCGAATTGTCCATTTTCAACCCCAGATGTTGCGATATTCCGAGTCGTTGTTTCCCATCGATTAGCTGTATCTTTGTTAATTAATGTGACAAAATCAGAACCTAATGCATAACGTTTTCCTTCAAAACTTGCGCCTTTATCTTCATTAACTAATGCGTACTGCATCTTTGTTGTCTGATCTTTGCTACTTCGAGTCACGTTCTCATCTTTAAACCCTAAATGAATGAAAAAAAGTAATAACAAGAAAGTTGCTCCAATTGCTAAGGCAAAAGGGATACCTTTTTTTATTTTCCCTTCCATTATCTTCTCTCCTTTAGAAAAAGCGCTAGTGCAATTCATTGCGCTAGCGCTTCAATCTTTGATCAATTAAAAGCCAAATGATCCTGCATCTTGACGGTCACGTTCTGCGACAGTGTCTGCATATTTGTTTAATTGTTGATTAATACTAATCAATAATTCTTCCATCTGTTTGACATTACCTTCCAATTGATTGTACTGTTCCAGATACGCTTGAAATGCTTGCCCTTTCCATTGTTGTGAAATTTGTTGGTTCATTGAATTCACTTTACGAATTGCATCTTGAATTTGAGACGATGCTTGCGAATATACTTTCGCTTGTGATTTCAGTTGTTCTGGTGTTACAGCAATTGATCCTGCCATAAGTAATCCCTCCACATTTTTTATAGTTTTATTACCTGTTACAAATATTATAACTATATATAAAAAATATAGTCAACAACTATTTAAAAATATACGTATTCGCATAAAAATAATTATAACAATAAAATAAACAAATAAAAACTCTTAAAAACAACATTACAAAACCATCAAAATCAATATTTATCAAAATAAAAACAAAAATAACTGATAAATAAAAATTATTTAAAAAATATTTAAAAAATAAATAAATTCCATTAAATCGTTATTTTTTAACGTCAGATAAATTAATAAGTAAATATGCATTTTATTAAAAAAACAATTTATTTCTTTAGCAAAAAAAATTAAAAGATAGGAAAACTTATCAATGTGATAAGTTTTCCTATCTTTTATTCATTCTTTTTCTCTACTTATCTAAATAAAACTCAAATCGACTTCCTGCATACTGCGTACGAACATATTCAAAAGGTAGTCCGTTTTCAAAATAGGATACTTGGCGCACACGCAGAATCGCATCGCCTCGTTTAATCTCTAAATATTCTGCGATCTGTTCCGATGCTTGAACAGCAGAGATTGTTTGGTTAGAGTGGCCAATTTTGTGGCCAGATTTGGCTTCAAGTGTTTTATAAAAAGAATTCGTGATTTCAGATTTGCCATATTGCGAGACCAATGAATAAGGAATGCTCGCCACCTCAAAACAAATCGGAATGTCATCCGCAAAACGAATTCTTTCCATTCGTAAAATTGAATCTTCTGGACCTAGTTGTAATTTTTCCATCTCACTAGAACTAGGTTTCGCTACAAAATAAGACACCGTCCGACTAGAAGGAACGCGATTTTGAGACAAGGTAATTTCTGTAAAACTAGTGGTACCTGTCATTGTTTCTTGAACTTTCTTACGTGCTACATACGTTCCTGAACCAATTTTTCGTTCTAAAATCCCTTCGTCTGCTAAAGTCTGAATGGCTTGGCGTAAGGTCATTCGACTAACATCAAATTTCAAAGCTAATTCTCGCTCAGAGGGCAAACGATCCCCGATACTCCAGACACCTTTTTCAATATCTTCTTTGATTTTATCGTGAATTTGAATATAAATTGGTATATTTTGAACCATTTACGCTTCCTCCTCTTCGTTCATCTCCTCTTCTATTATAACTGGTATAGACCGTGTAAACAACCAAAAAATGATAAATAAAAGAGGAATTGGAATTTTTATCAAAGTTGGTCTAGTTGCATGCTTTCTTTTTATAACAAAAACATTTGGCTTAGTCAGTAAAAAGTGACCAAGTCAAATGTTTTTAAACGAATTGCTATTAGTTATTATCTTTTTACATTTTCTTCTTTCAACAACTTGTTCGCTGTGGCCATCATCAAACGGATTCGGTTCAACTGATTAACCAAAGATACCCCTGGATCATAATCCACCGCCGCAATGTTTGCTTGCGGATATTGACGTCGTAGCTCTTTCACGACCCCTTTTCCAACAATATGGTTTGGTAAACATCCAAACGGCTGCATACAAACGATGTTATTCACCTCATGTTTTAAGAGCTCAATCATTTCAGCTGTTAAAAACCAACCTTCACCCGTATGATTGCCAATTGATAAAATTTTACTTGCATCTGCTGCCATATCATAAATGGAATGAATACCATCAAAACGGACCGATTTTCTCAATGCCTTATCCATTGGTTTTTCTACCAATTCAATGATTTTTATCGCAAATTCTGCTAAACGTTTGCTTTGTTTTGACATGCCCATATTTTCGTATTTCCAAATTTGATTGTACAAAGAATAGTTCATAAAGCCAACAATATCTGGCACAACTGCTTCAGCACCTTCTTCTTCTAACAAACGCACAATATCATTATTCGCTGTCGGCGAATATTTCACTAAAATTTCCCCGACCACACCGACTTTTGGTTTTTTTATCTCTTGTAAAGGAATTTCATCAAACGTCCGAATAATTTTTTTCATGAAGTGATTAAATTGTGTCAGCGAACCATTCCGGACATTGGCTTCCACTCTTTTTAGCCAATCTTGGTGCAGTTGATCCACCATTCCTTTTTCTGTTTCATAAGGTCTTGTTCGATAAACTACTCGTTCGAATAAGTCACCATATAAAAAGGCAACTACTAAGCGCTTGATCATTGGCAACGTAAATTTAAATCCTGGATTGGATTCGACTCCTTTATTGCCCATCGAAACTGAAACTACAGGAACTTGAGAAAAACCAGCATCATTTAAAGCTTTTCGTAATAAGGGAATGTAATTCGTTGCGCGACAACCGCCCCCTGTTTGCGTCATTAAGACACTGACATTATCCAAATCATATTGACCACTTTCCAAAGCTTCAACTAGTTGTCCGATGGAAATAATTGCTGGGTAACACGCATCATTATTGACATATTTTAACCCGACATTCACAGCTTCTTTGTCTTGCGTAGGCAAACAGACGACATGATAGCCAGAAGCTTGTAATGCTACATCGACTAATCCAGATTGATGAATCGGGCTAAGCATTGGTAACAGTAAGGTATGTGTTTTTTTCATTTGTTTTGTAAACACAATTTTCTCCGGCTCTTCCATTTGCATATGCGGAACAAACTGTTGCTTCTCCCGCTCATTGACAGCCGCTTTCAAGGAGCGCAACCGAATACGAATTGCGCCCAAATTCGCACCTTCATCGATTTTGAGGACTGTATAAATTTTGCCAGACCGATCCATGATTTCTTCTACTTGATCGGTTGTCACAGCATCTAAGCCGCAACCAAAGGAATTCAGTTGGACAAGTTCTAAATTTTTCGTCTTAGCCACTACTTTAGCCGCCGCATATAAGCGAGAATGATAGACCCATTGATTCACCACACGTAAATTCTGCACGTCTCCAAGATGCGAGATACTGTCTTCTGTCAAGACATGGAATCCTTCCTGTGTAATGACTTCGGCAATGCCGTGATTAATTTCTGGATCCAAGTGATACGGTCGTCCCGATAAGACAATTCCTCTCTGGCCTTTTTCAGTTAACATGGCTAACGTTTCTTCGCCTTTTTCTTGAATTTCTTTTTTAAAGGCTGCTAATTCTTGATAACCATGATGCAGCGCTGTTTGAATTTCTTCTAAGGAAATCCCTAAATCAGCAAAATTTTCAGCTAAAACTTTGGCAACTGCAGTTTCATTCGCTAAATTAAGATAGGGATTTCGATAATCCACTTGGCCCTCTCTGATGGCATCCACATTATTTCGAATAACATCTGGGTAGCTTTGCACAATTGGACAATTAAAATGATTATCTGCTTCCACTGTTTCTTGCTGTTCAAAAACGACACCAGGATAAAAGATGATTGGCACTTGCGCATCAATTAATGCTTGAATATGTCCATGTGCCATTTTCGCTGGGTAACAAACCGTATCACTTGGAATCGTTTCAAGGCCTTGTTCATAGATTTGCTTATTAGAACGTGGCGATAATTCGACCCGAAAGCCTAAATCAGTAAAAAATGTATGCCACAAAGGATAATTTTCATACATGTTTAGGACTCTAGGGATACCCAAGCGCCCACGAAACGCTTTATTTTCCCGCAAAGGTCGGTACTTAAATAACTTGCGGTACTTATAATCAACCAAATTCACTTTGCGTTCTTCTCGTTTAATTTTAATTCGTGCACCACGTTCACAGCGATTTCCCGTAATAAATTGGCGCCCATCCGAAAACACTGTGACCGTTAATTGACAATTGTTTTCACACAAGCCGCAATGAGTAAATTCCTTTTCAGAGGTAAATGCCGCTAACTCTCCTAAAGAAAGAAGCGTGGTTTCTTCCCCAATTTCATAAGCGTCCAAAGCAATCAGCGCTGCCCCATAGGCCCCCATCAAACCAGCAATAGATGGACGAACCACTTCACGACCGCTAATTTTTTCAAAAGCTCTCAAGACCGCTTCATTGTAAAATGTTCCTCCCTGGCAGACAATCTTTTCTCCCAACTCTTCAGGTCGGCGAACCTTAATTACTTTATAAATGGCATTTTTGATGACTGAATAAGATAGTCCAGCAGAAATATCGCCGACAGAGGCCCCTTCTTTTTGAACCTGTTTCACTTTTGAGTTCATAAAAACAGTACACCGAGAACCTAAATCAACCGGCGCTTGCGATTCTAAAGCCGCCAAAGCAAAATCCTTCACGTTATAGTTTAAGGATTGCGCAAAGGTTTCGATAAAAGAACCGCACCCAGAAGAACAAGCTTCATTTAATTGTATCGAGGAAAGCACGCCATTTTTAATGGTCATCGCTTTCATATCTTGTCCTCCGATATCCAAAATAAAATCCACACCTGGCTGAAAATGGTTGGCTGCTTTGTAATGGGCCATCGTTTCAACTTCACCAATATCGACTTTTAACGCATTTTTTATTAGCTGTTCTCCATATCCTGTAACAGCCGCTTTTCCGATAAAAACTTCTTCAGGCAGTTGTTGATAAAGTGATTTCAGTACTGTCATGGTGGTTTCTAAAGGTTGCCCTTGGTTATTACCATAAAAAGAAAACAACAAATGGCCATCTTCATCAATCAATGTAACTTTTGTCGTTGTGGAGCCTGCATCAATCCCTAAAAAGGTCACGCCAGTATGTTGAGATAAAGGTTTCTCCCTTGCTTGAGCTTGCGCGTGTCTTTCTCGAAAATCTGCTAAATCTTCTGCGCTGTTAAATAACGGTGGTAACGTGTCGCTCGGCTGTAAATCAGTAGCCTGGCTGTTCACTAAGCGCTGAATTAATTCTTCCAATGTACATTCGGCTGCATCTTCTGAATAAAGTGCTGCTCCCATTGCTACAAACAGTTGCGGTTGTTCTGGAAAAATAACATCTTCTGGCTGAATTGCTAAGGTTTCAACAAACCGTTTTCTCAATTCTGACATGAAAAATAAGGGTCCCCCTAAAAACGCTACTTTACCTTTAATTTTGCGACCAGCAGCTAACCCAGCGATTGTTTGATTAACTACCGCTTGAAAAATACTCGCCGCGATATCTTCTTTCGCTGCTCCTTCATTGATTAAAGGTTGAACATCCGTTTTGGCAAAAACCCCACAGCGGGAAGCAATCGGATAAATAGTTTGATAATTCTTCGCCAATTCATTCACTCCATTGGCATCCGTTTTAAGTAAAACAGCCATTTGATCGATGAAGGCGCCTGTCCCACCTGCACAACTACCATTCATTCGTTGCTCTAAAGCACCATCAAAAAAAGTGATTTTTGCATCTTCTCCGCCAAGTTCAATAGCAACATCCGTTTCTGGGATTATTGTTTCGACAGTTCGTGTACACGCGATAACCTCTTGAACAAAGGGAATCCCTAATACCTCAGCCAGCCCCATACCACCAGAGCCAGTTATGCTCATTGTCACAGGTTGGTCTGCACCGATCCTTGATAGCCCTTCTTTTAAAATACGTTCCGTTGCTGCTTTGACATCTGAAAAATGGCGTTCATATTTTGTAAAAATAGGCTGATTTTGTTTATTTAAAAATACTAATTTTACTGTCGTTGACCCAACATCAATCCCTGCTCTCATAACCATCAATTAAAATACCCCTTCATTTCCCAACAGTTTGTTGATTATTATACAAACTGTTTGTTATAATAGATATACCTATTTTAGAAAGGTTCTAAATGATTTGCAACAAGCAATTTACCCTATTTTGTGAGATAAACAACAAAGTTTCCGCGAATGTTGACTATCTCGAAAGGAATTTATGATGGCAAAGAAAACAGACCTTAGAGTACAACGAACCAGAAAAATGATTATTGAAGCTTTTTTTAAACTTGTAGAAACGAAAGGCTACGAAGCGGTGACGATTCAGGATATTGCTGATGAAGCTATGATTAATCGTGCGACTTTTTATGCTCATTTTAAAGACAAACAGCATTTATATGATGCAATCTTCACCTTTACGCTTAGTGCTTTTACCGCTATTCTTGATTCGCAACAACTGGTTAATGGCAACCGTGTCCGCGTGAAGCACATTGAAGAACTTCTGACGCAACTCTATATTAATATTCAAGAGAACAAATCTTTCTTCTTAACTATCATGGACAATAATTTCAACGAACACTTTCGAAAACGCTTAGCTGAAATTATCGAAGAAAAATATGCGACGATTTTTTCGCAGTTGCGTATTACCGAAAATGATATTGATGTACCGATAGATTTTGTTATTGAATACATGACCTCTATCTTCATCGGTACCCTTCATTGGTGGATTACTAGCGAAACAGATATGACACCCAACCACTTAGCCCAATTAGTTATCAAATTAGTTGGTAATGGGCATTTAACTGTCTTAGGTATCGAATTAGAAAAATAAAAACACCAGAGTAGACAATAATTTTGTCTGCTCCGGTGTTTCTGTTAAAGACGAATTAGTTTTTTGAACGCCACTTGATATTGTGGGCTGTATTTCTTGAAGAAGTGACTTTAACACCACTTTTGATGTTGCCTTTTTTACGAGGAATTAAGTCAACTTTGACATCATACTTACCATCGCGTGCTAAATCGTAAACATTTTCAACCATTTCTGTAATTTTTTCTTTAAAGTTCATTCTTATCAACTCCAGACTATTCTTTCTTAATACTTTAGCATATTCTTATATAAATGAAAACTTTTCTAGCCTGTACATGAGGAAAATCTTACCTCATTTTTGTTATATAATTATACAAAAAAAGAACATCTCTCTACCAGAAATGTTCTGAAAACTGGGGTAGCTGGATTCGAACCAACGCATGACGGAGTCAAAGTCCGTTGCCTTACCGCTTGGCTATACCCCAAAAAGAAAATGGAGGAAAGTGGATTCGAACCACTGAACCCTAAGGAACGGATTTACAGTCCGTCGCGTTTAGCCACTTCGCTATTCCTCCAAAAAGTCATTGTCGCTGTAACGACCTGACTTAGTTATAATACAATCTTTTCCAGAAAAAAGCAACCCTTTTTTTAAAAAAATTGTTATTTATTTTTTATTCACTTAAATTCCATTGACGAATAATTGTTTCAAAGGCTTCGTCCAGATTTTTTGCTGTACCTTCTTGCTTGCCATCAATTTCAATGATGAATTTTTTATCATTTTGCGGAATGACACGACCGATTTCTTTTTTACCAATAAATAATTTGTTCATTAAAACATTTGCTCCATTGTATTGGGCTTTTTCTTCTTCAACACGTACTTCAATATCTTTATTCTTTTTTGACATCTCTATCCCTCCAAGAACTCTATGTTATCAGAATCTTTGAAACAAAACAAGCACTCGCTATTTCTCTGTCAGATTGTTCGTTTATCGTTTCAATGCAGCATTAAGGAGTAACGAAATGCGATTCGCTACTCCTTAATGGCTGATTTCTATTCTTTTTCTGAACCTTCTGTTGCATGATAGTTCACGCTATTTGAGGTACCTTTTTTAGAAAAGTTTTCAATTAGCTCTTTCACGTCGAGGCCCGTTGTTTCTTTTAGTGTTTCTTGTGTACCAGCCAACAAGTTTGTTGCATAATTGGTAATACGGTTGGCGCCAGAATTTTCGCCACCTGCGCCTGTATCTACCACTGAAATCTTGTCGATGTTGCCCAATGGTTGTGCTGCTTCTTTCATTAATTGTGGTAACATTTCCATCACCATACTTAACACAGCTGCTTCACCATATTCTTTGAAGGCTTCAGCAATCTTTTGTTTGGCTTCGGCTTCTGCTGCACCACGAGCTAAAATAGCTTCGGCTTGCGCTTGACCTGTTAAACGCGTTTTATTGGCTTCCGCTTCGGCTAATGCTTCAACTTTGAAGCGTTCTGCTTCGGCTTCTGCTACTTCGCGTGCTTTTTGAGCAAGAGCTTCTTGTTCGCGTGCGTAACGATCTGCATCAGCTTTTTTCTTAACTTCTGAGTCGTATTGTTTTTCACGACGCGTAATTTCTTTTTCTTCTAACTCAATTTGTTTTTGACGTTCAACAACTTTGACTTCCATTTCTTGTTCCACCACGTGTTGTTGTGCACGCGCACTTTCCAAGTTATAGGCTTGGTCTGCTTTGGCTTTGGCAATATCTTGTTCTTGTTTGTATAACGCTAATTTCAATTCTTTTTCTTTTGAAGCTTCTGCAATTTCTGTTTGACGTTGCAATTCCGCTTGTTGTGATTCTTTTTCAGCTTCCGCTTTTTTGATGCGAGTTTCTTTCAAGGCTTCTGCTTCAGCAATATCTGCATCACGTTTAACTTGAGCGATTCTTGGTTTCCCTAATGAATCCAAGTATCCATTTTTATCACGAACTTCTTTAATTGTGAACGACACAATAACTAAGCCCATTTTAGCTAAGTCAACACTGGCAACTTCTTGTACACTTTGGCTAAATTTATCACGGTTTTGGTAAATTTCTTCCACTGTCATTGAACCTAAAATCGAACGTAAATGTCCTTCTAATACTTCACGTGCTTCATTTTCTAATTCTTCTGTTGTTTTTCCTAAAAATTGTTCCGCTGCTGTCGCAATTTCTTCAACTGACGAACCAATTTTAATGATTGATGTCCCATCACACATCACAGGAACCCCTTGTTCTGTGTACACTTCTGGTGTAGAAACATCTAATTTACTTGAAAGCAAACTAATTCGATTTGAGCGTTGGAACACTGGTAAGACAAACGCACCACCGCCACGAACGATTTTAATTTTGTTGCCACCTTCGTCTACATGAACATTTTTAGAGCCTAGATAGCTCCCGCTGATAATTAACGCTTCATCAGGTTTGGCTGTCTGATATTTAGAAACAAACACAATTAATAACATTAATAATACTAAAACTGCAATAATAATCGGTAACAAAATCCCCATTTTCTTCTCTCCTACTCTATATTTTTAGACTGCCTTCGTAAGGAATGACATAACAAACCCGTTCTTTCAATTCAATAATCAATACCTCACTACCTCTTGGCGCAGCCACTTCTTGTGGCACATAAAATGCTGCTGGTCGACTTAACGAACCTGTGACACTCTTCAATTGAATCTCGCCCATTCCCCGGACAGGAATTGGGGTAATCACAGTAGCAACACGACCCTCCATGTCTTTTTCCGAAATAGAAATTGTGGCCTCCGAATTTTTCAAAGGGACCAACACATAAAAATTTAGGAAGAAAACAATAATGGTTGAAAGAATACCACTGACAATTAAAATAAGCCAACTATTCACCGCTGTTAACTCTTCCCCAAGGTACCCAAACAGCGAGGTAAAAGCAATCCATGGAATAATCAGCATTGGGTCCACCGGTCCATCAAAATTAAAAACATCCCCAAAAATAATTAGTAAAAAAGCGAGGACCGCGCTCCCCACTAATGCATAAAAATAAACCGTTTCCAATGGTAGACCTTCTAACACTTTTCCCACACTCCTTTCTGTGCTATAACCTAGTAATAGTGTACCAATTTTTAAATAAAAAGAGTAGTAATTTCCAAATAAATCTCAAAAGATACATCTTAAGACCTATTTTTTCTTAATAAAAGAAGCAACAATAAACGAGCAGCCCTAGAATTATCGAACTTCTACGGACTCCTCGTTTTTTAAAATGTGCTATTCATTTGATTTTAACGCTTCAATCATATTGATTTTCTTCAATTTCCGATGCATAATGACCATCACAAACAACGTGAAACACATGGTGATGACTGCGGAATATAGATAACTTGGCCAATGAATAATTGGCGAAAACATAATTAAATCAACTTCAACGGTTGCTAAAATATACTGATGCAAAATTTTTCCAAAGAAGCAGCCAACAATAATACCAATGAACGTTAAAATAATGTTTTCACGGTAAACATAGGTAGTGACTTCACGATCGTAAAACCCTAAAACCTTAATCGTGGAAAGTTCTCGAATCCGTTCAGAAACATTAATGTTGGTTAAATTATATAACACAATTAACGCTAAAGAACCAGAAACAGCAATTAGTACCCAAATGACAATATCAAGGCTTTTCAGCATATCATCAAACGAACCTTTCATCGCAGTTAAAAACGTAATGTTCAACACTTTCGGCTGTTTTGTCAACGCCTCTCCGATTGAGGTTTCTTGTTTTGAGGATAACTTTTTGTCAAAAAGTAGGAATTCTGTATTATACTCCGGCTTCTGTTTCGTCATCGTCTGGTAGAGTTTCGGCGTCATATAGACAAAATGACCCGTGTAGTTCTCTGCAATCGCGGCAATTTTCACGTGATAGGTTTGATTATCACTATTTTCTAAATTTAATTGATCTCCGACTTTATAGCCAAATAATTTAGCTAATTTTTCATTAATGATTACACCGTCATCGTTGAGGGAATATTTTTCTCCAGTGACTCGATCATTAAATAATTGAAAATCAGCCATTTTCGAAGGATCTTGTGGCACATAAAGAGTAATATTTTGAGTTGGTGCACCTTGGCCCTTCGTTTTAAAGATTTCTGAATATAACGGAATTGTTTTATTCAAACCATCCAGTTTGCGCAACGTTTCTTGATACTCTTTTGTCTCTTCAGGTGTTGTTTGCTCTTTAAAAGTCACGACTGCTTGGTAATGCCAGATTTTATTAAATTGAATTGTAGCGACATCCACAATTGAATCGCGTAAACCAAAACCAACAATTAACAGCCCCATACAACCAGCTATTCCGATAACAGTCATCAGCATCCGTCGTTTATAGCGGAACAGATTTCTAGCGGTCACTTTTTGAATAAAGCTCATGCGTTGCCATAAAGGGCGGATTCGTTCTAATAAAATCCGTTGGCCTGCTTTCGGCGCTTTGGGTCTTAGCAAGGTAGCTGGGGTACTTAATAAATCGATTCTTAATGTCACTAAGGCCGCTCCCACAGTACAAGCTAAGGCTACAATGATGCCCCATAAACTGTAATTTAAGTACCACGGTGTAACTAAATCAGGAATATTGTACATTTGACCGTAGGCATCAAAAATTATTTTAGGGAATAGATAATAGCCAACTGCCAATCCTAATAATGCACCTGTTAGGCTGGCAACCGTTGCATAGGTAATAAAAATCGAAGCAATTTCACGATTACGATAACCTAAAGCTTTCAAACTACCAATTTCCATTCTTTTTTCTTCCACCATACGTGTCATGGTAGTTAAGCTGACTAATGCCGCAATTAGGAAAAAGAACAACGGGAACAGCGTGGCTAAAGAAGAAATCCGATCAGCATTATCTTGATATTCAGAAAATCCTGGATTGTCTTCCCTGGTAAAATAATAATACGTCGGGGCTTTTAAATTGGCTAGCTCTGTTTCTTTTTCAGCCAACAGTTGTTCTTGTTTAGCCAATTCGTCTTTTTGCTTTTCAAGCATCTCAGCTGGAATTCCTGGCTGTTGCTCCAACTGCGCAAGTGCTTGTTTTCCCGTTTCCAGCGCTTGCCGACCTTGGTTAATGTCCGGCTGAGCCGAATCACGCAGAGCCGCAACCTGTTCTTCTGGCCGATTTTTCAGTGCCTCTTTTACTTGATTTAAGGCCTGCTCTCTTTTCTTTTCATAATCAGAGGAATACGTATTTTGATGTTTTAATGAACGAAATGAGATTAGCAATTCTGGATACCGTTGACTGTCAAAGGCTTTTTCCGAAACCACGCCAAAAAAGTTTAACGTTCCAGAACCGACCGTTGTGGTTCCCCTGGATGTATTATCAATATATTCTGGTGAATTGATAAATCCGACAACAGTAAAATGGGTTTGCGTCAGTCCTTTTTCTTTAATCGCTGCATCGTTTAAAGTGATTTTATCACCCATTTTATAATCATATCTAGTTTTCGCTAATGTATCTAATGCAATTTCATTTGTTTGTTTAGGTAACCGACCGTCAACTACTTGATAGTTAACCGATCCTGCTTGATTTTTTCGATAGCCAAACAATTTTACTGCATTATTTTGCGGCCCAATCGTGGCATCTATTGTATACCGCGGCACAACTGTTTCGACATCTTTTAAAGACTGTAGTGTTGTTAAATCTTTCTTTTCCAGTCCCATTGTAGAAATTATTCGCGCATCTGGAAGCTGCTCTTTCTGGTAATAATTATTCGCGGTTTTAATCATATCTGGTCCAGTAGCTTTCAAACCAACAAAGACCATTACACCAAGGAAAATAATCCCCATAATCGATAAAAACCGTGTAGTAGATTGTCTAATTTCACGTAAGCTTGTTTTAATTAGCGCTGTTTTCTTCATTTTAGGCACCTACCATTCAATTTCAGCAACCAATTTAGGCTGATCATTCACAGTCATTTCGCGAACTTTCGCATCATTAATTCGAATTACCCGATCGGCCATTTCTGCAATGGCTGAATTGTGGGTAATAATTAAGACGGTCGTTCCTGTTTCGCGAGCAGTGTTTTGCAAAATGGTTAAAATTTGTTTCCCTGTTTCATAATCCAGTGCTCCTGTCGGTTCATCACATAAAAGTAACTTGGGCTTTTTAGCAATCGCACGGGCGATGGTTACTCGTTGTTGTTCACCACCAGAAAGTTGCGCTGGAAAATTATCTAAACGTTCCCCTAAACCCACCGATTGTAAAACAGTGGTCGAATCCAACGCATCCGCAACGATTTGCGAAGCCAATTCGACATTTTCTTTTGCCGTTAAATTTGGGACTAAATTGTAAAATTGGAAAACAAACCCGACATCATTGCGTCGATAAGTGGTTAATTGTTTCTCTGAAAACTGAGCGATATCTGTACCATCAATAATAATTTCCCCTTCATCACAGCTGTCCATTCCACCAAGAATATTTAAAACAGTTGATTTTCCAGCACCGCTGGGGCCTAAAATAACCGCTACTTCTCCTTTTTCCACTTCAAAAGAAATGCCGTCATTCGCAGTAATAGTTGTCTCTCCCATTTGGTAACGCTTGTATTCATTTTTGACTTCAATATAGGCCATCCACTATCCCTTCCCTTCTACATTAAAATAGTAACATATCTGAGAAAACAAGTCTTTCAAAGAAAAGCCTTTTTTGATTTTTTAGCAAATTTACGTATAATAGAAAAGATGGTCCACTTAAATTTGGACTATTGCAAGTATAAAATTAGAGGAGCACGTTATGGCAAACAGAAAGAAGAAACCACCATTTAATTCAACCATCATGCTGATTGGCGCATTAATCATTTTAATTTTAGGCGCGGTTGGCGTTAAAGTTCCTGATGCTTTACAAGATTTATTTAATGTTCAACCACAAACAACCACCCCCTCAAGCACACCAGCACCAAAAGGAGATAATCCTGGACCCATTGAAAATGGTAAAGCCACATTTTCAGCAGAGGAATTAAAGGATAGCTCAAACGGCTGGATTACTTATCATTCACTAGATCGTCTAAAACGAGCGACAGGCGCTGATGCGCTATTAAAACCCGCAATGGTCAATACAGGAACTTCCGCTAATAAAGATATTCGACCAGCTGGTTTCATTTCAGGAAAAGCTAATCATTCGCGTGGCCACCTAATCGGCCGTCAAATGGGAGGCAGTGGTGATGATCCACGTAACTTAACCACCTTGTATCAGAATCCTGTCAACACTCCTTATATGACGAAATATGAAAATCAGATTCGGGCAGCTCTTGATCGCGGCGAAACCGTTCGCTATCGCGTGACACCTGTATATAACGGAAACGATTTGTTGGCTGAAAAAATCATCTTAGAAGCCAAAAGCCTTAAAACAAATTCACCCATTGATTTTTCAGTAACTATTTTAAACAAACAATAAGGAGGAACTTTCATTGGATTTTGAACAGCTAAAAGAAACATTACCCGATGCAAAACCACAAACATTTTTGCAAGCAATCCTCTCTCAACCTCAAGAAGAGGATGCTGAATTAACTTTCAGTGAAGAAATTGATGAACAGTTTGTCGAAAATTGTAAATTTTTAGCCTCTCCGGAAACCATTTCTGAAACAGATGTGGAACATTGGCGCGAACAAGAATTTTTAGTTGTCGCCCAAAGTTTAGATGGCGATTATCTAGCAGGCACCCTAGAGCAAACCTTTGTGATTCCTAGCTCCCTTTACAAAGAGGATATTGAGCAATTTGACAAGCAATTAATCGATTTTTTTATTGCCTACGAGAACAAAGAAATCACTTCTGCGATTTTACCAAAAGAATTATAAAAAAGCTTGCGGATAAATTTCCGCAAGCTTTTTCTTGTGTCTTATGCTCGATAGCGTTCAACGCCATCTAAATAAGTGGCTGCTAATTCCATGGTTGGTTCTAATACGATAAAGTCAGCATCGCGACCATTTGCAATCATGCCACATTGATCATCAATTTTACAGCTGATCGCAGGAACTAATGAAGCCATCATAATTGCTTGTGCAGGTGTTGCAATACCCCAATCAACTACATTTTTAATTGCTTCTTTTAGTTTTAAAATACTACCTGCTAAGTTCCCAGTATCCAAACGAGCCGTTCCTTCTGCTACCACAACAGGAAATTCACCTAAATTGTAGTTGCCATCTGGCATACCGCCAGCCATCATGCAGTCTGTAATTAACGCAACGTGATCATGGCCCGCTTTTTCCATCAATACTTCAGCCGCTTGCGGATGTACATGGTGTCCATCACAAATTAATTCAGAGAAAACGTGTTGTAACGTTAACAATGCACCAACCATCCCTGGTTCACGGTGATTTAAGCCACGCATCCCATTATATGCATGAACAAAAACGCTAGCGCCTGCTTCAACTGCCACATCAGCTTCTTCTAAGGTCGCATTACTATGGCCTAAAGCAACAACGACACCTTCATCTGTAACGGTTTCAACAAATTCTTTCACACCATTACGTTCTGGTGCCAACGCAATTTTCTTAATAATTCCGCCTGAAGCTTCTTGCCATTCGTGGAATGTATCAAGGTCTGGATCTCCAAAATAACTTGGATTTTGTGCGCCTTTATGTTCTTCAGTAAAGAAAGGTCCTTCAAAGTAAATCCCTTGAATTTTTGCACCAGGTACTTCTTGGTAGACTTGACCAATCGTACGTGCAACGTCTGTTAAACGTTCTTTACTTGAAGTTAACGTTGTTGGTAAAAATGAAGTTACACCACAAGATAATAAGCCTTCAGACATCACTTTAATGCCTTCTGCATCGTTATCCATTACGTCATGATTCATGTAACCATGAATATGAGTATCGACTAAACCTGGGGCAATCCATTTGCCTTCCTCACGAATAATTTTTACGTCCCCTTGCGGTTCATCTTTTGTATAATTACCAAAGATACCATCCGTGATTTCTAAATAACCAGGTCCTTTAACATCGCTTTTTAAAAAGAACTTGTCTGCAAAGATAAATGTTTTCATCTTCATCCTTCTTTCTTTATTTTACTTACTTCAAAAGTACTCTTAATCAGTACAAAAGTCAAGAAATGGTGTAGACCTTTTAAGCAATTCTGAGGATTTTTTAAAGATTGCCACTTTCCACATTTTTCATTTGTTGTGCTAAGTTCAGATAACGTTCCGCTTCTTCATGTTTATTCTTTCTCATTAAAACTAAATATTTTAGATTTAATAATTCACTTAAATAATAATAACTATTTTTTTTGCGAGCCCAAGTAATTCCTTGATCCACATAAATTTCGGCATCTTTTTCTGTATAATTTTTGAATAAGAAATCAGCATAATTAAAAAATATTTTCGTTAACTCTGCATTACTGCGTTCATTTGGCAATTGATTAAAATAATGAATACTCAAACTTAAAAATCGTTCTGCCTCTACTCGATTGCCCATGTAACCATAAGTAGCACCTAGACAACTAATTAATTGAATCTCTAAATCAGAAACATTTAATTTATCGGCTTTATAGGTGAAAGATAATCCTTTACGCAAACTAGCAATAGCTTTTTCGTAATCATTTAGAACAAACAATTCACAACTACCTAAATAATAATAATATTTTTGCCAGTCCGTATCTAAATACAATTGTTCTTCAATACGATTTTCCTTTAAATAATTTAATAATAATTGATATTTTTTATGGCGAAAATATTCAGCCATTTTTTCAAATGAATACGTAACAACGTGCACATCACCAGATTTATAACGCATAATCTGGTCAACAGTCACACCTAAACGATCACAAAGTTGTTGCATTACGAGAACGTTTGGCAACTCTTCATTGTTTTCAATGCGACTTAAAACACTTTGCGAACAGATGTCTTCTGATAACATTTTCTGTGTCAATTTTCTATTTTTTCTAATTTCTTTAATAACTGCACCTAAAGAATTCATCACAATAGCTCCTATTTATATCGGCCATTTTCCTTGGAAAATGGGGATTTTGTCAAAATATGCGAATTCGCATTATGCTTTTATTGTACTTTATTGCATAATATACTGCAAGAACATTATCTAAGGTTTTCTTAGAAAATAAATAGGTTCATTTTTATTAAAAAGGAGTGTTATTGTATGGCCGAAGAGAAAAAGGTTCACTTCATTTGGGAAAAAACAAATTATTCAGGCTTTGTGGAGAAGGAGTATGAAAATTCTTATCTCATCGTAGTAGCAAATCCTAGTCCTGATATGGAAGAAAAATATACCAACCGAATGATTATTAGTAAAAAAGCATGTGAAACCGCAGAATAGTATTGTTGATAAAACAAGAACTACCAAAAAATAGCTTCGTTAGAGGCTATTTTTTGGTAGTTCTTTTATTTTTGTTTGTAGGTACTTAAAAATTCACGCATTTTATCTGCTGTAGTTTTTAAGTCTTCCATCTTCGGTAAATAAACAATACGGAAGTGATCTGGTTGTTGCCAGTTGAACCCACCACCATGGACTAATAAAATATGATGTTTGTGTAAGAAATCTAAAACAAATTTTTCATCATCATAAATGTCAAATTTGGCCGTATCAATTTTCGGGAAAATATAGAAAGCTGCTTTAGGCTTCACGGCTGATAAACCAGGAATATCATTTATCGCATTGTAAATAAATTCTCGTTGTTCGTAAATTCTGCCACCTGGTAAAAGTAAATCATCGACACTTTGATAGCCGCCTAATGCGGTTTGAATGATTTGTTGTGACAACACATTCGAGCATAACCGCATGGAAGCAAGCATATTTAGCCCTTCGATATACCCTTTTACTCGTGATTTATCTCCACTTAACACCATCCAACCGCATCGGAAGCCTGCCACTCGATGTGATTTTGACAAACCATTCAATGTTACGACAAATAAATCAGGTGCTAATGTAGCAATCGGTACATGAACCAAACCGTCCATGACCAAACGATCATAAATTTCATCGGAGTAAATAATTAAATCATTTTGACGTGCCACTTCGACAATTTCTAGTAATAACTCTTTCGGATATAAAGCACCAGTCGGATTATTTGGATTTATAATAACGATTGCTTTTGTATTCGAAGTTATTTTTGATTTTATATCATCAATGTCTGGATACCATTCTGCTTGCTCATCACAAATATAATGAACGGGCGTACCGCCCGCCAAAGAAACAGATGCAGTCCATAAAGGATAGTCTGGCATTGGCACAAGTACTTCATCGCCGTTATTTAACAAGCCTTGCATACACATGGTAATTAGTTCACTCACGCCATTACCAGTGTAAATATCATTAATCGTTACATTAGGAAATTTTTTTAATTGGCAATATTGTTCAATCGCTTTTCTTGCAGAAAAAATACCTTTTGAATCGGAATAACCTTCTGAATCGCGAACATTTACAATCATGTCGCGCACAATTTCATTTGGGGCATCAAAACCAAATGGCGCTGGATTCCCTGTATTTAATTTCAAAATACGTATGCCCTCTTCTTGCATGCGTTCTGCTTCTTCTAAAACAGGACCACGGACATCGTAACTTACGTTATTTAATTTATCGGATTTTTTAAAATTTCTCACACGGACTCCCTCGCTTCACAAATTTATACTCTAAAGTTACGCCAACTATAATGAAAAAGCAATAATAAATATCAGAATTTAATAAAAAATTGATGGTTTTTCCGTAATAAACAAGAGCGTGGGACAAAAATCACTTTGGATTTTTGCTCCACGCTCAAAAACTGATAAACGGCGGGAACAGAAGCAACTCCTTCTTATTTCTCGGAGTTAAACACTTCTGTCCCGACCTCTTGTTATACTAGTTGATGCAGATGATGGGACTCGAACCCACACGGACATCTGTCCACATGACCCTCAATCATGCTTGTCTGCCAATTCCAACACATCTGCATTTTAAGAGCACTTATTTATCCTAAAATAATTACTGGTCTTTGTCAAGATAACAAAGACCAGAATTGTTAGATTTGTTCTTTTTTCGCTTGCCAGGACAAACGCCCATGACATTTTCCGCAGACATATCGTGTCGTATCAATTCGTCGTTTTCTGAGGATGACTTCTCCACAAGACTGACATTGGTACTGATGGAAAACTGCTTTTTTCCGTTCTACTAGAGGCGGTGCGTAACGGGCACCGCCAGTCTTAGCCAATAACTCTTTAAAGTCCTTATCTTTATGCTGATAGCCTTTGCCAGCTAAATGTAAATGATAGTGACATAACTCATGCTTAATGACTTTTTCCAGTTCCTCTTGTCCATACTTTAAAAAAACAGTTGGATTAAAATCCAGGTGATGCGAAGCTAAATGATAGCGACCGCCCGTAGTTTTTAACCGCCGATTAAATGTAGCTTGATGCAGAAAAGGTTTCTGAAAAAATACGATTGAAATTTTTTCCACTAGCGTTTGAAGCGCTTGATCTGTCATCAAGACTGGTTGAGACTCTTTCATTGCTACTCTTTTCTATCAGCCCGAGGCAACATAGTTAAACTAATACGCCCCTTTTTCAAGTCAACATCTTCTACCCAAACTGTGACTACATCCCCCACCGCAACGACATCCGTTGGGTGCTTAACAAATTTAGTACTTAACTTAGAAATGTGGACTAAGCCATCTTGCTTCACACCAATATCGACAAACGCGCCAAAGTCAATTACGTTTCGAACAGTCCCTTGCATTTCCATTCCTGGTTTCAAATCTTCCATTGTCAACACGTCTTTACGTAAAAGTGGTGCAGACATCTCATCGCGCATATCACGACCTGGTTGGATTAAACTAGCAATAATATCTGTGAGTGTTTCTGAACCAACTTCTAACTCAGTAGCTAATTGATTCACTGGTAACTGTTTCAATTTTTCGATAGCTTCTGCTGTCCCTAATTCTTTAGAAGCAATCTCTGCTTTTTCTAAAATTGCTTGTGCTACTGGATAACTTTCTGGGTGAATGCCAGTGTTATCTAACACATTTTTGCCATTAGGAATTCGTAAAAAGCCAATTGCTTGTTCAAATGCTTTTGGTCCTAAACGAGGTACTTTTTTTACTTGATTTCGTGCTGTGAAGACACCATTTTCATCACGATAAGTGACTAAGTTTTGCGCCGTTGTTTTATTTAAGCCAGAAATATGTTGTAAAAGTTGAGCACTCGCTGTATTCACATCAACACCAACTTGGTTTACTGCAGTTTCCACAACAAAATCCAATTGCTCGGCAAGACGTTTTTGCGATACGTCATGCTGATATTGACCAACTCCGACTGCTTTGGGATCAATTTTTACTAATTCTGCCAGCGGATCTTGTAAACGACGTGCAATGCTGACCGCACTTCGTTCTTCGACTTGTAAATCAGGAAACTCTTTACGAGCCACTTCACTCGCAGAGTAAACGGAAGCCCCTGCTTCATTAACAATCACGTAAAAGACGTCACGCTTCACCGCTTTTAATTGCTCTGCCACAAACAATTCAGATTCACGACTTGCCGTTCCGTTTCCAATAGCTACCATGTCCACTTGATAGTCTTCAATGATTTTTTTAAAGGCTGGACCAGCGGCTTCACGTTTCGCAGCAGTCGCTGGTTTATGTGGATAAATCACTTGAATTGCTAAAACTTTACCCGTTTCATCGACAACTGCTAATTTACAACCTGTCCGATAAGCCGGGTCAAATCCTAGAACAACTTTTCCTTTAAGTGGTGACTGTAATAATAAATTACGTAAATTTTCACCGAAAATTGCAATCGCTTGTTCATCAGCTTTTTCTGTTAATTCATTGCGAATCTCCCGTTCAATCGCTGGTCCAATAAATCGTTTATAGCTATCTAAATAAGCAGCCTCAATGTATGGAGCAGCTAAGCTTGTTGCTTGCTTGCCGATTAGTTGACGTTGAAAATAATCATTAATTTTTGTTTCATCAGCGACAAGGGAAACCTTTAAAATGTCTTCTTTTTCACCACGATTCGTTGCTAAGACACGGTGCGGCACCATTTTGCTAACTGGTTCTGCAAAATCGTAATACATTTCATAGGTCCGCTTTTCATCTTTTTCTTCATCCTTAACTACGCTAACGTATTGCGCATGTTTAACCATATAATCACGTAACCATATTCGGTATTTTGGTTCATCGCTAATACGTTCTGCTAAAATTTCATGAGCACCTTGCAAGGCTATCTCGGCGGTTGCAACTTCTTTTTCTTCATTAATAAAAGTAGCCGCTTTAGCTAAGATATCCGCGTTTTCAGGTAAAGAGAGCAACCAATCTGCTAATGGTTCCAACCCTTTTTCTTTCGCGATAGTCGCTTTGGTCCGACGTTTTTGTTTATATGGTCGATATAAATCTTCCACTTGTTGCATTTTTACTGCTTTTTGAATATCTGTTTTGAGTTCTTTTGTTAGTTTTCCTTGCTCTTCAATTAAACGGAGAACTTCTTCTTTCCGCTTTTTCAAGTTTTGTAAATAATGATAACGTTCTTCTATTTCACGGATTTGGACTTCATCTAAACTTCCAGTCATTTCTTTCCGGTAACGGGCAATAAAAGGAACTGTATTTCCTTCATTTAATAAAGTTAAAACCGTTGTTATTTGTTTTGAACGATACGTTGTCAATTCTTTTTGAAGTAGCGCTACTACTTCTTCGTTATAAGCTTCTGCCATTAACTAGATACCTCTTTTCTTATGCATACTTATCTATTTTAGCATATTTTTGCTTCTAAATATAGAAGTGAGGTAACTGATTCGTGCGATTAAGGAATCAAAATTCTGGTTGCCACGCAGGGGTGCGTTTTTGATATTCGATATCTTGGACAATGCCTGTTTCATTAAAAATTACACCATGTACAGAGCCGCCAAAAATAGCACCACCATCTATCCCAATTTTTCCATCACTTTGCCAAAGGTCCGTGGTCTGCATATCACCATGTAACATCGGGGTAATGGTATGACCAAAAACAATGGTCTTGCCTGTATTATTTTTCCCTTGATGAAAGGGTTCGCGAATCCACAAAAAATCCTTAGGTGCTGTTTGCCGCCAATCTTCCATCGTTAAATCAACCCCAGCATGCACAAATAAGTAATGCTGCCATTCAAAATAAAGCGGTCGTTTTGTTAAAAAATCAATTAACTCTGGATAGCGACTACGGATCATTAAGGCCATTTCTGTTGGTGAGTATTCTGCAGTAGCTCCTGGATGCAAGAGGCTTTCAATTGTTTCCTTGCCACCATTGCGAACATATCCTGCAAACCAGTCCTCTGGATTTTGAAGAAACTGCAAAAAATATTCTTCATGATTGCCTCGTAAATAAACAGCGTCGTGTTGCTCGACAAGTTCTTTTCCTTTGAGAAAACAGGCTTTAGAATGCGGACCACGGTCGTTTAAATCACCAATTAAAACTAGCTGATGCTCGACTGGGTCATAGTCTGTGAGTAAGGCACCAAACAAATCTGCTTGTCCATGAATATCACTGATTACATAAACATATGGTTTCATAAATAAGCCCTCCTAACTTGCTTATATTAAGTATACGCTAAATTTTAAAATATTCTCGTAAAATGTTTGGAAATAAAAAACGAAAATAGGACATAAGTCAAAACGACTTATGTCCCACTCTCTAAATCTTAAAATAATCAGTTGAACAAAAGCAGCACCTGCAATTACTCGTTGCAATTTAGCTTTCAAGAGTGATGAACACTTGGAGCTAACTGCTTTTGTCTCTGACTCGTTTGGTTTATTTTTTCTTCTTACCGCCAAACGCATCTTTCATTTTATCAAAGAAGCCTTCTTCTTGTTGTTCAGTTACATTTTGTCCGCCAGCTTTTGCAAAAGCTCGTAGGGCATCCTTTTGTTCTTCATTAAGATTTTTTGGTGTTATTAATTTCACTTTCACGTGTTGATCACCATTGCCCCCACCACGTAAACGTGGCGCACCTTTGCCTCTTAAGCGGAAGTTTGTGCCAGTTTGTGTTCCAGCCGGAATTTTTAATTTCACGTCACCATGAACAGTTGGGACAGTTACTTCGTCCCCTAGAGCCGCTTGGACGAAACTTACTGGTAAATCATAGTAGATTTCTGCGCCATCTCGATCGAAAATATCACTATCTTCAACACGAAAGACTACATATAAATCACCATATGGTCCACCATTGGTACCCGCTTCTCCTTGGTTAGCTAAGCGCATTTGTTGGCCGTCTTCTACTCCAGCAGGCACATTTACTTTAACAGTATGCGCTTTTTTCTCATGACCTGTGCCATGACAAGTTGGACATGGTTCTTTAATTTCTTTCCCTGTACCATGACACACATCACAAGTTTGACGACTCATCATACGACCTAATGGCGTTTGACGTTCAACATTGATTGTTCCAGAGCCATGACATTTATGACAAGTTTCTGGGTGTGTGCCTGGTTTGGCGCCATTACCGCCACAGGTTGCACAAGTATCTTCTCGATTGTACTTAATCTCTTTTTCGACACCGAAAATAGCTTCTTCAAATTTCAATTGAATTGTATATTGTAAATCGGCGCCTTGTCTTGGTGCATTTGGATCAACAGAACGACCACCGCCGCCGCCAAAGAATGAATCGAAAATATCTTCGAATCCACCAAAACCACTACTGCTAAATCCGCCGCCACCGAAACCGCCAAAGCCACCAGCGCCGCCACCGTAATTAGGATCAGTTCCTGCATGGCCATATTGGTCATAGGCCGCTTTTTTCTGTGGATCACTTAATACTTCATACGCTTCAGAAACTTCTTTAAATTTTTCTTCCGCATCGGCTTCTTTGTTAATATCTGGATGGTACTTTTTGGAAAGTTTGCGGTATGCTTTTTTAATTTCATCATCTGAAGCACCTTTTGCTAATCCTAGCACTTCATAATAATCTCGTTTCGTCGCCATTGACTTCCCTCCAACTTTCTTCAAACTTTACAATGTGTTTAGAACCAGCCAAATTCATCGATTGCTTTCGGTCTCTCTGGTTGGATTATCTGTCACACCTTGAATCAGTGTTACTAGCTGTGAATAGGTATTTTCAGCTTGTTTAACATCGTTGTAATCATACCACAGTTCTTTCAAAACCTAAATAGTTTCTTGCTAACTTGATTGTGGTTGATTTTCTCACAAAAGACAAGGGACTGGGACATTAGTCATTGTACTAATGATCCAGTCCCTAAAATCAATTGTTATTGATTATTTGTCATCACCATTTACTTCTTCAAAATCAGCATCAACAACATCATCAGCGCCACCTTGGGCAGCTTCAGGATTTTCTTGTGCTTGTTGTTGCGCAGCTTGTTCGTAAAGTTTTACTGTTAAGTTTTGGACGATTTCATTCAATGAATCACGTTTTGCTTTCATTTGTTCGATATCGTTTGCTTCGATCGCTGCTTTTAATTCATCACGCGCATCTTCTGCTTTTTTCACTTCTTCAGCGTCTACTTTGCCTTCTAATTCTTTCAATGTTTTATCAACAGTGAATAATAAAGCATCTGCATCGTTACGTAAGTCAACTTCTTCTTTACGTTGTTTATCTGCTTCAGCGTTTGCTTCAGCATCTTTCACCATACGTTCGATTTCATCATCAGATAAACCTGAAGAAGATTTAATCGTGATTGTTTGTTCTTTTTGAGTGCCTAAGTCTTTCGCACGAACATTTACAATCCCGTTTTTATCAATGTCAAAGCTTACTTCAATTTGTGGCACACCACGAGGAGCCGCAGGAATATCTGTTAATTGGAAACGACCTAATGTTTTATTATCAGCGGCCATTGGACGTTCACCTTGTAAAACGTGAATATCAACAGCTGGTTGATTGTCAGCAGCAGTTGAGAAGACTTGTGATTTACTTGTTGGAATCGTAGTGTTACGATCAATTAATTTTGTAAATACGCCACCCATTGTTTCAATCCCTAATGACAACGGTGTTACGTCTAATAAGACAACGTCTTTAACATCACCAGTGATTACGCCACCTTGGATTGCAGCACCCATTGCTACTACTTCGTCAGGGTTAACTGATTTGTTTGGTTCTTTGTTTGTTTCTTTGCGAACAGCTTCAACTACAGCTGGAATACGTGTTGAACCACCAACTAAAATAACTTCATCGATTTCAGAAGGATTTAATCCAGCATCTTTCAAGGCTTGACGTACTGGTACTTTTGTACGTTCAACTAAATCACTTGTTAATTCATCAAATTTTGCACGAGTTAAGTTCATTTCTAAGTGCAATGGTCCTGCTTCGCCAGCAGTAATAAATGGCAAGCTGATTTGTGTGCTTGTTACACCTGATAAGTCTTTTTTCGCTTTTTCAGCAGCATCTTTCAAACGTTGTAACGCCATTTTATCGTTAGCTAAGTCAATGCCATTTTCTTTTTTAAATTCTGCAACCATGTAGTCAATGATTTTATTATCAAAGTCATCCCCACCTAGGTTGTTATCACCGGCTGTTGATAATACATCGAAAACGCCATCGCCTAATTCAAGGATTGACACGTCGAATGTACCACCACCAAGGTCAAAGACAAGAATTTTTTCATCTTTGTCTGTTTTATCTAAGCCATAAGCTAAAGCTGCTGCTGTTGGTTCGTTAACGATCCGTTCTACTTCTAAACCAGCAATTTTACCAGCATCTTTTGTTGCTTGACGTTGCGCATCGTTGAAATATGCAGGAACTGTAATAACTGCTTTTTCAACTTTTTCACCTAAATAGTCTTCAGCAAAACCTTTTAAATATTGTAAGATCATTGCAGAAACTTCTTGTGGTGTATATGATTTTCCTTCAACATCAACTTTGTACCCAGCTTCACCCATGTGACGTTTAATAGATGAAATCGTGTTAGGATTTGTAACAGCTTGACGTTTTGCTACTTCGCCCACTTGAATTTCACCGTTTTTGAATGAAACGACCGAAGGAGTTGTGCGGTTACCTTCTGGGTTTGCAATAATTTTTGCTTCGCCGCCTTCTAGTACTGCGACAGCTGAGTTTGTTGTTCCTAAGTCAATACCAATAATTTTACTCATAGTGAATATCTCCAATCTGTATTAGTTTTCTATAATAATATATTTTTAATTAACGTTTGTTATTGTGCAACAATGACCATTGATGGTCGTAACACACGATCTTGTAATTTGTACCCTTTTTGTAGAACTTCAACAATGGTATCTGCTGGGGTTTCTTCAGAAGCAGGGACTGTTTGAACGGCTTGATGTAAATTTGGATCAAAGGTTTCACCCATTGCTGGGATTTCTTCAATTCCTTCTTCTTTTAAAGCCACAGTAATACTTTCTAGCACCATCGAAATACCTTTTTTCAAGCTTTCGCCTTGTTCATCTGATACTTCAATAGCCATTGCTCGTTCTAAATTATCAATAGATGGTAAAATCTTTTTACCTAAATCTTGTGAGCGGTAACGAACTAATAATTCTCGTTCGTTTTTATTTCGATTGCTCATATTAGCAATTTCGGCTCTTGCCCGCAAGAACTTGTCTTCCATTTCGGAAAGCTCTGCTTTAAGATTTTCAATCTCTGTTGCTTCAACTTCTACTTCAGAAACGCCAGCAGCATCAACAGCTTCCATTTCTTCTTGTAATTCTTCTTGCTTCTCTTCTTTTTTACTCACTTCAGCAACTTCCTTTCTCTTTATGCATCTACTTCTTATCCTAACAAGGTTTGCTTAATTACCTAAAAAACGGTAATAGTCACCTAGTTGTGAAGCTAGCTCATGTCGAAACGTGTCTACCAAACCGAATATTTTTGAATACGGCATACTGGTTGGTCCTAGCAGGGCAATTGTTCCTTTGCCATGTCCTGATACTTCATACGTAGCAGTGATCATGCTCATATCTTCTAAGAGATTGTTGCCAATTTCTGAGCCGATACGAAAAACAATTGGATTTTCTGTTGTTGCAGAACCATTTAATAAATGCGTCAGCTCATCAGAATTTTGCATAAAGGAATAGACAGATTTCAATTGTTCAATATCTTGTTTGATGCCAAAATCTAACAAATTCATGCGACCACCGACAAAGACTTTTTCTTCAAAGGCATGTCCTAACATCTCATCGAATAAGTTCATCATTCCTTCTGGCGTTTGGAAATAGCGATGTAAAATCATCGGAATCTCCGTCCGCAAACGATGATAAACGGTCAACAAAGGTTGTCCAACCAACTTATCATTGATGATTTGTGTCATTTTTTCAAGATCTTGGCTAGAAACAGCGGCAGGAATGGCAAACACTTGGTTTTCAACATTGCCTTTATCTGTCACTATAATAGCAAGGACTTGCCGATCATTCAAAGGAACCATTCGAAAGCCGGTTAATTTCCGTTCTTTCACTTCAGGTCCTAATGAAAAAGCAGTATAACTTGTCAATTCTGATAGAATTTCAGCTGATTGTCGAATAATATCATTAATCTCATGAAATTCTTTTCCAAAAGATTGACGAATCCTTCTAAGTTCGTTCTCTTCTACTTGTGTTGGTTGTAAAAGATGATCCACGTAGTAACGATATCCAGCCATTGAGGGGATTCGCCCTGAAGAAGAATGGGTCTTAGCTAATAAGCCGTATTCCTCTAATGCTTTCATATCATTACGAATTGTGGCAGAACTAGAGGCAATGCCATCCTCCATCAATTTCTTAGAACCGACAGGTAAGCCCGTGTTCGTGTAATTTTGGATGATAAGTCTCAAGATATTTTGTTGTCTTTCTGTAATCATCGTTATTACCACCCTTCATTAGCACTCTTAACATCTAAGTGCTAACCACATATACTAATATAACAAGTCCTTACCTTTTTGTCAAGGGAAATACGCAACTTTTTAGCACTCTTAACGCAAGAGTGCTAATCGCTGCAAACCACCTTCAAAAACCATCAATACCAACTTTTGTAATAAAAAAATCATCGAAATGCTTTGTCACACTTCGATGATTTTTTTGTTTTTTTACTCTTTTTCACTTAACAAAAATGCTTCAAAAACATTATTTCCCACAAATAGTCCTTTTTTCGTTAAACGTAAGATATCTGCTTCTTCAATTAATAATTCTTCTTTGATTAAGCGTTGAATGACCTCTCCATAAATTGCTTCAATTGGTTCATGAAATTTTTGTTGGAATTTTTGTTTAGAAATGCCTACTTTTTTACGTAAGCCTAAAAATAACTCCTCTTCTATTTGATTTAGACGAGTTAATTCTTCAGTCTCCACAATTGGCAATTGATTTTCTCGCAAGGGTTTCAAATAATGTTGGATTGGACCGTGATTTTTGTAACGAGTTTGCCCAAGATAGCCGCTGGCACCTGCGCCAAATCCATAGTAGTGGTCATTATTCCAATAAGCCAGATTATGCTGGCTTTCTTTTCCTGTTAAAGCAAAATTACTGACTTCATATTGATGACGTCCTTTTTTCTCCATTGCTTCAATCGTTTCGTCAAACATTTGTGCTTCGATTTCTTCTTCAGGCAGCTGTAACCGTCCTTGACGAACCCAGTTCATGAACATTGTTTTATTTTCAAGAATTAATGAATAAAGCGAATAGTGTGGCAAGTCCAATGCTAAGGCTCTTGTCAAAGTATCGCGAAAACTTTCCAATGTTTGTCCAGGTAAAGCATAGATTAAGTCAATACTGACATTGGTAAAATTTTCTTTCTCTAAAAATTTCATTGTTTCATAAACATCTTCGGCGGTGTGCTTGCGGCCGATTTTTTTGAGCAAGCGATCATCAAATGTCTGAACGCCCATCGAAAGACGATTGACGCCATAGTTTTTCATGACTTGTAATTTTTCTTGGGTTAAATCACCAGGGTTTGCTTCCACCGTAAATTCATTTCGGTCATCAAACGTTAGCTGTTCGCGAACCCCTTTTAGTAGCACATCTAACTGTTTCGCTGATAATGAAGTTGGCGTGCCTCCGCCAATATAGATGGTTTTCATTTCTTGTTCTGGATACAATGCTTGCGTAAGTTGAATTTCTTTTAATAAACTCTGAATATATTCATCAACTGGTTGTCCTTCTAAAAAGACCTTGTTAAAATCGCAATAATAACAAATATGCTCACAAAATGGAATATGAATATAGGCCGACCGATCGAACATCGGCGTTGAAGTTGAAAGTTGGTTTGTTTTGGTCATTAGCTCGTTTTATCTCCTTATTACCAAAAAGCTCGTTCTTTTTGGAAAGTCTCTACTAGCCATACTAACTGTAAATGACAAATAAATCCATAAAAAAATTCGCGCAGCCACTTAAAACAACAACGAGGAGCTGTCATAAAAACCGACACCTCCTCAACCTTGAAAGAAAAGTAAAAAAATTTTTCTATATATAATAGTACAAATCAGTTACAGTAATTGACCGTAACGTTTGACGTATAAAACTTTAATGAACGCAACCAGTGCTAAATAAGCAACAATTGTCGGGATTAAATACAAGAAATAGCTTGGTGATAAACCGACAAATCCTAGTTCTGCACCGAAAGCGGTAAAGGGTAAAACAGTTCCGAGAACAATCCCTGCTGTAGTGACTAACGTCATAATTCCAGAAGCACTACTTTGAAGGAAAGGCATTTTTTCTGTTCGTAGGAAATGCAAGACGAGCATTTGGGACCATAAGGACTCAATGAACCACCCTGCATGGAAAATACCGATAAAGAGCAATTGATCTGCTCCATTTAATTCAAAGAATGAGCCACCTAGGATAGCCGGACACACAATGAAATACATAAATAAATAGGTAACAATATCAAAAATAGAACTCGTTGGACCAAACCAACGCATAAAATTACCAATTGATTTTGGTTCCCATTTTTTTGGTTTTTCTACGTATTCTTCATCTACTTTGTCCCAAGGAACTGACATACACGAAGTATCGTAAATTAGATTTAATAATAGCGATTGAATCGGAGCAATCGGTAAAAATGGTAAAAAGATACTTGCTGGGATCACGGAAAAAACATTGCCAAAATTAGAACTTGCTGTTAATTTGACGTACTTCATCGTGTTCGTAAACACGCGCCGTCCAGATAAAATTCCTTTTTCTAAAACCATTAAATCTTTTCTCAATAAAATTACATCCGCCGATTCTTTCGCCACATCGACAGCTGTATCAACAGAGATTCCTACATCAGCAGCACGCATTGCTCCAGCATCATTTATTCCATCACCTAAAAAGCCAACAGTTTGACCATTTTCAGTTAACGCATTTACAATACGAACTTTTTGGTCAGGCGTAATTTTGGCGAAAATATTATACGCTTGAACGGTTTTTCTTAATTCTTCTTGGTTTAATTGTTGAAGTTCATTTCCTGTAATAATTTTTTCGCCAGCCAGACCAACTTCTTTACAAACAGAATGCGTCACATACTGATTGTCCCCCGTTAATACTTTCACAGCTACATTATGTTGATGCAAGGCGTGAATAGCTGCCGCTGCTGTTTCTTTTGGCGGATCCAAGAAGGCAAGATAACCTTGTAAAATCAACTCTGATTCATCTTTAGTTGTATACTCCCATTCAGCCGCTTCGACTTTTTTATCGGCAATTGCTAGAACGCGCAAACCATCTCGATTTAAAGCTTCAACGTCTTTGGTAATTTTTTGACGCAGTGTCTCTGTTAAGGGCACAATTTCGCCATCTAAAAGCACCTGTGTGCAGACCAAGAGCATTTCTTCAACCGCACCTTTGGTAATTAAGCGTGTTTCTCGCGTTTTAAACTCTTTGATAATCACGCTCATTCGACGTCGATTGAAATCGAAAGGAATTTCATCTACTTTATAAAAATCATCTGATTGTATATCACTTTCTTGTGTCGCCGCTTGAATAACGGCGTTATCCATTAAATTACGCAAACCTGTTTGAAAATAACTGTTTAGAAATGCTAAATCCAAGACTTTTTGATCTTCTTGGCAACCAATATTATAGTGGTATTCTAAAATTACTTTATCTTGTGTTAAGGTACCTGTTTTATCCGTACAAAGTACATCCATCCCGCCAAAATTTTGAATGGCATTGACATTTTTCATAATCGTGCCTTCTTTAGCCATTTCTCGAGAACCTTTGACTAAATTGGTTGTTACAATCATAGGTAACATTTCTGGTGTCAAGCCGACAGCTGTGGCAATCGCAAACATTAACGCTTCCACCCAATCACCTTTTGTTAACCCATTAATTAGAAAAACAGTTGGCGTAATGACCAACATAAAGCGAATCAGCACCCACGTTGTTTTATTAATTCCTGTTTCAAAACTCGTCTGCTGCTGCTCTTCTCCGTTATCAGAAGCCATCCGTCCGAATAAAGTTTGATTACCAACTTTAATGACAATGCCCAAACCAGTGCCACTAATGACATTTGTTCCTAAAAACAAAAGATTGTCGTATTCTGTATCAATTTGATCACTATCTTTTTGATGAGTCGCGTGTTTTTCAATGGGAAAACTCTCTCCAGTCAAGGATGATTGGGAAACAAATAAGTCCTTAGATTGGATTAAACGTAAATCGGCTGGAATCATATCGCCAGCGGATAGTTGGACCAAGTCGCCACACACAACTTCCTCAATAGGAATTTCCATTTGCTTCTTGTCACGAATGACTGTCGCTGTAACTTTAATCATATTTTGTAATTTTTCAACTGCATTGCTTGATTTGACTGATTGTACAAAACTCATCGTGCCGCTTAAGATGACCATCGCTAACATAATTAACACGCCAGTAACATCTTTTTCCTCTGGCGCAGCATAGACATATTCTGTAAAAAATGAAATCGTGGCTAGTGCTAATAACACCAAAGTAAACGGCGTGATATACGATTTTATAAAAAGTCGCAGCCGTGAAGCTTTTTTTTCATTCATAATTTTGTTGCGGCCATAACGTTCTTTTAATTCTTCAATATCTTGGTGTTTAATGCCATCCCAAGTTGAGCCGAAACGTTGTAAAACTTTTTCTACTTCTGAATGGGCAAACTTTTTGTAACTATAGTCATGGCCCAAGTGACGCATTTTCTTTTCCATTTTCTTTCACCTCATTTATCTGTTGTTGACTTGAATTGACGATTGGTTCATCTTCCATTTTCCTCACCCTTTCCACAAAAAAAGACACGCTGAAAGCTCAACGTGTCAAAGAATAATCGTTCTTATCGTTGAGCTTTAGCACTATACAACGTAAAAAGCGATTGCTTTTAGCTACCTTAAGAAAAGCCTTCATTCGACAGTTCCTGTTCTACCCATTGGCGTCTCTCGACATTTTTGGGCAGTAGCCTATGTTTGTATAGGAGCCTCACCTAACAAATCTTATTTAATTACAACAGCAAGTATAATTCTTCCTTGAAAAAATAACGATATAGAAAAAGTTTTTAGCAGATAACTTTTTGTCCATTCAGTAACAAAAAGAAAAATAATCCGCTTATTTACTATGGTTTTCTGGTATGATTCGTATTTATTCATAGAATCATAACTGGTTAAATTAATCTAAAGACCGTCAGATAGCCTTGTCGAGAAGCTTTTCTTCTGCTATTTTTTGTATAGTTAAAGAAACGGCGGTGAGGAAAATGAAATTACAACAACTAGAATATTTTATGGCAGTTTCAAAGTATGCGAGTTTTACTTTAGCTTCTCAAAAGCTCCATACGAGTCAACCTTATTTAAGTACCCAGCTCAAGGAGTTGGAACGTGAATTAGGTGCTTCATTAATTTTAAGAGACAAGAAACATTGTCGGCTTTCTCCAGCAGGCGAAGTCGTCGCCAAGCGAACAGAAATGATTTTTGCACTCATTAAGGAAGCGCAAGAAGAGATTAATGAATTAGTGACCCAAGGATCGACAACGACCATTCGGATTGGAACAAACTTAATTGATATAGATAAAGCATTTGGAGAAGTCTTGTTGTTATTTAATCAATCCTATCCGTATGTAAGTATTGATTTTAAGTATTATTACGATCTTGAAACAGCCTTGGAAACAGATTTAATTGACATTGGGATTGGGATATTTTTGGATACCTCTATTCCATTAGAGAAAGAATTAATTTATACAGAAAGCTATCTCCTTTGTGTCAATAAAAATCATCCTTTAGCCCATGCCGATAGCGTAACGATTGACGAAATTCGTTCTTTACCTTTTGCTGCATATTCCGATCAAGTATATGAAAAAAAAGTGTTTAAACGTTGGGAACGTAAAATCAATTGGGAAAATCGGCAAATCGTCATCGAACTTCCTTCTCTTCATTTAGTCTTAGACATGGTCCAACGAGAAAAAGCCTGTAGCATCCTTCCCTATTCACTCACTGATGAACTAAACAGACGTAACTTAGTTGGTATTCCTCTGGAAGATAGTCCAGAACGAGCCATCTATTTAGTTCAGAATAATCATCACGGACATTGTGAAGCACACCGTTATTTATTTGAACAATTACGTTATTTATTCTAGGAATAGAAAAAGGAGGAATTCCCATGGAACTATTTCGTTTACATTATTTTTTAGAGTTATGCAAAGTGAAACAATTTACTAAAGCAGCCGAAAATTTAGCAATTTCTCAAGCTGCATTAAGTAAGCAAATAAAAATTCTTGAAGCAACGTTAGGCGCGGAACTTTTTAATCGCCAAGGCCAAACTACCACCTTAACACCAGCTGGATTAATTTTAGAAAAATATTGTTGGCGCATCACCAATGAGTTGGTCTCAATTGAAGAAGAGCTAAAAGAAATTAATCATTCTTCCAACCATATTTATGTAGCCACTTATCTCTGTGATTTAGAATATAAATTGAATGACTTACTAATGACAACATTAACGGATCGTTCATCCAACTTACAAGTCCACACTATTATTACAGAAAATATTCTTCAATCCTTGGAAACAATGGATGCAGATTTTGGTATTTCCTTTGCTGACTTACCATTACCTGAACATATTGGTAAAATTGATTTATTTACAGCAAATTATCAATTCATTTTAAGAAACGATCATCCAGCTTTGGCCAAAGCCACGACGGAAGAAATTTTAAAAGAACTAACAATGTACCCCTTCGTCCGTTTAAATACCGAATTTTCCGAGCAAAACAAATTAACCAATTGGCTAGATACTACGTTTTCTAATTTTTCTCCAGAGAAAGTCATTCAAGTGGATACTCTTTCACTTATTACTCACTTGGTGTCTCATTCCGATAGTTTCGCTATCGTCCCCGAATACACAAATATTCAACTTTTAGACAATTCGATCCATACACTAACTTACCAAGAACTACCTAAACGAAACATGGCAGTTTATTATTTAAAAGAACGTTACATGAGTCGACAACTTCAACAACTTTTGGCTGAATGCCAAAAACAATTTCAATAGTAAAAACCAAGACTAGAGCTTGTCGGCAAGCGAGTTCCAGTCTTGGTTTTTATTTGTGTTTTCAGGTAGCGGCTTCTCTTCCTTTGACAAATCCTAAAGAAGTGATAGCCATCACTAACGAAGTGCCTCCTTGACTTAAAAACGGAAGCGGAATACCTTTTAACGGCAACAGTCCAATCACCGCACCGATATTCTCCACCGTTTGAAAGACCAGCGAAAAGATGAGGGCAACACAGATGTACATACAAAAACGCGAATTGCTCCGCAAGCCAGCTACTAAAACTTGATAAAACAAGTAAAAATAGAGAAAAACAACGGTGGCACTGCCCACAAAGCCCCAGGCTTCCCCGATAAAAGTAAAAACCATATCAGACTCACGAACAGGGACATACACTTCAATCCCATGTACACCCTTACCAAATAAACCACCCGAACCGATTGCCAATAAGCCTTGTACTTGTTGATAGGAGATTTTATCGACATAATCATAGGGATGAATCCATGCCAAAATTCGATCCAATTGATATTGTTTAAAATGTAAAAAGAAGAGTACTTTGTGCCCCCACTCTGTAAAGACTAACAGAATCAAGACCACGCCTAACGTTGCTAAAGCGCTGAAAATAATGATTAAAATTTTGCGATCAATTCCTGAAATAACTAAAAGAGATAGAATAATCGTTACGAAAACAAGGGATGTCCCAAAATCTTTTTGTACCGCCATCAAGAAAAAAACAGGGACACTAACCGCAACGATTTTTTTTAGAAGTTGCTTGTCTGAACGCCATTTATCAGACCAGTCTTGTTGCTCATGTTGGACAATAATTTTTGCCAACATTAAAATAAACGCAATTTTCGCAATTTCTGATGGCTGAAATTTAATAAACCCTAAATCTAACCAGCGCTTTGTGCCCGTCAATAAATACATTCCTTTGTCATAGGAAAAATACAAAGCACTCATTAAGATTAATGAAAACCCATAGAAAAAAGGAGCTACTTTCCAAATAAACTTCTGTGACAGCCGACTAGCTAAAAACATGCCTGCATAGCCAACAAAAATAAAGAAGAGTTGTTTTAATGCTGGCACAGTTCCGTCTTTTCCTTCATTAACGGCAATCCAATATTGCACACCAGAAGATAAAAGTGTGAGTAAAAAAATGGGCAATAATAAATCATAATTAAGATGTAAGTTGAATTTTTTTGTATTGACCATTTAACTGCCGCCTTTCGTTTGCAATAATTTTAATGACGATTCCTAATGCCACTGAAAAGATTAAATAACTTGTCCCACCGTAACTAACAAACGGTAAAGGAATTCCCGTCATTGGAATCAAACCCAAAACGCCACCAATGTTAATCGCCGTTTGAGCTAAAATCAAGGTCCCGACCCCTAACAAAAACAAGCCGTAACAATGATTCTTTATTACACAACTACTCCGCAAAATCGAGGCAGCTAAAAATAACAAAAGAAATAGTAATAGTAAGCCGCCAATCAAACCAAGTTCTTCCACAATCACCGCAAAAATAAAATCGGTTTGACCTTCTGGCAAGCCACCTTTTTTTACCATACCATTGGCTAATCCAGTGCCCCAAAACCCACCGTTATACATTGCTAAATAGGCCATTGAAGGCTGAAATCCGCGATCATGAAAGGATAAAAACGGATTTTTCAAAACAACTAAGCGGTCATACACATGCGCAAAAAAATGTGGTAAGTAGCGGTGATCGCCTAGAAAAATAATTATTTTAGAAAGAAGCGCCGCGCTAGCAACGACAATCCCCGCAGCAATTACACTAAATTTTGCATGAATACTTGCTGAGAAAATCAAGACACTGCCAATAACTAAAATAAGAATAGCCCCGCCAACTTTGGGTTGAATCAAAACTAAAAATGCAACGACCAAAACAAACAGCCATTGTTTCCTTAACTGCTTCGTTGTCAAGCCATTTTCTTTTTCACCTAAATAACAGCTCAAGTAATAAATAATCGCAAAATTACAAAGCTCTGATGGCTGAAATTGGATTCCAAAGAGAGAAATCCAACGTTGTGCGCCATTCGCTGCTACACCAAAAAAAGGTAGTCGAACCATTAACAGTAATAGTACCGAAACTAAAAGCAGTCCAATCGCAATTTTTTTATTAAATAACACTTCTAATCGAACTTTGTAGATCACGAACATTAGCACCCAGCTGAGACACATAATAATGCCTTGTTTAATAAACACAGCAGTGGGCTTCACGCCTTGCATCAACAAGTCATAGCTACTGGCGCTATAAATCATTAACGCGCCAATAATACTTAATATAATAAAGGTCAAAAGAATTTTTGTTAGACCTAAAGTACGTAGATTCATTCTCTCACCTCTATCTTTTTCTAATTAAATCAATCTTACCAGTCTGAGTTAGAAAACAAATAGAGAGTTTTTTATAGAACTATTACTAAGCTTACATAACAAAAAGTAGCTAGACTTGGTTCATTTCACCTAGTTTCGCTACTTTTAAAAAAAGCCATTTATATAATTTTTGTGTGTTGCTCACATTTCTGATAAATTTTTCCAAACTTATCTCTTTCTAAATACTGATAATCTACTAAATACCGTCTCAAAAGTGCATAATCTTCATAGATTTCTCTAAGTCGCTGATTGACTTCTTTTTCCGTATATTCTTTCCCAAATTCAAATTGGTTGGCCACACGTTGAAACACTTGGACTTTTTTCGCATTTTTCTTGGGAATAACCAGCAACTTTCCTTCTTTAAAAAAATTTTCAACCATGTTTATTCTCCTTTTTTTGTTTTGACTATTGTTTAGAAAATTGATGATTCAGTTTTTCTTTCTGTTTATCAGTCCATTTGCCAGCGACTTCATTGACAATTGTTTCAGCAAAATCACCTACTTTTTCTTCCGTAATATTTTTGATAGGTGTTCCGTTAGCAGCTCCTTCTTCAAACAGATCAAGTAAATCAGTCAACGCATTGAACATATTGGCTCCGCTATGATCTGAAAAATGCCATGCATATTTTTCAATTTCTTGAAATACTTGTCGATACTCTGCTGGTAATGCTGCAATCCGTCGTTTATATTCTTTGTATTCTTTTTTATCCCCAACAACTTTTTTGATCAACGCTTTAAAATTTGACATGCTCTATCCCTCCATTTTTTTCATCTTGTTTACTTGTTTTGAAAGCAACGTCCACCGCTGCCAAAAATCAGCGAGTTCTGCTTCTCCTGATGAGGTTAAGCGATAGAACTTCCGCATTGGTCCTTTTTCTGAAGGCTTTTTTTCAGCTATAACCCATTGATTTTTTTCTAAACGCAGTAAAATCGTATAAATGGTTCCTTCAACAATTTCAGTAAACCCTTGGTCATTTAAAATTTTTGTAATTTCATAACCATATGTTTCTTTCCTTTGGATGATGGCTAAAACTAAACCTTCTAAAATGCCTTTTAGCAACTCTGTCTGCTTCACTGCTTTTCCTCCCTGAACTACTCTTTATTGCTACATACCACTACATAATAATACTGAGTACCGGTTCTGTCAACTACTTTGTAATAAAAAGTAGTAAAGACACGACAACCACCAGTACTTAACTAGTGGTTGGCGTGTCTTATTATTCTTTATTCATTTATTCAGAGTTCTGCTTCAAAGGCTTCTAATTCTGCAAGGTGTGTTTCTGGATAAGCAAAGCATGTTGAAAAATGCCACTCCCCACCACTTGTGCCAAAATAACCTGGCAGTAATTCCAAAGCCAATAATGCTTCTGATGTTTCTTTTTCCGGTAACGTAATCTGAAAAGTAGTCGCTGGAACAAAACCGAACTTCGTATAGTAAGTTGGATGGCCCATGATAATCAATCCGCCGACGCCTAATTCTTTGGCCTTCTGCACAGAATGCTTAATTAACGCTGAGCCTACGCCCGTGTTCTGTGCTTCTGGATGGACACTTAGCGGCCCAACGGTCAAAACAGCCTTTTCTGTATGATCAGGTAATCGTAGTTTGGCTTTTGAAGACATAATATGACCCGTTAATTTTCCTTGATCAGTTTCTGAAACTAAGGACAACTCCAGAATAAAGTTGGCACTTTCTCTTAATAAATGCACGATAAAATGCTCTGTGGGACGCCAGTTTTCGGTCAAGTTTAATTCCTTAAACGCTTGATACGTTAAACGTTCTACAGCTTGATACTCTGCAGGTTTTTCTTGACGAATCTTCATTATTTGTCCTCAGATTGTTGGAAATAGTCAGCCGTATCTCGTTCATCTTGTTTTAATTGGTCGATCAAGGCTTCAGCCCCATTGAATTTCACTTGGTCACGTAAATAATGATTCCAACGAACCACCACTTGCTCACCATAGATGTCTTGATGGAAGTCCAAAATATAGACTTCCACGGTTAAATCGCGTCCTTCTCCAAAGGTGTCATTATGACCAATTGAGCCCATGCCGACATACCATTTGCCACCAACTTCGATTTGCACAGCATAGACGCCAATTCTTGGTAAACGCACGGTGCTTTTCACTTTGACATTAGCGGTCGGGAAACCCAATAAACGGCCACGAGCATCGCCATGGACAACTGTTCCTTCTGTTTCATAAATATATCCTAACAACTCCGTGACCTCCTCCATTTCGCCGGCTTCCATTTTTTCGCGAATTCTTGTTGAGCTAATTTTGGCACCAGTCATTTCTTCTTTTGGTACTGTCACCACTTCAAAACGGCCTTGCGCATAAGTTGGTAACTGTTTGACTCCAGCAATTTCTTTAGGACCATACGTATAATCAAACCCAGAGACTGCCACTGCACTATTTAAATTAACGATATACTGATCGACAAAATCTTGCGGCTTTAATTGAGCAAACGCTGAAGTAAATTCGACAATATATAAAATATCAACGCCCAAGTTGGCCATTAGGCGTTCTTTTTGTTCCAAGCTAGTTAAATATTTCATATTTTCTGGTAAAACTTTTTGAAAAACGATTGATGGGTGTTGGTTGAAGGTCATCACAGCTAACTTCAAGCCTTTTTCCTCCGCAATCTTTTTACCTGTTTCAATTACTTTTTGGTGGCCTTTGTGAACACCGTCAAAAAAGCCTAGGACCATCACGACTTCTTCATTAGGAATTTGATTGGGTTCATAGGGATGATGTAGTTGAATAACTTGCATGTGCAAAAACTTCCTTCTTTTTTATTTAATTGTTCCGTAGAACTTTACTTGGTTTCAATAATTTATCATGCGTTGGGTGTGGCATGTATAAACTAACCACTTGATTTTGGTAAAATAAGGCGACTAAGGATTCTGGCATTGCCTTTATTCCTAATTCTTTTTTGTGCAAACGCATGCCATTTTTTACTTTTTGATACAATTCATCTGATAAATCAATTCGTGGGAATTGTTCTACTGCTGTCTCAATGGGCAACAGGCATTGATCGATTGTTTCAGCAGCCATTTGTTTGGCTACTTCTTCTAACGTTAAGCATTGCGCAGCTTGCAAACCGCCACTTGCCGTTCTCGTTAAATCCGACATATGGGCAGGATAGCCTAATTTTTTGCCAGTATCCACTGATAGTGTCCGCACATAGGTTCCTTTGCCACAGACCACTTTAAACCGCCAACTTTGTGTATGAGCGGATTCGTTAAAAATTGGTTCACTAGTGCGTTCAAATGAATAAATCATAGCTTTTCGTTGGGGCCGTTCAACTTCTTCCCCGTTCCGCGCATATTCATATAAACGTTTACCATTGACTTTCACCGCAGAAAACATCGGTGGGATTTGTGTGATTTCACCTGTCATTTCGGCCATTGCTTGATCAATTTGTTCAGTTGACAGAGGTGCTGTAACTGGTTTTTTTTCAACAATTTCGCCACTAACATCTTCGGTTGTCGTAGCAAATCCAAGTGTAATTTCACCTTCATAGGTTTTGCCAGAATCTACCATGTATTCGATCACTTTCGTTCCTTTGCCAACGCAGATGGGTAAGACCCCTTCGACATCTGGATCTAGCGTACCACCATGACCAATTTTTTTGGTATGTAAAATTTTTCTCAATTTAAATACGCAGTCATGACTTGTCATGCCACGTTCCTTCCATAACGGTAAAATGCCGTCCATTATAGTTCCTCCAGTTCCGATAATACTAACTTTGTCATTATAGCATAAAAGTACCTAGCTTCGCAGTCTCCGTTGCTTATTCCCTTTGGAAAAATCTCTGCTAAATGCAAAAAAAGCCACAAACTCTGATAAAAGCAGAGTTTGTGGCTTTTTTTAGCTAGCAAATGATCCCCATGTATTCTGTGCGTTGCCATCGTTTGGTCCGATTGGCAAATAAATTCTCGCGCCTGTCGTATCTGTTCCACCAATAAAAACATACCCATCTGCAATATAAAACGTATCGTAATAAAAGCGAGTATTTTTAGGCCAAATACCATAAATGGGTGCTAACAGACTAGGTTGTCCTGCTCTTAAAACAATGCCTTCGTCCACACCAATTAGAAATGATTTCTTCGTTTGCGGGCGCCAAAGTTCAGCAATGTCGCCGTCGTTCACATAACCTAACAAATGTCCGCTATTTTCAACACGGTAAAGGTTTTGTCGGTCCGGTAATTTCGCTGTAATTGTTCCTACTTGTGTCCAAAGTGCCTCTGCTGATAGATGTTCATTGATTAAAGCATCTGGTGTTGGATAGATTGAAGTGAAACGAATTGCTTGTCCTACTTGATATTTTGGCGCATTAGGTTTACCTGGCTGAATAATGACAGTCTCACCTGTTTCAGAAACGCCCGTTTGTAAATCTTGTGCCAACTGCGCTTTACTAATCCCCCAACGCGCTAAATAACCATAAGGATCTGTATGATCTCCCCACCAATTTTTTGTAATCCAATCATGAGTGACTATGCCATAACCTGTTCCATCGTCCAGAGAAAAATCAGCACCAATGTTCTGAGCCAAATCACGGGCCAAATTAACATAGGCAGCATAATCTTTTTTAAATGTCGCCGCATTATTCGTTCGAGCCAATTCGATTTGCGCATAGGCTTTTTGATTAGCTAAAGAACCTGCGCCATATTGAATTTGGCCAGCAGGAGCTAATTGTTTCACTCGTCCACCAGATCCGACAAAATATGAGACATAAGCATTTGACCAATTTCGTTTCATATAGGCCACTTCATTGTCTAAACTGTGTGGTCCTAGGTTCCGCTCGTTTCCAGATTCATGTAAAACAATTAATTCATTGCTTGCAGAGCCGGGAAAATAAGTAAAGTTGATTGGATCCGCTTCGATGGTGTAAGCGCAAGCCGTCATCGGAATCGTTAAACTTAAGCCAATCACTAAAGCAAGTTGAATCATTAATTTTTTAAACATAGCATGCTCCTTTCTTAAAAAAGCCATGAAAGGAAAGTCAAAATAACTTCCCTTCCACGGCTTAAACCTGCAGATAAATGGCGGAACAGAAGTAATTTCTTCGGCAATCAGCCGAAAGTTCTACGTTTGTCCCGACCACTTCTACTTAATCATCTTTATTTTTTAACTGAATAAATAACTCTTTTAACTTTTTCGGCATAGGAATAAAGGTCGCAATGTTTTCAAAAAAAGAAAGTCCTTCGTTCGCAATGTAAAAAATCAGAACCATTTCCCGAATTGGCAAATTGTTCCCCACAACTTTTTCAACACGAACCGCTACAGCAACCACAAATAACATCGTCACTTTTTTCGCAATTCCGAGCATACCAATTCGACTGGACAATTCTTTTGTGGCGATTGCCTTAATCCAACCTGTGATGAAATCGACAATAATTAAAAAGAGGAAGACATCCAACAATTGATCTAATCCGCCTAATAAACGTACGACAATCCCACCGAAAATGCTTAAAAGCATTGTTATTGTGTTGAGATAACGTTCCATCTAAATCACCCTATTTTGATTAGCGTAGCAGATTTAATTCCTGTACTGTTTACTTCACCCATATAATTTGTCTCAATTAATGCAGAAAGTTGGTCTCCTTTCTTAAAATTACGTATGACCATTCCAAGTCCATCTTGACGATTTTTCCAACTGGTACCTCCGAGTCCCCAAAAACGATCTGTTGGACCACCAGCTCGTACACCATTAATAGCAAAATTAAAGTACCAATAGCCATTTACCGTTGTTATAGGCTGTACCCAAAAGTGCACAATTAAAATATACATTCCATCTTCTTCAATAACTAAACGGTTGTTATTTTTATTTAAATTAGCAAGTTTTGCTCGTTCGTCAATGTAAGAAAAATCACTACCAAATCCTACTTCTTTATTATTCATATTTCCAATGACTTTTGTAAAACTACCTTCTGTTCCGTTTATACCTACGAGGTTAAATTTGCCTAGACTAACTAAGGGAAGATTTTTGAATAAAGGAGCTTCGGAAAAATTCTTCACCCCAGCAATCTCTTGATCACCTGTTTGTGTCACAGCTTGACCTTTAATCGCTTCCGCAACGTTTTTCGGGTGCATATATTTACTCGTTAAAGTTCCCGCGACTGCTTCGCTGTCTGATGCGAAGCCATAATTTTCTACATTGCCTAGCCCCACTTGTTCAGCGGTTACTTGGTGCGGATTATCCTGATTTTCCACATGGGTCTTGAGTTGCTCCGCTTGAACAAAACCACTCTTCGCTAAAACCGCTTGGGCATCAACAGACAGACCAATATGAAGCCCAACGTAATCAACTTCTACGCTGGCTGGCGTTACCCCATTTGATGAATCTGTATAGCTCATTAAATAAATGAAACCTTCATCTGTGATAAAATTCTGATCATTGATTTGAATTGAAAAATCGCTGAACTCTTTTGCTGATTCTTGGATTTGAGTTACCCAATTATCCGTAGTTGGTAAATACGTAGCGATTTTAATCGTTTGATTATTGGGCGCAGCGGCTTTCACACGTTGATTAATCGTAAAAAATTGAACGTTCTGGCGAATAAATGCCACCGCCTCGTCAGTTGTGAATGTTTCAAACATTTGTGGAATTAATTTTTTTGCGGCTTCAACGAGATTGAAGGCCGCTAATTGTTGTGGAATCACACCACTTTGGGTGGAACCTGTTTTCACACCCTCATCATCACGGCTGGCCATTTTATTGTAGTCCGCTTGGGAAACTTCCTCCCAAACGTCTGTTGGCTTCTTAAGAATTTTAGCCGTAAAATCAGTGGAATAACTGTTTGCATTGGTGGCTGTATTGCCGGCCGTTTTACCGTTAAAGTCTAACTTCAATTTGACAGTGGTTGGCTTAGCCAATAAAGAAATACCGTCTGCTTTTGTCATACGGTCATTCAAATCAATTTGAAGACGATTCGCTAAGGTAGCTTGTTTGATGCCTTGTGTATCTGTGCGTGCTTGGACAATTTCTGGATTACTATCACCCGCTTCTGCTACTAATTGATCGAAATCATTTCGCAAAGTATCAAATTCTTGTTTATTATTATTTGCCGTTGAAACTGCATTTCCTGCAATCGTGATGGCTGTTTTGGCATTGTTCATCGCTTGGTTGGCTGTTTCATTTGCTTGATTGCCTGCATCGGTGGCAATTTGTACGGCTTCTTTGCCAGCTTCATCTGCGATGTTTTTCGCTTCAGAAATTCCATTCGTTAACTGGACTTGGTAAGCATCAACTTTCTCAGCTGATGCATTCGACTGATCCAAGATTGCATTGATTTTAAGGCGACCTTGATTCAGGGTATCTAATTCTTCAATATGTTCTACTGACATTTCGTCACACTCCTCTAGTTTTCATTATTTTATTAAAACTGGCCACCCAATTGGGATTGAATATACACACGACAGATGACCGAAGCATCCAACCATAGTGGCTGATGAGAGAAAAATTGAAGCGTGTGATTGCCGCGTTCGATTTTTCCATCTGTTGTTTTTCGTAAATAACTCAAAATGTTTAGCCGTTGTTGTTGCAATGATAGTTGGGGTAATTTTTTGCCATCCACTACCAAATCAATGTTCGTTACAGAATGCGAAGGTCCTTTAGCAGTTGCCTTGAATGTTAATTCTGCGGTGTTTACATAAAGAATGTCCTCGTCAAAGTATAAATTCAGCTCCACTGGCTGTGTCTTGCTAAGTTCTCCTTGTATTGAACGATTTAAAAGTGTCGTCGCCCCTTGTGCGTAAGTTTCGCTAATCTCTTGTTTCCGACTGAAAGCTGTCATGGTACTATGAATTGTTTCTTGCAGATTTCCCAACTCTAGCTGAATGTCTTGGGGGGCACCAAAGACATCTTTTTTACTTTCTTTTTTGATACGAAGGTTGACACTCCCAAACTCATTCGTATTAATCATGATAACCGTACCCAACCGCAAACGATCGATTGCCAAAGGTTGATCTGTTAATTTAATTAAATCAGCTGCAGTCACTACCCAAGAAACTTGTGGTTTGGTCCATTCTTTTAACATTCGCAAAGCATTTTCCTTTAATGACTTGGGATCAGAAAAACGCTGTTCCACCCAAATTGACTCTAATAAACCATAGCGGTCAATTGCGGCCTTGTTCTCTAAATACGGAACCCCTTGATTGACCGAGCGAATATTGACTTTGTTAACACCTTCGCCTGAACCTAATGGATAAATCCGATTGATTAGCATCTTGGGATTACGTTCTATTTCAAATCCTTGCATGTTGTAACCTTCTTGAATTCGCGCAACTGGTTCTGTTGGCGGTTTGACTAATGAAAGTTCAAAAGGATAGACCTCTGTATTCCATTGCCAAAGATATTCCTCTTCGAAATCGGCTGGGATGCTAAATAAAGGCTCGACTAGCCCATTTTCATTCTCCCATTTATAGGTTAATTTCCTTGAAAAATCACATTTTTTTAGGACCCAATGCTTTGTTTTTTGTTTATTTAATAGAAATTGAATGGCCTCTTTCGTTGTTTTGTTTTTAATTTCGTGACAACCAAATAGGACAGTATCGCCTAAGGTACATAATGCTTCTGTGGCAGAGTAGTGAATTTGATTATTGTTCGCATCTTTCTTAATTGTGGTTGGCATCACGCGATATAAACCAATATATTCATTCTCATTGTCGGTCAGTTCCACCCATTGCATTTCTGCAATAAATTCATTTTTAGGATCATCTAGCGGCATGGTAAAATCTAAACTGCCAATTTTGTTCTCTATTTTTTCATAACTGACTTGATAGGCATTATCCAAGATTGCCGTATATGTTCTTTTCAAATCCAGCGCCATTAACATTTAATCACCCTCCTACACAAATCGGTTAGGATAGCGAATCGTCAAGCGGAAGTCGCTATCTTTGGCTTGAATATACAGCGGTTCATTGGGATATAGATAAAAATCGTTCATTGGTCGAATCATCGGTGCACCATTTTTTGTCAGATAAAAATTTTCAGTATCAATGATAATTTCCGAACGATCAAAGTCTCCTAAGTTAATTGTATCGTTCCGTGTTTTAATCCAAACACCACGACCGGTTCCTGTTAAAATAATGGTCGGTTTGACTTTTAATCCTTCGACCGTAGGATAAATTTCAATTGGCCGAACTTCTTTGCCTAAATCCCCCATCGTGTAAGCCCGATTTTGAAAGGTAATCATGGTTGATCCCCAATAGGCTCCACCTTCAATTAAAATTGGAAAATCAACTGCACCTGAGCCTGTATTCCCCATTAAGTAATTCGCTTGAAATGTAATGGTTGGCGAACCCCACATCACACTAGTCGCATCACTCCGTGTGTATTTATACGGATCAGAAAGCAATAAAGTAAAGGTGCCTGTTACTTGGTTAACACCTTCGGGTACATCACTCACTGAAGACTTACTGCCAAACCACAGCATTTCCGGTTCATCGTTAAACCAAATAGAAACGTCTTTTTCCGTAAACAAAGCAACGTTTAAATGATTAAATGCATCTCGAAACGCTTCATTATTCACAGCTGAAAGGCGATATTTGACTGTTAATTCTCGTTCTGGAATTCGCGCATAAACGTGACGTTTACCATCACGAATCCCTAATTGATAGCTTTCAATTTTGCTTGGAACTAATTCTCGTCCTGAAACTGATAATGTTTGATAACCAGGGATGACTTTTTCTAAAAATTGGCCGTTAAAATTCAACGCTTCTGAAGGAAGAGGCGTTGAATGAGTTGCTTGATTGGTATCAACAAATTTATACATGTTATCCTCTCCTTCCTAAGCGGTTATTTTGTTTCACTTGTTGTCGTTGTAACTCTGTTGCTAAATAAGGCGCCGTAGTTGCTGCGACAACTTTCCCATCTAACGTTGACTCTACTGTCACAAATAATGGTCGATTGTATGCATCATTTTCTAAACGATGGTCAATCGTTGCTGTGAAGTTTCCTCGACCAGCTAAGTCCAAGGCAAAATCATTTAACAGCGGTAAGTCTAAAATAGAAGCCATTGCTCTACTAACGGCTGTTTCGCCTGCATAAATCCCCGTGGCAATCGTGCCGCCGAAATTCAATTTATGCAAATCAGATAAGGGACCTTCTTTTGCTGGTGAAAATGGTAAAAAGTTACGAATTTTACTGACGACCCCATCGATTGCTTCTTTGGCTTTTCCAATTGCGCCTGTAATTCCATCAGCAATCATACCGACAATATTCGCACCGGCATCGGTGAATTTTGAAAACCAACCTTGGATTGCTTGCCAAGCACCTTCAATTACAGAACCAATGGCATTTTTTACCTGATCGGCTGCATTGGTAACCCCATTTTTGATATTTTCAACTAACTGTCCGCCCGAAGCTAACAGTTGACCAAAATAAGAACCAATCTTCGTGATCATTTGTGAGATTAATGTTCCTGCTGCGGACAGCAAGGCACCCAATAGACTGAGTACACCATTAATTAAGGCTTGAATCAGTTGAATCCCAGCACTTAACAACTGTGGCAACGCATTGATTAACGCACCCATTAAAGCGGTAATTAGCGTAATTGCTGCAGTAACCAGTTGCGGTAAAATTGAAATAATCCCTTGGATCAAAGCCATTAGCAATTTGACGCCTGCGCTGATGATTTGTGGCAAGGCACCAATTAAGGCATTTACCAATGTCAAAATTAAGGTAATAGCTGCCGCAACTAAGGTTGGTAAAATCGAAATAATTCCTTGAATTAACGCCATTAACAATTTGACACCTGCGCTGATAATCTGTGGTAAGGCACCTATCAACGCTGTCACTAACGCTAGAATAATCGTCAGCGCTGATTGAATTAACTGAGGTAAAATCGTCATAATCCCAGTGATTAATGCCATCAAAATTTGTAAACCAGCAGTCAAAATCAACGGTAACATAGTAACAAATGCATTGACTAAGGCCGTGATAATTGAAACACCTGCTGTAACTAGCATTGGTAACGCTGTGACAAAAGCTGTCACTAATGTAGTGATGATATTAATCGCTGCAGTTGTAATTGTTGGCAAGGCGGTGACAATCGCATTAACTAAAGTCATTAATAAGCTCAAACCAACTTCTATCAACATTGGTAAGACTGTTGTAATCCCCTGAATCAACGTAGTAATAATTTGTGTTGCCGCTTCAATTAAGACTGGCAAATTGGCAACAATCGCACCAACAATTAACGTAATTAAACTAGATAACGCGGTTACGATGCTTGGAATAGCTTCTGTTATTTTCCCGAGAATACTGGTTAAGACGGTTGTAAAAAGTTGTATAACTTTCGGTAGATTAGCTGCCAGCATTGTTGTAACCGATGTAATCGTGTTACCTAGATTATCAAAGACTTGGGTAATACCACCCGCACTCAAATCACCGGTTTTCATCCAGGCCGTCACGAATGAAACAATCAAGGAAATAATTAGACCAAACGGCCCAGAAATTCCTAATGCAGCCAGTGCAACTTTTGTCAGAACTTTTACCAAAAGACCAACCGCTAAACCAGCTTTGTCAAAGGTGCCACCAAATTGCCCTAATAAGTTACTACCTAATTGCAAACCGCTGGCAAAAACGCCTGCTAGCACACGACCAATTGTTGAAAAAATAGTCGCCATTTTCTCTAAGCCTACTGCAAAAAATTGTTTAAAAACTGCCATTACTTGCTGAAAGGCCGGCTGGATCTGTTGTAGCAATCCTACCAATTTGCCAAACGCCGCTGAAACAGCTCCTTGAATGGCACTAGCTAAGCTATTGATACTATTTCTAAATGTTTCATTGGTTTTATAGAAATAAATAAACGCTGCTACCGCTGCTAAAACGGCTGCTACAAGTAAAATTAATGGTCCTCCACTTAAGGCACTAAAACTAGCACTTAGTTTTGATAAGCCACCACCTAACTTCCCAATGTTTCCTTTTACAAGAACCAAACCATCACTAAACTGTTGAAATTTTTGCTGAGCCATCGTTACCATAATCAACATGGGCCCAATGGCGGCTAAAATGCCCATAATGGCAACAATAAAAACTTGGACGGGTTTTGGTAATTTGATAAATAAATTCACCAAAGCTGTAATGCCTTTGACGACTGTGATAACCACTTGAACCAAAATTTCCATTCCTGGAGCCATCACGCTTTGAATCACTTGTGCCGCCGCTTCAAATGATTGATTCATCTGAGTCAATGCCCCTTGCAACTCGCCTTGCAATGAATCAGAAATCCCTCCTGCACTGGCCATAATCAGTCCTTGCATTCCTTGAAATTCGCCACTGACCCCAGCACCGACGCCCATAGCTGTTTTTAAAACGTTCAGCATAGGTAAGGAAACGGCACTAGTCATGGCCGTCCCAAAGCTCAGCATATTATTTTGTGCATTAGTAAAGCCATCAGAGGTTTCTTTCCCCGCTTTTTTAGCTGCTTCACCAGCTTGTTCAGCAGAATCTGTTAACGCTGTGTTCATTTGATCTGCTGCCTTTGCTGTTTCGTCTCCTGTTTTTTTCACTGTTTCTCCAGATTGTTGCATAACGGTTTTAAATGTGTTCATGACCGTGGCTGACTGATTGACACCCGCACTAATTTTCCCTAAATATCCACTTAATAAGGCATACTCACCGCTCATACTTTTTAATGCTTGTTGGACGCCTGCAAGGCTTTTCTTTGCCTCCGACAACGGCGTTTTTTCTTTGTCATTCTCCATCTACTCTCCTCCCTTCTCGATAGCGGCGTAGACGCTCTGCCACAGTAGCAAGTTGCGTTTTTTTCCGCTCATTTAATTTCGTTCGTTGTGGCTGGTTAGCTGCCAGAACTTCAGCAACTCGTTTTTCATAATCATAAAAACTTTTAAAGCTTTCAAAAACGGGTTTTCCTTTTTTGTTTGTCGCTTGCGCTTTAACATTTAAGTAGGCAAGCTCGTGCCTTTTCCGCTCTTCATCTACTTCTGCTAAATTAAAAGCAATCATTCGTAATTCAAATTCAGACATGGTCATCCGATCCACTTCTTCAAATGAACGACAGCCTAAGTAGCGAAAAGCAGAAAGAGCGATGTCGTGATACACGTCATCGCTCGTTTTAATTAGTTGGTCGCTTGCGCTTCTGCTTTCTTCGCTTCTTTGTTGAACTGATCGATCATTGGTTTTGTAAGAGGTTGCTTTCCCATTTCTTTAAGCAAATCATCTGAAAGTTTTTTGACATCTTGGGTCATTAACCATGCTTCAATTTCCGACTTACCTATTTTTAATTGCCCACTTTGTAAAGCTTCCATGATGTCAACTAAGATTACTGGATTGTATTGGCGTAAATAAATCATTGCTGAACTGATGCCCATGCCGAATTTGGCAGCGCCATTTTCAATTTGGTAACGTTTATCTAATTCGCGAATCGCGCCAATCGTAAATTTCACTTCAATTGTTTTTCCGTTAATCTCTAAATTCATTTTTTATCCTCCTAAAATTCAACACTTTTTTGATTATGCGCCAGGTTGTGGTGCTTTCTCTGGAACGGTATCTTGGAACGCATATTGTGCTTCCGCAATAATATCTGCTTCTACTGTTGCAAAACCATCTTGTGGTTTGCCATTAATAGAGGCTTCTGTTTCGATTTCTACTAATTCTTCTACATTGGCTGGTAAACTCCATGAATTTACATAACCTTGGGCATAAATTGCTGGATATTTACCTTCCGCATTTTTTTCACCTTTTAAATCAACATCCCAAAATTCCATTAAGATGCCATCTTCAACTGCGTCTTTCATGTATAAATTTTCATCATCTCGAGAGGCTAAACCGCTTAACGATAACGTAACTTCTAAACCAGAAACAGCATTCGCAACGCCATCTTTTGTTTGCGTACCGCTCGATTCACGTGAGAATTCCCATTCATGTTCAATTTGAAATAAGGGTTTCATTGCTTTCTTTGTCGCTGCTTCATCCAAGCGACGAACTAATAAAATACGGTCTTTTCCTTGCATAACTTCTCCCATTGATAATTCCTCCTAGTAAAATTGCATGTGTAATGGTAGTACAGCATGCCAAATTGTTTTTTTCATTTGTTTGGTATCTTTTACCATTTGTGCTTTGACTTCTTGATGTTTGATACCCCAATTAAAATGAGCCGTTCGTTTTAAGTTACTGGTTGCCTGCCGTAAAATCGTTCCTTTAATTGTAGAAATTTGTTGTCGTTCAGATAACGCACCATAAACATGCATTACTAATTCAATTTCTCCCAAAATAGCTGATTTAGTTGGCTTAGGTAATTCTTTACTATCACCTAAGTAAACAAATGGTTGATCTGGTAAATCTGTCGGCAGTTCCTCTAGCAACAAAAATCCTGACGTCTGGCAGATTGCAACAAGGGCTTCATATAATTCTTGTTCCGCTTCATTCATTTTTAGCGCCACCTTTCCATTCTAAAAATTCAGGATTGGTTAACAAATTGGCTCTCTTCTAGTCAAAATGAAGGATCTTGAAAGCAGCCGGCATTTTCTGCTCCTTCATAGCTGACACAAGAAAGCAGTCAAAATCATAGAATTCCGTGTCTTTATTTTTTTGGTTGCCTCACGTTTATCTATCTCTTTCGACACTATTAATTTACCATGTTGACACCTGAAAAAATTCCACGCTTTTTCCATGTTTACATCCCTAGTTCATCCGCCACCGCTTCAAAGAAATGATTTCTTAATTTATAGGCTTGGCTTTTACTAATAAATAATTGCTGGGCAAGTCCAATTAATGTTAAAGAGGGCCGTTTTTTCATATATAGTTCTTCAATAATCACGCGCGTTTGTTCATCCGCTTCGGCTAAACAATTTTTGATAATGTCTCGATTTCTCTCTAAGTTCCACAGACGACGATCCATAGCTATCGTAATCGCCATTCGTTCGGTCACTACAGAGTGAAGTCCTTGTCCTCTAATACCAGCATTTAAATCTGCTTCTTGATAAGGGTGCCGTAATTCTTCTTCCCGTTGCCGGATATACTCATCTGTTTTATAAAAGTCTGCTAAAATATCTTTGATATAATTAAATGTTGACGTACGCATTGGTTAATCTCCTTTACTTTTATTCATTTAAAAGTGTTAATCGATAAATAAAATAACACTCTTTCGACATGTCTAAGCCGTGACGAATTGCTTCATCTGAATAACCGAGCCAAATTAAATAGAGATACTCGCTTTTTGTAAACGATGCGGCCTTGATGGATTGGATGGGTCTTGATTGATCCATCGACCAATTACCGATTGCTTGTCCTAATTCTTGAATTTCCTGCATAATAAGTTTATTTTTTTGACTTGCCCAATCGGGATATTGATTCATTAGTTGTAAGAGTCGTTTTCTTTTTTGTGCTTTTTCGCTTTGTTGCTTTGAAATATCTTTAAATACAACGCTTTTCATTTCAAATAAATCTTTTTTACGTTTTGTTAAATTACTCATGTTTACGGCCTTCTCTTTCACCAATTAGATAACCTAACATTAGTGTCATTGTCCAAAAGATAAACCCAATAATAATTGTTAACATATTTATTTCACACTCCTCATTCGTTTGTCTGTTGTGTCTTTATATTGGAAAACATAGCCACTGGCGTGCTTCATTAGACGAGAAATAATGCGTGTTCCATAGGCCTCCACCAGTTGTTTTCCAGAAAAATTAGTAGTAAAAATAGTTGCTTTATTCTGTCTAGCTTCTAAAATTCGGTTTAAGATGTCATTATTAAAATCCGTACTAACTTTATTTTTAATTCCTAATTCAGCACCTAAATCATCTAAGACCAAAACGTCTGCTTTTTTCATTCTAGTAATATACGCTTGAGCCTTTGCTTGGCTTTTGGTCGACTCATTCATGGACATTTTTAGTTTTTCTAATAACTCAGAGTAGCTGACAAATAAACAATACTTTTGATATGCAGAGCGTTCTAAGACTTCAACTAAAATACTGATAGCCAAATGACTTTTACCAACACCAGGTTTCCCTGAAAAAATAACGTGGATTGGCTTTCCTTCAACAATCGCTGAAACTGCTGCTAAGGCCTGGTCTTTTGCTTGTCTTGTTTCTAATTCAGTGGTTTGGTAATTGGTTAAGCGACATTGCCGTAGCGCATCATCAGCAATTAAGGACCCTTGATGAAAAAATTTTTGTGTACGTGCCTCAAAACTCTCTTGAGAACGTTGTTGATTGGCTTGTTGTTCATGTTTTTTTAGCATTTTATACCCACACGACCAACAAGTTGGGGCACAACGTTCTGTGCCATCTTTATTTTTTTGTTGCCAAACATATTGTTCACTGCCACATCCAGGACAACGGTCTTCAACTTTTTCTAACAATTGACTCAATAGTATTTGAAAAGTTTGATCTGTCGCATGCATACTGATTTCCTCCTTTCTTTAAAAACCTAACTCTTGATATTCTTCTGTCATTTGCGGCGCATGCTCCAACACTTGTTTTTTATCATTTACCAGAACTTCATGTACGGATAAATAATTTTGTTGCTCCCAACTTTTCAAAATAGCATTTACATAGCCGTAATTCCGTTTATTTCGATCGACGGCAATTCCTAAAGCATGCAAGATTAATTGGCATGCTTCCTCTTGGCTAGCCCCTTTTTGTATAAAATCTTGCAACCAATACTTAAAATCTTGGCTTGTTTTTGAGGCCAGTGTACCAAAGCCGTTTTCCTCATAAAAATGATAAATCATCTTTAAACAATCGTTTTCTGAACTACTACCTTGACTCTGACCTAACTTAGACTGGACTATGCTTTCCTGTGGTAACCGTTGGTAGTCAGCTGGTTGACCACTGACAGACGATTCTACTTTAAACGTATAAGCTTTGCTATTTTTTTCAACAATCTGATTTTTCTCTTCTTGATACAAGGTTGGTTTGTAACGATCACTGCGAATATAATTATGAATTTTCCAATGTTTGATAACGATCACACCACTTTCAAATACTAGAATAAATTTTTTAACCATCAACAATTTTAGATCGTCTTCCCCACAACCGACCATTCGCTGCAATTTTTTGGGATTATTGATAAATCCATCATCATCGGCACGCATCGCTAAATGAAAATACAGGGCCTGACTTGATAAGGGCATATCTAAAAACGCATCACTATCAATAATCGTTTTTGCAAACATGCGTCGTTCTGCCAATCCGCTTCTCTCCTTTTGACTAAATTATTGTTACTCTGTTAGTAATTCCATGAGGCCAATCATACCAATCACGATGGCCCCAATTTTTATTGAGACACTGCTTATTAATAAAATAATTGCTAAAAGTAACATATCCGACAACGTTTTTTTATAATTCCGACTCATTTCTTCACCCTTTCTACAAAAATACGGTTTTCCGAACAAAATGTTCAAAAAAATAGTTCAGTTAACCGAACATTCGAATGGCTCTATCTTAGCATCAAATATTTTCACTGTCAACTCATAAGTTCGGTTTTATGAACTGCTAAATTTAATTGCGATTGTTACTTGCCTTCTCAAAACAGGTATAGTATACTTTGAGGCAATAGGAGGTTCGGAAATATGAACATTTTTGCTGTCCGTTTAAAAGAGGCTTTAACAGCCAAGAACATCAAACCTAGTGATTTAGCGAAAAAAACTGGCATCGGTAAATCTTCGATCAGCGATTGGCTAGCTGGTCGTTACGAAGCAAAACAAGACAAAGTTTATCGCATTGCAGATGCATTAGACATTAATGAGGCCTGGTTGATGGGACAAGAGGTTCCCATGGAAAAAAATGCCTCAACTATCGACCGCATTTATAAAAAATTAGAGCCCCAACGACAAGCCATCGTTTATCAATTTGCCGAACAACAATTACACGAACAACAAACGCAAGCAGAAATTCTCTCATTCCCTCGCCGTGACGAAATGACACTGGCTGCCCACGCTGGGGATCCAGAAAAGATATTTTCAAAAGAAGAAATCGAGAAAATTCACGATTACTTGGATGAAATTGATGCCAAATATCAACAATCGATTTCTTCTGACAAAAAAGAGGATTAACTTCCCATCTACTCTTTTTATTAAGTAATGGCAGGTGAATGGTAAAGTGAATGATTATGAAAAACTCGTCAGTTCCATTCAAAAGGATGTGACGGTTTTAGAAATTGATTTATACAATCAAACAGGTTGTTATGGGTTGTATCGAAATGGCAAAATTTATATTGAAAAAACATTGAGTACCCGTCAAAAGAAGAACATTTTAGCCGAGGAATACGGGCATTATCAAACATCCGTTGGCACTATTTTAAATCAAAATTGTACAGAAAATCGGAAGCAAGAGTTGAAAGCTCGCAATGTGGCCTTAGAGCAATTAGTTACATTAGACGATTTAATTCGTTGCTCTGAAGCTGGCTTAAGTAACCATTATTCTTGTGCTGAATTTTTGGAAATCGATGTTGAAACATTAAAAAATGTGATTACGTACTATCGACAAAAGTATGGCGCCACTTATCTTTATAAAGGACGGATTTTTGAATTTAGGGATTATTCTGTGATGGTATTAAATACTGGGTTAACTTAAAAAGCATGGAACAAAATCAATAAGGATTTTGTTCCATGCTTAAAAGTATTCTGGAAAATTCAAGAGCGGTTTTGGTACCAATGGTTAATATGTCCGACGCCAAGCATAAGATTTGGGACAAGTATGAGGACGAATATAAATGACGGCCAAAATCCGATGAACTGAATAATATGTTCCCGCATACTATGTAGTACAAAGAAGAAAAGAAAAAAGTACAGGGAACTCTTGCCTGAACCCATTTCTTTTAAATAACGATCTCCATTTTTATAGAAAACAACAATTCTTTTCATCTTTGCACCTCCATGACTATTTTATCAAGAAATCATGAAAAGAAAAAGCACACCATTCGTCTGGTGTGCTTTTTCTTTTTAATTATTCACCTTGATTCAACTTACGAATCAACTCATCAATGTGATTTCCGTATTGGACAGATTCGTCTCTTTCAAAAATCAACTCTGGTGTTTTATACAAGGTTAACCGTTGTCCTAATTCTTTACGAATCAGTCCTTTGGCTTTGTCTAAGCCTTGTTGAGCTTTTTGTTGTTCGGAAGCTAAATCAGATAACAAGCTGTAATAAATCGTTGCTTGTTGTAAATCACCGGTCACACGAACATCTGTAATAGTGATGCCTTGGACGCGTGGATCTCTGATGCGTTTGTTCAAGATATCATTCACTTCACGCATGATTTCTTGACCTACACGACGGTCACGATAATTTGCCATAGTGTCTTCCTCCAATTACTAAAATTATTGTTTGATTTCTTCCATAATGAAGCCTTCAATCGCATCATCTACACGTAAATCATTGAAGTTTTCAATCATAGCACCACATTCAAAACCAAGTTTGACTTCTTTCACGTCATCTTTAAAGCGTTTCAAGCTTGCTAATTTACCTTCATAAATAACAATACCATCACGAATGACACGAACGCCACTATCGCGGCGAATAAAGCCTTCTGTAACATAACAGCCAGCGATTGTGCCAACTTTAGATACTTTGTACAATTCACGAACCGTCATTTGACCCGTAATTTTTTCTTCAAATTCTGGATCTAATAACCCTTTCATCGCTGTTTCGATTTCTTCTAGGGCTTTATAGATAATACGGTGTAAACGAATATCAACTTCTTCTTGTTCTGCTTGTTGTTTTGCTTGTGGTGTTGGGCGAACGTTAAAGCCGATAATAATCGCATTACTTGCTGCGGCTAAAGTTACGTCGCTTTCATTGATGGCCCCAACTGCCGCGTGAACAATTTTCACACGAACGCCTTCTACATCAATTTTTTGTAAACTTGCTGAAACGGCTTCGGCAGATCCTTGTACGTCTGCTTTGACAATGATATTAACTTCTTTTAATTCGCCTTCTTTTAGGCTTTCAAATAAGTTATCCAATGTCACACGGCTACTTGCTGAACGTTGTTCAAGCAACGCACGTTTAGCCCGTTCTTCCCCTGCTTGACGTGCTGTTTTTTCATCTTCAAAGACCACAAAACGATCACCCGCTTGAGGAACATCATTTAATCCGGTAATTTCCACAGGAGTTGCGGGTCCTGCTTCTTTATCACGGCGGCCCATGTCATTGGTCATCACACGAACACGTCCATAAGTATTACCAACAACGATTGGATCACCAACATGTAAAGTTCCTTGTTGAACGAGTAATGTCGCAACCGGACCTTTACCTTTATCTAAGCGTGCTTCAATCACTGTTCCAATTGCTTTTTGCGTTGGATCAGCTTTTAAGTCTTCTACTTCAGCAATCAATAAAATATTTTCCAACAACTCATCAATGTTTTGATTGAATTTTGCTGAAATATTGACGAAAATCGTATCTCCGCCCCATTCTTCAGGAATTAATTCATGTTCACTTAATTCTTGTTTCACATGATCAGGATTTGCACCAGGCTTATCAATTTTGTTAACTGCTACAATAATTGGCACTTTTGCCGCTTTGGCATGGTTAATCGCCTCGATTGTTTGTGGCATTACTCCATCGTCCGCTGCAACAACTAAGATGGTAATATCAGTGATGCTGGCACCACGCGCGCGCATACTAGTAAAGGCCGCATGTCCTGGTGTATCTAAGAACGTAATTGGTTTGCCATCAATATCTAACTGATAGGCACCAATATGCTGCGTGATTCCGCCCGCTTCACCTGAAGTCACACGAGAATGACGCAATGTATCTAATAATGTTGTTTTCCCGTGGTCTACGTGTCCCATGATTGTGACAACAGGGGGACGTGTGGTTAAGTTTTCTTCAACAACTGCTTCCGGTTCGAAGAATTTATCAATGTCCGCAATATCAACTTGGACTTTTTCTTGCGGTTCCATGCCATAATCCACAGCTAATAATTCAATTGTATCTTTATCTAAGGCTTGGTTTTGGTTAACCATGACACCCATCATAAATAATTTTTTGATGATTTCCGCTGGTTCGCGGTGGATTTTTTTCGCAATATCCGCCACGTTCATACCTTCTGTATATTCTAAAACATCTGGTAATTCACGGAATTTACGTGCTGGTACTGCTGGCTTCGCTGATTCTTGTTGATGTTTGCCTTTTTTCCCTTTTTTGTTGAAACGATTGCGGTTTTGGTTATTAAAGTTATTCCGGTTATTACGATTTTGACCGCCTCCAAAATTGTTGTTACGGTTTTGGCCGCCACGGTTTTGGTTGTTCCCGCCATTGTTATTTTGGCTGGTCCGATTTTGATTCGTTGTAGAACCGTTATTGTTTTGGGTATTGCGGTTTTGATTGTTTGTATTTGTTTGATTGCTACGGTTTTGTGTGTTGCTTTGGCCGTGACGATTTTGGTTGTTGTTGTTTCTTTGTTGTCCATTCGTTGATTGATTGTTTGGACGATTTTGGTTATTTCTTTGTTCACCAGGTTTATTGTTCATTGGTTTCTTATTGGCTGGTTTATTTTGTGTTGTTTGTTGCTTTTGGTTGTTTGTTGCTTTTGATTGAGTATTTACGGTACTTCCTCCTCCGAATGCTTGACGAAGCTTTGTTTCTTGCTCGGAACTAATTGCGCCCATATGGTTTTTAACATCCATACCTAATTGATGCGCTTTATCGACAACGTCTTTGCTTGCTTTATTCATTTCTTTTGCTAGTTCATAAATTCTTTTTTTTCCCATGCAATCACCTTCCTAACCTTTTAGTAATTCCTTGATTTTGGTGGCAAATCCTGCATCAGTTACTCCGATAACCATTCGTGGTCGCCCAATCGCTTGGCTGAGCTCGAATTGACTGAACAGTTCGCTAACAGGAACATTATAATAAGAACTTTTGTCCTTGATTTTCTTTCTAGTATTCTCACTGGCATCTTGCGCAACAAACACAAATTTCGCTTTGTTTGCACGAATATCTTTAAGGGTTAATTCCTCGCCTGTGACTAATTTACCGGCGCGCATTGCTAAACCTAAAAGGTTCAAAATTTTGGTTTTATTTTCCATCGCCAAACAACTCTTTGCGGGCTTTTTGATGTGTTACATAATCCAATAGTTCTTGATAAAATTCATCACTTAATTTTGTTTCTAAGACACGATCAAGAATTTTTTTATCCCAAGCTTTTTGGACTTCCGCAGGATCCAAATCAACGTAAGCGCCACGTCCAGGTAATTTACCAGTTGGATCTAAGGCCACTTCGCCTTCTTTGGAGCGAGTAATTCTGACTAATTCTTTTTTCGGTTTCATTTCGCCTGAAACAACCGATTTACGCATTGGAATTTTTCTCTTTTTCATTTTTTCACCCTCCAAAAACGTTATTCTTGTTCAGGTAATTCTTCTGTAATTTCTGCTTCAACAACTGCTTCTTCAGCAGCCAAGTTTTCGTAATCATCTGCCGTCATATCTGAATGGATAATTGCTTCATCCATTTCTTCTGCCACTTCGGCAACTTCTTGATTGGCTTGTTGCTCATAAAATTCAGCCATATCAGATTCTGATTTGATATCAATTTTATGGCCCGTTAATTTAGCAGCTAAGCGCGCATTTTGACCACGTTTACCAATTGCTAATGACAATTGATAATCAGGTACAACAACTGTACATGCTTTGCTATTTTCTGGATCAAAAATAACATCTAATACTTGAGCTGGATTCAAGGCATTACTAATATAAATAGCTGGATCTTCGTTCCATTCCACAATATCCATATTTTCGCCTTTTAATTCATTCACAATCGCTTGGACACGTTGGCCTTTTGGACCAACACAGGTACCCACTGGGTCAATATTAGGATCTGTTGAACGAACGGCTACTTTTGAACGATCGCCAGCTTCACGAGCGACGCTTACGATTTCAACAATTCCATCATAAACTTCTGGAATTTCTTGTTCAAAAAGACGTTTTAGTAAATCTGGATGACTACGGCTTACAAAAACTTGTGGGCCTTTTGATGTGTTTTCAACACGTGATACGTAAACTTTAATCCGATCATGCGGTTGGTAAAATTCATTTGGCATTTGATCTTGTTTTGATAAGACTGCTTCGATTTTACCTAAGTTTACATAGATATAACGACGATCTTGACGTTCAACAATTCCTTGCATGATGTCATTTTCGTATTCGCTAAATTCATTATAAATAATTGTTCTTTCTGCTTCACGGACACGTTGTAAAATTACTTGCTTTGCTGTTTGGGCAGCAATGCGGCCAAAGTCTTTTGGCGTAACTTCAAAACGAATTTTGTCGCCGATTTCATATGCACCATTTAATGCAACGGCATCTTTTAATGAAACTTCCAATTGTGAATCAAATACTTCTTCTGTTACTTCTTTGACAGCATACACGTGAATATTGCCTTTTTTTGGTTCAAATTCAACTTCGACGTTGCTTGCTTGTCCATAATGTCTTTTATATGAAGAAACTAAAGCTGCTTGTAACGCTTCAATCACCGTATCTTTAGGAATCCCTTTTTCAGCTTCTAATACGTCTAATGCATTTAACATTTCTTTGCTCATTGTTTTTCTTTTCCTCCTATGGATTCGTTAAAGCTGAACGAGTGGTTCTTCTTCCAAGGGAAAAACTTCTCGTTAAAACTTGTCACAGGCCTGGCTAAAAGTAAAACTTTTAGTGGACCCTTTTTTACATTCGAGTCTGTTGATTAAAATTGAATGGCTAAACGAGCTTTTGCGATATTTTTACGTTCAAAAGTCATTTCCTTCACTCTGGTTTTAATTTTTACACTTAATGTTAATTGTTCTGAATCAAGATGGACTAAGGTACCCTCAATCTGTTTTTCTCCATCAACTGCTTGATAAAGAGAAATATGAATGTACTTGCCTACCGCTTGTTCATAATCGCTTTCTTTCTTTAACGGACGTTCTGCTCCCGGAGAAGAAACTTCCAGAAAGTACGCTTGCGGAATTGGATCTGGATCCATTGCATCTAGTTTTTCACTTAATTTTTCGCTGACAAAGGCACATTCCTCAATATCAATGCCACCTTCTTTATCGATAAATACTCGTAAAAACCAATTTTTTCCTTCCTTAACAAACTCTACTTCCACAAGTTCAAAATTTTGTTCTTCTAAGATTGGTGTGACTAACTTTGTTACAGTTTCCACAGCACTACTCAAAATTTTCGCCTCCTTCGAGATTGATGTAACGAACCGTGTCCTGATGACTTTTCCATCAAAAAGAGTGAGCAGAAATCCGCTCACTCCCAACTAGTATCATTACGCTAAAGATAGTATAGCACAGAACCATTCCAAACTCAAATGAACAAGCTAAATCTCTCGAAATTTGCACATTTTGTCTCGATTACTGGAACTATCTAAGCGATTATTTTTTCGTTTTAAAATAGATAAATGCTCCTTGAATCAAAAGAAGGCTACCTAAGAAAAGAAACGCGTTTTCTTTTGTTTCTCCTGTTTTTGGCAATTCCTTATTACGAATCGCCTGTTTTTCAATGGTTATTGAAGTAGTTTCTGTGGTTGAATTCGTGGTAGTATCTGTTGTCCCACTCGTTGGTGGCGTGGTACTTTCTATAGGTTTTTCTGGCGTATAGTGATTAGTAAATACTTGACCTCCATCATACTGAGTAGTTGCTACAAGATTTCCTAAAAGCGCCTCGACGGTTACTTGAACTTGAAGGTTGTGCGTATCGTAGGAAACACCTGTCTGTTGCGTGTTTACTTCCCGAATGGTGTATTGATAGTTTCCAGGAGTTTCAAAGGTTAATGGTGAAAATTGAATTTTCCCTAAAGTATCGTTACTAACCGTTTCTAGTACTGTGCCTTTCTCATCTAACAATTCAAATTGAAATTCAGCATCCTTCAGTGGTTTTCCTAAAAGAACTTTTCCAGCTAAAAATGAGGCAGCGACTGGTTGATATGAAATCTTATGATTCACAACAGTTTTCAGTGCAACTAAGTTTTTACCAAAGTCTTCAGGTGTTATTGAAATCTTGTTTTGCGAAAGCTGGTAACCGGTAGGTGCTTTGGTTTCTTCTAAAGTATAGTTATCTTTTAACAAGCCTTTAACAACCGCTGTTCCGTTTTGATCTGTTGTGATTTTGGCCACTGTTTGATTGGTTGAGTTACGAATGAGTTTAAACTCTGCACCTGCTAAACGCTGGCCTGCTTCATCTTCTTTATGAATTTCAACATCATATTGTTCACCATTAGCTTCTCCACCACCCGTTTGTGAGACACGACTCACTTCGACTTCTTCCACCACCGTTTGATTTTCTGTTAATTTTGCATAATTTGTGAAGGTTTCACCTTTTTCGGGAAGATGATCGATTTTGGTTTTATAGGTGATACGATATTCGTTAGTCCCAATATTGCCAAAATGCACCGAAAAATTGCGGTCACCAGGACCATACTGGACAGCCAACTGACCAGTTATATCTTCCTCTGGCGTGAACTGCCAAATAGCATTTCCATCCAGTGTCCATTGTCCTCGTTCAATTTTCATAGTGTCTTTGATATAACTTAAACTTGCTGTTTTTAGCACATCTTCCACTTCTAAATCAGTATACGTTTGCCCTGTTGGATTAATCCGTAGTACATTGTAAATTTCGGTTGGATCGTCTTCGATAAACCACGAATACTTGCTAAATTTTTCGTTAACATCATCGCCTTCACCTTGGTAATCAAGATCGCCAGCAAATATTTTTTCCCCTTCAACCGTGACGTAAATAGGAATCTTGGATTCATTTTCGACATTTTCGAAATCAATCAAACTTGTAAAATATAAAGACCCACTAATATTGGCATGGTTTTCTACGTAATCTGTATACGTTAACGTAACCGTTTTATTTGCTACATCGGTCTCTGCAATTGCAACCACAGCACCTGTATCATCTACTACATTAAAGGTCATATTTTTCTCGAGACGTAGCTCTTCGGGTAAAGTAATCACACTCGTATCCCCACTATTAACGGTATTATCCGGTAAGTTGAACTCAATTCGGAGGTAGATGTCTGTATATTGATTAATGGTCCCAAGTGGGTTTCCCTCTTTGTCCGTTAGATGAATCGCTGTCACAATGTTGCCTACTTGCTTACGCGGCACTACGTTTGGCGTAGCAGAAATTTGATTGGTTTCACTGGTACTAGTTGGTTCCGTTTGCGCATATCCTGTTTCAAGTTTCAGAAAAGGCGTTATCAGCGTCGACAAAAGAATGAAAAACATTCCCCAATAGACAAAACTTCTTTTTTTCATTTTTATTCAATCCTTCCTATCTAAAATAATTGGTTAGGTTTATACTATCAAGGATTAACTAGGTGCAAGTGTTTTTATTTTTCTCAACAATAAAAAACAAAAAACACCGAACCAAAATAATTTTGGCTCGGTGTTTTGCTCCTAATGTCTTTTCTTATAAAACCATAATTGAACTTTTTCAGAAATGGTTGATAAATGTTGGAAAGTTGAGTCTGCTGCAAAGAAAAGAATGGCTAAAAGTAACAAGGCTGTTGGCGATACCGAAGTTAACGAGAACAAGTTTTTCATGGAAATACTTGTAATAACCATTCCGATTAAACAGCCAATCATTACGCGCTTGCGGTAACGATTCATTGGTGAACTAATTTTATAAAGAACCATAAAGCCGACTGAAACTAGCAACAATGTTGCAGTCGTTGAAATGTCCGTTTTTTGAAGTGCAAGAATATCACCACAAATTAGTAAGGCACCGACTACTAACATATCCGTTAACCCACCAGGAATTGCTTTTGATAACACATTGAAAAGAAATTTCCCTTCAATGCGACGATGATTTGGTTCCAAAGCTAGAAATGTCGAAGGAATCCCAATTGTAAATAAACTAATCAATGTGACTTGTGTCGGTTGTAAAGGATATGTCACGGCAAAAATCATAGCAAAGACAGACATCAGCAAGGAGAAAATATTTTTTACAAGGAATAAACTTGAAGAGCGTTCAATGTTATTAACTACTTGGCGGCCTTCAAAGACAACTTCCGGCATCGTTGAAAAATCAGAATCTAACAACACAACTTGCGAGGCTTGTGCTGTAGCTTGATTTCCTGAAGCCATGGCAATACTACAATCTGCTTCTTTCATGGCTAAAATATCATTGACTCCATCCCCTGTCATCGCCACTGTATGATCTAATTTTTTCAACAATAGTACAAATTGTTTCTTTTGTTCTGGCGTGACACGACCAAAAACGGTGTATTTTTCTAACGCTTCTGTCTGGGCTTCCATTGTAGTTAATGTTCGCGCGTCCACATAATTTTCAGCACCAATAATGCCTGCCGCTTGTGCTACATTGGATACTGTTAAAGGATTATCGCCAGAAATGACCTTAATAGCCACATTTTGTTCAGCGAAATATTCAAAAGTTGCTTTGGCTTCTTTACGAATCGGATTCCAAAGAAGAATGTAGCCTAGAGGTTGAACCTCTGCTGCCAACGTTTCCTGAAATTCTCCTAAATACTTTCCGAACACCAATAAGCGATAGCCTTGACTTGTATAATGTTCCACTTCAGATTGATACATTTCATAATTGTCTCTCAAAATCATCTCTGGCGCCCCAAGAATATACGTCGCTTCCGGGAAAGTCACGCTACTAAATTTTTCGACAGACGAAAACGAGGTATAGCTAACGGCTTCCCTCTGATTATTAGTAACAAAAAATTCTTTCATCGCTTTCATCGTATCGTTGTCAGCTGACATTGTTCGGCAAAAATCGCCAATTAATTTTTCGACATTGGTTAAGTCTGTACCATCATTTTCGATACTCACCACAGGAACCAACTCTTGGACTTCCATCGTGTTTTCAGTAATTGTTCCTGTTTTATCTACACATAACACATCAACACGTGCTAAGGATTCGATACTTTTCATGTTGTGCAATAAAACGCCGCGCTTCGCTAAGCGCATTGTGCTGGCAGCTAATGCAACGGTTGTTAAAAGGTACAACCCTTCCGGAATCATCCCAATCAAGGCAGCTTCCATGGAGACAATGCTGTCATGAAGCCCTTGATGGTTGATGAAATAACTTTGGAAAAATAGAACACAGCCGATTGGGATAATAATAATCCCTACCCATTTCACCAAACGGTTAATGGAACCGACCATCTCTGATTGTTCCCCTTTTTTAATTGACTTCGCTTCAAGCGTTAATTGATGAACATAGGCCTCAGCGCCAATTTTATCAATTCTTGCATAACAAGAACCTGACACAATAAAGCTACCTGACAAAAGTTGACTATCTGCTACTTTGGTAATCTCATCAGATTCCCCAGTTAACAAGGATTCATTCACACGGACTTCACCAGATAAGACAATTGCATCCCCAGAAATCTGTTCACCCGATTTAAAGAGCACCACATCATCCAAAACCAGTTCATCTGGCGAAATTTCTTGTTCTTGGCCATCCCTCACAACGGTTACTTTTGTAGCGTTTAGAATATTTAAGCTATCTAATACTTTCTTCGACTTAATTTCTTGGTAAATTCCAATGACCGTATTAATGATTACTACTGGCAAAAAGGTCATATTTTTATAAGATTGTACCAGCATTAATAACACACCTAGTACCACAAAAATTAAGTTGAAATACGTAAATACGTTATTAATAACAATCTGTTTCGTTGTGATAAACTCTGTATCGACGGCGGCATTGACTAAGCCTTTTCGCTGTCTTTCTTCAACTTGTGCGGCCGTCAAGCCTTGTTTATCTTCTGGATAATAGCGTTCCGCGTTAGCAGTCACTGCTATTGGTTCGTTTTCTTGCATTTCTTTTTTTCTTCTCAAACACATCACCCCTTGTTCTAGTCGACTCTTTCATCGTCTCCTTCTCTCCCACAGTATAGCACTGAATAAAAATTTAGATAACAACTAGCGTCCAACTATAGAAAAAAATTATACATTTCCTAAACATTGTCATTTTCAGGAACAAGCTAACGCAAAACCTTTTCATTTACTTGTTTTTCCTTTACTATAGTAAAGAAGAAATATCAAGAAATGAGGAACAATTGATGGCACAGAATCACGTAATTAAAGTTAGTAAAAAAACATTAGCAGAGATGACCACTGTTTATCAACCCAATCGTTTAAATAAAACGGTCCCTTATACTGTCTTTGTAGCCAAGGTTGGCACCACTACTATCACCGCTTATCAATCAGGTAAAGTCATGTTTCAGGGACCTCAAGCTGAAAAAGAGGCCGCTCGTTGGGAAGGAACGAGTACCACACCAAAGAAAAAAATTTCTCCCCAGACTACTACACTGCCTGCTGATTTTGGCAACTGGTCTGTGATAGGTTCCGATGAAGTCGGTAATGGTAGCTATTTTGGTCCAGTAACTGTCTGTGCTGCCTATGTTGACAAAAGCATGATTAGCAAACTAAAAGCATTGGGTGTTCGTGATTCCAAAGAATTAACCGACCCACAAATTATTCAATTGTCACATGTCATTAAAGAACTGATTCCTTACAAGTTATTAATCGTTGAACCCAAAAAATACAATGAGATCCAACCAAACTACAATGCTGTACACATGAAAGTCGCTTTGCATAACCAAGCGATTTATCTGTTGCTACAAGAATTGGCTCCCACAAAGCCAGAAGGGATTTTGATTGACCAGTTCACCCCTGAAAATAATTATCGGAAATATGTTCGTAATGAAAAAAATCAAGTCACTGAAAAATTGTTCTTCGTCACTAAAGGAGAGCAGTATCATGTTGCCGTTGCTGCCGCCTCTATTATTAGCCGCGCTGCTTTTTTAGAAGAGTTAGACAAAGAATCTGCAGAATTGGGTTTCTCTGTGCCCTCTGGTGCTGGCAGCAAATCAGACCAAGTAGCCGCCCGTATTTTGATAAAAGGCGGCCTAGACTTATTAGCGAACTACGCGAAGCTGCATTTTGCAAATACCCAAAAAGCCCAAAAGTTACTATAAAATAAACACCAAGCAAAAGTCCCAATGCCGATCAGCGGCGCTGGGACTTTTGCTTGGTGTAAAAAATTATTTTTCAATTTCGATAAACAGGACTTTTAAGTAATTACCTTCTGGAAAATTAGGATTCACTTGAAAGTCTGCCGGTAATTGATACGTGTCCGTAATCTTGTAACGAACATTTTTCTCTTGCAAGGCAGTAATCACCATTTTTTTATATTTGGCTAAGGATAAATTTGCCGCATTGGTTGAGGCAATAAGCGTTCCCTTATCCGTTAAAATATCAATAGAATCTTTCACTAGCTCCCCATAATTTTTAGCAACGGAAAAAACTTTCTTTTTGTTGCGAGCAAAACTCGGCGGATCCAAAATGATCATGTCATAACTCAAGCCTTTACGTGAAGCATATTTAAAGTAGTCAAAAACATCCATGACAATAATCTTTTGCGGGGCAAGATTTAAATGATTGACTTCAAATTGCTCAGTCGTTTTCGGTAAGCTTCGTTTAGCTAAATCCACACTAGTGGTGGCCACGGCACCCCCCATAGCGGCAGCTACTGAAAAAGCACCTGTATAACTAAACATATTTAAGACTGTTTTACCTACTGCAAAACCATCTACTAATCGACCACGAACTTCTTTTTGATCTAAAAAGATGCCTGTCATTAATCCTTCGTTTAAATAGGTAGCAAATTGAACGCCATTTTCAGTGACAAGTAATGGCTCGGGTGCTTGTTCGCCATACAAAAACTGTGATTCTGGTAAATCTTTTGTGGAAAAGCGAATCTTTTCGTAGGCACCAATAATGTCAGGGTAAACTGTGCGAAACGCCGTCAAAAGTTCGGCTTTTTTCTGATAAAGGGTTTCATTATACCATGAAAAAACGGCGTAATCTGCATAGCGATCGATGATCACTCCCCCAATGCCATCCCCTTCTCCATTAAATAATCGATAAGCGGTTGTCAGCGAATCCTTTTCAAAAGACGTCCGCTTCTCACGACTTATTTCAAAGAGTTGTTGAAAAAAAGATTGATTAATTGGTCCATGCCATGACAGCAACCAACCAATTCCTTTATTTTGTTCGCCTAAATATCCTTCAGCTAAACGCTGGCCTTTACTATCAATCAAAGTAAGCCAATCTGTTGGTAACGACGCTGGCACTTGTTGCAAATCCTCTTTCTGAATTAAAGGATATCCTTTTTTAAATTTATGTTCTGCTTTTTTAGTTACTTGAAGTTTCATTCTGTACACCTACTTTTCAAAGTCCTATCTAGTATAGCAAAAAAAGGCCCATCTGTCTTTAAAGGATTCAAGCTTCACGTCATTTAACGAACTAAAAAGTTTAAGGAAATAGTAAGTTTTCTTTAACATCCCCATTCCTCACTTCGGTAAGAATTGACATAAAATTTGTGAAAGAGTAAAATTAAAGCGATATTGTAAAATACGAAATTTACCTAATTTTACTTTTATAGAATCATCGTTTAGAAAGGACGTTTATTTTGAAAAAATTATTTAAAACAAATATTTTGAACACGCGACTGGGGTTATTCTCACTAATCGCCATCTTACTGTGGCTAAAAAACCTCTTTGCGTACGCCGTTGATTTCCATTTACGTTTGGAAAATATTAACGAGTATTTCATACTCTTAATTAATCCAATTGCCACAACGGTCTTTTTATTAGCCATCGCTTTGTATGTTCGCCGTAAAAAAGCTTCTTATATTACAATGATGATTATTTACTTCTTGATGAGTTTACTGCTCTTCTCAAATGTCGTGTATTATCGAGAATTTACTGACTTCATCACAGTTAATACGATGCTTGGTGCTGGCAAAGTAGCTAGCGGTCTTGGCGAAAGTGCCTTACGTCTCTTTAGACCTTATGACGTCATTTATTTCTTAGACTTCATTATTATTGGCGTATTATTATTAACGAAAAAAATTAAAACAGATGCCCGTCCAGTCCGCGCACGTGTAGCAGTCTCTGTCACACTCCTTTCTGTTGTCTTTTTCTTATTCAATCTATTTATGGCTGAAACAGAACGTCCCCAATTATTAGGACGTCAATTCTCTCGTGACTATATCGTGAAATTCTTAGGCTTAAATGCCTTTACCGTATACGATGGCATTACAACTTACCAAACAAACCAAGTCCGTGCCGAAGCCAGTGCTAACGATATGAAACAAGTTGAAGATTACGTGAAACAACAATATGCGGCACCCGATGATAGTAAGTTTGGTATTGCAAAAGGCAAAAATGTAATTTATATCCATTTAGAAAGTTTCCAACAATTTTTAGTTAATTACAAATTAAAAGATGAAAATGGCGTAGAACACGAAGTCACACCATTTATCAATAGTCTTTACAATAGTAAAAGTACCTTTAGCTTTGATAACTTCTTCCACCAAGTTGGTCAAGGAAAAACAAGTGATGCCGAAACGTTACTTGAAAATTCACTATTTGGTTTAGACCAAGGTTCACTCTTTACACAAGTTGGTGGGAAAAATACGTTTGAAGCAGCACCCGATATTTTAAAACAAACGCAAGGATACACTAGCGCTGCTTTCCACGGAAATGCCGGTAACTTCTGGAATCGAAATGAAACCTATAAACGTTTAGGCTATGACTATTTCTTTGATGCTAGTTATTATGATGTTAATTCAGATAACTCATTCCAATATGGGTTACACGATAAACCATTCTTTAATCAATCCGTTCAATATTTAGAACATTTACAACAACCCTTCTATTCTAAATTTATTGCTGTGTCCAATCATTATCCTTATTCTCAATTTACAAACGATGAAGCAGGATTCCCAATTGCAAAAACCTCTGACGAAACAATTAATGGTTACTTTGCAACAGCGAATTATTTAGATAAAGCGGTCGAAGAATTCTTTAACTACTTGAAATCTTCAGGTCTCTATGAAAACTCAGTCATTGTTCTTTATGGCGATCACTATGGGGTTTCTAATTCAAGAAACCAAAACTTAGCAGAATTAGTAGGTAAAACCAAAGCAGATTGGAACGATTTTGACAACGCCAATATGCAACGTGTTCCTTATATGATTCACGTTCCTGGTCAAGAAAATGGCGGTGTGAACCATACGTATGGCGGCCAAGTTGATGCCTTACCAACCCTTCTACACTTGCTTGGTGTCGATACGAAAAACTACATTCAGCTAGGCCAAGATTTATTCTCTAAACAACACAATCAAATCGTTGCTTTCCGCAACGGCAATGTTGTAACACCTAAATATACTATTTTAGGTTCTAGCATTTACGATACTAAAACAGGCACTTTAATTACAGAACCAACCGAAGAAGTTAAGAAAGAAGTCGCTGATTTAAAAGCCAAAGCGACGAAACAATTAGAAACGTCTGACCAAATTACTAACGGTGACTTGCTTCGTTTCTATACCAATAGCGGCTTAAAACCAGTTAACCCAGAAGACTATGATTACAAGAACCAATTGCAACAACTGGAAGCAATTGAAAAAGAAAAAGGTGAAAAATCAACGAGTGTTTACAGTAAAAACAATAATAAATCAACCGTTGATGAATATCACACTGACAGTTATCAAGGCTATCAAAAAACGGGTAAATAAATCTTCAAAAAGCTTGAGCAATTTGCTCAAGCTTTTTTGCTACTTTTTCATAATTAATTCATATTATTTCACTATACTAAAGATAGTTTAGAGAGGTGAAAGTTGATGAGAAGTGTCCGTTACGCTACAGCTAGTAGTTTTTATCATAAAAAAATCACGTTAATCACCGCACTCTTCTTCTTCCTGTTCTCTTTCTTATTGACTGGGCTGTTTAACTTGATTGATTTTGAAAAAGAGTTTTTACGAACGATGCCAGACTTTGTCGATATTGAAAAACAAACTAGTTACCATTACCAACTGATCCAATACTATTGGCACCTCTATCTAGGTAGTGTCATTTTCTTTGGTGTTACTTTTCTTCTGTTGATGTATGTGACATTACGCATAAAAAAGGAAGAAATACATACATGGTATCACATGCACTTTTCAAATATGTATGTCACCAAACAGCTCTTACTAGAGTTATGTTTACCGGCTCTATTAGGAATTTTCAGTTTTTTACTTTTCACTTTAATGTTTCAAGAAACGTATAATACTGTTCTTTGGGCTGCTCGTGATGCTATTTTACAGTGGTCTCATTTGGAAACTCCAGCATTTTTAGCTAAAAGTACCGACCAGGATGTCACAATTACAAATATCCAGCATTTAGGGATTCAAACGATCCAAGCGTTTTCTTTTGATTTTAAAAGTATGCAGTCGCTTTATACAATCCGTAATTGCTTTGTTAACTGCTTAATCTTGCTTGGCATTCCTCTTGTTTGCGGGACTCCTTTCACGTTGATTTATTTACGTACACATAAGAAATAAGGGAGGGATTTTCTATGAATGTCACACCATCATTCAAAAAAATAACCGAAAAAAAATCCTCATTCGACGCGTTAGCTTTGCGAGAAGTTTATGGAATCATTTATTCTGCTCCAGAACAAGAACTCGCATTGGCCGATTTTTTCCAAACAAACCAATTAACCATTACTAGGCTTTCTTCTAGTGAAACCTTTCTGCCCTACTTGCCATTAGAAGAAAATTTATTTATCGCTAGTACGATCAAAGAACGGGATCGAAAAGTAGTTCTAGCCGAAGCTTTCCAGGTGTTCCAATTAGAACCTGCCTTACTTGGTCGTTCATTTACTTCTTTTACGACTTTTGAAAAAATTAAAATGCGCATAATACAACTTTTGCTTTCAAAAACAAGTACGTTAGTGATTGATGACATCTTTTCTTCATTAACGATTGGACAACGTCAAGAAATTTTACCTCAATTAAAAATAGCAGTTCAAAAAAGAAACAAGCGCTTGCTATTTCTGACAAAAGATCCACAAATTATTGATAGTCCCTATGTGCACCCTCTGTCTCTACATGCGTTATTAAACTAAAAAAACGTCTGGCACTGATTGTGACCAGACGTTTTCTTTAGTTTTCAGTAATTTCAACATCAGGAAATGAAATAATAAATGTGGTGCCTTTACCAAGTTCACTTTCAACATTGATTTTTCCTTTATGCAAACGGACCAATTGTTGAACGATTGGTAAGCCTAATCCTGATTCTCCATATTTCGTATTTTTACGGGATGGATCTACTTTGTAATAACGATCCCAGATATTCAGAATTTGCTCTTCCGTCATGCCGATTCCTGTATCAGAAATACGGACAATAGTTTCTAAATAGCCTTTTTCTAAAGCAATATGAATTTCGCCATTTTCAGTAAATTGGATAGCATTTTGAACAATATTGACAACCACTTGAACGAAACGATCATAATCGGCATACACATCAATTGGTTCGGTGGTGTCTAAATACAATTGATTACCGGCGGCTTCAGCTTTGGCCGTTAGTTGAGTCACAATATTTTCTAAAGCTTCTGTTCCGTTGAACTTCTTCACAACAATTTGAATCTGGTTGGTCCGAATTTTTTCATAATCAAGATTTTCATTGACTAAGCGAATCAAGCGAGCGGTCTCATTCTGCATCAGTTTAATCGCATTCTCTTTTTGATTTTCAGGAATAGCATTATACTGCAATCCCTCTAACAAGCCATTAATAGTTGTTAAAGGCGTCCGCATTTCATGAGAGGCATCCGCCATAAATTGACGACGGCGCTCTTCTTGCCGATTGATTTCTTCTTGTGATTCTTTTAAAGACGCGGCCATTTTATTAAAATCTTCTGCTAGGTCATCAAATTCATCTTTGTCATGAACCGGTAATTGAATATCAAAATTTCCACTAGTAATTTCTTTGGTGGCTTTACGCATCCGATTTATTCGTTTCACTTGGAAAGTCGCAAATAGATAGCTTAGTAACAAGGCAATCACACCAGAAAAAATAAAGCCTTTAATCAAGTTTTGTGTCACTGACTGAACACTTCGGTCAACGTTTTTGGCAGGTTGTGTAATAACGAGTGAACCAATAATCACTTTTTTATCAGAAGACTGATTTGATGCATACACCGGTAACATTACATAGGACGAAGTATTTCGGGCCCCGTAAATATCAATGTTTTCTGTTGCATAAACACGATTGCCTTTCATGATTTGATCCCAATTTTTATCGATTAAGGAAAAGTCTAATTTTTTTGTGCTATCAACTGGTGGGTACTGCACTTCGCGGTCCTTGTTAATAAACACAAATTGCACATCTTGCTTCTGGAGTACGCGCTCAGTCAACTGAAATGAATAGGATAAAACATCTCGATCTGAAACACCCGCAACATTAATAAAAAAGTCACGTGTTTCTAAAGCCGATTCTGCATAACCATACAGCTGTTCATAGTTATTTTCTTGCATTGTGCGCTTGGTCAATTGTGTGAAAGACGTTCCGACAATGAGAATAATCAGAGCAATCACACCTATAAAAGCAAGTAATTGTTGATACAAATACTTCATTAAGCAACACCTGAATCGTCGAATTTATACCCTACGCCCCAAACCGTTTGGATGACTTGAGGACCTACTTTTTCAATTTTTTGTCGTAATTTTTTGATATGGGCATCAACTGTCCGTTCATCGCCAAAGTATTGATAGTCCCAAACCAATTCTAGTAGTTGTTCGCGTGAAAAGACTTGGCGTGGTTTTTTTGCTAAAGTGTATAACAAATCAAATTCTTTAGGTGTTAAGCCTTCAATTAATTGATTATCTAAATATGTTTCTCGTGTTTTCGTATTCATTTTAAAATGATCCGTAATCACATCAAACGTTTCATCTGTATTCTCAGACGTATCATGCGCAGCCTCTGCCACCTCGGCACGACGATGTAGAGCTTTCATCCGTGCAATCAAAGTTAATGGACTAAATGGTTTTGTCACATAGTCATCCGCACCCATTTCAAGGCCAATTACTTGGTCACTTTCAGAATCACGAGCGGTCAACATAATAATGGGAACATTGGCTGAAACTTTGCGAATTTCACGACAAACAGCCATCCCATCCATACTAGGTAAGTTTAAGTCTAACGTAATCATGTCCCATTTTTCTGGCGAAGCAAGAAAAGTCGCCAATCCTTCTTTGCCATCATCTTTAAAGGTAGCTTCCCACCCTTCATTTAAGAAAAACATTTGCATCATTTCTGAGACGGATTCATTGTCTTCAATCATTAATATATTCATTTCATTCACTCCTTATTCACTTTTCATAAAACTGCTCTATTGTAGTATACTCTAAAATTGAATTTGTACCAACCGATTCTATATTTCTTCAAAAATCCTTTACAGAACCATCAAAAATCACTTTTTTTCCTGCTCTTTTAAAGAAAACGATGGGAACCCATTGTCTTTTCAGAAAAGTTTGTTAAAATAACAAGCGTAGAGAGGATGTTAGGGTATGGATAAAATGAAAGCTATTATTTTTTTTGATTTAGATGGAACTTTGTTAGATGGAACATCGCAAATTACTCCTGAGATTACCGCAGCAGTGGCGGCCTTGAAAGACAATCAAATTTTACCTTTAATTGCGACAGGACGGACCTTGTGTGAGATTCAGCCAATCATGAAAGCCAGTGGTATTGATTCTGCGATTGTAATGAACGGGCAATTTATTCATTATGAAGGAAAAACGATTTATTCAGATGAATTTACAACAGAGGAATGTGTTTCACTGCATGAACATGTCAAACATCGTGGTCATGAATTGGCTTTTTACAATGAGCGCCGTATTTTTTGTACAGGGCATACTGGCACAGTGAAACAAGCCTATGATTATATTCATTCAGCTGTTCCAGAAATTGATCCCACAGGTTATGAGAATGATGCCGTCAACATGATGTTGGTCTTAAGTCAACATGGCGATGATGATGAATATTACTATGAGCGGTTTCCTGAATTGACCTTTTATCGCAATGGTCCTTTTTCAATTGATATTGTTCGTAAAGGGGTCTCTAAAGGCTCTGGTGTCAAAAATCTTTTTAACACCTTGGGATTAAACGGCATTCCCACTTATGCCTTTGGTGATGGCATCAATGATTTGGCGCTGTTTGAGGCCTGTGATTATGGAATTGCCATGGGTAATGCGCGAGAAGAACTAAAAGAAAAAGCCACCTTTATTTCAACTAAAAATACTGAGAATGGCATTGTTAATGGCTTGAAAAAATTTGATTTACTATAAGAGAAAACTACCTTCTTCTATTGATGTACTTTAGAAGAAGGTAGTTCTTTTGTATGTTCATTTTTCTTTTTCTGCTGAGCACAGAGAGCTACTCCCACTACTTGAATCAGCAAAATCGCTCCCAACAAACAACTTAATACGATGTTTCCTGATAGGATTGTTCTTCTGATTAAAATAATTAATACGACACTGCTAATTCCGTAGAGTAACCATTGGTTGTCCATTTTTATTGACCCCTTTGTTTTTCTATGTTTAGGATAGGATGTTTCCTACTAAAATGCAAGGAAAGATCCTAGATTCTTACAACTAACCCATAATTTTTACTAATTCCTTATTTGTTTTCATTTATTCTTAAGATTCGTTTCATTTTTGTAAAAAATCACACTTTTTTTCTATCTCTGTTTTAAATTGCGTACAGTTCTTAAAAAAAATGATACACTAAAAGTGAACTCGAAATGAAAGGAGCCATTCCTTTGGTTAATAGCGAAAAAAGAAAACAATTAATTATTGATACATGCATTTTAGCTGGAAAAATTATGCTGGAAAGCGGATCTGAAGTATATAGAACCGAAGATACAATTACTCGGATTGCAGCAAATGCTGGCGAGTCAGAGAGCGTTTGTTACACGACGGCTACAGGGATTTTCGTGGGCTTTCGTTCCAGTAATTATACGCAATTAGAAAACATCCCCCAGCGCTCGATTAATTTGGAAAAAGTTAGCCTTGTCAATCAATTATCAAGAGAATTTGCGCAAAAAGAGATTACTCTGCCAGAGCTTTATCAGCGCTTAACTCTATTAGAAACAGATACCCCCACTTTTTCAATTTCGTTACGCTTGTTAGCAGCCGGGATTGTTAGTTGTACGTTGATGTACATTTTTGGTGGCACTTGGCAAGATTTTATTGCAACTTTTTTTGTTGGCGTGATTGGGTATGCCAGTTATCTTTTTACCCAAAAGTTATTCCAAGTTCCTTACCTCGATTCATTCGCAGCCGCTTTTGTCATTGGTTTGTTGGCCTATTTGGCTGTGCATTTTCACTTAGCGGTCAACATCGATAATATTATTATTGGTGCGGTAATGCCGTTAGTTCCAGGTGTGGCGATTACGAACTCTTTTCGCGACATTTTAGCGGGCCACCTCATCAGCGGGACGGCGCGAGGGACAGAAGCTATTTTTATTGCTGGGTCTGTTGGCCTGGGAATTGCCTTGATTTTTAAATTATTTATGTAAGGAGTGTTCAAATGGAACTAATTTTTCATCTTCTCTTTAGTTTTTTAGCGACTGTGACGTTTGGTATTATTACGAACATTCCTCGTAAAGCACTGGTGGCTTGTGGCATTACTGGCATGACAGGCTGGATGATTTATTATGTCTTAACGCAAACTTTTGATGCTAGTCAAACCTTTGCAAACTTTTTAGGAACGGTCGGGTTAGGAATCGCTAGTATCTTTTTTTCCCGTTACAAAAAAATGCCGATGATTATTTTTTATATTCCGAGTTTGGTTCCTTTAGTGCCAGGAGGCCCTGCCTATCAAGCAGTTCGGAGCATTTTGTTAGGAAATATTGATGACGGTTTGCAGTTGATTTTAAAAGTTGTCTTTACTGCTGCAGCCATCGCAGCGGGCTTTATGGTGACATCGCTACTGGAACGAATTGTCAAACGTTTTTTCCCCAAGCGACTCTTCCGATTGGTCAAAAAATAAAAAAACAAGCTCATTTTCTGAGCCGACCCCCAAAAGTTAGACCTAGAAATCTAACTTTTGGAGGTTTTTTTGTATGGCAAAATACAGTTTTGAATTTAAACTTAAACTTGTTCATGACTACTTATCTGGTCAAGGAGGTCTAAGGTTTCTCGCAAAGAAGTATGGGTTTAAAGATAGTTCTCAAATAAGCAAATGGATAAATGCCTATAAAGAACTTGGTGAAGAAGGCCTACTTCGCAGTCGAAAAAATAAGAATTACTCTGTTCAATTTAAGCTAGATGCGATAGAGTTATATTTAACAACAGAGTTGTCCTATCAAGAAGCAGCTAATCTTCTAAAAATGAACAATCCATCATTGATTGCGAATTGGCTTAGAACGTATCAGAAGTTTGGTATAGAGGGACTCTCTAAACAGAAAGGACGTCCACCTACCATGTCTAAAAAGAAACGAAATGAACCCCAACCACTACCAAGTGAACGATTTCAAGTAGAGAAACTAGAAAAAGAAAATAGAATGTTAAAAATTGAGAATGCCTATTTAAAAGAATTGAGGAGACTGCGTTTAGAGGACGAACAAAAAATGAACGAATCGCACGAATCATTCACAGTCTCCGAAGACACTTTCGATTAAAAGATATTTTGGAAACCTTAAGGTTTCCAAAATCTACTTACATGTACTGGCAAAAACGCCTCGACAGAACAGCTTCAACACAAATCATTGAAGAAGAAATTCAAGCGATTCGTAAAAAACATCAACATTATGGCTATAGAAGGATAACCCAAGAATTGAAACGACGTGGATTTCAAGTGAATAAAAAGAAAGTCCAGCGATTAATACAAAAGTTAAAGTTACAAGTCAAAGCTTTTACTAAGAAATCCAGAAAATATAATTCCTATAAAGGAATCGTTGGTAAAATCGCTAAAAATTTGATTCGTCGCCGATTTAAAACCTCTGTTCCTCATCAAAAAATTACAACTGATACAACTGAATTTAAGTACTTTGAAGCAGATAACGCAGGCATCTTTCGTCAGAAAAAACTATACTTAGATCCATTTATGGATATGTATAATAGTGAAATTCTAAGCTATAGCCTTTCTACTCAACCAAATGGTAAAACAGTTATGGAAGGTCTGAAAGAAGCAATTTCTCAAACAAATGATTGTCCCTATCGGCGCACCTTTCACTCTGATCAAGGCTGGGCTTATCAAATGAATGTCTATATACAAACATTAAAGGACAACAATATCTTTCAAAGTATGTCTCGAAAAGGAACCTGTTTAGATAATTCTCCCATGGAGAATTTCTTCAGTATCCTAAAACAAGAAGTGTACTATGGAAAAATCTATCAAAGTCAAAATGAATTGATAGAAGCAATTGAGAACTACATTTATTATTACAATCATCACCGAATCAAGGAAAAACTTAACTGGAAAAGCCCAGTAGAATTTCGACAATTCAATCAAAAAACTGCATAAAAATAGAGTGGAAAAATCCACTCTATAAAAAGTCTAACTTTTTGGGGTCACTACATTCTGAGCTTGTTTTTTTATTCTACTTCTTCAAAGAACAGCAACAAATCTTGTAGCGTTAATTGTGCTTTTTCAGCAGCGTTTAAATCTTGAACAATTTTACCTTTTTGTAAAACAATTAAACGATTGCCATATCGTAAAGCATCTTCCATTCGATGGGTAATCATTAAACAAGTTAAGTTCCCTTCTTCAATCCGTTGTTCCGTTAAGTGCATCAACTGCTTGGATGTTTTGGGATCTAAGGCAGCAGTATGCTCATCTAAAAGTAATAATTCTGGTTTTGTGATAGTGGCCATTAATAAACTTAAGGCTTGGCGTTGACCGCCAGAAAGGTTACCTGTCGGTGTATCCAGATGATTTTCCAAGCCATTGCCAACTTCTTGGCAGATTTTTGTAAACAAGGTGCGTTGCTCATTTATCTTCCGTAATGTTAAGGGACGTTTTTGTCCGCGTTTCATGGCAAGCAATAAATTTTCTGCCACAGTCATTCTTGGTGCTGTCCCCATTTTAGGATCTTGAAAAACACGCGCTAGAGATTTGGCCCGTTTGACTTCAGAAAGATTGGTGCGATTGACTCCTTCAATTAAAAATTGTCCTTCTGTTAGTGTCAAAGTTCCTGCTAAACTATTGAATAGCGTACTCTTGCCTGCGCCATTTCCACCTAAAACAGTAATGAAGTCCCCAGGATAAATGGCTAAGTTCACATGATCCAAAATCACTTTTTTTTCATTCATCCCATTATCAATGATTTTTGTCGCATTTTTTAATTCAACAACTGGTTTCATTTCGTTGCCCCCTTATCAGAAAAGCCGTGTAGTCGTAATGCTTTTTTCAATTGTGGGATCATTAAACAGATTGCTAAAATCACTGCTGAGAAGATTTTCAAATACGTCGTATCAAAGCCTAATTTAATCACTAATAAAATCAATAGTTGATAAATAATACTCCCTACAACAATCGCCATCAACCGTTCACCAAACGTTAATTCTCCAAACAGTACTTCACCAATAATGAGTGAAGCCAAGCCAATCACAATGACACCGGTTCCTTTACTTACATCCGCATATCCATCATTTTGGGCAATCAAAGCGCCAGATAAGCCAATCAAGCCATTCGATAAAACCAATCCTAAAATTTTCATGCGATCCGTTTGAATGCCAATCGAGCGAGCCATTTCTTCATTGTCGCCTGTCGCAATATAGGCTTGTCCCAAACTAGTATTAAAGAAAAATAACAGTAAAATCATTACCACAGCCAAAACACTAATCCCTAAAAAAATAGTATCATAATAATCTGGTAAGGCCATTTTTTGAAAAACATCTTGAATCTTCGGTTGGTTTAATAAAGACTTATTTGGCGATTTCATCACAAATAAAATCACGGAATTTAAACCAGACATCACTAAAATTCCTGCTAAAATAATTGGAATTTTTCCTTTTGTAAATAGTAAACCAGTCACTAAACCGGCAAGCATTCCTGCTCCGACCCCTAAAAGAGTCGCTACAAATGGTGAAACCCCCGTTGTAATGGCAGTTACACAAACCGCCCCCCCTAACGGAAATGAACCTTCTGTGGTCATATCTGGAAAATTTAAAATACGATAAGTCATAAAGATACCTAGTCCTAACAAGGCCCATAACATTCCTTGTCCAATTGCTGAAACAATCATCGCTTCTCCTACTTTCTTTGATAATTAGTTAATCAATTTCGATTTTTTTGCTAACTCTGCGGGAATCGTAATTCCTAACTTTTGAGCTTGTTTTTCATTGATAATTGTGTCGCCTGTATTAAAGGTATAAATGGGTGTAGTTGCTGGTTGACTTTTTCCAGACAGAACCTCTGCTGCCATTTTGCCGGCTTGTACCCCCAACGCATGTTGATTAATCCCTACTGTTGCTAAACCGCCTTGTTCTACCATTGTATCCACCGAAGGAATAATCGGCGTCTTGGTTCGATTTGCTTCTCCGACTACCGTTTGCATGGCATTAGCAATCGTATTATCAGTTGGTATATAAATCACATCTGTTTCCTTAGTCATCACTTGAACCGTTTGTGCAATTTCATTACTCGATGGCACAGCATATGTTTTCACTGTCAATCCTTTGGCTTCAGCTGCTTTCTGCGCTTCAGCTACTTGGTATCGAGAGTTTTCTTCTGAGGAAGCATAGAGAATACCTATTTTTTTGGCAGCTGGTATCAATTCTTTTAGTAAATCCATCTGGGCTGACAAAGGTGATTGATCACTAACACCCGTGATGTTACCGCCTGGCTTTTGATTGTCTTTCACCAATCCAGCACTAACAGGGTCCGTAATGGCGCCTAAAATGATCGGGATTTCTTGGGTAGTGTTGGCTAACGCTTGCGCAGCTGGCGTGGCGATACCAATTAAAACGTCTGCCTTTTTTTGTACTAATTGTTGACTCATGATTGCTAACTTACTCTGGTCGGCTTGACCATTTTGAAAAATAATTTCTAAGTTTTTGCCTTTGTCGTAGCCATTTTCCTTTAACCCTTCTTCGACACCTTTATAAATTTCGTCCAATGCGGGGTGACTGACAAACTGCAAAACCCCTACAGTAACTGTTTCTTTCTTTGAATTCGTCACTTTTTGATTCACAAAAAAAGCACCGATTAAATAAATAGCTAATAAAGACACGACAAACGTTAAACGTTTATTTTTCATTTTGCATTCTCCTAACTGCCCTTTTGTTTGGCAACTTTTTCTTTTTAATAATAAAACCATTATCTATAGGGCGTTTCTTCCGTTGAAAGTGAAACTGAGATTCGTAATCCTCTGCTTAGTCAAAATCCTAGGAACACTTTTTTACAAATGTCAGGATTTAGCTGCGACGAGGATCTCAATTTTGGTGAGAATCGCAGGAGCACTTTTCTACGAATGGGACAACGTTCTCTTCGTTCACCTTGTACTACTCATCATCTACTCTGTCACTTCGTGCCAATCGTAGTGATTCGTAGCAAAAAAACAACGACTTATCCTAAGTGTTTAGGAGTGGTCGTTGTTTTTATGCAAAACAAAAACCACATAGATGGGTCCTCTATGTGGTCGTTTTTTCTTCTTGAATATAACCAGCATAGATACACTTTTTAGAATAAGTCTTCTAAAGTTGTATCTATGAAAGAATCATACATACAACTATCTACGCCAGTTTTGCCATGATTGGTGCATTTCTTTTACGTTAGATAATTGTGTCATGTATTTTCCCTCCTAGTTATGTTGTTAAAGGTAGTCTACACTATATTGATTTTGTTCGTCAAGAAAAAGTTTTTATTTTCTTGCATTTCTTTTACTTCTAAAAACGAGCCACTCTTATGAGAGGCTCGTTTTTCTTTATTTCAGCATATTTACCACTTAATTGTTTCGGTTTCTTTCAATTTTCACGGGAACTTTAACTGCTTGTTTTTGCGATTGAATCAGCCATAAACTTACTAAAATCGTCATTGAAATTACTAATGCCATCGAAAATCCCCTCTTTCTAATTCCTTAAAACTTTCTACAATCTAAGTTTAACATAGCTAGCTATTATTCACCAGTTTCTGGTACTGTATCAGTGCTTTCTGTCGTCGTTTCAGTAGATTGAGCAACGCCAGTCATGCTGGTCGTCGTCTGTGTTTCAGCGGTCTTTGCTGCTTCTTTTTCAGCTTCTTGGGCTGCCTTTTGTTGGTCTTTCAAAACGCCAGCCATTGGTAATCGATTTAATTCTGGTATTAATTGTGTTTTTAAATCCATAGATTTTTCGACAACCGTCCGTGTCTTTTCTTTGCCGTTTTCAAAGAAAACAAGCGTGATCTCATCGCCGCTAACATTGTATTGCTCTTGTGCTTTGCCAGCATTATAAATTAACGGATAGATATACAGCGATCGATGAAATTCATTCATTTTATCTGAATTAAACAGCTTCACCATTTGATCGTATTGCTTGCCAGACGGTTTAGCAAACATGACTGACATGGCTCCTGTTTCTTGGATTTTCTTGTCTGCTGTTTTGTAATCTAAGACACTGACTTTCTCTGATTTGATGGGTCCTGCGACTAACGATTCAACTTGAGCAGCTCGAATATTTTTTTGCATCGTTGGAATAAAAATGATTGAGCCAATTATTAATACTAATGCTACAATAGCGGTAATCATTAACAGTTTTCTTTGTCTTAATTCATAAAGTGCCTCTTTTAGTTCTTCCATAAAATTATTCAACTTCTAATCGCTCCTCGCTTTTAGTTCTTATCTATTATACTAATCATTTTCTTTCTTGCCTACCCTTGCGCTTTAATTACTAAAAAAACCAGCAAACTTCCCCAGCTTTCTAAGGAAAACCCAACTCCTTTTTAACAAGCTTCTTTCTTAAATTCAAAAACTCCGCTATAATAAAGCTATTAGTCGGAAAGAAACGAGGGATTTATTATGTCATTTGATGGCGTATTTACTCATAGCATGGTTCATGAGTTGACAGAAACACTCGTAAGTGGCCGGATTTCAAAAATCCATCAGCCTTATGAAAACGAAGTCGTTTTAGTCATTCGTGCGAAAGGTAAAAACCATAAATTATTATTATCAGCACATCCTAGTTATGCGCGCATACAACTATCTACAATTACCTATAGCAATCCGGAAACACCTCCTAATTTTGTGATGATGTTACGAAAATTTCTGGACGGTGCCATTTTAGAAACGATTCAACAAATAGAAAATGATCGCGTGATTCACTTCACCTTTTCAAAAAGAGATGAACTAGGTGACTTACAAAATATTGTTTTGATTGTTGAATTAATGGGACGTCACAGTACAATCGTTTTAGTTAACCAATCTTCTGGAAAAATCTTAGATGCGATAAAACACATTGGAATGAGCCAAAATAGTTATCGTTCGTTGCTTCCTGGAGCAACTTATATTGAACCGCCAAAACCAATGGGACTTAATCCGCTCACGGCCTCAAAAGAAGAAGTCTTTGCGCTTCTTTCTACAGCTCCTGAATTAAACGGACGCTATTTACAACAACATTTCCAAGGTCTAGGCAAAGATACAGCAGACGAATTAAGTGCCCGTTTACTTTCACAACCAAATGAAAAAATGGCCATCTGGACGGAATTTTGGTCCTCAGTCACTGAAGCTGTTGTACCGACATTAACCGTCACTGAAAAAAAAGAATATTTTACGCCCATTCCTTATCAATCATTAGTTGGTGAACAAACAACGTATGCGACACTCAGTGAATTACTAGATGCCTTTTATTCTGGTAAAGCAGAGAAAGACCGTGTCAAACAACAAGGCGGCGAACTAATTCGCAAAATTGAAAATGAACTAAAAAGAAATCAAAAGAAACTTAAAAAATTACAACAAACCTTAGCCGATACAGAAAACGCTGAAAATTACCGTCGCGACGGAGAACTATTAACAACCTTCATGGCACAAGTCCCAAAAGGAGCCACCGAGGTGGAATTACCAAATTATTATGAAGAAAATGCACCATTGCGTATCTCGCTAAATCCTGCACTTTCACCTAATCAAAATGCACAAAAATATTTTCAAAAATACCAAAAATTGAAAAATGCTGTCCGAGTTGTTAAGACACAAATTCAGCAAACACAACAAGAAATTTCTTATTTAGAGTCAGTTGTGGCACAACTTGAAATTGCGACACCAATGGACATTGAAGTGATTCGTGAAGAACTGATTGAACAAGGCTATTTAAAACGTAAAAAAAATAAAAAACAAAAACAGCCGAAAAAAAGCCAACCCGATCTTTTTTATGCCACAGATGGCACACCTATTCTCGTTGGAAAAAACAATTTGCAAAATGATCAATTGACTTTACGAACCGCTAAAAAAACTGATTATTGGCTCCATGCCAAAGATATTCCTGGATCTCATGTAATTATTCGTGACACACATCCTAGCGAAGAAACCCTTACTGAAGCCGCACTTCTAGCAGCTTATTTTTCAAAATATCGACTTTCTTCACAAGTGCCTGTTGACTATGTCCAAGTAAAACATGTGCATAAACCCAATGGAGCAAAACCAGGTTATGTGATTTATGAAAACCAACGAACGTTATATGTGACGCCAACAGAAGAATCGATCAAAAAAATCCAGCAAAATAAGGCTTCTGCTTCCTAATTATATTAAACTAAAAAACAACGTACTGCCGATTGATCGTACGTTGTTTTTTTGCATTGGCAAAGACATTTATCAAGTGATAAATAACACAAGTAAGCTCAATTAGTTTACAAACTAGCTATTTCTCTCTATACTGACTGTTGGAGGTGAAATTCATGGTCTTTTTACACATTATTTTTGGGATGTTTGCCTTTATTGGCGCTTTAGGTTTAGGTGTCGCCTTCCGCGATAGCTTTACAGAACTTTCAACACCAAAGAAAGCAGCGATTATTTTATCTTACGTAGGTGCGATTGGTTCAACAGTCCTAGGGTTCACATCAGCAACAAAAAATCCATTTGTTTTAGCTGCAACAGTTGTCTTAGTTGTCGCCTTTTCTATTGCTCTTTTCAAAAAAAGCAGTAAAGAAACAAGCAAATAACAAAACCTTTGAAGAGCGGCATAGCGACAAGCTACCCTCTTCCTTTTACATACTATTTAAAGGAGTGAGGCAAATGTCTCTGACTATTTCTGAAGAAGTAAAACAACGTTTAGCCCCTTTCTTAACTGAAACGAACACCTTCTTGTTGGTAGCAAATGACGGCTCTAATCCTTATTCTTCCGCAGAAGGTTGTTGTATGATTGGCGATCGTTTCATTATCGTTCCTGTTGATCAAGCAGAAGCGCCTTATACCGAAACAATTGCTAATGATTCTTTTCACGTCTATACTTCGACGTATGACCAAATGTTTTTAACAGGGCATTTACAGCTAGTGATTCATCCGAATGCGGGAACCATTACTTTAAAAAATGAAAGTGGTATATTAGATAGTAATGTGGACATTTATCAACACTAAAAAAGCAAACAAAACGTTTACGCGTTTTGTTTGCTTTTTTAGTGTTGAAAGGCTTGAAAGGTAGTAATGATTACGTACATCATCCCCGATGCAATAATCGGACCAGCTGCAATTCCTTTTAAAAAAACGACGCCAAGAATCGTTCCAAAAACTAAGGCCACCGTAATTTCTGGTGATTGATTAATTAAACCTACTCCTTTTGAGGATAAAACAGCTACCAGAATTCCACAAAGTATCCCCAGCCATCCCATCGGTGATTTGAATGATTGGATTAAATCCTTTAAGCCAATTTGTCCTGTAGCAATCGGGACTAAAATGGTAATTGAAATAATTGTGACACCTAAATTAATGCCTTTATCTGACAACCACGACATGATTTTCGCACTATTTGGTAAAGCTTTTAAAGCAAGCACAACAACTGACGCAATTAATAAACTTTGATTTTTTGCAACAAACGCAATCAAGGCAATCAGTAGTAAAAAAAGCCAACTTTCCACTGGTTGTCCTCCTTTCTGATTTGGTTCTTTCGTTAACCAAACTTTCTTGTCTTTCCTATTTTAGCAAAGAACCTCTTTAATTACCATTCAGCTTCAGTAATTATTGTCTTTTTCACCCGAATCTTGCTTAGAAAAAACGAGTTAAAAATTAATTTTTTCTCATAACAAGCCTTTTTCTCTTTGAAAAATTATTTTATGAAGTATACTAATATTAACTATAAAGTAGTTTACTTGCATTTATACTGGATATTCGATATCCTATTTAAGGCTCTTCAATTGAGCGAGCATCACAAAAGACATTTTAGTAGCAATTCTTGGGGAAGTAGTGCTACTAAGATGTCTTTCCTTTTTTTATTTTCACTAACAATATACGTTTCTTATATTAAAATTCACAACTCTTTATAAATAAAAGCGCCTGCCCCACAGTTGTCTGGACTGTGGGGCAGGCGCTTTTCAAGTCATTTAAACACGCTTTAGTTTTCTTTCAAACGATAAACACTTGGACTTGGGTTAAGGAAACCTGCTTCTAAAATTTCGATGTTAGTTAATGCTTGCTCTTCAGTTACTAGTTGCGGTGCACCATTTTTCAACGTTTCATAAACGGAATCATAATAGCGACCGTAATCACCTACAGGCGTTTTAATTTGTTTTTTAATCCAGTCGCCATTGCCATTACGGTAGGTCACTTCTCCATAATACATTGGTGAATCTTCTCCAAAGCCTGGTGCATCTGGCATGATTCCGGCTTTTAAATCATTTTCTTGTTGATCTTCGCCATATTTGATGAACGAGCCATTGCTGCCATGAACAATAAAACGTGGATACGGACTAGCGACAGAATGATTCGTTTTAACTTTTACTTTTAATTTTGAACCATAATGTAAATCAACGTCAAAATAATTATCAACTGCCTCGCTCACTTCATTATTACGAATATCATAAGTGACTTGATCTGGACGCCCGAAAAGAGCAATCATGCGATCCATTAAATGAATGCCTAGTCCGTAAAACGAACCATTTTCTTTAGGTCCTTGTTCCGTGATACTTCCTGGTCGATAATAATCAATATGTGTTTCCACTTCATTGATTTCTCCTAAAAAGCCTTGCTCCACTACTTGCTTCATCGCTAGGTAATCGCCGTCGAAACGTCGATTTTGATAAGGCATCACTACTACCCCTTTTTCTTGCCCTAAAGCAAATAATTCCTCTGCATGTTCTAACGTATCACAAAATGGTTTTTCCACAATCACTGATTTACCAGCTAAAATGGCTTGTTTGGCTAAATCATAATGTGTATGCGCAGGCGTACAGATTGTGATCAATTCAATTTCTGGATCCGTCAATAATTCATTAAGGTCAGTGGTAAAATTTACGCCTTTTTCTTTAAAGGGCGCTGCTGCTTTTTCATTAACATGTAAATCGAAAATTGTTTTCACTTCTAGTGTTTCTCGAATCATTACGTAAGGTAAATGGTAACGATTGGCACTTTTACCAAATCCAATAAACCCCATTTTTACTGTCATATTTTCCACACTCTTTTCTTATAATTAGATAAGTCCATTTGTTTCAATGACTTTTTGATACCAATAATAACTATCTTTCGGGATTCTTTCTAAGGAACCTTTTTGTGTTTCATCTTGATCCACATAGACAAAACCATAACGCTTTTGATAGCCGTTAAGCCACGACAGTAAATCGGTGTAACTCCATGTACAATAACCAATAACTGAAACGCCATCCGTAATCGCCTCTTGAATCGCTTGGATATGGCTTCGCAAATAATCAATGCGATACGTATCGTGAATTTGTTTATCTTCTGTTAAGGTATCATATTCGCCTAACCCATTTTCAGTAATTAAAATAGGCACTTGATAGCGACTAGCTAATCGTCGTAAGGCAATTCTCAAACCTTGCGGGTCAATGGCCCAATCCCAGTTCGTCCGTTCAACATATGGATTATTTACTTTTTTAAATAAACCCGGTACCCCAGATTCCGTTTCAGAACCCTTTTCACCCGTTGTATTCATCTTCCCTATTCCGACGCCATCTAATGGATTAGCAGCAACCGTATCCGTCCGATAATAATTAATACCTAGAAAATCAGGTTTGGCTGAACGTAGTAACGCTAAATCGCCCTCTTTTATCGTTGGGGCCACACCTTGCTCCTTTAAGTAATTTAATGCGGCAATTGGGTATTCTCCCCAAAGATAGACATCTAACCAAAAATGCGACAGCAAATCTTCTGCATTTTCAGCCGCTAAAACATTGGCAGGATGCGCATCAACGGCATAAACAGGCGTATAAGCAAAGCTAGGGCCAATTTTGCCAGGCATTTCTAATTCATGAAACGCATTAATCACTGCTGCATTGGCTAAATTAGCAATATGATTGGCCTCATACATCCGTTTATTGTCTGTTACGCCGGGAGGATGCACGGCTAATTGATAACCTAACGAAGTAAACACATTTTGTTCGTTTAAACTAATCCAATAGCGAACTTTGCCACGGAAAGCGTCAAATAAAATTTTCGCATAGGCCACAAAATCAGCAATAATTTTTCTTGATTCCCAGCCACCATATTCTTTTTGCAAAACAGCTGGCAAATCCCAATGATATAAAGTTACCATTGGTTCAATTCCTGCCGCTAATAACTCATCAATTAAATCTGAATAAAATTTCAGTCCCGCTTGATTTACTTGACCACGCCCTTCAGGTAAAATTCGTGTCCATGCAATCGAGAAACGATATGCTTTTAAACCTTGTTGTTTCATTAAAGCCACATCTTCTTTGAAACGATGATAATGATCGACGGCTAAATCACCAGTTGTCTCTTTGAACGTTTTTCCTGGTAGCCGAACAAATTCATCCCAAACAGATGCGCCTTTGCCGTCTTCATTCCAAGCACCTTCTACTTGATAAGCTGCCGAAGCAGAGCCCCATAAAAAATCTTGCGGAAATGCTTTTAGTTGGTGATGTTCCATTGTCATTCCTCCCTCTTTTCTGTACTGCCCTTTTATTGTAAAAGGTTTTCACAAAAAGTACCAATCAGATCAATAAGTTCTTCTGTTTACTTTTAAAACTATATAGTTTTAAAAAGGATAAGTCAACTACTTTTATTTAAGTACTTGATTATTAAATGGTTACGTTAAAAATAAATATATAGTTTTAACACGTTAAATTCATGGTATAATGAGAGAAATACTGGTGATAAAGGAGGACTCTGATGCGGACAAATACACGTTATAAAGAAATTTATGCAGCTATAAAACAGGATATTGAAGCAGGTGTTTATCCAATTAATCAAAAGTTACCCCAAGGTCGTCTTCTTGCAGAAAAATATCAGGTCAGCGAACTAACCATTACAAAAGCCTTACATTTGCTTGTGCAAGAAGGTTATGTTGTCAGACGACGTGGCTCGGGCAGCTTTGTTCAAGACTTTCAAAATCGAACCATTACTAAATTTTCTCCGTTAACCGGCACTTACTCAACCTACGATGGAAAAGTTGAATCCGTGGTTTTAGGCTTTGCAACAGAAGTACCTGAGCCTTGGGTGACTGAAAAATTAAGTATTACAGAAGAAGAGTTAGTCTACAAAATTATTCGTTTACGGATTATCGAAGATGTGCCCTCAATTATTGAATACACTTGGATGCCCGTTGCTTTAATTCCGAACTTGACAATGAAAGAATTGAAAGTCTCCATTTATCAATATATTTCGGAACAATTGCATCAAAAAATTCAAAGTGCGCGGGTCAGCATTTCTGGGATCCGTCCTTCTGCTTTGGAAAAAAAATATTTAAACTTAACCGATAATGATTTCCTGATGCGTGCAGAACAAATTGCTTACCTAGGCAATGGGCATATTTTTGAATACTCAATTGCGAATCATATTCCTAGTGAATTCACTTTTGAAACTGTCTTAATTGCAGAAAAATAGAAAACTTTTATGTTGCCATTTCTCATTTCTAACAAAACGATCTCTTTACTTTGAGCCAATACTTTTTGTTAGAAATGTTTTTCTGCTAGTTAAAAATATTTTTCAAATTATATTTCCAAGCATGAATTTTGATAAAAGTATTGCTATTTACTAGCACTACGATTAAAATATTGCTTGTAGCACTCTTTTTTATATAGATACAAGCAATTTGTTTTTTTACATAGTCAATCAACCAAAGTGAGGACTTTATATGAGGAAACCCTACATTTTAATGAGCTTACTCGTTCTAAGTACCTTATTAAGTGCTTGTTCAACTGTAAGTGGCAGCCCAGCAAGTCAAAGTGCGCCCGCACCTGATGAAGTGTTGGCGACAAGTATTGGGACGTATGAAAATCGAACACTGTTGGTTCCAGATGGGCGTTTAGCCTTAACTGCCTTGCATAAAGGAAAAGATTATCAAGGCAAACCAATGTTTTATGTCCTGTTTGAATTAACCAATACAACCGAAAAAACACAAAATATTCAGCTAATGATTCAAAGTTTTATGGAAGTTAGCCAAACTGTCCACGGAAAAGCCCAAAATTTACAATATGCAGTCTTAACAGATTCACCTTTCCAAGACAAATTAGATCGTTTAGCAGATGAAATCAATCCTGGTGAAACAATCCAAGGCGCTTACCCGTATGAATTTATTAATGAGAACAAGCCAGTCCATTTTAAATTTAGAGATCGCCTTCTCAGTCTGGATGAACCCATTGCATCAGAAGAAATTACCATTACAGAAAAAAGTTTGGTCCGCTAGCTTAGCTAGCATTGGACCAAACTTTTTATTTATTATTCAGACGGAAAAGATTCTCCTTCTATAAAACGTGTGTAAATGTGTTCGCTCTCAGCAGCTTCTCCCCGCATTAAATGAATAATTTTCTCTGCAGCCACCATGCCCCATCGATGTTTAGAATAGGCAATTGTTGCTAATCGCGGTTGCACAAACGCACCTAGTTCAGAATTATCAAAACCAATAATCCGAATGTCTTTCCCCATTTGGTAATTTGTTTCTGCAACATATTTATAGACACCGATCGCCATTTCATCATTAAAAGCAAAAACATCGACTGGTTCTGTCTGTGGTTGACTCAAAATTTTTTTAGCAGCCGCATAGCCAGAAGGTTCGGTAAAATCGCCTTGGATAATTTCATAAGGTATCCCAAAACGAGTTAATTCTCGTGTACTAACAGCCAATCGTTCTTGGCTATCATAACCTTTTTCTGGTCCAGAAAGCAGAAGAACCTTTTTTGAACCCACATTGACAAATTGCTCAATTGCCTGCGTGGCACCGCCACGATTATCCAAGAGAACTTGCCGGATATTCCTATGTTCAGTGGTTCGATCAAGGACAACGATCGAATGGCCACGTTCAGCAAACTTTTCAATTTCTTTTGTTGGAAATGTCCAATCTAAAATAATTGCCCCATCCACCATTTTTTCAGGAATGAAAAGATGTGACTTTTTACCGCTACAGACAATCATCTCATAATCAAACAGTGCTAAGCCTTTCTTAATTCCCTCCAACAATTCACCATAAAAACTACCGCCATAATCGGCCAAATAGACACCAATAATATTGGTTTGACGACGTTTTAATGTGCGAGCGGCCATGTTAGGAACATAGTTTAGCTCTTCAGCAATTGCTTGGATGCGCGTTCGTGTTTCTTCAGTTACCTTTGAACTACCATTCAATGCGTAAGAAACGGTCGAGATTGATACGCCTGCTTTTTTTGCAATATCTTTAATTCCTACCATGGACTACTCTCCTTTCTAATGGTAAATTTCAATAACACTTGCTTCATTTAATAATGAAAGCACCTCGTCTTTTTGAACTTCCATTCCCCCTTCTCGATAAGGGTTTTCTTCAAACTTAAACGGAACCTCTTGACTATCGATAACTATTTTCGCTGACTGATTTGGATAAAATTTATATGTGACAGGTTTATCAAACAATTGGTAAGTTAGTGCTAAACCAGACAATTTTTCTGGTAACACGGGATCGAAAACCACACTTTGGGCCTTTTGCCGAATCCCTAAAACAGCTGTAATTAATTGATTTAAATAAATTCCCGGCCCGCTTGAATAAATTCGCCAACCACCTTTTACCCCAATACTTCCATCTTTTAGTTTACCAAAATTTTCTTGTGATTCATACCTTGTTTTAAAATCGCCATCGGAGCTACTAAAATAGGCATTGGCTTGACGTAACTCTGCATTGTGAACCCCTTCTTTTAATTGAACTGGATTGATTTGCATTAATGCTTGCCAGGTTTTGTCTCGCTGACCAATTTTCGCCATCGCTTCTGTATAGCGAATGTGCGCATGAACATACTGTAAGCCAATTTCGCGACCAAAATTAGCCGCCTGTTCTGCTCGTTTAAAATTAGTGCTCACACCGCCTCGATAGTTCGCTGGTTTGTTCATTAAGCGCACGCCATCAGGAAACGTTAATTCTTTTTCAATAATTTCTAAATGATGACTTACTTGTTCCGGTGTTAATAATTCAGCTAACATACTACGAGTCATTGGCAATAATCGATATTGAATCCCTGTTTTTTGGTCATTTGGGTGAATCATTTGTTCAAAAGTTTCTGGCGTTTCCATATAAATAAACCCTGGAATCGTTTCATCCGCCAACATATATTTTTGAAAATCGTTCTTTATTCCTGCGACTAAAATTGCTAAGTGCTGACTATAAGTAGCATCGATTTCCGTAATTAAAGCCGCAAATTTTTTCAACACTTGATACGTTAAGGCAACGGTCCAACTACTAGCCATTTGCTCTTTAAGACGATTATCATAAGGTTGTAACGTGTCATCCCAATCGCCGTCGCCATAACAAGATAGAAAAGTTTCTGGTAAAAAATGTTGTTCAATATAATTTATTTCTTTTTTCAAATGTTCAAATAAAGATGCTGTTTCTTTTGTTTTGTGATTATCTTTGCGACTTGTATAAGGGATTTCCGTAGCTAAGATTGAATAATCTGCGGTTTGTTCCAAATAATCAGTCACTACTTTCAATGGCCAGACGATAATATCGCCATGGCTTTCACTGGCTTTTTGTTCTTCGTATCGGTCAAACATAAACCATTGCGGCCAGTTGCCATCGTCCTCAAATTGATTTTCAAATAGATGCTGAATAATGGAGGCCACGATCTTAGGCTGTTGCGTCGCAAAGAAAAATTCTGTCGGTCCTTGCGACACATCTCGTGTGCCCCAAGCTGCTCCACCATACTGTTCTAAGCCATGTGGCGACAAATAATGAACGAGCATATTATGAGTATACCAACGAGTTAATTGATTCATTTGCTGCACACTTGAGTCTGTGTGTGTTAACTCAAAATGATGCAACAAGCCATTAATGAATGCCAAATATTGACTTTCTGCTTTTTCAAAATCTAATGGTGTATTGACTAATGATTGGTCCTCTATACTTCCCGTAATAAGTAGTGAAAATTTTTGGGTCTTTTCGATTGCCAAGACTAATAAGTCCGCTTCAGCTCCACCAAATAATGTGCTATCGGTTACTTGAAATGATTTATCAACTGTCAATGCATAGGTTAGTTCTGGGTAATAATTTTCTGTAGCAGAATGATTTCCCGTCACTCGAAGCGTTTTGCCAGTTTGTTCTAATTGATAGGTTGGTACTTCTTCAGGTCCTAATAACAAATGGTTAGAAACAGCCCACATATACGCATCCTTTTGACTGGTCACTTCCAATTGAATCACTCTTGAATCAGGCGAAGTGAAGGTGCGTACCCGAATTGTATCCTTTGGCAACTTATAATACCACGTAGCAGAGTTCAACCCCATTTCAAAAGCAGAAGGCATTGTTAGTAAGCGCCATAAGCCATTCTCTAAAATGTAGATTCGTTGACCAGAGCGTTTCATAACGTTTAAAGCGTTTCGGCTATTACTCATTAATTTGTTCATGGTCGTATTTCCTAAAACTACTTGTGAATTGAAAATGCCATACATATACACTGTCGTACTAAGCAAAGGTTCGTCAACCGTTAAGCCTTTACCACTTAATAAAATGTGGCCATGCGCTCTTTCCATGGCAATTTCTTTTTCTTGAAGAACAACGTGATGGTAATTTTCCGTGAAAAAGGAATACGTCTGACCTGCTACTTTTTCAATTTGTGTCTGAAAGGGATAAAGTGCGGCCAACTCTTCTTCTGTTAATGGATTTCCTGTGATAGGTTCTCCTAAAAGTTTCGGAGGATAGTCCTGTGTTTCTTCTAATGAATCGAATGTCACAGTTTCATAAATAGCTTGTAAGTCTTCTTTCGATAAAAAAGGTTCAGCTAATGCTTGCGGATGTGTTTCTGTTACCGCACCATAAAAAACAAATTCCTTACTTTCATTCGTTAATTGGACGGCTTCCGTTTGTAAAGCGGTGTAAGCAAATTCATATTGATAGACTTCATTTGCTAAATATCTTTTCCCCAATGCTTCTGGTGTGTTTGTTTGTTTAAATGAACGTCCGAAAAATTGATAGCCGTCCGTTGAGTAGCCTACTAATTTTTGAAAACTCCCTTGAATAAGGGCTGGAAACTTCTCATTTTGCGGTTGATTTTGTCTTGATAAAACAACAAGCTCTTCGCCCTCTTGCCAAATGTGATGATCAAGATACTGCGACACATACGCTTCATTTGACTGAACGGTTCCTTTTGTCGCTAAGCCAATATCTTGACCATAAACAATATCTACTAAGCCAGTTCCAGTGACATTAACCCGCCAGAACCATTGATTGCTTGGCCCCAAACGAAAGTCAACTTGGTAACGAACCGCTTCAAATTCACCCCGCCATGTCAATTGATTATCTGAAAGATAAAAATCACTTTGACTGTTGGAACCAATCATTGGTCGATAATTAATTGTGTCCCCTGTAATTATCCGCAAATAGAGTTGGTTCATACTGCCGTCTAAAGGATTACCTTCTAATTGATTAATCATCATGCCACAGCTATTCAATTCTTTTAAATCACCTGTCTCTAAAAATGTAGCAACTGTGTCTGCTTGCTTAAGCTTCTTTATCTGCATAACTTATCCTTCCCATCTTATTCATTTAACGTGACTGTTGCGGTTTGTACATCGCGACTATTTCCACCAATCATTACGATAAATTCACCTGCATCACTGGTTACCTGATTGTCTGAATGAACATAGCGCACCATATCCTCTGAAAGAAGAAACTGAACTTCTTTTTCTTCCTTTGGTTCCAGCCAAACTTTTTGGAAATCTTTTAACTCTTTAATTGGGCGAACCACTTGTCCCACCAAATCACGTACATAAAATTGCACGGTTTCCTCTCCAGCGATTGGACTGTCATTTTTTACTAAAACAGAGACAGTGACTGGTTCTTCTTTGGTAAATGTTAATGCACTTAGTTGTATTGGTTGATAAGAGAAATGACTATAACTTAAGCCAAATCCAAAGGGATATTTAGCGTAATTAGAGACATCTAAATATTTAGAAACATATTTTTCTTCTGGTGCTGACTCATAAGGACGCCCAGTATTGTCGACATTGTAAAAAATTGGCACTTGACCAACCGTTTCTGGAAACGACATACTTAAGCGACCACTTGGATTGTACTGTCCCCACAAAATTTCTGCTAGCGCATTGCCCCCTTCTGTTCCAGGTTGCCAAGCTTGCACAATTCCTTTTGCAACATCTATCCCTTGTAAATCTAAGGGCCGACCACTGTAGACCGTGACAACAACATTGGGATTTTTCTCAATAATTTGTGCCACTACTGCTAATTGTTTTTCGGGTAGACGAATATCACTGCGACTGGCAGCTTCCCCACTCATCCAATCTGTTTCGCCTAGTGCCACTACTACTTTATCTGCTTGACTAGCTAACGTTAAAGCCTCTTCAATGGCCGCCGCGGTCGGTTCAAAGTAATCAAAGGGTTCTTGGGCAACTAGAAGATTTGTGGTTAATTTTTGGGCCCCAGCCACGAGGGAAATGGCTTCTTCTTTCTTTCCTTGCCATGACCAAGCCCCTAAAATATCTTGTGATTGGGCCCCTGGGCCGACAAGCGCGATTTTTTCTTGCGGTGTAAAAGGCAAAATATTTTCATTTTTTAAAAGAACCATTGATTTTTGAGCAATCTTTTTAGCTATTTCTCGATGTTCTTTGCTTAAAATCACTTCTGCTTCCGCTTGTTCATCCGCACCACGATAGGGATTTTCAAATAAGCCTAGCTCATTTTTTAGTTTTAAAATTCGCATAACTGCTTCATCAATAAGTGTTTCAGCAATCCGGCCTTCTTCAAGTAATTCTTTTAAATAATCTGGATAACACGTGGTCATCATTTCAATATCTACACCAGCTTTGATAGCCAATTCTGCCGCTTGTTTTTCATCTTTGGCAACGCCATGAGGAATTAATTCTTTAATCGCTCCCCAGTCTGAAATCACAACCCCTTCAAAGCCAAATTCATTTCGTAATACGTCTCTAAACAGCCATTGGTTGCCTGTAGCAGGAATCCCATCCACTGTATTGAAGGACGTCATGACAAGTTTTGCACCCGCATCTAATCCAGCTTTATAGCCAGGTAAATACATTTCTCTTAGCTGCCGTTCAGACATATCTACCGTATTATAATCCCGACCAGCTAAGGCACCACCATATGCCGCAAAGTGCTTCACGCACGCGGCTACTCGCCAATTGTCTTCTTTTAAATTTTCTCCTTGGTAACCTCTAACCATTGCAGCAGCTAAGCGACTGTTGAGTAATGGATCTTCACCTGTTGACTCCATGACACGTCCCCAACGTGGATCGCGCACTAAATCAACCATTGGTGAAAAGGTTACATGTAATCCTGAAACAGCAGCTTCTTTTGCTGAAATCTCCGCCATTTTTTCAACCGCTGCTTCATCCCAAGTGCTTCCTAAAGCCAAAGGAATCGGAAAGATGGTTCTGAAACCATGAATAATATCCGCCATTAAAAGTGTTGGAATATTTAATCGATGATTTTGCATATATTCTTTTTGAACACGTTTTGCTTCATTTGCACCGGAAACACCCAGTGTTGTCCCCGCCGTATCGATCGTTTCTTGATTTAGTCCTAGCTCTGACATAGGGCCGGTCTTTTCTTCTGCTTTATCTGAATAAAACGCTGCTGCTAATTGTAATAATTGATTAATTTTCTCATCAATTGTCATTTCTTCGACTAATTGAATCAGTTGATTTTCTTTCATACTCTCACCTTTCTTCAATACATACTTCTGCTTCTAAAGGAAAATGGTCGGAAGGAAAACGTCCATCGATGCTATCTGTTAAACTTGCAGTTTTCTGTACTTTCCAACCTTTTACATAAATATAATCAATTTCTTCTAATTCCGCCCAAGGTTTTGTGTAAGTAAAATTTTGAAATGTTCCTCTTGGGCCATAATGAGTAGCTAAATTTTTGCTATCTTGAAATTTTTTTTGAACAAGTTGATGCACCGCTTCCCCCGACTCTGCATTAAAATCGCCCATTAATAAAGTTGGATACTGTGCAATTTTGTCATGTAACTCCTCTAAGATAACGGTCATTCCTGCTAAACGAGCATGATCTGAAATATGATCCAAATGAACATTAATGACTAAAAAAGGCGTATTTTGAGTCGTTTCCTTAAATAGTCCCCACAAAGCAATTCTTGGACAGCCAGCTTCAGGATGGATACTTGGCTGCTGAGGTGTTTCAGATAACCAAAAATATCCTGTATCAATAGCCTGAACTTTTTGTTCGTTATAGAGAATCGCTAGTCCTTCTCCTTGACCATCCCCTTCTCTTTCCGCAGAAAGACAGGTGAATGTTGTATACGCCTTTAAATCCCTGACTTGATTCGGTCGTACTTCTTGAATACAACAAAGGCTCCAATCATGAAAATTGATTAACTGACAAACAGCCTCTTTACGAAAAGACCATTGCCAATCTTGGTCATACTCTGTATCTACCCGGACATTATACGTAGCTATTTTCATTTTTAACCTCCTGCAATAGTTGTTGAATTTGACGCATTTCACGACGGATCTGGGTTGTTTCACCGCCACCATGGCCTTTTTTCCAATACACTCTGACTGCTTTTCTTGCCTTTATCTGATGATAAGAAGGGAAAAAATCTTTCATTGGACATATCGGATCGTGACTCCCAACAGAAGCAAAGACTGGATTTTTAATTTGCGAAACAAAGTGACGACTATCAAAATAAGGAAGAACCGCGGCAATTTTTTCATGCGCTTGGGGATGCTCTTGTAAGTACTGATGAATAATTTGATACGACCCCGTTCCTTCTGCTACTCTATTTTCTAAACAAGAATGACTTGGAACATCTGCAAAAGTAGCTAAAATCGGGAAGTCGACTAAACTGTTCACCATTAACACTACGCCACCCCCTTGGGAACCACCACGAAGAATGATTTGGTCCTGATTAATTTCAGTAAAGGTCCGCACCACTTCTACGCTACGTAAATGGTCGGCAAACAAACGGCGTTGGTACCAATCTTCTTTGTCTAGAAATCCTCGTCCCATTGGTGCTTCATGCCAAATTGTTTGATATGGCACGCGATCTTTGGTTAATCCCCCTTGACCTCGATTATCAATGACAAAACAAGCACAACCAATTTGTGTCCAATGAGCAAATTGCCAAGGTTCTTGAATATGATTCATATAGCCTAAACAATCAATCACTATTGGCTGTTTCCCCGCCGTTTTAGGAAGTAACAAATAGCCAAAGATGCGCTCACCTAGGAAACTTAAAAAGTCGACCTGTTCCACTTGAACATTTTCCAATGGATAGTCAATGACCCGCCGATGGATATCTAGCGGTATTTTTTGAAGTTCTTCCTTAGTCTTTTCCCAAAACTCAAAATACTCATTCATGTTCCACACCTAACACTTTCTGAAAAAACGCAACTTGAAGAAAAGCCGTTGTCCCGAATCCTAACGCAATATATAAAAACAAATTAAGCTTATAGAAAAAAACAAACGTTAAAAGAGGTAAAATAAACAAAATAATCGCATTTGCACTATTACTTAAGACCACATAAACCGTCTCACCTAGTGTCTTTTTAACGGACCAATTAAAAACGGAAAAGAGAAAAAGAAAACTCGTCAAAAATAATGCAACAAAACTTAATAGAAAAATAGCTAAGAAACCTAAACTAGTGGCTATTTTAAATAAACTTGTTACGACAATACCGCCCAGTAAAAAAGCAACGAACAAGACACCTGTTAAAATAAAACCTCGCATGATATTATTTTTTAATGCTGTCCAAAACGTTCGCAAAACAGGAATATCTTTTTCACGATACAAACGATAGATCGTTCGATACAACGCAATTAAGCCGACACCGCTAAAGATGCCTGCTATACAGGTAATTAAAAAGAGAAAATTAATAATGATCAAGTTGGCAATAAAAGAAAAAATCCGATAATACCAACCTTCATATGCAAATAGCTTATTCATATTAAAAGAGAAAAGCGGATTTCTCGTTGCTTTATCCGCTTTTCTCTCCTCCTCTCTTACTTAAGTTTGTCTCTGTTTTCCGCCATTTTCTCAGATTTTATTTTTTCAATTGCATCCCATTTATTTGATTTTAAGAATGCTTTGTAGTCTTCTAAAGATTTGTCAAAGGCTTTATCATCTTTCGCACGAATCATTGAAATAACGGTTGTATTTAGTTTGGTTTCAATCGCTTCATTCGCCCGAGCTTCCGGCGTTCCTGCATCTGGATTAATATTTTCAATTACGAAATGTGGGACTAATTTTCCTTTGCCCCATTCTTGCATTTGCGTTAAAGCACTTTCCATTGGTACTTTTAGTTTATTGACACGGTCGTTGTTAAAGTATAGGAAACGACTAATGCCATATTTTTTGTTGTAGGCATCATTGTCTGTTTGTTCTAATTTTTTCACTTCTGGTAAATAATCAATTTTTCCTTGATCATTGTACGCATAAGTAACTCCTTCAACGCCATATTTTGTTAAAATTTGTCCCGGTTCATCAATTAAATATGTGAATAGTTGAGTGACTTTCGCTGGATCTTTCGCATCTTTCGTAATGTAATTACTTAACCAACCTGAAATGCCAGTTTGATTTAATGTTGGTTTTCGGCCAGAAGTGCTACTTGGTCCATCAATGGCTATATAACGTGTGCCAGATTTTTTCATAAATTCTGTAAAGTTCCCACCTTGACCACTGGTTCCAGCAACGAGCATGGTTGCATAATTTCCTTGTTTCACTTTTTCATCAAACGTTGCCCCATCATCTGTGAAGCTATCATCACTAATATTGCCTGCTCGGTAAACATCATTAAATGTTTTTAACCATTCTAAGTATTCTTTATCTAAATTTCGATCATAGTATTTACCATTTTTATCCTCTAAAGGAACACCTAAGAAGTCTTGTAATTTGTCTAAAAATGGTCCTGCACCATCGCCCACTGTGGTGAAGCCCATTGGGGTCATCTCAGGATATTTTTCTTTAATCTGTTGCATGACTTTTTCAAAATTTTCTGGTGTTGAAACGTCTGGCTTGCCTAATGCATTATAGACATCTTCACGAATAACAAAATTATCATTTACTGGGATATTTCCACTTTCATAATCCGCTTTTGTATTAGAGTAATTAGGGTAACCATATGTTTTTCCATCCTCTAAGGCATACCATTTAAACGTATCTTGGTTAACAACTTTCATTAAATAGGGGTCATATTTTTTAGCTAAATCGTTTAAAGAATAGGCCCAAGAATCTGCTTTCAATGCTGCTTGTCCAGTTTTTTCAGTTAATGTCACGATATCAGGCATATCTCCACTTGAAATCATGGCATTTAATTTTGAATCATCGCCGGAAATAAATTCAATATCCACATTTAAGTCTTTTTTAATCTGCGCAGTGGTCACGTCTTTTCCAAAAGGCAGCGCCGTCCAATCTGAGTTAATATACCATTTAATCTTGGTCGGTTCTTTCTTCTTATCTAACTTCCAAGCAGGCGTCTTTTCATCTAATTCATACCGATCCTTAATTGAGACATCTGAGCTAGCTTTCTTTTCCCCACCGCTACATGCCGCTAAACTAACGACCGCCGTTGCCACCAATAAACCGCCTAAAACTTTTTTCATATTGTTCCCTACTTTCTTTATTCTTTTACTGCACCGGCCATCATACCGCCGATAAAGTGTTTTTGTAGTAATGGATAAATGATTAAAATTGGTATCGTTGTAATGACAATTGTTGCCAGCTGAACACCACGTGTCGTTGCCTGCACCACCATATCTGTACTGCCGCTCTCTGTCATGGTACTCAAGTTTGATTGAACAATAATTTCATAAATTTTCATCTGCAATGGATACAGATATTCTTTGGTAATATATAATTTCGTGGTCATAAAGTCATTCCATTGACCTACCCCATTAAATAAAATAATGGTGGCTAATGCCGGTTTTGTTAAAGGTAAAAAGATTTTATAAAAAATTTGAAACTCACTGGCGCCGTCTATTTTGGCGGATTCTTCTAAAGATGGTGGAATTTCTCGGAAAAAGTTCATTAAGATAACTACATCATAATAGCTAAATAAAGCTGGAATGATATATACCCAGAAGGTATCTAAGAGTCCTAATGACTTAATCAAAAGATACGTGGGAATCATGCCCCCACCAAAGTACATTGTAATGACACCCATCGTTGTATAAATGTTACGCCCGACTAGTCTAGATTTACTAAGTCCATAGGCGACAATTGCACAGAACAGCGTATGCGTCGACGCACCGATGACTGTTTTTAAAACAGAAATCAAAAACGCTCGCGGAATGCTACTATCCGAAAAAACTTTCCGATAATTTTCTAGCGTAAATCCTTTCGGCCATAAAACCAAGCCTTTACCAGCTAAACCCGAACTTGACGAAACTGAGGAAACTAAAATATTCCAAATTGGCACGATAATTAATAAAGAAAACAACACAAGAATTAACGTATTGAAAAAGTAAAACCATTTGTTTTCTTTTGATTTTCTTTTAATCACAGCTGTTGCCTCCTTTATAAAATAACCGACCGACCATTGTTCATTTTTCTAGTAATGCGATCTGTAATGACTAATAAAACAATTGAAATAACAGAAATCCCTAAACCAACTGCCGTCGCATAAGAAAAGTCCCCTTGCGTTAGCCCCATACGATAAACAAATGAATTAATTACTTCTGATTTGTTTTGGTTTTGAGCATTCATTAAAACCAACGTTTGATCTAAGTTCGATCCCAATAAACCGCTAACATTTAGAATTAAGTTCAACGAAATAATCGGCGCTAATAAGGGCAAAGTAATCGTTCGGATTTGTGTTAATTTTGAAGCACCATCAATTCTCGCGGCTTCATAAAACGTTGGATCAATGCGAGACATACCAGCAAGATAGAGAATCGTGCCCCAACCTACTTCTTTCCACAAATCAGAAAGAACAGCAATCCACCAATACTTATCAGGATCTAACAAATGATTGACGCCCTGATTCATTAAGCCTAACGACATCATGACTTGGTTGATAAAGCCATTTGTTGAAAGCCACGAAATCAACATCCCGCCTAAAACGATCCAAGAAAAAAAGTGCGGAATATAAGAAATTGTCTGAATCACTTTTTTTAAATGTCCATCTCTCATTTCAAAAATCATTACCGCTAAGATAATCGGAATAGCGAATCCTAAAAAAAGTTTCATTAAACTAATCGCTAAGGTATTACGAACTGCTTCCCAAAAAAAACTATCTTCCATAATGATTCGAAAATTTTCAAGTCCAACCCATGGTGCAGAAGAAACCGTGTCAACAATCGTATAATTTTTAAAAGCAATGATAATTCCATAAATTGGAATGTAGTTAAAGACAATCATGAATGCTACACCCGGAAGTACCATCCAATGCAATTGCCGCTGATCATAAAACTTTTTTAGTTTTTTCATAAGCAGGGTTCCTTTCTTTTTAGTGAAACGTTTCTACAAACAGATTATACATTCACTTCAAACGGTTGTAAACCCTTACATTATGGTTTTATTTAAAAATAACAGCATTAAAAAGCGCTATAGACCATTTATAAAGAAATTATTTTCCCTACTTCTTTTTCCATAAAAATACTCTTTTCTAGATATTTTAAAGCATTTTATAGAAACGTTTCACCAAAATATGAACATCTTTTTCTTAAAAATAATTCTGTTAAATAACAGAAAAAAGTCTGGTCGGATTGACCAGACTTTTTAAATATAGATAGTAAAATGTGTAATTTCAGGGATCACCCCAAAACGGGCATGAATGGCGGTCGTTCCTAAGCCTGTATTAACATATAGTTGTGTTTCTTGGTCCAACTGATACAATCCTCTGGTATATTTTTCTGCTAAAACATTTGTGATTGGATAAAAAGGAATCCAAATTTGTCCGCCATGGCTATGTCCTGCTAAAACTAACTGTGTACCCGTACCAACAAATGCATCCGCGACATCTGGTTCATGGGTCATTAATAACGCATAGTCATACGTTTCTCGATAGGATAATGTTTCTGAAACGGAAGGATTTCCCAATAACGAGTCATCTAAACCACCAATAAAAAGACGGCGTCCATCTGCTAAGGTTACTGTTTCTCCTTGGTTTTTCATAACGGTAAAGCCACTGGCCTCCATGACTTCATCATACACCGCAGAAGCACCGCCACCATAATCATGATTTCCCCAAACTGCATATTTTCCAATTGTCGCTTGTAACTGTTTTAACTTTTCAATCATCGGTTCTTTTTGTTGCGGATTTTTGGCATAATTGTCAAATAAATCACCTGTAAAAACGATAATATCTGGTTTTTCACGATTGACTTTTTTTATGACTTTATCTAACCGCTTCGTCTCATAAAATTCTGAAACTTGTATATCCGAAAGTTGCACAACATTCAATGGTTCTCGTTGATTTTTCTTTCCCAAAGTCACCTGATTAACGTGAACTAAATTCGGCTCAATCTTCCACGCATAGATTGGGAGTGCGATAATTAAGAAAAAAAATAAGAGCATTATACTTAAACCAATTTTTTTAACCACATCACTCGCTCCTTTCTTTTCTTTGATTTCCGAAGACTTAGTATAGAGAAAAATCTTCTTAACCACAATCTAAAACAAAGGAAATTAAGGCTTTGTTAAACAACCTAAAGAATTTCCACAATCTCTTATCCTTTTCTTAGCTTTTTTATAAAAAAAGCTAGATAATTTCATCTGTCGATGAAATTATCTAGCTAGAACATTCTTCTCTTAATGATGATGTTTTCGAAACGTTTGATAACCAATTAAGCAAAATAAAATCCCCAATAAAATCATTCCAGTTACTGAAAATAAGCCTGCTAACATCTTTCGCATCCTCTCTGTTGCTAAACTTCCTTATTTGTAGTCACTATTTCTTGTTGTAAAATTGGTTGAAATAGACGACGTTCTGCTAATTTTCTTGCTAAAATTGCTTCACTTTTTTTCGTAAAGATACCTAAGTTATGACGCTTGCCTTTCAAAGAGATATAAGCCAGCCATTTCCCAGAAGCGGTCTGGCTCACTCCTTTGTGTCCGCTGCTATTATTTTTGGGGCGTTTACTTTGTAACTTCCCTGGAATTACACCAGCAACTCTTTGTCGGTAATCCTTCTTTTTACGATGACCGCAACTTTTGGTATGGCCATTCAACAAATTTTCACAGCGAACCCAGCAAGATTGTCCGCACGAACACAGACAATACGCTTTCATTGTCTGTTGAATACTTTCGATCCGTACCACGACTAATTCATGATAGTTTTTTTTCAACATTGTTTGATAGCGATGGTGCGCACATTTGGTTCGATACCCACGAATTAGTTGTCTTCTTGAAGCTTCTGTATAGCTCCCACAAGAACAGCGACAGGCCCAAACAATTAGCCCTTCTTTTCTTTTTGCCGTTGGTGCTACTACTGTCAACTCACCAAACTTTTGACCAGTTAAGTCTTTATAGTTACCTGCATGTCTCAATTGACTATCCTTCGTATTCTTGTTCTCGCCACATCTCGATTGGGTCTCTCCCATAGTGCTCATTTTTCTGAGTCTCTCCCTTTCTTAGTTCTCTGACCACCTCAGCAAATACTTGCCAATCTTTTGTTTCCGGCAAATGACGCCATGTCAATTGACGACACCGTACTTTCGAACTATAAAAATCGGACAAATACAAATCGGTTTCTAAGGTTAATTTGTGATCAATCATGACATCCATATAATTGAAAGAAGCAATAATTTTTGCAATAAAGCGGTTATAATCCTCCCCACCAGAAAAATCAACAAATACATGAATCGTTTTTTCAATTGCGCAAAAAGACCGATCATTTAACAAACAAAACATAAAATCATAGTATAGATGCACGCGTTCATACATTAAAAATCGTTTTTGATACAGCGACTCTGTCTTTTGTATAAAACCATCTAAGGCGCGATGAATTTGAGGAAACCGCTCTTCAAAGAAACTGCTCTGCTTGGCGGGAATAAATGCAGCCACTGAAAAGTATAGGCGGTCCCAGCGATAACAAATCAACTTTAATTTTTCTTTTGTTTCCACCGTAATTCGCTTTTCAAAGAAAGGAATAACACTATTCATATGATCAATAAATTCGTCTAACATGGTTAACTTATCTGGAAAAACAATCGGACTATCAATGTATTCATTTAAACTTAAAAAAAGAAAAATATATGAAGTCTCTTTGCCAAAATCCTCTTTAAAAAGAGGGGTTTCGCTTGTATAAATTTTTTCAAACGCATGCTGTAAACAGCTAGGCACATGAACTTCCGTAAAAGAGTCCACTACATGATCAGAAAATACACGAAAACGTTGAATCGTTAAAAGAATAAATAGTTGTGCGCTTTGATTAAGACTAAACGTTCTTTGATACATCAATTGTAGATCGTTTATAAATTGTTTAATGCCAGGACTATTTTCCAGCAAAATGTTAGGCAGCCTTTCTTGATTACTTCCATAAAAATAATACAAGCATTGAAAACAAAAACTTCGGATATTTTTCTCTTCTCCAACCAAGCCTGTTGACTTTAATTTAATACGCCAATTAGCTAAAATCAGATTTAGTTTATACGAGAAGGCATAAATTTTGCTTTTGCTCATAAAATGAATTTGAGAAAATTCTTGAATCGTGTGCTTTTGATAGAGGCCCACATCAAGAAGCAACTTGGCCATAAGTGATTGATCAAAATAGTATTTTCTTAAGGCTTGATAATCAATTTGCGATAATTTTTGCGCACTAATCAGTCCTTTAGCTGGAAAAAGAATTTGACTCCTTGAAGAAATCTGTGTACATTCATAATTTATTTGACGGCACAACGATTCTAACTTTTGAGTGGATAAATCAAAATATCCATAAAATTCTTCTTTTAATAATGGACCTTCACTATTCATAAAAGTTTGATAAATAAGTAATTTATCTCGGAATTCTTGGTCTAATAATTCATCTAACAAAGTAGTCACATTTTCAACTCCAAACTATCACGCCTTAAGTATCTATTTTTTTAACAAGACGTGAGTGTCAATCTTGCTTATTTTTTCCACAAATTTAAAAATGATTCTTTCAACATTTAGGAATCTTCATAGAAAAGTATTATTTTAACCAAAAAAAGCCCCCTTGCGTCACCAAGGAGGCTTTTTTGTTATTTTTTACTTTAAATTTAAAGAAAAGCTGATTTGTTTGACTAATTTTCTGTTTCTTTTCTAGCCTATTCGTCAAAAATGATTGAAACTTTTGGTTCGTCTTCTATACTATCTTCCTATAAAGTTCTTACTCTTTTAAGTATCAGCTTCTGTCAATAAAAGTCCTCATTTGGCATTGCTAATCTGAATACAGTATGACTACTTGTTGCCGCTATTTTTTGCTGTTATTTTACTCTTTAATTGAAGCGCTAGAAACGCTGTCAACTGTTGGCTTTTCGGTCGCTGACTCTTCTTCATGGACTGATGCACTTGAGACACTATCTGCCTTTTCTGGCGCTTCTTTTTTGGAGGCACCACTGACTGCATCGACGTTTTTTCCACCGACTAATTCTTGCCCAGTTTGTTTTAAATACCAATCAACAATTGGTTTAAAGTCTAAAATATACTCATTAATTCCCGCGTAATTTCCATTATCATCATACATCGCTTGATAGTTATGCACTACATAGGTATCTGGTCCGTGCATTGGAACATGAACGCGAATAGCATCTGTTTTTCCTGACCGTAATTGTTGAATCACCCATTCTACATTTTTCAATGCTTTTGGTGGATGGCAATTCGCTAATGGATTACCAACTTGTCCTGGTTGCCGTTTAGCAAACATTTCTTCAGCAGCCATTTTTTTATTGTAATATAAAAATTGATTGTTACTGTCTGCGTAAGTCAATTCCATTGGCATTGATTTTAAGAAATAATTTAGCTGATCAACGGTTAAAATGCCTCGATCTAATTTTACGTATGTGTCGCCTTCCACAGCCTGAACCGCTTCTGCTGCTTGTTCTACCCAATCATCTGCTGCCATATCAACCCCTTCGATCGTTGTTTCAATGGTTCCTTTTGCATGTAAATCTTCAGGTAAGTCTTTTGGCTTAGCCCCTTCTAATTTTGAAATCACATCAATGAATTCCACGAATTTTTGTAATGTGCTTTCTAAAAATTGACGTGTTCCCTCCGCAATTAAGTTACCGTTTTCATCAAATGCTTCTTTAGCTTTTCCTAATAAAAACTCGTTTCCAGGCATCACGATTGCATTGACACCAGGTGCATCAAGAATTTGACGGAGATGTAATTGCGCACGTGAGGTTCCTTGATCATAATAAGAGCAACCAACAATCATTACTGGTTTATTTTCCAGCGGATGAATTTTGAAAGATAACCATTCTAACACACTTTTCAAACCGGCAGGAATGGTATGGTTATGTTCGGGCGTCGCAATAATTACGCCGTCTGCTTGTAAAATTTTGCGATTCATATTCTGAATCAAGACACTGTTCGTTTGATCCTTACTTTGATTAAACATTGGAATATCTTTAATTTCTAAAATTTCCAAGTCGAACATTTTATAAAACTCTTTGCCAATATATTGCAGTAGTAACCGATTATAAGAAGAATCAGCGTTTGATCCGACGATCCCAATTAATTTCATTTTATTCACTCCATTTCGTTAAATCGTTTCCCATGAGAAATTTTCTGCTTCTTTTTTATTTTGCGCATGCGCATGTTTCAGCTGTTCTGTAATTTCAATAAATACACAAAAATCTGCAAACAAACCAGCTAGTTTATCTATTTGTTCTGAATCTTTTAACGCATTGTTTTCATCAAAAGCTTGTAAGGAATGCGCTAATAGAAATTCAGAGCTTGGCATAATTCGTGCTTTCAATTCAGGAGCATCTAAAATTTGACGTAGATGCGCTTGTGCTCTAGAGGAACCTAACGTGCCATAGGATGCACCAGTAATCATAACTGGTTTATCAACAAACGGAAAAATCCCGTAAGATAACCAACTTAGGGCATTCATCAAAGAAGCCGGCACCGCATGGTCATATTCAGGCGTACTGATAATGACGCCATCTGCTGCTTCAATTTTTTCAGCAACCGTTTTAACTATTTCTGGCAAAGCTTTGTCTTCTGGCTTGTTAAACATAGGAAAGTCAACAATTTCAACTAGTTCAATGTCGGCCTCCTGCGCAAAATAGTGTTGCATAAATTGCAAAAGTTGACGATTGGTTGATTGCTCTGAGTTCGTTCCTACTAAGCCGATAATTTTTTTCATAATGAGCTGTCCTTTCTTTTTCGGTTCTATGAATGGATAATGTGAAGAGTATCTGCTAACCCGCTGCTATATAAAATTTGCTGGTCTTGTGTAATGATGACTCCTTCAATTCCATCTAGTTGATTGAGGATTTCAAGCGCTGCTGGAATTGGATAACCAAATAAACGCGTTGTCCAAATCTCACCATCCACTGAAGCATCCGAGATAATTGTGAGGCTGGCCATTTCAGTTTCCAATGGGTAACCGGTTGTCGGATCCAACAGATGGTGATAGACTCGCCCAGCTTCGGTTAAACTTCTTTCATAAATGCCCGACGTCACAACCGATTGATTAGCCACTTCGACAAGTAAGCTGATTGTTTCTCTGGATTCTTGCGGATTGCGAATACCAATTCGCCATTTTTTGTTTTGATGCGTAGAGGGCCCCAACGTCACAATATTGCCGCCCAGATTAATCAAAGCAGACGTCACATGGACTTCTTTCAAATAGGCAATTAGTAAATCAGCGATATAGCCCTTTGCTAAAGCCCCTAGATCTAATTTCATTCCTTCTTCTTCCAAAAAAACCGTTTGTTTTAAGGGATTTAAGTGAATCTTTTCTGGATTAATTTTTTTCAAACAGGCTTTAATTTCCTCTTCTGACGGGACACGGGCATCTTTAAAACCGATTCGCCACGTTTGAACTAGCGGGCCAATGGTAACATTCAAATGACTAGCTGGATCACAACTATGTTTTTTCCCTAATGCAATTAATTGATACAACTCTGGATGAACGCTGACTGGTTTTTGCCCAGCTTGTTGATTGACAGCCATCAGTTCCGAAGTTGAATCATTTGCACTAAAACGTTGTTCATAAGTGATCAATCGTTGATGCACTTCTTCTAGAATTTTTTCAGGTTCTTCATGGTCTACAAATACATCTATTACTGTGCCCATCAAATAAATAGTTTGACTTTGTTGCACCTCAAGACTTCCTCTCCACGAAAGATTGTGTTTTATTTCACATTTATTCACAAATAAATCATACGCCTTTATTTGATGCCAGTCAAGTCGTTTATATATTTTTTTATATAAAATAACGACCTTAAAATTTTCATTTAAGGTCGTAACGCGTCTTGAACTCTTTTAAAAAACGCTTTTTTTATTATATTTTGAAAATAAATATATAATTTTCTATATAAACTAATTATTCTTAGATAAAATTGTTTCTTTCAATGTTTGAATTGCTTCCAACAAGATGCGATTTTTATTGATTTTTGCATACGCGCGGGCATCTTGTAGTAGTTCTAAAATTTGCTCTTGCGGCTTTTCTTCAGCTAAGGCATTTTTCGCAAGCTGGAAAGCTGCTCTTGCCAAGTAATACGTGACGTGATTATCAGAACAGATGGAAATCGCATACTCTAACAAAGCATCACTTGTTTCTAAATCGCCTTTTTCTGCATAAAAAACACCACAGTGAAAGACAACATTTAATACTCGCCAAGTATCTTCCATTGATTGAATAGTATAAAGATAAATTTCCTTGAAGACCTTATTGAAATAAAATTCGGCTTTCTCAATTTCGCCTTCTTTGGCATAGGCCATGCCAATTCCAGTAAAAGCTAACAAACGGTAAATATCGCTCGTGTATTTTTGCTCTTCAAACAGAAGTTTTTCAAAGGTAAATAAGCAATCCATCAACGAAGCATTTTGAAAAATCATGACAAAGCCTTGTAAATAATAATATTCTAATAACAGTTGGGAATCTTTGATTTCATCAAAAGGAATATTTTTTAAAATTGTTTGCAATTGGTCATGTTCGCTGGTAATCAAGAAGAATTCTGCTTCTTCCATTTTTTCAAGAATTTCAGGTTGTTTAATCCCTACGCGCGGGAAGAGTTCCCCCAAAGGTAGCTCTAAACGATTACATAGTTGGATCAATATTTTTAAAGTTGGGACTTGACCATTCTTTTCAAAGCGACTAACCGTGACTTGCGTACAAATCCCTTTAGCCAATTCACTTTGCGACAAACCACGTGCTTTGCGTTTTTCTATAAACCGTTGTATATTCATTGCTTTTCCTCTCATTCTCATCTTCTCAAACTTACTATAATACAACTTACCTTAAAAATATATATAGAAAAAGAAAAATGTTTATAACAAAAAAGAACACAGACAACTCTTTCATTAAAAGTTTGTCTGCGCTCTATTAGAACCTGAATCACTAAACGTCAATTCAGCGTTATTTAATCAATCCGATACGTCATACTTGCTTTGTTTAGAGAGCAGCTCTTTTTTTAGCTTCTTTCACAAACGTATTCATGGCCTGATATAATTTTTCCTTGATTTCTTTGAGATTAGCTTGTTGTAATTCTTTATTGGCAACTAACTGTTGACCGTTCACCCAAACAGCTTCAACATTGCTAGCATTTGCTGAATAAACCAACGCTGAATAGGCATCAAAAATCGGAAACATATTAACTGATTGCGTTTCAATTAATGTTATATCCGCTTTTTTGCCCACTTCCAATGAGCCGACTTGCTCCGCCAAACCTAATGTTTTAGCGCCCCCCATCGTTGCCAGATAAACAATTTCTTTCGCAGGAAACAAGGAGCGATCTTGGTGTGCTGTCTTATGAAAATTCGCAACCATGCGCATTTGGGTGAATAAATCTAATGTATTCCCACTACTAGGTCCATCCGTGCCTAAACCGACAATAATCCCTTGATCAAGCATTTGCTTAATCGGCGCTACGCCTTTGGCTGATTTAGTATTCGCACCGATACAATGAGCGACACGCGCTTTTCCATTAGTAGCAGCTAAACTCGCAAGATCTTCATCTGTTGCCAAAATACAATGCGCTAAAATAAACGGCTCGCTCAAGTAACCCAGTTCTTCTAAGAAAGCAATTGGTGTTTTTTGATAGGCTTTTTCAAACTCAGCCATTTCATAAGTCATTTCAGCAACGTGCATGGTCACAGGAACTTGGTATTGTCGACTAAGTTCAATAATTTTTGCCAACACTTCTGGTGAATTGGTATTCGGTGCATGTGGCGCAAGTATAGGCGTAATCAACGGATGGCCTTGCCACTTGCGAATAAAGGTTTCCGCGTAAAAAAGACCGCCTGAAGGCTCCGGACTATCACAAGTGGGCATATCAATGATCGTCTCTCCGAGCAAAGCACGAACACTCATTTTTTCACAACTTTTAGCAATTTCATCTTCAAAATAATACATATCACAAAAGCTCGTAATACCACTCAGTAACATTTCAGCAATTGCATAATCACTACTGCATCCTACTAATTCTTTTGTCATGAATTGTTCTAATGGAAAAAGAAAACGCCGGAGTCGATCTGGCACATCGTCTCCTAACGAACGAAACGGAATCATGCCTACATGGGTATGGGTGTTAATCATCCCAGGCATTAAAATTCCATTTTGACCGTCGATTACTTGATTTGCAGCCATTCGCTTTTCATCAAGTGTGGCCATTGGTGCTAATTCCACAATTGTGTCTTCTTCAATCACTAAATAGCCGGCTTTGATTTCTGAAAATTGCTCATCCATTGTTAGTATATGCACATTTTTAATGAGTGTTTTCATGCAAAAGAACTCCATCCTCTGGAAAAACTAATGGATAGAAACGTTGTGACTTCGTATCCATCATCCCAAAATCTGTCACTTTAATGGCTGGCGAGACAGGCAATGATAGTGTGGAAAAGGACATGATTTCATTCATATTTTGATAGCCTAACGCTTGCATAGCTTGTCGAACTTTTTGTAAAGAAGCGCCTAATTGTTCAATCGGTGCTTGCGATAAAATCCCACCTATTGGTAAAGGACAAGTTGCCATCACTTGCTGATCCGAAGCAACCAAATAGCCGCCTTGCATCGCTAATAATTCATTCTGCGCTAACAGAATATCCTCAATCGTATTACCCATCACCATTAAATTATGATGATCATGGGCCCAGGTTGTCGCAATGGCTCCTTTCTCGGAAAGTGGTTGATCCATTAAAGAAAAAGAAATATTGCCATTTTTTCCGTAACGTTCCATCACAATTAATAAGGCACAGTTGGCTTTTTGCCATTGTAACAACCCATTTTCAACAGGAATTTCTTTTGTAATTCGCTCTGTAAATGTACCAATTTCTTGTTTTTGAATCACATTACAACGAACTGTTTCTTTTGTTGTAGCCACCTTTAAAAGTAAATCTTCTTCTGTTAACTTTTTACATTGGATGGTTTGTTGGTAAGCGCCTGGAAACTCTTCAATTTTTTCTGGATAATGGAAGGGCTCACCTTTTTCAAAAACGACCTTTCCAGATTTATAAACCGTATTAATATCAAAACTTTCTAAGTCATTTAATAACAAAAAGTCAGCTTTTTTACCAGGTGCAATTTCGCCACGATCATGGAGACCCATTCGTTTGGCCGGCGTATAAGTTGCCATATAAATGGCTTTTTCGATAGGCAATCCTGCATGAACGGCTTTTTTGACATTTTCATTTAAATGACCTTTTAGCAAATCATCAGCCATCACGTCATCCGTGATAATACTTGCATAATTGTAGAAATCATTGTCTACTATCACCTGAATGTTTTCAGGAGTGATTGATTTATTTTGAAATTGAATAAAGACACCCGCTTCAATTTTTTCTTTTAACGTTTTAGGAAATTGATGGGTATGATCTGAAGTGATACCACTATATAGAAAATCTGCTAACTCTTGATCTTCGATTTTAGGACAGTGGCCTTCTAAAGGCATGGTTGGTCGTTGTTTTTGGCACAAATCGATAATTTGACGAATTAAAGAATCTGGCTCATAGGAAATCCCTTTAAAATTCATGGCTTCCCCTAAACAAATCACTTTTGGTTCTTTGAGTAATTCTGCTACTTCTGCTAAGCCGATAATCCCACCAGTTGTTTCTAATTCGGGAGTGGTCGAAGGAACCGAGGAAGGAATTGCGTGAAAGATATCTAGTTCTGTTTCAGCGGCCATAAAAGCTTTTAAGCCTTCTAAGCCAAATACGTTAGCCATTTCATGGGCATCGGCAATCACCGTTGTCACACCGTAACGCACTACTGCTTTGGAAAAAATAGTAGGTGTCGTCATGGAACTTTCAATATGCATGTGTGCATCAATTAAGCCGGGAATCATCCATTGATTCTCGGCATTAATTGTTTTTTTGGGCTGCAAATTGACGTTCTCTTCTTCATAAATGTAATAAAATTTATCATTTTTAATCGCAACATTTCGTTGAACGAATGTTTGAGTGACTGTTTGATACAGCCACACATTTTTTAGTAATACATCGACGTTCATTTTGTCCCTCTTTTCTAAAACTATTGATTCATCGTCCGGTTCCATTGATCAATCCAATCCGCTAGTTGACTATTAATAAAATTAAAATCGACTGTTTTGGCACGTTCGGCAATGGCACCATATGTTTTATTTTTCGCTTCTTTTTCGCTTAGCGTTACTTGTTGATTTGTAGGTCCTTCATTTAATGAAATCGCTTTGGCCTTTTGTGATTCTTCACTAATCCGTGCGTTAACAAATTTAAAGGCGGTTTCTTTGTTTTGTGCTTTTTTAGGAATATTGACTGTATTATAGTTGGCATACGTGCCGCTTTCTGGGACGACATACGTCACATTTTCTGCTGCGCCTTGAATAATATCAACCGCAAAATCAGCAACCACAGCTGCTTCAATTTCACCAGATTGGAACATATTAGCTAAGTCTGACGATTTTGAATACGTTTTAACAACGTTTGGTTTTAATTCTTTCATCGCTTCAAAAGCGGCTTTCCCGTTATCTTTTGTAATATCTTGACCAGCATGTTCACTAGCAACGTATAACATTAAAGGACCTGCCGTCGTGGCAACGTCTGGAACAGAAATTTTACCTTTCAAATCAGCTGACCATAAGTCATCCCAGTTCTTAATTTCTTTGCCTAATTTTTCTTTGTTGTAAACAATCCCGATACTGTTTACAGCGATTGGTACGCCAGCACCACTTTCAAAAACCTCTTTTGCTCCCGGCGTTAACTGACTTAAATTAGGTACTTCTTTTTCTGTAATTTTTTCAAATAACCCTTCTTTTCCACCTTGTGCTGCATTTGCTTGTGCTAATTCAATAACATCAATTCCCGCATTGGGATTATTTTTTAATTTCGTAAAGCGGTCTGCGCTATTGCCTACTTCTAAGGTAACTTTCGCTTCATTTTCTTTTTCAAACGGAGCGATAATGTCTTTTTTGACAATATCTTCACTTAATCCGAAAGTTGAAACGACTAAAGCATTACTTCCACCTTTGCTCTCGCTTTTCGTAGTTGCTTCGCTGTTTCCACAAGCAGTCATTAATAACGTTGCAGCGACTAATGTCCCTAAAATTACGCGTTTTTTCATTTTTTAATCTTCCTCCAAAATGGTTTTTATTTTTCTAAAATAACTAATTTCTCAGCTGGAAAAGCCAAGTGAATGGTTTCGTTTGTTTCATATAACTGTTCACTTGTTCCATTAACCAGCAATGTACCTAACGCTGTTTCCACTTCATATTGATAGCTTTTCCCTAAAAATGTTCGGACAGCGACAGTACCTGCGACAGTATTAGTAGCAGCTTCTGAAACAATCTCGATGTCCTCTGGACGAATCGTTGCCACTGTCGTTGTAACATTTGGTTCAGGATTAGTCGTTTTCACTATTTGATTTGTTTGTGTCCGATAATGACCAGCTTCCATTTTTTCGACAGAGAAAAAGTTTTCAAAACCGATAAATTCAGCGACAAACTTAGTACGAGGCAAACGATAAATCGTTTCTGGTGAATCATATTGTTCAATCACGCCATTATTCATAATGGCCACTTTATCTGAAATAGAAAAACATTCTTCTTGGTCATGTGTGACAAAAACTGTCGTAATGCCTAATTGTTGTTGAATCCGTTTGATTTCAATCCTCATTGCTACTCGCAATTTTGCATCTAAATTACTCAACGGTTCATCTAGTAGTAATAGTTTAGGTTCAATAATCAGAGCACGTGCTAGCGCAACCCGCTGTCTTTGACCACCAGATAATTGTTTTGGATAACGGTCGCCCAAGCTTTCTAAACCACATACTTTTAGCATTTCCGTGACTTTTTGGTCCATGGTTTGTTTGCTTTCTTTGCGTAATTTCAACCCAAAAGCGACATTTTCTGCAATCGTTAAATGGGGAAATAACGCATAGCTTTGAAAAACCATCCCGAAGTTTCTTTTATGGACAGGAACCTTTGTTAGTTCTTCTTGGTCAACGAAAAACTGTCCGTCGTTTGGCTTAATTAATCCAGCAATCACTCTTAGCGTAGTCGTTTTACCACAACCACTCGGTCCTAATAAAGAAACTAATTCTCCTTTTTCCATTGAAATATTTAAATCTTTTAAAATATCTTGTTTTCCGTCATAGCTGACGCGAATATCTTTTAAATCCACAAAAGTCAAAATTTTCTCCTCTTTCTATCTCGTGCTTCTTCCATGTTTTAGGCAATGGAAGCTAGTCCCAACGTTTTTTCAATTAAAAACATTAAGCCCATTGTTAGTAGCATCAACAATACAGAAATTGCTGAAACAGTTGGATCATAATTGTATTCCATATAACTTAATAAAGAAGTAGGCAGCATCGTCACACCGGGACCTGATAAAAACATCGATACAGGAACATTGTTAAACGAATTGACAAATGCTAACATAAAGGCTGCAAAAATTCCTGAAGACACATTGGGTAAAACAATTTGAATAAAAGCTCGCAATCTTGTACAACCTAATGTCCAAGCTACTTCTTCCATTGAATAATCTAGTTGTTCCATACTTGATCCAACCACTCGAATAATATAAGGCAAACTAATTAAAAAATGCCCCATTAACAATCCTTGAAAGACAGGCAAACCTAATTTAATAACAATATATTGAAATAACGTATACCCGACCACAATTCCTGGAATCACAGTTGGGGATAAGAAAAAGCTTTTAATAAAGTTGCGCCCGCGAACGGAATAACGTGCCAGCGCATAGGAAGCCGGAATCCCTACTATTAATGCTAAAACAGTCGCTAATACCCCAATCAACAAACTTAACTTAAAACTGTCCATAAACGTTTCCGATTGTAAGGCTTTGGCGTACCAATCTAAAGTAAATCCTTTAATCGGAAATTGAATCGCTGCGGCTGTTCCAAAAGAAGTCACCACAATCAAACATAATGGTAAAAATAAAAACAGAAAAACTAGAATTGCAATAACAGATAGTCCTTTTTGCTTACGCATGATTTGCTTCTCTCCGATCTACTTTCTTAGCGACCATGTCTAGGCCTTTCATCACAATTAATGTTGTTAAAATCATAATAAATGCAAGAACACTCGCCGATTGCCAATCACCTAAAGTATTAGCCTTTTGATATAAGAAGGTCGACATCATCATTTTTTGGTTACCACCTAACAGCTGTGGCGTCGTATAAGCCGTTAAAGTTCCTGTAAACACTAATATACTTCCTACAATGGTGCCTGGAATTGATAAAGGTAAAACAATTTTCCGAAAAGCCGTCATTGGATTGGCGCCTAGCGTCTCAGCCGCTTCTAGCATTTCTCCTTCAATGTTTTCCATAACCCCAACTAAGGTCATAATCATTGTCGGTAAAAATAAATACACTGAACCGATAACAATTGCAAATTCTGTATACAATAAATTCAGCGGTTGCTCAATTAAGCCTGTTTTTAATAACAACGTATTCACTACACCGTTTTTTCCTAAAATGTTAATCCAAGCAAAACTTCGAATAACTGAATTGGTTAATAGTGGAAACAAGGTCATAGCCATTAAAAAGCCACGCCATTTTTTGGAAACCCCAGCAATAAAGTATGCCGTTGGAATGCCCAACACGATTGAAATACCCGTCACAATTAACGAAACTCTTATCGTTCGCCAGAAAATTGAAACATTATAGTCATCTTTAAAAAAAGTAACATACTGATTTAGTGTCAAGCCATGATCAGTAAAAATGGTTGGCAAAATGCTAGTAATTAATGGAATCATTAAGAAAAATAATAATAGTACTAGCCCCGGTGCCACAATTAAATAAGGAACTTTCTTGTTCATTCGTACACTCCTCGTTCGTTTTTTCACTTCATCAGTATACGCAAGGAAAACGTATATTTCAACACATTTTCATCTTTTTGTTCGTTTTTAAACCCGAACGTTCGTATATTTTTTCGAAAAAGGTTATTAAAAAATAAAACACGAACATTAAACAAAAAAACACAAACAAGACTGTTTGTGTTTTTTGTCAACTTTTTTATTTATCACTTAATTTTCTTGGAACGTTTGATCCTTTTCCATCATTTTCACTATAATACCATCTTGATACACCTGATAATATCCGAACAATTCATTCTCTTTTGAGACACTATTCTTTTCAGATCTAATTTGAACAACATAACTTCCTTTATTTGACTGCTTAAACGTATAATGAAACGCCGAGTCATTCGTTGGTATCCCTAAACCATTTTGTAAAAATTCAATCGCTTCCTGTTTAGTATAAGATTCTGCTTCTAATTGCGTTCCTAAATGCGGATTTTTTTGATCAACAAATTGTCTTGCTTTGTCATTATTAGCAGACTTTTCTATAACGACTTCCTGTTGCGAATTCCTACTTCCTGAACAGCCAGATAATACAAATAAAATCATCAACAACCCCAAACACTTACTCAAAGTTTTCTCCTCCTCTCCCTTTTCATTAGTGATACCTGATGATTTCTTTTATATTTTAGCATGCTTGATATAACGAATGGTGCTCAAAAAAGACAGAATCAACAAGTAAAAATTGTCGACTCACCTTTCTCAACTAATATTAAAAACCATCTGTCTCAATATTTTCGAATTTCCTGTAAATTACTGATAAATAAAAACAGCTCCTTTTGCGTATACTTATATTATCAGCACCTAAAGGAGGAACTTTCTTGAAGCAAAAAAATCTACTCACTTATCAATCACTTGCAGCCTTGTTGCTAGTATTCAGTCTCTTTAGTTTTGACCCATCGGTTTCTTTTGCCACCCGTTCTGGAAAAACGCCTGTTTCAGTTGAACTAGAAATTGGAGGGCTGCCTGGTGATGAATCGGTTGACGATGCCATTTATCCTGATTTAGAAAATCCTAACACTAGTTTTGACTTGCTCTTTATTCCGAAAGAATTTACTTTTGAAACCCAAGCGATTTCTGGTGATTTAACGGCAGTTCCTATACAACCTTCTGAAGGCAATACTCATACAATGAGACACTTCGGGATGGGGGATGTTCGCGGAGCCTTAACTGGTTGGCATGTCACTGCTGAAATCCCACACATGCGAAACGAAGCTCATTCTTTACTAGGCATCATTACGTTTCAATTAACAGGCGGCTATGCTCGCTATGACAAAACGTTAAGGCGTTTCTTTATGACAAATACAATGTATGGACTGGATTTTTCAGAAGATCCTGCTGCACCCGACTTCCCGACCAACCCAATTATTATCGGTAACGGTGCCACTTTAATGAGTAACGCTGGTGATAGAAAAGGACAAGGAATGTGGAGCGGCCGCATGACCGATATTTCTCTTGCAATCCAAACCCCTGTTTCACAATTATTTCCTGGCGCATATACAGGTTCGATTATCTGGAATTTAATCTCTGGACCTGCATAAAATAAAAAAGCGCTTAGAAAACTAGCGGAATCACTACTCTTCTAAGCGTTTTTTTATATCATAAGGACTATTTGCTCCTTCTATTTGTCTAAGCATGCTTTACCGCTTTTCGTTTAACGAATCACTTGGCCCCAACGGTAATCAAACTGATACTCTTGATTACCATTATTCAGGTTAATTTTGTATAAATAACGCGGGACTTTAATGAATAACGCATCCTCTACTTGAAAAGCTTCAATAGGTACATTTTCTTTAGTTAAAAGCAACGGTGTTTGCCACTCGTATGTTTTTTTCTGCCAATTGTATAAGCCAACTATCGCTTGATTACTTTGTCTTTTCTTGTATGACAGAACATAATAATTTGCTTCATCTTTCTTGCCTAATAAAACTGGTGCTATTAGTTGCTCTTCTAGTTTTCCTTGCACTGTTGTACGCTCTTCCGATGACAGCTCTTGACCAATTTGACTCTCATTTGAATCTACCGTCCATTTAGGCGCTTCTTGTGTTTGAAAGACTTCTTTGAAAGTTGGGTCTTGTTTTAACTGCCAATTTTTCAAATCTAATTGATAATATCGATTGTTTAATCCATAAATATAGAGATAGCGATTATCCATAAAACGATAATCAACGAAATCAGAGCTTAAATAGTCTTTTAATTCAGGGAATTTCTTCACTAAATCCGCTTCAGAAAACTGTTTTTCCCCTGTTTTTGTATCGAGTAAGTAAATGGCCTCGTTATCAGCATTATTCAAAACCACATATTGATCTGTTTGACCAATTAAATAATCACGCCAACCTAAACGTTTACTCCACATTCGTTCGCCCGTCTGACTATTAACAGAAATCACTTGGAACAATGAGTTACTGGTGCTAATGCCATTCGTTCGTCCATTTGGAATAATCATTCGCTCGATTGAAGTTAAGCCTTTCGTTTTTTCAGAATAAAACGTCGCACTTTTCTCTTCAATCGTTACTGAACGAAACATTCCGAAAAATATCAAACCAGCAAAATGTACCACTGCAAGATAAACCAATAAAATTAACGCATAGGGAACCAGTCTCCTTGTACTCCGCCTTCTTATTAAGGAAATAACCAAAATACCACTAATTACTATAAAAATAATTGCTACAATGATAACAAAAATATCATGATAGAGCCAACCAGATAATTGCCAACTTCTATAAAGTGTGTCCATTACGCCATCCTTTCCAATTGTTATTTACTTATTATAAAAAGGATACTATTTTTTTTTGAAAAATAACAACAAAAAGCGACGAACAGCAATAAGCCCATTCAAGTTGACTAACTAGGTCAACTTGAATGGGCGTGGAGAAATGTGCCTTGTTATTCAGTTATTCCGCTTCTTCAATTGCGGACAAAGCTTTTGCAATATCAATTTCTTTATTCCGATAATCAGCATCATGAACTGGAAAATGCTGCCGCAATTCTGCTGCTTCCATCCACGAAACAGTCCCTTGTTTAATGCCAAAATCAAGAATGTGCCCACCAAATTGGTGATCCTCACTGATAAAGTGCAAATGAAACCCTGCGGCAGAGGCACCATGAAATAATTTAGGTGTAAAGAACCCTACAACTGTTCCCTGAATATTCTCCGCTGTAAATTCAGGTTGATTGCGTGCGGCTTCTACAAATGGTGGATACGGTTTTTCTTGTTTAGGTGCCACACGGACATGCATCTTCGCAAAAAGACCGCTAATTTTAATTGCCGCAAAAAAATTAGGACTAATTTTTTCTAAAATTTGTGCTTTAATATTTTCATCGGTTTCCGTTGATACAGGGAATGCGCCATCTTCTTGAAAACGAGTAACTGCGGCATATGGCGTTAATTCTTCGCCTTCTAGAATAGTAATTTCGCCAGTTTGATTTGCATGATACAATGTACCGTCCAATAAAATAATTTCGCCATTTGAGCCTTCTAATGTCCCAATTCCAAAATCACCTTGCGTGAGTAACGTACCAATTTCTGCCGTTCCTGCCATCAAACTTTCCATTAAACCGCCTAGCGTACCATGTTGATAAACATATTGTTCGCTCATTTTTCCATCTCCTAATAAAGTTGATCTGGTAACAATGTTTTACCTAATTCTTGATTATCTGAATAATCCACAGGAACATCAATAATCACTGGGCCTTCTGTTTGCATTCCTTCTTCTAAAGCTGCGGCAAATTCTGCTTGTGAATGCACTCGAACCCCTTTAGCTCCAAAAGCTTCAGCATACTTCACAAAATCAACTGGACCAAAATCTACGCCAGAGGATCGATTATATTTCATTTCTTCTTGGAATTTAACCATATCATAACTACCATCATTCCAAATAATATGCACGATATTTTGCTTTAAACGAACCGCTGTTTCTAATTCTTGCGCCGAAAATAGGAAACCGCCGTCCCCAGAAACAGAGATAATTTGTGTATTCGGACGAACCAGCGCAGCCGAGATTGCCCAAGGCAAAGCGACACCTAATGTTTGCATACCGTTACTAAATAATAAATGACGCGGTTCATAACTTCTAAAGTGGCGAGCCATCCAAATGTAGTGGCTCCCTACATCAACAGTAACTGTCATTTCATTCGTGGTTTTTTCTTGAAGCGTTTGAACAATTTCTAATGGATGTAATCGATTTTCAATTGTACTTGTTTTTACTTCTTTAATCGTTAATTTTTCTTGAAGCGTTTCTAAATAATCTTGCGCATCTTCTGTTAGTATTGGTTCACTAAATGCTTCTGATAATTTCAAAATATTTTTAGACATATCACCAATTAGCTCTTCTTCCGGTTGCATATATTGGTCAATTTCCATTTGAACTTCATCAATAACAATAACGCGCGCATCTTTTTCTGCGTTCCAATTACGTGCTTCATATTCAATTGGATCATAACCAATCGCAATCACTAAATCACTTCTTTTTAACAAACGATCCCCAGGTTGGTTTCGAAATAAACCAACACGCCCAAAGAAATGTTCTTCTAATTCTTTTGAAATAATTCCTGCTCCTTGGAACGTTTCCACGACTGGCAAACCAGTTATAGCAACCAATTCACGAATGGCTGCGGTAACTTTTCGTGCAGAGGCCCGCATTCCTAAAAGTAAAACAGGTAACTTCGCTTGCTTGATTCGTTCAGCTAAAGCTGCGATTGTTTCTGCTGATGCATGGCCCAGTTTCGGAGCCGACAAAGGCTTAATTGCTTCGCCTGTCACCGGACTATCTGTGACATCTTGTGGGATCGATAAGAATGTTGCACCTTTTTTCGCTGTTTTGGCGATACGGTAAGCATTGGCAATATTTTCAGATAATGTTTCTGGATCTTGAATTTCTGTACTGAATTTTGTTATTGGGCTAAATAATGCAGCATTATTCATGCTTTGGTGAGTTAATTTTGACAAATCGGACCGTTTCACCTGTCCAGCCAATGCTAAAACAGGATCCCCTTCTGCAGTCGCAGTTACTAACCCAGTGGCTAAATTGCTGGCACCAGGTCCACTAGTTGCAATAACTAAGCCAGGCTCTCCCGTCAAACGACCAATCCCTTGTGCCATAAAGGCAGCGTTTTGTTCATGTCGAGCTAAAATTAATTCTGGACCTTTGTCAACTAATGCATCAAAAACCCCATCAATTTTTGCACCGGGAATCCCAAAAATATAGGGCACTTCGTGATTGATTAAACTTTCTACTATGATATCTGATCCTTTTTTACTCACTGTTATACCTCCAATTAAAATCTGTACTAATTACAAATACAAAAATACCACTAAAATTCTAATTAATCAACAATGAAACACCTTGAAAACGTGTAATATACTAATTCGCATATTTTAATAGAATTGAGATATTTCAAAAGATTAAGCAAAAATAATGCAAAATACCTTAAAGTTTTATAGTCTTTCAACAATTATTATATACTTCTTCACTAAAAATTAGTAAGATTAACCTATAAGAAAAAAATCACAACCTGTGATAAATTATTGGAGGAAAAATATGTCAAAAGGGAAGAAAATTTTTGCCATTATCTTTGGAATTATCTTGGTTCTATTTCTTGCAGTTGTTGGAATGGGAGCAAAACTTTATTGGGATGTTTCTAAATCAATGGATAAAACCTATGAAACAGTAGAACGATCTAAAAAAAGTCAGGTCAATTTAAACAATAAGGAGCCTTTTTCTGTTTTATTATTAGGGATCGATACAGGCGATGATGGGCGTGTCGAGCAAGGTCGTTCGGATACAACAATTGTTGCAACAGTTAATCCTCGTGACAAGCAAACAACCTTAGTCAGTCTTGCTCGCGATACCTATGTAGATATTCCAGGTCAAGGAAAACAAGATAAATTGAATCACGCCTATGCTTTTGGTGGGGCATCTTTAGCAATGGACACAGTTGAAAACTATTTAAACATACCTATTAATCATTATGTTTCAATTAATATGGCTGGTTTAAAAGAATTAGTCAACGCGGTTGGCGGAATCGAAGTGAACAATAATCTGACTTTTTCTCAAGACGGGTATGATTTTACGATTGGTAAAATTTCATTGGATGGTGAACAAGCACTCTCCTATTCAAGAATGCGTTACGAAGATCCTAATGGTGACTACGGCCGCCAAGAACGTCAAAGAAAAGTGATTGAAGGCATCGTCCAAAAAGTCTTAAGTCTTAACAGCGTAAGCAACTATCAAGAAATTTTAACAGCTGTTTCTGATAATATGAAGACAGATTTAAGTTTTGATGACATGAAAAAAATTGCCTTAGACTATCGCAGTGCCTTTGGTAAAGTGAAACAAGACCAACTTCAAGGTACTGGTTTTATGCAAGATGGTGTTTCCTACCAACGTGTGGATGAACAAGAATTAAATCGTGTCCAACAAGAGTTGAAAAATCAATTGAATACAAAATAAAAATAAAACCCACGAGTACTATAAATACTCATGGGTTTTATTTTCTCTTCTATTAACGTTCTTGTTTCACCGCTTCTAAAGCCGCTGTATTAATAATGTTCCAAGGTTTGTCAAACGCTGGTTGGAAGAAGAAGTCCGCATAGGCTAAGTCTTCAATCGTCATTTTGGCTTGAATCGCTAATGAAATAGCATTAATGTTTGCAGTTAAATCTGCTTTTGACATTAATTGAGCGCCTAAAATTTGTGTTGTTTCAGGATCATACACTAATTTAAACAAAGCTTTTTGTTTGTCTGGATTAAAGTCCATCAAGTAGTCTTCTACTACTGTCACCGCTTTTGTTTCTTTTCCTAATTTTTGAGCCATGACTTCGTTAATCCCTGTTGAAGCAAATTTATAATCAAAGACGGCCAAGCCAGAAGATCCTTGAACACCAGGGAAAGGTTTAACTGGTTCCTCTAGGTTTTTCACAGCAAAGCGACCTTGTTTACGAGCATTCGTTGCTAAGGCAATATTTACTTCTGTGTCTGCAGGATTGTATTTAATTAACGTAGCATCCCCTACTGCAAATACATCTGGCTCACTTGTCCGCATGTATTCATCCGTCTTGATTAGGCCATTCGGATGTAATTCTAAGGTACCTTTTAACCAAGCAGTGTTTGGACGGACACCAACCGCTACAACGACCAAATCAGCATCGTACGCATTTTTATCTGTAACGACTTTTTGCACACGACCGTCGCCTTCGTAACGTTCAACTGTTTCACCAGTTGCAATGGTAATGTTATTGGCTTCCATCTCTTCTGTTAAAACATCTGTAAATTCTTTATCTAGATACACCCCTAATGGACGATCTAAAATATCAATAACGGTAACCTTTTTACCGGCTTTTGCAAATGCTTCGGCAGCTTCAATCCCAATATAACCACTACCAATCACAACCACATTATTGACTTCTGGATCTACTGTTTTTTGTTTTAATTTAATGGCCCATTGACGACCACGCATCAAGTAAATATTATCCAAATCTTTACCTGGAATATCTAATTCAAATGGGACAGCTCCGGGACTGATGATTAATTTATCATAATTTTCAACACGTTCTTCACCTGACACTAAATCTTTCACTGTCACTTGATGTTCTTTTGGTTGAATCGCTGTAATTTCAGTATTAGAAAAGACATTTACACCACGGCTCTCCATTTTTTCGCCAGTCATATAGCGAACAGAATTAACATCTTTCACTTTTCCTTCTAGGTACAACTGCATGCCACAAGACAAGAATGAGATAAAATCACCTTTCTCATACCATTGAATTTCTGCATCAGGATGAAGATTTAGTAATTCCTCTACCGCTTCATAACCTCCATGTGATGATCCTAAAACAATAACTTTCATCGCTCGTTCCTCCCATATAATATTATTTCTTACATAATAAAGAATATCATATATTCTCAAAAAATAACAAATAATATCCTCTTTTCCATTCTCAATTAAGTTCTTTAAATGAGAATAAAAAGGAGTATCAGCTGTATTTCGCCTCTTTTCAATTACTTTTTTATTTACTAAAAAATACTAAATTCTCCGATACGATTGATAGGGACGCCCCACTTTTAAATAGCTATTTTTACTTTCTAAAAGGTTATTTTTTTCTAGAAACAACACATATTTGCGAACAGAAACATGTGAAAGCTGACTCGCTTCTGATAATTCTTGAATCGTAAAATAGTCGGTAAATTCGTCTATTTTTTTTAACAATAATTGTAATGTTGCTTGTGTTAGTCCTTTTTCTAAGGACAGGTTTTGAAGAGCTTGTTCATTTTTACGTGCGTTTGTCTGTGAAGAATGAAACAATTGGTCCACTTTTGTTTGCGAAAGCTCCTTCGTTTCCAGCGTGAATTGAGCAGCTTTTTTCTGATAGTTTTCGATACTTTGTTGAAATCGCTCAAAAGAAAAGGGTTTAACTAAATAGTCTAAAACGCCTAAATGTAAGCTTCGTTTAACATTTTCCAACTCGTTGGCAGCCGTAATCAGGATAACTTCTGTATCAATTTTTTCATCTCTAATTGTTGCCAGATAGGTCAAGCCGTTGCCATCTTTTAAATGAACGTCTAATAAAACAAGTACTGGTTGTTTTTCTTTCGTTAATTGTAGACCTTCAGCAATTGTTGCAACCGTAAAAATAGTCGGTTGGTGAATTAATTTTTCAAGATATTTTTGATGTATATATGCAACCATAGGATCGTCTTCAATAATCAATAGGTTCATTTTCCTCTGCTCCTTCGTAATGAACATTTATGCGAAGGACAAGCCAATTGTTTTGTTGGTTTTCCCAAGTCAATGTCGCTTCCGCATTCTCTAATAATCTTGCCAAATAAGAAGTGAAAAACTCTTGCTCAAAGCGTTCCAGTTGTTCTTTTGGATAAGCAAACGAATAAGTCGTCGTCAAACTTCCTGGCTGATAATCAATGGTTTCAATGATCTCTTCTGGCAACGTTTGCTCCATCAGGAAACGATGAATATAACGGTAGATAGCAATCAAATTTTGCGTATCTTCATCTCGTTTATTTGGTGGAATTTCTGGATAAATTTCAATAGCTAATTGTGTTTTAATTTCTGCAAACTTGATTCTTTCCCCACTTAAAAAACCTGCTAGAATAGGATTTCTGACCAAAATAGCTAAGCGCTGTGCAAATTCCTTTTCTGGTTTCAATAAATCGGCTAGATAATGTTTTAGCGCCTCATAATCTTCTAAATCGACTAAGCCATAAATGACATGCATCTTATTCATAAATTCGTGTGATTGACTTTGTAATGCCGAAGCATATGTTGTTGTGCTGACAAGCTGTTCTGCGACAATAAACGTTTCCGTCGCATTTTTCAGAAAGATAACATGCCCAATTGTTTTTTTACGGACATTAATCGGGGCGATTGAGACGAAATAATCCTGGCCATTTTGACGATAGAATTGCTCTGTTTTTGAATGTACGACTAATTTTTCAGGAGATAAAACCAATGCTGAAAGTTTCTTTCCTAGTAAATTTTCTTCACTATTTGTTATATTATGATACATTTTAGTTGCTTCAATATTTGCTAATAAAATATTTTGATCGGTATCAATCACAAGGATTGCGTCTTTCGTTTCCTCAAGCATGGCGTTTCGCTCTTCTAATAAACGAGCAATTTCTCTTGGCTCTAAATCGTGAAGTTGTTTTTTCAAATAATAAGAAACCACGATGGCTAATATAAAGCCAAAACCAACACTTAAAAGGACACTCACTGTGTAATCATTTTTTGTTCGTTCAATCAATTGTGAAAGCGAGGTCATTTTAATGCCCATTGCCACAACCCCAATTTGTTTTCCTTGATCATAGACTGGGACAAAACCTCGTAATGATTCTCCTAAACTCCCTTGACTAACAGACAAATGTTCCTCCCCTTTTAATGCTCGCACTTCATCGCCACCTTCAAAATGCTTACCTATTTTTTGGCGATCAGGATGTGTTAAACGAATCCCCTGCATATTCATAATCACGATAAAATCCAACTGATGGATTTCACCTAAACGAACCGTATACGCTTCCAATTCATCTGAATAGTGATCATTCTTTAAGGCTTCAATAACATTCGGTTCAATAGCCAACTGTTCCCCGACGGCTAAAAGTGCTTGCTCTTGGTTTTTACGAACTTCTTTAATTGTTTGGACCGTCGTTACTCCGTAAAAGAAAGTAATCATAATAATTAATGTTGCAATAAAAATCACTGATAAGAAGCACCATAATTTCCCGCCACGCTTCATGCCATCCCTCTTTTCTCTTCAAATAAAGTATAGCATAGGAAGATTTGGTTAAAAAACTTTTCTTTAGTTAAATTAATTAAATAATCTACTCCATAGAAAACGTTTACATTATGATGAATATAGATTAAAGTTATAGGAGGAAATAGCATGGAAAAGAAATTGCACGCAACAGCTGCTAATGAAACAGATTGGCGCAACAAATTAACCAAAACGAGGATTGGTTCGGTTACGTTACCTGTTTATCTTGTAACAGCTAGCATTATTCTTGTTACGGCTCTATTAGAACAACTACCAGTCAATATGTTAGGTGGTTTTGCCGTAATTTTAACAATGGGTTGGTTACTTGGAACAATTGGTGGAAATATTCCTATTTTGAAACATTTTGGCGGTCCCGCAATTTTATCTTTATTAGTACCATCAATTATGGTCTTTTTCAATTTACTCAACCAAAATGTCTTAGACTCAACAGATATTTTAATGAAACAAGCAAACTTTCTCTATTTCTATATTGCATGTTTGGTCTGTGGAAGTATCCTTGGAATGAACCGCAAAATTTTAGTCCAAGGTTTAATGCGCATGATTGTCCCGATGGCATTAGGAATGATTTTAGCAATGGGCGTTGGGACCCTTGTTGGAACGCTGTTAGGTCTCGGTTGGAAACATAGCCTTTTCTATATCGTCACTCCTGTTTTAGCTGGTGGAATCGGTGAAGGCATTCTTCCTTTATCCCTTGGTTATAGTGCCATTACTGGATTGCCAAGTGAACAATTAGTGGGGCAATTAATTCCCGCAACCATTATTGGTAATTTTTTTGCTATCATGTGTTCAGGTTTACTTAGTCGTTTAGGAGAAAAACGCCCTGAACTTTCTGGACAAGGTCAGTTGATCAAAATTACCAATTCAGATGATTTAAGTGATGCTTTAGAAGAAGACAAAGCACCAATTGATGTAAAATTAATGGGCGCTGGTGTTTTAATTGCGTGTACCTTATTTATTACAGGCGGTTTATTGCAACACTTAACAGGCTTTCCTGGTCCTGTTTTGATGATTGTTGTAGCAGCCTTTTTAAAATACTTAAATGTAGTACCGAAAGAAACCCAACGCGGATCAAAACAGCTTTATAAATTTATCTCTGGCAATTTTACGTTCCCGTTAATGGTCGGCTTAGGTATGTTATATATTCCTTTAAAAGATGTCGTAGGAATGCTTAGCTGGCAATATTTTGTTGTGGTAATTAGTGTCGTTTTCACTGTTATTGCTACAGGATTTTTCGTTTCACGCTTCATGAATATGAATCCCGTTGAGGCTGCCATTGTCTCCGCTTGTCAGAGTGGTATGGGTGGGACTGGCGATGTGGCTATTTTAAGTACAGCCAATCGAATGAACTTAATGCCGTTTGCACAAGTTGCGACACGTTTAGGCGGTGCCATTACAGTAATAACAATGACTGCTATTTTTAGAATGCTTTTTTAACTATAAGTGAATTATTTAGGAGGAAAATGATATGTCAACAAAAGATGTAAAAGAATTAGCGATTGAGCAAGCAAAAAAATTTGGGGGGAAATTAGAAGTCTGCCCTAAAGTTCCGATTGAAACAAAAGCAGATTTAGGAATTGCCTACACACCAGGTGTTGCGGCTGTTTCTTCTGCCATACATGAAAAAAAAGAACGCGCCTACGAATTAACAACAAAGAAAAACACCGTCGCCGTTATCAGTGATGGTTCAGCAGTTTTAGGTTTAGGTAACATTGGTCCTGAAGCAGCGATGCCTGTCATGGAAGGAAAAGCTGCATTGTTTAAACGCTTTGCTGGTGTGGATTCGATTCCCCTTGTTTTAGATACACAAGATACCGAAGAAATTATTCAAACGGTGAAATTTTTGGCTCCAACCTTTGGGGGAATTAACTTGGAAGATATCAGCGCTCCTCGTTGTTTTGAAATTGAACAGCGTTTAATCGATGAACTAGATATTCCCGTTTTCCATGATGATCAACACGGGACAGCGATTGTTGTTCTAGCGGCTTTGTACAACAGCTTAAAATTAATCAACAAGAAAATAGAGGACATTCATGTGGTAATCAACGGCGGTGGCTCCGCTGGTCTTTCGATCACAAGAAAATTTTTAGCTGCTGGCGTAAAACATATTATCATTGTTGACCGTGCAGGGATTCTGAGCGAAACAGATACAGCTCTGCCACCACACCACGCAGAAATTGCGAAGCTAACCAATCGGGAACACCGTACCGGTGATTTAGCTACTGCTCTTGAAGGCGCTGATGTCTTTGTTGGTGTTTCGGCACCAGGTGTTTTAAAACCTGAGTGGATTCAACAGATGAATGAGCAGCCAGTTATTTTTGCAATGGCTAACCCAGTTCCTGAAATTTTTCCTGATGAAGCTTTAGCGGCAGGCGCTTATATTGTCGGAACTGGTCGTAGTGACTTTCCGAATCAAATTAATAATGTGTTAGCCTTCCCTGGCATCTTCCGTGGTGCCTTAGATGCTCGGGCGAAAAAGATTACGATTGAAATGCAAATTGCCGCTGCCAAAGGTATTGCAAAATTGATTCCCGATAATGAACTCACGCCGACTAATATTATTCCCGATCCATTCCAAGAAGGAGTCGCAAAAGTCGTCGCCGAAAGCGTCCGTAACGCTGTCAAAGAAACAAATTAAAAAGAGAAAAAAAGGAACAACCTAACTCCTCTTGAGTTAGGTTGTTCTTTTTAAAATCTGAAACAATAATTTATTATTTAAAACTGATATTAAACTCTTGCATATCTTTTTCAATATAAGTAAGTAATTTTTTATTTTCAAAGAAACGTGTAAAGTAGTACGCAATACGATAATCTTCAACAGCATCTAGTCCTAGCATTTGTTTATTAAACGCTTTTTCGTATAATAAGCAATCTAAAGAGTAAATAGAACTGTGCGTCCGATTAATTTCGATTCCTTTATCACTTAATTCAATACTCTTTGCATAGTCTTTAATTAATGAATAGAATTTTGCGGTATTATAATAAATACGGCATTGCTCTAATGGATAATCTAATTTGAATTCGCTTAGCAATTGTAAAGATTTATCGTAATAAACTTTTGCTTTTTCAATATCATCTTCTAATTCATATAAAATACCGATCGCATTCATACTCAAAATATTATAAATATTAATATCACGACTAATTTCAGAACCACGATGTAAATAGAACAATGCTTCGCTATTATTTTTCTTACCTAATAAACTCGTAATTCCTTTATAATAGAAAAATTTTGTTTCTAAAATTCTGTTTGAACTTTCGATATCATCTGGATAGTCTTTCAACAAATCATAGGCTTCATCGTGCTTAAAGTAAAAGCATAATTCTTCTACTTTATTTAATAAGCTTTCGAGTTTTTTCTCACTAGAACCTTCGATACATTCTTCTACTTGTAAGTCTAAACGTAGACATACAGATGAGAAAATGTCTAAACTGTCACACACATTTTTGTTTTCAATGTTACTAATTGTTGCTTGTGTACAAATTCCTTTTGCCAATTCAGCTTGCGATAATTTTTTCTTTTTACGCGCTGTTTTGATTTTTTCTCCCGCTACTCTCACAGTCAAAACTCCAATCTTTCTATTTTTTTTGTATTAAACATACCATCATTTTACAGATAATGTTATAATGAAGCTATCATAATAAAGGAGGTGAAATATATGTTTGATTTACTTGCTTTATTAACTGGAATTTCAGTTCGTGGCAATGCACCACACCAATAATTACGTGTTTGTTTAACTGAATTTCTGACGGCTCTACCTATGCCAGTAGGTGGAGCCATTTTTTTATTTAATATTATAAAATTAACAGTATTTCCAAAACCTCATACTTAGTATAACACAAATTATAAATTATGCTAGATAGTTGCCAAATCAACGTCATTACAAGGATGTTACGTTTTTACAACATCTTGTAAAACTAGACAATGCTGTCCTTCTTTATCCACCACACTCAATGATAGTGATAGTATCTTATGATAGAAACAACATGTACATTATAACAATTATTATTAAGAAAGCTACTTCTCAATAGGAGAAGTAGCGCTTCTCTCGTTACAGTTTTACTCTTCTTCTTCAGCCATGAATGTATTGAAAACTTCTTCAATCATATCCCATTCAGCGTCTGTTTCGATTTGCTGTAAATCGCCTTCTGTACCTTCTGCGTTTTCCACATATGAGTAAGCTTGCAATTCAACATCTTCATCCTCAGGAATTCCTGCTGGATATAATAAAACATAATTTTTACCGAATTCTTCTTGACCGTCAACAGTTAGTAAGATCTCGTATAATGTTTCATTTCCTTGTTCGTCTACTAAAGTAATGTGTTCATGTCCTTCGTGATCATGATCGTGGTTGTGTTCTGTCATTCTTCTTCTCTCCCTTGATGTATTCAAAGCTCGATAATTATCGGCTATGTGCATCTAAATAATTTTGTAGAATCATTACTGCCGCTAGTTTATCAATGACTTTCTTTCTTTTGGCTCTTGAAGCATCTGCTTGCTCCACCAAGAAACGCTCTGCTTGGACAGTTGTTAATCGTTCATCTTGATAGTCAACAGGTAATTGAAATAATTCTTGAATCTTATCACCATATGCCATGGATGCTTCAGCTCTAGGACCGATGGAATTATTCATGTTTTTCGGTAAACCTACGACAAATTTCGTGACTTCGTATTCTTTCACCAATTCACCTAATCGCTCAAAACCGAAGTTCTCTTCCTCTTCATTGATGCGAATAATTTCGATGCCTTGTGCTGTCCAACCTAATAAATCACTAACAGCCACACCGACTGTCCGTGAACCTACATCTAGCCCCATGATCCTCATTTGATATCGATTCCGTGGTTCGCTAAGTAATATTTGGTTAATTCTTCCATGATTTCATCACGTTCATGACGACGAATTAAGTTTCGAGCATCTTGATAACGAGGAATGTAAGCCGGGTCCCCAGAAAGTAAATACCCTACTATTTGGTTAATAGGATTGTATCCCTTTTCTTCTAATGCCCGATATACGGTTTCTAACGTTTCACTGATTGCTTTTTTTCGATTATCATCAAAATCAAAGCGTACTGTTTCGTCTGTAAAACCCATTTTACTACACCTCACTTCTACTTTTATACAATTTCATTTTACTAGAAAAGAACCGAAACTACAAACAAAATTTCTTCTCCTTCTCTCTTTTTTGTTATTTCTTAGTCTTTTATTAATAAAGGCTTCGTAAAAAAATGACAGCCATCGATAATTTTAAAATTATAAAAACAAATACACAACTTTATAAAACAAGAATAAAGGTCTGCTAAATCGCCAGAATATCACCTTTCCCTTCAATTCATTTTGCGAAAAAATCGACGTTTTTCTTTTGAAAACTTTTAAATATCTATGATTAAATAATATCAGCCTTTTAATGTTACAATTCGCTAACAATCTGTTTACGATGTAAATTTTCGATTGCAGCTGTTATTTATTTCCTCTTTTTGGTTCGTTTGTAGTACACTAGAAGAAAATACATAAAGTGAGGCTTGCTCAATGACTCCTGCTCATTTGGATTTACTTTTAGAAACCTGTTTGTTAGCTGGTAAAATTATGATAGAAAGCGATGCAGAAATGTACCGTGTTGAAGATACAATGAGCCGAATTGCGCTTGCTTCTGGCAACTATCGAATGGTTAGCTATGTGACACAAACCGGGTTATTTGTTGGCATAGATGGAACCTCCACGATTCGTATGGTTCAAGTAATGAAACGTGGCATTGATTTAGAAAAAATCTCTCGTGTGAATCAGCTGTCTCGTGCTTATGTGGCTGGTGATTTTTCTTTAGAGGAATTACTGAATAAACTAAAAGTGATAGATAGTGAACACCGACATTTTCCAATTAGCGCACGCATTGTTAGTGCGGCCGTTGTCAGCGCTACAATTATGATTCTTTTTGGTGGTGTCTGGTCCGATTTATTCTTGACTTTTCTGATTGGTGGTTGCGGCTATAGTCTTTATTATTTTAGTTTAAAGTTTCTCAAGATTAAATTTTTATCTGAATTTTTAGCTTCGCTGTTCATTGGTGCAGCTGCTATTCTTTCAGTCAAATTGGGACTCGGACAATCACAAGATTTAATCATCATTGGTTGTGTCATGCCTTTAGTGCCTGGTGTGCAAATTACCAATGCTCTTCGCGATTTGCTAGCTGGACACTACTTATCGGGTGTTTCTCGTGGGACTGAAGCATTAATGACTTCAGGAATGATTGGTTTTGGCATTGCTTTTGTCTTTCAACTTTTCTATTAAAAGGAGTGACTTACTTGCTAGGAATCGTTTTGGTACAATTTATCTTTAGTTTTTTAGCTTCTGCGGCGTTTGCGATTATTATTAATGTTCCTCGACGATCACTGGTGGCTTGTGGTCTAACTGGTAGTGTAAGCTGGATGCTTTATTGGGTAATCGTTGAAGTTTTTAGTGGAAATGCAGCATTAGGTTCCCTCATCGGTGCTGTCGGTGTTGCGGCAGTAAGCTACCTATTCTCAAAAATATTGAAAATGCCTGTCACGATTTTTAATATTCCTGGTATTGTTCCATTGGTACCTGGTGGCTTAGCTTATCAAGCTGTTCGGAATATTGTAATTGGCAATTATGAAAAAGGTGCCTATTTTACCGTGCAAGCTGTAATGATTGCTGGGGCAATTGCGTTAGGCTTAGTCGCTTCTGAGGTTTTCAATCAGAATATCCGCAGCTTTCGGGAAAAAAGAGAATCTTTGGGTTTTATTCGTCGTAAACGCAACAAAATTAAAAAATAGACAGCAAAAAAGTTGGTTGCTTCCATTTGATAAGGAAGCAACCAACTTTTTTTAAAAGGAACGATAGACATATTGATTTTTTGGTGCTTGATCTGCTTTGACTTTCTCCACTTGCACAGTTGGTATTTGTCGTTTAAACGGTGGATAATAGGACAACTCAACTGTGCCGGTAATCGTTACCCAATCATTGTTTTGAAATTGGGTATGTTCAGGAAAATGAACCAACAAGCCAAAAACGCCAGAATCAGCGACACAATGAATAATCCCAAAACGGAAGACAAATTGGTCAACACTTTCTTCTCGTTTTGAATTATAGACAAAGCCTTTATAAGAAATCCTTTTCCCTGCAAATTGACTTGGATAATTATAGATTAGTTCCATAATTTCCAAATAGTTTTCATCCGTAATTGAAATCACAGATTGGCCATCATATTGTTTCATGGCTTTTGCCATCTGCTTGTCATAATCCGTCTTATTGAAATACATACTTGTATCAGGTTTCAAATATTGCGTTTGCATATCAGGATCCCCTACTGATTCTTTACTTACTGGAAAGTTAAATCCTTTTGCTTCAACAATTGTTGTGTCTAAACTAACTGTCGGAAATAATAAGCCAACAATCAACGGTAAAGAAAGTAGTAAATAGGCAAGCCCTCTTTGGCTGGGTTTTTCCAAATTATGCTGATGGCCATGATGTTCATGTCCCCCATGTTGGTGCATGTCTTCATGTTTTTTTTGCATTGATGGATCTGCTTGGTTCCACAAAATCAATTGAACAATCGCCATAATAAAAGCTAAAACCATTGATAAAACAGCTAAGTAATTATAATGAATATTGATATATTGGTTCAGCTCACCTGAAATTTGAAGATACATCATCAACCCCATATATCCAATTAAAATAATAAATCGTATCATCGATTGTAGGCCTCCTTTCTAAACTACTGCCGCATAAATAGTTACGACAAGCGCCACTATCAAAACAAATTGTACAATGAATGACATTTTAAAATAACGTTTCATCATCAATAAATTTTTAATATCTACCATTGGACCAAAAACTAAGAAGGCGACAATTGGTCCTGTGCCAAACAAACTCAAAAGAGAAGAACCAATAAATGCATCTGCTTCTGAACAAAGTGATAAAGTAGCAGCGATGACTAGCATGACTAGAATCGCTAAAATTTTTGAATGGCCCAGTTGCATAAGTGCACCAGTTGGAATATAGGTTTGCATGATTGCTGCCAACAAGGAACCAAAAATTAAATAACGACCCGTATCAAAAAATTCATCAATACTATGGGTTAACGCTGACCAGCCGTTTTTCCAAAATGAACGAGCTTCATCAACGTGTTCATGCGTATGAGCAACCTGCTCTTCTTTAATCTGCGCCAACTCTTTTTCTGTTAAAATTGATTCTTTTCGAAAATAAGCTAACCAAATGCCGATAACCCACGCGACAATCATACTGCCTAAAACTCGCCAAATCACAAATTTTGTTGCGCCACTAAAAGCTACGTATGTTGAGAATAGCACAATTGGATTAATGATTGGTGCCGTTAACATAAAAGCAAAAGCGGTATGTGTTGGTACATCTTTTTTAACAAATTGATGCACAATTGGTACGATCCCGCATTCACAAGAAGGGAAGAAAAACCCTAGGAAACTCCCTACACAAATTGATAAAAATTTATTTTTAGGTAACACTTTTTTTACTCGTTCTGGTGTTAAAAAAACATGTAAAGCGCCTGAAATCAAACAACCTAACATGACAAAAGGCAATGCTTCGATAATAATCGAAAGAAAAATAGTGCTCATCTGTAAAACAGAGTTTGGTAAAAATTGAAACATCATAGACCTCCCACTAGTAAAAATCTAGTTAACTATACTCCTAACACCAGACAAACACAAGTATTTGTCAAAAAATTAACTAAGAGTTTAAAAGTATTATCACCGATGTCTCTGTCAAACCAGCTGGATAAAAGAACAAAAAATGAGCATGGGACAAAAATCACTTTGGATTTTTGCTCCACACTCAAAAACTGATAGACCACCATTATTCTAAATTTGAAATAACTCTGAGGCTGAATCGGGGTCTGTATCATATACCTTAAATGCTTCACCGACGCCTAAATCCTTTTGCTTCAAAGTAGACTCCATGGCCATTCGCGCATGAAGTTTCGTATTATTTTCTTTGCTAAGATGACCTAAATAAATGCGTTTTGTTTTATCACCTAATACATCCGCCATCACAAGAGCACCATCATCATTGGATAAATGGCCTTTATCTCCTAAAATCCGTTGTTTAAGACTCCATGGATAAGGTCCTGCTCGCAAAATTTCAATTTCATGATTGCTTTCGACTAAATAAGCATCTGCATTTTCAATCGTACCACGAATATGATCGCTACAATAACCTGTATCCGTTAGAACAACAAAGGAACGATTATTGCGATGAAAACGATAAAATTGAGGCGCAATCGCATCATGTGAGACACCAAAACTTTCAATGTCCATATCTCCCAAGGTCAAAACTTTGCCCATTTCAAAAATATGTTTTTGAGCGACATCGACTTTGCCAATCATGGGATCCATCGCTTGCCACGTTTTTTCATTAGCATAGACATCTAACTTATATTTTCGCGCTAACACGCCAACGCCGTGAATGTGATCCCGATGTTCATGTGTAACTAAAATCGCATCTAAATCTTCTGGTTTGCGATTGACTTCTGCTAACAGTGAAGTGATTTTTTTGCCACTTAAACCCGCATCTACTAATACTTTCTTTTGGTTGGTTTCAATAAAAAGGGAATTGCCTGTACTGCCACTGGCAAGAACACTGATATTAAAAGCAAACTCTGAATCCATTTAAAACTCTTCCCTTCTACATTACAACATTAACGTGTTTCATTATACAACGGACCTTAATGTTTTTCCACCTTTGGCACAGTATTATTTGTGATGATGGTATTACTTACGGCATTCACCTGTTCAATTTCAACTGAATCTTCACCAGTAGAAATTCCTACAAACCAGACTGGAACGTATACATTTTTCTCACGAATTTTATAAATTCTTGAATAGGCCAATTTAATGAATGTTATTTTGGAATTACTAGGAATCCGGTTATTCATATAGAGCGTGTCTATCGCATCACGATTGGAATATAAATCCGTTTTGTCTCGTAACTCTTCAATATTTTCAATGTGCGTTTGCGAATATTTACTAATTTTCCATAATTCACCTGACGTATCTGCTAAAATACTTAATTTTGCCGTGTCGTCTCTAAAGGGAATTCCTTTATACGATTGTGCAGCCACAATTTCTGCCGTTGGCTCTTTTAAATGAGAAAATTCTGGTAAGTATTGATATTCGTCTCCGAATAATAAAGCATTTTTTTCATTTAAAAAGGTACTTAAATCTTTATCAATTTTCTTAGGATCAATAAAATAGTTTTTACTAGGTACACTCGTTAAAGTATTATCCGCAATTTGCAGCCCATTTCTCAAAAAATTTTTATTCTTTTCACGTTGGATTTTTAAAGCAGCAGAAAAATTGGTTTGTTCGCCACTTAAATAATAGCCTTCCAATCGTTCTGAAGAAAGTGTCCCTTTATACGAGATGTTATCTTTTTCCAACCGACTTTCAATCGATTCTGTTTGGCTGGAAGAAGAGACGTTGCTCTCTTCTTGTTGACCTTCCCGATAAATTCCAAATAAAAAGATATTTAATCCTAAAAATGCTAAGAAGAAAATCCACTCAATTCGTTTAAAATCCATTAGCCCACCTCCAAGCTTGGTAATTGTTTTACCAAGTCCGTTGCAGTGTACCAATTGTTGTTATAAAGGACATACCATTCCGGACTTAAATCAACGACTTGTTTGACTTCTTCAATTGTCTGCCACGTATAACCGATAACAGCCGATTGGATTTTTTCCTTTTTAGCACCAGCCGTTTCTAAACGCTTAATCAATTTTTCCGTGCTTTCCAGCGTCACTTCTTCTTCTGAAGGAATCGGTACTTGGATTGTATTCACACTTGTGTTAATGGTTACGCTTGGTGCAGCACCATCGTTGTTCGTGATGCGAATATCCACTTGGCCTTTTAAATCATTACTGAACACTGGGAAACCTTCCACAAAAGTCCGATAATTGACACTATCTTTCGTTCGATCAAAGTAACGTAAATTCCCCATATTGGTTCCTAAACGTTTTACATAAGAAAAGCTTTGATTATAGATTGAATCCCGTTTATTCTCTTCTGGCAAGGTCCCTTTAAAATCGATTTTCCCCAGTTTTTCTTCTGCAAACAATCGTTCTTCTTTACTCGTATAGGTTAAGTCTTGACTGTCTTCATTGGTTTGAATATCTTCCGTTTCATTGAAAAAAGCATTCCTAAAACGAGTAACTGGTTGCGAAGCTAAAATATAACTGTACTTTTTCAACTTCATATCATTGGTTAAATAACATTGCCCTTGTTTGGTTAGCGTATTTTCGGAAACGTCTTGATATTGCAATCCCTCTTTATTGATAATTCCCATTAAGCGCGCCTTATTGACAGTCATGGGCGCTTCATAGACATTGGCTTGGTCATAATCTAAAAAGCGTATCTTATTTTCGTTAAAATCCAATTGAATTTTCGTAAAATACTGGTCCGTCAACTCATTAAAGTTAGTAAAATTAATGGATAGATTATAAATCGAAGCATAGTCCGAGATTAAAAAGGGACCTTGATAAAGAAGTTCAATGCCTTGTTCCATTTGGTTGTAGCGCTTAAGTTGCTCTGCATTTTTTGTCACAACTTGTGTCAATTTACCAAACGTAGCCATTTTAATATCATTTTGAACATTACTAATTAATGTTTCACGATTACTTTGCATCGCTTTTCCATCAGTTATTCGAATCAATTGCAAAGGTAAATAGACATCGCCAATGGCTTTTTCATTGACAGCTGTTGTGACTTGGCTTCCCGACTTCATTTCTGGTATTTTTTTGGCAGAATTCAGCCAGATATTGACTGAAAAATATATACTTAAAATGACCATTAAAATCAAGCCAATTCTTGTAATCCATTCTGATAATTTCATCATTCCCACCAATCCTCTTCATAAGGTTCATATGGTAGTGAAATATAGAAAGTCGATCCTTCACCTTCTGTACTTTCCACCCAAATACTCCCGTTATGGGCCCGAATTACTTCTTTAGAAATTGCTAAACCTAAACCAGTCCCACCTTGTGCTCGCGCACGGGCTTTATCCACACGATAAAAACGCTCGAAGACTTTCCCGAGATCTTTTTTAGGGATGCCCAAACCTTGGTCCGAGATACTAAAGACGACATTATTATGTGTTTCAACTAGTCGGCAGGTAATGACGCCACCATCTGGCGAATACTTAATCGCATTGTTCAAAATGTTGTCTAAAACCTGAATTACTTTGTCTGTATCTAACTCTACCCATAAATCGCGTTTAGTAAATTCACGGCGAATTTTGTAATTTTTTTGCTCATTTTCAATCATCATATCAAAGCGATCCAAGACAAAATTAATCAATTCGTTAAAATTCACATACTCTAATTGAAGATGTGTATTCCCAGAGTCCATCCGAGATAGATTCAACAAATCATTAATCATACGAATCATTCGGTCGGTTTCTTCTAACGTGACTTTTAAGAAATTCGGCGCAATCTCAGGGTTTTCCCAAGCTCCTTCACTCAAAGCCTCTATATAACTACGCATACTTGTCAAAGGCGTTCGCAACTCATGAGAAACATTGGAAACAAATTCCCGTCTTTCCCGTTCGTTTTTTTCCTGTTCTGTGACGTCATGAAGTACGCAAACTAAGCCAGTAATAAATCCTGATTCCCGACGAATCATCGTAAAGTCTACCCGGATAATCATTTGGTCTTCTTCACGATCAGACGTTGAGCGATCAATCAGCAGTTCATCTGGCTCTTCTAACAGCTTCCGCAATGTGTAATCTTCTTCAATATCTAACAACTCTAATAACGAGGTCCCAATCACATTTTCATTTTTTACATTTAATAATGAAAGGGCCATTTCATTAATCGTAATCACCTTTCCGCGGCGATCCGTCGCAATGACACCATCTGTCATATGCGTTAAGACACTATCTAAACGATTTCTTTCTGCTTCCATTGTTTCTTGTGCTTCTTCAATCCGTTCTGATAATTGATTAAATGTTTCTGCTAATTGGCCTAATTCATCTTTTCCATGGACTTCTACTTTTCCAGCGTAATCACCACGAGCGATTCGAATGGCTTGCTCGCGCATTTCACCAATCGGCTTCGTGATTGATCGTGCAATCAGTAAAGTCACAATAATCGAGATTGCTGCGGCAATAATAGAAGCAGTGAAAAAGATACTTGCTGTGTTGGTAATTTCTTGGTATTTATTTTCTAAATTACTTTTCACATAAAGGACACCAATCACTGTTTCTCCAGTAGGCGATTGAATCGGCTGAACATTCACATACACGCGTTTATCATTATCTAAAGCTTGATATTTTTTACTCGTAAAGTCATTTAAATCACGATAATCATTCTTTTTCCCAATAATATTTTGTTGATTTAAATCATTGGTTGCCCGAATAATCCCTTTATCATCGACAATTCTCGCTTCAGAAATATCTGCATTTGAAAAATCAGATAACGCTTTTTTTAAATTTGCATCAACGTCACTACGTTCGAGATCTTTGTTGCTCATCTGCGTGCTTAACGTATTTGACAATTGGACAACTTGGGAATCCATATTCTTTTTAAAATCGGAAATTGTAGTGGCTTCCAATTCACGAATGAAATAGCCACCAATGATTTGAATCGCAATCAGTAACAGCAGAATAAATGATAACGCAATCTTAAAATTAACAGATTGAAAAAAGTGAACTTTTTTCTTCATACCTGATTACTCCTGTTCAGGATTTCTTAGATAATAACCAACCCCACGACGAGTAACCAAATACGTTGGATGACTTGGACTATCTTCAATTTTTTCTCTTAAACGACGCACGGTTACGTCCACTGTCCGCACATCACCAAAATAATCATAACCCCAAACGGTTTGTAACAAATGTTCACGAGTCATCACTTGTCCGATATGTTTTGCTAAGTAATAAAGTAACTCAAATTCACGGTGGGTTAATTCAATTTTTTCACCCCGTTTTGAGACCATGTATGCATCAGGATGAATGGTTAAATCACCAATCGTTAATTCAGATTGTGTTGTCACCTCGGCTTCTTTCGCATTGGTTGCACCTCGCCGTAAATTGGCTTTTACACGAGCAACTAATTCACGATTTGAAAATGGTTTCGTTACATAGTCATCGGCTCCTAATTCTAATCCTAAAACCTTATCAATTTCAGAATCTTTGGCAGTCACCATAATGATTGGCATATCATGTGTTTTGCGCACTTCTCGCGCGACTTCTAAGCCATCCATTTTAGGGAGCATTAAGTCTAAAATAATTAAGTCTGGTTCCACTTCTTCCACTTTTTCAAGTGCTTCTTCTCCATCGTAAGCAGTAAATACTTCATATCCTTCTTTAACCAAATTATATTTAACGATCTCTGAAATTGGCTTCTCGTCATCAACTACTAAAATTTTCTTCACAAAGAGACACCTCTTTTTCCTTCTAATCTTATTTGATACTTTCCTATTATACCTTATTTTGATGATGTTTTCATCTTTGGTTAAAAATGCGCCTTTAGGTTCTCCTAGTATAACAAAAAAAGAATCTCTGACAACAATTGACGCTTGTTATCAAAGATTCTTCTTCCGCTAATCTATTCTTCCGTATCTAAGACGAATTTAGCTACAAGAGCGGCTAATAATCCACCAATTAATGGCGCAACGATAAAAATCCACAACTCAGATAACGCTGAACCACCCGCAAAAACAGCTGGCGCGATGCTACGAGCTGGGTTGACAGAAGTTCCTGTCAAAGGAATACCGACTAAGTGAATCATTGTTAGTGTTAACCCAATTACGATTCCTGCTAATGAAGCATTGCCTTTCTTAGCACTTGTAACTGTCATGACAACTAAAACAAAAATAAATGTTAAAATAATTTCGACTGTCAATGCACCAGCAACACTTAATTCCCCTACGCCATTTTGACCTAAGTTCTCAATACTTTTACCAGCACCTTTTAGAATGCTTAATAATGCAAATGAGGCAATCAAGCCGCCAACAATTTGTCCCACTACATAGTAGATTAGTTCCATTGTTGTCATTCGTTTATTAAGCCACATTCCTATAGAAACAGCTGGATTTAGATGTGCACCTGAAATTGTGCCAATACTATAGGCAGCAGCAACGATTGTTAACCCAAATGCTAAGGCAATCCCCGTTGTTCCAATCCCTTCCATACCATTTCCTAGAACGGCTGTTCCTGTCCCAAAAAAGACAAGAATAAATGTTCCTAAACATTCTGCTATTGCTTTTTTCACAAAAAATTCCCCCTTTGTAGATGAATTGTAACACATTCGTGAAATTTTCAATATAATTTTCGTTGTTTTTCAGCAAAATGATATTTCTATGAAAAAGAGAAATCTTAAATGAAAAATCCCCTCAAAAAAATTTGAGAGGATTTTTCATTTAATCAATCATTTAATAACTGTATGCCAACACCTAAAAGTCCTGGTCCTGTATGAACAACTAATGCCGGACTAATCGTTCCAAAGTAAATTTCTTCTGCTTGTGGAAAAGCTGCTTTCAAGCGTTCCATCATTGCTTTTGCTTCTTCCTCTGCCGCACCGTGAGCGACTGCCAAACGGAAACGGGGTGCCTCACCTATAAAGTTCGTCACCAACTCAAACGTTTTATCAAGACTTTTTTTACGGCCGCGAGACTTAGCCACCGTATAGTAAATGCCTTCTTCATTACAAGAAATAATGGGGTTTAATTTTAGCGCATTCCCTAAAATAGAAGTGACTAAACCAATTCGTCCACCTTTTTGTAGATATTCTAAAGTGGCTACATTAAAAAATACTTTTGCGTTGGCTACTTCTTCTGTTAATTTTTGTTGTAATTCTTGCCAGCCTAATCCTGTTTCAATTAATTCTGCTGCTCGTATCGCCTGAATGCCAGCCCCAATACCAATGTTCTTTGTATCTAAAACAAATACATCTAGTCCTTCGGTTTGTTCTCCAAGCAAGCGAACCACATTATAGGTTCCACTTAAACCACTAGAAATGGTCACCGCTAAGACTTTTTCGTAACCCGCTTCTTTAATTTTGTCAAAAATAGCTTGGATTGTTGCGCCATCTGGTAATGAAGTACTAGGGATTTCTTTCTCTAAACGTTGATACACTTCTTCTGGTGTAATATCTACCTTATCTGTATAGGTTTTTTCAGGATAAATAATCTGTAAAGGCAAGACATACATGCCGTATTGTTTGACTAATGCCTCTGGAACATCTGTCCCAGAATCAACCAGTAGTGCGATCTTTTCTTTATTCATGTGTCATCTCATCCATTTCTTTTAAGTATTCTTGTTCCAATTCAATCACTTTTTCACTAAACATTTTAGTAGCAAAAGACATTGTCGCTGCTTTTACAGCCAAATATTCAATCCCCATAGGTTCTTGTGATTTGGCCTGAACTTCTTTTTCTTGCGCTTGAGCAGCAATCACATAAATCGCTCGTTCCTGTTCTTGACAAAATAAATTGTACGCTTCACGAATACCAACCGTGGCTCCTTGGAATAAAATGCCTTGCTTAATTTCTGGCAATGTTAACACTTGTTTCAACAACGCAATCGCAATTAAAAACGCTAAATGCTTTTGATTGTAGCGCTTTTTCACTGGGGCCGGGATTAACCCGTGTTTGACATAATTATTAACCATTGAGGACGTTAACAAAGTATGTTTTTCCAGTGTAATCAATGGGGATAAGTATTTTTCTATCAGAGTAATCACTTGATCCATATATAATTCAATGTCTGGTAACTCATGCCATCTTGGCAAATGAACGTTTTCCAATTGTTGGCCCCAATTTTGTAGTGATTTTTCTATCTCGTCCATAAAAACCCTCCTAACCATTTCTAAAAAAGAATATCATACTTTTGACAATTATTCAATCTAGTTTTTAAAACTAGATTGAATAAAAAAGAAAAGCGAGCAATTTTGGAATTGTTCACTTTTCTCTCTTTATTTTTTTAAAGAACGTTTTCCGATTAAAACACCTATCAAAAACAGGCCTTCTAATAAAACAAAAAACAAGATAAAACAATGCATAAAGTAGGCTTCAGGCAAGGCATTGATAATCGGATCAGTCAGCGGATTAAATAACCAAGCATCGTTGTTAAAAAATAATCCATGAAACGCAATAAAAAATTGATCAAAGCCAATCAGCATGAAAAAGCCAAAAAGCACAGGCAAAAACATTCCCCACTGAAATGGCCGTATCAATGTCCATAAACGCTGATTTTTTACCAAATATTTTAAATAAAGGACACTAGGCATCAACGTAACTAGTAATACGCCATAGCACAATAAAAACAATTTTTTCACTTCATAAAAATGAAAAGCCGCGCTATCAGACATTGGAAAATCAGGAAATACTAATGTTTTTTCAAAAGGATTGTTTAAGTACATCATTAAATGATCGTAATTTTTAATCAAGGTCACACGATCAACCTCTACGTCTTTTAAAATATTTAAGTGTTGGATATCAAAAAGATACAATGGACGAAAATTAATCGTGATCGTGATACTTAAAGCCACAATCGTTAAAAACAAACAAATGAGTCCAAGTGTTTCCCTTAAACGCAATTTCGACCTCATCATACTCAAAAAGTCCATTCATCTAAGGAATCAACAACATAGGTTGGTGGCGTTGGCAAAGTTGGAACAGCTGACTTAGGGGTAAAACCTGATGTAACTAACAAGCTATCAATACCATTTTGAATCCCTGATTGAATATCGGTTTCATAATTATCTCCAACCATAATCACTTGCTCTTTTTCCACGCCTAAATGCGCAATCGCTCGTTCCATGATAATCGCTTTTGGTTTGCCAATATAAACTGGTTTTGTTTGAGTAGCTGTCTCCACAAACGTCACAACTGAACCTGCACCAGGTAATAAGCCTCTTTCTGTCGGAATGTTCTTATCTGGATTGGTCCCAATAAACAACGCCCCTTTTTGAATGGCTAAGGTAGCTAAAACCACTTTTTCATAAGATAATTCTGTATCAAGTCCCACGACAACATAATCAGGATTTGTTTCATCCCATTCAAAACCTGCTTCTAAAATTAAGTCAATTAAACCAGCCTCGCCGATGACAAAGACTTTCTTGCCTCGATTGGTTTCTTTCATGTAATCAATCGTCGCTAAAGTCGCTGTATAAACAAGGGATGCTGGGACATGAATATCAAATTCATTTGCTAAACGTTGTGCCACTGTTTCAGGAGATTTAGTGGTATTATTCGTTACAAATAAAAAAGGCAAATCTTTTTCCTGTAACTGCTCGACAAAACGTTTTCCGGCTGGAATTGGTTCTTTTCCTAAATAAATCGTTCCATCTAAATCAATTAAATATCCTTGATAGTCTTTTTTCACTCTGTTTACTCCTCACGTTGACGAATCGTAAAGCCTTTGCCAGATTTTTTGGAACTAGGCTGTTTGGGTGTAGTCGTTTTTTTATTTTCTTCTTTTCGCGTACGAATCACTGGCTTGCTATTTTTATTAGCGGGCGCACTCTTTTCCTCGACAAACGCGTTAGAACGATTATTCTTTTTATGGCGACGACGACGATGCGTTGTTTTTTCTTTACGTTCCCCTGTTCGTTCAATTACAAAATAGGCACAGCCAAAATTACAATATTCATACAAATAGTCTTCTAGTGTATCAATGCGTTGATCCGGCGCTGCCCGACGATTAGAAGTATCAAAAAAGCCACGCAAGCGTAACTGTTCATAGCCCCAGTCTCCTACGATATAATCATAACGCGCTAATACTTCACTAAACCGTTCACCTAAGCGTTCAGGATCAAAGGCATCACGATGATTTTTAACAATTCGGTACTCTCTTTCACCAATTTGAATATCTGTTTCATTCACAATGGTGACAATTTCCCCTTTTTTCTTTTCTTTTACAGGTTCTTCTTTTATTTCTTCAAGAACTGCTGTTAGTTCTTCTGTAAAGGTTGCAGCAGTTTCTGTTTCTTTTTCTTTTTTTTCGGTTGTCTTTTTGTCTGTCATTTTTTCACCACCTAGTTTTTATTATACCTTGTTTTTATTTGATTGGATAGTGGGCATGCAGATAGTTCGCCACGACAGTTCTTAAAACGTCTGGAAATAAAAATTCGACTTCTCCAACTAACTCAATCGTTGGGAAAAACGGAACAAATTGAAAGTGATCCACTGTTGTCAGCGTATATTTCTGCTCTGGCTGAATAGGTTTCCCTTGCCAAAAAACGGTCTGGCTATTTCGCTCAAAACGAATCCCATCATAACATAATTCGCCAAAAATTTTCCCGCGGAAGCCCATCCCGCGAATCGGAAATTTCCGCAGAAATTGACGACTTTTTTCCATTTCACGAATCAAACGGCTCATGTCTGACCCTTTCAAGGTAACCTTGATTAAATGCATTGGATGAGGCAAGGCCTCATGTAATTGGTCTGCATTGATTATTCCTTCTGGTAAATCTGCTAAAAATAACCCGTTGTTCAACACAGCCGCTTCGGTCTGCCCCGCTTCTTTTAACGCCTTCAAGGCAACAGTTATAAAGGCATGCGGTTGCCGTAAGTCCGTTGACAAGGTTTCAGGGATTTGTGCAATTTGCTGCGCTTGCAATAGTCGATGACCTTCCGTTAAGTAACCCACAATTTCCTTGGCATCAGTTGCTTGCTCTTCTAAACTTGCTGTTTCAATCGTTTTTGCATAACTTGTGACTTGCTTCGTGTCGGCATCCACAAACAGATGCACTTCACCAATATACTGTCCATATTTGCCAGCAGCTGCTAGTTGCACATGATTAATTTTTTCCCCATCTTTAAATAAATGATGTGTATGGGAACCTAAGATCACTTGAATTTCAGGATAATTCGCCGCAATCATAAAATCAGTATCTATCCCCAAGTGACTAAGCAAAATGAGAACATCACATTGAGGCGCAACTTCTGTAATCAGTTGAGGAAGGACTGCTTCCACTTGTTTGATTGTCCAGCCATTGGGATTATACGTTAAAGGAAATGGTGCGGTTAAGCCAATAAACCCTAACTTCGTGCCTTCTTTAGTTGTCATAATTTTATATGCTTGACAAAAATCTGGTAACGTTTGGGTTTTTGGATCTTCTAAATTAGCTAAGACCACTTCAAATGTTGCCTGATCATATAAATGCTCTAATTGTTTCTTTGAATTGCCGATTCCTTCATTATTTCCAATTGTAACCAGATCATACGCTAATGTATTCATTATAGCTACATTTGCTCGACCATCTGTTGCTTCGGTCAAAGGATGACACCGATCTGAAAAGTCACCTAAATCAATGGTTACGACTGTTTTGCCCTCTTTTTGGTACAGCGAACGTTTGGCTTTAACCAGACGCCGTATTTTGGGCCAATTTTCAAAGTGAGAATGAAGATCATTGGTATGGAACAACACAATCTCTTCCACTAAAATCGCCTCCTTTATTCAGCGCTCTGATTAATAGTACCATATTTATAGAAGAAAGTTACAAAAAAGAACAGATGACTTTAGAAGAATTTCTCCTAAAATCACCTGCTTTTATCAGGACGAACTATGCGTTATTTTTGGGACGCTTGCGTTGCGTCGCTTCCATGATAACTGGTAAGATCACAGGACGACGTTTGGTTTGTTCAAATAAATAACGGCTTAAGTTTTCGCGGATTTCTTGTTTCAGTTTGCTCCATTCGAAATCGTCACTTTCTAAATGCTTTTCAACAATTTCTGTAACAATATTGCTACTTTCTTTCATTAGGTCTTTACTTGTTTTAACGTAAACAAAACCTCTAGAAGTAATTTTAGCTGGTGAAACAATTCGTTTTTCTCGGCGATTAATTGTCACAACAGCCACAAAAATACCATCTTCGGAAAGAATACGACGATCCCGTAAAACGATATTACCAATATCGCCGACACCAATCCCGTCAATCATAATATTTTCGGCCGTTGTGCTGCCAGCTACCGACATTCTACCTTTTGTATACTCTAGAATGTCCCCACGACCTGTAATAAAGATATCTTTATAAGGCATGCCAATTTCGTGTGCTAAGTCCGCATGCGCAGCTAACTGGCGGTATTCACCTTGGACAGGAATGAAATATTTTGGTTTCATTAAGTTCAGCATCAATTGCAAGTCATTCGGATTAGCGTGACCAGACACACGTAAATTGTCGGAAATTTGCTTCACCGTAGCACCGGCCCGATAGACAATATCCTCTGTTTTGGCAACCGTTGTTTCCATGGCCGTTGTCGGCGTTGTCGTAATATAAACTAAATCGCCTTCTTCAATTCGAACGACACCATGTGTATTATTAGCCATTTTTTGAAGTGACTTAATTGGTTCTCCCATCCGGCCTGTTTCTAAAATTAATAACTGTTCAGGTGCATATTTTTTCATTTCTTTTGGTTTCACTAATAGATCTTCGCTTGGCAATTGTAATTTTTCTAATTTCATCGCCGTCCGAATAATCCGTTCAAAATCTTGGCCTGTCAAAACGACTTTACGACCAGAACGATCCGCTGCATTCAATACTTGTTGGACCCGTTGCAAATTACTTGCCACACATGCCACGATGATTCGTCCTTCCCAATAGCGAATCGTGTCGAACACTTCATCAGCGATTTGGGCTTCGGAAGCAACTTGGACTGGGTTTTCAGCATTTGATGAATCACTAAGTAACGCCAAGACGCCTTCTTTCCCAATTTCAGCCAAGCGGCCATAATCGGTCTGATACATCTCAATCGCACTTTGATCAAATTTAAAATCACCAGTATAAACAATGTTACCTTCTTTTGTTTTGATGCTAACGCCAATCGAATCTGGAATGGTGTGAGTTGTTTTAAAGAAGCTCACCGTTGCTTGACCAAAATCAATTTCTGTATGCGGGTCAATCACATGGAAATCTTTAAATTTCTTCGTTTCCGCATGACTGTTGACACTTAGTTTTGCTAGTTCAATCGTTAATTCTGTCCCAAAAACAGGCACTTGAATTTTTGAAAGCAAATACGGTAAGGCCCCAATTGCATCTGCATGGCCATGTGTTAAAAAGACCCCTGCAATTCGTTCACTATTTTCTTCTAAATACGTAAAATCCGGAATGACGACGTCAATTCCTAAAAGTTCGTTCTCTGGATATTGTAATCCACAATCCAGTACAAAAATTTCATCTTCCACTTCAGCAACGTACATATTTTTTCCATTTTCACGAACGCCGCCTAATGGAACGATTTTTATTGTACTCACTCTTTTCACCTCTCTATGATTACACGTTCTTTAAATCTCTAACGTGCGAATAATTCTTTGCTCTTCTTCTGGTGTACAAGCAACTAGAGGTAAACGTAAATTTCCAACAGGAATACCTAAATGATTTAAGGCCGCTTTCACGGGTGCCGGCGAAGGCACTGAAAACAAGGCGTTCATTTTTGGTAATAACTGTCGTTGAATTTTAGCCGCTTCCGGCAAGTTCCCCTGCTCCAGCGCTTGATACATCTCATACATTGACGAACCGAAGACATGACTGGCTACCGAAATAACCCCTTGTCCGCCAAGTGCCTTGGTGGCAAAAGCCAACCCGTCTTCTCCAGTATACACTAGAAAGTCTTTTGGCGCTCTTTCAATCAACTCAGTAATTGCATCTAACCCTGCACATTCTTTAATTGCCACAATTTTTTCCAATTGTGCTAAGCGCAAAGTAGTTTCCACTTCTAGACATGCAGCCGTTCTACCAGGAACATTATACAAAATAATTGGCAGTTCACTTGCTTCTGCGATGGTTTTAAAATGTTGATACATACCTTCTTGATTTGGTTTATTATAATAAGGAACAACCGCCAAAACAGCATCAATACCAGCGATTGTCGCTAACTCTTTCACAAAAGCGACTGAGTCACGTGTATCATTCGTACCTACACCACAAATAATCGGAATACGTCCATCGATCAGTTCAATAATTCGCTGGAATAATTGTAATTCTTCTTCATGAGTTAACGTGGGTGATTCACCAGTTGTTCCTGCTAAAATAACGCCTTCTGTATGATTGGCCAATAAATAGTCTACCAATTGCGGTAGTTTATCAAAATCTATTTCTCCCGATTCTTGAAACGGCGTAACCATTGCCGTAATAATTGTTGCATTCGTTAAATCCATCCTATTCCCTCCCGAGTATACAATACAAACCTTCTAGTCGTTTTCAGGTACACGAAGCAAATTCATTTCGTGTAGCGTTTCAGCAATTTGGACCGAGTTCCAAGCAGCTCCTTTTAATAGGTTGTCTGACACAATCCATAAATGGAAACCGTTCTTCACGTCAACGTCTTGACGAATACGGCCGACAAATGTTTCTTTCTGGTTGACGCTATTTAGCGCTTGTGGATATAGTTGTTCACTTGGCTCATCTTGCAAAATTACACCTGGAGCTTGCGCCATTAATTCTTGGATGGCTGAGACCGATGCATCTGCTTGTTTCACTTCTATATAAACAGATTCAGAATGTCCTGAAATTACCGGAATACGGACACAGGTGGCAACGACTTTTAGCTTGTTGTCTCCCATGATTTTTTTTGTTTCATTCATCATTTTCCATTCTTCGTAGGTATACCCTGCTTCTGAAAAAACATCAATTTGAGGCAACGCATTAAAAGCAATTGGATAATGTTTTTCGTCACTGCCAGCTGGTAAAATTTCAGCTGACCATTCGCTGACAGGTTTTCCCTCTAAAAAATCTTCGGCTTGTTCTTTTAGCTCATTAATTGCACGGATACCTGCGCCACTCACAGCTTGATACGTTGAAACGATGATTCGTTCTAAGCCAAACGCTTGCCGAATTGGTTCCAAGGCCACCATCATTTGAATCGTAGAACAATTGGGATTTGCGATGATTCCCTGATGATTTTTCAAGGCTTCCGGGTTCACTTCTGGAACAACTAAAGGAACATCTTTTGCCATTCTAAAATGGCTAGTGTTGTCAACAACAACAGCTCCGCGCTTAACTGCTTCTGGTGCAAACTTTTCGGAAATACTCCCACCAGCACTAAATAATGCTAAATCGATTCCTTCAAATGATTCCGGGACTAATTCTTCCACGATAAGAGGTTGCCCTTTAAACTGAATCTCTTGTCCAGCAGAACGCTTAGACGCCAATAACCTCACACTGGCAATTGGCAAACTTGTTTCTGCTAACAATTCAATCATTCTTGTCCCGACAGCACCTGTTGCTCCTACCACGGCAACATGATATTCTTTTCCCATATTTTCATACTCCCCTCTTACCTTCTTGTAAAAGCTACTTGTCCTATTTTACCATAGTATTGAAAAAACCTACATAGTCAAAAAAATGATTTTTTTATTTTCCCATGATATTTTAAAACTATTACCCATCAAAGGACTATCCATTGACTTTTGACTTAAATTTGTTATAGTTAAAACGAATTTAATTATAAAGGGAGCGAAATTTCATGGCACGCGTAGAAAGTTTTGAATTAGATCACAACACAGTAAAAGCACCATATGTTCGCCTTGCTGGCACAGAACAAAATGGTGATGCGTTAGTCGAAAAATATGACTTACGTTTCTTACAACCAAACAAAGATGCCCTACCAACAGGCGCATTACACACGTTGGAACATTTATTAGCAGTTAACATGCGTGATGAATTAAAAGGAATCATTGACATTTCGCCAATGGGTTGCCGCACTGGTTTTTATATGATTATGTGGGATCAACATTCACCACAAGAAATCCGTGATGCATTAGTCAACGTTTTAAACAAAGTAATCAATACAGAAGTTGTTCCAGCAGTCTCTGCAAAAGAGTGCGGAAACTACAAAGATCATTCTTTATTTGCAGCGAAAGAATACGCAAAAATCGTCTTAGACCAAGGAATTAGTTTAGATCCATTTGAACGTATTCTGTAATCTTTAGCAATTAACGACAGAGAAACCCACTATTAAGCTGTGGGTTTTTCTGTTCTCTTTCTTAATTTAAACGGAGGTTTTTTATGAATCAAACAATTGAACAATTACTAAGTCACCGTTCCGTTCGTCATTTTAAAAAGCAAGCATTAACGGACAAGCAGAAACAACAGTTAATTACTGCAGCTCAAGCAGGATCAAGCTCCAATTTTTTACAAGCTTATACAATTATAGAAATCAAAGATCCTGAGCTACGCAGAGAATTGGGACGTTTAGCGAATTGTGAAGACTATGTCGTTAACACTGGTGTGTTCTATGTTTTTGTTGCTGATTTGTATCGTCATGCAACGATTTTGTCAAAAGAGGGGCAATCATTGGAACCCTTAAAGACACCAGAATCATTATTAGTAGCTGCCGTTGATACAACGATTGCTGCGCAAAACATGGCCATTGCGGCTGAATCTATGGATTTAGGGATTTGTTATATTGGCGGCATTCGAAATGACTTAGACACAGTAGCCAAACGCTTATCTTTGCCTGAATTAACTGTACCACTTTTCGGATTAACAATCGGTGTACCAGAAACGTTAAATGGTGTAAAACCACGGATGCCTTTTGAAAATATTTTAAGCGAAAATCACTACCAATCAGACAAATTGACAGATATGCACACATATGATGAATTATTAAAAGATTATTATGCCAGCCGCTCAAGTAACGCCCAAACAGCGGATTGGTCACAGAAGTCTTTGTCCTATTTTTCTTATAATCGTCGCCCAGAAGTAAAAATTTTCTTGCAAAAACAAGGATTTGATGTCTAAACAAAAGAGCGTGGGCTTACGTTATTTCAACGTAAGCCCACGCTCTTTTGTTAATTTTTATTTATCTTTACTAAATTTGTCTTTTAAGTCTTCAAAGCCTTCTTTAACTTTATCAGTTAATTTTTCAGCGCCTTCTTTAAGGTCGTCGCCGGCATCACGTGCTTTGTCTTTTACGTCAGCAAAGGTTGATTGAGCTTTTCCTTCAAGTTCTTTGCCTTTATCATCCGTAACTTTGCCTTGCGCTTCTTTTGCAGTACCTTCTACTTTATCTTTTGCATCGTCAAAACGTCCTTTTAAATCTGCCATGCTAATCCCTCCTAAATAATTAATTACATAATAAGAGTATCATTCTTAGCCATTTCCTTCAAATATAATGCATGAACTACGAATAAATGGTTATTTTTGAGCCATTAAAGCTTTTTTTGCCAAGGCAAAGCAACCGATTGTTCCTGGATTATCTTCTAAAAGAGGCGTCACCAAGTATTTTTCTAAAGGCGGTGTTTCCACATATCCATTGACTAATTCAGCAAATTTTTCACGAACTTTCGGCATCAAATGACGTTGTTTCATGACGCCGCCACCTAAAATGATCACTTCTGGCGCTAATAATAAAGTAGTATTGTACGCTGCTTGCGCTAAATAATAAGCTTCTAGTTCCCAAGTTTTATGATCCTCTTCCAATAAATGACCTTTTTTACCAGAACGACCTTCAACTGCTGGTCCTGCTGCAATCCCTTCTAAACAATCTCCATGATAAGGACAATTTCCTGCATACGTATCTTCAGGATGACGACGGACTAACGCATGCCCCATTTCTGGATGGCTAAAGCCTTCAATAAACTCACCGTTTTGAATCGCTCCAGCGCCAACACCAGTTCCAATTGTATAATATACACAACTAGATGTATGTTGCCCATTTCCAGCAACATACTCACCATATGCCGCAGCATTCACATCCGTTGTCCAAGCCATTGGCACATCAAAATGTTGTTTCATAGTCCCTAACAAGTCAAAGTTACGCCAAGCTAATTTTGGTGTAGAAGTGATATAACCATACGTAGGAGAATCAACGTGAATATCAATCGGACCAAACGAACCAATCCCAATCGCTTTTAAAGGATATTGTTGGAAAAATTCTATTACTTTTTTCATTGTTTCTTCTGGGGTTGTTGTGGGAAAACTGACACGTTCTACGATGGTCAAATCATCTGTCCCAACGCCACATACAAATTTTGTGCCACCGGCTTCGATACTTCCTAAAAGTTTTTCTGTCATTGCAATATGCTCCTTCGTTTCCATTTTATAAGTAAGCGGATACATTACTTTTGATTAAATAACTAACATACACGTTTAGTTTACCACTTTTTTGTCGTTTCGACAGAACAATTTAACAATTTCAGTCAGGTTGCCCAATGAAATCTGGCAAGTTGCTAAAGAGCATTTTCCTAAAACAAAAAAACGAGCATTCACGGTTATCTAACAATGAATGCTCGTTTTTTGTTTATTGATTCTTTAGCGAAAAATATAACAATAGTCCGATTGTAATCCATCCACCACTAAGTAAAAGCATTAACCAACTTAAAAGCGTTTCTTTTAGAATACTTCTGGGTTCTTTTGCATGCTGAATAAAACTCATACTAGTCAGCAAAGAAAAGAGGAAAAACATAAAACAAATGACCGCTAAACCGCCAGACAACCAAAACCAACTAGCCATTATTCTCACTCTCCTTTTCGCTTGTTTTTTGATAATTATTGCGCCAAATGACACTATAAATTGCCCCAATTGTGATTACTAACAACGTGTAGAAAGTCGGTAACCACCATGTGGGTAGGACCCATTTGATCGTAGCTTCTTGATTCAATTTTTTTGCTTCACGAGTGTTAATCGTAAATTCTTGTTGAAAAGGCCAAGACTGTTGTTCATCTTGTTGTAAAATAGCACGTCCTGTAAATATATAAGTCCCAGCATCTAGCGGTTGTTTACCCAAATCAAGATGAAAATTCATGGAACTATTTGGGGCAAAGCGAACATTTTTTAGTGTCCGTTGTGCAATTTTTTTAGAGGACCCTTTTTTTATCACTTGACCTTCTAAACGAACTTCTGGAAAAATAGCAGCATACGGATTTTGAATGACCGCCTTTAGCGATTTGGCCCCTAAAGCAATTGTAGGTGTTACTTTCGCTAATTTCAGTTGGTTCACCTCTGTTAAAGGAGCATTCTCAGCACTCCTCATGGCAATCGCAACATTAAACCCGTAGCGACTGGTTAATCCCGTTGTTTGGTTCTCTTCCTCTGTTTTTTCATCTTTGAGATGCGCATAAACCCCGCCTAACACAACTCCTTTGATAGGCTGATCAAGTCCCTTCACCTTCATCTTTGCTGATACTGTTTGATGAGGCGGCACACTCACTTCCTCATTTTCTAAAGTAACCAAGTCTGTCAGCGGAACCTTTAACGATGAATCAAGTGGTTTATCAAAATCATTGTACACAATCAACCCATTATCATTTGTTGATGCATTTGCTAGAGTCAATACGATGGACAATTTTTCGTCTGTCTTATTTTTTATATCTAAGACAATAGTGGAAGATTGCTTTGGTGCCAGAATTAAATCATAATAACTAGATGTTCCTGACACTTGATTTTCTGGTAAAACAGGCGTTACTGTAAATTTAGTCTTCATTTCTTCTGTAGCTTCTACTTTTGGAACAATAATAAAAAATGTGAAAAACAGAAATAGACAGAAAACACCGACTTTTTTTCTACTCATTTCTTCAAGATCTCCTTTATAAAGCTGAATGTACCTACTAGTCTAACAAATCAGCGAAACAATGCTGATCAATCTTTGACTTTTGGGAAGGATAATCTTGAAAAGAAAGAGGAAAGGATTGGTAAGTTGCTTTATTTCTTTTCTCTAAATTAAAACTGCCTATTCAACAAAAAAAGAGGTTTCCCACCACAGTGGAAAACCTCTATAAACCTTGTCATAACAATGTTTTGAAAGACTATGCGTCTGGATTTGCGTTTTCGTCTTTGAGACCGTATTTTTTGTTGAAACGGTCCACACGTCCGTCGGCTTGTGTGAATTTTTGACGACCAGTGTAGAATGGGTGTGAGTCTGAAGTAACCTCAACACGTAATAATGGATAAGTATTGCCATCTTCCCATTCAACAGTTTCTGAAGATCCTTTAGTTGAACCTGAAAGGAATTTGAAACCTGTTGTTGAATCCATGAATACTACTGGTTGGTAATTTGGATGGATATCTTGTTTCATACGTTTTTTCGCTCCTTTGCCCTGATCCATTTGCTGTATCAGAGTTATTTTGTCGGTATACAACAATGCTATCTTACCATGTTTTCAGTTGGTATGCAATTATCTTTTTGGATTTCTTTTAATTTGTTTGCCAAACGAAACATCATGGAAAACTTCAAATAATTGTTGATTATTTTGGGTCCGTTTCAACATTTTTATGAATTGATCCGTATATTCCAGCGAGTCTCCTGACATATTATTTCTCAATTTCCACGTTTCTTCTAGTTGTTCTGGTGTCATTAGCAACTCTTCTTTTCGCGTACTTGATTTTTTAATATCAATTGCTGGGAAAATACGGCGCTCTGCTAATTCACGAGATAAATGGAGCTCCATATTGCCTGTGCCTTTGAATTCTTCATAGATAACATCATCCATTCGGCTGCCTGTATCCACCAATGCCGTGGCTAAAATAGTCAGACTGCCCCCTTCTTCGATATTTCTGGCAGCACCAAAAAATCGTTTAGGTTTGAAAAACGCAGCTGGATCTATTCCGCCACTTAAGGTTCGACCACTAGGCGGGACCACTAAATTATAGGCCCTTGCTAAACGAGTGATGCTGTCCATTAAAATAACTACGTCCCGTTTGTCTTCAACTAAGCGCATTGCTCGATCCAGAACCAATTCAGCAACTCGCGTATGATTTTGTGGTTGTTGATCAAAAGTTGAAGAAACCACATCGCCTTTAACACTTCGCTCTAAATCAGTCACTTCTTCAGGACGCTCGTCAATTAACAACAGAATCAATTCCACATCAGGATGATTTTCTGTAATCCCATTAGCAATTTCCTTTAAAACACTTGTTTTCCCCGCTTTTGGCGGCGCTACAATTAAACCACGTTGCCCAAAACCAATTGGGGCAAATACATCAATCATTCGTGTTGATAATCTGCCAGCCGTTGTTTCTAACGTTAATTGTTTTTCAGGATACAACGGTGTTAGCGCTGGAAAATGTGGCCGCTCTTTCGCTTCTTCAGGATCTTTCCCATTGACACTTTCAACATGCATGAGTCCATAGTAACGTTCTGATTCCTTTGGCGGACGCGCCTTGCCAGCTACTTTGTCCCCATTTCTCAATCCGAAACGACGAATTTGAGAAGAAGAAATATAAATGTCTTCTGCACTTGGTCCATAATTAATTGGCCGCAAAAAGCCATAACCATCCTGAGAAACAATATCTAAAATTCCTTCCATGAAGAAAAACCCTTGCTTCTCAGCTTGTGCACGAATCACAGCTAAAGACAATTCTTTTTTGTTCATTTGGCTATAATAAGGAATTTTAAACTCTTTCGCGTACGCATAAATATCTTTTAACGTACTGTTTTCCAATTCAGCCATTGTTAAATAGTCGCTCATTGATCCACCTCAAACGGACCTTCTTGTTCTTCGGTTTCTAGCATTTGAATATCAGCGCCTAAAGCAGTTAACTTTTCGATAATGTGGTCGTACCCACGTAAAATATATTCTACATTATAAATAGTGGTCGTACCTTCAGCCATCAAGCCGGCAGTGACTAGGCAAGCGCCTGCCCGTAAATCAGAGGCGACTACTTCTGCACCGTGCAATTGATTTGGACCATTTAAAATAATCATATTGCCTTCAACCGAAGCATCGGCCCCCATCCGCACTAACTCAGGGATATGCTTATTTCGTTGAGCATATATCGTATCAATAATTTCACCAGTTCCTTGCGCTTTTAAAAGTAATGGCGTTAACGGTTGTTGTAAGTCTGTGGCAAACCCAGGATACGGATAGGTTTTCACCGTCGTCATTTTCAGATCATGTGACGGATGAACTTCAATCATGTCTTCTTCAATTGTCATCTTAACGCCCATTTCTTGCAATTTCGCAATGAAGCTTTCTAAATGCTCATAAATAACATTTCGAACTTTGATTCCTTCACCCATAGCTGCTGCCATAGCTAAATAAGTCCCAGCTTCAATTCGATCTGGAATAATCGAGTGACGACAACCATGTAATTCTTCGACACCTTCAATCCGAATAACGTCCGTTCCAGCTCCTCGGACTTTTGCACCCATGTTATTTAATAATGTAGCAATATCAATAATTTCTGGCTCACGCGCAGCATTTTCAATAATCGTTTTGCCTTTGGCTTTAACTGCGGCTAACATGACATTGATTGTAGCGCCAATAGATACCATATCCATAAAAATTCGAGTTCCTTGTAAGCCAGCTTCGTCTGTTCTCAAGTACATCGCCCCATGTTCGTTGGTTACATGAGCGCCTAATGCTTCAAATCCTTTGATATGTAAATCAATTGGACGAGGTCCTAAGTAACAACCGCCAGGTAAGCCGACAACGCCTTCCCCAAATCGACCAAGAAGTGAGCCCATAAAATAATAGGACGCACGTAAGCTATTGATTTTTCCTTTTGGCATAGGCACAGAAACAACTTCTGTTGGGTCAATAATTAATGTATTATTTTCAAAAGTAATTTTAGCACCCATAATTTCTAAAATTTCAATTAATGAGTGAACATCCTGAATGTCAGGAACGCCATCTAAAGTCACGGGCGAATCTGCTAAAATAGCAGCTGGAATTAAAGCGACCACACTATTTTTAGCGCCGCTAATGGTTACTTCGCCTTTTAATGGACGATTCCCATTGATTACGATTTTTTTCATTTATATTCTCACCTATCTATAATATACGTTTTCTAAATAAACTACCCAATCATTCTATCATAATCAAGCTTAAGAAAAAAGAAAACTTCTCAGGTATTTTAATAGAATGAAAAAATAACAAAAAATAAAAAAGACAGCCACGTGCTGTGGCTGTCTTTAACGTAACTAGTTGATTAAGCTTTGTTAGCTGAACCGAACCAATCAATGTGTTCTTCTGCATCTTTGATGATTGCAGCTTTACCTGGTGCTAATAATTTACGAGGGTCAAATCCTTTACCTTCTAAATCTTTACCAGCTTCAATATATTCGCGCGTTGCTTTAGCGAATGATAATTGGAATTCTGTATTTACGTTAACTTTTGAGATACCCATTGAAATTGCTTTTTCAATTTGTTCTTGAGGAATACCAGAACCTCCGTGTAATACTAGAGGTACATCAGAACCGACAGCTTCAGCAATTGCTTGTAAGTGATCAAATGCTAAACCTTTCCAGTTTTCTGGATATTGACCATGGATGTTACCGATACCACATGCTAAGTAGTCAATACCTGTAGCAACCATTTGTTTACATTCTTCGATATCAGCTAATTCGCCAGTACCGATGATTCCGTCTTCTTCACCACCGATTGAACCAACTTCACATTCAACAGAAATACCTTTAGCGTGAGCTTTTTCAACTACATCTTTCGCTAATTTTAAGTTTTCTTCGAATGGTAAGTGAGAACCATCAAACATGATTGAAGTATAGCCAACTTCGATACATTCTAAAGCAGCTTCGTAGTCACCGTGGTCTAAGTGAATTGCTACTGGAACTGTGATATTCATTGAGTCTACTAAATTAGTAATCATGTCTTTAGCTACTTTGTAGCCACCCATGTATTTAGCAGCGCCCATTGATGTTTGGATTAGAACTGGTGCTTTTTTAGCTTCTGCTGCTTCTAAAATCGCTTGTGTCCATTCTAAGTTATTTGTGTTATAGCCACCTACTGCATAGCCGCCTTTACGTGCTGCTTTTAAGAATTCTGCTCCTGATACTACTGGCATAAAAAATTCCTCCTAAGTTTTTAAAAACTTTATTTGTTAGGTGTTCCCTAACCAACGGTTCTATTTTAGCAGAATTCCTGACACTTTTCTAGTAAAATTCCCTTTTTCAGAAAATTTTTGTCTATTCTTTCACATAACCTTCATTTTTATAAAAAAACCTCCAGTTTTCCCGTTAAGACTTTGGGATCTGAAGGCCGACTTGCTATTTTAATTTTTTCTTTGGTGGATAACGTTTCACCTTGTAGGATTGAAGCTCAGGAAATGTTCCTGTACTATGAAAAATCCGTTGTTCATCTTCATTGGCAAAACGCCCTAAAACCGATTGTGTTGGTAAAATATTTACAAAGGCATTCTCATCGATACTGTAAACTGCTTGTTCTAAATCATAGAGTTCGTAGCGAGTAATGACCATCATAATCATCCGACCTTCTGCACCTGAATAGCCGCCGATTGAAGGCAACAAGGTCATGCCACGAGCGATTTGTTGAGAAACTTCTAAGGCAACAGCTTCTGGTCTCGTGGTGACAATCATTGCTGTGACTTTTTGGTGACTGGTATGAATCATGTCGACCACCTGACTCAAACAGTAAATAGAAATAATAGTATACAACGCACTTTCCCAGTTAAATACAAAACCAGCCAACAGCACAATAATACCATTCAATAAGAACATAAAATTACCAACGGTTTTCCCTGTTGTTTTTGAAAGAATCAGTGAAATAATGTCCATGCCGCCAGTGTTAAAGCCCATTTTCAATGAAAGCCCTGCGCCAACGCCAACTAAGACACCACCCATAATTGCGTTCATCAAAGGATTCGTTGTGACTGTTACGATTGGCACAAACATAGTGACAACGGAAATGCCAATAACATTGATGAAACTAAGAATCGTTGATTGTTTCCCTAATTTTACAAACCCTAGAATGAAGACGGGAATGTTTAAAAATAAAATGAAAATCCCTGTATTAATATGGATTCCTAAATTTGTATATAATAATGTAGCAATGATTTGCGCAATTCCGTTCATCCCTGCCGAAAAAACTTTTGCCGGAATCAAAAAGAAATTCAAACCGACCGCAGAAGTCAAAGCGGTTATCGCCATCACTGCTATTTTTTTTATCGATTCATTTCTTTGGTAAGTACTAACCAATCGACTCATTTTTCTTCGCTCCTTCGCTATTCTTCTGACTTAGAATAACAGGTTCTATCCTAAAAGAAAAGGGGCTAAAAGCGAACATTGAAAAAAATTTTTTTGCAACGTTTCCATGAAAGAATGCGGGAAGATATCCCTAAAAACTGATCTTCTTATTTCTCTATTCAAAATGATTCTAGCCTAACCTTTTTTACTATTTCATGATATGATGAAGCAAAGAATATTTTAGGAGGTTTTTACATGGCTGCAAAAGAAGCAAGTTTTGATGTAGTTTCAGAGGTCAATATGGAGGAAGTCAAAAACGCGATTCAAATTGCCTTGAAAGAATTGAAAAATCGTTTTGACTTTAAAGGGTCAATTGCTGATATTAAATTGGAAAACGATAAATTAGTAGTCGTAGCTGAAGATGATTATAAAGTCGAGCAAGTGAAGGATATTTTATTTGGAAAATTAGTCAAACGCAATGTTCCGATTAAAAATATTCATTTCTCAGAAAGTGAAAAAGCCTTAGGCGGTACTGCTCGCCAATATGGTGATTTAATCAGTGGTATTGATAAAGAAAATGCAAAAAAAATCAACACAGCTATCAAAAACTCTGGGATTAAAGTTAAGTCACAAATCCAAGAAGACAAAATTCGGGTAACTGGAAAAAGTCGGGATGATTTACAAAAAGTCATGGCTCTTTTACGAGAATTAGATTTACCAATGGCTCTTGAGTTTAATAATTATCGCTAAAAAAATCCTTCAACTGTTAATGAACAGTTGAAGGATTTTTTTGTTTTGGTACCGGCCATTCTTTATTATTCAATAAAACGATTGGTCGGCGTTGGATTTTTCCTGAAAAAGCGGCAATTGCTTTGAAAACCTTTGGCATAAAATAAAACGCATTTAATTCTTCTAAATCCAGTTCTTCTTCTGCCGTAAACGAGACACAAACCTCTTGTTCTGAAAGCATAATTTCAATTTTCTTTAAAAATTGAAATTGCCGCATTCCTGGCACGAAATAACCAGCCTTGGCAACACGAGAGGTTGTAATATCTAATTTATCACTAATGATTATCGCTAGCGTCATTAACTCTTCCGAATCAAAGCCATTACTATGATTTTCTATAGAAGATAAAATTTCTTCTTGATAAGGCAAACAAATCTTTTGCTTACGAAAATATGCTTCTGCAAATTGTTTCCCCCGAAGCGCATGTCCTGCTTTTCCTTGTAGCGCACCCACATCATGGAGCAGTGCCGCAATTTTTGCCGCTTCTAAATACTCCTCTGAAACAGCAAATTGTTTCAAAATCATTTCCGTCATGGCCACGACATTGGTTACATGAAACCAATTGTGGTATGCCCACCCAGCTTCTTCATCTTCCATTTGACCAATTGCATCATAAATTTGTCGAATTTCAGTATCTTGATGAATGCGTTCAAACAGCTTCATTTATTTTCTCCTTAAAATTAGTTACTGTTCCAAAAATTCTTTTAACTCTGCAGGATTTTTTTCGCTGTTTAAACCAACAATTAAACGAATCCGCGCTTTCGGTCCGTTTAAACCACGGGCAAAAACGACCCCCATTTTTTTCAAGCCAACGCCACCACCAGCATAATCATAGATATCTTCAGCAATGCCATTGGAACAACGAGAAACTAAAACGACTGGAATCCCGTTGTCTAGCATTTTTTGTAATGCTGGGAGCGTTTCTGGCGGTAAATTACCCGCACCTAACGCTTCAATTACTAACCCATCCGTTTCTGGGGTGTTTAATAATTCAAACATTCGTTCACCCATCCCCGCATAGGCCTTCACTACGTGAACATTTCCTTTCACAGAAGAAACATCGCAAACTTCTTGCGGTAAGACCTCTTTCGCAAAAAAAGCACGTTCTTTCGCAATGGTTCCAATTGGTCCAAAAGTTGGCGTCCGAAATGTTGCTACGTTCGTTGTATGTGTTTTTGTCACATAACGCGCCGTATGAATTTCATCATTCATCACGACTAAAACACCTTTATCGTACGATTCGTCTGAACAAGCAGTCCAAATAGCACTGATGAAATTATACAAGCCATCACTACCGATTTCGTTACTTGACCGCATTGCTCCTGTTAAAACAATGGGAATTTTTTTCTCTAAGGTTATATCTAAAAAATAAGCTGTTTCTTCTAATGTATCTGTTCCATGCGTAATAACCACGCCATCAATTGGTTCAGAATAAGCTTTTTGAATCCGTTCTTTTAATTGAAACATCCGTTCTAAGGTCATGTGTGGTGAGGGAATATTAAAAATATCTTCGACAACTAAATGAACCTTGCCAGAAAATAATGCTTCTTGTTCCATCAACGGATTTTTTTCATTCGGGGCAACACTTCCTCCTGCTACTTTTGACATGGAAATGGTCCCACCTGTATGAAGGACTAAAATGGTCTTCATTTGTTTCCTCCTTTGTTTTCTTTATTTTTTAACCAAAATTGTTTCACTTGTTGAATAAGTTGTTCATTGGTGTTTGCCTTTCGATGCGCCAACCAATGCGGCGGAAAGAAACGCTGGACACTTGGTAATTCAAATCGTTCGTCTAATAACAACACAAAGCCTTTATCTCGCGCATCTCGAATGACACGTCCAGCCGCTTGCAAGACTTTATTCATACCAGGAATTTGATACGCAAATTGAAAACCTTGCCCTCGCTCTTCTTGATAAAAAGTGCGAATCAGTTCTTGCTCCGGATTCATTTGTGGTAGCCCGACACTAACAATTATCGTACCAATCAATCGGGTACCTTTCAAGTCAATTCCTTCTGAAAATATACCACCTAAAACACAAAAACCGATGAAAGTTTCTTGAGGATTCTCTTTAAATTCAGCTAAAAATGCTTCTCGCTCTTTTTCGTTTAAGTCCGTTCCCTGAATTTGAGTTTTTACTTGCGGGTAACGTTGGCTAAATACTTGATAGACATCATCCATATAGGCGTAGGAAGGAAAGAAAATTAAATAGTTGCCTGTTTTTGTTTCACTTAACTTCCCTAAAAGTTCACTAATCTGTGGATAACTTTTTTCACGGTTTTTATAGGTTGTTTGAAGATGACTACCGATCATCAACAATTGATTTTCTTCTGGAAAAGGATACGGAATCCGATAACGTAGGCTTTCTTCACCTCCACCAAGCACTTCTTGATAATAATTCAGAGGTGTTAAACTTGCCGAAAATAAGATACTCGCTTTCCCTTTATCTAATCGTTGTGACAATAAATAAGCCGGATCGACACAAAATTGTTTCACAACGCAGTCATAGTTTCGCAAAGAAATAGACGTATAAAAGCCGTTGTCGTAATACTCGCTGATTCGAAGATAACTTAAACAATCAAAATAAAAACTGAGAATCGACGCCAATTCCTCAATGTGTTGATTTTCTGGCAACCATTCTGCAATTACTTCTGTTAATCGATGTATCTGTTTAACTAATGAATCAATTGGCGCGCGTTGGGCAAAAAAATCCGTGTCTTTTTCTTCACAGATTGCTTCAATATCATCAAACGTAGTTAAGACTTTTTGACAAGCTCTTTTTAATTGAACAGATTCTTTTTGCAATCTTTTTTGAATTTGCAAAACCGCATTCCTAGAAATAGCGGCCGAATACATCTCCCGTGAACGATTAACCAAATTATGGGTTTCATCCACTAAAAAAATATTCTCTTCTGCACTTTGGGGTTCTTCAAAGAAGCGCCGTAAATAAACCGTTGGATCAAATAGATAATTGTAATCGCCAATAATTAAATCACACCAAAGACTTGCATCTAGCGACAACTCGAATGGACACAATTGGTGCTTTTGTGCATACCGTTCAATAACCTCTCTCGTTAAATGATTTTCATGTTGCAATAAATCCCACAGTCCCTCATTTAAACGATCATAATAGCCGTCAGCAAACGGGCAATATTCTGGTGTACAATTTCGTTCAGTTAAAAAACAAATTTTATCTTTTGCTGTTAACGTAATACTCTTAGTTTGCGCTTGTTTTTCGGACAGCGCTTTGACGGCATCTTCAGTCACTTGCCGCGTAATGGTCTTAGCTGTTAAATAAAAAATCCGTTCACCTTCTTCTTCACCAATCGCTTTCATCGCTGGAAAAAGAGTGGACATTGTCTTGCCTGTTCCAGTTGGTGCTTCCACGAAGAGCCGCTGTTTACTAAGAATTGTTTTATAGACGGCTACCGCCAATTCTCGTTGCCCTTTGCGATACTCCCCGTAAGGAAAACTAAGATTTTTTAATGATTTATTTCTCAAAATACGCCACTCTTCTTTAAAAATTACCCACTGTTCATAGCGCTTCATCAAATCAGTAAAAAACTCCGCTAATGCAGCTTCTGTAAAATGGCGTTCTTGTCGTGTGATTTGTTTTGTGGTGGTCTGATAATAAGTGAGTTGAAGCGTTATTTCAGAAAGTTGTTCTTGTTGGCAATACATGTGACCATAACACATCGCTTGATACCAAAACAATTCGACCTTTTCTGGCGGCAATTCTTCAAACGCTGGCTCGGATGTTTTAATTTCATCAATGACCACTTGCCCAGTTTCTTTCACAAAAATGCCGTCTGCACGACCTTCTACACAATAATTATGGCCATTTAAAGGCACCTCAATTTTTAAAGATACTTCCTTTTGATAAAGGCTCCCCGCTTCCTTTTGCAACATTCGATGAAGGCGACTACCTTCTTGTGGTGTATGTTCACTCACATGGCGAGAATCGATACTTCCCCGCCTTAAAATAAATTCGACCACTTGACGCACCGCAATTTTTCTCGTTGATTTCACGTAATCCCACCTATCTGCCTCCCTATTATAGAACATACATTCGCTAAACAAAAGCAAAAAATCCAAAACGAACACAATCATGTGTTCATTCTGGATTTCTCTTTAGATTATCAACAATTAAAAACAACTCGTTTCTTCTAACTGTTTGGTTTCTTTTCCATTTGCTTTTGCCACGACCAATTGCGCCATTTGTTTAAACGAATTATTTAAACCAATGCCGCCCTTTTTGGGCATCTTCACAATCGGTACTTGCTGATAATAGTGACTAACTGCTGGATTTTCTTCTGCCATCGCTGCAATTGCAGGAATGCCTGCAGCATTAAACTTACAAGCTAGATGAGCGGCCATTTCTCCAAAATTAGGATAATGCATGGCAGGTCCGCAAAGAACCGCATTGGCATGAAACTTTTTTGCAAAGCCAATAAATTTCTTTGCTACCTCTTCCTCGTTTTCCAAATAATATTGGTCACCACAATAAAGTGTCGCAACAATTTCCGCTCCTTGCTTCTGTAAAAATGGTAGCAATGTTACCCCTGGACCTAAGGGAGCTTTTTTACCACTTGGTTTCAGCTGAGCTTGTTCATCACTGCCAAATCCTGCTAAACTGTGGTTTAAGACTAAAAGGATTTTTTTCACGCCTATTTCCTCCTTTTTTATAAATCATCGAAGTCAAAGGAATCAAAATCAATTTCTTCACTCTCTTCTTCTTGTGCTTTCCATTCTTCACGTAAATATTGGTCATCCATAACTCGAATAAAAGGATAATAAATGAACATTCCTAGTACCAATAAGAGAGCTTGCAGAATGGATCCTTGCCAACCGCTGACTAAAAATCCTGAGATAATTGGCGGGGTCGTCCACGGCAATTGAATACCGTTCGTCAATGGAACTAAGCCCCAATCCATAGCAAAATAGGCAATAATAATATTAATTGCGGGCACTAAAACAAATGGAATTAAAAGGATTGGATTTAAAACAATTGGTAACCCAAAAATGATTGGTTCGTTAATCCCAAAAACACCAGGAATTAGTGAAAGTTGCGAAAGCTTTTTAATTCGTTGACTTTTACAGAATAAGACCATCACAATGATTAATGAGAGTGTGGAACCGGCGCCACCAAATGTTGCAAACATATCTTGAAATTGTCCAGTGATGATATTGGGAATTTCATGGCCGTCTTTAAATGCTTGTAAATTTTCAACAGATAATGCCCGCAAAACAGGATTAAAGACTGCGCCAACCACGCTACCTCCGTTAATGCCAAAGAACCAAAAGAAGTGTAAAAATAAATAAGCAATGCTCATTGCACCTAAGGTATTACCAAGACTCAATAAGGGCGTTTGTAGAAATTCAAAAATAACATCTTGTAAATTACCATAAGGAGTTAAAGCAGCCAGCCAATTGACTAAAAACATGAGAGTAACAACTAAAAAACTCGGAATCAGGGCCTCAAAAGACTTAACCACTGTTGGTGGCACTCCTTCTGGCATTTTTATTGTCCACCCTTTACGAACAATGGCCACAAATAAACGAGTCGCAATTAATGCGACAATCATTCCTAAAAACAAGCCACTGGAACCCATCCATTTTAAAGGTAAACTAGTAACTTCATAAACCTTTGAACTATTTTCCGGTGTAAATAATGTTTGATAAGGCGTTACAATAAAAAATGAAACCAATGCGATAATTCCTGCTTGCATTGCATCCACATTGAATTGTTTCCCTAAACTATAGGCAATACCGACAACGGCCAGAATGGTCATTACATCAAAACTAGCACTAGCTGGAACAGACATCATTGTCGCCCATTCTTTACCAAGCAAATGAGACATCCAAGTATCCCATTGTGGCAAAGGGAAATTAGCAATTAATAAGAAGACCGAACCAACAATCAACAAGGGCGTTGATAAAAGGAAGCCATCACGAATCGCTACTAAATACTTATTTTCTCCTATCACTTTTGCCAAAGGGGTCAATACGCGCTCTAACCAATCCAAAAATTTTTGCACGGTCGTCACTCCTATCTATTATTTTTTATTTTGCTTAATTAACCGCAGTGCTTCTTTCAATGCTTTTTCGCCATCCATCATGCCATAAATTTCTGGCGTAATTGCAGCGACAGGAATCCCTTGCGGAGCAAATTGTTCTTTTGTTTTTTCTAATAAAAAACGGACTTGTGGTCCTAATAAAATAGCAACAGGCTTCTCTGCTTCAACCACTTCTTGTGCTCTTGCAATAGGAAAAGCAGTAATCATTAAAGGCATTTGATGTTTTTCCACCACTTCCATCATTTTATTCACCATAATACTTGTAGACATCCCTGCATCACAAAAAAGATAAATTTGTTTTTTACTCATGTTCCTTCACTCTCCTCATTTATTCAATTGGTGCTTTGATTCTTTTTTCATAGGCCGCTAACCATTCTTGTGAAATCGGCTGAATCTCTGTGGTATGATTCTTGCCTGGATTTGCAATATAGATTTCTGGTTGCTGCATATCAGTACCAACCGTAAAAGTAAATTCCACATTCGTAGCTACGCCCCAGTCTCCCTGTTTGTTCATGGCCACCAGTGAAAAAGCTCCTGCTTTCCCATAACGTTGGGTCAATTTTTCGTGAAAAGCATAGACCGCTTGATCACATGCTTGTTGTGGCGAGCACCCTTCCCCCATTAAACGGACGATTTCATAAGAAAGACAGCCTTTCATTAAATCTTCACCTAATCCTGTAGCCGCAGCACCACCAATTTCGCTATCAACATAAAAACCAGAACCTGACAGTGGTGAATCGCCAACACGTCCTGCTTTTTTCATGAAGAGTCCCGAACTGGAAGTGCCAGCTGCCATTGATCCTGTTTGGTCTAACGTAATAGCGCCGACAGTATCATGCCCATCATAGGGGTTCAACTGATTTTCCTGAATTTCTTTTAAACGCTTTTGCCACCATTGATTAGCGCGTTCTGTCAACATATTCTTTCTTTCAAAACCGTGCAACATTGAATATTTCGTTGCACCTGCGCCAACACGAAAACTATTAAACTTCTCTTTACTTAATGCTTTAGCCACTGAAATCGGATTTTTAACATCTGTAATTCCTGCCACAGCACCAATTGCAAATGTGTCTCCATCCATATAGGCAGCATCCATTTCTAAAATCCCTTCCTCATTAGGTAAACCGCCGTAGCCCACTGACTTATAAAAAGGATAGTCTTCTACTTCTTTAATTAATTGTTCCACGGCCGTGCCTGCAGCACCTCCTTGTTGTAACTCTTCTGTAGCTTTTAGTAACCCATCATGTGCCATCCGCCATGTCGCAATTGCACCCCAAGTCATTTTCCATCCGCCCTTTCGTTAACGCTTACATTTCTCCACCATTATAAACTAGTATATACTGTTTTGTATATACTGAAAATGAAATTTTATACAGAAAAATAGAAGATACACGTATGCGACCTCTACGAAACACATTGGCTTCTTCTCATACGTGTATCTTCTATTGGTTTTATGCTTCTGTTAATGCAATCATCGCTTGCATATAGATTTCCAGATTAAGCAGTAAATCTTTTTCATCCATATATTCATCTTGGTTATGCGCAATGCCTTTTTGACCAGGAAATGATGGACCAAAAGCAACGATATTCGGCATAAAACGAGCATACGTAGCACCTGTAGTTGTGACTGGCGTCCCATCTAAGCCAGTAATTTGTTCATAAACCTTGGTTAATTTTTGAACATTGCGCTCATCTTTTGGAAACAGCGTACTAGGGAGGCGGCGGATGACGGTCACTTCACTTTCTGGAAATAGTGCCTTCGTTAGCTGCGTGGTTACTTCGTTTTCTGTAATAGAAACAGGATAACGCACGGCCAATGATAACACCAACTGCTGTCCTCGTTTTTCCAACGCATAGGGCGTTAAAATCAATTGCCCACTATCCTGATCCTTAAAGTCTAGAGCCACTCCTTCGCCATAGTGCTTTTCGTGAAAACTAGCGGTTAACCAGTCGAAATACTGTAATAAATTTCCTTTGACTAACTGTTCCTCGCTAATTTTCTGTGCCAATAAAGTAATAGCGTTCTTGCCTAGTTCTGGCGCATTGGAAGGAGCACGTTTTCCCGTGATTGCCGTTGTTTTTCCCGCAATCACCACACTTAATTGATCAGGTACGTGGTCTTTTGCTTGATCACCTATAATCTGACCAATTTGTTCACTTGAATCATCTGGGATGGTCGTTGTGATTTCATAATTAACAATCCCTCGCTCCCCATAAACTACTGGATATTTACAATCTGGAGTAAATCCAAAAACGGGTGCGTTTTCCTTCTCTAAATATAAGGGGATATCTCCACTCCCACTTTCTTCATCCGTGCCAAACATTAAGCGAATGGTTTTCTTTGGTTGGTAACCAAGTTCTTTCAGTAATTTCATTCCATACAGGCAAGCCAAGATAGGACCTTTATTATCTAGAATTCCTCTACCATACAAACGTTGATGTTTTTTCGTTAATTGAAAGGGCGGCACTGACCAGCCAGAACCTTCTGGTACTACGTCTAAATGACCAATAATTCCCAGATATTCTTCCGCTGTTCCCCATTGCGCATAGCCAACTGCGTCATTGACAATCTCAGTTTGAAAGCCATAACGCTCTGCCAGTTTCAGCGTTTCTTCCAAGGCTCTTTTCGGTCCTTCGCCAAAAGGCGCCTCTTTTTTAGGCGACCCTTTCACACTTCGAATCGCGATAATTTTGTTTAAGTCTTCATAAAATAAATCTTTTTGAGCGGCTATTTCTTCTTTGATCTTCATTCGTTCCAAGAACCTCCTAGCTCCACTTGGTTGTTTTCAGACGGGCTATAGCGGGTCAGTGTGTTTTTAAACGTGTACCGATCTGCTCGATATAAAGAGACATCATATAAAATAGGAGTTGCATCAAGCGCATAGGTAATAGAGTGGACTTGTAAAAGTGGTTGGCCCACAGGAACATTCAATAATTCTGAAATTTCCGCTTCAACTAAGATTGCTTCAATTTCTTGATGCGAATAAGCAATCTCGACGTTCTTCTCGATTAAGCAGAAAAGAGAGCCCTCGAAGTCTTGCTTCGTATGGCCTTGTACGTATGCCTGTGGCAAATAAATTTTTTCAACTGTCATTGGTTCGCCGTCTAACATTCGGCGGCGAATCAGTTCATAAATTGCCTCATTTTTGCCTACTTGGAGCGCCTCCCGAATTTTCTCAGCGGGATGTACTACTTCTTCAAAGGAAATGACTTCTGTCTGGCTTTTTTTCCCGTAAGCTTTGGCTGCCTCAGTAAAACCTTGTAAGCCAGCGCGACCACTTTGAATTTTCGCTTGCGACATCACATAACTACCTTTACCATGTCGTTTTACCAAAATATTTTTGCGGATCAAATCATCAATCGCTTTACGGATGGTCAAGCGACTGCAGTTATATTCTTTAGCTAAATCATATTCTGAAGGTAATTTTTGTGCACTTACATACAGACCGTCTCGAATCTTCTTTTCAATTTCTGCAGAAATTTGCTTAAATTTGGGTGCATTTTCTGTCATTTCATCGCCTATCTTTCTTCAAAAAAATAAATTTTCTAGTATATACCACACTGTCTATACTAAATCAATTTTTAAGAAACCGCAATCATTTGTTGCGTTTCTTAAAAATCAAAAAAGAAAGCGAGCCACAAGTCGGTTGGACTTGTGGCTCGCTTTTTTAGGAAAAAATATGTTATTTCCCTTTCATCCGTTCTTTGCCTTCTTGACACATATAGAGTAGCGGACAGGCTTCACATTTAGGCGCTCTTGCTAGGCAGTGATAACGCCCAAAGAAAATCATGGTATGGTGCGTTTTCACCCAGAGTTCTTTCGGAACTTTACGCATTAAGGTTTGCTCAACTTCAGTAACATTCGCATTTAGCTTACAAATTCTAAGGCGCTTGGACACTCGTTCCACATGTGTATCTACTGCAAAAGCCGGTTCGCCGAAAGCATCTCCCATTACTACATTGGCTGTTTTTCTCCCCACGCCAGGTAAACTGACCAGTTCATCTCTGGTTTGCGGAACTTCTCCATTGAAACGTTCTAAAAGTTGTTGTGCGCACGCTTTAATATTTTTTGCTTTATTGCGATATAAGCCAATGGTTTTTATTTTAGCAATAATCTCCTCCACCGGCGCAGCTGCTAAAGCTTCTGGAGTTGGAAAAGCTGCGAATAAACCAGGAGTAGCTTTATTTACCGATACATCGGTTGCTTGCGCACTTAAAATCACAGCAATTAATAATTCAAAAGGATTCTTATGTTTTAATTCACATTCTGCATTTGGAAACATCTCATACATAATTTCAATAGCTTCCATTGTTTTCTCTTTTGATAGCATGGCCCACCTCCTTTTTATTCACTGTCTTCTGGATTTAACCAATTGTGTAATGTAACCTTTGGTAACGATTCTTGTGTCTGACCTTGTTGTTCAATCTCATTTTGAATCATAGAATCTTTTCGTTTTTTCTGATCAGCAGCCACTTGTTCTTTGGTGGTAATATTTTTACGCTCCCACGCAAGTAAAATACGATCAATATATTTCAAACTATACGCCTGATTTAAAACGGCTTCTCGCAACGCTAACCGGATTAATTCAGGGGAATAATGGTCCGTGTTCAACCACTGACCAATCATTTCTAATTCAATGGGTGAAAGTGGACGTCCGAATTCTTTTTCAAAGCCTTGGTAAAGCTGTTTAATTTCATCTTCGTGGTTTGCGACAACTTGTTTTTCTTTGCTCGTTTGTAAAAATAATTGAATCTTTTGAAAAACAGGTAGTAAATCATACGTATCCATCATTTGACCTTTTTGGTTTTGTTGTGTTTCAATTCGAATAAATCCGCGAGAAACCAATTGATTTAATAACTTATAAATCGTATCTGGCGTTTTGCCCATCGTCTCTGCAATCGCCATTAAGTCTGGAAATAAATCGCCTGCATTTTGCGAACGAAAAAGTTGCAGTAAAAAGAGAAATTCATCATCTTTCAAACCAATTTTTTGGTAATGATCAAATAGTAAGTTTGAGATTGTTGTTTCACCAGCTTCTAAATATTCACGAATTGATAACATTGTTGTTGTCCACTTCCCCTTGCTTGTTTCACTTATTGCACTTGATAAACATCAAAATAAATAGCTTTCATATAATCAATTAAATAACTAGGATTCAATTCTTCTCCCGTTGCATCATAAATTAATTGATTTGGTTTACGTGAAGCGCCGTACTGATGAATATGTTGTGTTAACCATTTACGGATATCAGAATAATCCTCCGAAGCTAAAATTTCATCAACAGATAATTCTTGTTTCATTGCGTGAAATAGTTGCGCGGCGTACATATAACCCAAGGCATAAGATGGGAAATAACCAAAGCTACCTCCAGACCAATGAACATCTTGAAGGACACCTTCTAAATCATTTTCAGGTGATACGCCTAAGTACTCTTGGTATTTTTCGTTCCACACTTTTGGCAAATCAGCGACTTCCAAAGAACCATTAAACAACATTTTCTCAATTTCATAACGAATAATGATATGCAAAGGATAGGTGAGACTATCGGAATCAATCCGAATCAAACTTGCTTTCGTTTCTTTTAAAGAAGCATAGAAATCTTCAAAAGCAATATCATCAAAAGTGCCTTCTGCGCATTCTTGGAAAAACGGGTATTGTTTTTGCCAAAAAGCTCGGTTGCTACCAATGATAATTTCATTAAAGAGCGATTGTGATTCGTGAATCCCCATAGAGGCACCTTCGCTTAGTGGCGTAAAGTCAAATTTAGGATCAAAATTTTGTTCATACATCCCATGACCCGCTTCATGAATCACACCAAATGTTGCCATTGAGAAATTATTTTCTTCCCAGCGCGTAGTAATCCGCGCATCATTTCGATTTAGAGCTGTCATAAATGGATGAACTGTATCATCTAATCGGCCTTTTGAAAAATCATAGCCTAATTGTTCAACCACACTAATCACAAAACGGCGTTGTTGTTCTTTGGTCATTTTTCTAGATAAAAAATCAGTTCTAGGCGGCGTACCTTTTTCCGCTAAAACGGTCCGAATCTCTTGAATCCCTTGTTTTACTTGGTCGAATACTTGGTCTAGTTTCTCAACCGTCATCCCTGGTTCAAATTGATTTAATAACACATCATACGGAGTTTTTTCTTCTTTTTGCCAATAAGGAATGAACTCTTTTTGGAACGCAACGACCTTCGTTAAGGTTTCTTCTAACAAGCCGAAATCTTGTGCAGCGCGTGCTTTTAGCCAATCTGTATGTGCTTGGTTTAATACTTTAACATATTCTTGCATACGTTCAGCTGGAACATTTTTATTCAAAGCATATTCTTCTTTTACTTTTTCAAAAACCAGTTTCCCTAATTCAGATAATTCTTCAGGGCGTGTCTCAAAATAGGCCAATGCTTCTTGAATAACTGGGCCAATACTTCGTTCAAAATATAATCCGGTTAAATACCCTTCTACTTCTCCTCGAAAAGGACTACTTTTTTCTGGCATCCCAGTTGATGAATCCCAGTCTAATAATGTCAAGGCATTTTTTAGTAATTGAATTTCTTTCACTTCTTGTAAAAATACAGCTTCCTTCATTTTTTTACACCAGCTTTCTTAGTCTTCCCGTGATTTTCTTGGTGGACGTGTTCCCCAGTATTGGAATAAATCTGTTCGTAAGGCTCCGTTGTAAAGCTTCCGTTTTTTAGTAGCTTTGGCACCATAATATTCTTCAAAAGCAAGATCACTCGTCAGTATATACTTGCTCCAAGTAGTTAACGGACGGAAAACATGGCCCATTTCTTTATACAAACGGCGAACACTTTCCTCTTCTCCTAAACGCTCACCATAAGGCGGGTTAGCTACCATTACACCATATTCCTTCTCGGTTGTAAAATCTTTTAAGGCCAATTGTTTAAAGGTAATTGAATCACCTAAACCAACTTCCTCAGCATTCGCTCGTGCGACTTCAATCATTCGCCCATCAACATCTGAACCACAGATATCTAACTCAACATCGTAGTCTGCCTTTGCCTCGGCTTCGTTACGTACTTTTTCAAAAATTGCTGGATCAACCCAATCCCATGTTTCACAAGTAAAACTACGATTAAAGCCAGGGGCAATGTTATGGCCAATTAATGCTGCTTCAATACAAATTGTTCCAGAACCACAAACTGGATCATAAAAAGGACGATCTTTGCGCCAATTGGTCAACATCACTAAAGCAGCTGCCATGTTTTCCTTAAGAGGTGCGCCCCCCTTTTCAATGCGATAGCCCCGTTTAAATAAACTTGGCCCAGTCGTGTCCAACGTCAACGTCACTTTATCTTTTAGAAGAGCCACTTCTAATTTAAACAAAGCTCCTGTTTCGGTTAAAGGCACCGTCGCTGGACGATGGTAAACTTCTCTTAAACGGTTAACAATGGCTTTTTTGGTGATGGCTTGGCAATCAGGAACACTATACAATTTTGACTTAATTGATTTACCTGCAACTGGAAATTCTGCATCTAAAGGCAAATAATCTTCCCAAGGAAGTGCTTTAACTTTTTCAAATAATTCATCAAAACTATAGGCGTTAAATTCGCCAACGACGATTTTAATCCGATCTGCTGTTCGTAGCCATAAATTGGCAGTAGCAATTGTTTCAACTGTTCCTTCAAAGACGGCCCGGCCATTTTCTACTTCACAGGGAATCCCTAAATCACGCAATTCTTTTCCAACTAATGCTTCTAAGCCACTAGCAGCCGTTGCAACAAGTTTGAATGTTTTTTCTTTCGTCATAAAAACTCCTTCTTGACTCTTTTTTATTGTCTGGAGCTAACAGTCCTGCCGACTACTGCTCCGCTTGTTTTTTATAATTGTCCGCTTTCTCTGAACTAAACGGTCCTATTCCGGCCTCTTTAGAACAGACAGCTTACTACTTTTATCTCAGTTTCTTTATTTTAACATTTTTTTATTCTTTTCGTAAAAAAAGCCTTCACAACTACGTTGGAAGGTCTTCCTGAATTACTTGTAATTTTCTATAAGCCATGTTCTGTATCACCAATTCTTCAGGAAAAATTGGTGACGGTCATCATCTATCTGCAGAGTAAACTCTGCCTCTTCTACTCGTTCATTTCCTTTAGAAGAGCGCCCCTACCATTGTTTGGGTTGCTCGCTCGAGGGGTTTACCGCGTTCCACCGATGGAGTTTCCCACATCGCTTCGTCACTGTGGCACTTTCAAGGATACTTTGACATAGTCGAAACCTTAGTCATTTTTCCTGCCGTTACTCTAAAAGAGTACCTTAGCTTATGATTTCGCTAAGCACGAACACTACAAGCATCTCAGCTTGTGCGAGCATGGACTTTCCTCAGCTTGCAAAAGCAAACCGCGATCACCCGAAAATTACAAATCTGTTTAAACGAACAGCAAAAATTTATACACTAAAACAAGTGTCCGCTATTCTAACAAATGCTTTCTGTTCCTCGTGAAAACTTGACTTAAATTGTCTTGTTAAAATTGACGTGTTTGTGCATTATCAACATCATGGTTCGCTGGTTCTGCAGTCATTGACGGTGCGGAAGGCGTTACAGGTGTTGAAGGTGTTTCATCTAACTTTTTACCAAAAACTTCACGCTCTAAGTTTGATAAACGTTTTAAAATATCAAAGTTGGTCACTGCTGCACTTTTTGGTACTTCTTGAGCAACACGAGGCGTTGGTTGGGCTTTTGATAATTGGTCTAATTTTGCCATTAAGCGGCTGTTTTCTTCTTGCAAGCTTAATAATTCTTTATTATAAGCTTCGTAGTCTTTAATAACATTGTCTAAAAATTCGTCTACTTCAATTGGGTCATACCCGTTCATCATTTTCGTTTTAAATTCTTTTTGTAAAATGTCTTTAGGACTATATACTAAATTTGCCATGTTTACACCTCATTTGTTTATTTACGATAGAAAATTTCATAGTTCCACAAGTACTATTGTAACGAAAAATAGCTAGAAAATCAAACAGATTCTCTAATCAATCACCGAGTTTTGTAAATCATCCATTGTAATTAAGCGAATATCATAGGGTTCTCGTTCCGAAAAATGTTGTGCATCCTTTAAAAAATACTCCGTTTTGCCAGGGTACTCTTTGTCATAAATAAGTAAGCTGCCCCCAGAATGTTCCAAAAGAAATTTTGTATGCATTTTTAATTGTGCTGGCGATTGATAGGGCTGGTGACTTACTGAGTTGATATAATCAGCCAAACTTTCCGCTTTCGTTAACAGTTCTCGATTTTGTTCATTCCAATTATTGCCAAAGTCTTTAAACGGATAAAGTAAACCTAGCTGAACTTCTGGATATTCCGTTTTTAATTCCCCAACTACTTCAGCTGTCCAAAGTTCAACACCTAAATTGCCAGAAATCAAAATCCATTCTACTCCCGTTTCAATATAACTGGCTAACTCTTTTTTTAAGACATTTTTAATAACTGTGATTTTCGGGTCTTTTCCTTGAAATATCCCCAATTCAAAGCTGCGATAACCGGTGACATAGAGGGTTTTTATCATTTCCATAAGTCATCCCTTTTCTTTCAGGTCTTTTTTTTGGTATAATACAGGCTAGGAGTGTGATAAACGTGACGTTCCATTATCCTAACGGAATACCTTATAATCATCATGAAGCACAATCACCAAAAAAACAAGTAAAAAAGAAACGCCCCGTTGAATTTGGTAATCGTGGGATGGATTTCGAAGAAGCGATCAATCAAAGCAATCAATATTATCTATTGAATAAGCAAGCAGTCGTTCATAAGAAACCAACTCCTGTTCAAATTGTTAAAGTAGATTATCCCAAACGAAGTGCGGCTGTTATTAAGGAGGCCTACTTTAGACAAGCTTCAACGACTGATTATAACGGTGTATATCAAGGCCGTTACATAGATTTTGAAGCGAAAGAAACGAAAAATACCACGTCCTTTCCCTTTAAAAATTTTCATCAACATCAAATTGATCATATGGAACAATGTATAGCACAACAAGGGATTTGTTTTGTGCTATTATGGTTTTCAAGCTTAAAACGCTGCTTCTTTTTTAGTGGTGAAAATCTAATAACGCATTGGAAAAACCAAGCAGTTACTGGAAAAAAATCTATGCCGCTTGCACTCATCGAGAAAGAAGGAATTGAATTATCTTTTGGAATCGCACCGCGAATCCCTTATCTCGACGCAGTGGAACAATATATTCAGACACACTAGATTCATAAAGTTTTGAAAGTATAACAAAGGAGTTGCTATTTATGCCAACCGCAAATTCAGGCTCGCGAGCTGCTAGACATGCATCCAACACCTCATCGAAGTCGAGTTACAAGAAAAAGACACAACCGCCGAAAAAGAAAAAACGGCTTGTTTTAAAAATCTTTCTTGGCTTACTTATCGCTGGGATGGTCGCTTTTTTAGCAGGCGTTGGTCTTTTTTGGTTCTATGCACGACAAGCCCCAAAATTAGAAGATGACAAACTGAATGCGACAGTTTCATCGAAGCTTTACGATATTAATAATGAAATTTTTGAGGATTTAGGCGCAGAAAAGCGTGAATTAATTCAACCAAATGATGTGCCTCAATTATTAAAAGATGCCATTGTTTCTGTCGAAGACCGTCGTTTCTATAAACACATTGGTGTGGATCCGATTCGGATTATCGGTTCTGCCCTTTCAAATGTCAAAAATGGTGGATTACAAGGCGGAAGTACCTTAACCCAACAATTAATTAAATTGTCCTACTTCTCTACAAAAGAATCTGACCAAACCTTGAAACGGAAAGCACAAGAAGCATGGATGGCTGTTCGTTTAGAACGTGAAAAATCAAAAGAAGAAATTTTAACTTACTACATTAACAAAGTCTACATGGCGAATGGTTTTTATGGAATGGAAACAGCGGCTGAAAATTATTATGGTAAACATTTATCTGAACTTGATTTACCACAAACGGCCCTACTGGCAGGAATGCCACAAGCGCCAAACTCATACGATCCCTATACAAAACCAGATACTGCTAAAGAACGTCGGGATGTCGTACTCTACACAATGTACGACAATAAAAAAATCTCGAAAGCAGAGTACGAAAAAGCCAAAGCTACCCCAATCGATGAAGGCTTAGTTCCATTAAAAGCCAGTGATGACAATCGAAAAGTCGTAGATAATTACGTCAAAGAAGTAATCAATGAAGTGAAAGCAAAAACTGGTAAAAATGTTTACACAGACGGACTAGATATCTACACAAACTTAGATATGAATGCCCAAAAACAACTTTACGATATTGTCAACAGTGATCAATACGTTGCATTTCCAGATGATAAAATGCAAGTGGCTTCAACCGTTATTGATGTTGCCTCTGGACAGGTCCGAGCACAAATTGGTGGTCGTCACATTCCTGATGATGTACAATTAGGAAACAATTTAGCTGTTAACACCCAACGTGATGTTGGTTCAACCGTGAAACCAATCATGGATTATGGTCCCGCAATTGAGAATTTAAATTATTCGACAGGTCGCCTCATGGTGGATAAACCAACGAAATATCCTGGTACCGACATTGATGTCTTCAACTCTGATTTAACATACCAAGGCGTCATTACTATGCGCCGTGCGATTATGGGTTCTCGTAACACGACCGCGGTCCAGACGTTTGATGAAGTTGGTAAAGAAAACATCATGCCTTTCATTAAAGGGCTAGGAATTGACTATAAAAACTTAGAAGCCTCGAATGCCATTTCAAGTAACACAAGCGATGTAGATGGCGATAAATATGGAATTTCCTCATTGAAGTTAGCAGCAGCTTATGCGGCTTTCGCCAATAATGGGATTTATAACAAACCGTATTACGTAAACAAAGTCGTTTTCAATGATGGAACTAGCGTTGATTATCAACCTGATGGCAAACGTGCAATGAAAGACTCTACCGCCTATATGATGACGGATATGTTAAAAGATGTTTTAAACGGCGGAACAGGATTTAACGGCGCCATTCCAGGCTTAATCCAAGCGGCCAAAACAGGGACTTCTAACTATACTGATGAAGATTTAGCGCGAATGGGCACAACAGAAAAAGGAATTGCCCCGGATAGTACCTTTGTTGGTTATACAACACACTATGCCGTTTCTGTTTGGACTGGATACAATGATCGAAATACACCAATCTATCAAGAATACTATGGGATTGCCTCGGATGTTTATCGTGAAATAATGAGTTACTTGTCTCAAAATGTTTCAAACGATGACTGGGTGCAGCCAGACAGTGTTGTGCGGGTAGGTAATGAATTATACGTGAAAGATGCCTATGAGGTACCAAATGTACAAGTTTTACCAAGTACTACCTCTTCAGCACCACAGCCGGAATCTAGCAGTACGGTGGAATCCTCTTCCACAAAAGAAGCGGAAAGTTCATCAAGTTCTAGTTCAGAAAGTGCGCCTTCTTCCTCTGAAGCGCCACCATCAACCGAACAACCGGCAAGCTCTTCCTCAGCAGAGCAACCGGCAACATCAGAACAACCACCTGAACCTTCAAGTTCTAGTTCACAAGAACCGCCGCAACCACCTGAAAGTAGTTCTAAACCAGATGAAAATAAAGCAGCATAAAAAGTACGGGGCTCATAATGAGCCCCGTACTTTTTTAGATTAAAAATGGACGAAGTGAACTGAATCACTTCGTCCATTTTTGCTTATTTACTTTCTTTATTTGCCAAAGCTGCACCAACAAATCCTTTGATTAAGCGTTGTGGGCGATTTGGACGAGAAATTAATTCTGGGTGGAATTGACAAGCCACAAAAAATTGTTTTTCAGGAATTTCAACAATCTCAACTAAACGATTATCTGGTGAAACTCCAGAGAAAACTAAGCCATTTTCTTCAAATAATTGACGATATTTGTTGTTAAATTCATAACGATGACGGTGACGTTCTTGGACAACATCTTCATTTCCGTATGCTGCCGCAGTTTTCGTTCCTTTTTTCAATTTACATGGATATAAACCTAAACGTAGTGTGCCACCTAAATTCTCGATATTTTCTTGATCTGCCATTAAATCAATAATGTTATTTGTCACGTCAGGATTAGTTTCTGCAGAACCAGCATCTTCTAAGCCCACAACGTTACGACCAAATTCTACACAGGCCATTTGCATACCTAAGCAAATGCCAAGGAATGGTACGTCATTTTCGCGAGCAAAACGAATCGCTTCAATTTTTCCTTCAATTCCACGATCACCAAAACCACCAGGAACCAAAATACCATCTGCTGAACCAATTCTTTCAGCGACATTTTCAGCAGTTAATTCTTGTGAATCAACCCAATCAATTTCGATATCTGAATCAAAATCAAACCCAGCATGTTTTAATGCTTCTACAACAGAAATATAGGCATCTGGTAATTCAACATATTTACCAACCAGCGCAATTTTTGTTTTCTTTTTCAAGTTAAGAACTTTTTCTTCTAATGCACGCCACTCAGTCATGTCTGCAGCCGGTGCATCCAATTTTAAATGATCACAAACAATTTGATCCATGTTTTGTGCTTGAAGTGCTAATGGAATGGAGTATAACGTTTCAACATCACGAGATTCAATTACCGCTTCCGGATTAACATCACAGAATTGTGCTAATTTGTTTTTAGTGTTTTGAGAAACAGGTAATTCCGTACGGACCACTAAAATATTTGGTTGAATCCCTAAACTTCTTAATTCTTTGACACTATGTTGTGTTGGTTTAGTTTTCATTTCGCCAGCCGCTTTTAAGTAAGGAATCAAGGTTGTATGGATGTACATTACGTTGTCACTACCCATATCAGCTTTCATTTGACGCAATGCTTCTAGGAAAGGTAATGATTCGATGTCGCCGACAGTACCACCTACTTCTGTGATAATCACATCGGCATCCGTCATTTTCGCTGCACGCATGATTTTTTCTTTGATTTCATTGGTAATGTGTGGAATAACTTGCACTGTTGCACCTAAGTATTCCCCTTTACGTTCTTTACGTAAGACTTCTGAATAAATTTTCCCAGTGGTTACGTTTGAGTATTTATTTAAGTTAATATCAATAAAACGTTCATAGTGACCTAAGTCCAAATCTGTTTCGGCACCATCATCTGTGACAAAAACCTCTCCATGTTGGTAAGGACTCATTGTCCCCGGATCCACATTAATATATGGATCGAATTTTTGAATCGTTACTTTTAATCCACGATTTTTTAATAATCGTCCTAAAGATGCTGCGACAATCCCTTTTCCGATAGAAGAAACCACGCCACCTGTAACAAAGATGTATTTTGTCATAATAGTTAAAAACCCTTTCTTTGATAATATTTTGTAGAGAGAAGTAAAACAACTTTGAGACTCTTACGTTTCTCCAAATAAAAAAGAAACAAAAATAGAAAAGCTCCCTATCCATTACGAATAGGGAGCTTGTAAGTTCGTTCAAACTTCTGACCTTCTTAAAGGTGCCCAAGTAGTATAATACAAGCAAACGAACATCAGGTCAAGTACTTCTATTCAAGAAAATAATTTTTTCTATTTTCTCATTTTTCTTAAGCATTCAACTAAAAAGCTTGACTCCTTCTTAGGAATCAAGCTTTTTGGTTTCTTACTCTTCAGAATATTCGTCATCAAAATCGTCTTCATCTTCAACATCATCGTCATCAATGATCGTTAAATCTTCTTCGATTTGCGGAATATCTTCTTCATCATCGTCTGAATCTGCACCAATCTCTTGTAAGTCAGAGTTGTATGCTTTGATTTCTTCATCTTCATCTTCTTCATCATCGTACAAGATGTCTTCTTCATCATCATTTGTTAATTCAGCATCTTCTGGATCGTCATCGTTATAGTCAATTACATCTTCATCGTTTGGATTAGTGATGAAGGCATTTACTTTTTTACGTTTTCTACGACGTGGTGCATCTTCTTCGTCTTCTTCCAAGCCATGTGTAACTTCTTCATCGATTGAATCGATTGGATACCATGAACGTAAGCCCCAACGATTGTCTCCCAATGAGATAAAGCTACCGTCGATGTTTAAATCTGTATAAAATTGTGCTAATTGGTCACGAATTTCACTATCAGACTTGCCAAGATAATTTTGGATTTGGTTAACTAAATCAGAAAAATCCATTACATCTGCATGTTGTTCTAAAATAGCGTGTGCTACTTCAATCATGGATAATTCTTTTTTGTTTAACCCTTCAAATACATTAATTTCCAAGAGGTACACGTCCTTTCACAGTCTACTCCTTATCATACAAAAACATTGAAAAAAAATCAATTCTATTCTGCAATATTTATGCAGTAAATTCTAATTCTAAATGATATTCTCCGATTCGCTCTGTTTGAGAGTATAAATCATAATCAACTAAAATCTTACCAGACATTGGTTGATCTTTTAAACTAACACGCAAATTATGGGTAAACGTACTAATCTGTAGCAAGCCATAAGGGGTTCGATAACTTGTATCTAATTTTTCCTGATAGCCAAATCTTAAACGCATCCGTAATTCACCGGCACGAATCAGCTGAACATGCCCGTCTGGTTCAATTTTAATGGTTACGGGGGTTGGCTCTGTATCCTCTAATAATTCTTCTTTGTAACGAATGTATAATGTATCACCCATTTTTACTAATTGACCTTCTAAGTCAAAGAAAAAATCTTTTTGTTCGTTGCCTTGTTGGACAATCGTTTTTAGTTGAATCGATACAGGAACGCCTGTTGATAAATCCATAATGGTCACTCCTTTTCCAAAATATAACTTTCTTATTGTTGACTTTTTCAATGTATTTGTCAACTAAAGTCAATTTTTCCTTGCTTATGTACCTTTTCTTATTGTATAAGCTCTTTTCACGGGTTGCAAGCATTTGTTTCATCTATTTAATAAGAAAACCGTTTACTATTTTAGAGAATTCCTTCAGAATTCGTTTATATAACATGCTTTTTTGCGTTTTTTGTATATAATATAAGAGAGAGTAAGAAAATAAACGTATTAAATGACGTAATTATAAATAGACAGGACGTTTTTTATGAGCACAACTTTTCCCCTTCACACCGAATCATTTATGCTCCTTGATTCAGGTTGTTTAACAAACAGTGACTATTTTTTTCCTTTTGCTTTGACCGATGTTTTAACTACTTTTTCAGGAATGCAGCACCAACCAATCATTCATTTCTGGCAATTGGATCAAGCAATGATTCTTGGCATGAAAGATACCCGTGTACCACATCTAAAAGAAGGCATCGCTTCTCTGCAAGAAAACGATTATTCTGTAGTCGTTCGCAATGCCGGCGGTTTAGGGGTGATTGCCGATTCGGGTATTTTAAATGTTTCACTTATTTTACCAAATAATTCTGAACACAAATTAAGTATCGATGCGGCTTATGAATTAATGTGGGCTTGGCTCCGTCAGAGTTTTCCGGAGAAAGAGATTGACGCCTTTGAAATTACTACATCCTATTGTCCCGGTACTTATGATTTAAGTATTGGCGGTCAAAAGTTTGCAGGGATTGCCCAACGACGCGTCAAAGACGGTATTTCTGTCATGATTTACATCAGCGTTAACGGCAATCAACTTGCTCGTGGAGAAGTGGTTCGAGACTTTTACCTTGCTGGGTTACAAGAACAATTTGGTGAAAATGGCTATCCACCCGTTGATCCAGCAGTGATGGCAAATTTAGAAACCCTGATTGAGACTCCATTAACAATAGACGCCGTAAAAACCCGTTTAATCGAAGCATTACCTCAACAATTTGAAAAATCTATTGATCCAAACTTAACCGAACCAATTATAACCTCAGAATGGTTCCAAACAAATTTAACTGTCCAGCTGGAAAAAATGGCGCAACGAAACGCCTTAATTAAAGGAGAGATCTTATGACGATTCCGTATAAAGAGCAACGATTACCAATCGAAAAAGTTTTTCGTGATCCCGTCCATAATTATATTCATGTCCAACATCAAGTGATTTTAGACCTTATTAATTCTGCTGAAGTGCAACGATTACGTCGCATTAAGCAACTAGGTACTTCTTCTTTTACGTTTCACGGTGCCGAACATAGTCGTTTTTCCCATTCTTTGGGTGTTTACGAAATTACACGTCGGATTTGTGAGATTTTCCAACGTAACTACTCTGTGGAACGATTAGGTGAAAACGGCTGGAATGATGACGAGCGCCTGATTACACTTTGCGCAGCTTTATTACATGATGTCGGTCATGGTCCTTATTCACATACATTCGAGCATATTTTTGATACAAACCATGAAGCAATCACGGTCCAAATCATCACCTCACCAGAAACGGAAGTCTATCAAATTTTAAATCGTGTTTCGGCAGATTTTCCTGAAAAAGTCGCCAGCGTTATTACTAAACAATACCCAAATCCTCAAGTGGTGCAAATGATTTCTAGTCAAATTGATGCCGATCGCATGGACTATCTGTTACGTGATGCTTACTTTACAGGGACGGAATACGGAACCTTCGATTTAACTAGAATCTTACGTGTGATTCGACCATACAAAGGAGGCATTGCCTTTGCTATGAATGGGATGCATGCGGTGGAAGACTATATCGTTAGTCGTTACCAAATGTATGTCCAAGTCTATTTCCACCCTGTTTCTCGTGGGATGGAAGTGATTCTTGATCATTTATTGCATCGGGCGAAAGAATTATTTGAAAACCCTGAATTTGACTATGATTTACAAGCCTCTCTGCTTGTACCATTCTTTAAAGGGGACTTCACCTTACAAGAATATTTAAAATTGGATGATGGCGTCCTCTCTACGTACTTTACACAATGGATGGATGTGCCTGATTCAATTCTAGGTGATTTAGCCAAACGTTTCCTTATGCGTAAGCCTCTGAAGTCAGCCACCTTTACTAACGAAAAAGAGAGCGCAGCAACGATTGCTTATTTAAGGGAATTGATTGAAAAAGTTGGTTTCAACCCTAAATATTATACTGCCATTAATTCAAGCTATGATTTACCTTACGATTTTTATCGTCCAAATAAAGACCGTCATCGTACACAAATTGAATTAATGCAAAAAGATGGCTCATTAGTGGAATTGGCAACGGTCAGTCCCCTAGTTGCAGCACTTGCTGGTCAAAGTCAAGGAGATGAACGTTTCTATTTCCCTAAAGAAATGCTTGACCAAGGAAATAAAAAACATTACGATTTATTTGATGAGACGTATCGTGAGTTTTCAAGTTACATTCATAATGGTGCGTTAGTTTTAAAAAAATAGGTTTTCTAGGAGGATTCTATGTCAATTAAGTTAGTTGCTATTGATATCGACGGAACATTGCTAAATTCACAACACAAGATTACCCCACGGGTCAAAGAAGCGCTCCAAAAAGCAAATGAGCAAGGCGTTCGTATTGTTTTATGTACAGGCCGTCCTTTGCCAGGCGTGAAAGAACAATTGGATGAATTAGCCTTATATGGTGAAAATGATTTCGTGATTACCTACAACGGTTCGCTTGTCCAAGCAACCAAAGATAATACGATTATTTCACGCTATACCTTGAGTTATGAGGATTTTTTAGAAATTGAAATGTATTCTCGTAAAGTCGGCGCTCACTTGCACACAATTGATGATTCCGCTATTTACACTGCCAATCGCAATATTGGTAAATATACGATTCACGAAGCATCTTTAGTGAACATGCCTTTGAAATATCGTACGGTGGATGAAATGACACCAGAGATGAACATTATTAAAATGATGATGATTGATGAGCCGGAAGTTTTAGATCCTGCCATTGCAAAATTACCATTACATTTTACCGAAAAATATACGACTGTTAAAAGTACGCCTTTTTACTATGAAATCATGAATAAAAATGCTAGCAAAGGCAATGCTCTAGCAAAATTGGCAGACCATTTAGGCTTAAATAAAGACGAAGTGATGGCCATTGGTGACAATGAAAATGACTTATCTATGATTGATTACGCTGGGATTGGTGTTGCGATGGGCAATGCGACAGAAAATGTTAAAACAATTGCCGATGTGCATACCACTAGTAATGACGAAGATGGTGTCGCTCAAATTATTGAAAAAATGGTTTTAATTTAAACATTCTTTTCAATAACAATAACCCTCAATCTAATCAACATAGATTGAGGGTTATTCGTTATTTTATGATGCTGCCGCTAGCCATTTTTCAACGGCCCAGCGGTGGCTTCCTCTTTTTAATAAACGGACTGCTTCTTCTGGTGCAACCCAGTGTAAAGTATTGGTCCTTTCTAAGGGTTCGCTAAGTTGCCGCCAAGTATTCGCTACATAAAAATAGCCAGGATTATAATAGGCCGTTTGGCGATGGTTCGAATAAAAATATTCATCAGCTTCCCCTAAATAACAGCCAATTTCTACACTAATTCCTAATTCTTCTAGCACTTCTCGATGGATCGCTTCTTCTTTCGTTTCGGTGCCTTCAATTTCGCCTCCTGGTAAAAAATAAGCTCCATTTGGCGCTTGTACCAGAACCATTGTGTTATTTTCTGGCTTTGAAACAATAATGTATGCAGCATATCTTGTTTGATAGGTCAATGTCTCTTCTCTTTTTCCAAACGTTGGCGTTTTCATTGGCGCACCTCTTCTCTTTTCATCTATTTTACCTGAGAAATTCCTTTAGAACAAGTCAGAAACCAAGCGTTTTTCTCTACATTTCACGTTTATCTATGCTACTATTAACGTTGGAAATATAATTAAGTTTGAAAGGGAGTTTTTAACTATGAAAATGGCTCATACATGTGTGCGTGTAAAAGATTTAGAGGCATCATTAGATTTCTATCAAAAAGCCTTCAATTTTGAAGAAAGTCGCCGTCGTGATTTTCCAGAAAATAAATTTACTTTGGTTTATCTAACTTTACCAGGAGACGACTACGAACTAGAACTAACTTATAATTATGATCATGAAGCATACGATTTAGGAAACGGTTATGGTCATATCGCCATCAGTACAGATGATTTAGAAGGATTACACGAAAAACATCAAGCGGCTGGCTTAACTGTCACTGACTTAAAAGGCTTACCTGGAACTGCACCATCTTATTACTTTGTTGTCGACCCAGATGGGTATAAAATCGAAGTCATTCGTGAACGTTAAAAAGTTTCACTTGTTCACTTACTGAGCTTTTTGTGTTTGAGAGCTGTCCGAGACAAAACTTGTCTCGACTTCTTCTCAAACACTTTTTTCAAAAAAAGTGCTACAATAGAACGTATGAATTTATTGAGGATGTGATGTTATTATGACAAAAAAAATTATTGGAATCGCTGGCAATCAACTTTTGCAGGCAGCTGAAGTGTTTCACGGTAACCAAGTGACTTACACCCCACAAGGTTTTGTTAGCGCTGTTCAAGCCGCAGGTGGCGTTCCTCTCGTTTTGCCAATTGGCCCCAAAGAGTTAGCCGCTACGTATATACAACAAATTGATAAACTACTTTTAGCAGGCGGTCAAGATGTTGCCCCTGAATTTTACGGACAAGAACCCCATATAAAATTAGAAGAAACGAATCGTGATCGTGACGAGTTTGAGTTAGCCCTAATTGAAGAAGCCTTAAAACAAAACAAACCTATTTTTGCGGTTTGTCGTGGAATGCAATTAGTCAATGTTGCTTTAGGTGGCACATTATATCAAGATTTATCGATGTATCCACAATGGTCAGTTAAGCACGGACAACAACCCACTCAACCAATCTTTGCGACGCATCGTATTGATGTTGAACCAGACAGTCAATTATCAAACATATATGGTACAACTGGTCAAGTCAACTCGTACCATCACCAAGCACTACATACTTTAGGAAAAGATTTACGCGTTACTGCTTGGTCCTCTGATGGCCTTGCAGAAGCAGTGGAATCAACAAATGAACAGCAGCCTTTATTAGCTGTTCAATGGCATCCTGAACTAATGTACGCACGTGATGCCAAATCCCAAGCACTCTTTAACTACTTTGTTCAAAAATTATAGTAAAAACGGAGGGACGTCTTTCGCCCCTCCGTTTTTACTTGCTATCATACTTAAAAATCAAAATTATCTGGATCTGCACCAAAACGATGATCCTTATTTAACTGATTAATTGCGGTTATTTCTTCTGGTGTTAATTCAAAATCAAAGACAGCAAAATTTTCCTGAATTCTTTTTTCGTGAACAGATTTAGGAATCACGATAATATCATTTTGTAAGTGCCAACGAATAATCACTTGGGCTGCTGATTTGCCATATTTTTCACCAATTTTCACTAGTACTGGCTCAGATAATAAATTACCTTGTCCTAGAGGAGACCAAGCCTCCACGGCAATCTTATTTTCGGCTAAATATTTTCGTAGCGGTTCTTGTGTTAACGTAGGATGTAATTCAATTTGATCCACCATTGGCACAACATTTGCTTCTGTTAATAAATCTTCCAAATGATGTTGATGAAAATTGGAAACACCAATTGCTTTGGCACGACCACTTGCGTAAATTTCTTCTAATGCTTTCCATGATTCTTTATATTTACCAGCAACAGGCCAGTGAATTAAATATAAATCAACATAGTCTAGCCCTAATTTTTCTAAGCTTTTATCAAATGCTTTAATCGCATTTTCATAGCCTTGATCTTCATTCCATAATTTCGTCGTCACGAAAATTTCTTCGCGGGGAATACCCGATTGACGAATGCCTTCGCCCACCCCTACTTCGTTTTTATAAACGGCTGCCGTATCAATCAAGCGATAACCCGCTTCTAAAGCCCATTTTACTGAATTTGTTGCTTCTGAGCCATCTTCTACACGCCAAACACCTAAACCTAGGCGTGGCATTTCATTGCCGTTTGCTAATTTTTTTGTTTTATCCAAAGTCATGTGTTTCTTCAGTCCCTTCATTTTCATTACTTTTAGTATACTACGCATTCTTCTTTCACGAAACAATCACGACTCATCAGGTCATTTTCTTTATTTTTAATAAATAACGACGCCAATAGGTCAGCACTCCGATTAGTGCCACAACTACAATTGTTCGACCGCTAACGCTTCCAATCCACAGTTTAACTGCAAGTAACCAGATACAAAAGAGATAAACACAGGACCAATTAAAGGAAACTTTCAATGTACATGATTCCGCAATTTCGATTATCTGACTACTAAAAAAACGACTCCCTAATCGTAAAGCGACTGGATTATGGAAGATGAATGTTCGTCGCTTGTCAGCCGTCAAGCGAGTAGCACATCGTTCATCAATAAAAATTGTTACAGGTAATTTAGAAAGTAAATCATTTTTTGCCCATTCAATTGAAACTTTCACGCAGCACTCACAACCTTTAACAAAATTATAAAATATATTATTTATTTACAAAATTATAACATTCCTAAAAAAACATGTTAAGTCTTAAAAAAAACTTTCTATTTTCTTCCCCTTTCGCCGAGAGATTTAGTATACTAAAAGAAGAAATTTTAGAGAAAGTTGGATTTTTATGTTGATACTTGGTTTAGCCAGTACTGAAACAGTCGATTCTTCTGCTCCTGATTTAGCAGAAGCGACCGTAAAAAAAGTGAGCGCGCTACAACGCTTTTGGAACAATATTAATTGGGATGCCATTGTCGCTACCTTAATTGAAAAAAGTTTATCAATTTTATTTTTAATTTTTCTATTTTTTATTATTCAGCGAATCGGGAAATATTTAATTGATCGCACCTATGCAAATTATAGTAAAAAGCAACATTTTAGTGAAAGCCGTTTAAAAACGTTACACACTCTAATCATTAATGCATTTCAATATACGCTGTTCTTCTTCTTTATCTATTCTCTTTTGACCATTGTCGGTGTGCCTGTTGGCTCATTATTAGCCGGAGCGGGAATTGCCGGTGTTGCCATTGGTTTAGGGGCTCAAGGATTCATGAATGACTTAATTACCGGATTTTTCATTATTTTAGAACAACAAATGGATGTAGGCGATTATATTCGCTTATTGGCGTTAAATATTGAAGGAACAGTTACTTCTGTCGGATTACGAACCACTCAAATTAAAGCGGTTGATGGAACTGTTCATTTTATTCCAAACCGAAACATCACCACAATCAGTAACCTGTCTCGTGCCAATATGCAAGTGTTAATTGATGTCCGCATCAATCCTGAAGAAGGTTATGAAAAAATTTGTGAAGTGATTACAGAAGTCAATGAAACGTTAAAAGAAAAGTATATCGAAAGTATTCAAACTGGGCCAGATATTTTTGGTATGGTCGACTTAGGCAATGGCAACTTTGCGGTGCGAACGACCATGTATGTACTAAACGGCAAACAATTTGCGGTCAAAGAAGAATTTCTAGCCCAATATATCAAAGCATTAACAGAGGCCGGCTTTACGATTCCCAATACGCCCATTATTGCAAAATAAAAAACAGCCACCAGATATTTATTAGTTATCTGGTGGCTGTTTTTCTAATTGTCCAATGATTTTAAAAACCCACTAACTGCCTCCACTCCAAACAATAACGCCTCTTCGTTCGGTTCAAACTTAGCAGAATGAAGGCTGTAGGGACTTGCCACGCCTAACCAAAACATCGTGCCTGGGACTTTAGACAATAGATAGCCAAAATCTTCACCTGTCATTGCAACCGGTGCTTGTTGAAATTGAACTGTTGCTTGTTTGCTCATGTATTCAATAAAATTCGTGGTACATGCTGGCTCATTCACTACAGGTAAATACCCTTTCTGATCAAGATGAACAGTTACTTCACATTGAAAAGATTGCGCAATACCTTCACTAATTTCGCGAATTCTTCGCTGCGTTTGTTCATTAGTTTCTGCTGTCAATGTGCGAATTGTACCAGATAAAGTTGCTTCTTCGGCAATCACATTGCAGGCAGTCCCTGCATGAAAAGTCCCAAAAGTAACGACTGCCCCGACCACAGGATCAACATTTCGACTAACGATCGTTTGCGCTTGCTGAATTAAATTTGTGGCCGCCAAGACCATATCATTTGCTTGATGTGGAAAAGCCGCATGTCCACCTTTTCCTTTTAAGGTAATGTTCACTTCACAAGTGGCAGCAAACAATGTCCCTACTCTGGTACTAATAGTTCCGACTGGCAAATCAGGATTAACATGAAGCGCATAAAATTCATCAGGTAACCACTCACCAAACGCGTGATCTTCATACATCAACATCCCCCCTGCTTCATTTTCTTCAGCAGGTTGAAACAAAAATAAAAAGTTATTGTCTGGTTGCTGTTGACTTAATTCTTTCAAAACCCCTAAGCCGATTGTCATGTGAAAATCGTGCCCACAGGCATGCATAAACCCTGGTCGTTTTGATTGAAAAGCAGAAACCACTTCCTCTTTAATAGGTAAACCATCAATATCAGCACGCCAACCGATGGTTTTCTGAGGATTTTTGCCTTCTATGAAGACTAAAATCCCCGTTTGCCATGTTCGAACTTGCAGATAAGGTTGCTTCATTTTATCAATTTCATTAAGTAAAAAGGCTTGTGTTTCCTTTTCTTCTAAACCGATTTCAGGTATTTGATGTAGTTGCCGTCTAATCGCAATTAATTCTTCTTGCTCCACAAAAGCCACTCCTTCATTTTTGGGGTAATCGAAAGCCGCCATGAAGAAGTTTCTTCATCGCGACTGACTAATTTATTTTTAGAGTTTACGTAATTCTTCTAAAATCTCTGTTTTACTCTTGGTTTTATCATCAATTTGTTTAATTACTTTTGCTGGCACGCCTGCGACAACGGTATGCGCTGGAACGTCTTCCACAACTACTGCCCCAGCAGCCACAACGGCACCTTCACCAACACGAACCCCTTCTAGTACGACCGCATTCGCTCCAATGACAACCTCGTTTTCAATAACCACAGGTGCGGCACTTGGGGGTTCAATGACACCAGCTAAAACCGTTCCCGCGCCAATATGACAATGTTTTCCTACAGTTGCACGGCCGCCTAAAACAGCGCCCATATCAATCATAGTCCCTGCACCAACGACGGCGCCAATATTTAGAATAGCCCCCATCATAATCACCGCTTGATCGCCAATTTCAACTTTTTCGCGAATCAAAGCACCTGGTTCAATCCGAGCATTAATGTCTTTCAGATCAAGAAAAGGAATTGCTGAGTTACGTGCATCATTTTCTACAACATAATCCTCAATTTTTTCTTTGTTTGCTTCTAAAAAAGGTTTTACGTCAGCCCAATCGCCAAACAATGTCCCAGTTTTACAATTATTAAAGACCTTAATTGTTTCCGGAAACGTGACTTCTTTTAATTGCCCTTTCAGTGTTACTTTAACAGGCGTTTGCTTTTTGGCATCACCAATATACTGAATAATCTCATATGCGTCCAATCACAGCACTCCTTTACTTCGTGTTATCATACAGAATAACGCATTTATGAGAAAAAAGTAAAGAGTTTCTTGCGTTTTATTTAAATTACTTTCATTTCTTCTTCTGATTTAGGCAGAACAAGATGATGTTTTTCTAATTCATGCGCCATATGATTGACCGCTTTTAAAATTTCTTTGCGTGTAATGATACCTTTAAAGCGTTGATTATCATCAACCACTGGTAAAAAAGAAGCATCTACTAATAAATGTAACACTTCTTCTAAATCCCACGATTCACCAATTACAGGAACATTGACTTCCATTACATCGGCCACAGTAAATTCATTCAATTTTTCAAAATCCACTGAAGTCAAATCAAACATTTTATCTACAACGTCTGTCAAGCCGATTAAGCCAACAAAGCGATCTCCCTTATCTAACACAGGAATCTTGGAATAGCGAACTTGCGATAAGACTAATGCCGCGTGACTTAACGGATTTAAACACATTACATTGGCGACATTTTCAGCGGGTACTAAAAATGTTTCTTGTTTTTCTAATAATAATTCTTTTACAGCAGTCCCTATCATGATTGGGTTGCCTCCATTTCTAATTCTTTAACACGTAACTTATTGTACCTAATTCTGCGGAAAAAGTCTTGGAATTCGCAAATTCTTCATAACTTAACAAACGAAAATTAACGTTTTGTTCTATTCTCCCCAAAAAAAGAGAACGCTTTCTTAAAAAAATAAAAACTTAGTTGTCTCATAACAGACAACTAAGTTTTTATAAAAGACCAATTAATCAGTCAATTATCCTTCTTTTTCACACGTTTCATCACAGCCATCACTGACCATAATAAGCGGAAATCCCATGTTTTCTAAGATAGTGTTTATCCAATAAAAAATGATCAATTGGTTCAACATCTGGGTTAATTGTTTCCGTCAAACGTGCCATTGAACAGATTTCATCTAAAATCAAACTGTTTTCAACTGCTTTTTCCGGAGTCATTCCCCAAGTAAATGGGCCATGTCCATAAACTAACACTCCTGGAACTGCTAAAGGATCTAATTCTTGTTCATGAAATGTTTCAACAATGACTTTGCCAGTCTCTTCTTCATAGTTTTCTTTAATTTCACTTTCAGAGAGCGCTCTTGTGCAAGGTACAGCGCCATAAAAAGCATCCGCATGGGTGGTACCGTAAGGAGGTAAGGCTCGCCCTGCTTGAGCCCACGTAACACTATTCAGGGAGTGCGTGTGCGCAATCGCTCCAATTTCTGGCATTTTTTGATAAAGATAAAGATGCGTGGGTAAATCAGAAGACGGCTTTAATGCATTGGTTTCCAATAGTTGTCCGTTTAAATCAGTCACTACCATCTGTTCCTTGGACATTTCTTGATACTTGACGCCGCTTGGTTTAATTACGATAATCCCTAATGACCGATTGATTTCACTAACATTGCCCCACGTTAATTTGACTAAGCCCAGTTTTGGCAAAGCCAGATTCGCTTCATAAACACGTTGTTTCATTGCTTGGATGATCGCTTTATTGTTCATAATAACCCACCTCTGCTAATTTGGGATAGAGATACTGCTGCGCGGCTTGAATTTTTTCTTGAAAATTCAAATCCGTTTCATTCCACATTTCAATTAAAAAAGGACCACTATAGTTTAACCGCTTGAGTGTTTTCAATAAGCCTGTAAAATCAACACAGCCTTCTCCAAAAGTAACTTCCCGAAACTTCCCTTCAAATGTGTCTGTTACAGCGAAGGTATCTTTTAAGTGAATAGCAGCGATTTCAGCAATTCCCTTTTCAAGCTCAACCGCCGGATTATTTTCCGGCCAAGCAGACAAATTACCTAAATCAGGATAGACATGCAAAAAAGGAGACGGAATTTGTTCCTTAATTTCTAGAAATTTTTGTATGCTATTCATAAAAGGGTCATCCATAATCTCAACAGCCAGAATGACACCGTATTGTGCAGCTTCCTCAACGCCCTTTTTCAGACCTTGAAGAAAAAATTCCCTTGTTTCGGCAGTTTTTTCTTCGTAAAAGACGTCATAGCCAGCTATTTGAATTACCCGTATGTTTAATTGATGGGCCAAATGAATCGCTTGAGATAAAATTTTCCGTCCTTTTTCACGTGTTTCTTTATTTAAAGAGCCTAAAGGGAACCGCCGATGACCACTTAAACACAAAGAATGGATAAAAAAATCTTCTTTCACCATTAATTGAGAAAGTTCTTGTAACTGGCTTGGTGTCCAAGCCAATCGTGCTAATCGTTCATCGGATTCATCAATTGACATTTCTAAAAAATCAAACCCTAACTTTTTGGCCCATGTGAATCGTTCTGCCCAAGTTAAATTTTGCGGGAGTGCTTTTTCATACAGTCCAATTCGTGCCATTTTATCACTTCCAAATCTGATCGATTTTTTTTTGAAAATCTTTGGCTGCTTGTTCAGGATTTTTTGATTCAGTAATCCCACGGCCCGCAATAAATGTTGCAACTGCCATTGTTTGAAACAATTCAAGCGTTTCGACAGTTAAACCACCTGTGACGGACACTTCAAAGCCTAAGTCAATTAGTTCTTGAACTTTATTCAAATCTTTCTCTCCCCAGCTGCCGCCAGCTAAAAGAGCATCTCTACTTTGATGATAAATCACCTGATTAATCCCTAATTCTCGCCATTGTCGAGCTTGTTGCATTGTCCAATCTCCATATAGTTCTACTTGTAATTCTCGGACTTCTTTTTGAGCTGCAGCCATCGTTGGTAAGGTGGCGCAACAAATGACCGTCATGAAATCAGCGCCTGCTTGTGCGACATTACAAGCAACTGTACCGCCCGCATCAGCACATTTTGTATCAGCAACAATCGTTTTATTAGGAAACATGCGTTTTAAACAACGAATTGCTTTTTGGCCTTCTTGTAAACACAAAATAGTGCCAACTTCGATAATATCGACAATTTCTCCGACTTTCATACAATCTGCTAAAGCGTCTTCTAATCTATTATGATCTAAAGCGATTTGTAAGTTTGGTCTTTTCATCTTTCCCATCCTTTTATTCAGATTTTTGATAACGATCTGAAGCCATATATTTTTCTTGAATTTCTTTTGCAGACATTACATTTTTAATGCCAATCACTGTGACTCCACGTTTTTCTGCTTGCTGAAACATTTGTAAAAAATTGACTGGAGTAAAAACAACGTCGTATTGGCTAGCAGAGCTTTTTCCTTCTGAAATGGCGCAATGATGAATTTTTGTAATCGGTACACCTAGTTCTTTCATTGCTTTTTCAACACTACGCATCATCATTAGACTCGTGCCAGAACCATTGGCACAGGAAACAAGTATTCTCATTTTAAATTCCTCCTTTAATTCTCTTGAAATTTTTTAGCATATTGTTCATAATCATTGACAATCATAAAGTAACCTTCTGGATTTTTCCGATACTGAAGTTGCGGAATTATTAGTAACCCAATCACCACCACTGCTACGCCAACATAGCCTAGAACTTTCATAATGATTGTAAATAACGGCCAAGCTGTTGCCCAATCGAACATGCCCAAATAACCGCCATATTGAGATAATCCAATCCATGTAGCAAATAAAGCTGAGCCACCTACTTGGATTAAACCTGAAAGGAATGGGAATAAACAAGCAGCTTTTACTCCGCCACGATTATTTGCATAAACAGCTATGACAGCGTTATCAAAAAACAATGGGATAAAACCCGCAATAACGATTGTCGGAGACTTTAATAGAATCAGTAAGCCAATCATTAAAAACTGGCCTAATGCGCCAAAGAGAAACCCAATTGTTACTGCGTTGGGCGAGCCAAATCCGAAAGTCGCTGCTACGTCAATCCCAGGAACAGCGCCTGGTAAAATGGTATTTGAAATCCCTTGGAATGACTGCGTCAACTCGTCGACAAAGGTTCTAACACCCAATTGTAAGATAGCTAAATAGACAGCAAAATTTAATGAAGTGGTCATGATATAAAAGAAGAAACTCTGCCCTTCTTGCATAAATTTAGCTTGAATTAAATAATCTTGTCCCAAAACAAGCAAGATAATGCCAAAGAAAAAGAGCATCAAAATGGACGTAGCAACCATATTTTCATTAAAAATGGATAGAAATCCTGGTAATTCAATATCTTCCAATTTTTTATCGGCCTTCTCTGAACGATGTTTCTTTTGATCACGTTTTTTCAACCATTCTGCTAATTTTGCAAAAATAAATATGCCAAACATTTGTTGATGGGCTACCGCAAAACCAGCACCTTCTGTTAATTCCTGCGTAATCCCTACCGTTAAATTTGAAGCAACTGCCCAATAACACCCAAGAATTAAGCCCATAAAAATTAGTACTTCGATTCTACCTAAGTTAGGAAAACAAAAGAGTAAAATCCAGAAAGCGGTAGCTGCTTGTTGAATCTGAACATTCCCTGTTGTAAAAACGGCTCTCAATTTTGTATATTTTTGAAAACGAACCAACAAAATATTCATAATAAATGCGATCAATAACAAAATCATCACATCACCAAAGGTTCGTCCAAAGGTTTTCATCAATCCAGCATCGACTGCATTTTGCCCGAAATATGGATCGGTAACCATTGCCTGTAAATTAAATCGCTCTTTCAAGCCTACTAGAATAGGGCGAAAATTATTAACCAAACCACCAGAACCAACACTCAAAATAAAATAACCAACTGTCGCTTTCAGAAAACCTGCTAAACATTCATAAAAGGGCCTCCGTAACAAGAGATAACCTAATAACACGATGAAACCAATCAAATATGCTGGCTGTGTTAAAACGTTCGTAGCAAAATAAGTCCAACTATTTAACAAGAACTCCCCCATTGATTTTTCCCCCTATAATTGATATTTCTCCATAACTTCTTTAAAATCCATTGGCGTGTTTGTTTCTAACAAGTCAGCAATCACGCCATCCGTCATCAATAAATCCATCAATTGCTGAATATTTTCAAGATGTTCGGCGGGATTTTGGGCTGCCAATGTAAAAAATAATGTTGCTGTTTTTGCTTCTTGATCGCCAGCAAAAGTGACTGCTTGCTTAAATTTTGTAAAAGAAATGGCCGTTCCAAAAACACCTGCGCTTTCCTCTGATGAATGTGGCATGGCTACTTCAGGAGCAATGATGATATAAGGTCCAAACGTTTCGACACACTGAATAATCTCATCGACATAACTCTGATCGATGATGTGTTTTTGGAGTAAAATCAAACAACTTTCCTGAATCGCCTCTTGCCAACTAACCGGTTCTTTATCAGGGTAATGAATAAGCTCTTGCTCCCAAAAATAAGTTAACATTGTACATCCAGCCTTTCTTACAAGAATGAAGGAAATGGTGTATCATTTTCTTTAACAAAAACATCATCAAAGCCACGATCAAAGTTAAATTCTAAGTTGTCTTTGTCATCTGGATAAACAAATTTGCCACCCACTTGCCAAATATATGGTTTAAATTGATAATGTAAACGATCTTTTTTAAATTTCCAAATTTCCATGATTTCTTTTGGATCCGCCATAAAATTAGACCAAATATCATAATGAACAGGAATGACTACTTTCGCATTTAAAGATTCGGCCATTCTCAACATATCAACAGAAGTTATTTTATCTGTGATACCGCGAGGATTTTCGCCATATGCTCCTAAGCAAACATCAATTGCATATTGATTACCATGTTTCGCAAACAAGTTAGAATAATGAGAGTCTCCGGCGTGATATACCGTACCACCTGAGGTTTCAAATAGATAATTGACAGCTAGTTCATTCATGTCCTGAGGCATTTTACCTTTAAATGTATTTTCAGGATCATCAGAAGTAATTAGCGCGGTTCGATCAAAAGCTTCCAAGGCCACTACATTCACATCATTCACTTTTATTTCTTGACCAGGTTCTATAACCCGTGTTTTTTCTGCCGGAACACCCCAACGCTGCCATGTTTTCACTACTTCTTTTGGACCAATAAATAGAGCCTTAGGACAGTTTTGATGAACAGCAGCAGCTGTGTGAATATCCAAATGGTCTGAATGAATATGTGTGACAACTAAAGCATCTACCTCTTTTATTTCAAAAGGATCAATCACAAAAGGTTGTGTTCTTAAATTAGGTTGCATTTTTTGGCAACCACTCATGCGCATCATTTGATGGCCATTTTTCATTAAGCCGTTCCCGTGCGTTTGTTTTCCTGTTCCACACCATAAATCACATAAAATATTCGTGTTCTCATGCGTTTTCAGCCAAATGCCTGTACAACCAAGCCACCAAAGTGCAACCGTTCCTTGAAGCACATTTGTCTGATTAATTTCTTCGTTTAAATAAGTGCCCCATTCTGGAAATGTCGCCTTCAACCAACTTTCTTTTGTAATTTCATGAATCGATTTGCTCATGCTGCCACTCCTCTTCTCAAATGATTGTGTTATGCTTTATAAGAAAATCATAGCCGCAAAAAATCACAATGAAAACCCTTTTATATGATTGTTTGCACTTTTAATGATTCTTTTACGTGTTTTGTTTTCCTATGAGCTATACTATTTCATGGGGGACCGTGTCCAAAAAATAACTAAAGGAGGTTGTATTACTTGAAAAGTTCATTAGAAACCATTGAAAAAAGGCAACAAAACATTCTCGCGCTGCTGCAAAAAAACAAACAAATGACTACCTATAAATTAGCAGATGCTTTAAATGTTTCCTTAAGCACAATTCGTCGTGATTTAAATGTCTTAGAAACTAAGAATGACATCATTCGAAAATATGGGTATTGTATTTACAACGACCAAAATCAGAAAGACTTTGATCAATCAGGACCGGAGTTATTAAAACAAGCCATTGCTCGTGTTGCTTGTAGCTATCTAAGTGATTATGATACCGTTTTCATTAATTCAAGTTCCACTGCTTTGAATATTCTCCATTATTTAAAGGCCGACCATCTGACCATCGTAACGAATAATTTAAAAATTGCCACCAAGCCTCATGTTTCTCAATACAATTATATTTTGACCGGAGGCGAATTACGTTTTCCCAAAGAAGTTCTGGTAGGAGATATTGCCATTAACACAATCACCGCAACGCATGCCGATGTTTGCGTAATTGGCTGTAGCGGGGTCAGTTTAGAACATGGCGTCACTACAAAAATTTTCAATGAAGCAAAAATTAATGAGCTTATGATAAAACAAACAACAAAAGTAAAAATTCTGGTCGCAGACCATCGAAAAATCGGCTTGACGTCTAAATTTAAAATTGCTGATATTACCGCTTTTGATTGTTTGATTACAGACAAACATTGCTCATCAACTTTAATTACAGAACTTCGTAAGACCGGCTTAAAGGTTATCCAAGTCGACTAAAAAAAGAGCGTAGGACAAAAATCTCTTTTGGATTTTTGTCCTACGCTCAAAATCTGATAAATAAAAAAATAGCACTTATTTCTTAACATTCACTTACTTCGTAAACGTTGCCTTTAATCGTTCCAACGGTTGATGCTCTTTGTTATAATACTGAACGAGATATTGTTCAGGTGTACTTTCAATTATGGCATATGTTTTCTCTTGAACTGGTCCACGAGGTAAACGAATACTTCCCGGATTAACAAAGAGAATGTTATTGTGTCGCTCTGCACCGAGTACATGAGTGTGACCAAATAAGGCAATTGTCGCTCCTGCTTCTTCCGCCTGTAAAGCAAGTGTCGTGAGCCCCATTCTAACATTGGCCAAATGACCATGTGTCATATAAATAACTTGATCTCCCACTTTTTTAGTCACAGTTTTGGGAAATTCATCATAAAAATCACAATTTCCTTGGACTACAATGAATTTTTGCCAAAGTTCATCTGTCGGTTCTAATTCAGAATCACCACAGTGAAAGAGTGCATCGACTTGTCCTTCATAATGATTCACTAAGTCAACTAAACAGTCACGGTCGCCATGATTATCGCTTACTACCAAGATTTTCATACGTTTCAACTCCTATTTTTTTAGCCATTCTTCCCATTGTTCTTTTAATTTTGCCACTGCTTGTCCACGATGACTAACTTTATTTTTCTCTTCTCCAGACAATTCAGCTGCCGTCTTACCAAGCTCTGGAACATAGAAAAGTGAATCGTACCCAAAGCCTCCTTCACCACGAGGAATCGTACCGACTTCTCCTGGCCATTCAGCTTCGACCACCAGACTTTCTTTCTTTGGTTCAGCAAAAACCAATGTACAATGGAAACGCGCTTGTCTTTTTTCTTTTGGCACGCCCGTTAACTCATGTAGTAGTTTCGCATTATTTGAAGCATCGTTAGTTGGCTCACCAGCAAAACGAGCAGAATAAATCCCTGGCATTCCTCCTAAGGCATCAACAATTAATCCTGAATCATCTGCTAGTACTGGTTTCTGTAAAATTTCTGCAATTGTTTCAGCTTTTAGACGAGCATTTTCTTCAAATGTTCGACCAGTTTCTTCTACATCTGGCAAATTCGGATAATCTAATAACGTCTTAACTGTATATCCTTTTTCACCAAAAATTGAACTAAACTCTTTCGCTTTACCAGGATTTCTAGTCGCAATGACAATCACTTTCTCTTCTGAATCTTGCGAAGGGACTTCTTCAGAGGCTAAAGCATAAAGCGCTTCTTTCTGATACGCAATTAATTCCTCAATCCCTGTTTTTCCATAAAAGAGCATGGCATTTAACTCATCTCCTGAGAAGGTAGCTTCTTCACCCGTTCCTTGAATTTCCACAAATTCACCAGATTCGGTCATCACGATGTTCATATCCACTGCAGCATTCGAGTCCTCTGCGTAATCTAAGTCCAGCACACAATAACCATCGGGTAAAATACCCACGCTGACAGCAGCTAAATGCTCTTTAATTGGGTCTTCCGCTAGCGCACCAGTCATCAATAAATGATTGACTGCTAAGCGTAGAGCAACAAAAGCGCCTGTAATACTAGCTGTACGGGTTCCCCCATCTGCTTGAATCACATCACAATCGACAACAATGCTCCGTTCCCCTAACTTTTCTAAGTCAACAACAGCTCGCAATGACCGCCCAATCAAACGTTGAATCTCCATTGTTCGCCCTGTTAATTTTCCTTTCGCACTTTCCCGAATATTTCTTGTGTTCGTCGCGCGAGGGAGCATGCTATATTCAGCTGCTACCCAACCTGTTCCCCCGCCTCGTAAAAATGGGGGAACCTTTTCTTCGACAGTGGCTGAGCAAATTACTTTTGTATCACCAAACGAAATAACCACCGAACCTTCTGGATGTTTAAAAACATTGGTTTCAATAGTGATCTTTCGCAATTCTTTTGGTGCACGACTATCATGTCTAATCATTTTCGTTTCCTCCTAAGTGAATCTGTTGTGCTTTTAAGTTCTCTATACCAAGCCAACTGCTTGCAATCTCTTCAAACATTTTTGCAGAACCAGTTGTATAAAATTCATGGGGCTGTGTAGGCGCTTCAGGCGTGTGGGCAATGTCAAAATAATCGAGAAGCATGCTGACTTCGCCAACTGTTTCGGCTCCTGAGTCAATTAATGTCACATGACTCCCCATCACATTTTGAATCACCGGACGTAACAACGGGTAATGGGTACAACCTAAAATCAACGTATCAAGTCCTTTTAATTGTAGTGCTTGAAGTGTTTCTGCCACAATTTTTTTTGCTACGGAAGAACGATATTGATTACTTTCAACAATTGGGACAAATTTAGGGCAAGCTAAACTAGTCACCTCAATTGTTGGTGCCTTACTTTTAATGGCGATTTCATAGGAAGCACTTTTGATTGTCCCTAACGTACCTATGACACCAATCTTGTTATTTTTTGTGACTTTAACGGCTGCTCGTGCGCCAGGTAAAATAACACCGACAACTGGAATTGGCAAGGCAGCTTTAATTTCTTCTAATGCGACAGCCGTCGCGGTATTACATGCGATTACTAGCATTTTTATTCGTTTTTTCAATAAAAAATCGGCCATTTCCCAAGTAAACTGAACGACTTGTTCGGCTGGTCGTGGACCATATGGGCAACGGGCTGTATCTCCTAAATAAATTAATCGTTCATTTGGTAATTGTTTTAGCGCTTCCTTTAAAACAGTTAATCCACCAACGCCAGAATCAATTAATCCAATGGCTTCTTGATTGCTCATTCTCATCCTACCTTTGCCTTTTATTCACTGCCTTTATTTTCTACTTTTTAAGGACTATTGTCAATTTTTCCTGTTTTGCTCTCATTTATTTCTTTTTTTGAAGGAAATCTTTTTCGATTAAAAAACTAGTAATTCATTTTTTTGTATGTTATAATTCCTAACATTGAGAATACAATTAGAAATACATTTGGTTAATTTAATTTAAATAACACGTTTCTCACCGAATCCTCTGTTATCTTTTCTACCAAATGATTGCAAAGGAGACTGCCTATGATTTCTTTAGAACATGTAAATAAGTATTTTGGGGAGCATCACGTTTTAAAAGATATTACTTTGAATGTAGAGCAAGGAGAAAAAATTGTCATTATCGGACCCTCTGGCTCTGGCAAAAGTACATTAATTCGGTGTATGAACCAATTGGAAAAAGTCAATGATGGTTCCGTCGTAATTGATAACATTGACATCACCAAACCGAAAGCACCGATTCAAAAGGTTCGCCAGAAAGTTGCCATGGTCTTTCAAAATTTTAACTTATATGCTCACAAAACGATTATTGATAATTTAACGTTAGCACCGATTAAAGTGATGGGCGTTTCCAAAGACGAAGCGGTTCGTACTGGCATGGAGTATTTAGAACGAGTCGGTTTGGCTGATAAAGCTTCTGCTTATCCTTCGCAGCTTTCTGGCGGGCAGCAACAACGGGTCGCTATTGCTCGTGCCTTAAATATGCATCCTGAGATTATCCTTTTTGATGAACCGACTTCGGCACTTGATCCAGAAATGATTCAAGAAGTTTTAGATGTAATGGTCGATCTTTCCAAACAAAATATTACCATGGTTTGTGTCACACATGAGATGGGCTTTGCTCGCCAAGTGGCTGACCGTGTAATCTTCATGGACCAAGGACAGATTATTGAACAAGGAACGCCTGAACATTTCTTTACAAGCACTGAAAACCCTCGTGCAAAAGAATTTCTAAGTAAAATTATTCATAACGGGTAATGAATAAAAAACAAAAAATTGGAGGAATGAAGGAATGAAAAAACAAAATAAATGGCTGGCTGGACTCTCCCTACTTGTATTAGCAGGCATCATTGTGGGCTGTGGTAGCGGCAACAATGACTCAACTTCCAAAAGTGCTTCATCAAACAAAACGGTCACAGTAGAACAATTAAAAAAAGCAGGGAAAATTAAAGTAGGTGTCAAAGAAGACATTCCTAATTTTGGCTATATGAATCCTGATACAAACAAAAATGAAGGAATGGAACCAGATATTGCACGCTTGATTGCGAAAGAAATTACCGGCAGCGAAGAGAATGTGGAATTTGTGGGCGTGACAGCGAAAACGCGCGGTCCCCTTTTAGACAATGGTGAACTAGATATGGTAATTGCTACATTTACAATTACTGATGAACGTAAAAAGACTTATAATTTTACAACTCCTTATTATACAGATGAGATTGGTTTCCTTGTGCGCAAAGAGGATAACTTCTCCAGCATGAAAGATTTAGACGGAAAAACAATCGGCGTTGCACAATCTGCTACGACAAAAGAAAACTTAGAGAAAAAAGCGCAAGAGGAAGGAATCAAATTTACTTATCAAGAATTAGGTTCCTATCCAGAATTAAAAACAGCGTTAACTTCTAAACGAATTGATGCATTTTCAGTGGATAAATCAATCCTATCTGGCTATGTGGATGGCAAGACAGAAATTTTAAAAGATGGTTTTTCGCCACAAGAATATGGAATTACCACAAAGAAAGCAAATACTGAATTAAATGATTATCTAAATGGTTTAATTGAAAAATGGGAAAAAGACGGCACACTAGAAAAAATTTATCAAGACTGGGGCTTAAAAAATTAATCATTCCTAAGACTTGAAGAATCAAAAATTTTAGGAGGGATTTTTATGTTTTTGTTAGCCAATATTTCCTGGCTTGAAGAAGGGCCATTTGCCTTATATCGTTGGGAAGCTTTATTTCAAGATTGGCGAATTTTTGGTCAGGCATTTCTCTATACTATTCTGCTTTCTTTAGGAGCGATCTTAGTTGCCTTTGCTTTAGGCATTTTCTTTGGCAGTTTATCAGCGACCAAAAGTAAACTTTTACACGCAATTAGTCGTGTCTATGTAGAATTTTTTCAAAACACACCTTTGTTGATTCAATTTATCGTAGTCTATTATGGCTTTCCTCTGCTAAGCCCGCTGCTTTCATTTTCTATTACTACGATTGCCATTCTGTGTGTAGGCCTCTATCATGGCGCCTACATTTCTGAAGTGGTTCGCTCAGGAATCGGAGCTGTCCCAAGAGGGCAATTTGAAGCGGCTTACTCCCAAGGATTAACGTATGGTCAAACGATGCGGTATGTGATTTTACCACAAGCATGGCGGATTATGTTACCGCCTTTAACCAATCAAGTAGTGAATCTAATTAAAAATACGTCAACAGTTGCCATTATTTCTGGCGCTGACGTAATGTTTGCTGCCAATAGTTGGTCGTCTGTCAACTTGAACTATATTCCCGCCTTTGCGCTTGCTGGTTTCTTATATTTCATTCTTTGCTTCCCATTAGCGAATTTGGCTAGAAAAATGGAAGAAAAAAATAAGAAAGCATATAGCAGATAGGAGGAAAACAGATGCCTTTTTCAGAAGAAATGCGTCAATTACTGACAGCAAATAATTTTCAATTTCTATTTAACGGCTTAAAATTGACGCTCTATATTTCCTTCGTCTCAATTATTTTGAGTACGATTTTTGGCACCATTCTAGCCGTTTTGCGAAATCAAACCCATGGACCACTGAAGTTACTTGCCAGTATTTATGTAGAAGTAGTGCGTAATATTCCAAACTTATTGTGGATTTATGTTATTTTTTTGATTTTCAAAATCAAATCCACACCTGCTGGAATTGTGAGTTTTACTGTGTTTACTACCGCTGCTTTAGCGGAAATTATTCGTGGTGGTTTAAATGGTGTTGATAAAGGACAAATTGAAGCGGCGCGTTCTCAAGGGTTTTCAAATTGGCAAATTCTTTATCATATTGTTTTGCCTCAAGCCATTCGCAATGTTTTACCAGCGATCGTTTCTCAGTTTGTTACTGTCATCAAGGATACAAGTTTCTTGTATTCCGTGATTGCTTTGCAAGAACTCTTTGGCAAATCTTATATCTTAATGGGGCGCTACGCACAAACAGGACAAGTATTCACTATTTACGGAATCGTCGCCCTAATTTATTTCATTATTAACTTTAGTATCTCACAATTTTCACGTTGGCTTTCACGAAATTGGGCGAAAAGTTATTAATGTAGTTAAAAACAGGAGGCTGAGACAAAAGTGTTTAGCTCCAAGAAATAAGAAGGAATTTCCGAAAATTGTTCTTTAATTTTTGGAGAATTTCGGCTTATTTCCGAAGGAGCTGCTTTTGTTCAGCTGATTATCTTAAGATTTAGAAAGTGGGGCATAAGTCATTTCGACTTATGCCCCACTTTCCTGTTTTTATTTTATCTTACTTCTACTTGATGTTTTTCAATTAGCGCTTTTTCAACTTTTTCCATTGAACGGTTAATTTCTTCATCCACTAATGTCGCTTCTGCATTAACGAAAGTTAAACTATACGCCATTGATTTTTTGCCAGCGCCTAGTTTTTCACCTTGATATACATCAAATAAATGAATCTCTTTCAAATATTTACCTGCGTTATCTGAAATAGTTTTAACTAGTTCTTGATTGGTAACTGTTTCATCGACTAATAAAGCAATATCTCGAGAAACTGCTGGGAATTTAGAAACTGCTTCATAAGTAACCCCGCCTGCTTCTGTGGCTACTAATTGTTGCAAGTTTAATTCAGCAACATATGTTTCAGGAATATCGTACGCTTTCGCTGTCGTTGGGTGAACTTGTCCGACAAAACCAACCACTTCATCTTCTAAATAAATCCATGCTGTCCGGCCTGGATGCATTTCTGGAATCGCCGTTGTCGCTTGATAACTGATTTTTTCTGTTAATCCTAAAACAGCTACAATACTTTCCACTAAGCCTTTTACTGTATAAAAATCAACGGCTGTTGCTTTTGTTTGCCAATCTTTAACCATTGTATTACCAGTTAAAGCAAGTGCTAAGTGATTTTCTTCTGTAGGTAAATTTTTTGTTGGATCTTCTGTTTGGTAGAAAACGCGTCCTACTTCGTAGAAGGCGATATTATTATTTTTACGTGCCACATTGTATGCGACATCATCTAATAAACCAGAAATTAAGTTCATACGTAACACAGAACGCTCTTCACTCATTGGCCATTGCAACCGTGTTGTTTGACTTTCTTTCATCATAAATTGACGGGATTTTTCTTCTGTTGTCAACGCATAGCTGATGGCTTCACTCGTACCATGACCTTCCAGTAAGCTCTTTAATTGGCGCGTAACATGTTGTGCTTTGGTTAGACTTCCAGCAACTGTTTCTCCACTTGGCAATGTTGAAGGTAAATGATCATATCCATAAATGCGCGCCACTTCTTCAATAATATCTGCTTCAATCGCAATATCCCAACGTCTTGGTGGAATCGTAATTTCATAGGCGCCTTGATTTACTTCATAAGCAAAACCGAGTGCTTCAAAAATTTCATTCACCGTTGCTTCATCTAATGCAGTGCCTAAATATTGGTTGATTCGTTCTAAAGTCACAGCTACCTGCGCTTCTTTAACGGCCACTTCAGAACCAATTGCAGTGCCTGAGACTACTGTTCCGTCGGCTAACTCTGCAATCATCGCGGCTGCCACATCACAAGCTAGCCCAACTGTCGCTTGGTTGATGCCTTTTTCAAATCTACTTGAAGATTCACTCCGTAAATTGAATTGTTTAGACGTTTTGCGAATAGACAATGGATTGAACAATGCCGCTTCTAAAGCCACAGTTGTTGTTTCTTGACTGATTTCAGAATTAGCCCCACCCATTACACCGGCTAAGCCGACAGGCGTTTTTCCATTCGTAATGACGATATTTTCTTCTGTTAATTGACGTGTTTCACCATCTAATGTAATTAGTTCTTCTGCTGCTGTTGCTCGACGAACCAAGATTTCTTTGCTATCTAATTTTTGATAATCAAATGCATGCAATGGTTGACCAAATAATAATAAAATATAATTTGTCACGTCCACCACATTGTTAATCGGACGGATTCCTTCATTCATCAATCGATTTTGCAACCACTGAGGACTTTCTGCAATCGTCACATCTTTAATGACACGAATTTGATACGCTGGTGCATCTTGTGAATCTTCAACAGTCACTGTTACGTAATTTCCCACGTTATCTGAAGCATCTTCTTTGAGTTCGGGATCATTAAACTGAGGCGTTTGACGATAAATTGCGCCAACTTCATAGGCTACCCCTCTCATACTTAGTGCATCTGCACGGTTTGGTGTAATTGATAATTCAATAATCGCATCATCCATGTCTAAATAAGGGAAAACAGGTGTCCCATTCACTGCTTCTTGAGGTAAATAATAAATCCCTTCAGCATAGGCTTTTGGTACGACATTGTCTGAATATCCTAGCTCTTCTAACGAACAAATCATTCCGTTAGAGACTTCGCCACGCATTTTACCTTTTTTAATTTTTTGATTTCCTGCAATTCTTGAACCAGGTAATGCTACGATGACTTTAATTCCTGCTTTTACATTTGGTGCTCCACAAACAATTTGTGACAATTCTTCTTCACCGATGTCTACTTGGCAAATTGATAAGTGGTCAGAGTTTGGATGAGGAACACATTCTTTTACTTCACCGACAACAATTTTCTTTAATCCTTCTTCAGGTACAGCAACGCCCTCAACTTCGATACCTGTCACAGACATTTTGTCCGCTAATTCTTGCGGAGTAACGTTTGAAAGATTAACATATTCATTTAACCATTTATAAGAAACTAACATTTTTCAACTACTCCTTTACCTTGAATTGATTTAAGAAACGTAAATCATTTTGATAAAAATTACGGATATCATTTACACCATAACGTAACATAGCAACGCGATCTGGTCCTAAGCCAAAGGCAAAGCCTGAGTACTCTGTTGGATCAATCCCTGACATTTGTAACACATCTGGATGAACCATCCCCGCACCTAAAATTTCAATCCAACCTGTATGTTTGCAGACGTTACAACCTGCGCCGCCACATTTAAAACAGCTAACATCTACTTCGACTGAAGGTTCTGTAAAAGGGAAATAGCTAGGACGTAAACGAATTTTACGATCTTCACCAAACATTTTTTTCATCATGACTTCTAACGTCCCTTTTAAATCACCCATTGTGACATTTTTATCGACAACAAGGCCTTCAATCTGATGGAATTGGTGACTATGTGTCGCATCATCTGTATCACGACGGAATACTTTCCCAGGAGAAATCATTCGTAATGCACCTTTTGAAAAATCGTGTTTTTCCATTGTTCGAGCTTGAACTGGTGAAGTATGCGTACGAATTAACATCTCATCTGAAATATAAAACGTATCTTGCATGTCGCGTGCCGGATGATCTTTTGGTAGATTCATGCGTTCGAAATTATAGTGATCCGATTCTACTTCGTATCCTTCCACTACTTGATAACCCATGCCTAAGAAAATATCTTCAATCTCTTCCATAACTTGTGTCAAAATATGACGTGTGCCTTGAGGCATTTGTTTTCCAGGTAAAGTTACATCTAAACTTTCTTCTTTTAGTGCCGCATTTAACGCTTCGTTTTCTAAAACAACTTTGCGCGCTTCAATTGCTTCTGTTAATAAATCACGAATTTCATTTGCAAAGCCCCCCACCACTGGTCGTTCTTCTGGTGAAAGGTTTTTCATGCCTCTTAATACTTCGGTGATTGGCCCTTTTTTTCCTAATGTTTCTACGCGAATTTGGTTTAATTCTTTTAAAGTAGCAACTTGTGCGATTTCTTTGAGCGTATTGTCTCTAAGAGCTTCTAATTGCGCTTGTAATGTCATTATGCGTTCCCCTCTATCTTTTATTTAAACTAAAAAAAAAACGATAACCCATTCCTTTCAAAGGAACGAGCTATCGTGTTACCATCCTAATTCATAACAAATTGTTGTCATGCACTCATTTCATTTAACGGCAATTACCGGTTTGCTTTCTTCTTGAAAACAAACAAACTCAGGAAGTGAATTTCGCTTGGTGACTGTGTAAATCAGCTTCCAGTCTCTGGCTGACTCTCCCTAAAACACGTCAATTCAAACTACTTGTTTCCATCACTGTTTTTTTAGTTATTTAATTACGTTTAGTTTACAAGAAGTTTTGCTTGCGGTCAACTGCATTCTTCGTCTTTTACCCATTTTTCTGCCCAATGTTGAATTTGTTCCATTGCTAATTGCAAGTCTTCGCCTTTTTCGGTTAGGAAATATTCTAAGCGATTTCCTTCACCGCAACGAACAGCTTTGGTGATAATTCCTTCAGCTTCTAGTTCCTTCAATCGCTCTACTAAGACACGATCACTTAACATTGGAATTTTTTCTTTTAATTCGCCAAAACGTTGAGGACCTCGTTCTAATAAAACATCAATAATTAAACCATTCCATTTTTTACCAAGTATTGAAAATGATTTTTCAAATTTGGGACAAAGTACAAACGATTCTGTTTTTACTTTTTCCATCTTCCTCACCTCTTCAATGAGTATAGCACATTCCTTACAAAATGTAAGTGTTTCTGCTTCTAATTTTTTCTACTTTATAAAATCTACAACATTTCCTGTCTGCATGTCAATAATTACTCCTCCATTTAATAAAATTAAATAGACGTGCGACACCTCTTTATGCGTTGCCTCTTGTAGCGCTCTACGATAAAGATTCATCTGTCCGCGATACCGTTCGACAATTTCAGAAATCGCTTGGGGAGAGGTGCCTTTTACATGATCGGTTTTATAGTCATACAAAATGCATTGATTGTCTAATTCGATATAGCCATCAATAATCCCATGAATTAATAAATCATCTTGTGTCGTTTCTGGATAATTTTGAATGAGCTCTTCTGCTTCAATCAGCATAGAAAAAGGTTGTTCCCTTCTAACGGTTTGATGGTGTTGAATCAATTGTTTTCCTAAGGCGGTCTCAAAGAAGGCCACGATTTGTTCCAGATTCATTTTTTCAGCAATTGCTGGTAAAATCAATTTATTTTCCACTAAGCGTTCTTGAACAGCTCGCACTTCCTCGTAAGAAGGTTGTGTACTTAAATCAATTAGTTGTAATAAATAATGGGTTGCTGTCCCAATTTCAGCTGCTGAGGGCGCTTGAACCGTATCTAAAAATTTAGGCTTACTTAAATCTCCTTCAATCATTCGATTGACAATCAACGGTTGCGCTTGAATAGTATTGTCTTCCCGAACCTCAATTTTACCAATTTCTTTGTTATCGGGGTCATCAAATACTCGCTTGATTTCAGAAACAGACTGATAACTGGTGGTCCGAGTAGCCACTTCAAACGGATAATTGAAACTTAACCGTGCAAGACCACGATTGATTTTGTCAGCAGATAATTGCGCTTTTTCGGCTAAATCCTCTGCTTGTCTTTCTGGCAATTGTAATTGCTGAATGGCTGCTCGTAGTTGTTCTTCGTTGAACCACCGAATATGAAAGTTAGCTGGGTGCTTTTTGACTTGCGGAACGTTACTTACTACTACTTCTTGCTGATATTCATCGGCTTTTTGATGACGTACCAATGTCATCCCAACCCAATTCATTAAACTACTTTTACTTTGCAAGCGATTTTCAGCTGGTAGCACCAGTGTTTCTACATCGCCAACTTTCAGCCACTCTTTCCACATCGCCGCTTGGTCTTTATAGGAGCCTACCAGAAAAAGTTTCTGTTCTGCACGTGTCAACGCCACATATAACTTCCGCATTTCTTCGGATAGTAATTTTCTTAATCGTACTTGTTTAATCGCCAAAAATGGTAAAGTATCGTACATAACTCGTTCTTCAGGTTGTAAATAACGAATGCCTACCCCTAAATTTTCTTCAAAGATATAGCGTTCATTCAAATCACTGACATTAAATTCTTTGGTCATATCTAAAACGAATACCACCGGAAATTCTAACCCTTTACTAGCGTGAATCGTCATGACGCGTACGGCATTCTCTTCACTTAAAACGACTGGTTCCGCTAAATCTTTGTCTTTTTCTTGCATTTTTTCGATGAAGCGAACAAATTGAAATAATCCGCGGAAGGTTGTTTTTTCATACGCCGCGGCCCGATCGACCAACGCATATAAATTGGCTTGGCGTTGTTTGCCAACAGGCAACCCGCCAACATAATCAAGATAGGCCGTTTCCCGATAAATCGTCCACAGCAAGGTGCTAAGCTGGTTGCGTCGAGCCTGTTCCCGCCATTTTTCTAATGATTCAGCAAAACGTATAGTTTTTTCCTGAACAACTGCTTCCTCCATGGTTGGTTCCATCTTTTGATTAAACATTAAAAATGCTTCGTAGTAACTGGTTTCCTTATTAGCCAAACGAATAAGCACTAATTCGTTTTCTTTTAATCCAACAATTGGTGAACGTAACACAGCTGCCAAAGGAATGTCTTGATAAGGATTATCAATCAATTGAAGCAAGGCAATCATTGTACGAATTTCCGTTGCTTGGAAATAATTTTGAGCATCATTGACTTGAACTGGAATTTCTAATGATTTAAAAACATCTAAAATAGTTAAATTATTTTTCTTTGTAGGCGTTAATAAGACAATATCTTGATACGTAATCGGTCGATCCGTTTTCAGCTTTTTATCATAAATTAAGAAATTTTGGTCAATTAATTCACGAATTTTCAAAGCAGTAACGTAAAGTTCCCCTTCTGTCTTATCTTCAATCAACAACTCAGGGGATTGTAATTCTGGAAATTCAACTGATTCTGTTGCTTTTTTTTCATAAATTAGCAATTCAGTTGAATAATCAGCTGCCTCCGAAAATTGATCAAAACCATGAACCAAAGCGGCTGACTCATCGTAAGCAATTTGGCCCACTCGCTCATCCATTAATTGACTAAATACTAAATTCGTAAAGTCTAAAACGTCTTTGCGGGAACGAAAATTTTCAGCTAGAATAATTCGTTTGCCCTCTTTGCCTTGCCCATACTGATTGTATTTTTCAATAAACAATGTAGGATCTGCCAAGCGGAAAGAATAAATAGACTGTTTCACATCTCCTACCATAAAAAGGTTTCCTTCTGCGCTAAGCGGGCGGCGCAACCAATACAAAATAGATTCTTGTAATTGATTGATATCTTGGTATTCATCGACTAACACTTCATCAAATTTTTCTCGATAGTAAACCGAGGCTTCTGATGCATGCCAGCCATCTGCCTGATTTTTCGCTAAAATAGCTAACGTATAATGTTCTAAATCGTTAAAATCCACTAAATTTTTAAGCCGTTTTTCTGCGCCATAGGCCTCCATAAATTGTTTCCCCACGTGAGCCATTTCTTGAACAATGGGCGTGGCCTCTTTCAAGACTTGTTTCATGGCATCTGGAGAAAGTGTAAACAGTTGCTTTTTCAAATCATTTAACGCTTTTTTATTTTGTTCTCGCAACTGTTTGGCTTGTTCCGCGGTCGGTTTCAACTCTTCGGCACGAACTGTTGGGTAGCGGTCAAAGCTTAACAATTCAGTCAAATTATAGGCGCTTTCTAAATCATTTCTCTCTAAAAATTGTAAAAATTGTTTTGTTTGTTCCTTTTCATTTTGAGCTAAATACCAAATCTTTTGAAGTTTCTCTTCGCCCTCTGTTAAGGTCACCATTTCTTCGTAACGCTGAAGAGTTCGTTGTAACGTCTCAACGGCTAGCGGTTTTAAATACGTCTGAAATAACGTTGATTCGCCTAGCTGATCCCCTACTTCGTAGGCTTGTGTTAAGCCATTAATCCACGCCTCTGGATCAGGATTGGCTTTGGCAAATTCATAAAAAGAAAAAATTAAGTTAGTGAGTCCGTCATCACTACGATCATTGGAAAAATTCGCTGTTAATTGGTAAAATTCTTCTTGATTTTCCGCATAAAATTGTTCACGTAATGCATCCCAAACATCTTCTTTTAATAACAATGTTTCTGTTTCATCTGTTAACATCCGAAAAACTGGATCTATGTCAATTAAATAATAAAAACGACGAATAACAGTTAAACAAAAGGCATGTAACGTGCTGATATTGGCTTTTGGCAAAAGAGCAATTTGACGAGAAAAATGCCGTCTTCTTTCTGGATCTTGTTCTTCATTCATTGCCTTTTGTAAAGCCACTTGGATACGTTCTTTCATCTCACGGGCGGCGGCTTCAGTGTACGTCACAATCAAGAGACGATCGATATCGACGCCGCTTTTGACTTTTTCAATGACACGGCGGACTAAAACGGTGGTTTTTCCTGAGCCAGCCGAAGCAGAAACTAAGATATTTTCATCGCCATCAAACACCGCTTGCCATTGACTGTCGGTGAATTGCTCATTGGCTGGACGTAGTGGAATTGTTTTACTCATCTTCGGTTGCTCCTTCCTCATCTTTGTTTAACAAGCGCGCCATAATTTCCTCTTTGGATAAATTCTCAATACGATGATAATTATTTTCTTTTAACATCACATCAAAATCACAGACACTTCGAAACGGACAATAGCGACAAGCAATCCGTTCCTTGCCTTGATAAGCGGGATTAAGTTGAACTTCGCCGCCAATAATTTGATTCCCCGCTTCAATAAATTTATTTCGGTTATGGGAAAGCAACGCGCCTAATTCTGGTTCTGTCACAAATTTATCTTCTTGGCGACGACCAGGTTTAATTTGTTCTTTGGCGGATTCTTCAATCGGAAACAGCAACGAACTTTGTTTAGCTTGCAGACTCGTATCTAAATGATCCAATAAATCTGGGTCTTTCATCAAAAGACCATCAAACTGATATTTTTTAAGCATTTGTTGTTCAATGTCGTCTTTGCCTTCATAAGATAACGTAGGATTGTGTACATGCAGATAAAGTGAGCCAGCAGGTTTAGCTTCTTGACCAACTAATTGCACAGCATCCATTAAAGCCACATCCAAGTACGTCAGCATTTGCATGGCTAAGCCGTAATACGCTTCTGTCATATTAAATTTACGGTGACTCGATTTATAATCAATCACACCTAAATAGGTTGATTCGGGTGTAACCAATTGATCAATCCGGTCGATTTTTCCCCGAACATGAATTTTCCCTTGATTTTTTAATGGTAATTCCAAACCAGAAATTCCTTTTTTAGCGGCAATTTGGCCAAATAACACTTCCGTTTGAACAGTCGTCATGCCACTTCGTTGGCTTTGGCGTTTCAGCGCCCAACTGACTTTTTTAATTGTTTGACTCAATTGATAGCGAATATAGTTCATGCGACTAGAGGTCGTTAATACAGAAAAACGTGCATCCCCTAAAATACTATTTAGTACTTCCTCCGCCAATAAATTGACTTCCTGATCGGTTAATTCAGATAAGTTCCGTTGATTCATAATCAATAATTTAAAGAACTGATCCAATGCTTCATGGAAAAATTCCCCTGTAGCTGCTGGCGAAAGCCCAAAGACATCTCTTTCTTTCAAACGTAAGCCATAGCGAGAAAAGTATTGATATTGACAGCGATAAAAACTCTCCATCCGAGAAACGGATGTATAAATATCTTTACCATATAAAGGTTCTGCTAAGACCTCATCAATCTTTTCAGGAATATTTTGATGCGTTAAACTTTCGAAAACTTGCTTGGCTAGCGGCGCAATTGATTGGTTCATTAGCGCTTTTTCCATATTTAACCAGAAAGGCAACAATCCTTCTTGTGTTTCTTTCCGTTGTCTTTTCAAACGCGTTAATTCACCGATTAACGTCCGATACGTACTAATATGGGCTAAACTGGTCGTTTCATCATCGAAAATGGTTGTTTCATTTTTTTCAAAAACGGGCAAGTTTAAATCTTTTTGGATATTTTTAAAATAAGGAGACGGTTTGACTTCTTGAGCGGTGTCTTTAACACTTGGATAGGTTAAATATAACCGTTCTCGCGCTGAAGAAAAGACGAGATACGCAACAAACGGTTCTTGCGCAATTTTGCGCCCAGTTGTCCCACGTAAATATTGGTTTTCCGTTAAAGTATCATTGATTGTCTGACGTTCTTCATCAGACAATAGTGTTTTATTTTCAATCTTTTGTGGAAAAATTTCTTCCGTCATCCCAATAGCAAAAGTAACCTTGGCAGCGCCAGGTCGAGTTAAATCCATTGCGCGAACTTGTACTTGGTCAATCGCTGTCGGCACTTTACTATAGTGCAAACCTTCCAAGCCACTAACAAATATTTCTTGAAACGTTGTAAAATCAAACGAACTTTCTCCGTAAACAGTGACGTATTCATCTAGTAATGACATCAATGCATCCCAAGTCTGTTCATGGTTACGAGCTGTTTCTAGTTGACCTGCTTCGATAGCTTGTAAGCGCCACATTTTTAATTGTGTTGCCACACCACTTTGCAGTAAAAAGTGATAGAAGACGGTCGCTGCTTCCAAACCAGTTTTGGCACTTATCATTGCTTGAAAGTAACTAGGTAGCAGCCGTTGAAGCGATTGACGAATCGCATTTGACTCTTCTTCCATCGTAGCGACATCTTCTTGCTCTTCCGCTTCAAAATCATACCGAATAAATTCCCAATCTTTTTCTTGTGACCAATAATAACCTTCATAGCCGTATGCCAGGACTACATTTTCGGTAATATCAACTTTTCTGCGCCAAGCGTTCCGTTGGTTTAACCAATCAGTCAAGCTTTCTTCAGAAGTAGCGTGTTGATTCATTGGCATAAATAATTCCGTTCTCAAAAAACGGAGCACATCACGATAACGATAATTGTACGAATGAATAGCAAATAAAGATTCAATCCATTCGACTAAAGGATGCCGATCCATAGCCATATCTCGGTCGACATAAACAGGAATCTCGTGTTCCGCAAAAATCGGTTCTAATAAATTTTCATAACAATCTAAATCACGAGTCAACACCTGAATTTCTTTGTACCGATACCCTTCTTCCACCACTAAACGGCGAATTTCGGTTGCAACATGTGTTAATTCTTCTTTAACGTTTTCAGCACGCCACAGAAATAAGCCATCGCCCCTCCAGTCAGTTGTGCTTAATGGAGGCAGGTGTTCTTGCGATTGAATCCAATAATCGTTTAATCCTTGCAAGTCTGGATTTGTAATTAATACCTCTTTCTTTTCCACATAATCTGAAAGAATCGGGATTTGCTTCTGTCTTGCTAGTTGATAAAGCTGATGATAGGTTTGTCCCGCTTCATAAAATAACGACCGCGGATCAGGTAAGTCATGCGGATATTGTTTGTCCAATAAAAGGGCTACTTTCACAGAACCTGCTTGCGCCATTAGCACTTCAATCAACTTTAATTCTCTGGCAGTAAACTGCTGATAGCCTGAAATAACGAATTGAACATTCGACAAATCAACCGTTTGTAAATACTCGCTTAAATGTTGAATAATCTCCGCTGATTCATAGCCATACTGACTCATTTGCAATTGGAATCGCGTAAAAATTAACGTTAAATCTTGAAACTTAAGTTGTAAATCTTGTCCTTTAGGGTTCTCCGTTTGTTTTTCTAAAAATGGATAAAGCTCCGCAATCTCAATATTGCCTTCGCGCATTTCTTGATAAAGCTGAAATAGTTGCTGAATAAAGCCAGGCTTGTTAATTTCACCTCTAAAAATTTGTAACTCTTCTTCTGCTTCTACTAAAATTTTGCGGAAAATCATCGCAGCGCCTGCATCAGATAAAACATCTGCCGAGTAAAAAGGTGTATGTTGTAAATAGTACCAAGCCAAACGATAAAAACTAAAAACCTGCAGACGGGTACTGGTTATTGAATCAGACGTAGTTGTCTGTAATTGACGTAACTTTTGCAAGACTTGAATTTCTTGCTCAAACTTAATATGGTTCGGGACTAAATAGAATACTTCATGCTGTGCGTCTTCCTCTAGCCATTGTTTTGTCGCCTGTATAAGTGGCGCTTCTAAGTCTGCCACGGCGGTTCCTCTAATAAACTGCACACTCATGGTTTCACATCCTTTTCCTTTGCACTGCCTTTATTTTACCACAAAAGAAGGACGGAAACATGTGTTTGTTTTTACACATTTCCGTCCTTCTCTTTTACTCATTGTCTCTTTTATTGTTTTGATACTTCTGGTATTGGACCAAACCGTGAGAATGGCCACATAACGAATTTCACTTCACCCAAAATATCTTTTTTATGAATAAAACCAATGACACGACCGTCTTTTGAATTCCGTCGATTATCACCTAAAACAAAGTAGCTATCTGCTGGTACTTTTTCTTTTAATGAAAAATCGCCTGTCAAAGGTTGACCATCTGTTAAGGCTTTTTTAAATTCATCTAAATAGGGTTCGTCAACTTCTTTTCCATTGATGTACAACGTATCATCCTTGTACGCAATTGTATCTCCAGGTAAACCAATCACACGTTTAATATAATTTTTATCTGGTTCATCTGGCGCTGGGAAAGTAATAATATCGAAACGATTAATTTCTGTGTTTTTTAACGTAATTACCCGTTCACCATCTGCTAACGTTGGATCCATTGAATGACCTCTCACTACGACAGGCGTAAATACAAATTGTCTCAGTAAAAACAGACCCAAAGCTAAACAGGCAAAAAAGACGACTGTTTTAATTAATTCTTTTGATTTCAAACTCATTCCTCCAAAAACCTTATTATCTTATGTCTCATATTCTACCACAAAGTAAATCAATCCTATAGTGCTTAACACCCAATTAATTTTTATGTACGCTTTTTTTACAAAATGGTCAGAAAAAAAACGTATTTCTTTCAAATTTGATTCTTACTTTTTTGATCCTGCTCATAAAAAAAGCATAATCAATTCTAAAAAGGGCTGAATTGATTATGCTTCTAGCGTTTTAGCGATCCATCACAACCACGTAACAAACTTCTAAAGGACCATGCAACCCGACAACCAGTTGCATTTCAATATCTCCTGAATTAGAAGGCCCTGAAATAAAGTGAATCGCTGAGCCAATTTTTTCGCCTTTTTCTATTTTTTCTGTATAAAAAGCTGCTGGCTGAGTCGAACGTGGAACGAGTTTGCTAAACGGTATAATTGAAATGTAATGCTTCGGTAAAAAGTGTAAAGCTCTGCCTTGCCCCGCATTGGACTCCACCACAATCGTTCCTGATTCAGCTAGTAAAAACTCAGCAAAGGCAATCGCGATATTTGCCTGAGCAGCTGTTTGAATATTCGCTTCTCGTTGCTCACTTCCAGGTTGCCATTGCTTAACAGAAACAGCCTCTAATGACTTAGCTAAATCAGCTAATCCATAGGCTTCAAAACGTGCATCTGTTGGCAATAAAAGATTGCCCCCACCAAACTCAGCAACAATTTGCTGAATCGTCGTCAGTAAATTTTCTTGTGTGGTTTCCACTAAGTTCGTGTGAATCGTTTCCACACGTTCTTTCACAATCGTTAATAGCTCTGCTGGTGTTTTATCTGCCAACTGTTCTTCTGGTAAATGATTAACTGGCTCAAATGGATGGGCCGAAACAGGCTGTTTTTCTACGCCTAATTTTTCTCGTAGATTTTGTAAAAAAGGTTCTCGATTTTGAATCGCTTCATTAGTCATTTTTTTCACCTTCTTGATGTTTTTTGAACCAACTTCTGAAGTTTTCTGAAGATTTTGGTGGTCTTGGCAAATCACGAACATCGGTCCAACCTTTTACTAACCCTGGTCCTTTATCAAGGTAGCCTCCATGATTGTACATGTTTTCAACAGTAATGTCTTTTTGTTTACTTAAAATGCCCGCTGCAGCATGATCGACTTTCATGGCTGCTTTAAACATTGCTGGTGAACCAGTGGCTTTACCTACCATACGCATTTGGAAATCTTCAAATCCATGTTTCGTTTTCAGATCATCGGTCATCACTTTACGATGTTCAATTAATAATTCGTGCAATGGAATTTTCACAGGACACGTTTCCGTACATGCCCCACAAAGACTAGATGCATAAGGCAATTCCCCAAACTGTTTATATCCACCTAAAATTGGAGAAAGCACAGCACCAATTGGTCCTGGATAAATAGAGCCATAACCGTGCCCTCCAATATGGCGATAGACCGGACAAACATTCAGACAAGACCCACAACGAATACACTGTAAGACTGGCTGAAAGGCTGTTCCTAACGCTTTTGAACGTCCGTTATCCAAAATGACCACGTGAAATTCTTCTGGACCATCGGATTCATCCGCATTTTTTTGCCCGGCAAACGTCACATACGTTGTTAAATTTTGACCAACGGCACTTCTGGCTAAAAGGTTATCTAAAACCTCTGCTTCACGCATTGTTGGTACGATTCTTTCCATCCCCATTAACACGATTTGTGTCTTAGGAATACTGATGGTCAAATCAGCATTTCCTTCATTTGTATTTAAGTTAATTAAGCCGCTATCCGCAATAGCGAAATTACAACCTGTAATGCCAATCTCCGCTTCCAAAAAGAATTTGCGCATCACTTCTCGTGCACAGCGTGCCAAATTTACCGGGTCATTATCTCCTTGATACCCTAATTTTTTCGCAAAAACCTGACGAATCTGTTCGCGATTTTTATGAATACTTGGGAAAACAATATGTGACGGCTCATCCCAGTCATCCATTTGTAAAATGAATTCCGCCAAATCTGTTTCCATCACACTAACATCGTCTAATCCCAATAACATTGGATCTATATCGACTTCGGTCGTCACCATTGATTTAGATTTCACAATTTTTTTCGCCTTTTTTTCTAGAACCACTTGTTTCACATATTCATTGGCCTCTTCGGCGGTTTGAGCAAAAAAGACTTTGCCACCTCGTTTGGCGACGTTATCACTGAACTCTTCTAAATAGTCAGGCAGATATTGAATTGTATGTTGGCGAATTTGTTCTCCCAGTTCACGCCATTGTGGCCAATTGCCTAAAGCTTCCCGCGCACCTTCTCGTTTCTCCCATTGGGCATCTTGTGCTTTGGCGACAGCCTTTTGCATAAACACATCTTTTTTACTTTCTTCAATTCGTTCACTTAACGGCTTATTGCTCGTTGATAATCCCACAGTTCTTCCCCCTTACCCTACCGATATGATTTGCGGTTGGTCCATGCGTGCTTCATCCACTTCGTGATTAAGGACTTCTGCAATATGCATAATCTTAATCTTTTTCCCATCACGATTGAATTTACCCCCGATATTCATCAGGCAACCCATATCCGCACTAATTAAAATTTCTGCGCCTGTATCAATCACATCGTTCATTTTTTCCGTCACCATTTGTTCAGAAATAGCTGGCATTTTCACTGAAAACGTTCCGCCAAATCCGCAACAATTTTCAAGATGTCCTAAAGGAATCATTTCTAATCCTTTCACATGATCCAACAAAACAAAGGGTGATTCTCGTTCATTTAAAATTCGCGTCATATGACAAGAACGATGATAAGTGGCTTTCCCATATAACGTTGCGCCAACATCTTTGACCCCTAAGACACGATAAAGAAACTGACTAAACTCATAAGTTCGCTCAGCTAAACGTTGTGCTTTTGGCCCATAAATAGGATCATCTGCTAAAAATTTGTGGTATTCTTTCATCATGCCGACACAAGACCCCGCAGGTCCCACCACATAATCGGCACCGTCAAAACTATCAATTTGATTCTTAAGCGTTGTCGTGCTCTCTGTCACATAGCCACTATTATACGTTGGCTGACCACAACACGTTTGGCTTGTTGGTAAAACCGTTTCACAGCCATAACGTTCCAAAACCTCTACCATTGCTTGCCCTACATTTGGAAAAAGTAAATCCACCACGCATGTCGAAAATATACTCACTTTCACGCAAAATAACCTCCTCGTTTTCTACGAAAAGGCTCCATGAAATTAATTGGGCGGCTGTCATTAAAAGTCACTTGGCTGTCGTCTCTAACTACTTCACAGTGCCTTTTCAACAAATACGTTATTTGTAACAAAAATCGTTTTTTAAAATGATTCTTATACAATAATTATTTTACCAGTATCTGGTTTTAACAGCAAACGATTCCAGAAATTTTGTGCATTTTCACACAAAAAAGGAGGCTTTTTTATAAAAGTTTCTTTTAACCCCTTTGAAATTCGTTTTTTCTGAAGAAAAGAGTGACGAAATTTTGAAATTTTGGTAAACTAAGAAAAAACGAGAAACGAGGGCCATGCATGTTCATTTCATTTAACATGTTTATTCTATTAATTGTTGCAACGATCCTAATGATTTTTCTGATTATCTATTTGACAGTCACTGGAAATGATAAAAATAATAAAAAGAAACAAAAGAAAGAAACAAAAAGAACTACGCCAACTTTAAACAAAAAAACAACCGTTCCCCCTTCTCAGAAGCCAAACGTTGTGACTGATGTTGCAAAAAAGAGCGAGCCAGAAAAGCAAGCCGTACAACGAACACAGCAATCAACCACTAGAGAGGACGAGACTTCTCAATTTACACGAAGCCAACGTCATAAATAAAAATGGGACATAAGTCGAAATGACTTATGTCCCATTTTCTAATTCTTAAGATAATCAGCTGAACAAAAAATCCGCTAGTGGTTTCACTTTTTCTTTTAATTAATGATAGTTTATTCTTCTTTTCAGGTGTATACTAAATGATTGAAAAGAGACTTTAACTAATTAGGAAGAGGTGATTTTTTGTCTGCAAAGCGGTTTATTCAATTATTCATTTGTTATGCTATTTCAATGATTGTCGCAATACTTTTAACGGACTTATTTAATTTCTCGAGTCCTATAGCTTATTTAGTAGTGGCTAGTATCATCGGCTATGTAGTCATTACTGTTCCATTAACAATTATGACTCTATTAAAAAATAAAAATTAATAAAAAAATTGAGCGATTTTAATCACTTAAATTGCTCGATTTTTTTATTTTCATAATATTTTTCACTTATTTTTTCATTTTCATTGACAGAATAGTTGTAATTGTCAGAAAATTGTATATAATAAAGAAAGTTATTTTCATATTATTTTTTTTCAATTAAAGGAGAATCCTATGAGTGAAACACAACAAACAACCTTAAAAAAACAATTAAGCTCGCGCCATATTACGATGTTAGCCTTAGGAGGAGCGATTGGCGCAGGTCTTTTTAAAGGAAGTGGCGAAGCAATTGGTATTGCTGGTCCTTCTGTATTAATCGCCTTTCTAATTGGCGGTGCTGTTCTCTTCATCGTCATGAGTGGTTTAGGAAAACTCGTTTTAGATGGCGGAGACACACATCATGGTTTGTCTGGCTTGGTTCGACCATTTTTAGGTGCACATTCTGCTGATTTTATTGATTGGGTTTATTATTCCATGTGGACAATTAATATTATCGCAGAAGCGGTTGCCGCAGCTTCCTTTTTACAACTTTGGTTTCCTAATATTCCTGCTTGGTTTTTTGTTTTCATTTTAGCTATTTTAACGACGCTCATTAATCTTTACTCGGTTCGTTTATTTGCAGAAACAGAATATTGGTTGGCGTTTGCTAAAATTAGTGTCATCATTTTGTTAATTATTTTTGGTGTTTATCTGGTGGGACAACAAATGCTAGGCAGTGGTGTCTTCCCTACTTTACAAAGTATCACCGATCATGGTGGCTTCGCCCCACATGGCATGAAAGGTATTGTTAATTCTTTATTAGTAGTTATTTATTCTTATGGCGGTTCAGAATTAATCGCGATTACTGTCAGTGAAGCAGATGATCCTAAAAAAGCCATTCCTAAGGCGATTCGTGGTGTGATGGGACGGATTATTTCCTTCTATATCATTCCATTATTCTTACTTTTGATTATTTTCCCTTGGAATACATTAGCAGGCACAACGGTGAGTCCATTTGTTATGGTTTTTGAAAAAATGAATATTCCTTTTGCTGCTGACATCGTAAATTTTGTGATTATTTTAGCCTTGTTTTCTTCTATTAATTCTGGGGTATACGCCTCTTCTCGCCTTTTATATTTTCGCTTAAAAGATAAAAAAGGACCCATGAGTAAACTAGCGGTTTTAAACAAGCACCAAGTACCTCAACGTTCAGTTTTCTTCTGCGCAAGTGTTTTATATCTGGGCGTTATTCTTTCTTATTTTGTTGGCGATGAATTATTTGGTTACTTAGCCGGTTCCCTCTCTTACACTGTCTTGCTAATTTGGATTTTAATTAGCGCTGCGGCGTTTGTTCTGTCTTTAAAACGAGGGTCTCTCTTTGAAAAAAGTATTAATCTCCTTGCTTTAATCATTTTAGGTCTCATCTTTATTGGCATCTTATTTACAAATTCGTTAGGCGTCACTCTTTTAACAGGCCTATTGTACTTTGTTATTTTCTTTAGTTATCGTAAGAAAAATGATTCCTTTCTACTCTCTGATGAAAGCTAAATAGACCAAAAAAACGAACAGTTTTGTAAGATAACTGTTCGTTTTTTCGATGTTCCATCTCCTTCTTCTTTTGCTATGCTATTTTTGTAAATTGTTAGGAGGAGAAAAAATGAAAAAAATCGGCGCTATTTTATTTATTGGCTTATTTATTGTTGGTGGTTATACAGGCTATCGTTATTATGCAGATACATATAAGGGTGAAAAAGCCTATGCACAAGTTCCTCTAGAAATTCCTGAACGAAAACAAACAGTAGATGACAATCAAAAAAGCATAGATGGCCAATATTCTTTACACTATCGACTAACTTTTGTTAAAAGTAATGGAAAAACGCAAGTTATGGACTACGAACGGACAGACAAAAATCCTCAACCTTTGGAACCAAATGCTTACATAGAAGCAACCATTAGTAAAAAAAGAATCATCCAATCTCCTGTCAAAATTGATAAAAAAGAGATTCCAGAAAAAGCTTTCGCACAATTAAATAACCGAAAAACAACCAGCGATAATTAGTCATCGCTGGTTGTTTTTTTACATGGAATAACAATTAATTCATAAATAATGGTACGCTGATTTTGCTTAATTTCATGAGAACCAAAAATTTCTTGTATGCGTTGTTCTAAAATTGGAACTGACCATTGTTCTTCAAAATAGTTGCGGAAAAAGTCTTTTGAAATAGCTTCTGATGCTTCAAAGAAAAATTTTTTTGTAAAAAAAGGGCGCTGTTCTTTTTTTAGAAATACTTTGTATTGTGCCATCCAATTTAACTGCGGGTTGCTCTCTTGCTCAAAAGGAGAAAATAACGAATCTTGCTCTTCCACTAACCGAAATATAAGACACCATTCCTCACTTAATTGGCACAATGCATTAACTTTTTCCGGCGTATCCAAAGCAGGATTCATGGCTGAAAAAACGACTTGAAATTTTTTCCCAGTCTCAATCAGTCTTTCTTGGCTTTGGTGAAGAAAAACAACGTTGCTTTGTGCTTTTGCTTCTGCAATCTCCAACATTCTCTGAGAAATATCGGCTAGCGTATACTCCGTGACTTGCTCTTGAAAAAAAGGTAAGTATCGTCCTGTCCCACCTGCGATATCCAGAAATGTCTGACACGGAAAAATGCCTTCTTGGACCAAGAAATCACGTAATTCTCGGGCAATTGGAAATGGCGATTCTTGTTGAATTTCTTCATATTCTTCTGCAAATTCATCCCAAAATTCCGCTAATTCTTGCTCATTATTATTCATCAACAGTTGCCCCTTTCTCTCAATTCTTATAAAAAGTGTAGCAAAAGATGTGCCAAACAGCTAACAAGTTCACTCATTTAAATCAATAATTTCATCTACAAATCGCAGGGTTTTAGGTCGATGAGTAACCAAAATAGTCAACTTATTGTGGGTAAATTTTTGTACTTCTTGTAACACTTTTTCTTCGGTCTTTTCGTCCAATGCGGAAGTCGCCTCATCTAAAATAAGGATCTCTGCTTGTGTAAATGCTAAGCGCGTGAAAGCAATCCGTTGTTTCTCGCCACCAGAAAAATTCATTCCTTTTTCACTCACAATAGTGTTTAAACCTTCCGGCAACCGTTCATAAAGTTCCCCCAACTGAAAACGATACATAGCTTCAATTACTTGTTCATCAGAAATTTCTTGATTCAATACAATATTTTCTTTTAACGTTCCTTGAAATATTGGCACATCTTGCGATAAATAAAAAACTTTTTCATAATAATCTTCCAAATTGAATTGTGTTAGAGGAAATTGATTCACATAAACTGTCCCCTCTGTCGGTTTCAATAATCCTAAAATCAATTTAATCAGGGTAGATTTGCCTGTCCCACTTTTTCCAATCAAGCCATAGGTTTTGTTCATTGAAAATTGTCGATTTTGTTGGGACATAATCGTTTGACTATCTACGCTAAAACACACATCTTTTAATGAAATTGTTTGAATTTCAGGTAACGCTTTGCCTGGAACCGCTAAATCAGGATCATCTTCTTTTTTATAAAAATCTTCCAAGCGCTGATAGGCTACTTTATCCAAATTATATTGAACAAATAAAACATTAAATATGGCTATCGGCGTATAAATTCGATCGATATACATCACTATCGCTACAAGTCCACCTAAACTTAGCGTCACGACGTTAGTAAAACTAAGTACGACAATACTTACTTTGATTAGTGCTACTAAAAAGGCAAAAAAGCCAAAGAAAAATTCATGGATCATAGTCATTTTTGTTATATTTTGACTATTTTCCTCTGCCATTAACGCGTAATTTTCAATCTCTTTTTTATATTTTCGATTAATTCTAAAAGTTACTAGTTCGGTCATCCCTCGTATCAAAGTAGCATTCATTGCTTCTTCGGAAATAAGTGTTTTTTCTTTCATGTTTTGTAGCGTTTTCAAAAGTATTTTGGTTAAAATAAATACAATCACATAACCAATTAGAATTGCTGGCAGTAATTTTTTATCAATCAATGCTATGAAAAACAAATTAAATAACGTCTCTGGAATTAGCTCTCGAAATAAGCGTCCATAAAAATTCAAGTGGATATTTCTCCCAGCTGCTGCACCAACTTCTACTTTTTGTAGTAAAGCTCCCGCTCCCAGTTTTAGATATTCTTCATAGGAAATCTTGCTCATTTTTATTAAACTTAATGTCTTCAAATAGAAATAGATGCCATTAGTTAAGTAAGCTTTCGGTTTCTGTTCACAGTAAGACAATAGCGGAATTAAAATAATTGTCGTTCCATACGCTACTAACAACCCTAGTTGGAAACTTTTTTGATAATGATCTAACAACTGTTGAAAAAAATAAATTGCTAAAGCACTACATAATGAAACAATCACACCAATCAAAATGTACCAAGTGAAGCTTTTCTGAAAGTGCGATCATATTTTTTTAGTCATTTACTCCCTCCTTTTCGAGCATTATATACCTTACTGTAGCATAGTTTTTGATTGGCGCCTATCAGCAATTTATCTCCAGATAATAGAAAAGCCCCCCCAGCGAAAGCTGGATGGCTTTTCTATTGTTAATTCTTTCTGATTTGTAGATAACTTACACCTAAAACGGCAAATGTACTTGCCAGTATTCCTGCTATTAGCATAAACGGTGTTTTTGTTGTGCCTGTTTTGGGAAGTTCTCGTTGCCCGTTTGCTTCATTTAATTTTTGAATTGGTTCACTAAGCAGTTGGGGAGCCAACTGTGGGCTTCCTTCATTTTTCAATGTATTTAATGGAGCGTTTAGTATTTGTGGTTGATTTTTTGATGTAACATTTTTATTTTTCTCCACAGTTGTTTCTGTGGATGGCTGTTTTTTCTCAGTTGTAGTAATTTCTTTTGTTGGTGAGACATGAACTTCTGGCTGGCTGCTTTCTGCCGTTTCCGTTATACCATTCTCTTCAGTTGTTACGCTTGGTTTTTCAGGTAGGATTGGTGCAATCGTGCCTAGTGTTTCACTTTCATCTGGATTTTCTTCTTCCGTTGGCGACACATGGACTTCTGGTTGGCTGCTTTCTGCCGTTTCCGTTGTGCCATTCTCTTCAGTTGTCACACTTGGTTTTTCAGGTATGATTGGCTCAATCGTGCCTAGTGTTTCACTTTCATCTAGATTTTCTTCTTCTGTTGGAGAGACATGAACTTCTGGTTGGCTGCTTTCTGCCGTTTCTGTTATGCCATTCTCTTCAGTTGTCACACTTGGTTTTTCAGGTATGATTGGCTCAATCGTGCCTAGTGTTTCACCTTCATCTGGATTTTCTTCTTCCGTTGGCGACACATGGACTTCTGGTTGGCTGCCTTCTGCAGTTTCTGTTACGCCATTCTCTTCAGTTGTCACACTTGGTTTTTCAGGTATGATTGGCTCAATCGTGCCTAGTGTTCCACCTTCATCTGGATTTTCTTCTTCTGTTGGTGAGACATGAACTTCTGGTTGGCTGCTTTCTGCAGTTTCTGTTGTGTCTGTCTTTTCACTTGTTTCTGTTGCCTGTTCCGAAGTAGGTGTCTTTGGTTCCCATTCTTCTATTGTCTCTAAAGGAATGTCTAGACTTTCTTCTGTTGGCATTTCCACATTTTGATTACCGCTTGCCTCGCCTTCTACAAAAACATTTTTAACCTGTGATGTATTTTTTTCATTCGTTGCGTCTTGATTGTTTAGTTGATAATTGATGTCATAACTATTTTCAAATGTTGCTTGATGTTGGCCTGCTTCTGTGATTGTCGAAGTGTAACGGACGATAAAGGAAGTAAAGCGTGCTTTATCCTGATAAAAACGTAAATTAAAGTCGTTATCTGTCACAAAGTCAATTTTGCCATAACCTTGTTGCTCAAACTCGGCAAGTGAAATATATTTAGTTTCTTTGTCATTCACAACATCAAATGTAAAACTCTCTTTATTTAATTGTTGACCACTTCCTTGTCGATCCGCAATTGAAATATCTTCTGTGACATCGGATTTATTGAGGTTCACATTTAAAAACCAACGTACTTGATTTGACTCTCCAGCCAAATCGCCTACTTTATAAAAAAACGGATAGTCTCGCTCAATTTGGCCAGTCTCTGTGTTAGTCACTCCTTCAATCGTCAAACGTTGAGTCGCCGTTGCTGTTCCGAAATCCGTTTCTATCACGTTCGGTTGCGAACTATTGGTGATAAGCGTTTTAATCCCGAAAGAAAAATGCCCATTCACATTATGTAAAGATTCAACTTTTTCATTAAATGTTGCTACAACATGATCTTTATAGATAAAAACTTCCCCTAAACCATTTAAATTGATTTTTCGTGGTGAGCCATCGTTCTCGATCATTCCAACTAATGCATTTGGTAAAGTTAAAGTAATAGTATCTCCAGGTTTTATTTTCTGATTTTCTTTGTCACTAAAAGATACTTTAATGGAGGTCATCTCCCCTTGATATAAAGTAGTGTGATCTAATTCTACTTTGTCAACGATTGGACTTTTGCTCAATTCGGCGCCAAATGAAATTGGACCAATTAATAACGCCCCCGCAATTGGTAGAATCATTACCAACAGTAACACTAAAAATTTTACACTTTTTGTCATAAAAAATTATTCACCCTTCTTTTCTCTTATTTTTTCCACTTAGTGGTCTTTTTCAGAAGTTGACAATAGCAAAAAGATATATCTCACACAATATTAATGCTCATTTAAATAGCCTTTTTTTAAAATTTCTAATTCACTTTCTAAGGAAAACGGTTTATTATGGTAGTTACATTAGATAACATTTGTTACAAAATATCTAATGCTGCCAAGTTTGAGTTGCATAAATAACATATTTCACATCAATAATGAATAAAAATACTTATTTCATCCTCATTTTGTTTCCCAGGCCATTTATTCTTGTTATAATAAAGTTTATGAGATAAGGAGGAAAAGAATGAAAAATTCATATTTTGACGGTGGTTTAGCAACGTATATCGGGACTTCAATTTTAGCAACCTTGATTACTGTCTTTACATTAGGCATTTGCGCACCTTGGGGAATTTGTATGATGTACAACTGGAAAATCAAGCATACCGTTATTGATGGTAAACGCCTTTATTTTGACGGTACAGCTATGCAATTATTCGGTCATTGGATTAAATGGCTTTTATTAACTATAATTACTTTAGGAATTTATGGTTTTTGGTTGAATATCCGTTTGCAACAATGGATTACAAAACATACCCACACACTTTCATAAAAAGAGGAAGGATGAACTGAGTTACGGTCCATCCTTCCTCTTTTTATGAATATCTAACAGAGTGTTATCCTACTCTTTGAAAAAACAAGGAATTTATGCTATACTTTGATAAGTATCAAGGGATACTTATGTTATTTCGGGGGCGTTACGGATTCGACAGGCATAGTTGAGCTTGAATTGCGTTTCGTAGGTTACGGCTACGTTAAAACGTTACAGTTAAATATAACTGCTAAAAACGAAAACAATTCTTTCGCTTTAGCTGCCTAAAAACCAGCTAGCGAAGATCCTCCCGGCATCGCCCATGTGCTCGGGTCAGGGTCCTAATCGAAGTGGGATACGCTAAATTTTTCCGTCTGTAAAATTTAGAGGAGCTTACCAGACTAGCAATACAGAATGCCTGTCACTCGGCACGCTGTAAAGCGAACCTTTAAATGAGTGTCTATGAACGTAGAGATTTAAGTGGCAATATGTTTGGACGCGGGTTCGACTCCCGCCGTCTCCATTTTTAGAAAAGTAGAGAAAAACAAAAAAGAGCTAAAACCTTATAAAATAAAGGTTTTAGCTCTTTTTTTCTATAAGCAAGAGAAGGCTCGTTACCTCCTCTTACACTTCCTATCACATTATCTTTCTAAAACCACTTCATTTTCTTTTTCTATTGGTGATTTTGGGTATTGCATAGAACATGGCTAAAAATATTATTGTTATCAAAAGAGTTTTTAAGATTTCAATTTCTCCTGAATCTATCCAAGTATACACAAAAGCGATTATAAAAGTAATTACTATTTCCGTAACATGATCTTTTAAATTCATTAGCTTAGCCCACATTGAACTGCCCATAAAGCTAGTTGTCCAGCTACAATAATAGCATTCGTCTTTAACCCATTGGCTTTAGCGAAGCGTAATACAGTCACTGCTAATTCTTTCCAGGCTTTCTTTTGTGCAGCTTTTACAATTGCGCTGATACTAATCATTGCAAAAAACTCATCTTTGATTTTGTTAGCAACGCAACTTCCTAATGCATTCCAATTAAAACGCGCTTGAACTACTGTTGAAGCATCAGAAATATTTACATTTAACTCCTTCTCAACTGAAGAAATCTCTTGCTGAGCAAAATTATTTTTGACATAGTTTTTAAAGTTATCTTCCGTCACTCCATTCGCATACATTTCTTCCAGTCCTTTTGCTACAGCCTCAACTTCTGAATCCTCTAGCTGGTCAGATGCATAAACACTTGTACCAGCGCTGATAAAAATACCTAATGTCATTAGTAATGCCATCGCCAAACAAAAAAATTTAGCCTTTTTTGTCACCTGTAATTCCATAAATAAATCCCTACTTTCTTTTCCTTGTTATAATCATAACAAGGAAAAAGATAATTTATCATCAAAATCCCTATTTGATGCTTATATTTTCCTATATATCCTAGAGCTGATTTTTCTCACTAGTGATCACATCAATTTGAACTAATGATTCAAAAAAAGACACAGTTTATTTGAGGTACGTTCGAGGTAATGCTAGGTTCTATTTTGAAAGCAACGCTGCTCTCTTGAAATATTTTTTGAGCTTGTCTAAACCTTCTGAAACGAATATAGAAAATAAAAAAAGAGTCCCCTTCCTCAAGGAAACTCTCAATTGCTAAGTCAAAATAACTTCACGTTATCTAAATCTTTTAAATCAATCCTATGGTTCGCGGAACAAAGGAGCTAAAAACTTAATAGAATAAATCGCACAAATTCCGACAATAATATAGATAATTTTTGCTAATGGTGTGGTTGCACCGCCACTAATTGTTGCAACTAAATCAAAATTAAATGCACCAACTAATAACCAGTTTAAACCTCCGACAATCAATAAAATTAAAGCAATAATATCCAGATATTTCATTTTTAACACTCCTTCCAAATTTGATAAGCCAAGAGTAACACGTTTATTCTTTATTTACGAAAATAATGATTCAGGAAAAAAATTTTTTTCAATTATTTCCTCGAATCATTTTTTCATTATTAAGAATTTTATGATATAACTAAAGAGTAGACAAAAACAGATTCATTATCTCTGATAAGAAATGGTGGTTTATTATGCGTGCTAAGTTATTTTTAATTTTGCGGAATCGAGTGTTATCCCGTGTTGTCTTTGTCATTCTATTTTTACATGTGCTTTTTACCACAAATGATTTCACGGTGTTGCTGCTCCTCTTACTATTGAATTATTTACTCACGCTTGAGGATAGCGCGAAAAAAAACAGAAAAATCCAAACTTGGCAGGAATTTAAACAGTCGATTGATTGGCCCTTTGTCGCTTTTTATTCAGGGCTTGCTCTTTTAGTTATTTCGTTAATACTTCTGTTTCTCTGGTTCAATTATGCACGATAAGGAGGATTAAAAATTGAAAAGCTATTTTTTTACTCTTTTTTTTAGTATGTTTAGCCTTTTCGTCATACTACTTTGGTTTTCTGGATATGATAGTAAGGGATTTCTATTGGCCCTTACAGATTTTCTAGGTTTTTCTATTATTCACCAAACGCCTGTGCTGGATACTTATTATTCCCAGCAGCCTTTAACAACCAGAATGTTGATTTCTTCTGGGCTTCATTTTTGTACTTATTTTTGCTTAGGTTTGGTCATTGATTTACTACGTAAAGGGTTTAAAAAAATAAAAATATAGTCACTTTTATTATACGAATCGTTAATTTCCATGCTTTCTGGTCGTCTTTTTCCGCCGCTTGTACCAGATAATGAAGCCGCTAATAATTAACGCACAGGCAATTAAAAGTAATGTCCATAATAGTAAATTTTGTTGTTGTGCCACTTTTTTCATTCCTGCTGCTGCTTTTTCTGGTTGATATGGGATACGATGTCCTCGAACTAATAACCGATGACTGTTTATCATATACGGTGTGCAAGTTAATAAAGTGACGAGATCTTGGCCAGACTCAATGTGTAAATCTTTTGTATCAGTTGGTTCAACTGTTTTTATTTGATCTACTTGATAAGCAAGCGTCTTCCCATTAACTTCGATATAAAATTCATCGCCTTTTTTTAATTCTGGCAAATCTGTAAATAATTTGGCTTGAGGGAGACCACGATGGCCTGAAATGACCGCATGTGTATTCGCACCACCTGTAGGATAGGAGGTTCCTTCTAACAAGGAGCTTCCTTTTTCCAATAGTAATGCATTCGTTTTATCAAAAATTGGTAAACGGACATTTATTTTGGGAATGGTTAAAACACCAATCGTATGACTTTCAAAATAGGATTTGTCTGGTTTTTTCGTTGTTTTTTGCGTTTCAGAAAAAGGATCTAATCCAGGATTGCTGCCTTTTTTCGCTAATTCTTGGTTTTTCTTTTCCATTTTTTCTTGAAGTTCAGCCATTTCTTTGGTGTTTTCTTGGCTTGCTTTTGCTTGATAATGAGCGATAATTTGTTGATCCAGATAGTTATTTAATGCATCGCTAACAAAAGGATACGCAAATGCACCTATTCCAATAATCAGTAAAAGAATCATAAAACCATCAATGATACGACGTTTCTTTTTTGACTTCATTGCTTCCTCCTTAAAAATAAAGCATGAGAGCCTGGGACAGTGATTGGCCCAGGCTCTTTGTTTTTCTAAAAATTTCTTCGGTGATGCTAGAAATTAAGCATTTTCTTTTCTACGTCTAGCAAAGTAGACTCCTGCAATAAGTAGCAAGACTGCGCCACTTCCTAAGTATACGTAGATTCCTTTGCCACCTGTTGAAGGTAAGGTACCTTTGTGTTTGTTTGGTACTTTTTCTGGTGAAACTAGGTTTTCTGTTGTGCCATATGATTGTTCATTGACCACAAATTCAATCCGATTTGTTAACAAGACATAATCATCAGGAGCTACAGTTTCTTCTAAATAATAGGTGCCGTATTTAAGCCCTGTGATATCAACTAATCCATCAGCCGTTGTTGTAAAAGTAGTTGCTTCGGCTTTTGTTTTCACCCAAGTTGCTGCTTTCGTTGTTTCATCGATTTTCAAATAATTTGCTGTGTCGCTGTTTTGATCACGAACGACAAAGGAAGCTCCCGCCAAGGCTTGTGTCGCTGTCACATCGCCATCGACTTTAATGAAACGTTTCCCACCAGTCACAACTTCAACAGTTGGTGGTGTTTGGTCGTCGGTATGACCGTTATCAACATTCGCCTCATTTTTAAAGCCTTTCGTAGGATCTGCTTTTTCATTTAAATGCATAAAGTAAACGAATTTTAGTGTGCCGCCTGGTGTTAGCGTAGGAATATACGCTGGATTAACGGCGACAGTGAAGCCATTTGCTTGTTCAGTCACTTGGTAATTTTCAGGAGCGATCATTGTATCCCCATCATATAACGCATAGGCATACTCTCCAGAAGTCACGTTATCAAAAGTTAAGGCTGCATCATGTTTATCAATTAAATTGAATTTGACGTATTTATTAGCGTCGCCTTCTTTGTCTGCAATCCCCAATGGAATATTTACAGAAATTTGATATTTAATTTTTTCGCCAATTGCCACATCTTTACCATCTAAGTTTGGTGTTGTTTTATCAACTTTAGAGGTATCATTTTTGACTGTTTTTTCAACAGGTGTTTGATTGTTTGCCTCAATTGTAAATGGTGTTTTTGTTTGATTTTCAATTAATTCTGCATTATTTGGAGCTTTTACTTCTTCTAAAATATACGAACCAACCTCAAGATTTTTAACTGTTAATTCTCCCGTTCCATTCTCTGCTTCTGTAAAATCATTTTCGCCAATTTCATAACTTTTCCCAGTAATAAAGCGTTTTGCTTGTTCTTTATCCGTTGTCCATGTATATAATCCATCTTTGACTCCTTGGATATATTTTACTGTGCCTGGTGATCCTTCGCTTTTGGAAATAACAAATTCTGCGCCATTTAATCCTTCATTTTCAGCAGTTCCTACTTTTTTCACATGTAAACTACCATCATTGGCTACCACATTTTTAGGATAAATATGAACAACCGCTAATTCTTCTGTTCCATATTTATAGGAACCATCTGCTTGCTTGATCATTTCGTAAACTGGGAACGCCACCACCATATTAGTAGCAGCAACTACGCCCTCTTTTGGTTCCTCTTTAATGGTATACACTGCATCTTTACCATTTTGTTTTTTAGGTAACTGAACAGTCACATTCCCATTTGCATCGGTGGTTCCTTGAGCAACAGGTTTACCAGGAGTTAAACTTTGGACAGCTTGTTTAGCTGCATCGACGCTTGCGCCTGCTGCTCGTTGCTCGTAAAATTCGCTCGTCACGTTATAAATACTAAACGTCACATCTGCCAGTCCTTGATATTTATCAAACTCGCTCATTTCTTTCCCGCTATTTTGAATAAGCGGATCTGGTAAATCCGTCATTTTCTTTTTGTGAATCACGAGCTGTGCGCTCTCCCCATTTTCTTCTGCAAATGCAGTTGTTGTCCCTAATACACTCGTGAAAAGTGGCAAAATTAGTAACAAGGTACTAACGGTGTACCAAACTTTTTTTAATTGCTTCATTTTCTCTCTCCTCTTTTTTGTTTTTGATAAAATAGCCAAATGACTACCAGCCCAATGATTAGCAGGCCTGCAATCGTCAACCAAACAGAACGTTCTTCATTTGTTTTTGGTAAGAAGCCTGACTCTTTTACTTTTTTATTGATTACATGTAACGGTGCTGTTCGTTGTCCGTTCGTTGCGTAAGAATTTTTTTCCACCGTAAAAGGAATTTCTGTTTGATTCAGAAGATAACCTTTTGGTGCAGAGATTTCTTCCAAGAAGTACTGGCCATCTTTTAAACCTTTAACTGAAAATTCACCGGCTTGATTAGACGTGAATTTTTTAGCTAATGCTTTTTCTTTTTGCCAACGATACCCGTTTGCTGTTTCATTGAGGTATTCCCCCGCTTGATTTTTGACGATAAAAACAGCCTCTGGCAAGGTGATTTTCGCATTTTCACTATCAACTTTGACAAAAGACTTGCCGCCTGTACGAACTGTGGCTCTTTTAGTCAAGGTATGCTTGTCCGTGACTAATTGTCCTTCGTTGTTAATCGCAGTGTCTGGTTCAGCGGTCTTTTCTAAACGCATTTGATACGACACAGTCATTGTTTGATTTGCAAAGTTTTGTAAGTCTTTAATTGAAAAATCAAGCGTAAATCCATGCTTTTGCGTCGTCAATGTGTAACCTGTAGTAACTGTTTTTCCAGCCACTTTTACCTCAATTGATTCTGGTAAAAGTGTCAATGTTGTATCCGCCTTATCTGACAAACGGAATTCCTGATATCCTAAAATATTCGCTGGAATCTGAGTCGTTAACTGATAGTTAATGTGCTCTCCTTGATTAAAGCCTTGCTGCTTATCGAGTACCGTTTTTTCAAGTTGTGGTAAGTCATAGGCATTTTCTTCATTTTTTGGATATAAATGAATATGCGTTAACGATTGCCCTTGTGGATCTTGAACAGGCAAAATCACTACTAGGTTGCTAGCTTTTTCCTTTACCACTTCTGGTGCTTCCGCTTCAACAAATAAATAGGCTTTATCTCGTTGCTGCGAATCTTTGCTAGCTAATGAAAAAGAAACCACTCCATCTTCTCCATTTATTGTCTGTGTTTTATCTTCTGCGATCGGTTTTCTATTTGTTGCACCGGTTTCTGCTAATTGACGCTGTGCTTCTTGGACCGTTTTTCCTTCAGAACGAAGCTGATAAAACGGATCCGTCACATCATAGACTTGATAAGTGACGTCATTTAAGCCCCGATAATTTTGAAGCAGCGTTCCCTCTTCCCCTGTGTTTTGCTGCTGTTCTGGTAATTGACCATCAGGGAACAATAATTTGTGCAACGTAACTTGAACGCTTGCTTGCGATGCTTCTGCTAATGCTTGCTGTGAAAACCCGAAAAGAGCGAGTAGCATGACGCAAATACTTAACCAACGTGCGTTTTTCATTGATTACACACTCCCTTCTGGTCGTCTAATAAAGAGATAAACACCCGCTATCACGAATGTACTAATCGCTATCAAGTAAAACCACAAGCGTCCTATGCCACCAGTTTCAGGTAAAGGAATCTTTGCTTGGTTCGTAACATCTAAAGTAATTTGATTATTCTTCTCTCCAGAAATTAAAACATCTGCTACTTTTTCCCCATCTATCGTGACTGAACCATCTTCACGAATTATTAATTCGATTGGTTCTTTTAACCCCTGATATCCTTCTGGCGTAAAGGTTTCTGTTAGGACATATTTCCCTGGTTTTAAGTTTTCAAAAACAAAAGTATCCGTTTCTTTGCCATCTTTTGGTAATTCAATATCCGTATCTGGTCCTGTTAAACGGAATTTCGCTCCTTTAAGTGGCGTCTGATTATCGGCTTTTTTATGAACCGTTAAGTCAAAAGGTTTCAAATGATTTTGATGTGTCAGTGTCCATTCTGGCGCATTTTCTTCAATATTTTTGCCTGCATAGTGAATTTCCCCATATTTATCAACAGTAAATTCATAATTTCCAGCAAGAGTGTCGTAGCCTAATGGTCCTGATTGTTCCACCATTCGATACTCACCAGGTTCACTAATTTTAAAATAGCTCAATCCTGCAGTATCTGTTTTTTGAGTTGCCACAGTTTGGTAACTTCCTTGAGCATTTTTTCTTTGCAACGCAAAAGTCGCCTCTGCTAAGTTCACTTGTTTGCCATTTTGCATGGTGTATTTTCTAATTCTGATTGGCAAAGAAGAAAATTTATTTTCAATTTCCAATGGAATAACTTGATTTGTGGTGGTCACTTCTTGTCCATCGATGCTTACTTTGCCTTGCTCATTCACCTCAATTTGCCAAGTCGTTTTCTTGCCTAACTCATGTCCTACAGGTGCTTTTACTTCAGTTAATGTATAGCGTTCCCCTTTTTGTAGGCGCACATCTTTTGGCAAGGAATAGCTACCATCTTTATTGTCCACTAATGTTGTTTGAACATTTTTACCACTCAATTCAAAGACGGCTCCCACTAAGTTTTTCTCACCTGAGGAAGAATTTTTGATTACTTTTAAATCTAATGGCTTGAACTGCTTCGTGTTTTTCCAAGTAGTATCGTCGATTTTTTCTTGACTGTAACCAGGAACTGCTAATTCACGGGTTGTTTGGTAATTGAAAGCTTGTCCTTGATTGTTGTATTGGGGAAGCCCAAGAACTTCTTGATAGCTTTCATCCGCGGTTTTGGAAAGTTGGGTTACATTTTTGCGCTCCCAACTATTGCTGGTATCATTTTCTGGTTTTGATAATTTAATATACCCAGTTTGCCAGTTTGCTGTGTCAGTTACTTGCTTTCTACTAATTTCATAAATCACATTATCTGGCCGACTTGTTGGGTCTTGATCATACTCTTCCCAGATTTTTTTCACGTTTAACTTCACGCCAGGTGCTTTTCCCGAAGGAACCCCAAAATCAACTTTTTCAGGGGCCGTGGCTAATGGCTGAAACGTTGTCCGACCATTCATTTGATACCAAAAATCAGGTTTGAAGTTTTCTGACTCTGTTTGAATACGTACTTGATAATGAATTTGAATTTCTTGCCCTTTACCCAAATAAATCTCATTACTATTAATTGTAGCGCCTGTTAGCGACACTTCTGGTAATGTTTGAACCTGAACAGGACCCACACTTTTCATTGATAATGTATTTGGCTCGTATTTAAAAGGTTCAGCAATTGGATCAACTACTTTTCCGTTTACCACCGTTCCTGAAATCTGAACGGCTTTTTTCGCTAAATAATCAGAAATGTCTGGTGCATAATCCGCGGATTCATAATAAAGGTCTCCATTTTCATCGGCTGACACCATCTCACGCATTTTATCTTCAACTTGTTGTTTAGATAAATTAGCTCGTGGATCGCTTTGCAATTGAATGCCCAATCCATGTATTTCAATCCCACGTTGTTTTAAGGCCATTGCCTCACCTATCGTGGCGATAAACGTACTGTTAATTCGTTTATTGATATTGTTTTGATCTGGCGCATTATAGCTACCAGAGATATAAGAAGTGCTACCTGGTTGATCTTGTCGATTCGTAAATTGTGTCCCGTAAAAGCGACCATCCGCCTCTGTTTGAACTCGACTCACTTTATAAGAGAAGGTTGGGACGCCATCCGTTAAAAGTACAATGACTTTCTTATGTCCATTTGGCGTTGCTAACATATCACCAGCATCTCTTAATGCTTTTTGAGTGAAAGTTCCTCCTCTAGTGCTACTTGGCGTAATATTTTTAATTGGATTTTTGACTGTATCAAACGGCCCCATTTGAATGGCGTTGTTATTATAACCGTCACTTGAGTAGCCAACATAGCCCATGTTGATGTTATTGGTAATACCGCTATCTGCCAATGTATCAACAAAACGGTTCACTCCTTTTTGAACTTCACCAATCCGATTGTTTTCATTCATACTTCCGGACCAGTCAACGACTAAGACCAAATCCAATGGCGTGATTTCTTTTTGAACATTTCCACGCACATTAAGATATACATCAAAAAGCCCTGGTGTTGTTGTTTCTCTAGCATATTTTCGGATGGCATAATCAGCTTGGTCTCCTGTACCGCCATACTCAATATAAGAATTTGTGCGATTAGTAGGGTCCCCATTCCAACTCGTTTGGCCGTCCCATTGTGCACTACCGTCTTTATTCCCTTGATGGTTTAGCACATTTTGATTGCCTGTGGGCTGCCAATTAGCTGTCGGATAAGTACCAGAATTATCCGTCGTGTATTGTGGTGCAATTAAAGGTAGTGCCAGATTCGCTCTCAAAGTGGCTGGCGCCATTCTTGCTTCTGCAAATGGATTGGTTACCTCTTCTGTTGCGGTCGGCTGTTCTGTTTTTTCTGGAGCCGAATCATTTTTGTTAGTTTCTTTCGTATTTTCTGGTACAGTTATTTTTTCTGGTTCAGTTGATTCTTTAGCAGAATCCTCTACTGTTATTTTTTCAGAAGTAACTGAAACATCATATTCGTTGTTTTCATACAATAACTTAAGTGGCTGAGCTGTTTGAAGCGAACTTTGCTCAACAGCTAACGAAAGCTGTACCGGCTTTTTTACTTGTGCGTCCAAAGTCAGATAAAGCGTACCATTAGTCACTTGGTAAGAATATCCGTCTTTTTCAATTACAGCATTATCCATGAACTGTGCATTTTTCAATTGAATTTCTCGTTGTAATGGCTGCTCTGTTTGGTTGAGAAGATTTAACTCGATATTAATATTCGTTTTATCATTCTCATCTGTTATCATTTGAGCGGATGTAATTTCAACTTCTTTGGCTGTTTCTGCATAGCCAATGAGCGGTATGAAATAGGATAAGACAAGTAAAAAGACTACGCCGAAAACCCCAAATTTCTTTAGTAATTTAATGTCTGTTCTCTCCTTTCTTTTATGAATTAACAGTTAAATTAGAATTGCCTAGCACGTAAAATTTCATTATTCTAATCTGATAATTATTATACAGAGAAGGAGCTCATTAAATCACACCAGCTTTCATACCAAGCGGTTTCATTTCTGAAATTGCGTTATTGTTTCGATGATTGTTTCATTAAAGTAAAGGACTTGGGAGGAAACAATATGATTAGGTTTTTAGAAAAAAATTATCGGAAAATGGAAGAAATCATTCGTGTCTTATCCATTTCTGATAAATGGATGACTAAAAAAGAACTTGCAAAATATATTGGTAGTTCTGAGTCTACTTTTATTCGTTATATTGAGGAGATTAAACAGCGTTGGGGCGAAAGTTTAACCATTAAAACATCGCATAAATTAGGCTATCGTTTAGAAAACTTTAATGTGTCCTTATATTTAAACGTACTGACGGATATGGCAAAAACGTCAACGACCACCCAATTGCTCCATGAGTTTATCCAAAATCCTGGCAAAACCATCGAATATTATTGCGATACCATTAATATTAGTCGCTCTTCTTTTGCTCGAAAATTGAAGCAGTGTAATCAGGTCTTGGAAACTTACTCTCTTCGCGTTATCGTTGATCAAGGCTATCAATTAACTAGCCAAACAGAAGAATTGCCTTTACGTATTTTTACAACCTTTTTCTTTTTAATGTATTATGGTCATTATGAATTGCCTTATCAATTAGATAAGCAAGAAATCAAACAATTAATGCGTCGTAATCAATGCCAATTAAATATTATTAGTATGGATAACAGTTATGAACACGATTTCTTTATTATGTATTTTATTGTTGATTTATTAAGAGAGCATCAAGGATTTCAACAACGTTTCCAGAAAAAAACAGATAAAAAGAGTCCAATCAAAATGGAAGATTATCTTTTACTCAGTCGTCATTTTACTGGGCTCAGCCGTGAAACCTATCGGGAAGTTCTCCGATATTTTCAAAGAGGCGCTTTTCAGCAATACTACTCCGAAGACCAAGAAGTCATCAGTCAAAGAATACGTGAAAATTTAAAATTTAATGCTTTTTCACAGATTGAACAATTAACAGAAGAAGTCGTCGACTTCGCTGTTCACTTGTTAACCTGTCTTTATTTGTTTTCTCAATTAGTGCCTTTTGACACCTCCGAATTGACACAAAGGGCCACCTTTTTCACTCGACAAATTCATTTTACTCAGCTTCACTTATATGCACGATTAAAAGCAGAATTGCATTTCTTTTCCGCTCTTTTAGAAACAAATCTATTAAACTATTCATCTTCTTATATTTTTTGGTTGCTTAATACTTTTCCAGAAATTAACCAGAGTTTCGACTCAAAAAAGATTTTGATTATTAGCGACATGGGCCTGAATCATAGTCAATATATTGGAAACTATGTCCACGATATTTTAGCTTTGCATCGGATTCGTTCAAATACGTTAGCAATTACGGAAGAACAATTAGGTGACCATCGACTCGAAGAATTTGACTTGATTATTACCAATCAACCAATTATTGAAACCAGTGTTCCAAGTATTTTAATTAATGATGCTATCTTATTTTCTAACAAAAGAGAATTGCTCGATTTATTAAACTTTTAACGTCTTAATGGTTTTCCCTATCTACCAAAAAGATAGCCCTTTTAGCAAGAACCGCGTAATGTGAGGTGCCATCATACAGAAGATATTTTTATTTTTCTGAAATAAAAAAGAAAATAGGACATAAGTCGAAATGACTTATGTCCTATTTTCACTCTTAAGATAATCAGCTAAACGAAACCAGCAAATTAAATTTCTGATTGATTCACTGGCCATCTTGTGTGACTTTTACTTGGCAAAATTAATGTAATGAAGATCACTAAAGTACCGATAAAAGGAAGTAAATAGAATAAAATCCACCAGTTACTGTGGTCGCGATCATGCAATCTTCTTGCTCGAACAGTAAAGTTTGCCAACCAAATTAAAGCAGTCAGCAAGAAAAAGATAATGGTCACGGTATTCCATTCTTTAATGATTGTTCCATCATTGGGTGTTACTTCAATATATCTGTAAACGCCCGTAATTGCTGAATAAATCCCTAACACCAAATAATTAATTAATTGTGGCCACCAATATTGTGCTCGTGTTGCTGACGCATTCATTGTTGTAATATTATTCCAGTATTCTCTATACGCGTTAAACATATTATCACCCCCGCATTAACTATTACAGAAGTCTTTCGTTTTGTCAAAGAATAACGTTATTTTATGCCGCTTAATGACACGTCCATGTGCCTTCCTTAAACTCACACGAAGCTGACTTTTCAGAAGAAGGAGTTAATGAAACTAACGGTTGCTGTTGTTTTTCTTCTGCGAGAATTTTTTGAATAGTTTGGCTGATTTGTTGTTTCGGTACTGCACCATTAATTAAATATTTTTGATTAATGATTAGTGCGGGAACTCCTTGTAAACCATAAGCAGAAGCTAGCGCGAAATCTTCTTGAACCGCCGTCCAAACAGCCTCGGAAGCAACAGCTTCTTTCCATAAAGCAAAATCAATCGTTGTCTCTTTTACTAGCTCCTCAATTACTTCTGGCTCTTCAATATTTAAACTTCTCATAAATAAACCTTCTTGTAACTTATCAAACAGTAACCAATAAGTGTCTTGGTTGCCAATGTATCCAGCTGCTTTTGCTGCTAATAATGCATTCTTTGATGTTGGAAAATCAAATCGTTGCTTCCTCATCCCTTCAATATTAAAACGATGCTTTGAATCGTTTTGATTGGCATGCACCCAATGCGTCAAAACTTCTTCTTTTACTGCTGCTCGTGAGCCAAACATTGTTTCAAAATCGTTTGCTGACCATCCCAACGCAAACGACCGATGAATCAATTCAATTTCAGGAAATTCTTGTTGAATCTCATGCATGCGGTCAGACATTGGAAAACAAAAACTACAAATAACATCATGGAAAAATTCTATTTTCATCCTTACCCTCCAGTAACTCTTTTTTCAAAACAGATTGAACTAAATTTACCATTTTACTTACTAAAAGTAAACAAATGAAGCCAATTAAAAGAAAAAGGTGAAACAAAATGCGCTGTGGCTTTTGTCTCACCTGTTCTATCTACTTATTCTGATGTGTCCATTCCATTACCCGCTCACCATTCGTATCTAATTCACCATTAAATACAAAACCGAGTTGTTGATACAACCGAATTGCTGAGCTGTTCGTATCATAAACACTCAAGTATAGCTTGTTTGTTTGGTATTTTTCTATTAGTTTTAACATTAAAAGTCGACAGGCTGCTTTCCCATAACCTTGTCCTTGGAACCGTTGATCAATTAAAAAGCGGTCTAGCCAAACGCGCCCATCTTGCCAACGTCCATACATGGCATAGCCGATTAATTGATTGTCGTCATAAATACCTGCCGATTCCCATTCTGGAAATTGGTCTGATTCTTTTAGATTTTCTGCCATTGATTCAATGAAGGTTTGTTGTTCAGCGAAAACTTGTAGGTTTTCCACTGCTTTACGATTATCGCTTGTTACTTTTTCAAAATGTATTTCCATTGTTTTCACCTAATTAGTTGTTATTTTCTGCATACTTGTATTCTTTCTTGCTTCTTATTTTAACATACTTATTTCCCTTTGCTTTCTCTAACTCTCTGTGATTATACGTTTCTCTTTTTTATGGGAAATCTTCCCTATAAATGGAGACTCTTTTCAAGAGATTTCTTTTTACACCACCCGTTTCAAATGATATAAATGATATATAGAGTGTTTTAACTATGTGCAACATGATTAAAAGTTAACTGTTGGGGAGCAGTTAACTTTTTCTTTTTAACCACAAAAGAGAGGATCCGCTGTGAGAAATAACTGCAGTGGATGCTCCCTTTTGTATATTATTTATTTACTAGCCGATAGTTGAAAACTTTCCCGTTACTCAGTAGTATCGATTTTGTCTTCTTGACTATCTAAAGAACGGTCAACTTTTTCGTCGTAACTTTCCATGGAATTTTCATTTTTATGTTTCTGCTTATCGACCGTTTTATCGACTTTTTCTTTCTGTCGATCAATTGTTTTTTCCATCTCTTCGCCAGCCGAGGTACAACCACTCAGTAAAAGGAAACTTGTGAATAAAAACGCTGACAAGATAACTGTTTTTCCGATTTTTGTTTTCATAAACTCACCTCTCGTTTAATTTAAAAAAACGTCCCGATAAAACATTGTTCCCTTGATTATTTACTCACAATTAGCGAACGACTAAGACATTGCACAAAGCATGGTTAACCACATAATCTGTAGTAGAACCAATCAAGGTTCGTTGAATAGCACCTCTTCCCGTGGCACCTAGCACAATTAAATCTATGGCATAATTTTCAGAAATCGTGTTGGCAAGATAACGTTTTGGGCTCCCAAGCTCAACAATTTTTTTGACTGTTTTTACACCAATTTCACTCGCTTGTTTTGCCTTTTCAGTGAGCATCTCTTCTGACTTGTGTTTTTCTAAATCATACAATTCTTCAAAAGAAAATGGACTCGTCGTAAATTCAGCATCATTAATAATTGTAGCTAAATAAAGAGTGGCTTGTTCCTCTTTGGCAATCCTGACAGCTTCATGAAAAGCTTTTTCAGATTGATCTGAGCCATCAAGAGCAACCAAAATATGTTGATATACTGACATTTTATCCGCCTCCTTAACCAAATTAAGAATCAAAACTAACACAACAGCTGTGTTACATTTTAGTGGCTATCTGTTGTAATTTTTCCACGGTTAATGCTTGATAATTTGTTTCTTCAAGTAGTCCCGTTTGAATTTCAACAGAAACATCTTCCGTACATGTTTCTAAAAACATTGTGGCATAATCAAACTGTTGCTCTAAGAATGTTTCATACTCCCGTCGACAACGTAAAAATTCTTTCGCGGTATCTGAAACATGTAAACACATGCGGCGCTTATTCGCTTTCTTGGTTATCACAAAATAGGTTCCTTCTAAAATCGTGGTAATCTCTTCAATAATATACGCTGCATCTTTTACCATTCCGTCAATCCAGTCCTTTATTTGTTTTCAGTATCGTTGCTTTTTTCTTTGTCGTCACTTAACAGCTCTTTAATTTTTTCACGATTGTCGTATAACTTTTTTCCTACGCCCACTAAGGCACCACCAGCCAATAACTTTGTTAAAAAGCCGCCATTTGCATTTGTTTTTTTGCCATGGTGTCCTTTTAAATGATGTCCCATCCTAGCCACCTCCATAATTTTTATTTCTATTACCTATGAACATTATCTCATATGTTTTCACAAAACGCACGTATAACAATAGTTTTTTAATCAAGGCTCGACCACTTGGTAAACTCATGACTTTTAATATGACGAATATCTTCAAATAAAATATGTGTATTTCCAACTTTTGCATACTCCATTGAACTCATCCCTTCAAAAACACCAACAATTGGCGGTTGAACACGGCCATAATCATCCAATGTATTCAATTGGATTTCTAAAACCTGGTTATTTTTTAAAGACTGCTCTAAGTATTCTTCAATTTCTTCTGTTGTCTGTTGCGGTAAGCGTTCAAACGCTCTCTTAGAATATTCGTCAGAAGCTTCGATTCCTTCTTGTAACTCCCCCAATGCAAAAGCGGTCGCCCATTTCAGTTCAAAGGGCCGATCATGGTACTCATTATAAGGTGTAAATTCTTTTTTTGTTCGTTTCATGATGTTATCCTCCTAAACCGACATTTCCTCCAGCATGTCCACCGACTAATCCTGAACGATGAATTGCCGTCGCGCCTTCCAACAAAGAAGAGGCGTGGATTAAAGCTTGAAAGCCAAATTTTTGTCGGATTTTATCAATCAGATAGTTTAACTCCATTTCACTAATTTGCTCTTCTGGTTCCGAAAATAAATCTAATTGTAAAGATTCATTCCAAACTAATTTTCCATATGAAAGCCCTAATTGCCGGACATCTGTTCCCGCTAGATAATGTTCTCTAAAAAGGGCTAATACATAGGTAATCAAAACTTTTGTATTGTTTGTTGCAGGAATCGTTTGTTGTTTTCGCCAACCAGTTCGTCCTTCACGGTCAATTTGTCCTTTGGAATAACCAACGTAGACTGTGATACATTCCGTTTGACAATGCGCTTTTCTTAAACGAGCAGCCACTTGTTCTGTCAGTTCCTTTAAGACTAGTTCAATCTGATCTCTTCGCGCATAATCTCTCGGCAAAATCTGACTATTTCCAAATGATTTTTCAGCTTTATGTGGTGCTTTTTTTCCTAAAAAGGTACGATCAATCCCCCATGAATGAGCATACAATTGAAGCCCCATCACGCCAAATCTTTCTTGTAAAAGATGCGGATTCGCTTGCGCTAACTCATATACAGAATCAATTCCTAAACGATTCAGTCGTTTAGCCATTCTGCGACCAATCCCACAAAAATCTGTCAAAGAAGGCAACTGCCAGACAGTATCTGGTACACGATCATACCGCCATTCTGCAATAAAATCTGGCGAATGTTTGGCGCCATTGTCCAACGCCAATTTAGCCAGTAACGGATTGTCCCCTATCCCAACGGTCACATAAATACCCACATGATTATAAACGACTCTTTGGATAATCCGAGCCATCTTATAGGCGGTTTCACAATGAAAATAACTTAAAGAAGCCGTTACATCAAGAAATGATTCATCTACACTAAACACAGAGTGATCTTCATCTGCGACAAACTTTTTATATAAATTATTGATTTCTTGATTTTTTTTCATGTACAAATTCATTCGTGGCGGAACCACATATAAATCAGGATGAGCGGGCACTTGATTTTTACGCGTAACATTTGAAACACCTAAAACTTTTTTTGCCATTGGCGATGCTGATAAAACTAATCCCCCCGCATTTTCGGCATTACTCATCACTACTAACATCGTTTTCAACGGATCTAACCCACGTTCTGCGCATTCTACACTAGCGTAAAAACTTTTGCAATCAATACAAAGAATATCGCGACTAGGTTCTTTTTCATAATCAAATTTCATAAACATCACCTCACTTGCAAAATCATTATACGAACAAACGTTCGATTAATCAAGCGAACACTGTTTATTTTTTTGTTTTTTTTCAAGAACGGTTGGTGATCAAAAAAAAAATAAGTATTCGGAATTTTTATATTCCAAATACTTATTTTTTCTTTTACATCTTATTTCGATTTAAAAATAACGATAAAAAGCCCGTTCCTAACAGAATTACTGCTGAAACATAATAAGGGAAAAAGTGATTGATATCAAATAAAGCTCCTGCTGCCATTGGTCCTAAAATATTACCAAAACTTGTAAATGTCGAATTTAGTCCGTTGATGGTTCCTTGTTGATCTCCAGCATGTTTGGATAAATAAGTAGTTACTGCTGGTCTAAACAAGTCAAACGCTAAAAAGACAATAAACGTTGAAAATACAACAACTAAATTATTTTTTGTAAAGGCAATCACGGCAATAAAAATGGCACTTGCAAAAAAGGTTAATTGGATTAAACCCATTTCACCTATTTTTTGGACGATTGCATCAAAGAAAAACAACTGACAAATCAACGCTAAAATACCACTAACCGTAATCACGATTGCTATTTCACTTGTGGTAAAGCCAAAATTAATAGTCGCCATAATACTATAAATAGATTCGAACGCTTGCAGGCCAAAAGAGGAAATTAAGATAATCACAAATAATGAGGTAAACATTGGATTTCTTAAAATATCCATAAATGAACCTTTTTTCGCTTCAACAGCGGCTAAAATTCGTTTCTCCGGCTCCTTCAAAACAGTTAATGTCAAAATAAAACCAATAAACGCTAAAAATGCGGCCGCAAAAAATGGAGCGCGAATACCTAAATAAGCAATAAAACCACCAACTCCTGGTCCGATAATAAAACCACCACTAATTGCAGCTGACACAAGCCCCATCGCTTTCGGACGTTCAGAAATCGTGGTCATATCTGCCACAAAGGCTGTCACTGACGGCATTAATAAAGCGGCGGCAATCCCGCCTAAACCACGAGAAATATAAAAACCGCTTTTCGCTTGGGCTAAACCAAATAATAACTCAGAAATTGAAAAAACCAACATACCCGTCGCAATCATTTTTTTCCGACCAATTTTATCCGAAAGGACACCTGCGATTGGCGATGTGATTAATTGGGCAATCGCAAAAATAGAAATCATCATTCCCATTGTGGTACCAGAAAAATGCATTTCTTCTTTTAATTGGGGAATTACGGGAATGACTAGGCCTACGCCTAGAAAAACAAGAAATAAGTTAGAAATTGCTAAGTACATCATACTATTTTTTTTCGTCATAATTTGCCTCCTCCATAAAAAAACAGCCATCAAAAATGGCTATTTCTGTTTCTTTGTATGTACTTTCTTTGACAGTGTTTCGGCTGAAACACTCGTTGAGTCATTGAGATACATTTTACACTAATTCGCTGAAAATTTCACTAGTTTTTACTTATTTTTTTAAAGGAAATTGTTATTTTTTAAAGACATAACTTAAGTATCCAAGTATTTAATGAATCGCTTTTGTTTTTTATCAGAAACATAGCCAATGTGTTCATAAAATTGATGTGCTGCTGTACGCTGTTCCCCTGAATTTAAGCGAATCGCAGACAAGTTACACTTTTTAGCTTCCGTTTCTAGTTTCGTCATTAATTGTTTGCCAATTCCACGGCCTTCTGCTTCTTTTGCCACTGCTAACCCTAGAACGTTCAATAACGTTTGGGAATAAATTGTTTCATACAGTTGCGCATGCACATAGCCTAAAATCTTCCCTGTCTTCGTTTCTTCATAAACATATAAAAACTCTCTGTCACTGGCTAGTAGTAATTTCTCAATCTGTTTACAGGTCACGTCAACGGGAACTTCATAGCCCAATTGTTCTTTATTAATGATAGTTAACGCCGCTGCATCTGTTGGCTTCATTTTTCTAATCAAGGGTAACACTCTCCTTTACATTCTTACTTAAATAATAACGAAAGCGTAATATCCGCAAAATCATTTAATTCTGAATCATTGTATTGCTCTAACAAAACTGTTTCGCCTCGATACTCTTTTAAAGCTAGTTGTATCAGCGAATGATAATTAGTAGGAAAATGTACTAGGCCCCATTCCCCGCCAGCCCTTTTTGATAAAATTTTATTCTCTTGCTTAAACGCCATTACTCTACACAGATTTAAAATAACGTACATAGGTTGTTGAACAATTTCTTTTTTTGCCTCTTTCACATCAGCTACAATGCTTTCAAAATATTTCTTTTGATCTATCCAGCCAAAAACGGAATCAATCGGTTTTCCTACGAGTACTTTTCCATATAATTTTGTAATCATAAGATGTGCCACTAGATCCTCATCGTATCCCATCATATCTTCAATATATTTATTTTTATTAGTCAGATATCTGGAACGATGTATCGGAGAAAAATGTAAATCGAAGGGAATCGGATAACTCAAATTTATTGTATCTTTTAATTGTAGCACATGGAATTCTATCCCTTTTTTTGGTGCCCACTTATCTAAAATATTAATTGTATAATCTAATAATTGTTTCTTCTCATCAATAGTAAGCTTTTCATAAACCACAATCAGTACATCCAAATCACTTACTGAATGACAATAGGTTCCAAAAGCATAAGAACCATGAAGATATATTCCAACTAAATTTTCTTTTATTATTTTCATATATCCATTTTCCATTTGAGCTAATAATTGATGAACCACGATTATTCCTCCATTATTGATTGACAATTGCTATAGTTTTTTCGATAAATAAAGAACTAACTCATCATCATTAACACACCGTTCGTTTGGTTTCAGCTGCTTATTTTGAAACCAAACTCCTGAACCATCTGGCACATATCCTTGTTTGATATATAATCTTTGCGCTGCACCATAACCAGGATGCAGGCCTACTCCCAAGGAAACAGTATCTGCATAACTTTTGGCAACATTTTCTGCACGATTTAATAATAACCGCCCCACTCCTTGTTTTTGAAATGGCAAGAATACATTGAAATCAGCTATTTCAGGATATAAATTTTTAAAAGGTCCTTCCTTAGCTAATGGCAGTAACGTCACATAACCTAACAGCGTTGCCTTTTTCTCCGCTACAAAAACCGTTCGTTGCTTGACTAATTGTTCTTCTAAATAGTTCATTACAATCTCTTGGCGACTTGGCCAACCTTGTTGGACAAATTGAGTATCCAGCGCTAAGATATCTTTCTCTTGCATTTCTCTAATAACCACTAGCTCAGACATTAGCATTCCCTCCCGAAAAGCGTTTTCATTTTATAAAACGAAGCGAATAATTCTTCGCTCCCTTATTCATTTTCAAAACCATCGAGTTGATAATATTTGGGCAAAACAGCAACACATGTTTCTTCTGAATTAACAGCAATAACGAACCCTTGCCATAAGGACCACGTCACCGCTTCACCTAATTTCTCTTTCACTCGTTGAATCATTTCAGCTTGCGTTAAGTCTCGTGCAGGAAAATGTTGAACTTTATCGTTACTGATTAAAAAAATAAATGATTCTGAAAAAGCTGTCATGACTTCAGGTGGTAAATTTTTTAATCGTTCTTGGTAATCCATTGAAACCACTCCTTCTTTTTTATCATACCACAACATCCATTTCTCTAAAAAGCGCAGCACTTACTACTGAATATCTGCTAAAATTTGCCTGATAATCTGCTTTTCAGACAGTTGTTCAGATAACCGCTTTTCTCCCGGAAGCTCTAAATAATCTTCTGGTAGCCACCAACGTTTCATTCCCACGACACCAAATTCTTGATTCTTGTTTCTCTGGCTATGTCTTTTCAGCGTTTCTTCAAAAGAAATATCAAAATAATAAACCTGAACGTTTCCTTCAAAGAGATGGATTATTTCCTGGAAAAAGGAATGATAAATGGCTTTTTGAAAAATCCCTTCAACAATCACATACTGGCATTCTTGATAACCAAAAGCTACCAACTGTTTTAACAAAGCAATACTTAGATTACCTGTTTCATCTTTAACACGAAGCATTTCTCTGCGCACCACATCTTGAGAAATCAATAACGATTGTTCTTTAAGACACTGATGAAGCGCTTTAGCTATCGTTGTTTTACCACTACCAGAATTACCACGTAAAATAATTAATTTCGGTTGCATCTGTTTCCCTCCATTTTCTTGATTGTTGAAAACAAGCAGAAAAGAGCAAAAAACTTGGAAAAAACTCTCCAAGTTTTGCTGTTATTTTGATGAATGTTTCGTTGAATCTCGCTGAATGAATTCCGTTCCGACAATAATTTTTCTAGGAACTGGTGGGGTATTCAAGCATAACTCTTTCATTGTCTCAACGGCTAGCTCACCCATCCATTCAGTATGAACTTTAACTGTTGTTAATGTTGGTGAAACATATTTTGCGACACTAATATCATTAAAACCAATGATAGAAATATCTTCTGGCACACGAATGGCTGCTTCTTGTAACGCCCGCATCGCACCAATTGCCAACGTATCACTTGCAGCGAAAAAAGCGGTTGGACGAGTGTCTGCTTTTTCAATAAAGTCTTTCATCGCTTGATAGCCTTCTTCAACAGAAAAAGCTGCTTCGACAACCCATTCTTGATGATAAAGGTCCAAATCTTTTAAGGTTTCTTTAAAAGCGACAAAACGTGGATCAACCAATGCCACGCGGGACTCTTTCGTATATTCTTGCCCAGAAAGCATACCGATTTTCTGATGCCCTTGCGCCAAAAATTCTTGCACAATTGTTTTAACACTTCCAGCAAAATCAACAACAATGGAGTTTTGGCCAAAAGCCATTGCATCAAAGTCTACAAATAGAAGAGGTGCGCCTAAGGCGGCTAAGGCCGCCACTTGCTTTTCATCAAATTTTCCTAGGGCAATTGTCCCATCAAATCTTTTTTGAGACAGGTTTGTCAGAGATTCTTTGACTAAAAGAAAACCCAATTCCTCTGCCCGCTTTTCAACACCTAAACGAATCGATAAATAGTAAATATCATCCAGTTCTTCTGGATCGCTGAACCATTGGACAAACCGAATTTTCTTTTTGCCTGCTTGTTTTTTTCTGGCTCGCTTTTTATAATTTAACGTTTCTGCTGTTTCAAATATTTTCTTCTTCGTTTCATCACTAACTGATAATGTTTCATCATAGTTCAAAACTCTCGAAACTGTCGCTGAAGAAACACCGACTTGCTCTGCTATATCTTTAATGGTTACGATGTTCCTCACCTCAAATTAATCATTTTCAATACATTGAATAAATCGTTCAAAAGCACGACGGCCTTCTTCATCACGTTTAAAGACGCCGGCATCTGTTAAAATTTGAACAAAAATCGTCCCAATTCCTTGTTGGATCACTTCTTTGACATTGGCTTCAGTGATGGTTTGCTGACTGAGTTCATCCGCCCAAGCTCGATGACTTTCAGCAATTTGATTGGGTTGCTTTAATAAATACTTTTCGACTTCTCTTAATTCTTGTGCCAGCCTTGGTGGCAAAATAGCTAGTCCCATTACTTCAATTAAGCCAATATTTTCTTGCTTAATATGTTGTACTTCTGGATGTGGATGAAAAATGCCATCTGGAAATTCCTCCGAAACATTATTATCTCGTAAAACTAAATCCAATTCAAATAATGACCCTTTGCGTCGAGCAATTGGCGTAATCGTATGATGCGGTGTGCCATCTTCTGAATAGGCCCGAACTGAGACTCGTTCATCAGAATAATTGCGCCATTTGGTCAAAATTAATTCGGCCGCCTCAACTAGTTCCTCTTGACGATCACTTTGAAGACGAATCACAGACATCGGCCATTTTAAAATACCAGCAGTTATCTCAGGATATTTTTTCAAAGAAAATCTTTTTTCCATTGGTGCTAAATCCATTGGAAATGTATGACGTCCTGCTTGGTAATGATCATGAGATAAAATAGAACCACCAACAATTGGCAAATCTGCATTAGAGCCCACAAAATATTCAGGGAATAACTCCGTAATTTTAAGGAGCCGCTGAAACGTTTTTTTCTCGATTTTCATTTCTCGATGTTGTTGGTCCAAGAAAATCGCATGCTCATTATAGTAAGCATATGGCGAATATTGAAAGCCCCAAGCTTCGTCCTCTAAATTTAGTCGGATAATCCGATGGTTTGTCCGTGCTGGATAATTTACACGGCCATAATAGCCTTCATTCTCCATACATAACATACACGCTGGATATTTTTTTTGACTCATTTTCTTTTCAGCCAAAATTTTTCGAGCATCCTTTTCTGGCTTCGATAAGTTAATGGTAATTTCTAGTTTACCATAGGGTGAGTCCATTGGGAAAATAATGTTTTTGGCGATTGCTTTCGTTTTAATGTAGTTATTCGTTTTACATAACTGATAAAAATAATCCGTTGCTTTTCGTGGAGACTCTTGATAATAATCCATAAACTTCTGATTAATGATGGTTGGGGTCGGCGTAATAAAATCCATTAACTCCGCTTCTAGTTGTTCTGCTTCCGTAATTGAGTCATCGATTTGGTGATTGGCTTGTGCAATGTTTAAAAGATGTTCCACCACACGCAACGGTTCTTGCTCACAAGCAACCGCTTCTGGTTGTTCAAAAAAAACACAGCCAACTAGTTTGGCAATCCGATTCGTCAAATAATAGCGGTCTGTTTCCGTCCAATCGCCATTTTCTATGATTATCTCTACAAATGCAGCAATCCATTTACTACTTTCTTTCATCATCTGATGTTCTCCTATTCATTATAGCCTTGAGGATGTTTCACATGCCATTGCCAAGCGGTGGCGATAATATCCTTGACCTCAGTTACTTCTGGTTGCCAGCCTAAAACTCGTTTGGCTTTTTCACTAGAAGCAATTAACGTACTAGGATCCCCTGCTCGGCGTGGCGCGATTGTCGCAGGAATTTCTTGACCTGTCACTTCGCGTGCAGCATCTAACATTTCTTTAACAGAATAGCCGTTGTTGCTACCCAGGTTAAAGACGTCACTTTCGCCGCCATTTTTCAAGTATTCTAAAGCCAAAATATGTGCTGCAATCAAGTCTTCAATATAAACATAATCTCGAATGCACGTGCCATCTGGTGTATCATAATCATCCCCAAAAATACTTAGCTCTGCTCGTTGGCCCAATGCCACTTGTAAAATAATTGGCACAATATGCGTTTCTGGCGTGTGATCCTCACCAATTGAGGCATCTTTTTTTGCTCCTGCAACATTAAAATAACGCAAAGCAACATATTTCATTCCATAAGCGTTGTCGCACCATTTCATGATTTTTTCCATCATTAATTTACTTTCCCCATACGGATTTTTAGGATTCGTTGGGGTTTCTTCTGTAATAGGCATTGCTTTTGGTTCGCCATAAGTGGCCGCTGTGGAAGAAAAAACAATATGTTTCACTCCGAATTCTTGCATGACTTCCAAGGCAATTTGAGTGCCGTGAACATTGTTATTGAAATACATTAACGGTTTCTCCACGGATTCTCCTACTAAAGAATTGGCCGCAAAGTGCAACACCCCTTCAATTGATTCCTTTTCAAAGACACTACGTAAAAAAGCTTTATCACGAATATCGCCTTCATAGAAAGTCGCTTGTTCATGAACTGCTGAACGATGTCCCGTTAATAAATTATCAACAACAACAACGGCATATCCTTTTGAAATTAATTGATCGACGGCATGTGAGCCAATGTAGCCTGCGCCACCTAATACTAAAATAGACATTTAAAGCCTTCCTTTCTAAAATAACTTTCTGGCACCATCATCAATTGATGCAGGATAAAAATCAGCAGCATAGCCAATTTTATCTTGATAACTCTGGCCAACAGCTTCAATAAATGCATCTATATTTTGCTTTGGTACCAAAGCAATACTACAACCGCCAAACCCTGCACCAGTCATCCGTGCACCCAAAACGCCTGGTTGTTCTTGCGCACAAGCCACTAAGGTATCCAACTCAATGCCAGTTACTTCGTAATCTTCTTTTAGCGAACGATGTGAGGCATTTAATAATAAGCCAAATTCTTCCAAATCCCCTTCAGTTAGCGCTTGTTTTGCCAATAAAGTTCGTTCATTTTCTGTGACGGCATGACGCGCTCGTTTAATCAACGCTGGATCTCCAATCAATGCTTGATATTGTTCAAATGTCTCGCTGTCTAATTCACCTAAAAATTCAATAGATAACTCTTTTTGAAGCAAACGAACGGTTTCTTCGCATTCTGCACGACGTTCATTATATTTTGAATCTGCTAATTCACGACGTTTGTTGGTATTCATAATGACAATCGTATACTCACCTAATTTGGCGGGAACCATTTCATAGTGCATATTATTGGTATCTAGTAGAATAGCTTGATCTTTTTCTCCCATCCCTACGGCAAATTGGTCCATAATTCCTGAATTAACGCCAATAAATTCATTCTCCACTTTTTTACCGATTTGCACCAATTCAAGCATTGGACAGTGTAAAGCATATAAATCATTACAGATCGTTCCCATTAAAAGTTCAATAGAAGCAGAAGAAGACAAGCCAGCACCATTAGGAATCGTACCGTAGAAGAGCACATCTAAGCCAGAATCAATATTGTGTCCGCTTTCAATCAAGTAATTTAAAACGCCTTTAGGATAATTTGCCCAATCATCTGAATCTGAATAGGTTAAATCTTCTAATGAAAATTCGATGAGACCAACCTCTTTAAAATTATCAGAAAACATCCGAATTTTTCGGTCGTCTCTTTTTCTTGCCACACCAAATGTCCCTAACGTAATAGCCGCTGGGAAAACATGACCGCCATTGTAATCTGTATGTTCACCAATCAAATTAATTCTTCCAGGGGCAAAATAACAGGCTGTCCCTTTCTCACCAAATATTTCTACAAATCGATTCATTAACAGTTCTTCCATCACTAATCGCTCCTTTCACTAGTAAACAAATTGTATAATATTTACTAAACTTTTGCAAATATTTACTTAATATTTTCTTAATTGTCATTTCGCCTGAAAACGTGTACAATACAATTAAATAAAGATTTATTTTCTTAGTGTTTCTTTTTGACTATTTAAATAATCTAAACAATAAAGTTAAATTTACTAAATATTTACTTGAAGGAAGGATTGATTATTTTGACTATTTCAACTGAATCATTTGGACAAGGAATGCTTCTTTACACACTGACGAATAAAAATGGTGTGACTTTAAAAGCAACAGATTTTGGTGCGCGAATTGTTGCGCTCGACGTTCCTCTTACAAAAAATGAATCCCGATCACTCGTGCTAGGCTTTCCCTCAGCAGATGAATATTTGTCTAAAGACTTATATTTTGGTGCAACAATTGGTCGAACAGCTGGTCGAATTGCCGATGGCTCCTTTAAACTAGCGGGTAAAACGTATCAAACGATGATTAATACTCCTACTCAAACAACACTTCACGGCGGTACACCTGGGTTTGAAAGTAAAAAATGGCACAGCGAAATCCAAGAGGCACAAGTAAATCCTTCTGTGAAATTTTGGCTAGAGAGTCCTGCTGGTGAAAATGGTTTTCCTGGAAATCTCACTGTTTCAGTCACGTATACATTGACTGAAGAAAATGAATGGCAAATTGAGTATCAGGCAACTACAGATGAACAAACACTTTTTAATCCAACCAATCATGTCTACTTTAATTTAACTGGAAATCCCGCAATCCCCATTGATGCGCATGAGTTACAAATAAATGCCCAAAAGTATGTCCCGCTTGATGAAAGAGTTTTACCGCTTGGAGAATTAGCTTCCGTCGACCAGACAGCTTTTGATTTACAAAAACCTAAAAAATTAGCTGAGGTTTTTTCAAGTAACGATGAACAAATCCAAAAGATGAACGGCTTCGATCACCCTTTCATCTTAACCAATCATGATTTAATTAACCCGGATGTTATCTTAAAAAGTCCTACTAAAGATATCACCTTAGAGATGTTCACTGATCAACCTTCAGTTGTTATTTTTTCAGCAAATTTTGCTGATAACGGTCCCGATATTCAAGGGCAAAAATTAGTCAATCACGGAGCGCTCACATTTGAAACCCAAGTCTGTCCTGGTGCTGAAAGATTTCCGTTGTTCGGTTCTATCACCCTCTCACCTGAACAGGAATTTCACTCAACGACCCGTTTCAAACTAATTTATTAAGTGAAATGGTGCTCTTAACCAAGCTTATCTTCGAACTAAAAAAGATAAGAATGGTTAAGAGCACTTCTATTATTTGACATTTTTAATCGCTCCATTTACACTATTTTCAATTAGAAAGGCGGTGATGTCTATGTATGCAATCAAATTTTTTCATGGCTATTTAACTGCAGATGGTAAACGTACGCGAGATAAATCAGGTTGTTTAGTTTACCACTCTGAAAAAGAAGCACAAAAATTAGCAGATAAAATTGGCGGGAGAGTTAAAAAAATTGGATAACCTTAGGTAAAGGATAGATAAGCAAGGCTATTTTGCTATCTGTCCTTTTTTATTTTACATATTCCTCGACTTATTGTATTAATTTGATACAATAGAGAAAAAGCCTAAAGGAGCGCTTACATGAAACAAAATGACTTTGATTATATGCAAATGTTAAAAGGTGAATTATATTACGCCCCCACCATTTTACCCGAAAATAAATCAACAAAAGGCAAGGTGTTAGCTCAAAAAATCAATCAACTTCCTATCGATAATGTGAAAGAAATTGTGGCCCTAGAAAAAGAATTATTAGGAAAAACTGGCAATGAGTTATATATCACTCCACCCCTCCATGTAGACTACGGTCGCCATATTGAGGTAGGAGAAAATTTTTATGCAAATATGGATTGCATTTTTTTAGATGTAAACAAAATAATCTTCGGTGATAATGTCATGGTTGGCCCTCGTGCTAGTTTTTATACTGCCGGCCATCCAATTGATCCAACGATTCGAACTGCAGAATTAGAATTCGGGACGCCAATTATTGTTGAAGATAACGTGTGGATTGGCGGAAGTGCCACCATTTTACCTGGCGTTACAATTGGAAAAAATGCTATTGTCGCTGCTGGTGCTGTGGTTACAAAAGACGTTCCTGCCAACACGATTGTTGGGGGCAATCCAGCAAAAGTCATTCGCAAAATTGATGAAAACGATCAGCAATTTTGGACAGAAAAGCAACGGCAGTATCAAATCGCTAAGAAGCAATTCTTTCATGAATAAAAAATCCCCAATCCAATGAAAATAACGGATTGGGGATTTTTTATTTTAGTCTTCTTCATAATAATTAAACATCCAATGGATGCCAAACTGATCTTTTAGGGAACCATACTTTTTGGACCAAAAAGTTTCAGATAATGGCATTGTAACAGTGCCACCTTCAGATAATCGTTTAAATAAGCGATCAATTTTTTCATCATCATCTGTGCTAACCACGAGCGAAAGGTTATTTCCTTCCGTAACTTCAAAACCAAACATATCAGGAACATCTGAAATCATTACATAGGTTCCTTCAATAATGATACTTGCGTTCATCACTAAATCCTTTATCTCGTCGTTTATAGGATGCTCAGGATTTTCAGGTGCTTCGCCAAAAGTCATTAAATTTTGACATTTTGTATCAAAAACATCTTCATAGAACGCAATTGCTTCTTTTGCTTCACCTTTAAAATTTATATACAGCTCTAACAAATGACTCACCTTCTTTCATGATCAAATTTTATACTTTATTTTCTCATGATTTGTCAGAAAGCAAAAATAGTCTGCTTAAAAATCTGATTTTTCTAGTAACAAGGTAACAAATTTTTCCAAATACAGTTGGTCAACCGCATCATAGCTATTTGTTACACCACTATCAATATCTAAAACACCGACCAATTGATGATTTTTTACCATCGGTACAACGATTTCAGACATCGCAGCTGAGTCACAAGAAATATAATTGGCGTGTGTCTTCACGTTATCAACAATCAATGTAGCTTGTTTTTCCGCGGACTCACCACAGACACCTTTGCCCATTTTAATTCTGGTACAAGAGACTTTCCCTTGAAAAGGCCCCAAAACTAATTCTTCATCTTTATATAAATAATACCCAGCAAAAACGGTATCTGGTAATGTTTGTGCAATTAACGCGGACGAGTTTGCTAAATTTGCAATAGCATCCGTTTCTATTTCTAACAAACCGCTCAATTGTTGTAAACACAATTCGTAGGCTGCTTTTTTGTTTTCTCTCGTTTGTTCAGTCATGCTTGGTTCATCTCCTTCATTTTGTCTTATTATAAAGGAAGACACGCAAAAGTGCTATGTTAAAGTGAGACAAACAAACTTGAAACGCTGATCCACGTTGTGAGCAGAAGCACTTTATAAGGATTAAACTGTGACGAGTAACCGCAGGACTGACACTATGCGTTGCTCAGAGCTGAACCCTGTTTCCTCTGTTTGGCTTTTTAGCATTCTATTTCTACCTAATTTTAAAGCAAGTTAAACCCATTGTCCTTTCAACATAATCTTGCGTTTCTGCGGTTTTCTAGCAATCACTTCTGCTGTAGAAGCTGCTTCTGTAAAGATAAAGTTTGCTTCGTCGCCTTCTGTAAACCAAAAGCGTTCTTCTTCAAATGAAAAAGGTGCTTCTTTGCCGCAGCCATGGACGTAAGCTTGAGTAAGTTGCTCTTCTGTAATCTTTCCTGTCATTTCACAAAAATTACGTAATTTTTCAAATAAATCACCTGAAACATTAGAACTCCAAGAGTCAAAAAAGCCATCACTACCTAAATGAACCGATACACCAGCTTGGCGTAACACATCAATTGGTGGCAATAAATAACGAGGATCATAGGGAATTGTAGACATAATCGCCGTTTGATGCGTTGCCAAGCGTTGGTATAGTTTTTCTTTTTCTGCTGGTCGTACATCTAGCAGCGCAAAGGCGTGACTGATAGCTGTTCGCTGAGTAAATTTTCGTTCTTCCAAAATGTCTAAAAATTTATCAATTGTATAAACACCCACTTCCCCCGTATCATGCAAGTGAATATCGATTCCTACTTGAAATTCTTCTGCCAGATCGAAAATGGTTTCTAAAGATTCTTCAATTGCATAATCAATGCCTGCAGGATCTAAACCGCCAACCATTGTTCCACCATTTTTTAGGGCTTCTCTCATGAGTAAAACCGTGTGGGAATTTTTTAATAATCCATGCTGTGGAAAGACAACAATATCATAATCAATCACATGCGCATATTTTTCTAAGGCTCTTTTGACGCCCCAGAAGTTTTCTAATTCTACATAAGGATCAATGTTGACATGTGTCCGAATATAAGAGGCTCCATAACCAATCAATTTTTCAATCATGGCCGTCGCTCGTTGTTCTGTTGACGGAGCTAACAATTTAAGTTCACTGGCTTCGTCTGCTAAACGCTCTTTTAAATTCTTAACAGGTTGGCTAGCACGCCAGCCTAATGAAAGGTAGGTTTTATCTAAGTGATTATGGCTCTCTTGAAAAGCGGGAATAGCCAGTTGTCCGTTTAAATCAGTGCCTTGTTGCTTTTCAGTGACTTGATTTTGCGGAATAATCGCTTGGATTTTCCCTTCTTGAATCGCTAAAGTATAGCGTGCGGTTTTAGTATACGTTAATTCGTGGTGGTCTTTAGCAAAACCAGTTTCTAAACGAACATTATTCAAATAAACAATGGATGCTGTCATTCTCTTTCCCCCTTTTGAACGGCTTCAAACAGTTGTCCTTTTAGTATCAGTTGTTGGATTGGCTGTTGGCGTGCAATCACGTGAGCAGTGCTCTCAGCATTAAATAGTAGGAAATCTGCAGAATCGCCGACGTTAGGCCAAACTCGCTGCCCGTTAGGATCAAGAGGCGTTACAAAATTACTCGCTAAGCCCCATAAACGATTCAAGCGATACTCATCGCTAATTTTAAATCTTTGAGCGGCTGTATTTAATTTTTCTATTGTATTGCCACTGCCAAAAGGCGACCAATGATCCGTCAAACTGTCATGAGCCACGGAGATCTTAACACCTTGTTCAACCAAGGTTGGAATCGGCATGGTGGGCATTCCAATTGGTACAGTCGAAGTCAAATCAATACCTGTTTCGATGAATTTTTGCGCAATGTCTCTAATTGCTGCTTCTTCTAAGCTCCCTAAGGCTAAAGCATGACTTAAAGTGACTTCGCCAAACATCTTTGCTTGTTCTGTATAATCAACAAATTTATTAAATTCATAAAGTCCCAAAGTATCACGGGCGTGTAAATGAACATCAATTTTTTTATTAAATGTGGTAGCTAATTCAAATATTTTTGCGATTGAATGATCCACATGACGATCCACAAGGGCTGGATCAACGCCGCCGACATGAGTTGCCCCCATGCGTAAGGCTTCGCGCATCAAAGGTTCGACTTGTGAGCGGAGTAATCCGTGTTGAGGAAAAGCCACAATTTCATGAGTAATGTATTGTTCATATCGACTAAATGCTTCTTTAGTAATTTCAATATGTTTCGTTCCAATAGATGGATCTACATTACAATGACTGCGAATATGATAATGGCCTTGTTGAATATACTGCTCAATAACTTGGCAAGCACGTTCTAAACTAGTTGGTAATTGTTCAGGTAACAGCCAAGTTTCTTCTTCAATACGTGTTAAAATTCCTTTCGTTAGTGGACGACAGGCCTTCCAAGGTCCCCCAAAATACGTTTTATCAATATGAATATGCATTTCTCTTAGAGCAGGTAAAACGAGTTGCTGATTCACATCGATAACTGTTTCGTTCTCTAAAGGCCTTAACTGCGGTGCGACCGCAGTACAGACCTCGTTTTCAATTCGAATATCATAGCTAGCTGTTTCTGTCGCAACAATTCGCTGATTCACAGTAGAAAATCCTGTTTCTAATTTACAGTTTTTTAAAAGCATGACAAACCCCTTCCTACCTTCATTCAATTAGTTAACATAAGCCCATTTTAAACTGTACGTAGGTCCAAATGAATGCCAATACAGATCCTTGATTTTTTGATTAGCTAATACAGAAATGCTTCGATTGTAGATTGGTGCTAAAACCGTTTCCTGATTCACCAAAATATCTTGTGCTTGAGCAAAGTCATTTAAACGAGCCTCTTGATCAGCCGCATGTGTTGTTCTAGTTTCTTGAATTAATTGATCATACGTATCACTCTTGAACGTTACGCCGCCCAAGGTACTATCCGAAGTAAAGATGCGCATAACTGTTAATGGATCACGATAATCGGTTCCCCAACCAGATAATTCTAAATCATAGTCTCTCGTTTGATCACGATCAACACGAATAGTAAAAGGAACTTGAGTAACATTCACTTCTAATCCATCTAGATTTTCTTCCAATTGAAATTGGAAAAACTCAGCAGCTTTTTTGGCGCTGTCTGTATCATCTGTTAAAAATTCTAATTTGATTTTATCCAGCCCAATTTCTTTTTTCCCTTTTTCCCAGAATTCTTTTGCTTTCGCTGTATCGTAGGTTAAATAGTTATTTTTCTTAGCAGCTAGTTTTGTGAAATCTGTTCCATCTGGCGCAATCGTTTGTCCCGGCGGAATTACTTGATCTGTAGCCGTTGATTGATCTTGCAAGACTTCTTTTACAAAACTTTCTTTATCAAAAGCTTGTGCCAACGCTTTACGAATATTGTTGTTCGCTAAAGCCGGATTTTCTTTTCCATCACGAACGCTGTTCATTTTTAAAAAGTATGTGACGAATTGAGGAATTGAAAGAAAGGCTGGATTATCAACATAACCAGGAATAAATTCACCACTTAGCTTATTCACTACATCCAATTCATTCGAGTCAAACAAATTCACCGCTGTCGTTGGGCTCTTAATTACTGAAACTTTCGCTTCTGTTAATTTAACTTTTTCAGCATCCCAATACGTATCATTTTTTTCGTAGGTCCAGTCATCGGAAGAGGCATTATCCCATTCTTTCAATTTAAAAGGACCATTATAAATCAAATGTTCTGCATCAGTGGCATATTTATCCCCTTGTTCTTTGATATATTTTTCATTTTGTGGAAACAAAACAGGAAACGAAAGTAATGATTTCAAATAAGGGGTAGGCCGCTCTAAAGTTATTTCTAACGTTTTATCATCTAGCGCCTTAACCCCAAGAGTATTCACATCTGCGCCTTCTAAAGCAATTTCCTTAGCATTTTTAATGACATCAAAAAATAACGCTTGATGAATCGACCCTGATTTAGGGGAAGCAACTTGTTGCCATGCATAAACAAAGTCGTTTGCTGTTACTGGATCATCATTCGACCATTTGGCATCTTCTCTAATCTTAAATGTATAAACGGTTTCATCTTCAGAAATCGCTGGTTCTTCGGCAGCGACCCCCAACTCTAATTCATCTTCTTTACCTAAAACATAGAGTCCTTCATAAACTTGATTCATGACTAAAGTCGAGGTCGTATCCCCCGCTGTGTGTGGTTCCATTGTCGAAATAGCCGCTTCAGAACTAATTGCAATTTTTTGTTCCGCTGCTTTGTTACTATCAGCCGAGTTTCCCGTTCCCGCCTGACAAGCCGTTAAAGCTAAAAGCAAACCGACGCATCCTAACATTTTTAATTTCTTCATACCGATCCCTCCATTTTACAAACTATAACCTTCAAAGTTACCAGAATTTTCTGATAAAATATAGAAAAAGAAGCATATCTGATAAGAGTCTCAAAAAACTTACAGATTATAGAAATACTTGAGAAATTTAAAGTAGCTGAAACAATAGTAAAAGCATTAAAAATTAAGTATACTATTGCTATATCTTTAAACGATGCGTTTCTATAGGTTGTAAGCGCTGATTGTTCTTATTTGGTCACTTGTGACTACCAATCACGTGATGACTTGGAACTTTTTTCTATTAGTATAAGGATACCTTATTTTCCCTAAAATAGTTTTGTAACATCTTACAATAAATACACTTAATTTTTAGATAATTCATACAAAAGGAGGCCTTGCTAATGATGACGGTCAATGATCTACTCCATGCAGAAGAACTACCTGGTTTAACCTTATTGACGCACGAGACCAATTTAGATGCGCCAATTCTACAAGCAAATATTTTAGAAAATCCTGATGCTTTTGACTGGTTAACACCAGGAGAAATTTTATTAACTACCGGCTATATTTTCAAAGATCAGCCTTGCTTGCAAAAACGTCTTATTCAAGAACTAGCAAATATGAACTGCGCTGCTCTAGGCTTTAAAGTCCAACGTTATTTCAATGAAGTTCCACAAGAGATGATCCAATTAGCGAATGACGTCGGATTACCAATTCTCTCAATCCCTTATAATTACAACTTTTCTCAAATTATTTCATTGGTCAATCGCCGAGTCAATCAACCTGACGAAACGATTAGCCAACATTCTGTTCATATGCATAATAAATTTTATACAATTATCAAAGCTGGCGGAAAAAGTACCCAATTACTGGAAGTATTAAGTGCCGCGATTCAAGCGCCTGTAATGCTTTTAGACGAGCGTTTTCAGATTATGAATCATTTTGATTTACCTGATGCGCCAACAAGAATCACCAGTATTTTAAACAACGCGACTCTCAAAAAACAGTTTGAGACAGCTTTAAAAGCCCAGAACAATGAGCTCCTATTATTTTATAAAGAACCATTGACTGTTGAATTTTCCTTAGCGAACCATCATTTATCTTTGCGAATTTTACCCATCAAAAAGAAAAATCTCAGCTTATCTTACTTAGTGATTTGGCAAACTACCAAAAAATTACAGACGATTGATTTATTATCTGTGGAGGTCTGTGCTCACTACCTTTTACCACAACTTCAATTAGAATCTTCGGAAAATTTAACAACGAGGCAAAAGATCGGGGCGCTGTTTCAAGACCTTATCCAAGAAAAAAATACCAATCCTCAAGCTTGGCAAGAATTTAGTAATTATCTGCAATTAAATGAAAAAGATACATTTAGTCTCTTGCTTGTAGCCATTGAACAATTGGAACAACTGTTTAATCCGACTATTCAAATGAATAGCATTGGCCATCAATTGAATCATATTTTAGAAGGATATCGACAAAAAATTACTGCCTTTCCTACACAAACTGGCTTTATTTTATTACTAGAAAATCCAGCACAAGAGGAAGCCACCTACCTTGCACAAACCACTCATCTTGCCAAGAATTTACTAGAGCAATTAATGAAACTGAATCCAAAATTATCATTTAAATTAGCGATTGGGCCAACTGTCAAAAAAATCACCAATCTGTGTGATTCTTATAAATTAGCACAAGAAACATTCCACTTAGCACAAGCAAGTCAAGAATTACAACAACGAACTATTTTGAATTATGACGACCTCTTTTTTTATCGTTTAATGATCGAAACCCTGACCAAACAAGCCAAACAAAAAATATATCAACGATTGATTGAACCATTGGAAAAAGAAGATCAAAAACATGAAAGTTCCCTACTAGAAACCATCAACACCTACTTTCAATCGAATAAAAATATTTCGTTGACTGCCACAAATATGTATGTACATCGTAATACAATTATTTACCGCTTAAAAAAAATAGAAGAGATTCTTCACTTAACTTTAGAATTTCCTGATAGTTCGCTACAACTAAGTTTGGCTGTTTATTTATACAAACAAAAATTACTATAAAAAAGCCACCACGAATAGTAAATCGTGGCGGCTTTTTTAACTGTTTCAATTTTGTTAGCGAATAATCATTACAGAAATTGGTGCATATCGAGCCATATAAGCTGCTTGGCTACCAAAAAAGCTTTTTAATTTGCTAGTTGACTTGGAGCCAATAATTAACAAATCTGGTTTATTCAAAGGAATAAGCTTATTAATAATTAATTCCCCTGGGTTTCCTTCATTGACAATTACACTTACTTTATCGATGCCATTCGCTGACGCTTCTTGTTGATATTTTTCCGTTTGTTTCTCTAATTTCGCCAACTGTTCTTGCCAATAATTTTTATCTAACGATTGGTAAACATTAATCTCTTTCTCTTCTAAAATCGAAACAATAACCAATTCAGCTTGTTCTTCTTTTGCTTTTTGGATAGCATAATGAAATGCTTTTAACGCATCTGGCGACTCTTCAACACCAACCATAATTTTTGAAAATTTCATTATTTAACCTCCTCTACTTGTTGCTCCATAGCTGCAAGCTGCTGTGCATATCGTTTATCGCCTTTATATAATTCCACAACCGTCCAAACTAACAAGAGGATGACGAGTGCTATGATGACATAGGCAATATTATCGGCTAACGTAATTTGACTCGCTGTCGGATTATCACCGAAGAATCCTTCAATTTGATCAGGTAAGCCTTTCATATTGAGGTAAATTAAGCCAATGACAGAAACCCAGCCTAACAATTTAATTAACCACGAGTTTTTAAAATGTTCCCCCATTTCAACACGGCTATCTGTAAACATCAGTAAAGGCAACATCGAAAATGGCAAAGCAAATGCTAGAAAAACTTGTGAATTGTTCATTAAATTATTAATCGCGATATGCTCCTCCACTGTACTTTTTCCGCTGGTCATTAAAACACAGATTAAGACAGGAATAACAGATAACAAACGTGTGACCATCCGACGTAACCAAATTGGTACACGCATATGAATAAACCCTTCCATAATGATTTGACCAGTTAAGGTTCCTGTAATTGTTGAATTTTGTCCTGATGCCAATAAGGCTACCGCAAATAAAATCGATAAAATTCCAGATCCTGCAATATGCGCTAAAATAGAATTACTCATAACCGCTGGATTTGATAAAGCATCAAACAAACCAAAGAATGAAGGATCTTTGACACTGCCGGATTTAAAAACGGCCACACCCATAATCAATAATAAAGAGTTAACAAAAAATGCCATCGTTAATTGAATATTAGAATCCCAAGTTGAAAAGCGTAAAGCGCGTTGAATATCGGTTTTATCTTTACGATCAATTTTACGACTTTGCACAACAGAAGAATGTAAATACAAATTATGAGGCATCACTGTTGCACCAATAATCCCCAATGCACCTGTCAGTGGCGTTTGCCCATTCACCGCATGTGATGTAGAAAAAGCTTCTGCGCTAGGAACCAGCCCTTTAATTACATCTCCCCATACTGGATTTGACAATGCCACTTGATAAGCAAAAATCACAAAAATAACAACAATTAAAGCAACAACAATAGCTTCAATTTTTCTAAAACCAATTTTTGTCAATAACAACAAAAGTAAAACATCAAATACCGTAATGAAGACAGCCAGACCTAAAGGAATATGAAATAATAAATATAAGGCAATTGCTCCCCCGATAACTTCAGCGATATCTGTAGCCATAATTGCTAACTCTGTTAAAATCCATAATACAATACCTAACGTCTTACTAGTTCTAGCACGAATCGCTTGTGCTAAATCCATCTGTGAAACAATGCCTAATTTAGCAGCCATATATTGGAGCAACATTGCAATCAAACTGGAAATTAAAATAATCGACATCAATAAATATTGAAAATTTTGTCCCCCAGTAATTGAAGTAGACCAGTTTCCTGGATCCATATACCCCACTGCTACCAATGCTCCTGGACCTGAGTAAGCAAATAACGTTTTCCAAAAACTCATATTTTTAGGCACGTCGATGGTGCCATTAATTTCTTCAAGCGAAGGGCCATTTGCATATTCAATCAAATGATGTCTTTGCTTTGGTTCATGTTCTTCTGAATTTTTCAATTCAATTCCTTCTTTCGTTTTGCAATAATTTTAAAAGGTCCTTCCCGTCAGAAGGTTAACCTCCAATATATTTTAGGTACACCTAAAATATACTGCTAAAAATAACAAAATACAAGACTTGAGAGAAAATTTTGACAGTGTAAAAATAGGTTGTCGTAAATGTGCGATCTTAAAGTTTGAAGAAATTAGGGTACCTGGTAGTTGATTATCTTAAGAAGTAGAAAATAAAGGACCTAAGTCATTTCGGCTTAGGTCCCTTATTTTGTTTTTATTCGGTTACTCTATTAAGAATGGTTGCTACAATTTCTGTCGTGTCAGCTGAATGATTTCTAAAAATCTCGGTAAACTTAATCTGACGAAAACCTTCAAGTACTTCGGGCAACTTATTTTTCCCCCATTCAAAAGTTCCATCATTTCTTTTCAATAATCTTTGTAAAAATTCTTCTTTCTCGACCGCTAACAAAAAATGATAAACGTTAACGCCTGCTCGTCTCAAATATCCAATCAGCTCTTCTTCATATTCTTTTTTATAAAGGGTCATTGGAACAATAATCGGCCGTCCAGACTCTTTGGACATTCGTTTTAATAAATGAGCATTCCAGCAACGCCATTCCTGATACTCTTGAAAATCATTTTCTTTCATTTCTTCGGGAACTAACTCCATCAATGCACTACCAATAATTTCTGGATCATAAATGATTGCATTGGGAAGTTTTTGTTGTAACTCATGTGCAATGGTCGTTTTTCCGGCTCCAAACGCACCGTTTAACCAAATAATCATCATAATTTCCTTTCTTCTGAACAAATTTCTTTGTTGTTTAATTTAGGTGCTAGATTACTTTTAATTTTTTTAGCTTTTGTATTTGTTCATCTACGCTATGTGTGCCATCTAAAAGATAGTCTGAACTTGCTGATACATTTTTTTCATGTTCTATAAATAGCGGTCTAACATTATTTAAATAGTTATGGGCCCACTTAATAATACTTTCTCCTTGAGAATAAGAATAATCTCTAATCACTTGGCGAGCAAAACAAACATCTAATGGCGTTTTCAGGTAGATCACAATATCAATAAAAGGCTTCAAATCATCGTGTAAATAGCCAAATGGAAAGTCTATAAAAATATAATTAAATTTGCCTTGAGCATTCACAGAAAAAAAGTCTTTCATTAACTGGGTAATATCGAATAAATTGACTGCAACGTTGAAATTTTTTAATAAAAAAGCATGGGATGGTGCCGATGGCAAAGCATCAATACTATAATCATCGAATGAAAGTACATAAGCATTTTCAACAGTATCAGATAAAGCATTAATGAGTGTCGTTTTTCCACTTGCTGTCACACCGCTAATTACTATCACTTTTGTTTTCAATACACTACCTCCCAAAATTTTATCCATTCACGTATAGTTACTACTTACATCTTTAACAGTAAACGAGACAAACTAAAAATACAACATCCTATACTATTCACCTTGCGTTACATAACATACTCATCTGATAATTTCTCCCTAAAAAAACAGAATGTGGGCAATCTTTTTAAGAATAATTGAATAGAATAACAACAAACAGTAATTCAGGTATAACCAGCTAGAAATTGTTTTATTTTTAGTCACGAGTATGATAAGCATGTAAATCAAATAGAATCATATTAGGTGAGGTTACTCTGAAGAACACAGGTTATCGCTCGGAAATGTCGAGAGACAGTAACGAGTAAAGCAGGGATTGTCGAATTAAGGCTTTCCTAAGATAACTAGAATTTTTTTCTTACGTCTCAGAAAGCCAAAGCTCAATTATTGTGATTACCCTATAATCTTCTTCTTTTATTCGGCGACCTCTTTAATATGATTAATTGGAGGTTTTTAAATTGAAAGCTGTCACTGCATCATCTAAGAAAAATACCCTACTTGCTAAAAGTATCGGAAATCTTACCTTGCTCATCATTTTAGGCATTTTCATTTTTATCATCGTCTTCTCTTGGCTAAAAATGAATCGCCCTCTCCACACCCTTCCCTCAGAAGAATTCCTCGCAACACCAAGTAAAACAGATGATTTCTTATCTCCATCAAATCTTTTTTACTTTTCAATTCGAACCATGTTTCGAATGATTGTGGGGATGGCTTGGTCCTTCCTGTTTTCCTTTGTTTTTGGTATTTTAGCCGTAAAATATAAAACGGCACGAAGAGTCATTTTACCATTAGTTAATTTCCTTGAATCTGTTCCATTGCTAGGTTTTTTGACCTTTACAACTGCTTGGTTACTTGGTTTATTTCCAGGAAATGTGATGGGCGCAGAAGCGGTTGCTATTTTTGCCATCTTCACAGGTCAAGCTTGGAACATCATGTTGACTCTTTATCAAATAATGGAAGTTATTCCTTCAGATCTAGTCAATGTGACCGATCAGTTCAAGTACAATGCTTGGGAAAAATTTTGGCGTCTTGAATTTGTTTACTCAATTCCTGGCTTACTTTGGAACGTTATTATTTCTCAAACTGCGGCTTGGTTTGCCTTGGTGGCCAGCGAGCAAGCTTCTGTTGCCTTTCCTAAAGAAACCAACCTTTATTTACCAGGAATTGGTTCTTATATCCAAGTAGCATTAAATCGAGCCGACTTTAAATCCTGTTTATGGGCTGTTTTTGCCTTATTAATCAATGTGGTGATTTTAAACTTTTTAGTTTTTCAACCTTTAGTTCGAGCCACTTATTATTTTAAATATGAAACAGATGTCGAAAGTACGACGCCACCTAAATCCATCATTTATCATTTATTAAAAAAAGCAACTTTAACAAAATACTTTTCAAAAGCTTTTGTGAAATTCAGTCATTTTTGGATTTACGATTTACCAAAAGTTTGGTACTTTTTCAAGCTAGACTATCTCTATCGATTACTAGCAAAATTACGCCATTTCTTCAAAACATTATGGTATGTCAGCTTAACCATTATTGGGGTTTATTGTTCTATTAAGCTCTATCATTTCTTGCCCCATCAAGATTTCAGCATGATTCCTAGATTAACCCTTTATACTACACTACGGGTTACCTTGGCCATGGTCGTTGCTGGCATTATCTTTACTCCCTTAGCAATCTGGGTTGCGAATGATAATCGGCGCTTAAGTATCGTTCAACCGATTGGACAAATTTTAGGCTCCATTCCGTCAAATGTTTATACTCCATTCATTGTGTTGATTATTAGTATGGGCTTCAACAAATTAGAATGGTGGATTTTACCACTCATCATGGTTGGTTGCCAATGGTATTTTTTCTTTAATGTAATTGCTGGCTACTTAGCCATCCCTGATGATATTCGTGACGTGACCAAACTTTTTAAATTATCTAAATGGCAATGGTGGACAAAATTTTTGATCCCTTCTATTTTACCTTACCTCATTACAGCAATTATTAACGCTGCTGGTGCTGCTTGGAACGCTGATATCGCAGCAGAAAGCATTCAATGGGGCAAAAAATCAATAGATGTTACTGGCCTAGGACAATATATTGCGGCAAACGATGGCGTAAAAGATAAATCTGCCTTAGGAACCTTAGCGATGTGTTTCGTTGTTGGTTTATGTATTGCCTTTGTTTGGCAACCTTTATATCGAGCAGCAAAACAAAAATTTCACTATTAATAGCTGGACGACTCAACTCGACTAAATTTTTAAGATAAACTAGAGAGGAGAACGATAGGTGATTTCCCTTTACCTATCTAATAAGACGATGGAAAATAAAGAATTATTAAGCATAAAATCAGTATATAAAGAATTTGAAATTGAAGGACATTCAGAACATTTAAAAGTCCTTGAAAATATTGATTTAACAGTTAAAACGAATGAATTTTTAAGTATTATCGGACAATCAGGAACAGGAAAATCAACGTTGCTCAGAAGTATCGCTGGACTTCTTCGTACAACTAGAGGTGAAATTACTTTTGAAGATAAAATCATTAATGAGCCTGATGCCAATATCGGCATGGTTTTTCAACATTTTGCCCTTTTTCCTTGGTTGACAGTTGAAAAAAATATCAGCTTTGGCTTAGAAAACCGTAAAGAAATTTCTCGCGAACAAATAAATAAAAGAGTCAGTAATCTCATTGAAATGATTGGTTTAACTGGTTTTGAAAAAGCTTATCCCAGAGAGTTATCTGGTGGAATGAAACAGCGTGTAGGCTTTGCTCGTGCTTTAGCCATCGAACCTAGCTTATTGCTCTTAGACGAACCTTTTTCAGCTTTAGATATCATTACAGCCAGCCAATTATCTAACGATTTATTAGAAATTTGGCTAAACAATCAAATTGCGACTAAATCAATTGTGATGATCACGCATGATGTTCAACAAGCAGTTCAACTTTCTGATCGGGTTGTATTAATGGATGCAAATCCTGGTCGTATTGCCAAAATTTACTCAATCGATATCCCCAGAAATCAACGTTCGCCAAAAACAACCATTGATATTGTAGAACAAATAACAGAAGAAATGGTTCGTCGCATTCATTTGTAAATAGAACTGTTTTGACTTCTGCTTATGTCTTGACAAAGAGTTACTTAAAAGACTATTATTTCTTTGTAATAAGTTAGGTGAGGCTCCTATACAAACATAGGCTATTGCTCAGAAATGTCGAGAGACACCAATGAGTAGAACAAGACTGGTCGAGGAGAAGGCTTTTCTCAAAATAGCTAAGAGTGATCTTTACGTTGTATAGTGCTAAAGCTCAACGTTCATGTTGATGTATCTTTTTAGTCTCTAGTTAATCAGTTAAGTACTTTTATTTAAAATTAAGAGAGGAGTGAAAGTATGACTACTATGTTAGCAATCATTGGAACTGTTGCAATCATCACAGTTCAAGTTATTGAATATAATATGACAGAAATTCATATTCCCACTGCAGGAACATTTAATGACGATGATGCAGAACCCCCACATTCTTCTGTAACCCTTGTATTTATTCGCACTATACTTATCACTCTCTCACTTAACTTTCCATCTCATTTTTTTGAGATGGTTTTTTTATGTATTCGAGAAAATAATAAACAAAAAAGACTGTTAAATCATTGATTTAACAGTCTTTAGTATACCGGCGGCCAGAGATTGTTTACCTAAAATACCGTCAAATACTTTATAAACACTGTCATTTCAACGTTTCACTTTAAATACTTTTAACTATTTTTCATTTTCTCGCACCATCTTTGCACCAGCTAATTTAGTATTAAATAACAAATTAAAAGAATGAATTCATCAATTTGCGCGTTTTAGATCGTGTTCTAACTTCATATTCCTGAAAGACATGATAGTATGTTTTTCTTATTTCTTCTGGTTTATCTCCAACAATTAAAGCAACTTCTTCTACTGAATAGCCTTGATAGATTAAAAAAGAAACAAAAGTATGTCTGCAACAATGCATAGAAAATTTTGGTTTATCAGTTATGCCACATGTCACAAGAATTTTTTTAATCTCAATATTGGCCTTTCGGTTGTCACAGGCACCTTCTTGCCAATCAAAGAAAATTTGTTTACGTGGATTTTTAATTTGATGAAACTGGCATTTTTTCTGTTGATATTGCCAAAACTTTTGCAAGAGTTCTGCCAAGTTCTGTGGCATTTCTACCTTACGATAGCTATTTTTATTTTTACAAGGAAGCCAATCGCTTGAATTAGACGGCGGATTCATATGATCATAAGTTTTGTTTATATCTACAAACCCTTGTTCAAAGTTTAAATCATCAATTGTAATCCCAACTATTTCAGAAAAACGGCAACCTGTAAGTAGAGAAAAGATGATTACATAATAAATAGAAGATTCTTTATCTCTATGTTGAACAACATACTGTAAAACTTTTTTATACTGAGTATCATCAATATACTTTTGATAAATCGGTTTTTCTTTAGACTTATCTCCAAGTCCTCTCAAAGAACTACCAGAAGTAAACTCAATAGGAATATGCCCCAGAGCAAAAGCCTATTTGACACAAGCACGCATATGAGTATGAAACTTTTCTAAAGTAGCTGGCGAATAGTCTTTAGAAAACCGATTTAATAATTCTACGTACTTATCATTTGTTAAGTCAGATAATGGTGTATCACCTAAATACCTTTTAATATATCTTTTAGTATGCTGATAGTGTCCTTGCGTTTTTTTGGAACAAGCTTCTTTTTTATATTTTTGAAAAAACCATTCAAAATACTCATAAAAAGGAAGCGTAAACGCCATACGTCGATCTTTTGAAGCGACGGATTGCGCATGTTTCACTGCTTTTACTGCTTCAAATTTGGTATCAAAACTACCTAAGGTCTTATTTCTGTATTTTCCACCTTCCTTTTTTACGCTTACAAAAGCACGCCACTTTGTTCCTCGTTTACTAATTCCCATTTAAATCGCCTCTTTTAAAAAGAGCTTTTAAATAGCTATGGTCAAGATAATTATACCGCATCTATCTGAAAACTGGTAAAAATCTCGAAAAAATACTCTTCAATAAACGTTAACATCTTACTTTCTAATATATAATATTTGCCAGCACTACCACCTTTTGGATACGAGACACAACCATTGGGATTTTCTCTTATATCTAAGATTTTTTTTAATCTCGGATTTAAAAGAATTCGTTCATTAAACATTGGTCGACTTAAACAAGTATGTTTTTTCCTAAACGCTTCTACAGAAATACAGTTTCCTTTAAAACCTGCTCTTTTTAAATGATCGTACTCCTCTCTTTGAATTAGAATGAAATTTTTTGGTAAGATTATTTGAGCACTATATTCTATCACTTGTTCCAATTTTTTCACTTCTTTCATCCATTTAGTTTAAATTATTTATTTTTCTTTCTATTAATAAATATCTCTTTAAATCTATCAGCTGCTTTTGTCAGAAGCATCATAGGAATTTCACCTCTCCCCTCATTATGGCGAGCCTCACGGAAGTATCATTAGTTCATTTACGAATCTTGGCCTTAATTGACAGTTAAGTTGCTTTAGAAATTATTCGCTCAAAGATTTTTTTCTTTGTCTTGGCGTAGCTAAAACATGCTCCTCGTAGATGGAAGGTACTGGTAGATTTTTATTTAGTTGTCAAAGAACACAGGCAGGAAATTTAATGGTTATTTCCTGTTTCATATCTATAACAACCAAAACATTCTCTTTTTCAAGACACTAAATAGATTAAAAAAAGTATACTCAAAATTGACACAAATGACGTATGCCCAACTTGAATATCCTACTGTTTACCTGTAAACAATCAGAATATGAAAAAGAACCGACAAGGTATGCCTCAGTGTCATTCAGTTAAGAAAGCAGGAAAACATTTAAGCTTTCCTGCTTTTCCTATGTAAAAGTAATAGAACTTAACAAAGAAGAATTTAATCCAGTTTTGTATTTTGATAAAGAAGTAAAACAAAATAACAATACTAAGTTCTAAAATATAACAAGTTAAAAATAAAAAAGTAATTCTTGTAGAACAAGTTGTACCCCCCTCTAGAAGACATGTCTTCTAGAGGGGGGTATTGTTAAAGATCACTTAAATTACAACTTAATTTTATTCAATTACACACTATTGTATATACGATTTTTCTTAACTTAATGACATTGAGATATACCTTGTTGATTCATAAATCATAATAACCTCTAACTCTAATTACCTTGTTATTCAATCCAATTAGTAAAAAATTTTGAAAAACTACCAATTCCACTATAGAAAGACTAGTAACTTTAAAATATAATTGAATATTGGGACGCAATCAAAGAAATTTACGATATGATTTTGGATTCCTACACGTTTATATTTCAAGGTTTTTGTCACCTTAAATTTAAAAAATCAATCCTATTTAAACAATCGTAAACCAATATTTGTGTAAAATGATACCTATGATTCCGGCAACAACACAACATATTAATCTAGAAATCCATATATTAATTATTGTTGAGTCCAATATTTTATAAAAATATGATGCTGATTTAGAGGATATATACATAAGTATTAACCATTTAATGATATCTTTATACTCCATATGAGACACAACTTTCGTTAGTAAACTTAATCAAACTTCTACCCGTAAACTTTTTTTTAATACAACTGTAAATAATACAAATATTGTTATTAAATTAATTATATATTGTAATAGTGTAAATACATTCGATCCTACGGTAATCGGCAAATAGTAGCCAGGAAAATTTTCTACTACCGCTGATAAAAAAGGATTTGAATATCCATAAACTATATTAGAAAGCAAATTAGGGATAAAAAGCAAGAAAAGTATTAATATACCATACACTGCACCACTACGAAATCCCGATAAAAATAAACAGTATCCACATAAAAAATAGATTACTATGACTAGAATTACGTCAAGTATGAATCCTAATAAAAATATTATCTCTAATTCTCCTGGTACACCTAAGTATTTAGATATGATAAATAAAATTATTCCAATAGCAGAAAATATTGCGCCTACAAATATAGAAATAAGTATGTTACCAATAATATAACCTAGTCTATTTTCTTTTGAATTATATATCAAACTAATAGTTTTGTAAGAAAAGTCATTATTTATTAAATACGTAGACTGGAGAACCATTGCTGTTATCCCTAACATACAATAGAAATTCGAAATATGTTTAATTGTAAATGGTGCAGAATTAACTAAAATAATGTAACACATAATAGATGCTGGGAGTATACTTATCATCAATCCTAGTGGTAAATAGCCACGCGTTATTAGTCTTTTTAGATTATACGAGACGTACCCTGTTATATTAAACTTCATTTTTTTCACCACCAAATTTATCTAAATAAATATTACGAAGAGTATTTTTTTCAGTATGACAATCAATTATAAATATATTTAACTCTTCTAATAAAGTAAAAACGTCACTACTATTTAAGCTTGTCTGTAATGTCAACGTATCTTGAGTTACATTATAAATATTCCCTAATTCTTGCTTATTGATAAACATAGTTAAATCATCATTGTTGGAAAAGATAATTTTTATTATGTTTTGCGAACTCTGATTAATTGTTTCTTCTCCAATAAGAACACCATTTTCTAAAAATAGAATCCTATCACAGATTATTTCTATATCTTCTAATTTGTGGCTGGAAATTAATATACCTAAATCCGTTTTAATAGCAAGTTTTTTCAGAGCGTTCAACATTTCATATGATGATTCAACATCCATTCCATTAGTGGGCTCATCTAGTACAACATAATCTGGATAATTTAAGATAGAAATAACCACTGCTAATTTTTGCTTCATTCCCAAAGAATATTCTCTAACCTTTTTATTCAATATTTGATATAAATTTAGACTTACTAATAAATCTTTGAATTCGTTTATATCAAATTTATTCCCATAAATTCTAGAAAAATATATTAAATGTTCTAACCCAGACATACTTGCTATTAGTTTTGGCTCTTCAATTAAATATCCTATCGAGCTATTTCTCATAATAGATCCATTAAAGTTAAGGATATTTTCAGTAATAATCTTCATTAACGTGCTTTTCCCTGCACCATTTCTACCAACTAATCCTATTATTTCACCTTTTTTAAAATTGAAAGATATATTATCTAATACACTTGTATTGTTATAAGATTTAGATACTTTATTAATATTCATATTCTTTCTCCTAACTGCTAGTCAGCATATTCATCCTATGATTTTTATAAGTAATTAACATAAATCTTGTTTATATTTTTTAAGTAAGTAAATTAAAGATATAGAAAATGCTAGTGCATATTTGAATAAGAATAGTATATTTTGCATGTATTCTTTAGGAAAGAATAAGTCACACAAAACAATGGTTACCAACATATAGCAACATACATTTAAATGAATTTTTGTTGTGCGCTCATCTCTTTGTCCCAACTTTAATAACAGATATACTAAAGTAATAGAACTAATCATTACAAGTAAAAAACCAACACCAATAAGTAAATTATAATTCCCAATACTTTTTTCTGACCATTCATTTAAGGCGTTAAATGAAAATCCAATAGATTTATTCATCATTATTTTGTCCTCCTAAATCGTATTCAAAAATCTCTGTAAGCGGTACATTAAAAAAATTTGATATTCGAAATGCTAATAGTAACGACGGTACATAGTTTCCCTTTTCCATAACAAAAATTGTTTGTTTAGATACACCAACTCTATCAGCTAATTCTTGTTGTGATAGTCTGGCTAAAACTCTATATTCGTAAACTTTATTACGTATAGATTCTTCGTGTATTTTTTTCTTCATATAGTCACCCTACTTATAGTTAATTAACCGTGTGAAAAACGTTTAAACTTAGTATTCATAAGCAGTTCAGGGGAAAATTTTTCCTTTGTTATCTAAATTTACAAAAGTAATATACTAGTATTCAGACAAAGATAATCACTAGGGACCAGTTCTTTTAACTGATAAAACGATGTAGAGAATATCGTAAAGATTAATTATTTATCCAAAAAACAGTCCTAACTAAAATTAAAAGCACTTAAACGAATTATTTGAAGTTATTCAAGTAACTACCGAGTATTTTCATAGCTTTCCTTACTTTTATTTAGTTATGATTCAAAAATCTTTTTTCGTGTTGAAAAAGAGAAAAACCCTAGCTTTTGAACCAAATTTAACAATTTTTTCACATCTCTACTCAAATATTAAAGTAAAGTTTAACAAAAGTAAAGTTAAATGTACTAAAAATCTGAATAATTTTAAATTTTTAGTACACTGTAATTAATGGTAGGTTAAAGACACCTTACCTATTTTATTAGCGTTAAAAAATGAACGATCTATAAAATCTAGGTATTGGTTAACGTTATAAGATTTATCAATTACAGGTTTCACAGAGAATCTTTCCTCTAAACTGATAGCATTTTGCAAATCTTCATATGTTCCTAAGCAGTTTCCTATAAATGTAATATTTTTCATTACTCCCATACTTAGTGCTCTTCTTAAAATTGGCTCATTTTCTATAGGTATTTTCTCAGATAAAAGAGGGTGTTGATTTAAAAGCCCACAAGTTATATAAGTGCCTCCAATTTGTAATAAATTTACTGCATTTTCTACATTAAGATCAAAAAAAGGATCAAAAACGTGCGTAATATTTCGCTTCATAGCTTGCAAAGATACGTCTTCTAAACGTTCCACCTCACAAGGATATATATATTCTTTTTCAAAATCTGTCCATGAAGTAGTAGATATACATATAGGTGTAATTCCTTGTATAAGTAGTTGACGAATAATAAACATAGAAGTTGCAGAGCGTGCGCTGAAAACTACTGGATTACCACTTTCTTTCAAAATATTAGATCGTCTAATCATACTGGAAGCAGTTTGTGAGCCTAAAGAAAAACATGCAGCTTCTTCAAGACTTAGACGTGCTGGAATTTTAATAACTTTACTTTTGTGAATTTTTAACCATCCTAAAGATGCAAAATTACTCGGTATTCCTGGTTTTACTCCATGAGGATATTCGCAGTTTGGCATGACAAAATCTCCAACATTGAAATTATTAACATTTTTTCCAATCTTAATAATTTCAGCACTAAATTCTGAACCAAATGGAAAGAATAATCTATTTTCGTTTTTTTCAGAAGTATAGGCTTCTAATAAGATAGATTTATCTCTATAGTTACAAGAAAAATATTTAACTTTTATTAATATATAATCATCATTTTGAAGATTATTTATATCAAAATCGGGTTGATTTAACTCTACTAATCCAAATAGAACATTAGTAGATCCGAATTTAACTGTTTCCATTTTTTTAAACTCTAATGAATTTTTGTATCTGGGATTTATTGCAACTAGGGCTTTCATAGTTTACACCTCCATCAGCTTTTTCTGATAATCTAAGGAACTCAAATTTAGAGGAATCAAAGGAGAGGACCCTTCATTGTACATTTTTAATAATAGTGCTGAATCAGCCATACCACTCCAGCCTAAAAAATATCCAAGTAAATAATCCCTGTTTTTTTCACCTGTATAGTAACCATTTATGTCTATTAGTTTAAGGACGGATAACCAATACTCGTTAGCTAGCATTATATACTCAGATTTTTTTGAAACTTTAAAGGAAAAAAGCAGTGATTGAAGAACACCTGATACTCCATGACAGATTGATAAATCTAAAGGAGTTTCTAATGGAAGAATAGTAGATTTTTTGGCCAAATCAAATAAATTTATGTCAACTTTTAATAAAGTAGCCATTTCTGTCAGTACCATTAATAGACCCGAATTTCCGTTGCACCATCCAACATTTTCAACAGATTCCTCAAACTTAATCCGAGTCGTTTCATGAAATATATTTTTACATATATCTAATCTGTCCAAGGCATAATTTAATCTAAAATTTGTCCATAAAACACCTAAATTTCCGTGAGCTATTCCTTCACTAGGTAATTTAGTATTATGGAATTTTTCTGTAAAATAAATGATATTATCGATAGACGTATTAGGAAAAGTAGCATTTACTAATGCAATACCTATTGGACCTAAAAAAACATCTCCACTTTCAATATTCTCTAATTGAATTTTTGATATAGTCTTATCAAGATATTTCAGTTTTTTTTGTTCATGGTTAAACAGAAATTCAAGAGAATTTGATCCTGAAATAATTGACATTGGGGTATTTGAAACTTCTGTAGAACCATAAATAGTATTTTTAAGAGAGTTGACACCTTTAGAAGCACGAATATATAATTCATTTGTTTCTATATCATCAACGCATTTTTTATATTCTGTTAAATGTTTAAGTAGAAATAAAATACCACCAGCATCATGCAACGAAATACATGATATAGAATTGTAAGCAATATTCATGTCTCCATAAACACCGTTTAACCAACCTGTTTCAGCATTTTTAGATTTTGTAGTAATAGATTGATTTATTATTAACTTAAATAATGCATCTGGGTTGTCTATTGTCACTTCTTTTAAAACATCAGTGAACATTTTAGCTTGTGATTTTTTAGTTTTATTATTTTCAAATGTTGCTTCATGAATCCTAATTTCAGAAAACCCCTCTGCAATTAAACGTTTATCAATTAAAAGTGCCCGATCAGAAAGATTATTTAAAGAATATAAAGCATTTTCTATTGGAGACATTTCAAATGTATTGGTATTTATGTTCATTAAATTAATTGTATGCTTATTCGACCCAATTGAAAAATACGGAATATCTCCTTTTTTTAAAGCTTTTTTTTCTGCCTCAAGTACTTTACTTGCATTTTCCGATTCTGTAAACATTTTAGAAGGCTTCATATAAGATAATATTTTATCTATAGCAGACTCATCAATTAAATTTTCGGGATACAAACATGCATCCAGTAAGAAAAAATATTGAACAGTTGGTCTCACAATTATTCTACTGGTGCAAGGAAAACTACTTAATAAATCACTAATCTTTTCACGATTTACTATTACAGATTTAATACCTTCTTCATAGCCGTTAACAAAGTCTTGCTGGTATGGAAGAGGGCTAGGAAATTTATTTTTTTCTAACATTATAGGAGCTGAATCTCTAGAAACTATAATATTTTGTTTAGATATATCTACTGCATCAGTTCCTGGATTGGTCAGAGTGAAACATAATTCTTCTGTTTTTTGTGGATAAGGTGTATTAATAGCCCCAATTAAGATATTATGTGGTGCTACCATTAACTTAGCTGGAATTATACAAGTATTAGCAATAGAATTAGAGAGTTCTTTATTTAATACGTCCCATATAGAATCCTCATTTATTTCTTCGTGTGATGGTTTTAAACTAGTTTCTAAATCAATGAAATAAGGAGTAGTTCCGTTAAAAATCACATTTTCATCATGTAAATCGGTGGCACCAATACTTCTGAATACTGCTGCACACAGCCCCAAATTATAATAAGCTTCTGATAAGTCTGCCTCATCAATAAAAGTATGAGAAATAAATTTTTGCCAACCATAGCTATTTCGACATATTGTTTGAGCAATTGGTGTATTATATTTGAGCCCTTTAAACTTTAGAATATCAGAAAATATCGTGTCTATTAATTGGTCTATTTCTAGAGAACGGGGTTTATATAAAATTTTTTCTTCATTTGAAAATTCAAAACATAAAACGATTTTTGAACCATTGTGCGGATCAGAATCTAATGCATTTATAGCAGTTAAATAAGAATTTTTACTAATCATCTCATTATTATTTAATTGATCTATATCTTCCTTGAAATTTTTGCATACTGCTATAATGTATAAGCTTGTATTATTTATAATTGTATGAATAATTGTTCTTAAATAGCTGTATTTGTTTAGCCATTTTTCAACCATTTGTTTATCCAGTTTCTGTAAAAACAGATCAAATGCAACGGAAGAATTTGGATTAGCAGGCATATTTAAACTCTTTCGAAATTCATGGAATTCGTAAATAAATGTTTTCTGAACGACTCTATTTATATGATATTCTATTAAAGCATGAAAACACTTTATAAAAACTTCTGTTTCTTTTTCTTGAAATGTTGTAAAAGATCTTTTTAAGGTAGTGTGTGTGTGTTCAACTATATCTTTAAAGATATCTTCTATAATATTAACTAATTTATTATCATTGTGCACAGTTATTTCTCCTTTTCAATTACCGTATTAAATAAATCCTTATAGTCTCCAGGTTGTTGGACTAGATCATTATGGTGACCTGTTTGCACAATTTCTCCGTCTCTAAGAACAAATATTTTATCAGCATTTAGAATCGTTTCTAGACGATGGGCAATTACTATTTTTGTACACTCTAGTTTAGATAGTTCTGTATATACAGAACTTTGAGAAATATTATCTAATGATGATGTAGCCTCATCCATGATTAGTATTTTAGGATTTTGAAGAATTGCTCGTGCGATATGAATTCTTTGTCTTTGTCCACCAGATAAATTTGCTCCCATTTCAGAAATTACAGTATTGTATCCCATTGGTAGATCAGAAATAAAAGATAAAAATTCTAAAGAACTACATAATTCAATTATTTTTTCTTCACTTAATTGACTTCCTAATTTCAAATTTTCTATTATTGTGCGATTATGCAAATGAGCCTCTTGAGGAATATAACTAATTGATTTTCTTAATTGATCAAGGTTATATCGTTGAAAATTAATATCTGAAAAAAATATATCTCCTTTAGTAGGTTCAAATAAACTACTACATATTTTGGCTAGTGTTGTTTTTCCGGATCCGGATACACCTACAAAAGCAACTGTTTCTCCATCCAATATTTTTAAATTAATATTTTTCAACGCTGGTTTTGTATCAGAAGTATATTGAAAATACAAATTATTTATCGAAAGATTTCCAGACTCCATAATATGATCACTTCTAACACTTGATTCAATAGGATAGTCAAATATATCCTCAGATAACTCAATATATCGTTCTACCACCATAATGTTTGAAAGGGTACTAAATATTGTATTTGAATAATTAAATAACATACTAACAGTCGATTGAATAGCTATTACTTGACCTAATGATAATGTCCCTAATTTTTCCTGATATAGACTAATAACAAGAATAATTAAAGGAAAAATAGTTTGCATTCCATATAAAACGGATCCAACAATACCTTGTTGAAGATACATCCTATGTGAAGAAGCAGATAAAAGTTTTGTAAGCTTATCTTTCCAATCAGAAAAATACGACTGTACATAGCCCCCTAGTTTTACACTATTTATAGAAGCTAGAGCATCTAATTGGATACTCTGAACACTAGATCCTTCACGCAATTCTTTATCTGTTGCAGAGTCTACATATTTTTGAGTTATAATCAAAAATAAAAACATAAACATTATTAATGTGACGATAATAATTCCCAAAGTCCAAGAACTCCAAAAAATATATCCAAGTATTACAATACTACTAACTATGTCCAGAAAAGTTTGTACCAAAGTAATTCCTAAAACATCTTGAATTCTAGTCAATGAATTTAATCTAAAAATAACTTCTCCTGGAGATCGTACTGTAAAAAATTTAGCGGGTAATGATAAGGTATGTGCGAAAGCTCCAACTAATAAATGCCAATTGAATTTGTAACTAATTTTAATTGAAAGGTAACTTCTGAAGGTGTTTAGACCAATCATCGTAATTATTGCTAATAGTAGTAATTCTATTGTTTTTACAAACGATATAGAATTTAAGTAACTACTCTTATCTATCAACGATTGTGTAAATATAGGAATAGATAAAGTCATAATTACTAAAATAATACTAGTCATTAGCAAACCTAGATAGAGACTCATCATATTATTCGGCCAAATGTAGTCTTTTTTCCAAGTATCTAATTTATTTTTTTTAACTTTTACAAAGTTTTTATTGGGTTTAGCTACTAAGATATACTGAGAAAAATCTTTTTGAAATTCATTAATTGATATTTTTATTCTTCCTATTGACGGATCCATAATGATAACATATTTTTCGCTGAATAATTCTATGCACACAAAGTGATATCCTTTCCAAAAAGCAATTATCGGAAAATCTACAACTTCAAAAGCTCTCAAGTCTTTGATTTTATAAGTTTGAACATCCATCCCCATGTGCATTAACAATTCTTTTAATTGAGTTAAGCCGAGTCCATCTCTTCCAGGTTCTTTTATTTGTCTAAGGTCCGTAAGTTTTTTATGACATCCATAAGCTTCTAAAATAGTTCGAACACAACATAAGCCACATTCCGTTTGGGCTACCTGAATAGTAGGTTTTAATTTTCTTTTATTTTTAAAAATAAAATTTTTCATTTTATACACCTAACAATAAAGGTGATATTTTCAAATCACTATTTGCTAGTTTACATAAGTGTAACAATGCCCCTGCTTTTCCTGACATTAAGCCTGGACTTAGTGTATATCGACCTTTCCCTTCTTTAAAATATTCATAGATATATGTTGGGGAACAAAATGTATTTTTTATATTATGAATCAGTATTTTTGTTTCTTCTGGAAAAGATTCGTGGACATATTCTAAAGCAGTGAGAACACCCAAACTCCCATGGCAAAGGACAGGAACGCATGAGATCGGTATGGTTTTCAATTGATTTATAACAGATATTACTGATACTTTTGGTAATGCATCCGCTTTATAGGCCTCATAGTAAGCAATTAGTAAGCCTGACAACCCATTACACCATGAAGAGGACACATGCTCATTCTGTTCAGTTAAGTAAGTTTCGATGACACCTTCTTTATTTGTGTAATTCTTCTTGATAGCAGTATCTATATCTATAATTAATTTTTTTATTTTATTATCTTTTATTCTTTGATTAATTATAGAAAAAAACCAAAGTAAATGTCCTAATCCGTGTGCAACTCCAGAAGTCATATAACTATCAATTTCGTTAATTTTTTCATAAGCTAAATTAACACACTTATCTAAAAATTCTTGTTTTGGATGGAAAGTGTCTTGCATCTGTAAGCGCATTATAATCGCACCACTTTTTCCATTAATCATATCAAAAAAATTATTGTCAACAGTTTCTAAGTCCATTCTTAAAAGTTCCCAAGAATTAATAGCGACGTTTTTCCATCGTTGGTTATTTGTAATGGTACCTGCATGATACATTGCCCAAAGTAACCCAGAGATACCTGAAAAAGCTCCAGTACCTGACAACAACACATTCCTTAATTCAAAACTTTGATTTTCGAGGATTTGAGCAGATTTTTCAAATATATCGTTGGAAATATTTGTAGCCTCAATATCAGAAAACTGATTACCTACAATAGATAGCACTAGTGCAGGACCTATTCTGCCACTATATAAATCGTATCCTAAAACTCCAGGTGTCCATCCATTATTCCCGTTTTTAGCTACTGCACCTACCCAAGTTTTTGGCAAATGTTCATATCGATCATCAAGTACTGAATTTAATAAATTTTGAGAAAACCATTTAATAGTTTTAATTATCTCTGTAGTCTTTTTTAGTCCATCACTTTTTTTCTCTATAGCTTTTTGATTCCCATTCTCTAACTCTTCTAGTTTTAATTTTCCTTCCGCGTGTGGGTCTGCTAATTTAGCAACAAATGCTAGTTGTATAATTTGTTGCTGATTAATTAAATCTTTTTGTGATAGTTTTTTCATCTTACGAATAAATTCGGATTGGGGGCTATTTTTAACTGTGGATACAATATCATTATTACTATGAATTTCTGTACCATCAAAATTTATTGTAAAGTAAGGAATATCTCCCTTCCACAATTGACTACATTCGGATTTAGTAATATTTTTATCACTAGTCATACTTAAAATACCAATTCTAGATAATAGTGAATGTGCCATATCTAAATCTTTCGAAGGTTCTGTTGCTGTTAAAACTCGTAATATTTGCTCATATCTATAAGTCATATTGTGGATATAACGAAGTTTAGCACCTTTAAAAGATGTTATTACTTCTTTACTAAAAAATTCTTTGTTTTTTAGTATTAATAAGTAGACATCAGTAAAACCATCGACAACTTTAGCACAGTTTTCATAAATCTGTTTTTCATATTCCGAGTCATTTATAAGATCTTCAGAAACAGTGGCTGAGTTATGCCATACAACTTTAATGTTAGAATTAAATCCGTTGATTAATTCAAAGGTTTTAAAAGGACTAACACTGTTTTTATCTCTAATTCCCGTGAAACCAACGTCAACTGAACCACTTTTGTTTTTATCGCTAATAGAAATTGGTAGTACTCCAGTACCATAAACAGACTTTTCTAAAGAGTCATAGGCACTATTGCTAGATTCTGGTATACCGGATCTATTGCGAGACGGGTGGAATAACGTTTCGAGATCTATTGGCAACGGTCCTTTATGTGTCCATAATATATTACTATAATGCATATCGGACGCATTCAATAAGTACATTAAGCATGCGAGTTGGCCAGCTTTATACATATCAACCTGAGTTTCGTCACTAGTTTCAAATGAGGTAAAACCGTAATTTCCACAATTAATCACAGATAACACAGGTAGATTCAAATTAAATTTATAATTGATAGCCATAATTAATTTGGTGTATCCGGCTTCTCCAGAAACAGAACGTGGTTTATAGATAATTTTTTGTTTGTCTTCAAAATAAATAATTGACACTGATGATCCGTCATTATGCGTATCACCATCAGACTTCACATACACTATTTTTAAGTCTTTATTAATATTAAATTTTTTCTCAATATCTATTCTGTATTGCTGTATTCTTTTGACAGTATCTACAATAGAGTTTATTCTACTTATTATTAAGTTAATACATCTATTCCAAGTAACAAAATACGTCTCAGAAAATTCTTTCATCTTATTTCTTTTTAGTGTTTCATTATAAAGTAAATACGAATTTTCTAATTCGACATTTTGTAATAATTTTATATGTTCAGAAAATCCTCGTATCATATAAGAGAAAGCTACTTGCGATAAATCATCGCAAATAGCTTCTTTGAAAGATAATGGATTGTGAACATAGGCGTCTAATTTGTTATTCCAAACTTTATCCCAAATTTCGCTAGTAATGGACATACATACATTATAGTATGGATATTTTTCCTCTGTTTTATAATTTACTATAGTTGGCAGTTCAATTAATTTTTTTAAATTTAATTGTTCAATATAATGAACTATGGGTAAAATATGCTCATTATAATCTTTTAACTCTAATTCGGGATAAACTTTTTTGCTGTAGACAACCATTCATTCACACCTCACATTCATTTTATTAACAAGCCCTCGTACAAACGCTTGTTGGACATGTTTTATCTGAAATCCAACCTGAAACAGCGATAGAAATAGGAATAGTAATTGTGGGTGTTCCTCCTCCTGTAACTTCATCGTCTGTTAAAGAAATTAAATCTGCCTCTAGGTATTTACCCAACTCTAAATCCACATTTGGTTCATTTTGTTTGTCATTATTCATTATAAAAGCTCCTTTTTATAAAATTATTTACACCAACCCATACATTCGTGTGTAGCTGTACACCAATTTCCTTTGTTTCCCCAATAATCACTCAATGAAAATGTATTAGTAGTGCAGGCACCGAAAACGTCATCGTCGAATGATTGATCGGCTACTTCTTCGAACCAAGCAACTTGTTCATTATTGATCAAAGTTTCGTTGTTTTCTTCATCACGCATATAGTTCACCTCCTTAGAATGTCATTATTCGTCACATGAAAACGTATAAAATTCAATGTTAATAGACGTTTCAGACACGTAACTTTTCCTTTTGTAACTTTATTTTATAGAAACAATCAGCTCCAAACTGGTAAATCAATTTACTAAAATTTATGAAGAAGCTGATTCGTATCTATCGTCAAGAAATAAAAAATACCTGTTTTGTCAATAAAGATCATTTGCCATTTACAGAATAATCAAAATAAAAAGTATGACTATCTTTTTATGCTTAAACTCTGTTCACCTTGATATTTCGTAATGTTATTTGTATGTTAGTAATTATAATTTTAGCAATATCCAAGCTAATTTATTGCCAGAATTCCCTATTTAACATTTATTCCACCCTAAAAGAACACAATCCTCTTAGAATTGTGTTTTCTTTTATTCTTATTTTATTTTAAAACAGAAAACTGAGTTATACATAGTTTTCTACGTTACAACGTTATACATAGTTTTCTACGTTACAACAATATTTTAGCTTTTCATCTCTTAGGATTTGATGGAATTTGATTAATCGTCAGATCTATCTTCTTTAACAGATGTAGCTGCTGTTGCTGGAGCAGGATTTACTGTATCACTTACTACAAATACACTTCCTCCTAGTAATGTTGTTGAAGCTAATGATGTAGCTCCCAATAAGCTAATACTTTTTTCATTGACTTTTATTAGCAGGTTTCTTTTAATTTTAGGCTTTACGCTTACGAATTCTAGTCTAACAATAAAATTATTTTATAATTACAAAGAAGGTGCCTTGGTTTCTTTCCAATAGTAGTTGGAAATGGCTAAGTGTTTCACCCCCACTTGATTTTCTTTATCAATGGTTAACGTTACTTCTTGTTCAGAAGCTTTCTTACCTTTTATAACTTCTGGATGACTTTCATCTTGCCATTTTACAGGTGTATCTTTAGCATGATTTTGATTGGTTTCTCCATAGAATAAAGTATATTGTGCCCCTTTAAACGTAGCATTTCCTTGCGTGTCCGCTCCTGTATCTTTGTCTTCTTTGGTTAAAGTGGTTTGTCCTGTAATTTCTTGGTTGGTCCCTTTTACATATTCTACTGAAATAGGCACGGTTTGATTTTGATAAGCTAAGACCACTTTGACTGGTTTAAACGTATTTACAAACCCAGCACTAGCTTTGCTCTCAGTTACATAATAAGTTCCTAATTCTAATGCTTTCAAAACATCTTTTGACGTTTCTGCATGTCCTTTTGCATCCGTAATTATCGTTTGAACAATCGGTCCATCTGAGGTCTCTTTACGTATCTCAAACTGATTACCCGCTAATGAGTAATGTTCGTTCCAAAGGGTGGTTCCTGTTTCAACACCTTTTTTATCTAAAACTATCTGTCCTTTTTCTCGAAGGTTCTTAGATACTTTTTCAATCGTTTCACCTGCTTTGATGGTGGCAGAAAGCGGCGTTGGGTCAATCGTATACGGCGCTGGAACAGATTTTTCAGTAATAGTCACTTTTGTGTTATGAGGAATCCCTTCAATTAGGCTGGTTCCATCATCCCCTGTTGTCACTTCTTGTGTAGGAAACTTTCCACCGAAATCTAAATGAAAGACGGTTCCTGGCAATTTTTTACCTGACTCTTTATCTATTTTTGTAATTTTTAGTTTGCCTTTTGTTTCTATGTCCAGTTTGACTGTATAAGTCGTTGGTTTATCAATGGCACCTGCCATCACGGTTTGTACACCAGCTTTTTTATAAGCAACTGGCGTGCCTTTTCCTTCTGACTTTTCTAGTGTGAGTACACCCGATTTTGACTGTTCATTCGTACTCAAAGTTAATTGGTTCCCGTTGACATGATAGTCAATGTTCGCAGTATTTTCGACCACTTTATCAAATTCTGACAAGTTTAATTGATTCGTATCTGTTAAAACAGTCGACTTTCCTAAGTTCAGTTTGGTTGTCGTTCCATCAAAGCTGGGTTTCTTTTGATAGTCTTGGACAACTTTATTGATTTTTGCTTCAATGCTTGGAATATCTACTGTACTGCCATCTGGGCGAGACATGGTATGGATGGTATAGCCATTGGCTGCTTGCCAAATAATTTTTTGTGCAACGGCTTGGGTATCAGGATCTTGACCAACTTTTTTCCATAAAATGGAAACTAATTTTGCGCGATCTGGCATATCAGGTAAAGGATTTTTTTCATAACCTGGATTGACTGGATTAATAATATTCACTTCTGGCTCAATGCAGAAAACAGGTTGCTTCTTCCCTTTATAATTAGCATAGGTAGGGGCTGTATGCGTATTAAAAACTTTTCCATTATTATATACCCCCGAAACATTGTAAATATTATTAGCATCATACTCAATTGTTACTTCTTCAGGATAATCTCTTTCTTCTGCATGAGCGATAAGTGGTGTTATACCTGTATTTACAGTTTGGAATAGCAATACTAAAGCCGCTAGCAATTTACTATTCTTTATTCTTGGTCTTCTCACCTTTTTCCTCCTCTCGGATATTGAATATAAAAAAAGACGCTCAAATTTTGAACGTCTTAATTTCTTATTTGATTATATATTGATACATTAAAAAATTTCATTCGCACCATTTTCGCACCACTATAACGAAAAAAGACTGTTAAATCATTGATTTAACAGTCTTTAGTATACCGGCGGCCGGGGTCGAACCGGCACTCCCGTGAAGGAACTGGATTTTGAGTCCAGCGCGTCTGCCAATTCCGCCACGCCGGCAAGATATTTTGGAAGGCGGTAACCGGATTTGAACCGGTGATGAAGGTTTTGCAGACCTCTGCCTTACCACTTGGCTATACCGCCATATTCCATTTTTGTTACAAAAAAACTGGGGTAGCTGGATTCGAACCAACGCATGACGGAGTCAAAGTCCGTTGCCTTACCGCTTGGCTATACCCCAATAAAATTACAAAGGGCGACCGATGGGAATCGAACCCACGAATGCCAGAGCCACAATCTGGTGTGTTAACCACTTCACCACGATCGCCGTAATCTTAAAAAGTGTATCTATTAAATAATTAAATGGCAGGGGCAGCAGGAATTGAACCCACACCAACGGTTTTGGAGACCGTTGTTCTACCTTTAAACTATGCCCCTAAAATGGAGGAAAGTGGATTCGAACCACTGAACCCTAAGGAACGGATTTACAGTCCGTCGCGTTTAGCCACTTCGCTATTCCTCCATAAATGGCGTGAGACAGAGTCGAACTGCCGACACACGGAGCTTCAATCCGTTGCTCTACCAACTGAGCTACCACGCCTAAAACAAAAGCTTGTTCAAATAATTTTCAAGTAACAACATTAAATGGCGGTTCCGACGGGATTTGAACCCGCGATCTCCTGCGTGACAGGCAGGCA